>NZ_RCAA01000031.1 GCF_003628475.1 Enterobacter sp. R1(2018) | reverse complement strand
TCGATTTTGTTTAGTGTAACTATATTAAACTCATTTAATTTTCGAATAAGTTTTTGAAGATGCTCTCTCTTGTCATAAATTTGTTTCCTTGTATCCAGACGATAATTAAACTCATCCAATTTATTCAATTGGCATGTGAAGTCATTAAGTGGTGTAATATAAAACATATAGTGCTGTTTAAGAATTTCGAGATCTTTGGTTTCTTGCCATTCCTGAACCATTCGATAATATAAAACCCACAATGTAGTAACTGTCGACGCAATTGCCGATACAGATGTATTAATTTGAAGCCAAAGAGAAATATCCTCTTCAGTTAATTTTTCTTGGAAGAAATTATTTGCTTTCTTCAACGCAAAAACCGCAGTGCAAGCTACTATGCCGTTCAATACAGTACTAACCCAGTCGCTGACGCTCCCCCATTCCATTTTACCACTCCCCGAAAATAGTATTTTTAATAATATCAACACCGCTAAAAACAAGAGGATGGCAACTAAACCTAATAACCCACGATTCCAGTACTTTAGTCCCATTGTATACTCTTTAATCATTTATAGTTTTGAACAATTGATTTTATCGAGCGTTACCTTTAGTTCACTCGAAGGAATATTATCAATAGGTGTTCTGCGTTTATGCTTTCTGCGATGCAAACTCAATAATATTAACTCAAAGATAGCGTAAGAACCTATTAATAAAGAAATACCGAAAAAATTAAAATCATAAAATTTATCATCAAAGTCGATAAATTGATGTGCTTGATTAAAAAATATTAATAATGAAGCTATGCTTGTAATATACCATATTGCGTAAAAGCGATGTATTATTGATAGTATGATGTCATGAATTGAATAGCGTTGTGGTATCCGGTAACTCATCTTCATAAAGTGTATTTTATGTAGATTTCCAGAAACATAAGGTTCAAGCATATCAATATGAAATTCCCAATTCTCTTGCCAATATTTGCTGGCATACATTATTTTCTGCCATAAATTACACAGTATATACCCAAGAATTGAAATTAAAATTATGGCAGCTACATACATCATTTTACTTGAATTAGTTATATCTTTATCCAAACTTGCCACAAAGCAATATGCACATGCTGCTGCAAGTACTGAAATAAAACCCCATAGATAGGCTGAACGCTGCCAGTACAGGCCAATTTCAAACTTTCTAATATCATGTGCTTTTTCGAATGCATTCTTAATCTTTTCTATATCAGAGGCATCGGCATTAATAATGCCATTTTGATTGCGTCTCTTGTCTAACAACATTTCAAAATAATCAAGATTGCGAGAAATGATCATTGTTAATCTCTGTGATTGTTTTTTCTGTACTTTACCATCAAATGTAACATTAGGTATACTTCAGTACTGCTCCCCCCTCACAAATGGTAGGCTTGTTGATTTGGCGTGAGGGGTGGGGTAGTTCAGAACGGAAGTCCCCCTTGGCCGTAAAACCAACCATCCTCTTCATTCTTTATCCTCTCTTCATCAATAATCATTATACTGTATATGTATACAGTAAAAGCCATGCCAATCGATATTTTCCAGTACAAAATCTCCCCTCCGAAAATCAATAAGTCATATATATCTAAAAAAGTGGTTGATTAGCACAAAATGATCAACGAAATAGGTTTGTCAGCTTCATTATAAATAAAAAATGATCAATAACAATGACTTATGTTTAAGGGGATCATTTATGAATTTTATCGCTGAACCAATAACCTCCACAAATGGAAAGCTTTTAGGCGTGGAACTCCAGATACGAATTGAAGAGAAGGGACAGGTGCTACTCCACCCAGAATTGGTGATTAAAGACTGGAGCATGGAGGAGAGAAAAACCTTTTTGTACGAACTGCTGACCAGCATAACTAAGCAGGCACCATTTTTCCTCAAGCGTGGGTTGTTCTGTTCCCTTGCACTGGCCGATGAAGAGACAGCTTTATTGTTAAGTTATGACACCGCTTTACGAATGGTATTGAATACACTTCCATTCGTTAAACTCGAACTAACAGAACGTATAGGGAGCCTGGCGGGGGAACTAACGTGCATACGAAACAGTATCTGGTTAAGTGATCTTGGAAAGGGTGACGCTACTACCTCCCTACTGACAAATGGTAGATATGAAGTAGTTAAACTGGATCGGTCATTCTTCTATGAAGAGATAGAGAAACCTACCTTCTCAGTACTCATTAAGAACCTACACCAGTACTGCGAACGTATCATTGTTAAGGGCGTAAATGACAGGAGGCATATTCCAGTACTCACCGAGGCAGGGATCTACGGCATACAAGGTCTATATCGCTCAGTACCCCTAAGTAAAGTGCATCACCTCATGTAACCCCATATCACTAAATAAAAATAAAAAGGCAATTAAATGAAAAAACTTTTATTAGTGCTGGTACTGGCAATTGCTGGCTGTAACTCGCATAGCTTAATGAATGATGCATTGGTATGGTACGTTGATAATCAGGCTGTAGTGGTATTCCCTGCGGGTGAGCGTAACGGGGTGAAGTACTATAGGCCACAATTTGCTTCTGAGTGTCACTACAACAAGTACTATCAGGGCGACAATAGCAGTACGGGCTGCATGATACGTGAAAGCCGTCTTGCAAATCTGCATCCATACCATGAACATACAAGTAAAGTTATGACAAAAGTAACCGATAACGTTCATATGGGATTAGAGGGTGTCAATTCGTTAGTTTATATACCTGATAACCTTTAATATAAACAATAAAGTACCTTATTATTGCTCTTTCTAATAGTAACTATAGGGTACATTCTGAAGGATTTATATGAAAAAGCTGCTACTGTTTGGTTTACTTGTTAGTACTTTCACTGCGAAGGCTGCTTATATTGAAGAGGCTTTTATCTGCGATAGCATTGATCATTTAGAAGAATTATCTACAGCTTGGAAAAATAATGATATGGTGAAAATACAATCATTAGTTGTTTCTGGGAATTGCGATACTAATCATGAACGCCGAGATATTAGTGGGATTATCAATCCTGGGAAGGGCTATGTGGTTTTTCATTTTGTCGATAATAATAAAAGTGCCGTTACACTCACTCAATTTCTGAAAGATTACTAAAATGAAAAAATTAATATTGGTTTGTTTACTTGTTGGGAGTACATCACAGGCCGCTACCATCTCTGATGGTTTCTACTGCGACAGCTACGGCAATCTGATGAAGATGATTAGTGCTATCTCAACCAAAGATCAGGGTGTAATGCTTAAGATGGTACAAGCGGGTAGTTGCGTAACGGTTGAAGAACCCATGACGATACGTAACGTACAGGTTATGGATCATGGGTTCGTGTCGTTCGGTCATTCCGGCGAAGTAGGCTATTCAGTACAGCAATTCATTAAGGACTGACGATGTGGCAATCACTGAAACAACAATTAAACGAACTTTCACTGGCACTAAAGCATTAGCTGTACTCTCTATCTTGTCTGGTGCTCCTGCGATGTTCACTGTTAGAAGAGAAGACTGATATGTATCTACATTCATGGGAGATTCTGCTGTATTCATACTTGGGGTGATCGCTACAGTACTGTACAGTTGGGTAGGTATGTTGGTTGGCATAAATGGAACTAAAACCATCAATAGCCATTGCGTCATTAATTGTTGCCAGTATTCATACCGGGCTATTTAAAGAAACGTTGAACAAAGAAGCATTACCAAATTAAAAAGAAATGCCCCTACATTTAGGGGCATTTTTTTTGTACAGTGGACTGCCCCCACGACCGTAGACAAATTCTGTCCTCACGACGAGGCCTGTTCGAAGGCCTCCGGACTGACGCCACCGAGATGACTGTGACGCCGGGCCCGGTTGTAGAACACTTCAATGTAATCGAAGATATCCGCCCGGGCCAGATCCCGGGTTTTATAGATACGTTTTCTGATCCGTTCTTTTTTCAGTGAACTGAAGAACGATTCGGCCACCGCATTATCCTGGCAGTTGCCACGCCGGCTCATGCTCGGGGCCAGGTTATTGGCCCGGCAGAAGCGCTGCCAGTCGTCACTGCCATACTGGCTACCTTGATCGCTATGCACGATGACCTCGCCGTCC
>NZ_RCAA01000030.1:28107-81324 GCF_003628475.1 Enterobacter sp. R1(2018) | reverse complement strand
TTCGAGTCCCGTCCGTTCCGCCACTTATAAAAAATTGAGCCTGCTAACCAGCGGGCTTAATAATAAGCGTTATTTAGGGGCGTAGCTCAGTTGGTAGAGCACCGGTCTCCAAAACCGGGTGTCGCGAGTTCGAGTCTCTCCGCCCCTGCCATATAATGATCCTTTGCTTCGGCAAAGGATTTTTTTTGCCTGAAATTCCTCTAAATCCTCTGCCGTTATCTTCAAAAGCGCATTACTGCGCTATTAATACTGTCTTTAATAACTCTTTGATCGTACTTTGCTTATCACTGTTCTGTAGCCAGATTGCATACAGAGGACGCGAGATTATTTTTGACTCTGCAAGCTGGCTTAATCCTTCCTGTTGCTTCGCCCACTCAGCGGGCAAAAATGTGTATCCGTTAAGTTCCTGAAGCAGCTTACTGGCTATCTGCGCCGAGCTGGTTGTTAAAACGGGAATATCATCGTTACTGATCAACCCGGCCTCATGTTGCTGGAAGTCCGGGCCCCATTCCAGCCGCAGATAGGTCAGATCTTCTGCGCTATTTCGCTGTGATGGCGCAAAGAGCGCCAGATTGAAATGTCCAAGTAGCTGGCTTGAGAATTCATCCATCTTAGGTGCTTCAGTGGTAATCAATAAGTCCAGCTGACGTTCGTGCAGCTGTTTTACTAATGACTGACGTTGCGCAATACGCGCTTCAAATTGCAGACCGCTATGGTGTTGATACAGCGTGATTAGCCATTCTGAAAGCATGCATTCCCATAGTGAAGCGCTTGCGCCGATGGTTAACTGGTTATGCTGCGACGTATGGGATACTTCTTTCTTGGCTGCAAGCCAAATGCTCATCAGATTTTCCGCATAGGGAAGCAGGCGCTCACCGGCGGTAGTAAGCCGTATGTTATTACGATGCCTGGTAAAAAGGTTTACACCCAGCTGGTTCTCTAGCTGACGAATACGAAAACTAACGGCAGATTGAGTTAAATAAAGCGCTTCCGCCGCCCGTCCAAAATGGCGGGTCCTGCTTACTTCTAAAAAGGTTTTTAGTAATTCGGTATCCACAGCCTGCTCCCAAAAAAAATTTGTCGTTATGATTTAAATGTTTTGTTTGACGCTCTGTCAAGCGTAACTAATACTCCGCGCCATAAATAGCTCGGCCAAGAGAATTAGGAGCGTGTAGGATGGCGGAAAGCTTTACGACGACTAATCGGTTTTTCGACAATAAACATTATCCGCGCGGGTTCGCTCGCCATGGTGATTTCACCATTAAAGAGGCACAGTTACTGGAACGTCATGGTTTTGCGTTCAATGAGCTGGATCTCGGTAAGCGTGAACCTGGAACTGAAGAAGAAGTGCTGTTTGTGGCGGTATGCCGTGGCGAGCGTGAGCCGGTCACCGAAGCCGAGCGCGTATGGAGCAAGTACATGACGCGTATCAAGCGTCCTAAGCGCTTCCATACCCTCTCCGGTGGTAAACCGCAGATGGATACGGTAGAAGACTTTACCGACAGCGATGACTGATAAAATGGGGCTCCGGCCCCATTTTTTTATCCTGCTAATTGCTGTAGATGGACCAGCAGACGGTCTATCGCACGATAACTTAACGCTTCCATTAGATGTTCACGTCCGATTTTTTCATGTTGTTGCATATCAGCAATTGTCCGGGCGACTTTCAATAATCTTTGCCACGCCCGTATGGATAATCCCAGGTTGACTAGCGTCTCTTCCAGCCATATCGCATCCGCTTGCTCAATCGCACAATACTTGCGGATTTCATGGTTATCCAGCCTCGCATTAAGCTTATCCTGACGTAAATATTGTCGTCGCTGAGTTTGTAAGACCCGCGTCCTGATATCCGCGCTGCTTTCGCTCCGCTGAACGGGCTTGCTGAGCACGCCTGACGGCGGTAGAGGGATTTCAACCGACAGGTCAAAGCGATCCAGAAAAGGTCCTGACAGGCGGCTCAGATAGCGCAGCGTTTGTTCTGGCGTACAGCGGTTGTGCTTGCCCTGATAATGGCCGGTTGGGCTGGGGTTCATTGCTGCCAACAGTTGAAAGCGCGCGGGATAGGTAATTTTGGCCCGCGCGCGCGAGATATGAATCTCTCCTGATTCTATAGGCTCACGCAGCGCATCCAGCACACGCCGTTCAAACTCGGGCAGCTCATCCAGAAACAGTACGCCATTATGGGCCAGGGATATTTCACCCGGCCGGGGAATGCCACCGCCGCCAACCAATGCCGTCAGCGAAGCGCTATGATGTGGTGCCCTGAACGGGCGCTGACGCCATTTTTTACATAAATCGTGGGGATTGGTTAGGCTGAGAATGGCCGCGCTATCGAGCGCTTCAGCGTCATTTAAGGGAGGCAGAAGCGTAGTCAGGCGGCTGGCCAACATCGTTTTGCCTGTGCCCGGCGGGCCAATGAGTAATAAATTGTGCCCGCCAGCGGCTGCGATCTCTAATGCGCGTTTACCCTGCGACTGTCCAATGATCTCATTGAGATCCTGCTTGTTTTCAGCCTGCCATTCCTGCTGCATTTCAGGTGCAAAAAGCTCGCCTTTATTTTCCAGAAACGCGCATACCTGGATGAGGTGATTTGCGATAAGGCAGCCTTGTTGTTTGATTAAGCCAAGCTCGCCGGCGTTTTCTTCCGCCGCAATAATATTCCTGCCTGCTTTCAGCGCTTCCATCGCTGATGAAATCGCGCCCGGAACGCCGCGTAAAGCGCCTGTAAGCGCCAGCTCCCCCACAAACTCATATCGATCCAGTTTATCTACTGAGAGCTGCTCAGAGGCCGCGAGCAGGGCTAATGCGATAGGAAGATCGTATCTTCCGCCTTCTTTCGGAAGGTCTGCTGGCGCAAGATTGATGGTGATTTTTTTGGCAGGAAACGCATAGCCGCTATTGATAATTGCGCTACGTACTCGATCCCTGGCCTCCCTGACGGTTGTCTCCGGTAAACCGACGAGCGTTAATCCCGGCAATCCCTGACTAAGATGTACCTCAACGGTGACCAGAGGAGCAGCAATACCTAAAGCCGCCCTGGTGTTAATAACTGCCAATGACATATTCTCTCCTTAGATGTTGAGCGATATTGCCATCTGGCTGAGAGAGGATTAAGAGGAAGAATTATGCTTATCGAGACGCTTTCCAGGCTTTCTCGCATCCTTTCATCATTGCATTGAAATCTGCAACCCTTCTCTCAGAAGAATAAATTTTTGTTAGGGAGTGAATAAAAAGTGCAGAAACATGCCGACAGTGAAATTTTTTCATTGTTGCCTTATTTACTGAAAATAAATGCTTTTTGAATTTTTCGCTTTTGACGGTGTTAACAGCGTCATAAAAAAATCTTGTGCTTTTACCGCTCTCTGTGATAACTCTGTAGGCATTACTTCGAACTAGACGTTAGAACATACAGAAAATGAAAGCCCTTCTACGAGTGATTAGCCTGGTCGTGATTAGCGTGGTGGTGATTATTATCCCATCGTGCGGGGCTGCACTTGGAGAAAGAAAGGCTTAAAAATCAAGCCTGAATCGAAAAGAACCCCCGCACCGAAAGGTCCGGGGGTTTTTTGTTGGGCAAAGAAATTCAAGTGGGGAACAGATGATGAGTTGCAGAATAAAATGCTGTTTCTCCGGTAATGAGACGGGGAACTAACTATGAATGGTGCACAGTGGGTGGTACATGCTTTGCGAGCGCAGGGTGTAGAGACAGTTTTCGGTTATCCGGGTGGCGCGATAATGCCTGTCTACGATGCTTTGTATGACGGCGGCGTGGAGCACTTACTCTGCCGCCACGAGCAGGGCGCGGCAATGGCAGCTATCGGCTATGCTCGTTCTACTGGAAAAACAGGCGTTTGCATTGCGACTTCAGGCCCCGGCGCCACTAACCTCATCACCGGCCTCGCCGATGCGCTGTTAGATTCCGTTCCCATTGTTGCTATCACCGGCCAGGTTGCCGCTCCCTTTATCGGCACCGATGCTTTTCAGGAAGTAGATGTTTTAGGCCTCTCTTTGGCCTGCACCAAACACAGTTTCCTTGTCGAGTCTTTTGAAGAGTTACCCCGCATCCTTGCTGAAGCCTTCGCGGTAGCAAACTCTGGCCGTCCCGGTCCGGTTCTGGTTGATATCCCTAAAGACATTCAGCTGGCACAGGGGGATCCTGAGCCGTGGCTATCGACCGTTGAAGATGATTTCGACATGCCGCATGTGGAACTACAGCAGGCGCGTGAGATGCTGGAAAGCGCGCGTAAACCAATGCTGTATATCGGTGGTGGAGTGGGTATGGCACAGGCCGTCCCTGCGCTGCGTGAATTCATTGCCGTAACTAATATGCCTTCTGCCGTGACGTTAAAAGGGCTGGGCGCGGTGCCTGCGGATCACCCGTTTTATACCGGCATGTTAGGTATGCATGGCACTAAAGCGGCCAACCTCGCGGTGCAGGAATGTGATTTGCTGATTGCCGTTGGCGCCCGTTTTGACGACCGTGTAACCGGTAAGCTCAACACCTTTGCCCCGTATGCCAGGGTTATCCATATGGATATCGACCCGGCTGAACTCGGCAAATTACGCGAGGCGCATGTGGGGTTGCAGGGCGATTTGACACAGCTTCTGCAGGCTTTGCAGCAACCTCTGGACATCGCGGATTGGCAGCAGAAAGTGGTTAACTTACGCGATGAAAACCCATGGCGTTACGATTATCCAGGCGAAGCGATATTCGCGCCCTTGTTGCTGAAACAGCTTTCCGACCGCAAGCCGGACAACTGCGTGGTTACTACCGATGTGGGCCAGCATCAGATGTGGACAGCTCAGCATATGTCTTTCACGCGCCCGGAAAACTTCATCACTTCCAGCGGCCTGGGCACTATGGGCTTTGGCTTACCGGCCGCGGTTGGCGCTCAGGTTGCCCGACCGAATGACACGGTTATCTGTATCTCGGGTGACGGCTCCTTCATGATGAACGTGCAGGAGCTGGGCACGGTAAAACGAAAACGGCTGCCGCTGAAAATCGTTTTACTGGATAACCAGCGTTTAGGGATGGTTCGACAGTGGCAGCAAATGTTCTTCTCAGAGCGATACAGCGAAACCAATCTCTCCGATAACCCCGATTTCCTCATGCTGGCCAGCGCCTTCGGCATCCCTGGTCAGCACATCACCCGTAAAGACCAGGTTGAAGACGCCATCGACGCGCTGTTAAACAGCGAAGGTCCGTACATGCTGCACGTCTCAATCGATGAGTACGAAAACGTCTGGCCGTTGGTGCCGCCCGGTGCCAGTAATTCGCAAATGCTGGAGAAATTATCATGATGCAACATCAGCTCGCCGTGCAGGCTCGCTTCCGTCCGGAAACGCTGGAGCGCGTATTACGCGTGGTACGTCACCGCGGTTTTCAGATCTGCTCAATGAACATGGTTGCCGTGGGCAATACCGACAACATTAATATCGAATTGACCGTTGCCAGCCTGCGACCTGTCGAATTATTGTTTAGCCAGCTAAGCAAACTGGTTGACGTAGGCCGCGTCGAAATCCAGCAACAGACATCACAACAAATCCGCGCCTGAGCGCAAAAGGAAGAGAACAATGACAACGAAGAAAGCTGATTATATCTGGTTCAATGGTGAGATGACGCCGTGGGGCGAAGCGAAAGTTCACGTTATGTCCCACGCGCTGCATTACGGTACTTCCGTGTTCGAAGGTATCCGTTGCTACGATTCTCATAAAGGGCCAGTGGTGTTCCGCCATCGCGAACACATGCAGCGTCTGCGTGACTCAGCAAAAATCTATCGCTTCCCGGTTTCGCAAAGCGTTGATGAATTGATGGAAGCCTGTCGCGCCGTTATCCGTAAAAATAACCTGACCAGCGCCTATATTCGTCCGCTGGTCTTTGTCGGGGACGTCGGGATGGGCGTCAACCCGCCGGACGGCTATACCACCGATGTCATTATTGCCGCCTTCCCCTGGGGAGCATATCTGGGCGCGGAAGCGCTGGATCAGGGGATCGATGCCATGGTTTCCTCATGGAACCGCGCGGCGCCAAATACCATTCCTACCGCCGCGAAAGCAGGCGGCAACTATCTTTCTTCCCTGCTGGTCGGCAGCGAAGCGCGTCGTCACGGCTATCAGGAAGGTATTGCTTTAGATGTGCAGGGCTTCCTGTCGGAAGGCGCGGGCGGAAACCCTCTTTGAAGTCAAAGACGGTATTCTGTTTACCCCGCCGTTCACCTCTTCCGCGCTGCCGGGCATCACCCGCGATGCCATCATCAAGCTGGCGAAGGACCTGGGTATCGAAGTACGTGAGCAGGTGCTTTCCCGCGAATCGCTCTACCTGTCGGACGAAGTCTTTATGTCCGGCACCGCGGCTGAAATTACGCCGGTACGCAGCGTTGACGGCATTCAGGTGGGCGAAGGCCGTTGCGGCCCGGTGACCAAACGTATTCAGCAGGCATTTTTCGGTCTGTTCACGGGTGAAACCGAAGATAAATGGGGCTGGTTAGATCCAGTAAACCCACAGTAAAAAATTATAACCAGGCGGATGGCAACTGACCGTCCGCACTATGACAGACTGGAGTAAATAAGCATGCCTAAGTACCGTTCAGCCACCACAACCCATGGCCGTAATATGGCTGGTGCCCGCGCTTTGTGGCGCGCAACCGGCATGACCGATGATGATTTCGGCAAGCCGATCATTGCCGTAGTGAAATCCTTTACCCAATTTGTGCCGGGCCACGTTCACCTGCGCGATCTGGGCAAGCTGGTCGCCGAACAAATCGAAGCTTCCGGCGGCGTGGCTAAAGAATTCAATACCATTGCCGTAGATGACGGTATCGCCATGGGCCACGGCGGCATGCTTTATTCTCTGCCGTCCCGCGAACTGATTGCCGACTCCGTGGAATATATGGTTAACGCGCACTGCGCGGACGCCATGGTCTGCATCTCCAACTGCGACAAGATCACCCCGGGAATGCTAATGGCGTCGCTGCGCCTGAACATTCCGGTTATTTTCGTTTCCGGCGGCCCGATGGAGGCCGGGAAAACCAAATTGTCTAACCAGATAATCAAGCTCGACCTGGTGGACGCGATGATTCAGGGAGCAAACCCTAACGTCAGCGACGCGGACAGCGAACAAATCGAACGCTCCGCCTGTCCTACCTGCGGCTCCTGTTCCGGCATGTTCACCGCCAACTCAATGAACTGTCTGACCGAAGCGCTGGGCCTGTCGCAGCCGGGGAACGGTTCGCTGCTGGCGACTCACGCCGACCGTAAAGATCTGTTCCTGAATGCGGGTAAGCGTATCGTTGAGCTGACCAAAAGGTATTACGAACAGGACGATGCCAGCGCCTTGCCGCGCAGCATTGCCAGCAAAGCGGCATTTGAAAACGCCATGACGCTTGATATTGCGATGGGCGGCTCGACCAACACCGTTCTGCACCTGCTCGCTGCGGCTCAGGAAGGCGAAATCGAATTCGATATGACGGATATCGACCGCCTGTCGCGCAAGGTGCCGCATCTGTGTAAGGTCGCGCCAAGCACGCAGAAATATCATATGGAAGACGTTCACCGCGCCGGCGGCGTGCTGGCGATTCTGGGCGAGCTGGATCGCGCCGGCCTGCTGCATCGCGACGTAAAAAATATCCTTGGTCTGACGTTATCCCAGACGCTGGACAAGTACGACATCATGCTGACGCAGGACGAGGCGGTGGAAAAAAATGTCCGCGCAGGCCCGGCAGGCATCCGAACCACCCAGGCTTTCTCTCAGGACTGCCGTTGGGACACGCTGGATGACGATCGCGCAGAAGGCTGTATCCGCTCGCTGGAAAATGCGTTCAGTAAGGACGGCGGTCTGGCCGTGCTGTACGGCAATATCGCGCAGGCGGGCAGCATTGTAAAAACCGCAGGCGTGGATAAATCCAACCTGACTTTCCGCGGGCCGGCGAAAGTGTACGAAAGCCAGGACAGCGCGGTTGAAGCCATCCTGGGTGGAAAAGTAGTTGCCGGCGACGTGGTAGTTATTCGCTACGAAGGTCCGAAAGGCGGACCTGGCATGCAGGAAATGCTGTATCCGACCACCTATTTGAAATCAATGGGGCTGAGTAAAGAGTGCGCGCTGATCACCGACGGCCGTTTCTCCGGCGGGACTTCCGGCCTGTCTATTGGGCACGTTTCCCCGGAAGCGGCGAGCGGCGGCCTGATTGCGCTGGTTGAAGATGGCGACATGATTGATATCGATATTCCAAACCGCAGCATGGTGCTGGACGTTCCAGCCGCCGAGCTGGCCGCGCGTCACGAGGCCGAACTGGCCCGCGGCGAAAAAGCCTGGACGCCGAAAAATCGTGAACGCGTGGTTTCCTACGCGCTGCGCGCTTATGCAAGCCTTGCCACCAGCGCCGATAAAGGTGCGGTGCGCGATAAAAGCAAGCTGGGAGGCTAATCATGGCCGAGTCACAACCGCTACCCGACGCCCCTTGCGGGGCGGAATATCTGCGTGCCGTGCTGCGCTCCCCGGTGTATGAGGTCGCGCAGGTCACGCCGTTACAGAAAATGGAAAAACTTTCTTCGCGCCTGGACAACGTCATTCTGGTGAAGCGTGAAGACAGGCAGCCGGTACACAGTTTTAAGGTGCGTGGCGCGTACGCCATGATTGCCGGGCTGAATAGCGAACAGAAAGCCAGCGGTGTGATTACAGCTTCGGCAGGCAACCACGCGCAGGGCGTAGCGCTTTCCTCAACGCGTCTTGGCATTAAATCGCTGATTGTTATGCCGGTAGCTACCGCGGATATCAAAGTGGATGCGGTAAGAGCCTTTGGCGGCGAAGTGCTGCTCCACGGCGCAAACTTTGACGAAGCGAAGGCGCGCGCCATCGAACTTTCGCAGCAGCAGGGTTTCACCTATGTGCCGCCGTTTGACCATCCGGCGGTAATTGCCGGACAAGGTACGCTGGCGCTGGAGCTGCTACAGCAGGATGCGCATATCGACCGGGTATTTGTGCCGGTTGGCGGCGGCGGGCTGGCCGCAGGCGTGGCGGTGCTGATCAAACAGCTGATGCCGCAGATTAAAGTCATCGCGGTCGAAGCCGAAGACTCTGCGTGCCTGAAAGCGGCCCTGGACGCGGGAAAACCTGTCGATCTGGCCCGTGTCGGGCTGTTTGCCGAAGGCGTGGCGGTGAAACGCATCGGCGATGAAACCTTCCGCGTTTGCCAGGAGTATCTTGATGACATCGTTACCGTAGACAGCGATGCCATCTGCGCGGCGATGAAAGATCTGTTCGAGGATGTGCGCGCCGTGGCGGAACCTTCCGGCGCGCTGGCGCTGGCGGGGATGAAGAAATATATCCAGCAGCACCAGATCCGCGGCGAAAGGCTTGCCCACGTGCTGTCCGGCGCGAACGTGAATTTCCACGGCTTACGTTACGTTTCGGAACGTTGTGAGCTGGGCGAACAGCGAGAAGCGTTGCTGGCTGTGACCATACCGGAGCAAAAAGGCAGCTTCCTGAAATTCTGCCAGCTGCTCGGCGGCCGCGCGGTGACGGAGTTTAACTATCGCTATTCAAGTTCGGCGGACGCCTGCATCTTCGTGGGCGTGCGTCTGACCCGCGGTGTGGAAGAGCGCCAGGAGATAATCGCGCTACTGAATGAAGGTGGCTACGGCGTCGTCGATCTTTCCGACGACGAAATGGCAAAGCTGCACGTGCGTTATATGGTGGGCGGGCGTCCTTCAAAACCGCTGCGCGAGCGGCTTTACAGCTTCGAATTCCCCGAATCACCTGGCGCGCTGCTGAAATTCCTGCAAACGCTGGGCACGCACTGGAATATTTCTCTGTTCCACTATCGTAGCCACGGTACGGATTACGGCCGCGTGCTGGCGGCGTTCGAGCTAGGCGACAACGAGCCGGATTTCGAAACCCGGCTTAATGAGCTTGGCTACGATTGCCACGACGAGACGAGCAATCCGGCGTTTCGCTTCTTCCTGGCGGGTTAATGGCTGCCGGGCAGTAACTTCCAGAAAGCATTTACAAGCGGCTCGTTGAGCCGCTTTTTTTGTGCGCACACGCCAAGCTCAAACGGCGCGTCTTCATCGCTACGCTCCAGAATCTGCACTCGGTTACGCACGGGCTCAGGACTGTTTTCCAGCACGATTTCCGGGATTATCGCCACGCCGCAGCCCAGCGCAACCATGGAAACCATCGCCTCATGCCCGGCCACCGTCGCGTAAATAAACGGGTTGCTGATCTTCTGACGGCGAAACCATAGCTCAATACGGCGGCGCACGGGACCCTGTTCTGCCATGATAAAGGGCACTTTATTCCAGTCCGGCTGCGGATGACTGACGAGGACCCGGACCGGACACGGCAGAGCCGGGGCAATCAGCACCACGGCTAAGTTTTCCAGCATCGAAAAAGCAATACCCGGCGGCAGGGATTCCGGCTTACCGGCAATCGCCAGGTCTGCTTCATCGGAATCCACTTTTTCTACCGCATCCGCCGCATCGCCCGTTGTCAGTTTGATTTCGACATTGGGATGTTCCGCGCGGAACCTATCCAGAATCGGCGGTAAATGGCTGTAGGCCGCGGTGACCGAGCAAAACAGATGCAGCTCGCCAGACAAAGAGGGGCCTTCCTGACCGATGGTATGGCGCATCTGCTGATACTGCAAAAGCGTGTGCTGGGCGAACTGGCGCAGCTGCTCCCCGGCCTCGGTCAGCGTGACGGTACGGTTATCGCGTAAAAACAACGGCTGTCCCAGATCGTCTTCGAGTCGCTGGATCTGACGCGAAAGCGTTGAAGGACTCACGTGCATCGCCCGCGCGCTACGGCCAAAATGGCGGCTTTCCGCAAGGTGGAGAAACGTTTTTAAATCGCGTAAATCCATGGTCATCAACCCTTATTTTCATGTTGCGATTATTGCAACGTCACGTTGTTAATATATCAATTTAAGCAACGCATTTCCTGTCATATAGTGGGTTCATTCGCGCAGGCACGACCAAGTCTGCGCCCCATACAAGAAACACAACACGACAATCACGGAGTCCTACGATGGCTAATTATTTCAACACTTTGAACCTGCGTCAGCAGCTGGCGCAGCTGGGTAAATGTCGCTTCATGGCGCGTAGTGAATTCGCCGACGAAGCAAGCTACCTCAAAGGCAAAAAAGTCGTCATCGTGGGCTGTGGCGCTCAGGGCCTTAACCAGGGTCTGAACATGCGTGATTCCGGCCTCGACGTGGCTTACGCGTTGCGTGCGGAAGCGATCGCCGAGAAGCGTGCTTCATGGCGCAAAGCGACCGAAAACGGTTTTAAAGTGGGCACCTATGAAGAGCTGATCCCACAGGCCGATCTGGTGATTAACCTGACGCCGGACAAACAGCACTCCGCGGTAGTTAAAGCCGTTCAGCCAATGATGAAAGACGGCGCGGCGCTGGGTTATTCCCACGGTTTCAACGTGGTGGAAGTTGGCGAGCAGATTCGTAAAGACATCACCGTAGTGATGGTGGCGCCAAAATGCCCGGGCACTGAAGTGCGTGAAGAGTACAAGCGCGGCTTCGGCGTACCAACCCTGATTGCGGTTCACCCGGAAAACGATCCGAAAGGCGAAGGTATGGCGATTGCCAAAGCCTGGGCTGCGGCCACCGGCGGTCACCGCGCGGGCGTGCTGGAATCTTCCTTTGTCGCAGAGGTTAAATCTGATCTGATGGGTGAGCAAACCATTCTGTGCGGCATGCTGCAGGCTGGTTCTCTGCTGTGCTTTGACAAGCTGGTGGAAGAAGGCACCGATCCGGCCTATGCAGAAAAACTGATTCAGTTCGGCTGGGAAACCATCACCGAAGCGCTGAAGCAGGGTGGCATCACCCTGATGATGGATCGCCTGTCCAACCCGGCAAAAATCCGCGCTTACGCGCTGTCTGAACAGCTGAAAACTATTATGGCGCCGCTGTTCCAGAAGCATATGGATGACATCATCTCCGGCGAGTTCTCTTCCGGCATGATGGCCGACTGGGCAAACGACGATAAAAAACTGCTGACCTGGCGTGAAGAGACCGGTAAAACCGCGTTCGAAACCGCTCCGCAGTTCGAAGGCAAAATTTCCGAACAGGAGTACTTCGATAAAGGCGTTCTGATGATCGCCATGGTGAAAGCAGGCGTTGAGCTGGCGTTTGAAACCATGGTTGATGCGGGCATCATCGAAGAGTCTGCCTACTACGAATCGTTGCACGAGCTGCCGCTGATTGCGAACACCATCGCACGTAAGCGCCTGTACGAAATGAACGTGGTTATCTCCGATACCGCCGAGTACGGCAACTATCTGTTCTCTTATGCGGCGGTGCCGCTGCTGAAAGAGTTTATGACTACGCTGCAGGCGGGCGATCTGGGTAAAGAGATCCCGGCGGCGTCCGTTGACAACGCTCAGCTGCGTGATGTGAACGAGGCCATTCGCAACCACGAAATCGAGAAGGTGGGCCAGAAACTGCGTGGCTACATGACCGATATGAAGCGTATCGCTGTTGCGGGCTAGTTGAATCGCCTGATGTAAAAAAGGCCGGGAAATTCCCGGCCTTTTTTATTAGTTGCGGTACAGAACCTTGATCACATGGTAGCCAAACTGCGTGTGCAGCGGGCCAACCGGCTCCAGCAGCGGGCAGGAGAACACTACTTTATCGAAAGCTGGTACCATCTGGCCCTGGCGGAATTCACCTAAGTGGCCGCCTTTCTTGCCTGACGGGCAGGTGGAGTGCTTTTTCGCCAGTTTTTCGAAGTCGCCGCCGTTTTTCAGCTGTTCGAGAATTTCCTGGGCCAGTTTTTCTTCCTTAACAAGGATATGCAATGCTGCCGCGGTTTTTGCCATGATAGTGCCTTGAGTCGTATGGATTACGCTGGCTATACTACCACGCTGTTTTTCTCCCCTCCTGACTTTCATTGAGTGACCTTATGCGTTTAAACCCAGGCCAACAACAAGCCGTCGAATTTGTTACCGGACCCTGCCTGGTCCTGGCGGGCGCAGGCTCGGGTAAAACGCGTGTTATCACCAATAAAATTGCCTATCTGATCCGTGAGTGCGGCTATCAGGCACGTCATATCGCCGCCGTGACCTTTACTAACAAGGCCGCGCGCGAGATGAAAGAGCGCGTGGCGCAAACCTTAGGACGCAAAGAGGCTCGCGGTTTACTGATTTCCACCTTCCATACGCTGGGCCTTGAGATTATTAAGCGCGAGTATGTCGCGCTGGGGATGAAGTCTAACTTTTCGCTGTTCGACGATACCGATCAGATCGCATTGCTTAAAGAGCTGACCGAAGGGCTGCTCGAAGACGATAAAACCTTACTGCAGCAGCTGATCTCGACGATCTCGAACTGGAAAAACGATCTGCTGACGCCTTCCCAGGCGGCAGCCCAGGCCAAAGGCGAGCGGGACAGGATCTTTGCGCACTGCTACGGCCTGTATGATGCCCATCTGAAATCTTGTAACGTGCTGGATTTTGACGATCTCATTTTGCTGCCTACGCTGCTTTTACAGCGCAATGAGGAAGTCCGTGAGCGCTGGCAAAACCGCATCCGCTATTTACTGGTGGATGAATATCAGGACACCAATACCAGCCAGTATGAACTGGTGAAGCTGCTGGTGGGCGCACGCGCTCGTTTTACCGTGGTAGGCGACGATGATCAGTCGATTTATTCCTGGCGAGGTGCCCGTCCGCAAAACCTGGTGCTGCTGAGTCAGGATTTCCCGGCCCTGCAGGTTATCAAGCTTGAACAAAACTATCGCTCTTCCGGGCGTATTCTGAAGGCGGCCAATATCCTGATCGCCAATAACCCGCACGTTTTTGAAAAGCGCCTCTTTTCCGAGCTGGGCTATGGCGCCGAGCTTAAAGTCGTGACCGCTAATAGCGAAGATCATGAGGCGGAACGTGTCACCGGCGAGCTAATTGCCCATCACTTTATCAACAAGACCAGCTACAAAGATTACGCCATTCTCTACCGTGGCAATTTCCAGTCGCGGGTGTTCGAGAAAATGCTGATGCAAAACCGTATTCCGTATCGCATCTCTGGCGGCACCTCGTTTTTCTCGCGCCCCGAGATCAAAGACCTGCTGGCATATTTACGCGTGCTGACCAACCAGGACGATGACAGCGCCTTCCTGCGGATTGTGAATACGCCGAAACGCGAGATAGGGCCCGCAACGCTGCAAAAGCTGGGCGAATGGGCGATGCAGCGTAACAAAAGCCTTTTCAGCGCCAGCTTCGATTTTGGCCTCGGCCAGACGTTAAGCGGCCGCGGTCTGGAATCGTTACAGCGCTTTACCCACTGGCTACGCGACGTGGCGACGCTTGCCGAGCGCGAGCCGGTGGCGGCCGTGCGTGATTTGATTCACGGCATAGACTATGAGTCCTGGCTGTATGAAACATCACCAAGCCAGAAAGCGGCCGAAATGCGTATGAAGAACGTTAACCAGCTGTTCAGCTGGATGACGGAAATGCTTGAAGGTTCGGATATTGACGAACCGATGACGTTAACGCAGGTGGTAACACGCTTTACGCTGCGAGATATGATGGAACGCGGCGAAAACGACGAAGAGGCCGATCAGGTGCAGCTGATGACCCTTCACGCTTCTAAAGGGCTGGAGTTTCCCTATGTCTTTTTAGTCGGCATGGAAGAGGGGCTTTTGCCGCACCAGAGCAGTATCGATGAGAATAATATTGATGAAGAACGGCGTCTGGCTTACGTAGGAATTACCCGCGCGCAAAAAGAGCTGACCTTTACCTTGTGTAAGGAGCGTCGTCAGTATGGTGAACTGGTGCGTCCGGAACCCAGCCGGTTCTTGCTTGAGCTACCGCAGGATGATTTACAGTGGGAGCAGGAGCGTAAGGCCATTTCCGCAGAAGAGCGCATGCATAAAGGACAGAGTAACGTCGCCAACATCCGTGAAATGCTGGCAAAAGCGCGGAAAAGCTAGCTTACTTACTTAACGTTCAGCGGCCAGTTAACGTAGCTTTGCCACAGGCTTTCCTGAGCGAGTAATTCAGCGCCAAGAGGATGGCAGATAAGCCAGTTTGGAGGAAGCCGGAGTGTCAGCGCCTCTCCTTCGGCCTCCAGCTCAATCGCGGGCAGAATGTCGTCCCGGCGACGGCTGGCGAAAATAATGGCTAAACGTAGCAGGCGACAAAGGCGCTCCGCGATGCGCGGCGGCACGGCGTTTTGCTGGTGAAGCGAGGCGAGATCGACCGCATTGGTCTGGTTAAGCAGAAGGGTAGCCATTAGCTTTTTCTGCGCCGGCGTATAGCCCGGTAAATCCAGATTGCGTACCAGATAGGCCGCATGCAGCGGAGCCTGCTTGAAATCGACGCTTAGCCCGATTTCATGAAGCAGTGCTGCACTTTGCAGCATCTCTTCGCTTAACGTATCCAGCTCCCATTCCTGGGCGACACGGCTGGCAAAGGCCTGCGCCAGCTGTCGAACACGCTCAGCCTGGGCGATATCGACCATAAAACGCCGCTGCACGTTGCGAACGGTGCGGCTTCGGATCTCCTGGCTGACGCTCAGATGCAGCATGCCGTAAACCAGGCCTTCGCGCAGGGCGCCGCCTGCCAGCGTCATACAGTCAATGCCGAGCTGCTCGAAAATCGCGATTAAAATGGCCAGGCCGCTGGGGAAAACCAATGCTCGTTCGAGCGTCAGGCCTTCAATTTCCAGCTCTTCAAGCCGCCCGCACTGAATGGCGCGTTGTTTTAGCTGTTGCAGCTTCGCGAGGGTGATGCGTTCATCCATGCCCTGCGCCATCATGATTTCCTGCAGGGCCTGTACGGTGCCCGAGGCGCCGACGCACACCTTCCAGCCATGATGTTTTAATTCATCAATAACCGGTTTTAACACTTCGCCTGCCGCAGCTTCCGCCGCGGCGAAATTCTCTTTTGCCAGGTTGCGATCGCTGAAGAAACGTTCAAGCCAGGTGACGCAACCCATAGAAAGGCTGAACAGCGCGGTCGTTTGCGCGCCTGTGCCGGTGACTAATTCTGTGCTGGCGCCGCCGATATCTACCACCAGACGCTGATCGGCGCCGCCGGTGGTATGCGCAACACCTTGATATATAAGCCGGGCTTCTTCTTCGCCGCGAATGACCTGCACCGGACATCCCAAAATTTTCTCGGCCTGCTTGATGAATTCCTGTGCGTTGGTAGCAAGACGCAGCGTTGCCGTAGCGACAACGCGAATTTGCGCCTGGGGGATATCCTGTAAGCGTTCCGCGAATAAGCGCAGGCATTGCCACCCACGCTCCATCGCTTCCGGGGAGAGAGCATTTTCGCTGTTTAAACCGGCCGCGAGACGGACTTTTCGCTTGATACGGGCCAGGGTTTGTATCGTCCCAGCCACCTCACGTACCACTAACATATGAAAACTGTTAGAACCTAAATCAATAGCTGCATACAGTGAGGTGGAGCTGAGCATAGATAATTAACCTGTGCGACGACGATTACCACGGGGTGCGCTGCCGCCACGGCGAGGACCGTTACCGGTACGCGGACGGGTGAGTCGTTTTGGTGGCGGAAGCTCGCTTAACAGCGCTTCGGGTTTATATTTGCTGACCGGAATCGAGTGGCCGATGTAGGTTTCGATTGCCGACAGGTTTAACGCGTAGTCTTCACATGCGAGGCTGATAGAATGCCCGCTTGCCCCGGCACGGCCGGTACGACCAATACGGTGAACGTAGTCTTCGCAGTCATCCGGCAGATCGTAGTTAAATACGTGCGTCACGGCCGGAATATGCAGGCCGCGGGCGGCAACGTCTGTCGCTACCAGGATGTCGAGATCGCCGCGGGTAAATTCATCGAGAATACGCAGACGTTTTTTCTGCGCGACATCGCCGGTTAACAGGCCAACGCGGTGTCCATCAGCGGCCAGGTGGCCCCAGATATCCTCACAGCGGTGCTTGGTATTGGCAAAAATAATCGCGCGATCCGGCCATTCTTCTTCAATGAGCGTCTGCAGCAAGCGCATTTTTTCATCGTTTGACGGATAGAACAGCTCTTCTTTAATGCGGTGGCCAGTTTTTTGTTCTGGTTCCACTTCGACATATTCAGCGTTGTTCATCTGCTCGAAAGCCAGTTCACGGACGCGGTAAGAAAGGGTAGCGGAGAACAGCATGTTCAGGCGCTGGGTTACCGGCGGCATACGACGGAACAGCCAACGAATGTCTTTGATAAAGCCCAGATCGTACATGCGATCGGCTTCGTCGAGTACCACGACCTGAATAGCGCCTAAATTAATATGATTTTGCTTGGCGTAGTCGATTAAGCGACCGGTTGTGCCAATCAGAATGTCGACGCCGCTTTCCAGCACTTTAAGCTGTTTGTCGTAGCCGTCGCCGCCGTAAGCCAGGCCGAGTTTCAGGCCCGTAGCCTGCGCCAGCGGCTCTGCATCGGAGTGAATCTGGACCGCCAGTTCACGAGTCGGCGCCATAATTAAGGCGCGCGGCTGGTTCACCTGACGGTTCTCCGGAACAGGGTGAGAGAGTAAATAATGGAACGTTGACGTTAAGAACGCCATCGTTTTGCCAGTACCGGTTTGCGCCTGACCTGCAACATCACGATTCGCCAGCGTCAGCGGAAGTGCGAGTGCCTGAATAGGGGTGCAGTTATGGAACCCTTTTGTTTCAAGGGCTTCAATCACCTTAGGGTGCAGGGCGAAGTCGGAAAACTTCTGTTCGGTCAAATGTGTTTTGCTCATAGTGTGGTAGAATATCAGCTAACTATTGCTTTACGAAAGCGTATCCGGTGAAATAAAGTCAACCTTAAGTTGGTTAATGCTACACCAACAAGGTAGACATAATCCTGTGGAGTAGAACATGAGCGATAAAATTATTCACCTGACTGACGACAGTTTCGACACGGATGTACTTAAAGCTGACGGGTTGATCCTGGTTGATTTCTGGGCAGAGTGGTGTGGTCCGTGCAAAATGATCGCCCCGATTCTTGATGAAATCGCTGATGAATATCAGGGCAAACTAACCGTTGCTAAACTGAACATCGACCAGAATCCGGGTACCGCGCCGAAATACGGCATTCGCGGCATCCCAACTCTGCTGCTGTTTAAGAACGGTGAAGTGGCCGCCACCAAAGTAGGTGCGCTGTCCAAAGGCCAGTTAAAAGAGTTCCTGGACGCTAATCTGGCGTAATGGAATCTCAGCCGGCGCGTGCTCGGTTCGCAATTTTTTGTGAGCCGCTGGACGCCCGGCGTCAGTCATGCTAAGTTACTTTTACTGCACCTTGAACTTGCCTTAAAGTTTGAATCTTTGTAATACCCAATGCTTCTCATTCGCTATCGCTAAGACGCTAATTTCACAGTGAGCACATGGTTGCATAATCGATTTCGGGCGTATCACCCATTCCGTCGTGTCGTTTCAGTTCTGCGTTTTTCCTATGACCAGGCAGCGATAAGACATGTGGTGCTGGCCATTAAACAGGCATGGATGACCCTGCCATACCATTCACGAAACATGTTCGAGATTTACCCCGAGTTTAAGAACCCACCATTATGAATCTTACCGAATTAAAGAATACGCCGGTTTCTGAGCTGATTACTCTCGGCGAAAATATGGGACTGGAAAACCAGGCCCGCATGCGCAAGCAGGACATTATTTTCTCCATCCTGAAGCAACATGCTAAGAGTGGCGAAGATATCTTTGGCGACGGTGTGCTGGAGATACTGCAGGATGGATTTGGTTTCCTCCGCTCCGCAGACAGCTCCTACCTCGCCGGTCCCGATGACATCTACGTTTCTCCCAGCCAAATCCGCCGTTTCAACCTCCGCACAGGGGATACCATCTCCGGTAAGATTCGTCCGCCGAAAGAAGGCGAGCGTTACTTTGCCCTGCTGAAAGTAAACGAAGTTAACTATGACAAACCGGAAAACGCGCGTAGCAAAATCCTGTTTGAAAACCTGACCCCGCTGCATGCCAACTCTCGTTTGCGCATGGAACGTGGCAACGGTTCTACCGAAGACTTAACCGCACGCGTACTTGATCTGGCTTCGCCAATCGGTCGCGGCCAGCGTGGCCTGATTGTGGCACCGCCAAAAGCCGGTAAAACCATGCTGCTGCAGAACATTGCGCAGAGCATTGCTTACAACCACCCGGATTGTGTGCTGATGGTCCTGCTCATCGATGAGCGTCCAGAAGAAGTGACCGAGATGCAGCGTCTGGTTAAAGGTGAAGTGGTTGCTTCTACCTTTGATGAGCCGGCATCCCGCCACGTTCAGGTTGCTGAGATGGTTATCGAGAAGGCGAAACGCCTGGTTGAGCATAAAAAAGACGTTATTATCCTGCTCGACTCCATTACCCGTCTGGCCCGTGCCTACAACACCGTTGTACCGGCTTCCGGTAAAGTGTTGACCGGTGGTGTGGACGCTAACGCCCTGCATCGTCCAAAACGCTTCTTTGGTGCCGCGCGTAACGTGGAAGAGGGCGGTAGCCTGACCATTATCGCAACCGCGCTGGTCGATACCGGTTCTAAGATGGATGAAGTTATCTACGAAGAATTTAAAGGTACCGGCAACATGGAACTGCATCTGGCGCGTAAAATCGCCGAGAAGCGCGTGTTCCCTGCCATCGACTACAACCGTTCTGGTACGCGTAAGGAAGAACTCCTTACCACCCAGGAAGAGCTGCAGAAAATGTGGATCCTGCGCAAGATTATTCACCCGATGGGCGAAATCGACGCGATGGAGTTCCTCATTAACAAGTTGGCGATGACCAAAACCAACGATGAGTTCTTCGATATGATGAAGCGCTCGTAAGCAATAAAAAACTCGGGGAACGCCACGCTTAGACGTGGCGTTTTTCTTTAGTGGTATATACGATATAGAAACGGCTATCACAGCCACACATTAAAGATGGCAAAGGATGCCGCGTAGTCTTAATATCCAAAAATTCGTGTTGTGATACGTTCGATTAAATAACCATCAGATTGTTCATGGACGAATTACATACAACCACCAGGCAGGGTAATAAGCATCCTGGCCATTTATTTTGCAGAGAGCTTGCACTGTGAATTTAATCACCGCTGGTACCGATCTGGTCTGTATTTTTTTATTTACTACCATCTTTCTATTTTTTGCGCGCAAGGTAGCTAAAAAAGTCGGCCTGGTTGATAAACCAAACTTTCGTAAACGTCATCAGGGATTGATTCCTCTGGTAGGCGGCATCTCTGTCTATGCGGGAATTTGCTTTACATTTCTGATAGCTAATTACTACATCCCCCATGCGTGGCTTTACCTGATTTGCGCGGGCGTACTGGTTTTTGTTGGCGCACTGGATGATCGTTACGATATCAGTGTGAAAATAAGAGCTTCCGTTCAGGCGCTTATCGGCATTGTGATGATGGTCGTTGGGAAACTCTACTTAAGCAGCCTGGGGTATATTTTCGGCTCCTGGGAAATGGTGCTTGGTCCGTTTGGTTATTTCCTTACGCTGTTTGCCGTCTGGGCGGCGATAAACGCTTTCAACATGGTTGATGGTATTGATGGGCTGCTCGGCGGGCTCTCATGTGTTTCCTTCGCCGCGATGGGGCTGATTCTTTATTTTGACGGCCAACTAAGCTTAGCAATGTGGTGCTTTGCGATGATTGCGGCCATTCTTCCTTATATTCTGCTGAATCTCGGCGTGTTAGGGCGACGCTATAAGGTCTTTATGGGCGATGCCGGAAGCACGTTGATCGGTTTTACTATCATCTGGATTTTGCTCGAAACCACGCAGGGTAAAACCCATCCTATCAGTCCCGTCACGGCATTGTGGATTATCGCTATTCCGCTGATGGACATGATTGCCATCATGTATCGTCGCCTACGTAAGGGGATGAGTCCCTTCTCTCCGGACCGCCAGCATATCCATCATTTAATCATGCGGGCCGGTTTCACTTCCCGACAGGCATTCGTATTGATTACCCTGGCCGCTGCGATTTTGGCAGCCATCGGCGTTGCCGCAGAATACATTCATTCCATACCTGAATGGGTTATGTTGGCATTATTCTTGCTAGCATTTGTACTCTATGATTATTGTATTAAGCGTGCCTGGAAAGTGGCTCGTTTCATAAGACGTTTTAAACGTCGCCAGCGTAGAAACAGCAGCATTTCTTAATCCTGAATTGAATTGGGGAAGTGATGAGACAAAACGTGCCAGGAAGTAACCCGGGAATGGTGGACAACGAGTTGGACATTCGTGGTTTGTTCCGGACACTGTGGAGAGGGAAGTACTGGATTGTGGGCATGGCGGCAGCTTTCGCCGTTATCGCATTGGTTTACACTTTCTTTGCCCGCCAGGAATGGAGCGCCAACGCAATCACCGACCGCCCGACGGTCAATATGCTGGGAGGCTACTATTCTCAGCAGCAATTCCTTCGTAATCTTGATATCAAAGCCAATATGGTTCCCGTCGATCAGCCTTCCGTCATGGACGAGGCCTATAAAGAGTTCATCATGCAGCTCTCGGCCTACGACACCCGACGCGATTTCTGGCTGCAGACCGACTACTACAAACAGCGTCAGGTGAAAAACAGTAAAGCCGACGCCGCGCTGCTTGACGAAATGGTGGAAAATATCCAGTTCACCCCAGGCGATATCACCCGCAACCTTAACGACAGCGTCAAGCTGATAGCCGAGACGGCAGCGGATGCGAATAACCTGTTGCGCCAGTATATTGCGTTTGCCAGCCAGCGAGCGGCAAGCCATCTGAATGAGGAGCTGGCAGGCGCTTGGGCGGCTCGCACTGTCCAGATGAAAGCGCAGGTTAAGCGGCAGGAAGCCGTTGCCAAAGCTATTTACGATCGAAAATTGAAAAGCATTGAGCAGGCGTTGAAAATCGCCGAACAACAAAATATCTCCCACAGCGAAACGGAAGTGCCTGCGGATGAAGTGCCTGATTCTGAAATGTTCATGCTGGGACGACCAATGCTTCAGGCGAGACTTGAAAGCCTGCAGGCGGTAGGGCCGGACTTTGACATCGACTATGACCAAAATCGCGCCATGCTTTCAACGTTAAACGTCGGCCCAACGCTCGATCCACGCTTCCAGACCTATCGTTATTTACGCACCCCGGAAGAACCCGTTAAACGCGACAGCCCGCGACGTGCGTTCTTGTTAATCATGTGGGGTGCGGTTGGGGCCCTGATAGGCGCTGGCGTGGCGTTAGCCCGCCGTCCTGAAGCGTTATAACGCCCTTGCCCGGCGAAGGTCGCTGGACGATCTTCGCCTTTTTTAATAAAAGAGAATCGCTGTGAAAGTGTTAACAGTTTTTGGCACGCGACCGGAAGCTATAAAAATGGCGCCGCTGGTTCATGCGTTGGCAAAAGACGCGTTTTTTGACGCGAAGGTGTGCGTAACGGCTCAGCATCGCGAGATGCTCGATCAGGTATTGAATTTATTTTCAATCAAACCGGATTACGATCTCAACATTATGAGCCCGGGACAGGGACTTACGGAAATAACCTGTCGGATCCTTGAAGGCCTGAAGCCAATTCTTGAGACGTTTAAACCTGATGTGGTACTGGTTCACGGCGATACCACGACGACAGTTGCTACAAGCCTTGCCGCATTTTATCAGCGCATTCCCGTAGGGCATGTTGAGGCGGGTCTGCGTACGGGCGATCTCTATACGCCATGGCCGGAAGAGGCTAACCGCACGCTGACCGGACATCTTGCGATGTACCATTTTGCCCCGACCGAGAACTCACGGCAGAATCTGCTACGCGAAAATATCAGCGATAATAAAATCTTCGTGACGGGAAATACCGTTATTGATGCGCTGATTTCCGTGCGGGACCGCGTATTAGCTGACGACGAGCTGCGTGACAGCCTTGCCCGATACCACCCGTTTTTAGACAGTGCTAAAAAACTCATTCTGGTAACCGGCCATCGTCGAGAAAGTTTCGGCAATGGATTTGAGCGTATTTGTCATGCGCTGGCCGAAATCGCCAGAGAGAACAGCGATGTGCAAATCGTTTATCCGGTACATCTCAATCCGAACGTTAGCGAGCCGGTGAAACGTATTCTGGGCGACGTCGAGAACGTGGTGCTTGCCGAGCCCCAGGAATATCTGCCCTTTGTTTACCTGATGAATCACGCTTACCTTATTCTGACTGACTCTGGTGGGATACAGGAAGAAGCGCCGTCGCTTGGTAAGCCGGTGCTTGTTATGCGAGACACCACGGAACGTCCTGAGGCAGTAAAGGCGGGGACTGTCCGTCTGGTTGGTACCGATACGCAAACCATTGTTCGTGAAGTTACGCGTTTGCTGCGTGATGAAAATGAATATCAAATTATGAGCCGTGCACATAATCCTTACGGGGACGGCACCGCTTGTGAACGTATTTTGACCGCATTAAAGAACAATCAGGTGAAACTATGAGTTTTTCAACCATCTCCGTTATTGGTCTTGGCTACATTGGTTTACCCACCGCGGCGGCATTTGCTTCCCGTCAGAAAAATGTAGTAGGCATCGATATTAACCAGCATGCGGTAGAGACCATTAACCGCGGCGCCATTCATATCGTTGAGCCGGAGTTGGATAAGGTCGTTAAAACGGCAGTCGAAGCGGGATTTTTGCGTGCCAGCACGCAGCCTGTCGAAGCTGATGCCTACCTGATTGCTGTACCCACGCCTTTCCAGGGCGATCATGAGCCGGATATGGCTTTTGTGAAAGCCGCCGCGGTTTCTATCGCGCCGGTGTTGAAAAAGGGTGCTTTAGTGATTCTGGAATCCACCTCGCCGGTGGGTTCAACCGAACAAATGGCCGCATGGCTGGCGGCGTTGCGTCCGGATCTCACCTTCCCACAACAGGCGGGCGAAGCGGCTGATATTAATATCGCCTACTGCCCGGAACGCGTGCTGCCGGGCCAAGTTATGGTTGAGCTGATTAAAAACGACCGGGTGATTGGCGGTATGACGCCAGTTTGCTCGGCCCGCGCCAGCGAGCTGTACAAGATCTTCCTCGAAGGTGAGTGTGTTATCACCAACTCCCGCACGGCGGAAATGTGCAAGCTGACTGAAAATAGCTTCCGCGACGTTAATATCGCCTTTGCGAACGAGCTTTCGCTGATCTGCGCCGATCAGAACATCAACGTATGGGAACTTATATGCCTGGCGAATCGCCATCCGCGCGTAAACATTCTCCAGCCGGGGCCGGGCGTCGGCGGGCACTGTATTGCGGTCGATCCCTGGTTTATCGTTGCTCAGAACCCACAGCAGGCGCGGTTGATTCGTACCGCTCGCGAAGTTAACGACGGCAAACCGCACTGGGTCATCAATCAGGTGAAAACGGCCGTTGCGGATTGCCTGGCCGAAAGCGGCAAGCGCGCCAGCGAACTGAAAATTGCCTGTTTTGGCCTGGCGTTTAAACCGAATATCGACGATCTTCGCGAAAGTCCGGCGATGGAAATTGCCGAAATGATTGCAAGCTGGCACAGCGGTGAAACGCTGGTGGTCGAACCCAATATTCATCAGCTTCCGAAGAAGCTCGAAGAGCAGTGCCGGCTGGTGGACCTTGATGCGGCCCTGCAGCAGGCCGATGTGCTGGTCATGCTGGTCGACCATAAAGAATTTAAAGCCATCGCAGGTGAGAAAATCCAGCAGCGCTGGGTCGTCGATACCAAAGGCGTCTGGCGTTAATACGTCGGTCTGGAGCCACGGCATGTACAGTCCGCTTCGCGCTAATCTCGAAAAGCTTGTATGGGAAAATCAGTTCTTTGGCGTTAACAGCGCCATTGTTCGTTTTGCGGAAGATGCTCCGGCCCTTACCGCAGAACGGCTTGAGGTTTTCGGGCGCGTGCAGGCAAAAATTCCGGCCCATCGCACCGATATGCTCGATGCTTTACAGCAGCTTGGCTTTCATCTTGTTGAAGGCGAAGTCGATCTGCTGCTGACTGTTGGCACGGAAAATGCTCCTGTTTCAGCTATTGCCGCAAAAGACGCTGATATTACCGTGCTGCGTGAAATAGCCGCCCGCGTTTTTACGCAAAGCCGTTTTCGCACTCCCTGGTATCAGCCCGGCGACAGCGGTCGTTTCTATGCTCAATGGGTAGAGAATGCGGTGCTGGGCACGTTTGATCACGAGTGCCTGCTGTTAAAAAACGAAGAAGAGATCCAGGGCTTTGTCAGCCTGCGCCGGTTAAACGAACGTGAAGCACGTATCGGTCTGCTGGCAGGGCGCGGAGTCGGTGAGCGGTTAATGAACGCCGCGCGTTACTGGTGTCAGCGGCACGGGCTGACAACGCTGCGTGTAGCTACGCAGATAAGTAATACCGCGGCTTTGCGACGTTATATTCAAAGCGGTGCCACCATAGATAGCACTGCTTTCTGGTTATACAGGTGAAAAAATGATCCCGTTTAATGCTCCGCCGGTTGTAGGTACGGAAATCGAATACATGCAGGCTGCAATGGGAAGCGGCAAGCTCTGTGGCGACGGCGGTTTTACGCGCCGTTGCCAGCAATGGATGGAACAGCGTTTCGGCAGTAAAAAAGTACTGCTGACGCCTTCCTGCACGGCCTCGCTGGAAATGGCCGCGCTGCTGCTGGATATCAAGCCTGGCGATGAAGTCATCATGCCAAGCTATACCTTCGTTTCCACCGCGAACGCCTTCGTGCTACGCGGCGCAAAAATAGTGTTTGTGGACGTGCGTCCGGACACGATGAATATCGACGAAACCCTGATTGAAGCGGCGATCACTGAAAATACTCGCGTTATCGTACCGGTACACTATGCGGGCGTCGCCTGTGAAATGGATACCATTATGGCGCTGGCGAAGAAACACAGCCTGTTCGTGGTCGAAGATGCCGCCCAGGGCGTCATGTCGACCTACAAAGGCCGTGCGCTGGGCTCTATCGGCCACATCGGCTGTTTCAGCTTCCATGAAACGAAAAACTATACCGCCGGCGGCGAAGGCGGGGCGACGCTTATCAACGATCCTTCGTTAATCGATCGCGCTGAAATCATTCGCGAAAAGGGCACCAACCGCAGCCAGTTCTTCCGCGGACAGGTGGATAAATATACCTGGCGCGATATTGGCTCCAGCTATCTGATGGCCGATCTGCAGGCCGCCTATCTCTGGGCGCAGCTTGAAGCTGCGGAAAAGATTAATCAGCAGCGTCTCGGGCTCTGGCAGGCTTATCATGACGCGCTGGCCCCGCTGGCCCGCGCCGGCCGTATTGAACTGCCTTCGGTGCCGCAAGACTGCGTGCAAAACGCGCACATGTTTTATATCAAGCTGCGTGATGTGGAAGACCGTACCGCATTGATTGCTTATCTTAAAGAAGCCGAAATCATGGCCGTGTTCCACTATATTCCGCTGCATGCCTGCCCGGCCGGTGAGAAATTTGGTTATTTCCACGGCGAAGACCGTTTCACCACTAAAGAGAGCGAACGCCTGGTGCGTTTACCGCTGTTCTATAACCTTTCTGCGGTTAATCAACGTACTGTTATCAATACGTTGTTAAGCTACCTTTCCTGATATGTCGCTGGCTAAAGCCTCAGCGTGGACCGCCGGGTCCACGCTGGTAAAAATCGCGGCCGGTCTGCTGGTGGTCAAACTGCTGGCGGTGGCGTTTGGCCCGAGCGGCGTGGGGCTTGCGGGAAACTTTCGCCAGATGGTCACCGTGCTGGGCGTGCTGGCGGGCGCCGGTATATTCAACGGCGTGACTAAATACGTCGCCCAGTATCATGACGATCCGCACGAGCTTCGCAAAATTCTTGGCACCTCTTCGGCCATGGTGCTGGGGTTCTCGACGCTGCTGGCGATTATTTTTATCGTCGCGGCAAAACCTATCAGTACCGGACTGTTCGGGCACGATCGCTACCAGGATTTAGTACGCCTGGTGGCGCTGGTTCAGATGGGCATCGCCTGGGCCAACCTGTCGCTGGCTATTATAAAGGGCTTTCGGGATGCGGCCGGCAACGCGCTGGCGCTAATCGGCGGCAGCATTATCGGCGTAGCCGCTTACTATCTTTGCTATCGCCTGGGCGGCTACCAGGGCGCTCTGCTTGGGCTGGCGCTGGTGCCCGCGCTGGTGCTTATCCCTGCGGGCTTTATGCTGGCACGACGCGAACATGTCCCGCTGGGCTATCTGAAGCCACAGTGGGATAAGCTGTACGCCAGCAGCCTGGGTAAATTTACCATTATGGCGGTGATTACCTCGATTACGCTGCCTGTCGCTTACGTAATGATGCGTAACCTGCTCGCTGAGCACTACAGCTGGGACGACGTAGGGATTTGGCAGGGCGTCAGCAGCATTTCAGATGCCTATCTCCAGTTCATTACCGCATCGTTCAGCGTTTACCTGCTGCCGACCTTATCAAGGCTTACGGCGAAGCAGGATATCTCCCGCGAGATAGTCCGCTCGCTGAAGTTCGTGCTGCCGGCGGTGGCCCTTGCCAGCTTTACCGTGTGGTTGCTGCGTGACTTCGCCATCTGGCTGCTGTTCTCGCATAAATTTATCGCCATGCGCGATCTGTTTGCCTGGCAACTGGTGGGCGACGTGCTGAAGGTAGGGGCCTATGTTTTCGGCTATTTAGTCATCGCTAAAGCCTCATTACGCTTTTATATTTTGACTGAAATCAGCCAGTTTGCTTTATTAACCGGCTTTTCACGCTGGCTGATCCCGGCCCATGGCGCACTCGGCGCTGCACAGGCCTATATGGCGACGTATATTGTTTACTTCGCGCTCTGCTGTGGCGTGTTTCTTATTTATCGTAGACGAGCATGACGACACTGATTCACGTACTGGGATCGGATATCCCACATCATAACCAGACGGTGCTGCGTTTCTTTAACGACGCTTTAGCCGCCTCGCATCCACACGCACGCAATTTTTTGGTGGTTTCAACGGATAGCTCTCTGCCGTCTGCTTTTCCCGGGCTTGCCATCACGCTTTTTCCGAGCAAAAAAGCGCTGGCTCAGGCGGTAGTGGAAAAGGCTCGCGCAAACCGCCAGCAGCATTTTTTCTTCCACGGCCAGTTTAACAGCGCGCTGTGGATTGCCCTGTTGATCGGCGGCCTGAAGCCCGCGCAGGCGAGCTGGCATATCTGGGGCGCGGATTTGTATGAAGCCTCACGCAGCCTCAAGTTCCGTCTCTTTTACCTGCTGCGGCGTATCGCGCAGGGACGCGTTGGCCGGGTATTCGCTACGCGCGGCGATCTTAATTATTTTCATCAGCGCCATCCGCGTGTAGCCGGCGAGCTGTTGTACTTCCCGACGCGTATGGACCCTGCGCTTAATGCGATGAGCGGCGAAGAGAAAACAGGCACGAAACTCACCGTATTAGTGGGCAATTCCGGCGATCGCAGCAATCAGCATATTGCCGCGCTGCAGGCGATTCACGCACAGTTTGGCGATAACGTCCGCGTCGTGGTGCCGATGGGTTATCCGGCAAATAACGGCGCTTATATCAACGAAGTGCAGCAGGCGGGCAGCGCCTTGTTCAGCGCAGAAAATCTGCGGGTTCTGACTGAAAAAATCGAATTTAATGATTACCTTGCGCTGCTGCGCCAGTGCGATTTGGGCTATTTCATTTTCGACAGGCAGCAGGGCATCGGCACCCTTTGTTTGCTGATTCAGGCGGGCATTCCCTGCGTGTTAAGCCGCAAAAACCCGTTCTGGCAGGATATGGTGGAACAGCATGTACCCGTGCTGTTCACCGGCGATCCGCTGGATGAAACCGTCGTGCGTGAAGCCCAGCGGCAGCTACGCTTATTGGATAAACAGCAGATCGCCTTTTTTAATCCCAACTACCTTGACGGCTGGCGCCGGGCGTTAGCTATCGCATCAGGAGAAACCGCATGAGTTTGCTGCAATTTGGCGGTCTGTTTGTGGTGTGGTTTGTTTCGGTGATGTTTATCGGCCTGCTGACTTACCAGGAATTCCGCAAGGTACGCTTTAACTTTAACGTTTTCTTCTCCCTGCTTTATCTGCTGACCTTTTTCTTCGGCTTTCCGTTTACCTGCACGCTGGTTTTCCGGTTTGGGGTGAACGTCGTTCCTGCGGATGTCTTGCTGCAGGCGCAGCTGGCGGCGGCCTGCTTCTATGGCATTTATTACGTCGCCTATAAAACGCGCCTGCGGGCTAAGCGAGCTACGGCCGCCGCACGCCGTCCGTTATTCACCATGAATCGCGTTGAAACGCACCTTACGTGGGTGATGCTGGCGGTCGTTGCGCTGGTGAGCGTGGGCATCTTCTTCATGCATAACGGATTTTTGCTGTTTAAGCTGCACTCGTATAGCCAGATCTTCTCCAGCGAAGTTTCAGGCGTCGCGTTGAAGCGTTTCTTTTACTTCTTTATCCCGGCGATGCTGGTGGTTTACTTCCTCAAGCAGGATGGCCGCGCGTGGATGTTCTTCCTGGTCAGTACCGTCGCTTTTGGTCTGCTGACCTACATAATAGTCGGCGGAACGCGCGCCAATATCATTATCGCGTTCGCCATCTTCCTGTTTATCGGCATCATTCGAGGCTGGATATCGCTGTGGATGCTGGCCGCAGCGGGGGTTTTTGGCATCGTCGGCATGTTCTGGCTGGCATTAAAGCGCTATGGGCTGAACGTAAGCGGCGACGAAGCTTTTTATACCTTCCTGTATCTGACGCGCGATACGTTTTCGCCGTGGGAAAACCTGGCTTTGCTGCTGCAAAACTACGATAAAATCGAATTCCAGGGACTGGCTCCTGTCGTGCGTGATTTCTACGTCTTCATTCCGACCTGGCTATGGCCGGATCGCCCAGGTATCGTGCTGAACAGCGCCAACTATTTCACCTGGGAAATCCTTAATAACCACTCGGGACTGGCGATTTCCCCTACGCTTATCGGCTCGCTGGTGGGATGTGCGGCGTGTGGTTTATCCCGCTTGGTGCCGTGGCGGTTGGCCTGATTATCAAATGGTTCGACTGGCTTTATGAACTTGGCAACCAGGAAACCAATCGCTATAAGTCAGCTATCCTGCATAGTTTCTGCTTCGGCGCGATTTTTAACATGATAGTACTGGCCCGCGAAGGCGTGGACTCTTTCGTGTCCCGCGTCGTTTTCTTCCTTATGGTGTTCGGCATCTGCCTTCTGCTCGCTAAGCTTCTTTACTGGCTGTTTGACAGCGCAGGTCTGATACATCAGCGTCTGCGACGCATGCCGCGTGTGGAAGCCGGAGCCTGAAATTTATGATAAGGAATAACGTGAACGATTCGATTTCCGCCCCTGTGTATACCATTCGTGGTCTGGATCTGCTGGGCTGGCGCGATATGCAGCATGCGCTGGATTATCTTTATGCCGGCGGCTCGCTAAGAGCGGGAACGCTGGTGGCCATCAACGCCGAAAAAGTGCTGACGGCGGAGCGCGATCGGGAAGTCCGCGAGCTTATTGAAGCGGCGGAGTACAAGTATGCTGACGGCATAAGCGTCGTGCGTTCAATCCGCAAGAAGTATCCATCCGCCCAGGTCTCGCGCGTGCCGGGGGCGGATCTGTGGGAAGCGCTGATGGAGAAAGCCGGACGCGAAGGCACGCCGGTCTTTCTGATCGGCGGGAAACCAGAAATTCTGGCCCAGACCGAAGCCAGACTGCGTCAGCTGTGGCAGGTAAATATCGTCGGCAGCCAGGATGGATACTTTAAGCCGGAACAGCGTCAGGCCATGTTTGAACGTATCCGCGACAGCGGAGCGGCCATCATTACCGTGGCGATGGGTTCGCCGCGCCAGGAAATCCTGATGCGCGACTGCCGCAAAGTTTATCCGCAGGCGTTGTATATGGGCGTGGGCGGCACCTACGACGTTTTCACGGGGCATGTTAAACGCGCGCCGAAGATTTGGCAGAAGCTGGGGCTGGAATGGCTTTATCGGCTACTGTCACAGCCGAGCCGCCTTGGCCGTCAGCTTAAGCTGCTTCGCTACCTGGCATGGCATTACACAGGTCGCCTTTAACCTGAAAAACGCGTCGGGCCGGGCGCGTTTTTGCTTTTATCTCCGGCTCTTCTCGCCATCTTTGTTCACAGTTGATTTGTAATTTCGCAAAAAATACGAAACCATTGCGCCCGCCTGAAGTTATGCGAGCGGGTTAACTCGTGTAAAAAAGGCCGATTTCACGATAAGAACCGATATAAATCGGACATTTTGCAAAGACAACTCAGAGGTTATATGGCGGAAAAACAAGCGGAGCTTCAGCGCGGGCTGGAAGCCCGACATATCGAACTTATCGCCCTCGGCGGTACTATCGGCGTCGGTTTATTTATGGGAGCGGCCAGCACGCTTAAATGGGCCGGGCCTTCCGTGCTGCTGGCTTACATCATTGCTGGTCTGTTCGTGTTCTTTATTATGCGTTCCATGGGCGAAATGCTGTTCCTGGAGCCGGTAGCCGGCTCCTTTGCCGTTTACGCGCATCGCTACATGAGCCCTTTCTTCGGCTATCTCACCGCCTGGTCTTACTGGTTTATGTGGATGGCTGTGGGGATATCGGAAATTACCGCAATCGGGCTTTACGTCCAGTACTGGTTCCCAGATTTGCCACAGTGGCTGCCGGCGCTTATCGCCGTTGGGCTTGTGGCGCTGGCGAATCTGGCCGCGGTGCGATTGTACGGTGAAATCGAATTTTGGTTTGCGATGATCAAGGTCACCACCATTATCGTGATGATTGTGGTGGGGTTAGGGGTGATCTTTTTTGGCTTTGGTAATCATGGTCAGCCGATTGGCTTTGGCAATCTTAGCGCCCACGGCGGCTTTTTTGCCGGCGGCTGGAAAGGCTTCCTCACCGCGCTGTGTATTGTGGTCGCCTCTTATCAGGGCGTTGAGCTAATCGGTATTACCGCTGGGGAAGCGAAAGACCCGCAGGTTACTTTGCGTAGCGCGGTTGGCAAGGTGCTGTGGCGTATCCTGATTTTCTACGTTGGCGCTATTTTCGTGATCGTGACTATCTTCCCCTGGAACCAGATTGGCAGTACGGGCAGCCCGTTTGTGCTGACCTTCGCAAAAATCGGTATTACCGCGGCGGCGGGAATTATCAACTTTGTGGTGCTGACAGCCGCGCTTTCCGGCTGTAATAGCGGTATGTATAGCTGCGGCCGTATGCTGTACGCTCTGGCGAAAAACCGTCAGCTGCCGGCTAAGATGACAAAAGTTTCCCGCAGCGGCGTACCGGTGGCGGGCGTGGCCGTTTCGATAGTCATTTTGCTGCTGGGTTCGTGCCTGAACTATATCATCCCCAATCCCCAGCGCGTGTTTGTCTATGTTTATAGCGCGAGCGTGCTGCCGGGTATGGTGCCGTGGTTCGTGATCCTGATTAGTCAACTGCGCTTCCGTAAGGCTCATCGCCAGGCGCTGGCCAGCCATCCGTTTAAATCGATTATGTTCCCCTGGGCCAACTACCTGACGATGGCATTTCTGGTCTGCGTGTTAGTCGGCATGGGTCTTAATGAAGAAACGCGTATGTCGCTGACGGTGGGGGTGGGCTTTTTGCTGCTGGTAACGCTGGTTTATAAGGTTTTTGGCCTGCATAAACCGCTGTCTTAGCAAAATATGAATGGATAAGCAGCAGACTGCGCAAAGCGTAACCAAACGCGCATTTTATTGAAATAAGCACTAGACAGCTGAGCATGAAGCCCGTAATATCCGACCCCGCAACGGCGCTACGCGCCCGTAGCTCAGCTGGATAGAGCGCTGCCCTCCGGAGGCAGAGGTCTCAGGTTCGAATCCTGTCGGGCGCACCATTTAAAAAATGGCGCTGGAGCTGCGGTGGTAATAACATACCGCGTGAAAGATTTTACAGTGGTGGCTATAGCTCAGTTGGTAGAGCCCTGGATTGTGATTCCAGTTGTCGTGGGTTCGAGTCCCATTAGCCACCCCATTAATTTAGTGGTTATGACGCGAAGGTGGCGGAATTGGTAGACGCGCTAGCTTCAGGTGTTAGTGTTCTTACGGACGTGAGGGTTCAAGTCCCTCTCTTCGCACCAATCATCTAAGTTAAGTAAGATTGAGAAGTAAAGGCAGTATTTCGGCGAGTAGCGCAGCTTGGTAGCGCAACTGGTTTGGGACCAGTGGGTCGGAGGTTCGAATCCTCTCTCGCCGACCACTTTTAGAAAAGGCCAGCTCTTTTGAGCTGGCCTTTTTGCATTCCGAGTTTGAAGAGGATGAGAACCTCCGAAGGAGGTTTGCGCCGGGCGTAGCGAGACAACGTTGCTTCAGCAACGGCCCGCAGGGGAATCATCCTCTCTCGCCGACCCATACTTAAGAACCCACGCTTTTACGCGGTTTCTTGAGTAGGTAGGTTATGGAATCGTAGGTTGGATAAGCATCAGCACTATCCAACGATTGTTTATGGCGCCGCGAGACAACGTTGCTCTGCCTGCTATTACAGGCGTTCTCCGATCTTATTTAAAAAGCCCTCTTCGCCTGGCTTCTTTACGTCATAAGCTAAAGCAATAGATGTTGTTAAATGGCAACAATGCTATAAACGTTGTCGCTTTTTGGCGACACATAACCTATTGAAAATTGAACACTATTCATTTGACGCCTTTAAGTGTCTCCTACGGGCGACAAGCGAGACGGCAAGGCAATGGAAAAGCGGCTAAGACTAAAGTCTTATAATAATTCAATAACTACCTGAAATTGTAGGTATTGGCTTAATAGGTAAAATCCCGATTCAAACCTGGCACGCTTCGTGCAATAATCTGGCTGTAGATGCTCATTCCACTTCTTATGTTTGCTTCGGCTTCATAAACCCAGGAATGACGCAGAGCCGTTTACGGTGCTTATCGTCCACCGACAGATGTCGCCTCAGGCCTCATCCGACACCATGGACACAACGTTGAGTGAAGCACCACTTAGTTGTCAAAAAGACCTGTTTTAACACCTGCCAATTGGCAGGTGTTTTTTTTTGCATCGTGTGAAAGATAGGGCGAAAGAACTTCGCCCTGAGGACTTACGGATTAGGATTATTTTGCAGGGTCAGCAGCAGGCCATCGCGGCGCATTAGCGCAGCTTCTTCCGGCTGGTGGAGTCTGTCCAGCGAGTCGGCAAGCCACGCATAATCAAAGGCATCGGGACGCTGCTTGATTGCCTCACGGAAAGCTTCACTCGCCTGCTGCCATTCGCCGCGCTTCATCAATAGCTGACCGAGCGTGCTGTGCAGTAAAGGACGATCGCCCTGGGTTTTGATTTGCTGGCGCAGCGCTTTTTCCAGCTGTTCCGGATTCCCTGACTTAAGGCGCGGCATCAGCAGAATGAGACGCTCATCATACTGACGTTTCAGACCGTCAAGCACGATTTCCTGCGCGGCTTCATGATCGCCGCACTCGATAAGGTGCTCCGCCATCGCAACCTGCAGTGTCGTTTCATGTCGCGTTTTGCGGCTCTGGTTGCGCCACCAGGTTTTCAGGCCATCGTTGCCCTGATCCGCCATGGCCTGATCCATCATCCCAATCCAGGCCTGTTCCTGCAGAGCCAGACGATGGGCTTCATCGCCGACCTGCACTTTATCCATGGCAGGCAGAATATCCAGTAAGGAACTCCATGCGCCTGTGCGCACGTACGCCTGTTCTGCAAGACGCAGCACCTCCGGATGACGGGGGGTGATTTCCAACAGTTTATCCACGCCGTGACGGGCCGCGTGATTTTCGTTGCGCGCCAGCTGCAGACGAACGCGGGTGATTTCTACCGGCAGCTGGTCGTTATCCGCCAGCTCCGCCGCCCGTTCCAGATGCTGGTTGGCACGGATTTCATCCCCGCGCTGTTGCGCCGCTTCGGCCGCCAGCAGGTAATTAACTACCGGCTGTTCGGCGTGATCGGCATTTTTCGCCATCAGCTTCTCAACCTGCTGATAATCACCTTCCGCCAGCTTCAGCAATGCGGCTTTAGTTTGTTTACGCGCGCGGCTGCTTTTGCGCCCTACGAACCAGCCGCGGGTACGTGCGCCGGTGCGGAAAATACGGCGCAGGATCCATTCGATCGCAAACAATACGACCAACGCCAGGATCAGCACGATCGCAAGGCCCGTGACGCTGGTTTCCACGTTATAGTTATCGGTCTGAATCAGCACGTAGCCCTGATGGCCCGCGAGCATGGGTCCAAGAACGATTCCGGCTATCAGTAACAGGAAAAGCAATAAGACTTTAATCATGCCTATTCTCCCTGACTTGCCGCAGGGGCCTGTGCAGGCGCGGCTTCAGCAGGCGCGGCGCTGGCGGCAGCGGATGGCTGAGCAAGTAAATTACGCACGCGAGTCTGCATCAGTTTTTCCAGCAGCGGCTGGCTTTGCAGCGTTTGCGGGACGTCCATATTGATACTTTGCTGACCCAGCGCTTCTAACTCATCCAGAAACGCTTTGGTGGTGGCATCGTCGGTATCGTAATAGGCGCGAACCCAGGTAGACACGTTTTCAAGAGACTGCTTGTAGGTTTCATCCTGATGGCGCGGCACGGCCTGAGCGGCGACCAGCAGGCGTGAGCGAATGTTCTCACGCAGATAGATATCCTGATTCGGCGCCAGCAGCGGCACCGCAGATTCATCGCGGCGGCGGATGGTAATGAAAATATCCATAAAGTTGTGCCAGCTTTTCACCAGATTCTGCCGCCACTCATGCACGGTGCTGGAAAGCTCGCTGCCGTCGGAATCCATCGGCGTATCGTCGCTGTCATTGTCCGCGAGACGCAGATTATCCACCTGATTGGAAAGCTGGTTTAGCTTCAGAATGATGCCGTCATAATCCACCTGCGAGACCGCAGAAAGCGAGCTGATATCGTCAGTTAAGGCGCGACGGGCGGCGATCAGGCTGGGATCGTTCATATCCGCAAGGCTTGCGTCAGCGCTTTTTAACAGCGCGGCGGCGGTGGTGACGTCCTGATCGCTCCAGAGCTTACGCCCGGCTAATTTTACGAGGAAATCGGCCTGGGCCAGCAGCCAGGTTTTTGCATCACTGCCTGAAATAGTGGCCACTTTTTGCTGTACTTCATCAAGCTGACGGGCCAGATTTGCCTGTTGATGATTAGCCTCTTCAAGGGCGGTAGCCTGTTGCTTAATGGTATTTTCAAGCTCGGTCTTCTGCTGATCCTGCTGTTTTTGCAGCGCAGCGAGTTGGGTAGACAGCGCGTCATTGGTGGCGGTTTGCCTGGAAGCCTGATGTTTGCCGTAGCCATAAAGCCCGGCGCCCAACGCCAGAGCAATAGCGATGGCAATGGCGCCCAGAGCGATGCCTGCCACGCCGCTACGATTCTTCTGTGGGGGCTGTTCTGGTAGCGGTGTGCTTTCCACCGCAGGTTTGGTCTCTTCAACCATGGCGGAGGAAGTATTTTGTTCCGTCATTGTGGCGTCCCATATTGTTAGGTTTATCGTAACGCGCGGAGCAGCGCGTCATTGTCGGCGTTATCGGCGATCCGAATATCCTGCCAGCCCAAATCCCGGGCAAGGATCGCCAAACGCTCACTGACAACAACCAGTTGGCAGTGGAGTAACCAGTTATTGCGATACCACTCCGGAACCAGCGTATAAAGCTGCTGCAGCATTTCTCCGCTGGTGACGACGAGGGTGGTTATTCCCCGTTCGCGCCAGCGAAACGCTTCTTCCGTTCCGTCATAAACTCTGGCATTGCGTTGATAACATTCGCAAAATTCTACTTTAGCGCCGCGAGCGGTGAGGGCTTCACCTAAAAGCTCGCGTCCGCCGTTGCCACGTAGAATCAGCGCACGCTTACCGGTAATATCCTGTAATTCAGGTAATTGTAGCAAGACTTCGCTGGTTTCCCGATCTAACGGGTAGCGAACGGGCAAATGGCTGACCGTATGAAATGCCAGGGCCGTTGTGCGTCCGATGGCGAACCAGTTCAGGTGCTTCGGCCAGCCGGCGCCGCTTTTATGAAGTAGCGGATTGGCGTATTGCACGACATGCTGAGATAAAATGAAAACCAGATCGTCGGCGCGCAGATCGGTAAGCAGGCCGGGCAGCTGTTCTAGCTGCCTGCCGGGAGAAAATTCGATAAGAGGGAAACTGTACGCCACCTGTCCGAGCGCGCGCAAACGGCTCACTAACTCTTCCCCTGCGGGGGAGGGACGGGTGACAAGGATCGTCATGCGGGAGCGTCCCCATCATAAACGGCGGCCAGAACCTCACGCGCGCCGTTATTTAGCAGCTCTTCGGCCAGCGAAACGCCCATCGCTACCGCTTCTTCTGGCTTTCCGCGGCGTTCACCGCGCACTATAAAGGAACCGTCAGGCGCGCCGACCAGCGCTCGTAACCATAGCTCGCCATTTTCCAGCTCGGCGTAGCTGCCGATTGGCACCTGACAACCGCCTTCAAGACGCATATTCATGGCGCGCTCGGCGGCCACCCGAATGGCCGTTTCATCATGATTAAGCGGCGCGAGCAGCGCACGGGTACGCTCGTCATCTGTACGGCACTCGATCCCCACCGCGCCCTGGCCTACGGCCGGGAGTGAAATTTCGGCAGGAAGCGCACAGCGAATGCGGGACTGCAGTCCAAGGCGATTTAACCCCGCTACGGCAAGAATGATTGCATCGTATTCGCCGTTATCAAGCTTGCCAAGGCGCGTGCCGACGTTGCCGCGCAGCGAGCGAATAATCAGATCCGGACGACGTTCAGCTATTTGACACTGGCGGCGCAGGCTGGAAGTGCCGACGATGCTGCCTTCCGGTAAATCATCAAGGCTCGCATACTGATTAGAGACGAAGGCATCGCGCGGATCGTCGCGCTCACAAATGGTCACCAGGCCCAATCCTTGCGGGAATTCGACCGGCACATCTTTCATCGAATGCACGGCGATATCCGCCCGGCCCTCAAGCAAAGCCAACTCTAACTCTTTGACAAACAGCCCCTTCCCGCCAACCTTAGCCAGCGGCGTATCAAGGAGCACATCGCCGCGCGTCACCATCGGCACCAGCTCAACAACGAGCTGCGGATGATTCGCCTCCAGGCGCTGTTTAACATATTGTGCTTGCCAGAGAGCTAAGGGACTTTGGCGAGTGGCAATTCTTAATACTTTGTCTAACATGCTTGTTACCGTAATTATCGTCTGCTGCCCATCCTACCACTCTTCACGGAAGGCTGTCAGTTTCAACGGTTTTTACACAAAAGAGGGATGTGACTCGTATTATGGAATATAAAGCGGTTTACCGGTGATGAACTTTGTGCATAGTGCAACTTTCTTTACGGTCAACCAGCAAGGTGTTAAATTGATCACGTTTCCAGCAATTGTTTGCCCGTTCGTTTATAATCATAAAGGCAACAATCAGGAAACGGGTTTTTTCGAAATACTGAAACCATCAGGCGATATGTCTTGTACCTCTATATTGAGACTCTTAAACAGAGACTGGATGCCATCAACCAACTGCGCGTAGATCGCGCGCTTGCTGCCATGGGGCCTGCTTTCCAACAGGTCTACAGTCTTCTGCCAACGTTGTTACATTATCATCACCCGCTGATGCCAGGTTATCTTGAAGGTAACGTTCCCCACGGCATCTGCATCTACACGCCTGATGAAACCCAACGCCACTATCTCAACGAACTGGAACTGATACGCGGCATGCCGCCGCAGGAAACCGCGAAAGGCGAGTTACCTATCACCGGTTTGTATTCCATGGGCAGTACCTCTTCCGTCGGCCAAAGCTGTTCTTCAGACCTGGATATCTGGGTTTGCCATCAGGCATGGCTTGATAGCAGCGAACGCCAGCTGTTACAGCGTAAATGCAGCCTGCTGGAAAGCTGGGCGGCTTCGCTGGGCGTGGAGGTGAGCTTCTTCCTGATCGACGAGAACCGTTTCCGTCATAACGAAAGCGGCAGCCTCGGCGGCGAAGACTGCGGCTCCACTCAGCACATCCTGCTACTGGATGAATTTTACCGCACCGCCGTGCGCCTCGCGGGTAAACGTATTCTGTGGAATATGGTGCCGGGCGATGAAGAAGAGCATTATGACGACTACGTTATGTCGCTCTATGCGCAGGGCGTGCTGACGCCAAACGAATGGCTGGATCTCGGTGGATTGAGCTCGCTCTCCGCGGAAGAATACTTCGGCGCCAGCCTGTGGCAGCTCTATAAAAGTATCGATTCCCCTTACAAAGCGGTGCTAAAAACCCTGCTGCTGGAAGCCTATTCCTGGGAATATCCGAACGCCCGCCTGTTGGCGAAAGACATCAAACAACGTCTGCACGACGGCGAGATCGTCTCCTTTGGTCTCGATCCGTATTGCATGATGCTGGAGCGCGTAACCCATTATCTGACGCAAATCGAAGATACCGCGCGTCTGGATCTGGTGCGCCGCTGCTTCTACCTGAAGGTATGCGAAAAACTCTCACGCGAGCGGGCCTGCGTCGGCTGGCGTCGCGAAGTCCTGAGCCAGCTGGTGAAGGACTGGGGCTGGGACGAAGCGCGGCTGGCGATGCTTGATAACCGCGCTAACTGGAAGATTGACCAGGTACGCGATGCGCACAATGAACTGCTGGATGCGATGATGCAAAGTTACCGCAACCTGATTCGCTTTGCGCGCCGTAATAACCTCAGCGTCAGCGCCAGCCCGCAGGATATCGGAGTATTGACCCGTAAACTTTATGCGGCCTTCGAAGCGCTGCCGGGTAAAGTCACCCTGGTGAACCCGCAGATTTCGCCGGACCTTTCCGAGTCGAACCTTACCTTTATTCATGTGCCGCCGGGCCGGGCCAACCGTTCTGGCTGGTATCTCTATAACCGCGCGCCGAACATGGATTCCATCGTCAGCCATCAACCGCTGGAATATAACCGTTATCTTAATAAGCTGGTGGCGTGGGCCTACTTTAACGGCCTGCTGACCTCGCGCACCCGCCTGTTTATTAAGGGCAACGGTATCTGCGATCTGCCTAAGCTACAGGAAATGGTGGCGGACGTTTCCCATCACTTCCCGCTGCGCCTGCCTGCGCCAACGCCGAAAGCGCTCTACAGCCCGTGCGAAATTCGCCATCTGGCGATTATCGTCAACCTGGAATATGACCCGACGGCGGCGTTCCGCAATCAGGTGGTACATTTCGACTTCCGCAAGCTGGACGTATTCAGCTTCGGGCAGCAGCAGCAGTGTCTGGTCGGCAGCGTCGACCTGCTTTACCGCAACTCGTGGAACGAAGTGCGTACCCTGCATTTCAACGGCGAACAGGCGATGATCGAAGCGCTGAAAACCATCCTCGGCAAAATGCACCAGGACGCAGCGCCGCCGGATAGCGTAGAAGTCTTCTGCTATAGCCAGCATTTACGCGGCCTGATTCGTACCCGCGTGCAGCAGCTGGTTTCCGAATGTATTGAATTCCGCTTATCCAGTACCCGACAGGAACCCGGGCGTTTCAAAGCGCTGCGCGTTTCCGGCCAGACGTGGGGTCTGTTCTTTGAGCGCCTGAGCGTCTCGGTACAGAAGCTGGAAAACGCGGTGGAGTTTTATGGGGCGATATCCCATAACAAACTGCACGGCCTGTCTGTACAGGTAGAAACGAACCAGGTGCAGCTACCACCGGTAGTAGATGGGTTTGCCAGCGAAGGGATTATTCAATTCTTCTTTGAAGAAACTAACGAAGAGCAGGGCTTCAATATCTACATTCTTGACGAGAGCAACCGGGCAGAGGTGTATCACCATTGCGAAGGCAGCAAAGAGGAGCTGGTGCGCGACGTCAGCCGCTTCTACTCGTCTTCCCACGACCGTTTCACCTACGGCTCAAGCTTCATCAACTTCAACCTGCCGCAGTTCTATCAGATTGTGAAGGTAGAAGGGCGCACGCAGGTTATTCCGTTCCGTAACCAAAGCCTGCTGCCAACGGCGCCGGCAAATCATGATGATAGCGCGACGCCGCTGCTGCAGCAGTATCAGTAACTAGCTAAAGTTTACCGGCTCGCCCGCCTGCTGGGTGCAGGCCTCCTCCAGCAGCTGCCAGAACTCAGCGCCGCTACGATCGCAAATCCAGGCATCCCCTTTCAGGTCAAAGTGATAACCGCCGTTTTTGGTCGCAAGCCACACCTGATGCAGCGGCTCCTGACGGTTGATAATGATTTTGCTGCCGTTTTCAAAACTCAGCGTCAGCACGCCGCCGTTGATCTCGCAGTCGATATCCGTGTCGCCGTCCCAGCGGTCCAGGCGTTCTTCGATTGTCATCCACAGGCCGTCGGCCAGCTGATGAAATTCACTGTCGTTCATCTCTTCTTCCCGGTTGTTCTTCTTCACGGCAGTATAAAAGCAACCTTCCTCAATAGAAAAGAGTATTGCTTTTCGGGGTTCACCTGCGATGATAGACGGCAGAATATTGAATCACAGGCATCGCAATAATGAAGAAAATTTTCTGCCCTCTGGCGGTAACGCTGGCGCTGTTTAGCCTGACAGGCTGCGGCCTGAAAGGCCCACTCTATTTTCCACCCGCTGACGGTAAAACTAAACCGGCAACGCAAAGCACCGCGCCTCAACCGCAGACGCAGTCAATAACGCCGGACCGCAATAATCGCGGCACGGACGATGCGCCGACTCAGGTGATCTACTAGATAATAAGAGATAAGTAACCGCGGAAATGGAGCAGAAGATGCAGTTCTCTAAAATGCATGGCCTCGGTAATGACTTTATGGTCGTCGACGCGGTGACACAGAACGTCTATTTCTCCCCTGAGCTGATCCGTCGTTTATCGGATCGCCATCTCGGCGTGGGCTTCGATCAGCTGCTGGTGGTTGAGCCGCCCTACGATCCCGATCTCGATTTCCATTACCGCATCTTCAATGCCGACGGCAGCGAAGTTTCGCAGTGCGGTAACGGCGCGCGCTGTTTTGCTCGCTTTGTGCGCCTGAAAGGGCTGACCAATAAGCGTGATATCCGCGTAAGCACGGCAAATGGCCGCATGGTGCTCAGCGTAACCGACGATGAGCTGGTGCGTGTGAACATGGGCGAGCCGAATTTCGAACCTTCGGACGTGCCGTTCCGCGCCAACAAAGCGGAAAAAACCTATATTATGCGCGCGGCGGAGCAGACGATTATGTGCGGCGTCGTGTCGATGGGAAACCCGCACTGCGTGATTCAGGTAGACGACGTGACTACCGCCGCCGTTGCAACCTTAGGCCCGGTGATGGAAAGCCATGAGCGCTTCCCGGAGCGAGCGAACATCGGTTTCATGCAGGTCGTCAACCGTGAGCACATCCGCCTGCGCGTATTTGAGCGCGGCGCGGGGGAAACACAAGCTTGCGGCAGCGGTGCCTGTGGCGCCGTCGCCGTTGGGATTCAACAGGGTTTACTGGCCGAGCAGGTGCGTGTAGAGCTGCCCGGCGGTCGCCTTGATATCGCCTGGAAAGGGCGGGGAAATCCGCTCTTTATGACCGGTCCGGCGGCCCATGTTTATGATGGATTCATACATCTATGAAGAACGCCGAGGAACAGCAAGAAGCCGTACTGGAGCTGGACGATAACGCCGTGGCGGAGTATCTGCTGCGTCATCCCGACTTCTTTATCCGTAACGCGCAGCACGTAGAACAGATGCAGGTGCCGCATCCGGTACGCGGCACCGTGTCGCTGGTTGAGTGGCATATGGCCCGCAGCCGTAACCACATCAACTTTCTTGAAGAAAATATGACCCTGCTGATGGAGCAGGCGAGCGCCAACGAAGGGCTGTTCTACCGACTGCTGAAATTACAGGGCCGCCTTGCTTCTGCCACCAGCCTGCAGGAGATGCTCAATCGCCTGCATCGCTGGGCGCGGGAAATGGGGCTGGCGGGCGCGAACGTACGTCTTTTTGCCGACCGCTGGCGTATCGGCGCCCCGTCTGATTTCACCCACCTTGGGCTTAACCGCCAGGCCTTCGAGCCGCTGCGTATTCAGCGGCTGGGCGATAGCCAGCATTATCTGGGGCCGCTTAACGGACCGGAGCTGCTGGTGGTGCTTCCCCAGGCAAAAGCGATTGGCTCGGTGGCGATGTCGCTAATGGGCAACGATGCCGATCTCGGCGTGCTGCTCTTTAGCAGCCGTGACGCGCAGCATTATCATGAAGGACAGGGAACGCAGCTGCTACACGAACTGGCGCTAATGCTGCCGGACTTGCTGGAGCGCTGGATTGAACGCGTATGACCGCCTCGCCCCTGCGTTCGTCGGTTGACGGCTTTCTGCGATACCTGAAAGTTGAGCGTCAGCTCAGTCCGTTAACCCTGCTGAACTACGGCCGCCAGCTTGAAACCATCATCCATCTGCTTGATGAGATGGGGTTGAAAGCCTGGCAGCAGTGCGATGCGGCAGGCGTACGTTCTCTGGCGGTTCGTAGCCGCAAAGCAGGGCTTGGTCCTTCGAGCCTTGCGCTACGCCTTTCCGCATTGCGCAGTTTCTTCGACTGGCTGGTCAGCCAGGGCGAGCTGAAAGCCAATCCCGCAAAAGGCATCTCCGCGCCGAAGGCGGGCCGTCATCTGCCGAAAAATATCGATGTGGACGATGTTAATCGCCTGCTGGATATCGATCTTAACGATCCCCTCGCCGTACGCGATCGCGCTATGCTTGAAGTGATGTATGGCGCAGGCCTGCGTCTTTCGGAGCTGGTGAATATGGACTGCGGTCATGTGGACCTCTCCACCGGTGAAGTATGGGTAATGGGTAAAGGCAGCAAAGAACGTCGCGTACCTGTAGGTAAATCCGCCGTGGTTTGGATTGAGCACTGGCTCGATCTACGCGAGCTTTTTGGGCCGGACGACGACGCGCTGTTTCTGTCGAAGCAGGGCAAGCGTATCTCCGCCCGCAACGTACAAAAACGCTTTAGCGAGTGGGGCATCAAGCAGGGGCTTAACAGCCACGTCCATCCGCATAAGCTCCGCCACTCTTTTGCCACGCATATGCTGGAATCGAGCGGCGATCTGCGCGGCGTGCAGGAGCTGCTTGGTCATGCGAACCTGTCCACCACGCAAATTTACACCCACTTAGACTTTCAACATTTAGCCTCGGTGTATGATGCCGCACATCCACGCGCTAAACGGGGGAAATCGTAATGCATTTTTATCGCCCGCTTGGGCCAGTCGCCGCGCTCACTTTCGATCTCGACGACACGCTGTATGACAACCGCCCGGTAATCGAACGTACCGAGCTGGAGTCGCTGAGCTTTGTGCAGAATTATCATCCGAGCCTTAGCGCCATCACCAAACCAGATTTTATGCGCCTGCGTCAGGCTATTCGTCTGGCAGAGCCGGACATCTACCACGACGTAACGGAATGGCGTCGCCGGGCGGTCGAACAGGCGATGCTGGACGCGGGCTTAACCGCAGAAGAAGCCGCGGCGGGCGCGGCGGCCTCAATGGCGAACTTTGCCCAGTGGCGCAGCCGCATTGAGGTGCCCCAGGAAACGCACGACACCCTGGCTGCGCTTGCAAAAAAATGGCCGCTGGTGGCGATCACCAATGGCAATGCGGAACCCCATCTGTTTGGGCTGGACAAATACTTTAAGTTTGTACTGCGAGCCGGCCCGCACGGGCGCTCCAAGCCGTTTAACGATATGTACCATCTGGCGGCAGAAAAACTTGCTGTCCCGCTGGCGCATATTCTTCACGTGGGCGACGATCTCACCACCGACGTTGCGGGCGCGGTACGCTGTGGGATGCAGGCATGCTGGATAAACCTGCGCGATGGCGACCTGATGCAGATAAATGACAGCCGCTTATTGCCACATGTGGAAATTTCACGGTTGGCATCCCTCACCGCGCTGATATAATCCTCAGCAACTCTGTATAAAATTCCAGGGGTCGATACCCGGCAAACATCGGGTATCACAACCCTGCAAATGGCGGTGCCAATGGACGTTTCTTACCTGCTCGATAGCCTCAATGATAAACAGCGCGAAGCCGTCGCGGCCTCGCGCAGCAACATGCTGGTGCTGGCCGGAGCGGGCAGCGGTAAGACGCGCGTGCTGGTGCACCGCATCGCCTGGCTGATGACCGTGGAAAACTGTTCGCCCTACTCCATCATGGCGGTGACCTTTACCAACAAAGCGGCGGCAGAAATGCGCCATCGTATTGGCCAACTGATGGGGACCAGCCAGGGCGGCATGTGGGTCGGCACCTTCCACGGCCTGGCGCACCGCCTGCTGCGCGCGCACCATATGGATGCCCGACTGCCGCAGGATTTCCAGATTCTGGACAGCGAAGACCAGCTGCGTTTGTTAAAGCGCCTGATTAAGGCGCTGAATCTTGATGAGAAGCAGTGGCCGCCGCGTCAGGCAATGTGGTACATCAACGGCAAAAAAGACGAAGGACTGCGTCCTCATCATATTGAAAGCTATGGTAATCCCGTAGAGCAAACCTGGCAGAAAGTGTATCAGGCCTATCAGGAAGCCTGCGATCGCGCCGGGCTGGTGGATTTCGCCGAGCTGCTGCTGCGCGCTCACGAACTCTGGCTCAACAAGCCGCATATCCTCAACCACTATCGCGAACGCTTCACCAATATCCTGGTGGACGAATTCCAGGACACCAACAGCATTCAGTATGCCTGGATACGCCTGCTGGCAGGCGACAGCAGCAAGGTGATGATCGTCGGCGATGACGACCAGTCCATCTACGGCTGGCGCGGCGCTCAGGTAGAAAATATTCAGCGCTTCCTCACCGATTTCCCCGGCGCGCAAACCATTCGTCTGGAGCAAAACTACCGCTCGACGAACAATATCCTGAACGCGGCCAACGCCCTGATCGCTAATAACGCCGGTCGCCTGGGCAAAGAGCTGTGGACCGACGGCAGCGACGGCGAGCCTATTTCGCTCTACTGCGCTTTCAACGAGCTCGATGAAGCGCGCTTTGTCGTCAACCGCATCAAAACCTGGCAGGAGAAGGGCGGAGCGCTGGAGCACTGCGCTATTCTTTATCGCAGTAACGCCCAGTCGCGCGTGCTGGAAGAGGCGCTGCTGCAGGTCGGCATGCCGTACCGTATCTACGGCGGGATGCGCTTCTTCGAGCGTCAGGAAATCAAAGACGCGCTCTCCTACCTGCGCCTGATTGCCAACCGTAACGACGATGCCGCTTTTGAACGCGTGGTGAATACGCCGACGCGCGGTATCGGCGATCGCACGCTGGACGTGGTGCGCCAGACCTCCCGCGACAAACAGCTTACGCTCTGGCAGTCCTGCCGCCTCCTGCTGCAGGAGAAAGCGCTCGCCGGGCGTGCCGCTTCCGCGCTGCAGCGCTTTATGGAGCTGATTGACGCCATGGCGCACGAAACTATCGATATGCCGCTGCACGTGCAGACCGATCGCGTCATCAAAGACTCCGGCCTGATGATGATGTACGAGCAGGAGAAAGGCGAAAAAGGCCAGACGCGTATCGAAAACTTAGAAGAGCTGGTGACGGCGACGCGCCAGTTCAGCTATCAGGATGAAGACGAAGATTTGATGCCGCTGCAGGCGTTCCTGTCCCATGCCGCGCTGGAAGCGGGCGAAGGACAGGCGGATACCTGGCAGGATGCGGTTCAGCTGATGACCCTGCACTCTGCGAAAGGGCTGGAGTTTCCGCAGGTGTTTATCGTCGGCATGGAAGAGGGCATGTTCCCAAGCCAGATGTCGCTGGATGAGGGCGGCCGTCTGGAAGAGGAACGCCGGCTGGCCTATGTTGGCGTGACTCGCGCAATGCAAAAGCTAACGCTGACCTATGCGGAAACGCGTCGTTTGTACGGCAAAGAGGTTTATCATCGCCCGTCGCGCTTCGTTGGCGAGCTGCCGGAAAACTGCGTGGAAGAGGTGCGTTTGCGTGCCAGTATCAGCCGCCCTGTCAGCCATCAGCGAATGGGAACGCCGATCTCTGAGAATGATTCGGGCTTCAGCCTCGGGCAGCGCGTCCGCCATGCAAAATTTGGTGAAGGCACCATCGTCAACCTGGAAGGCAGCGGCGAACATAGTCGCGTGCAGGTGGCGTTTCCCGGACAGGGAATTAAGTGGCTGGTGGCCGCTTATGCGCGCCTCGAAACGGTGTAAGTTATAGAAATATCGCGCAATTTTTCCGTGCGCTGCTACCCTTTAAACATCACTGGCATTTATTAGTCTGCGGTGTCCCGTTGCGTGTTGACGCCATATTTCTGGTGGCGTAACATGCGCGCACGATAACAGTTTAAGAGGACACTCGCCTTGGACACACCCAGTAGATACTGGCTCAATTACCTGTCAACCAGGTACAACTTCTAAGGCTATCCTCTTATGCTGATGGCCTTAGTGGTTGTCGGCGACCTCATATCCGTATATCCCGTCGCAATGAGTCAGACTGTTTAATGGTCTGAAACCTGTAATGTTTCTGTCTGTGTGCCAACCGAGCTGTCCCTGATATTTTTTTGTATTGGGAGTCCCGGTCATGCTGAGCGCATTTCAACTGGAAAACAATCGACTGTCCCGCCTCGAGCTGGATGAGGCCGACAACCTGACAAACTCCGTCTGGGTTGATTTGGTCGAACCCGAGGAGAGCGAGCGGCAGCGTGTGCAAACGGAACTTGGCCAGAGCCTGGCAACCCGACCAGAGCTGGAAGACATCGAAGCATCCGCGCGTTTTTTTGAAGACGAAGACGGCTTGCACATTCACTCCTTTTTCTTCTTCGAAGATGCGGACGATCACGCTGGCAACAGCACCGTCGCCTTTACCATCCGCGAAGGCCGCCTGTACACGCTGCGCGAACGCGAACTGCCTGCGTTTCGCCTCTACCGCATGCGCGCCCGCAGCCAGAATATGGTGGACGGCAACGCCTATGAGCTGCTGCTTGACCTGTTTGAAACCAAAATCGAACAGCTGGCGGATGAAATCGAAAACATCTACAGCGATTTAGAAAAGCTCAGCCGGGTAATTATGGAAGGGCAGCAGGGCGATGAGTATGACGCCGCGCTCTCGACGCTGGCAGAACTGGAAGATATCGGCTGGAAGGTTCGCCTGTGCCTGATGGATACCCAGCGCGCGTTAAATTTCCTGGTGCGCAAAGCGCGCCTGCCGGGCGGACAGCTGGAGCAGGCACGTGAAATCCTGCGGGATATCGAATCGCTGCTGCCGCATAACGAGTCCCTGTTCCAGAAGGTGAACTTCCTGATGCAGGCGGCGATGGGCTTTATCAACATCGAACAGAACCGCATCATCAAGATCTTCTCGGTGGTATCGGTGGTGTTCCTGCCGCCAACGCTTGTGGCATCAAGTTACGGGATGAACTTCGAATTTATGCCAGAGCTGAAGCTGAGCTTCGGCTATCCGGCGGCGATTATCCTGATGATCCTCGCCGGGCTTGCGCCGTACCTGTACTTTAAGCGTAAGAACTGGCTGTAATTATGGCGCGTGGCGCTACGCTTATGCGCCCTACGATTTGATGAGTTTCGTAGGGCGGGTAAGTACCCTCTACCGTTAGCCGATTTTGCGCAGCTTATTTTGCGTATAAACCGCGTCCAGAATAAACAGCGCCAGCGCCGCCCAGATAAAGCCAAACGTCAGCATTTTATCTTTCCCAACCACCTCGCCATAAAAGGTGACCGCCAGCAGAAACATCAGCGTTGGGCCAAGGTACTGGAAGAAGCCCAGCGTGGAGAGGCGTAAGCGCGTTGCGGCAGCGGTGAAGCACAGCAGCGGAATCGTGGTCACAATGCCCGCGGCGATTAACAACAGGTTAAGCGACCAGGGATTTTGCCCCATATGGCTGGTGGCGCTGTCGGCAAAGCCAAACAGGTAAATCGCCGCTATCGGCAACAGCCAGAGGGTTTCAACCAGCATCCCGGTTTGCGCATCCACGGCGATTTTCTTACGCACCAGCCCATAAAAGGCGAAGCTGAACGCCAGACCCAGAGCGATTATCGGCAGCGAACCGAACGTCCAAAGCTGTACCAGCACGCCGCAGGCCGCAAGCGCCACCGCAACCCATTGTAGGGTGCGGAAGCGTTCGCCGAGAAAAATCATACCTAAGACGACGTTAACCAGCGGGTTAATAAAGTAGCCGAGGCTCGCTTCCAGCATGTGATTATTATTCACCGCCCAGATGAAAAGCAGCCAGTTGCCGCCGATAAGCACCGCCGAGAGCGCCATTGCGAAGACCTTGCGGCGATTCTTACAGGCCTTTTTCACCTGCGGCCACTGACGGCTGAGGCTAATCAACGCCACCATAAAAAAGAACGACCAGATCACGCGGTGGGTAAGAATTTCATCCGCCGGGACGTAGTGGATCAGCTTGAAATAGGCAGGCGCAATGCCCCAAATTAAATACGCTGCGAGGGCAAGCAGTACGCCCTGGCGGGTCTGTTTCGCATCCATGAAAAAAACTCGTAGAAGAATAGTGCGCAAATAGTAACAGGATTTACAGATTGATGACAAAGCACACAAAAATGAGAAACGAAAAGATCCCACCAGAAGATAATAAGGAAAATCAATTAATTGATTTTCGCGGCTTAGCCACAAAGAAGGAAAAACTACGCGTTTTCCTTCTTTATCAGCCGCTTCAGGATTTATCTTCTCATCCCACCATATAGGTCGCCGTGGCGCTGGCGATATGGACCTGCTCTTCATTATGTAATTCAACCCGCGCGACGGCGACTTTGTTGCCGGCCCGCAGCAGGCTGCTGCTGGCGGTAAAGCGCTGCCCACGGCCTGGACGCAGATAATCCACGCGCAGATCGATTGTGCCCATCTTTGACAGACGCTGGCGCAGCTCTTCCTCGCTGATGGTTTCATGACGCGTCAGGGTGCTGCCTACGCAAACCAGACCCGCGGCGACATCCAGCGCGGAGGCAATCACCCCGCCGTGCAGAATGCTTTGCGCCCAGTTGCCAACCATCATCGGTTGATTATTAAAGCCGAGCTGCGCAAAGTTTTTTTCATAGCGCTCCAGCTCAAGGCCCAGCGCGCGGTTAAACGGCATGTGATAGACAAAAATTTCGCCAACCAGCTGAAGTGCGGATTCGGGAGTCAGTATGGAGCCGGACATGGATCGTTCCTCGATCGAAAAAACCTGAGTAAGTTAACTGAATGTGTATTTTATGCTTCGCTTTTGTTGCTTTCCACTTTAAGAAAGGTTGACCGCGCGGGATGCGAAGGAACTATGTAGAATGTCCGCCAGCTAATAATTCGATACTAAATTTACGTTCGGGAGAACATTGTCGATGCGCAAGTTTCTGGGATGCTTGATGGCGGCGTGTTTGCTGCCTTTTACGGCCTACGCACAGGAAGCCACGATTAAAGAGGTTCATGATAAACCCGCCGTGCGCGGCAGCGTCATTGCTAACCTGCTTCAGGAACATGACAATCCGTTCACGCTCTATCCGTATGATACTAACTATTTGATTTATACGGTAACTGACGATCTGAACAAAGAGGCTATCCGTTCTTATAACTGGTCGGATAACGCCCGTAAAGATGAAGTGAAGTTCCAGCTGAGCCTCGCTTTCCCGCTGTGGCGCGGTATTCTCGGCTCGAACTCGGTGCTGGGCGCGTCCTACACGCAAAAGTCCTGGTGGCAACTCTCTAACAGCGGCGACTCTTCGCCGTTCCGCGAAACCAACTATGAGCCGCAGCTTTTCCTGGGCTTCGCGACCGACGAGACCTTCGCTGGCTGGACGTTGCGCGACGTGGAGTTTGGTTATAACCACGACTCTAACGGGCGCTCCGATCCCACTTCCCGCAGCTGGAACCGCCTGTACGCCCGCCTGATGGCAGAAAACGGCAACTGGCTGGTTGAGGCGAAACCGTGGTACGTGCTCGGCAGCACCGATGATAACCCGGACATCACCAAATACATGGGCTATTACCAGTTGAAAATCGGCTACTCGCTGGGTGATGCGGTGCTGAGCGTGAAAGGACAGTACAACTGGAACACCGGCTACGGCGGCGCCGAAATGGGCTTCAGCTATCCGGTGACTAAACACGTGCGCCTCTATACCCAGCTCTACAGCGGTTACGGCGAGTCGTTAATTGATTACAACTTTAACCAGACGCGCTTCGGCGTTGGCGTTATGCTTAACGATCTGTTCTAAAAAGTTGCAGTTTTTACCTCAGGCGCTGAAAATGGCGCCTGAATTTTTGGTGGTGGAGAAAGCGTGACACAGGCGGAAGTAATTAATCAGGCAGCGCTGGCAAGGCAGGTTTTGCAGGAAACCTTTGGCTACCAGCAGTTCCGTCCGGGCCAGGAAACCATCATCGAAACGGTGCTTGAGGGGCGCGACTGTCTGGTCGTGATGCCTACCGGCGGCGGCAAATCCCTGTGCTATCAAATTCCCGCGCTGGTCTTCGGCGGTCTGACGGTGGTCGTTTCGCCGCTGATTTCCCTGATGAAAGACCAGGTCGACCAGCTGCTGGCGAACGGCGTTGCCGCGGCCTGCCTGAACTCTACCCAAAGCCGTGAGCAGCAGCAGGAAGTGCTGGCCGGCTGCCGCAGCGGGCAGGTCCGCCTGCTGTATATCGCCCCTGAACGGCTGATGATGGATAACTTCATCGACCAAATCAGCCACTGGCCTCTTTCAATGGTAGCGGTGGACGAGGCGCACTGTATTTCCCAGTGGGGGCACGATTTCCGTCCGGAATACGCCGCGCTCGGACAGCTGCGCCAGCGCTTGCCTACCGTACCTTTTATCGCCCTTACCGCCACCGCCGATGACACCACCCGGCTGGATATTGTCCGCCTGCTCGGCCTGCAGGATCCGCTGATTCAAATCAGCAGCTTCGACCGGCCGAATATTCGCTACATGCTGATGGAGAAGTTTAAGCCGCTCGATCAGCTGATGCGCTACGTTCAGGAACAGCGCGGCAAGTCCGGCATTATTTACTGCAACAGCCGCGCAAAAGTGGAAGACACCGCTGCGCGTCTGCAAAGCAAGGGCATCAGCGCCGGGGCTTATCACGCAGGCCTGGAGCACAGCGTGCGTGCCGAGGTGCAGGAGAAGTTCCAGCGCGACGATTTGCAAATCGTGGTGGCTACCGTGGCGTTTGGCATGGGCATCAACAAGCCGAACGTACGCTTTGTGGCGCACTTTGATATCCCGCGCAATATAGAATCCTACTACCAGGAAACGGGACGCGCCGGGCGAGATGGCCTGCCTGCGGAAGCGATGTTGTTCTACGACCCGGCAGATATGGCCTGGCTGCGCAAATGCCTGGAAGAGAAGCCTGCCGGTCAGCTGCAGGACATCGAACGGCATAAGCTCAACGCGATGGGCGCTTTTGCCGAGGCGCAAACCTGCCGCCGTCTGGTGCTGCTGAACTACTTTGGCGAAGGCCGCCAGCAGCCGTGTGGTAACTGCGACGTTTGCCTGGATCCGCCGCGTCGTTACGACGGGCTGGTGGATGCGCAGAAAGCGCTCTCCTGTATTTATCGCGTAGGCCAGCGTTTCGGCATGGGCTACGTCGTTGAAGTGCTGCGTGGCGCGAACAATCAGCGTATTCGCGACCTCGGGCACGACAAGCTCAAAATCTATGGTGAAGGCCGCGACCACACAACGGAGCACTGGGTGAGCGTCATTCGTCAGCTCATCCACCTCGGCGTCGTGACGCAAAACATCGCCCAGCACTCTGCTTTGCAGCTTACCGAAGCGGCGCGCCCTTATCTGCGGGCTGAAGTACCGCTGATGCTGGCGGTGCCGCGCGTCGTTGCTATCAAACCGCGTGCTAATCAGAAAGTGTTCGGCGGCAATTACGACCGTAAACTGTTCGCTAAGCTGCGCAAGCTGCGTAAAGCCATTGCCGATGAAGAGAATATTCCGCCGTATGTGGTGTTTAACGACGCCACGCTTATCGAAATGGCCGAGCAAATGCCGATCTCCGCGGGCGAAATGCTCGGCGTCAACGGCGTGGGCACCCGCAAGCTGGAACGTTTTGGCCGCGAGTTTATGTCGCTGATTCGCAGCCACGTCGACGGCGAAGATGAGGAGTAGCCAGTCCTGCCCGAACGTGGCAGGATAATCACTCACTAAATAATTTTCCCGCGAGTTATTTCTTATGTTGATGCTTTTTCTGACCGTAGCGGTGCTGCATATCGTTGCGCTGGTCACGCCCGGCCCCGACTTTTTCTTCGTTTCGCAAACCGCCGTTAGCCGTTCCCGTAAGGAAGCGATGATGGGCGTACTGGGTATCACCGGCGGCGTCATGGTCTGGTCCGGCGTAGCGCTGCTTGGCCTGAATCTGATCCTTGAAAAAATGGCGTGGCTGCACAGCATTATCATGGTCGGCGGCGGATTATATTTGTGCTGGATGGGTTACCAGATGCTGCGCGGCGCGTTAAAAAAAGAGCCGGTTACGCAGGAATCGCCGGCGGTGGAATTGGCGCATGGCGGACGCAGTTTTCTTAAAGGCCT
>NZ_RCAA01000030.1:27898-28097 GCF_003628475.1 Enterobacter sp. R1(2018) | reverse complement strand
TTATTTACTTCGGCAGCGTGTTTTCGCTATTCGTAGGCGATAGCGTAGGCAGCGCCGAACGCTGGGGATTGTTCGTGATGATCGCGCTGGAAACCTTTGCCTGGTTCACCGTGGTTGCCAGCCTGTTTGCTCTACCGAAAATGCGTCGCGGCTATCAGCGCCTCGCCAAATGGATTGACGGCATGGCGGGCGCGTTATT
>NZ_RCAA01000030.1:23048-27888 GCF_003628475.1 Enterobacter sp. R1(2018) | reverse complement strand
CCGGTTTCGGCATCCACCTGATTATCTCCCGCTAATCATCCAGGCCGCGCTCCGGCAAGGAGCGCGCCTACCAGCATAAACAGCGAACCAAACACCCGGTTTAGCGCCTTTACCTGCTTTGGCCCCTTAATCCAGCCCGCAATCCTTGTCGCCAGCGCCGCATAGCCAATCATCACCAGAATATCCACCGCTACGGTCGTCACCCCAAGCGTCAAGTACTGAATCGCCTGCGGCTGATGGGGCGCGATAAACTGCGGGAAAAGCGCGGCGAGAAAGACGATGCTTTTGGGGTTGGTCAGATTCACAAAGATGGCGCGTTTAAACAGGCGGCTGCGCGGCTGGCTGGTCGCCAGCGTATTAAGATCGATTGCCCCAGCGGCACGCCATTGCTGTATGCCAAGCCAAATCAGGTAGGCGGCGCCCGCCCATTTCAGCACTTCAAACGCCAGCAGCGAGCGTGAAAATAATGCGCCCAGGCCAACGCCAACCAGAACGATATGGATCGCCAGCCCGGTTTGCAAACCGGCAATGGACGCCGCCGCGCCCCGATAGCCGTGGCTGATGGCGGTGGTCATGGTATTAATGGCGCCGGATCCGGGCGAGAGGCTCAAAATAAGCGTCGTTAGAAGATAAGTACACCACCATTCGAAAGTCATCTGAATTCCCAGGAAGAACACTTTTGTGCCACAATACGCTATTGTTTATGGGCGTGCTACGGATCACATATATTCAGTCCAGACGGTGCAAAAACAGCTTATGACGCAGCATAAAAATGGATGGTTCGCGCGTGAGGGCGCATTTGCTGCTTTCACCATGGGCCCGTTAACGGACTTCTGGCGCGAACGTGAAGAACGGGAATTTTTGGGCGTCGACGACGTGCCGGTGCGCTACGTCAGGTTTTGCCGCGAAGGCCATGACCGCGTAATAGTTGTCTGTCCGGGGCGCATCGAAAGCTACGTGAAGTATGCCGAACTTGCTTATGATTTGTTCCACTGCGGTTTTGACGTCCTGATTATCGACCATCGCGGTCAGGGCCGTTCGGGGCGTCTGCTGTCGGATACCCACCGCGGCCACGTCGTGAAATTCAGCGATTACGTTGATGATTTCGATCGCTTCTACCAGCAGGAAGTCGCGCCGGGCCCGTGGCGAAAACGCTACGTGCTGGCGCACTCTATGGGAGGCGCAATCACCTCTTTATGGCTGGAAAAAAACTCGCAGGCGTTTGATGCCGTCGCTCTTTGTGCGCCGATGTTCGGTATCACGCTGCGCTGGCCGGAATGGATGGTGCGCCATCTGCTGGACTGGGCCGAGGGCCATCAGCGTATTCGTGAAGGTTATGCAATAGGAACAGGCCGCTGGCGCGCTTTGCCGTTTAGCGTTAATGTCCTGACCCACAGCCGCGAGCGTTACCGCCGCAACCTGCGTTTTTATGCCGATGAGCCGGCATTACGGGTGGGCGGGCCGACCTGGCACTGGGTACGCGAAGGGATACTCGCAGGAGAACAGGTATTAGCGGGAGCCACCGCCATTACCACGCCGATATTAATACTCCAGGCAGAAGAGGAGCGAGTGGTGGATAACCGCGCGCACCAGCGATTCTGCGAGCTTCGTGCCGCGGCGGGCCATCCCTGTGAGGGGGAAACACCTTACGTCATAAAAGGCGCGTATCATGAGATCCTGTTTGAAAAGGACGATATGCGAGCCGAAGCGTTGCATGCCATCCTCGATTTTTTCGACCGGCATCGTTAATTTTCTTCACCAGAGGTTTACTAATCCTATGTACCATGTCGTTGCGTCTGATTTAGATGGCACGTTGCTGTCCCCCGATCACCTGCTTTCCCCGTATGCCAAAGAAACGCTAAAATTGCTCACCGCTCAGGGCGTGCATTTCGTATTTGCCACGGGGCGTCATCATATCGACGTTGCGCAGATCCGCGATAACCTCGAAATCAAAGCCTATATGATCACCTCCAACGGCGCGCGCGTGCACGATACCGACGGCAATCTGGTATTTACGCACGATCTGGACCGCGATATCGCAGCCGACCTGTTTGGTGTGATGCATGCTAATACGGATATTGTGACCAACGTTTACCGCGGCGACGAGTGGTTTATGAACCGCCACCGTCCGGAAGAGATGAAATATTTCAAAGAAGCGGTGTTCAACTATTCGCTGTTTGAGCCAGGCCTGCTGGAAACCGACGGCGTGAGTAAGGTGTTCTTTACCTGCGACGATCACGAAAAGCTGCTGCCGCTGGAGCAGGCGATTAACGCCCGCTGGGGCGACCGCGTGAACGTCAGCTTCTCAACGCTTACCTGTCTGGAAGTGATGGCGGGCGGCGTATCCAAAGGCCACGCGCTGGAAGCCGTATCCAAAGCGATGGGCTACAGCCTGAAAGATTGCATCTCTTTTGGCGATGGCATGAACGACGCCGAAATGCTTTCCATGGCGGGCAAAGGCTGCATCATGGGCAACGCGCACCAGCGCCTGAAAGACCTGCTTCCGGAGCTGGAAGTCATTGGCACCAACGCCGATAACGCCGTCCCGCACTATCTGCGCAGGATGTTCCTCGGCGAGGATTAAGCCTGCAAAACGAGTGGTGGATTTATCACCACTCGTCAACCAAATACTTCCCCCTCTGCCCACAAGCTTCGCTACAATGGCGAATAAATTGCCTGTTGCAGAGTTCTCATCGTGCCGTTACTTATCATTACCACTATTCTGTGGGCCTTCTCTTTTAGCCTGATTGGCGAACACCTTGCCGGTCATGTCGACAGCTATTTCTCCGTGTTGATGCGCGTGGGGCTGGCGGCGCTGGTGTTCCTGCCGTTTCTGCGGTTTAAAGGCTACAGCCTGAAAACGCTGCTGCTGTATATGCTGGTCGGGGCGCTACAGCTGGGCGTGATGTACCTGTTTAGCTTCCAGGCCTATCTCTACCTCACGGTATCTGAATTCCTGCTGTTTACGGTGCTCACGCCGCTTTACATCACTTTTATCTATGATGTGCTCAGCCGCAGACCGCTACGCTGGGGCTATGCGCTAAGCGCAGGGTTGGCGGTGGTCGGCGCGGCGATTATTCGCTACGACAAAGTAAGCGATCATTTCTGGACCGGCCTGCTGTTGGTGCAGGCGGCGAATATCTGCTTTGCGATCGGCATGGTGGGTTATAAACGTCTGATGGAAACGCGCCCCATGCCGCAGCATTGCGCCTTTTCCTGGTTTTATCTCGGGGCTTTCGCGGTGGCGGTCATCGCCTGGTTCGCGCTGGGTAATCCGCAGAAGCTGCCGACCACCGGCCTGCAGTGGGGCATCCTGGTCTGGCTGGGTGTGGTCGCTTCCGGACTTGGCTACTTTATGTGGAACTACGGCGCAACCCAGGTGGATGCCGGTACGCTTGGCATCATGAACAACGTGCATGTGCCTGCAGGGCTGCTGGTCAACCTCGCCATCTGGCAGGAACAGCCCCACTGGCCGAGCTTTATCATAGGTGGGACGGTGATAATGGCCTCGCTATGGGTGCATCGCCATTGGGTCGCTCCGCGTTCCGCACAAACGGAAGATGCTCGCAGGCGTGTAGGCGCGTCGAGCGAATAAACGCTTCTGTTACCGGCTGACGCTGCTCGCCATCGCGCACGGCGGCGTACAGCCGGCTCCACAAACCTTCGCCCAGCGTTTTGGTGACCACCAGGCCCTGGCGTTCAAAACTCTCCACTACCCAATGCGGCAGCGCGGCAATTCCCATGCGCGCCGACACCATCTGAATCAGCAATAACGTGTTATCGACGCTTTTCAGCGAAGGGCTGACGCCCGCCGGCTGCAGGAAATGCCGCCAGATATCCAGTCGGCTACGCTGCACCGGATAAATCAGCAGGGTTTCGCTGCTTAAATCTTCCGGCTCGATGCGCGCTTTACCGGCCAGCGGGTGGTCGGTTGCCAGCACCAGACGAACCTCATAATCAAACATCGGCGAATAGTGCAGGCCGCTGCGCGGCAGAATATCGGAGGTTAAAACGATATCCAGCTCGCTTTGTTGCAGCGCGGGCTGCGGATCGAAGGTTACGCCGGATTTGAAATCCATCTCTACCTGCGGCCACTGCTTATTAAAGCTTTCCAGCGCTGGCGTCAGCCACTGAATGCAGCTGTGGCATTCAATGGCGATGCGAAGCGTGGTCTGGTGCGGTTCGTTACATGCCTGAAGCGCCCGGCTTATCTGCGGCAGAACCTGCTCGGCAAGCTGCAGCAAAACTTCACCCTGCGGCGTGAAGCGCAATGGCTGACTTTTACGAATAAACAGGCGGAACCCAAGCCGCTGCTCCAGATCGCTGAACTGATGGGAGAGGGCCGACTGGGTCTGATGCAACGCGGCGGCGGCGGCGGCTAAAGAGCCGCAGTTTCGTAACGCCTGGAGCGTCCGCAGGTGTTTTATCTCGATCATGAAAGTCCTTCACTTCGCCATGAACAAATTGCGCTTGAGGAATATACAGTACCTGCGGATTATGGATGTGTAAACATCTGGACGTCTAAATCCAGCGTCTTTCGAATTTATGGTGCGTTGGTTTCACTCACTTACCCCGGTCGCTTGCTTATATAAGCTCCCGGAGATAAGCGAGCTTACCGCGTTACTCGGCTGAAGCCTCGCCCCGTTGGGGCCAGCCGACGGCTGTTCAAAAACGCTTATCGGGTGTTTGTCCCTGAATCCGAAATCCATCTGGATTAATTTAATAAATAAAGAGGCGATAACATGACAATCCATAATCACACCCTCGGTTTTCCTCGCGTCGGTCTGCGTCGCGAACTGAAAAAAGCGCAGGAAAGTTACTGGGCGGGCAACGCCACTCA
>NZ_RCAA01000030.1:0-22960 GCF_003628475.1 Enterobacter sp. R1(2018) | reverse complement strand
TGCGCGCCCGCCACTGGGAACAGCAGAAACAGGCAGGCGTTGAACTGCTGCCGGTAGGCGATTTCGCATGGTACGACCACGTTCTGACCACCAGCCTGCTGCTTGGCAACGTTCCGGCTCGTCATCAGAACGCGGACGGCAGCGTCGATATCGATACCTTATTCCGCATTGGCCGCGGCCGTGCGCCAACGGGCGAACCGGCAGCCGCCGCTGAAATGACCAAATGGTTTAACACCAACTATCACTACATGGTGCCGGAATTCACCAAAGGCCAGCAGTTCAAACTGACCTGGACCCAACTGCTTGATGAAGTGGACGAAGCGCTGGCGCTGGGCCACAAAGTGAAGCCCGTGCTGCTTGGCCCGGTAACCTATTTATGGCTGGGCAAAGTGAAAGGCGAACAGTTTGACCGCCTGAGCCTGCTCCAGGACATTCTGCCTGTTTATCAGCAGGTGCTGGCTGAGCTGGCAAAACGCGACATTGAATGGGTGCAGATCGACGAGCCGGCCCTGGTGCTGGAACTGCCGCAGGCGTGGCTGGACGCGTATAAGTCAGCCTATGACGCGCTGGCTGGTAATGTGAAGCTGCTGCTCACCACCTATTTCGAAGGCGTAACGCCAAACCTGAATACCATTACCGCGCTGCCGGTGCAGGGGTTGCATGTCGATTTCGTTCACGGTAAAGACGACATCAATACGATCCACCAGCAGCTGCCGGCCGACTGGCTGCTCTCAGCCGGCGTGATCAACGGCCGTAACGTCTGGCGTGCCGATCTGACCGAAAAATACGCCCGGCTTAAAGAGCTGGTTGGCAAACGCGATCTGTGGGTGGCTTCCTCCTGCTCGCTGCTGCACAGCCCAATCGATCTGAGCGTGGAAACGCGTCTTGATGCTGAAGTGAAGAGCTGGTTTGCCTTCGCCCTGCAAAAATGCGCCGAGTTGGCGCTGCTGACCGATGCCCTGAACAGCGGCAAAACGGATAAACTGGCCGAATGGAGCGCCCCGATCCAGGCGCGCCGCCACTCAAGCCGCGTACATAACGCCGCGGTGGAAAAACGTCTGGCCGCCATTACCGCCCAGGATAGCCAGCGTCGCAGCGACTATGCCGCTCGCGCGCAGGCGCAGCGTCAGCGCTTTAATCTGCCCGCCTGGCCGACCACCACCATCGGCTCATTCCCGCAAACGACTGAAATCCGCGGCCTGCGTCTGGATTTCAAAAAGGGTAATCTGGATGCGGGTAATTACCGCACCGGTATTGCCGAACACATCAAACAGGCGATTGTTGAGCAGGAACGTTTAGGCCTGGACGTACTGGTTCACGGCGAAGCCGAACGTAACGACATGGTGGAATACTTCGGGGAGAACCTGGACGGCTTCGTATTTACTCAAAACGGCTGGGTGCAGAGCTACGGTTCCCGCTGCGTCAAACCGCCGATTGTGATTGGCGATATCAGCCGGCCGAAACCTATCACCGTGGAGTGGGCGAAATATGCACAATCCCTGACCGACAAACCGGTAAAAGGCATGCTGACCGGGCCGGTGACAATTCTGTGCTGGTCGTTCCCGCGTGAAGACGTGAGCCGCGAAACCATCGCGAAGCAAATCGCGCTGGCGTTGCGTGACGAAGTGGCGGATCTGGAAGCGGCGGGCATCGGCATTATCCAGATTGACGAGCCGGCCCTGCGTGAAGGTCTGCCGCTGCGCCAGTCCGACTGGCAGGCGTATCTGGAATGGGGCGTTGAGGCCTTCCGCCTGAACGCGGCCGTAGTGCGCGACGACACGCAGATCCACACCCATATGTGTTACTGCGAGTTCAACGACATCATGGATTCCATTGCGGCGCTGGATGCTGACGTGATCACCATCGAAACTTCCCGTTCCGATATGGATCTGCTGGAGTCGTTCAAAGAGTTCGAATACCCGAATGAAATCGGACCGGGCGTGTACGACATTCACTCCCCGAACGTGCCGAGCGTGGAATGGATTGAAGCCTTACTGAAGAAAGCTGCGGAGTCCGTTCCGGCAGAGCGCCTGTGGGTGAACCCGGACTGTGGCCTGAAAACCCGCGGCTGGCCGGAAACCCGCGCCGCGCTGGCGAACATGGTAAAAGCCGCGCAGAATTTGCGTAACGCTTAAAAATTAATGCCCCTCTTTTGAGGGGCATTTTTTACTTCTTCGCACCGTACCTTTCAAACCACTTCAGCATGCGCTGCCAGCCATCCTTCGCGGACTCTTCATGGTAGCTCGGACGATAGTCAGCATTAAAAGCGTGGCCCGCTTCCGGGTAGACGATGATTTCCGCGTTGGCGTTCGCAGCGCGCAGCGCCTGACGCATCGTCTCTACGCTCTCTTGTGAAATCCCCGTGTCCTGTCCGCCGTACAGGCCTAAAACGGGCGCGTTCAGCTCGGTGGCGATATCCACCGGGTTGTGAGGGGAGTTCAGCGTTTTTTCGCCCACCAGTTTGCCATACCAGGCGACGGCCGCTTTAAGCTGCGGATTATGCGCGGCATACAGCCAGGCGATGCGTCCGCCCCAGCAAAAACCGGTAATCATTAAGCGATGCGCGTCGCCGCCGTGACGTGTCGCCCAGTTTGCTACGTGATCGAGATCGGCCAGCACCTGTGCATCCGGCACTTTGGAGACCAGCCCGCTAAACAGCGTCTGAATATCGGCATAATCGTTAGGATCGCCCTGACGGAAATAGAGCTCCGGCGCCACGGCCAGATAGCCTTCCAGCGCCAGGCGACGGCAAATATCGCGAATGTGTTCATGGACGCCGAAGATTTCCTGTACCACGATCACGACGGGCAGTGGACCGGTGGCGTCTTTCGGTCGCGCGTGCCAGGCGGGCATATTATCGCCCTGGGAAGGGATGGTCGTTTCACCGGCCTGAATGAAATCTTCCGGGGTATGGATAACGGTTGAAGCAGGCGGCGAGGCGGCCGGTGCAAAATTGCCGCCCGGTTTATTGTGTGTTGGTTGCTCTTCTTTCATTGGCATTCTCCGTACCAGCATTAGCGCAGTGTGATAACTATAGCCAGGATTAGTACCATCCCTGGTTCGCAAAAAGCGCTCTTTGCGCCTGATAAATGAACAAGCTCGGCGTGTTGTGTGATGCCTATCACTATTGAGATTGAAAATGATGTAATTTGTTTCATTCAAAGTGAAATGCGTCACGAAATTATCCGCGGGGGTTCTGTAAAGTACCGCTTTGCGGCACAAGCCAACCCTACTCAACAGAGGAGTCTGTTATGTCCAAGTCTGATGTTTTTCACCTCGGCCTCACTAAAAACGACCTGCAAGGGGCGGCGCTTGCTATCGTCCCGGGCGACCCGGAGCGAGTTGAAAAAATCGCCGCGTTGATGGATAAGCCGGTAAAACTGGCCGCCCACCGTGAATTCACTACCTGGCGCGCGGAGCTGGATGGCAAGGCCGTTATCGTCTGTTCGACGGGGATTGGCGGTCCGTCCACCTCTATTGCCGTGGAAGAGCTCGCGCAGCTGGGTATCCGTACTTTCCTGCGTATCGGTACTACCGGTGCTATCCAGCCGCACATCAATGTCGGTGACGTGCTGGTGACCACGGCGTCGGTACGCCTTGACGGCGCCAGCCTGCACTTTGCGCCAATGGAATTCCCGGCCGTTGCAGACTTCGCCTGTACTACCGCGCTGGTGGAAGCGGCGAAATCCGTTGGTGCGACCACGCATGTCGGCGTGACGGCCTCTTCCGATACCTTCTATCCGGGTCAGGAGCGCTATGACACCTTCTCGGGCCGCGTCGTTAATCGCTTTAAAGGCTCTATGGAAGAGTGGCAGCAGATGGGCGTGATGAACTACGAAATGGAATCCGCTACGCTGCTGACCATGTGCGCCAGCCAGGGCCTGCGCGCCGGTATGGTGGCCGGTGTTATCGTGAACCGCACCCAGCAGGAAATTCCGAACGCCGAAACCATGAAGCAGACTGAAAGCCATGCGGTGAAAATCGTGGTGGAAGCGGCTCGCCGTCTTATTTAATCTCTTCAAAGCCGGCTCAGGCCGGCTTTATTTTACGCTTTGCGTAATGCCTCGCAGGAAATCCCTTTTAATCTGGACATTTATACAGCAGACTTTTACCTTGCTGGTGTTTGGCGTGGGCTGCAGGAGGCGTGGTGGATATCTCAATATTATTCGGGCTGGGGATTGCTCTGGTTGGCGTGCTGACCGGCTGGCTGCTGGCGAGTTTACGGGCGGCGCAGCGGCAGGCTTTGCTTCATGAAGAGTACAGGGAAGTCTACGGCGAGCTTAGCGCGGCCAGACAGGAGCTGCTGCAACAGCAGCACTGGAAGGAAGAGTGCGAGCAGCTCAATCGTGAATTGCGCACCCAGCTTGAAATTAACAGCGCCCAGGAAGCCGATCTCCGTGAATTAACCACGCTGCTTGAGCAAACCCGTCTGCATGCCGAAGATAAGCATCGTCAGATGATGAACAGCGAACAGCGCCTGAGCGAGCAGTTTGAAAACCTCCCAACCGTATTTTTGAGCAAAGCGGCCGCAAAGTTGAAGAGCAAAACCGCCAGAGCCTGAATGGTCTGCTTACCCCGCTGCGCGAACAGCTCGATGGTTTCCGTCGTCAGGTACAGGAAAGTTTTGGCCAGGAAGCTCGCGAACGTCATACCCTCACCCATGAAATCCGTAATCTCCAGCAGCTTAATGCGCAAATGGCGCAGGAAACCCTTAACCTCACCAAAGCGCTAAAAGGTGATAATAAAACTCAGGGCAACTGGGGCGAAGTGGTACTGACCCGCGTGCTTGAGGCGTCGGGTTTGAGGGAAGGGCATGAGTACCAGACGCAGGTAAACATCCAGCTCGAAAATAACAGCCGTATGCAGCCAGATGTCATTGTTCGCCTGCCGCAGGGCAAAGATGTGGTCATCGATGCCAAAATGACGCTGGTGGCCTACGAGCGTCACTATAACGGTGAGGACGAACTAACTCGCGAAAGCGCGCTCAATGAGCATATCGCCGCTATCCGCAACCATATCCGCATGCTAAGCCGTAAAGACTATCAGCAGCTTCCTGGCCTGCGCTCTCTTGATTATGTACTGATGTTCATCCCCATCGAACCGGCTTTTCTGCTGGCCATTGATCGCCAGCCGGAGCTCATCAGCGAAGCGCTGAGAAACAACATTATGCTGGTCAGCCCCACCACCTTGCTGGTGGCGTTAAGAACGATCGCCAACTTATGGCGTTATGAACATCAAAGCCGTAATGCCCAACATATTGCCGAACGAGCGGGCCGTCTGTACGACAAAATGCGGCTGTTCGTCGATGATATGTCCGCTATCGGACAGAGCCTGGATAAAGCGCAGGATAATTACCGACAGGCAATGAAAAAGCTCGCTTCCGGGCGCGGTAACATCCTGGTGCAGGCCGATGCGTTTCGGAGTATGGGCGTGGAAGTGAAACGTGAGATTAATCCAGATTTAGTCGAGCAGGCGAGGCAGGAGGATAAGGATAACGCGGCGCGTATAGGGCATGAATTTGATGAAGAAACCTACCACAACAGCAGCTCAGACGATCGGCAAATGGTCGGCGAGCGGCAGGCTTAGGTTTAGCCAGCAGGCTTGAATCATAGGGCTTTAGCGCCCATTCTGTTACACTTCACGTACATTTTTTTGATAAGCAGGCATTGAGATGGTTGACGAATCCCAGGAAACAACACACTTTGGCTTCCGCACCGTAGCGAAAGAGCAGAAAGCCGATATGGTGGCTCATGTGTTCCACTCCGTGGCCGCAAAATACGACGTTATGAATGACCTAATGTCGTTTGGCATTCACCGTATCTGGAAGCGTTTTACTATCGACTGCAGCGGCGTGCGTCGCGGGCAGCGAGTGCTGGACCTGGCCGGGGGCACTGGCGATCTGACGGCTAAGTTCTCACGCCTGGTGGGTGAAACGGGCGAGGTTGTGCTGGCGGATATCAACGACTCAATGCTGAAGATGGGCCGTGAAAAACTGCGCAACCTCGGCGTTGTCGGCAATGTGAATTACGTTCAGGCAAACGCGGAAGCGCTGCCTTTCCCGGATAACACCTTCGACTGCATCACCATCTCCTTCGGGCTGCGCAACGTTACCGATAAAGAAAAGGCGCTGCGCTCCATGTACCGCGTGCTGAAACCGGGCGGTCGTCTGCTGGTGCTGGAATTCTCTAAGCCCGTCATCGAACCGCTTAGCAAAGCGTACGACGCCTATTCCTTCCATATTCTGCCGCGCATCGGCGAAATGGTGGCGCAGGATGCAGAAAGCTATCGCTACCTGGCAGAATCTATCCGCATGCATCCCGATCAGGACACCCTGAAAGCGATGATGGAAGATGCCGGTTTCGAAAACACTACCTACTACAATTTGACCGCCGGGATCGTTGCCCTGCACCGTGGCTACAAATTCTGACGGAGAGCAGCCGATGCCATTTACACCGCTAGTGACTGCCGGAATCGAAAGCGTTCTTAACGCTTTTTTATGGCGTGACCGCGGGCTGAAGGCCGCCCGCCAGCGCCTGCTGGGCAAAGTATTGCGCGTTGAGCTTAAAGAGTTCGCCGCCCCCCTGGTGCTGGTCTTTAGCGAACAGCAGCTTGACGTGCTGGGCGAGTGGGAAGGCGAGGCGGACTGCCGCGTGATCACGCGCCTGGCCGTATTACCAAAACTGCGCGACAGGCAGCAGCTCACAGCGCTTATCCGCAGCGGCGATCTTGAAGTGCAGGGTGACTTACAGGTTGTGCAAAACTGGGTCGCCTTAATGGACCTGGCCGAGTTCGATCCGGCAGAACTTCTTGCGCCTTATATCGGCGACGTGGCGGCGGAAGGCATCAGCAAGGTATTTCGCGGCGGCGGCAGGCTATTGAAGAAAGGTGTTAATCGCAATCAGCAATATCTTGCCGAGGCTATTACCGAAGAGTGGCGCATGGCGCCAGGCCCACTGGAAGTGGCATGGTTCGCCGAAGAAACGGCAGCCGTTGAACGCGCAGCCGACGCATTGAGCGCGCGGCTGGACAAGCTGGAGGGCAAATGACGCCAGGAGAAATTCGTCGTCTTTATTTTATCATTCGTACTTTTCTCAGCTATGGCCTGGATGAGCTGATCCCCAGAATCCGTATCACGCTGCCGTTACGCCTCTGGCGACGCATGCTGTTCTGGATGCCAAACCGCCATAAAGACAAGCTGCTGGGCGAACGTTTACGCCTTGCGCTGCAGGAGTTAGGGCCGGTGTGGATTAAATTCGGCCAGATGATGTCCACGCGTCGCGATCTTTTCCCGCCGCTTATCGCCGATCAGCTGGCCATGCTGCAGGATCGCGTGGCGCCCTTCGACGGCGTGCTGGCTAAGAAACAGATCGAGCAGGCAATGGGGGGTATTCCGGTAGAAACCTGGTTCGACGATTTCGACATTCAGCCTCTTGCATCGGCGTCTATCGCCCAGGTTCACACCGCCCGCCTGAAAGAAAACGGCCGCGAGGTGGTGATCAAAATTATTCGTCCGGACATTCTGCCCGTCATCAGGGCGGACATGAAGCTGATCTACCGGCTGGCGCGCTGGGTGCCTCGCCTGTTGCCCGACGGACGGCGTCTGCGCCCAATGGAAGTCGTTCGCGACTACGAGAAGACTCTTATCGACGAGCTGAATCTGCTGCGTGAATCCGCGAATGCTATCCAGCTACGGCGTAATTTCGAAAATAGCCCGATGCTTTACGTGCCGGAGGTATTCTCGGACTACTGTAGCCAGGAAATGATGGTTATGGAGCGCATTTACGGTATCCCTGTTTCAGATATCGCGACGCTGGAAAGTCATGGCACAAATATGAAGCTGTTGGCCGAACGTGGAGTGCAGGTTTTCTTCACCCAGGTATTCCGCGACAGTTTTTTCCACGCCGACATGCACCCGGGCAATATATTTGTTAGCTATGAGCACCCGGAAGACCCACAGTATATCGGTATCGACTGCGGGATTGTCGGTTCGCTTAACAAAGAAGATAAGCGCTATCTGGCGGAAAATTTTATCGCCTTTTTTAACCGTGACTATCGCAAGGTTGCCGAACTGCACGTAGATTCAGGATGGGTTCCGCCAGACACCAACGTTGAAGAGTTTGAGTTTGCTATCCGCACCGTTTGCGAGCCGATTTTCGAGAAGCCGCTGGCGGAGATCTCCTTCGGTCACGTGTTATTAAACCTCTTTAATACGGCCCGTCGTTTCAATATGGAAGTGCAGCCGCAGCTGGTTTTGCTGCAAAAGACGCTTTTATACATCGAAGGCGTAGGAAGACAGCTTTATCCACAGCTTGATTTGTGGAAAACGGCCAAGCCATTCCTGGAAGAATGGATTAAAGAACAGGTTGGTATACCTGCTTTAATTCGCTCTTTTAAGGAAAAAGCACCGTTCTGGGCAGAAAAAATGCCCGAGCTGCCGGAACTGGTTTATAACAGTTTGCGTCAGGGCAAGCATTTACAGCAAAGCATTGATAAAATTCAGCACGATCTGCATCAGCACCATGTGCGACAGGGGCAGTCGCGCTATCTGTTCGGCATCGGGGCTACGCTGATCCTTAGCGGAACTTTATTACTGATAAATAAGCCGGAATGGGAGTTTATGCCCGCCTGGCTGATGGCTGGCGGCATCGTGGTCTGGCTAATAGGCTGGCGGCGATCCGCCTGAAATTTCATCGTTATTAGCGGGCATGTGCCGTATAATAACGGGCGTTATATAAACATCTTAGTGATTTGAGGCAACAATATGGGTGGTATCAGTATCTGGCAATTAGTGATTATTGCCGTTATCGTCGTTCTTCTGTTCGGCACTAAGAAGCTGGGTTCTATTGGTTCCGATCTGGGCGCTTCTATCAAAGGCTTCAAGAAAGCCATGAGCGATGATGAGCCTAAAGAGAAGGACAGGTCTGCTGAAGACGCTGACTTTACCGCGAAAAACCTGACGGATAAACAGTCCGGCGACGTGAAAAAAGACGAAGCGAAGAGCAACGATAAAGAGCAGGTATAAACCGTGTTCGATATTGGTTTTAGCGAGCTGCTGCTGGTCTTCGTGATTGGCCTTGTTGTGCTGGGTCCACAGCGTCTGCCCGTGGCCGTCAAAACGGTTGTCGGTTGGATTCGCGCGCTGCGTTCGCTGGCCGCGACGGTGCAAAACGAGCTGGCCCAGGAATTGAAAATCCAGGAGCTGCAGGACAGCCTGAAAAAGGTTGAGAAAGCGAGCATGGACCACCTGACCCCCGAGCTGAAAGCGTCCATGGATGAGCTACGCCAGGCTGCGGAATCCATGAAGCGTTCTTATACGCAGGATCCTGAAAAAACCAGCGACGATGCGCATACCATTCATAATCCATTGGTGAAAGACGCTCAGGACAGCCACGAAGGCGTTACGCCCGCGTCGGCGGCTCATCAGGCAAGCGCGCCTGACCAGGCGCCTGCGGTGGAAACAACGCAGGTTGCTGAACCTGAGGAAGCCTCCGCACAGGCTCAGGTTAAATCCACAGAATCCGCTACCAACCCGATTCCACCTCAACCTTCGAGTGATAAACAGTAAACATGGCCGTTGAAGATACCCAACCGCTCATCACCCATCTGATTGAGCTGCGCAAGCGATTGTTAAACAGCATTCTCGCTGTGCTGGTGATTTTCCTGGCGCTGGTTTATTTCGCTAATGACATCTATCAGATCGTGTCTGCGCCGCTGATTAAACAGATGCCGATAGGATCGACGATGATTGCCACCGACGTGGCGTCGCCTTTCTTCACGCCAATCAAGCTGACGATTTACGTTTCGGTCTTTCTGTCGGCGCCGGTCATTCTTTATCAGATATGGGCGTTTATCGCGCCTGCGCTGTATAAACATGAACGCAGGCTGGTCACGCCGCTGCTGATCTCCAGCTCCTTACTGTTCTATATGGGCATCGCCTTTGCTTATTTTGTCGTTTTCCCGCTGGCATTTGGCTTTCTGACAAAAACCGCGCCGGTAGGCGTGGTAATGTCTACCGACATCAGTAAGTACCTCGATTTTGTCATGACGTTATTTATGGCGTTTGGGGTCGCGTTTGAAGTACCGGTTGCCATTATTTTGCTGTGCTGGATGGGGGTCACCACCCCGGAAGCGCTGAAACAGAAGCGTCCCTATATCTTTGTCGGCGCCTTCGTGGTGGGGATGCTGCTGACGCCGCCCGATGTCTTCTCGCAAACGCTGTTGGCTATACCGATGTACTGTTTGTTTGAGGTCGGCGTGTTCTTCTCCCGCTACTATGTCGGCAAAGGCCGCCGTGATATGGAAGATGCCGAAGAAGAAGATGACCACTCTGAAAAAGAGTCATGATTTCAGGCCGCCCGTCAGGGCGGTCGTCGTTTGGAAGGTTATATGTTTGATATCGGCGTCAATCTGACCAGTTCGCAGTTTGCCAAAGATCATGCAGAAGTGGTGCAGCGCGCCCATGACGCGGGGGTCAGCGGCATGCTGCTGACCGGCACCAGTCTTTATGAAAGCCAGCAGGCGCTCGCTATGGCGCAAAAATATGGTGGCTGCTGGTCTACCGCTGGCGTTCACCCGCATGATGCAAGCCAGTGGCAGGAGGCAACCGCTGAAGCCATTATTCAGCTTGCCGGCGCTTCTGAAGTGGTGGCTATCGGCGAGTGTGGCCTGGATTTTAACCGCAACTTTTCAACGCCAGCCGAACAGGAGCGCGCTTTCACCGCTCAGCTGGCGCTGGCCGCCGATTTAATGATGCCGGTCTTCCTCCACTGCCGCGAAGCCCATGAGCGTTTTATTGCCCTGCTTGATCCCTGGCTGGATAAGCTGCCCGGCGTTGTGCTGCACTGTTTTACCGGCACGCAGACCGAAGCCCGTGAGTGTCTCGCTCGCGGTCTGTTCCTTGGCATTACCGGCTGGGTATGCGATGAACGTCGCGGCCTCGAACTGCGCGAATTATTGCCCGTCATTCCAGCCCAGCAGCTGCTGCTGGAAACCGACGCCCCCTATTTGTTACCGCGGGATCTTAAACCAAAGCCTGCAATCCGGCGGAACGAACCCTGTTACTTGCCCCATATCCTCAATCAGGTTGCCCTGTGGCGCGGAGAAGATCCCGCCTGGCTTGCGCAAGTAACGGATGACAATGCCCGCCGTCTTTTCCGGCTGGTTTAAATCAGGAGAAAGTAAATGAGCTATGCATTTCCCGGTACGTTTCCCGGCCGCCGTATGCGCCGTGTCCGTCGCCACGATTTTAGTCGCCGCCTGGTGGCCGAAAACCAGTTAACGGTTAACGATCTGATCTATCCGGTATTCGTAATGGAAGGTCAGAATCGCCAGGAAGAAGTTGCGTCGATGCCGGGTGTTTATCGCATGACTATCGACCTGCTGCTCAAAGAAGCCGAAGCCGTTGCGAAACTGGGCGTTCCCGTACTGTCTTTATTCCCGGTGATTGAAAGCGCAGGCAAATCTCTGCATGCCGAAGAAGCTTATAACCCGGATGGTCTGGTGCAGCGCGCCGTTCGTGCGCTGAAAGATGCGGTGCCGGAGTTAGGTTTACTGACTGACGTTGCGCTCGACCCTTATACCACCCATGGTCAGGATGGCGTGATTGACGAAGATGGCTATGTTATTAACGACATCACCCGCGAAATTCTGGTGCGCCAGGCGCTCTCCCATGCGGAAGCCGGGGCAGAAATCATCGCTCCCAGCGATATGATGGATGGCCGTATTGGCGCCATTCGCGATCGGCTGGAAAGCGACGGCTTCGTCAATACGCAGATCATGTCTTATGCCGCCAAATACGCCTCCTGTTATTACGGCCCGTTCCGTGACGCGATTGGCTCTTCCGGCAACCTGAAAGGTGGCAACAAGAAGACCTATCAGATGGATCCTGCCAACGGCGACGAAGCCTTACAGGAAGTCGCTCAGGATCTGCAGGAAGGCGCGGACATGGTGATGGTGAAACCAGGCATGCCTTATCTGGACGTGGTGCGCCGCGTGAAGGATACCTTTGGCGTGCCGACGTTTGCCTACCAGGTTTCCGGCGAATATGCGATGCATATGGCCGCCATTCAGAACGGCTGGCTGGCAGAAAAACCGGCGATTATGGAGTCGCTGCTGTGCTTCAAGCGCGCGGGCGCGGATGGCGTGTTGACCTATTTCTCTAAGCGTGTCGCGCAGTGGCTGCACGATGAGCAGATGCAGCGCTAGACGCCAGTAAAAGGCCAGCAATCGCTGGCCTTTCTTATTTCTGCAGCTTCCTGAAGTCCGTATTCTTTACGCTTTGTCTTACCTGCTTATTCAGCAGGTTAAGCAGCAGCATCGAGCGTGCCTCACCGTCAGGCTCGCTGAATATCGCTTCCAGTCCTTCGAAAGCCCCTTCGGTAATCACTACGCTATCGCCTGGATAAGGCGTTTGCGGGTCGGTGACGTTTTCAGGGTGGTAGTTGATTAACCCATCGATAACATCATCCGGCACGTTGGCAGGCTGGGAGCCAAAGCGGACAAAGTGGCTTACGCCGCGGGTAGAGTTGACCGTCGTGGTGTGGATGTTTTCCGGATCGAACTTCACGAACATATAGTTCGGGAACAAGGGTTCACTGACTGCGGTTCGCTTTCCACGCACTATCTTTTCCAGCGTGATCATCGGAGTGAGGCAGTTTACAGCCTGGCGCTCAAGATGCTCTTGCGCCCGCAGCAGCTGTCCTCTTTTGCAGTACAGAAGATACCAGGATTCCATAATTTCTCATCTCACCTCATTGAGCGCGCAAGAATAACAAAAGGTCGAACTCAGAGATAGCCAGCACAAGTATAACCCGCCGTCATCCGCTTAATGGCCAGGCAGTTACCTGTTTTTAACAAAAATACAGCATGGCGCAGTTGAAGTCCGTATAATGACGACCATTCTCCGGGCCTGGATTAATTGCATGAAATACCACGACCTACGCGACTTTATTACGCTGCTTGAGCAACGCGGCGAGCTAAAACGTATCGCAATGCCCGTCGATCCGCATCTGGAAATGACCGAAATTGCCGATCGTACTCTGCGGGCAAACGGCCCGGCGTTGCTGTTCGAAAATCCGAAAGGCTACAGCATGCCGGTTTTGTGCAATTTGTTTGGTACGCCGAAGCGAGTTGCGATGGGAATGGGGCAGGAAGACGTTTCCGCCCTGCGTGAGGTGGGTAAACTGCTGGCCTTCCTGAAAGAGCCGGAGCCGCCGAAGGGCTTCCGTGACCTGTTTGATAAACTGCCGCAGTTTAAACAGGTGCTGAATATGCCGACCAAAAGGCTGCGCGGCGCGCCCTGTCAGGAAAAAGTCTGGGAAGGGGATCGGGTCGATTTAAACCACATTCCTATTATGCAATGCTGGCCGGAAGACGCAGCGCCGCTGATCACCTGGGGACTGACCGTTACCCGTGGCCCGCACAAAGAACGACAAAACCTTGGCATTTATCGCCAGCAGCTTATCGGCAAGAACAAACTTATCATGCGCTGGCTGTCGCATCGCGGCGGCGCGCTTGATTTCCAGGAGTGGTGCGCAGCTCATCCCGGCGAACGATTCCCGGTTTCTGTAGCGCTGGGCGCCGACCCGGCAACCATTCTCGGCGCTGTCACTCCCGTACCTGATACCCTTTCCGAATATGCTTTTGCCGGATTGCTGCGCGGCACCAAAACTGAAGTCGTGAAATGTATTTCTAACGATCTTGAAGTGCCTGCCAGCGCGGAAATCGTGCTGGAAGGTTACATCGAGCCGGGGGAAATGGCGCCGGAAGGGCCGTATGGCGACCACACGGGATACTACAATGAAGTAGATAACTTCCCGGTATTTACCGTAACCCATATTACCCAGCGCGAAGACGCTATTTATCACTCCACCTATACCGGGCGGCCGCCGGATGAACCGGCCGTGCTGGGCGTGGCGCTAAACGAAGTCTTCGTGCCGATTTTACAAAAGCAGTTCCCGGAAATTGTTGATTTCTATCTGCCGCCGGAAGGGTGTTCGTATCGCCTTGCGGTCGTGACCATTAAGAAGCAGTACGCCGGTCACGCCAAACGCGTGATGATGGGTGTCTGGTCCTTCCTGCGACAGTTTATGTACACCAAGTTTGTCATCGTGTGCGATGACGATGTTAACGCGCGTGACTGGAACGACGTTATTTGGGCCATCACTACGCGTATGGATCCGGCGCGTGATACCGTACTGGTAGAGAACACGCCGATCGATTATCTGGATTTTGCCTCGCCGGTTTCCGGACTTGGTTCAAAAATGGGACTGGATGCCACCAATAAATGGCCGGGAGAAACCCAGCGCGAATGGGGGCGTCCGATCAAAAAAGATGCGGAAGTCTGCGCGCGCATTGACGCAATCTGGGATGAACTGGCTATTTTCGATGACGGTAAAAACGCCTGAGGGGCGATTTTTATGGTTTTGCATTATTGACCCGACAGAGGGAACGCATGACAACCTTAAGCTGTAAAGTGACCTCGGTAGAAGCGATAACGGATACGGTATATCGCGTTCGATTACTGCCGGAAGCGGATTTCTCCTTTCAGGCCGGACAGTATTTGATGGTGGTGATGGATGAACGCGACAAGCGTCCGTTCTCCATGGCATCCACGCCGAGCGAACACGAGTTTATTGAGCTGCACATCGGCGCCTCGGAACTCAACCTGTACGCCATGGCCGTAATGGACCGCATTCTGAAGGAAAAGGAAATCGTTGTGGATATTCCGCACGGCGACGCCTGGCTGCGCGACGATGAAGATCGTCCGTTAATTCTGATAGCAGGCGGTACCGGTTTCTCTTACGTGCGATCGATTCTGTTGACGGCGCTGGCGCGGAATCCGCAGCGTGAAATCGCTATTTACTGGGGCGGCCGCGAAGAGAAGCATCTCTACGACCTGGCCGAGCTGGAAGCGCTTTCGGTGCAGCATGAGAATCTGCGGGTGGAAGCGGTGGTCGAACAGCCGGAAGAAGGCTGGCGCGGGCGCAGCGGCACCGTATTGACGGCGGTGATGCAGGATTACGGCACGCTTGTCGGGCACGATATTTATATCGCCGGACGCTTTGAAATGGCGAAGATCGCACGCGAGCTGTTCTGCAATGAACGCGGCGCAAACGTCGAACGCATGTTCGGTGACGCCTTTGCTTTTATTTAAGCGCCAATAAAAAGCCCGCCCCTGACAGGCGGGAAAAACGGCAACTAAACTCTGCGAAATACCTTGTCTACTGTCGGTTCCGCAGGGCGGATAAGCATAAGCGTCATCCGCCGCTAGCGGCTAATAGGGTGGAAGGCGCTTGCGCTTATCCACCCGACACTCCAACGTTTAATTCCTTTCTATGACCGTTGCGATCCCCTGGCCCAGCCCGATACACATGGTGGCGAGGCCAAACTGCGCATCACGACGTTCCATCAGGTTAAGCAGCGTGGTGCTGATACGGGCGCCGGAGCAGCCTAGCGGGTGGCCCAACGCGATAGCGCCGCCATTAAGGTTAATCTTTTCGTCGATCTTATCCATCAGACCCAGATCCTTAATGCACGGTAGGATCTGCGCCGCGAAGGCTTCGTTCATCTCAAACAGGTCGATATCAGCGGTGCTCAGGCCCGCCTTCTTCAGCGCCATTTTCGAGGCCGGAACCGGGCCGTAACCCATAATCGACGGATCGCAGCCCACCACCGCCATGGAACGGATGCGGGCGCGGATCTTCAGACCCAGCGCTTTAGCGCGCGACTCACTCATCAGCAGCATGGCGGCGGCGCCGTCGGACAGCGCCGAAGAGGTGCCTGCGGTGACGGTTCCGTTGACCGGATCGAACGCCGGTTTCAGCGAGGCGAGGCCTTCGACGGTGGTTTCCGGACGGATAACCTCGTCGTAATCAAAGCGCTTAAGCACGCCGTCAGCGTCATGGCCGCTGGTGGCGACGATTTCATTTTTGAAATGGCCGGCTTCGGTTGCGGCCCATGCGCGCTGGTGGGAGCGGGCGGCAAACTGATCCTGCATTTCGCGGCTGATACCGTGCATACGCGCCAGCATTTCGGCGGTCAGGCCCATCATACCCGCAGCTTTCGCCACGTTGCGGCTCAGCCCCGGATGGAAATCAACGCCGTGGCTCATTGGCACATGGCCCATATGCTCCACGCCGCCAATCAGGCAGGCATGCGCGTCGCCGGTCTGAATCATGCGCGCCGCATCGTGCAGGGCCTGCATCGACGAACCACACAAACGGTTCACGGTAACTGCCGGAACCGAATGGGGGATTTCCGCCAGTAAAGCGGCGTTACGGCCGATGTTGAACCCCTGCTCCAGCGTTTGCTGAACGCAGCCCCAGTAGATATCGTCGAGTGCCGCTGCTTCCAGCGCTGGGTTACGCGACAGAATGCTGCGCATCAGATGGGCGGAAAGATCTTCCGCACGCGCGTTGCGATAGGCGCCACCTTTAGAGCGGCCCATCGGGGTGCGGATGGCATCAACAATTACAACCTTTTCCATAATCACTCCTCAGGCGCTTTTCAGGTCACTGGCCGGGCGCGCAGGCTCAACCGGGGGATAGTACGGCTCGTCACGGGAAGCTTTCGCACGCAGGCCATCGGGCGCCTGATAGAGCGGACCGAGATGCTCGTACCGTTGAGCCATGTCGAGGTATTTTGCGCAGCCGATGGTGTCTAACCAGCGGAAAGCGCCGCCGTGGAACGGAGGGAAACCCAGGCCGTAAACCAGCGCCATATCGGCTTCCGCCGGGCTGGCGATAATACCTTCTTCCAGGCAACGCACGACTTCGTTGACCATGGGGATCATCATACGGGCAATAATTTCTTCGTCGCTAAAGCTTTGGCCCGCTTTGCTGACATCGGCAAGCAGAGCGTCGGTGGTTTCGTCCTGCTCTTTGCGCGGCTTGCCTTTGCTGTCTTCTTTATAGCGATAGAAGCCCTGCTGGGTTTTCTGGCCATAGCGGCCCGCGTCAAACATTGCGTCAATCGCGTCGCGATAATCTTTCTGCATGCGCTGCGGGAAACCGGCGGCCATGACGGCCTGTGCGTGGTGGGCGGTATCAATGCCGACGACGTCAAGTAGATAAGCCGGGCCCATCGGCCAGCCAAACTGCTTTTCCATCACTTTATCTATCTGACGGAAATCCGCGCCGTCGCGCATTAGCTGGCTGAAGCCGGCAAAATACGGGAACAGCACGCGGTTAACGAAGAAGCCCGGGCAGTCGTTTACGACGACAGGCGTTTTGCCCATTTTGCTGGCCCATGCGACAACTTTTGCAATGGTTTGCTCAGAGGTTTTCTCGCCGCGAATTATTTCCACCAGCGGCATGCGATGCACCGGGTTGAAGAAGTGCATGCCGCAGAAGTTTTCCGGACGCTTAAGGCTGTTTGCCAGCTCGCTAATCGGAATGGTTGAAGTGTTAGAGGCCAGCACCGTGTCCGGGCTGATTTTATCTTCCACTTCCGCCAGCACGGCTTTTTTCACCTTCGGATTTTCGACCACCGCTTCAACGACCGCTTCGACGCGTTCAAAACCGGCGTAATCCAGCGTTGGATGAATGGTAGCAATCACGCCGGCCAGCTTCATGCCGTCGATTTTGCCGCGTTCGAGCTGTTTGTTGAGAAGCTTGCTGGCCTCGGAAATCCCCAACGCCAGCGACTTCTCGTTAATATCCTTCATTAATACCGGTACGCCTTTCCAGGCTGACTGGTAAGCAATGCCGCCGCCCATGATCCCGGCGCCCAGTACGGCAGCCTGTTTCGGGGCTTCGGTATTTTTGGTCAGCTTTTTCGCCTGACCTTTAACATATTGGTCGTTCAGGAAAATCCCGACCAGCGCACGGGCCTCGTTGGATCGTGCCAGCGGCACGAAGCTTTGAGTCTCAAGTTTTAATGCTTCGTCGCGGCCAAGTCCTGCCGCGGCTTCTATAGTTTTTACCGCCGTCATCGGGGCAGGATAGTGTTTGCCCGCAATCTGCATCACCATGCCTTTGGCGATGGTAAAGCTCATGGTCGCTTCGATTTTGCTTAAGCGCAGCGGCTCAAGTTTTGGCTGGCGTTTCGCCTGCCAGTCCAGATCGCCATTTATCGCCTGGCGCAGCACCGCCAGCGCGCCCTCACGCAGCTTTTCGGCCTTAACCACGCCGTCGACCAGACCGATTTTTTGCGCTTCTGCTGCGCTAACGTCTTTACCGGCGGTGATAATTTCCAGCGCGCTGTCCGCCCCGAGCATGCGCGGCAGACGAACGGAGCCGCCGAAGCCCGGCATGATGCCCAGCTTGGTTTCCGGCAGGCCGATGCGCGCGTCCGGCGTCGCCAGACGATAATCGGTAGCCAGCACGCATTCGCATCCGCCGCCCAGCGCATAGCCGTTGACCGCAGCGATAGTCGGAACGGGTAGATCTTCCAGACGGTTAAAGACGCTATTGGCAAATTGCAGCCAGCTGGTCAGCTGCTCCGCAGGCACGAGGAACAGCGAAAGAAATTCGGTAATGTCAGCCCCGACGATAAACGCCGCTTTATTTGAGCTAAGCAGCAGGCCTTTAAGATCGGGCTGCTTTTCCAGCACCTCCAGCGCATGGCCTAAGCTGGCCACCGTTGCGGTGTCAAGTTTGTTGACCGAGCCTGGCGCATCGAACACCAGTTCGGCAATGCCATCTTCCAGCCAGTCGAGATGTAGGGTTTCGCCTTGGTAGAGCATGTCAGTCTCCTGAATCCAGCAATGGGATCTGGTCGTACCAGATGGAAGGGAGTGTGGAATTGATGTTAATGAAATGCAAACGGCTCATTAAATATTTGCAAAGATGATCACAGCCCCCGGAAATAAGTCGGGTGTGTTCGCCGTGTGCTAAGATGCGTGGCGTTCAGGTCATATAAATAGAAGGGTAACTTATGGATTCACTGGCCTCGCTTTATAAAGATCATGTGGCTACTTTGCAGGAGCGCACCCGCAATGTACTGGCGCGTTTCAACCTTGATGCACTGCTGATTCACTCCGGAGAGCTGTTTAACGTCTTCCTGGATGACCATCCTTATCCGTTCAAAGTTAATCCCCAGTTCAAAGCCTGGGTGCCGGTAACACAGGTGCCGAACTGCTGGCTGCTGGTGGATGGCGTTAACAAACCGAAACTCTGGTTCTATCTGCCGGTCGATTACTGGCATAACGTTGAACCGCTGCCGCATTCGTTCTGGACCGAAGAGATCGATGTCATCGCCCTCCCGAAAGCCGACGGTATCGGCGGCCAGCTTCCGGCCGCGCGTGGCAACATCGGTTATATCGGACCGGTGCCGGAACGCGCCCTGCAGCTTGAGATTCAGGCGGCGAACATCAACCCGAAAGGGGTGATTGACTACCTGCACTACCATCGCGCTTATAAAACTGATTATGAGCTGGCATGCATGCGTCAGGCGCAGAAGACGGCCGTTATTGGTCATCAGGCGGCGCACGAAGCGTTCCTGTCCGGCATGAGCGAATTCGACATCAATCAGGCTTATCTGACGGCCACCGGCCATCGCGATACCGACGTGCCGTATGGCAATATCGTGGCGTTGAACGAGCACGCCGCCGTATTGCACTACACCAAACTGGATCATCAGGCACCGGCTGAGATGCGCAGCTTCCTGCTGGACGCCGGCGCTGAATACAACGGTTATGCGGCCGATCTGACGCGTACATGGGCGACCAGCAGCGATAACGCCTATGCGCAGCTGATTAAAGACGTTAACGCCGAGCAGCTGGCGTTAATTGGCACCATGAAAGCGGGCGTGCGTTATACCGACTACCACATTCAGTTCCATCAGCGAATTGCTAAACTGCTGTGCCGCCATCAGCTGGTGAACGATATCAGCGAAGAAGCCATGGTTGAAACGGGCATTACCGGGCCGTTTATGCCGCACGGTATCGGACATCCGCTTGGTTTGCAGGTGCATGACGTTGCAGGATTTATGCAGGATGATACCGGGACGCATCTTGCCGCCCCGGCGCAATATCCTTACCTGCGCTGCACGCGTGTGCTTGAGCCGCGTATGGTTTTGACCATCGAACCGGGGATCTACTTTATTGAATCCCTGCTGGCGCCATGGCGTGAAGGACAGTACAGCAAGCACTTCAACTGGCAGCGTATTGACGCGCTCAAACCTTTCGGCGGGATTCGTATCGAGGACAACGTGATTGTTCATGAAAATACCATCGAAAACATGACGCGCGATCTGAAGCTGGCGTAATGGAGAGCTGGCCGATCCCTGCTGAATCCGTTTGCGTCAGCGAGGAAATCAAAAAAAGCCGCTTTATTACTTTGCTTGCCCATACTGATGGGGTAGCGGCGGCTAAAGCTTTCGTGGAGCAGGTACGCGCGCAGCATCCCGATGCCCGCCACCATTGTTGGGCATGGGTGGCGGGCGCGCCGAATGATTCGCAACAGCTGGGGTTTTCTGATGACGGAGAACCTGCCGGGACGGCCGGTAAGCCGATGCTCGCGCAGCTTATGGGGCGTGGCATCGGCGAAATTACCGCTGTAGTGGTGCGCTACTACGGCGGAGTTAAACTGGGTACGGGCGGTCTGGTAAAGGCCTACGGCGGCGGCGTTCAGCTGGCGCTAAATCAACTGTCTACGGTGCTCAAAGTGCCATTAACCGAATATACTTTGCAGTGTGATTATGCTCAGCTTGCGGGCATCGAAGCGCTACTGAAACAAAATGATGGGCTAATCGTGCAAAGTGAATTTCAGGCATCGGTGCTACTCAAAGTGGCGTTACCACAGACGCAGCTGGCTGAGTTTTCGCTCAGGCTGGCGGATTTTAGCCGTGGTTCATTGCATTTATTGCCGATTGAAGAATAATTCCCTCCCCGTAATTTTTTGATATTTAAGGAAGCGGCTGAAATGCATTTTCGTGCCATAACCCGAATCGTTGGTCTGCTGGTTATCCTGTTCTCCGGGACCATGATACTGCCCGGGCTGGTTGCCTTACTTTACCGCGATGGTGCTGGCCGCGCCTTTACTCAGACTTTTTTCGTCGCGCTGGTGATTGGGTCGTTGCTGTGGTGGCCGAACCGTCGTGAAAAAAGCGAACTGAAACCGCGCGAAGGCTTTCTGATTGTGGTGCTGTTCTGGACGGTGCTGGGGAGCGTGGGTGCGTTACCCTTTATCTTCTCCGAGCGGCCTAACCTGACGATCACCGACGCCTTTTTTGAATCCTTCTCGGGTTTAACCACTACCGGGGCCACCACGCTTGTAGGACTGGACACCCTGCCGCACGCCATTTTGTTCTATCGTCAAATGCTGCAATGGTTTGGCGGGATGGGGATCATCGTCCTGGCCGTGGCTATCCTGCCTATCCTGGGCGTAGGCGGCATGCAGCTCTATCGGGCCGAAATGCCGGGGCCGCTAAAAGATAATAAAATGCGCCCGCGTATCGCGGACACCGCGAAAACCCTGTGGTTTATCTATGTGCTGCTAACCGTTGCCTGCGCGGTGGCGCTTTGGTTTGCCGGGATGCCGGCCTTCGACGCGATTGGGCACAGCTTCGCGACCATCTCTATCGGGGGGTTCTCAACGCATGACGCCAGCGTCGGGTATTTCGACAACCCTACGATTAACACCATCATGGCCGTTTTCCTGCTGATTTCCGGCTGTAACTACGGCCTGCACTTCTCTTTGTTCAGCGGTCGTAATCTGAAGGTGTACTGGCGCGATCCGGAATTCCGTATGTTTATCGGCGTGCAGCTCACGCTGGTTATCATTTGTACGCTGGTGCTGTGGCTCCATAATACTTATGGCTCGGCGCTGCAAACGCTCAACCAGGCGTTCTTCCAGGTTGTATCAATGGCGACGACGGCAGGGTTCACTACCGACAGTATCGCCAGATGGCCGCTTTTCCTGCCGGTGCTGCTGCTTTGCTCGGCCTTTATTGGCGGCTGCGCCGGCTCTACCGGCGGCGGCCTGAAAGTTATTCGTATCCTGCTGCTATTCAAGCAGGGGAACCGGGAACTTAAACGCCTGGTGCACCCAAATGCGGTATACAGCATTAAGCTGGGTAATCGCGCGCTGCCGGAACGTATTCTGGAAGCGGTATGGGGATTCTTCTCGGCATATGCGCTGGTGTTTATTGTCAGCATGCTTGCGATCATCGCGACGGGAGTAGATGACTTCTCCGCCTTCGCATCAGTGGCGGCCACGCTTAATAACCTGGGGCCGGGGCTGGGCGTGGTGGCGGACAACTTTGCCAGCATGAATCCAGTCGCGAAGTGGATTCTTATCAGCAACATGTTATTTGGCCGTCTTGAAGTATTTACTTTATTAGTCTTGTTCACGCCAACCTTCTGGCGAGAGTAACCGGAGCCCGCATTGAAGACCTTGATTCTGTTTTCGACCCGTGATGGTCAGACTCGCGAAATAGCGTCTTATATAGCATCCGAGCTAAAAGAGTTGGGTGTAGAAAGCGATGTGATTAACCTGCATCGTAACGCTGATATCGGATGGGATAACTACGATCGCGTGATTATCGGCGCTTCCATACGCTATGGTCATTTCCATTCATCCGTTGATGCCTTTGTGAAAAAGCATCAGAAGGCGCTGAACTCCATGCCGAGCGCCTTCTTTTCCGTAAATCTCGTCGCCCGTAAAGCAGAAAAACGTACGCCGCAAACCAACTCCTATACGCGCAAGTTCCTGTTGGCTTCCCCATGGAAGCCCGATCATTGCGCCGTATTCGCTGGCGCGCTGCGTTATCCGCGTTATGGCTGGCTGGATCGCGCAATGATTCGTTTAATTATGAAAATGACCGGCGGTGAAACCGACGTACGTAAAGAAGTCGTCTATACCGACTGGCAGCAGGTCGCGCGGTTCGCCCATGAAATTGCGCAGTTAGCCGCCAAATAGTTGTGAAAATAGACGGTTTGTCGAAAAAAAATGCGGTCAGTAATTTTTTTGCAATAAACCCTTGTCAGCCTCCGAAAAATCCCTATACTGCGCCTCCA
>NZ_RCAA01000029.1 GCF_003628475.1 Enterobacter sp. R1(2018) | reverse complement strand
GACGTCAGCGTGGTGAAAAATCTGTTCATCGGGGTGGGTAATGCCCTGAGCGTGTTTGTTCGTAAGCTGGGGATCAAGCTCATTGCGAATCAGGGGCCGGTACAGGTACAGGCACAGAACGACCTGATGGAGCTCATCGCTCGTGGAGAAATCAGCGTCGTCAGTACCGAAGATCGTATCGAAATTATTGCTAGGAAACAGGTCACGATCAACGGGGGGGGAAGCTATATCACCCTCGATGCCAATGGCATTGAATCTGCCACACAGGGGGAGTACCGGACTAAAGCCGGGCATTACGGGCGAAAAGAAAAGGCTAACAAACCAGAAGACTTCCCGAATGTGGCTCCTG
>NZ_RCAA01000007.1 GCF_003628475.1 Enterobacter sp. R1(2018) | reverse complement strand
AGAGTCAACCCTGAATTTCAGGATTTTTTCTCTTTATCGAAGCGGCTGTTAGTGTGAAGTGATTCACATCCGCCGTGTCGATGGAGGCGCATTATAGGGATCCCGTTTTTTTGCACAAGCATTTTTTCGATCTTTTCTCTCAAGTGTTTAGTTTTCACCCTTTTCGATGAGATCTTGTCCGATCCGCCCCCTTTATAGCGATTTACCTGCTTGCTAATGCTCAAAAAAGCAGCCAGAGTTTACCTATCCACTGTATTTCCCGAGGTTGTTATGTCCGCTGTATTACGTTCATTTCAGAAAATCTTGCCAAAAATCGGCCAGCGCGTGATGTTGGATCCTTCCAGCGTGGTGATTGGCGAGGTGTCTCTTGCTGATGATGTCAGCATCTGGCCTTTAGTAGCGATACGTGGCGACGTTAATTATGTCGCCATCGGCGCACGGACCAACATTCAGGACGGCTGCGTTTTGCACGTCACCCATAAGTCGTCCTATAACCCCGATGGCAACCCGCTCATCGTTGGCGAAGACGTTACCGTCGGTCACAAGGCGATGCTGCACGGCTGCACTATAGGGAACCGTGTTCTGGTCGGCATGGGCGCGATTTTGCTGGATGGCGTAGTAGTAGAAGACGACGTCATGATCGGAGCCGGCAGTCTGGTTCCCCAGAACAAGCGTCTGGAAAGCGGCTTTTTATATCTGGGCAGCCCGGTGAAGCAGATTCGGCCTTTGAAGGAAGCGGAGCTTGAGGGTCTGAAATACTCCGCTAATAACTACGTACGCTGGAAAGACGAATACCTGGCTCAGGATAGCCAATACCAGCCCTGATCGTCTTCCTGCTCATCAAGGATCAGAGTATGCGCTTCTTCTTCCAGATCCCATCGATGCGTCCGGAACAGCGCAAGCCATTCCTGAGCGTTGTCGCCGCCGTAACGGCTGGCGACAGCCTCACCTGAAATTGCACACGTCATCTGAAAGCCATTAACCAGCGCAGGAAAGCAGACGGCATTGCGTCGCTCGTCCCACTCTTCCCGATCCGGAAACTGGATCGTCTGATTCACGCCGCCATTTCCTGCTTAAGCTTTTCGATTACCGGCGCGATTTCAGGAAGGACTCCATGCCACAGTAAGAAAGCATGCGCCGCCTGACCCACCAGCATCCCCAGCCCGTCGGCATAATATTGAACGCCGTGCTGCGCGCTCCACTTCAGGAAAGGAGTAAGCCCCTTCTCATAGAACATATCGTAGCAGCGTACATTCTGGGAAAGCACGGAAGCGGGGAGCGCCGGAATAGCGCCATCCACGCCGCTTGATGTCGCATTGACGATAAGATCGAATTCGCGTCCATCCAGCTTTTGTTGTTCAACTGCCTGAACGCTACCGGTGTGGCTGAACAGTTTTGCCAGCTCTTCTGCCCGGGCATAGGTACGGTTGGTAATTGTCACCGCGCAGTCCAGGGAAAGAAGCGGAAGCAAAACGCCACGAGCCGCCCCACCAGCCCCCAGTAAAAGAATACGATCGCCAGGTTTAATAAGCGACAGGCGTTGCAGATCGCTTAATAAGCCGATGCCGTCCGTGTTATCCCCTAATAGCCGCCCGTCTTCCAGACGCTTTAAGGTGTTGACCGCGCCCGCCAGAGCGGCGCGTTCAGTAAGTTCATCAGCACGGGCGAATGCCTGTTCTTTAAAGGGCATGGTGATATTCGCCCCTTTCCCACCGGCGTTAAAGAAAGATTCGAAGGTTTCCAGAAACGCATCCATGGGTGCAAGGATCCGGCCATAGGGATGCTCGATATGTAGTTGCTCAGCAAACAGCTTATGAATTTGCGGCGATTTGCTGTGTTGGATCGGATTACCAAAAACGGCGAAAGTGTCCATCATTTTACCCCTCGCGGAAAAGCTCGCCGGTCAAGGCATCGCGGATTTCAGAAGGATTCTGACGCCCGCCGGTTTCGCCATGCAGCACCGGGAAAGCGTCACCAAACTGCTGCAGCACTTCTTCAGCGGTGCGGCAAGGAGGCAAACCGGACAGGTTGGCGCTCGTTGAAACAAGCGGTTTGCCGTATTCCTGACAGAGCGCTTTTACCAGCGGGTGGTCCGTCACTCTGACGGCCAGAGAGTCAAAGCGTCCGGTAAGCCAGCGCGGCGTGGAAGGCAGCGCCGGGAAGACGAAAGTGACCGGTCCAGGCCAGCGGGAAAATACCGCCTCACGTTGATCGGCGCTCAACGCCTGCACATCAATATAAGGCTTGAGCTGCTCAAAACTTGCCGCAATCAGGATAAGGCCTTTATCTACCGGGCGCTGTTTTAACGTAAGCAAACGGGAAACCGCAAGCTCGCTGTCAGGGTCGCAGCCGACGCCAAACACGGCTTCGGTTGGATAAGCGATGACATTTTTATTTTTTAGGGCGGCGACGATCTCCGCAAGCTGCCCTTGTTGCAGGTTATTATTCACAATCTTATTCCGCCGTGACCGGCTTTCCACATTGTTTACTGGCGCACAGACATTTAACTCCCTGCGCCGTTTTCTTTTCGATTAATAACGGATACTGGCATTCAGGACAAACGCCGGCGATGGGTTTGAAATTGATGACGAACTGGCAGTCGGGGTAGCGGTCGCATGACCAGAATGTTTTGCCATAGCGCGAGCGGCGCTGAACCAGCTGTCCCTGACGGCACTGCGGACAGGTTATCGCCGTTTCGTCCGGCTTATCAATAATTTCCGTATGTTCACATTCAGGATAATTACTGCAGGCGATAAACATGCCGAAACGCCCCTGCCGCAGAACAAGCGTCGAGTGGCATTCAGGACACTGCTGCCCTTCGAGCACTTTAACTATATGCCCGTCTGACTGGCCTTTTAAAGGGCGCACATAATCGCATTCCGGGTAATGTGAACAGCCAAGAAAAGGACCGTTTTTACCGGAACGAATGACTAACTCTGCCCCGCATTGGGGGCAGGGTTCATTTTTAGGCACCGTGAAGAGTGCTGATTTGGTCATAACGTCTCATGCTGCATAAAAATTTAATGCAGCATACCTTCATTTACTTCGAAGAGTAATTCTTCCATTTGTTGATAGGCATTTTCGCAACCGGGAATATTGAACAACACCATCAATACCACCCATTTTAAGTCTTCCAGCTCAAACTCGGCGGTATCGAGCGCCAGCACGCGTTCAATCACCATTTCACGGGTTTCGAGGTTCAACACCTGAATCTGCTCAAGGAAAAGTAAAAATCCCCGGCAGTTGGCATCCAGACGCAGGCTTTCTTCTTCCGTGTAGATGCGCATGGAAAGTGGATCGGCGGCTAATTGCATCGGCTCGGTGAGCCCTTCCTGATAATCAGCCAGCTTTTCAAGCCATACCAACGCGTTATAAATGTCTTCGCGATCAAAACCGGCATCGGTGAGATCGCGCGTCAACTTATCTTGATCAACGCGCATTTCCGCTTCGTTATGGATGTAGGTTTCAAATAAGTACATTAGTACGTCGAACATGGCATGCCCTCCTCAATCGGACATAGCCGCCGGGTACAGCTGCGATCCATCCTGCTAACTCCAGTTCGAGCAGTTGGGCTACCGTTTCTGGCACAGGTTGGCCGGCACGTTCAGCGACGACGTCAACAGGTGTAACCTCATCTCCTACGTTAGCCAACAGCTCAGGAAATGGCAATGTATGTTCCCCTTCATCGCGTGAATATATTAAGGTTTTGCGTGCCAGGGAGAGCCATTGCAGTTCGCTTTCCAGGTACTCAAGAATATCGGAAGGGTGGCTTACCAGAATAGCGCCCTGTTTTATCAACCAGTGCGGGCCTTCGCTACCCGGACTCCCAACCGGTCCGGGCAATGCGAACACTTCTCTTCCCTGCTCAATAGCGTATCTTGCGCTCACCAGCGAGCCGCTTCTTTGCGAGGCTTCGACAACAAATACGGCCCGGCTTAACCCGCTGATTATACGGTTTCTTCTGGGAAAATTACCCGGCCACGGCGTGGTCGCCAGCGGAAATTCAGAAACAATAGCTCCGCCCTTATCGAGAATAGTGCGGGCCAGCTGCCTGTGGCGCCGGGGATAAATATCCGCCAGGCCATTGCCTAATACAGCGACGGTCTTGCCATGAACCCGTAATGCCGCCCGGTGCGCGACCGCATCTATGCCCAGCGCCAGACCGCTGGTTATCGTCAGCCCCGCCGTAGCTAACGGTTCGCAAAACATGCGGCACCATCTTTCGCCATACAGGGAAAGATTACGGCTACCGACTACCGCTAACTGGTTGCCTGAGAGAAGGTCAACATCGCCGGCAACGAATAGCGCGGCGGGATAGCAATCTATCGAACGAAGCTGCTCTGGATAATCCGGGCTATCGGCGGTGAGAAGGTGATGATTCGGTTGCTCAAGCCAGGCATAAGCGGTATCCAATTGCCGTTCGCTAAAACCAATAAACTGTGTAATTTGCCGGGATGATAAACCGGCTTTTGCAAGCGATGTGGGGCCGCAATCGGCCTGTGCTTTCAGCAAACATGCCATTTCCAGCAGCTTATCGCCGCTCAGGCTGTTAACCGCCATCAGGCGCAACCAAATCTCCGTTGGTGACACAGTTTCCCCCTGCCACAGGCAGTAAAAGCAATCCTTGCGATTGGTCACTGATGCTGTCAATCAAGGGGGGTTTTGTCTAGAATAGAGAGAATAATCTTTTCATCAATTGAACACAGCTCTGGATAAATATGGCAGTTTTGCAAGTGTTACATATTCCGGACGAGCGTCTTCGCAAAGTCGCTACACCGGTCAAAGAAGTAAATGCGGAAATTCAACGTATCGTCGATGATATGTTCGAGACGATGTACGACGAAGAAGGTATCGGCCTTGCCGCAACCCAGGTCGATATTCATCAGCGCATTATCGTTATTGACGTTTCCGAAAACCGCGACGAACAGCTGGTGCTGATCAATCCTGAACTGCTGGAAAAAAGCGGCGAAACCGGTATTGAAGAAGGCTGTTTGTCTATTCCGGAACAGCGGGCTTTAGTGCCGCGAGCCGAGAAGGTGAAAATCCGCGCGCTCGATCGCGAAGGTAAACCTTATGAGCTGGAAGCGGATGGCCTGCTGGCAATTTGTATTCAGCATGAAATGGATCACCTGGTCGGTAAACTGTTTATCGATTATCTGTCGCCACTGAAACAACAGCGTATTCGTCAGAAAGTTGAAAAACTCGACCGTTTGAAAGCGAAAGCTTAAGGACAAAAAGCAACGTGTCAGATTCTCTGCGTATTATTTTTGCCGGCACCCCCGATTTTGCAGCGCGTCATCTTGACGCGCTGTTGTCTTCTCAGCACCAGGTCGTCGGCGTTTTCACCCAGCCAGACCGTCCGGCTGGCCGCGGCAAGAAGCTCATGCCGAGCCCGGTAAAAGTGCTGGCCTGCGAAAAAGACATCCCCGTATTCCAGCCCGCTTCCCTGCGCCCCGCTGAAAATCAGCAGCTCGTTGCCGATTTACATGCAGACGTCATGGTTGTGGTGGCCTACGGCCTGATCCTGCCCGCAGCGGTGCTTGAGTTACCTCGCCTTGGCTGTATTAACGTACACGGTTCTTTGCTGCCACGCTGGCGCGGCGCGGCGCCAATCCAACGCTCCTTATGGGCCGGTGATGCGCAAACCGGCGTAACTATTATGCAAATGGACGTTGGTCTCGATACGGGCGATATGCTGTATAAGCTGGCCTGCGATATCGGCCCGGAAGACACCAGCGCAACGCTTTATGAAAGGCTGGCCGAACTTGGTCCGCAGGGCCTGCTGGAAACGCTAAACCAGCTTGCCGCCGGCACCGCCCTGCCCGAAGTTCAGGATGAAGCACTGGTGACCTATGCGGAAAAACTGAGCAAGGAAGAGGCCCGCATTGACTGGTCGCTTTCGGCCGTACAGCTTGAGCGCTGTATTCGCGCCTTTAACCCATGGCCGATGAGCTGGCTGGAGATTGACGACCAGCCGGTCAAAGTCTGGCGTGCCTCGGCTATCGCCAGGCAGACCAGCGCTACGCCCGGCACTATCCTTGAAGCAGGCAAGACGGGGATTCAGGTTGCAACCGCGGACGGCGTTTTAAATCTCGAAGAGCTGCAGCCGGCGGGTAAAAAAGCGATGAAAGCGCAGGACCTGTTGAATTCACGTCGCGAATGGTTCGAGCCAGGCGGCCTACTCGCCTGAGACAATAAATCTCTGACGCCCGGGTCACTGCCTGGGCATTTTTGTTTTTAAGCGCCGGAAAACAGAGCGTAGCTATGAAAAAATCTTTAAATCTTCGCAGCCTGGCAGCCCAGACCATTGAGCAGGTTGTTGAAAAAGGGCAGTCACTGAACAATGTGCTGCCGCCGATGCAACAAAAAGTGTCTGATAAAGATAAAGCGCTGCTACAGGAGCTTTGCTTTGGCGTATTGCGTACGCTGCCACAGCTCGAGTGGCTGGTAGGCAAAATGATGTCCCGTCCGATGACCGGCAAGCAGCGCACCATCCACTACTTAATCATGGTAGGTTTTTATCAGCTGCTTTATACCCGTATCCCTGCACATGCCGCGCTGGCAGAAACGGTCGAGGGCGCCGTTGCTATCAAACGTCAGAATCTGAAAGGGCTGATTAACGGCGTGCTGCGTCAGTTCCAGCGTCAGCAGGAAGAACTAATGGCCGAGGCGGCCACGCATGAAAGCCGTCTTCTTCATCCTGCCTGGCTGATACAGCGCATCAGGAAAGCTTATCCAAACCAGTGGCAGAGTATCATCGATGCCAATAACCAGCGCCCACCGATGTGGCTGCGCGTAAACCGGCAGCACCATTCACGCGATGAATGGCTCAGGCTATTAGCAGAAGCCGGCCTGGAAGGACATCCTCACCCGCGATATCACGATGCCGTACGTCTGGATACTCCGGCATCTGTTCATGCTTTACCGGGCTTTGACAGAGGTTGGGTCACCGTACAGGATGCCTCGGCCCAGGGCTGCGTCGATCTGCTGGATCCGCAAGACGGCGAAACGATCCTCGATTTGTGCGCGGCTCCCGGCGGAAAAACGACGCATATTCTGGAAGCCGCGCCCGGCGCCAGCGTCATGGCGGTAGACGTCGATCCGCAACGTCTTAAACGCGTTCACGAAAACCTCGAACGCCTTGGCATGAGCGCGGAGGTAAAACAGGGCGATGGTCGTTTCCCTGCGCAGTGGTGCGGCAAGCAGCAGTTTGACCGCATTTTGCTGGATGCCCCATGCTCGGCAACCGGGGTAATCCGCCGTCATCCGGATATTAAATGGCTGCGCCGCGACAGGGATATAGCCGAGCTGGCGGAGCTGCAGAAAGAAATTCTGGAAGCTATCTGGCCGCATCTGAAAACGGGCGGCACGCTGCTTTATGCAACCTGCTCCATTTTGCCTGAAGAAAACAGCCAGCAGGTTGCCGACTTCCTTGCGCGCCATCCGGAAGCAAAACTAGTGGCTACCGGAACGCCGGCGCAGCCGGGCATCCAGAATCTGCCCGCAGAGCAGGAAGGCGACGGCTTCTTTTACGCTAAGCTTATTAAAAACTGACTCATGCCCTACTGAGTCGTCAGTTTCATCATTAATGAAGCTATAAACCATGAAAATAATCATTCTGGGCGCCGGCCAGGTCGGCGGCACCCTGGCGGAAAACCTGGTGGGTGAGAACAACGATATTACCGTTGTTGATACTAATCAGGATCGCCTGCGCAGCCTGCAGGATAAGTTTGACCTTCGTGTGGTTCAGGGGCACGGTTCGCACCCGCGCGTTTTACGTGAAGCCGGGGCGGATGACGCCGATATGCTTGTGGCCGTTACCAGCTCCGATGAAACAAATATGATCGCCTGCCAGGTAGCCTACTCCCTGTTCAATACGCCGAATCGTATCGCGCGCATCCGTGCGCCGGACTACGTCCGGGATGCAGAACGTCTGTTTAATGCGGAAGCGGTGCCTATCGATCACCTTATCGCGCCCGAACAGCTGGTTATCGATAATATCTATCGCCTGATTGAATACCCGGGCGCGCTGCAGGTAGTGAATTTCGCCGAAGGCAAAGTGAGCCTCGCCGTGGTGAAAGCCTATTACGGCGGACCGCTGGTGGGAAATGCTCTTTCGACGATGCGTGAACATATGCCGCATATTGAAACACGCGTGGCCGCTATCTTCCGTCACGATCATCCGATCCGTCCACAGGGTTCGACCATTGTGGAAGCGGGCGACGAGGTATTCTTTATTGCGGCGTCGCAGCATATACGCGCGGTAATGAGCGAGCTTCAACGGCTGGAGAAACCCTACAAGCGAATTATGCTGGTCGGCGGCGGCAACATCGGCGCGGGTCTGGCGCAGCGACTTGAAAAAGACTATAGCGTTAAGCTTATCGAGCGCGATCCACAGCGTGCGGCAGAGCTGGCCGAAATGCTGCAAAATACCATCGTCTTCTATGGCGATGCCTCCGATCAGGAACTGCTTGCCGAAGAGCATATTGAGCAGGTCGACCTGTTTATCGCCGTCACTAACGATGATGAAGCCAATATCATGTCTGCGATGCTGGCAAAACGGATGGGTGCGAAGAAAGTGATGGTGCTTATCCAGCGCCGCGCTTATGTAGACCTGGTGCAGGGCAGCGTTATCGACATTGCGATATCGCCACAGCAGGCCACCATTTCAGCACTGCTGGGGCACGTGCGCAAAGCTGATATTGTCAGCGTGTCATCTTTACGCCGCGGCGTTGCGGAAGCTATCGAAGCCGTGGCTCATGGCGATGAAAGCACATCCCGGGTCGTGGGCCGCGTAATTGATGAAATCAAGCTGCCGCCGGGCACCATCATTGGCGCGGTAGTGCGCGGTAATGACGTTATGATCGCTAATGACAATCTGCGTATTGAACAGGGCGATCACGTTATTATGTTCCTGACCGATAAGAAATATGTCAGCGACGTTGAGCGTTTATTCCAGCCAAGCCCGTTCTTCCTCTGATACGCGATGGGCGGCTCGCTATGCTGCCCATTCACTACTCCCGCCGAATAATCCCCTCTAAAAATAAGGCATTAGCAAGAGGCTCTTATTACTCTACGGAATGGCAATCGGGTCATCATTTGTTAGACTTACTAACGTTCGCCAGTACAAGGAGATAAAAATGAGTATGTTAAAAGAATTCCGCGAATTTGCGATGCGCGGGAACGTTGTTGATTTGGCAGTGGGTGTGATTATTGGTGCCGCTTTCGGGAAAATCGTTTCTTCACTGGTTGCGGACATTATTATGCCGCCGCTTGGGTTGCTGATTGGCGGTATTGATTTTAAACAGTTCGCTCTAACGTTAAGGCCAGCGGTAGGCGATACCCCAGCCGTAGTCATGCATTACGGTATGTTTATCCAGAACGTCTTTGATTTCCTGATCGTTGCCTTTGCAATCTTCATGGCAATCAAAGTGATCAATAAACTAAATCGCAGGAAGAAAGAAGAGCCAGAAGCAGAACCGGCGCCAACTCAGGAAGAAGTACTGCTAAGCGAAATTCGCGATCTGCTCAAGCAGCAGAACGAACGCATCTAATCCCGCTCGTTAAAAGAGGAAGGCCAGTGGTAAAAAAGCGATTTGCTTGTTTGCCACTGGCCTCCCAGTTACCCCGTTTGCCATGTTTTGCATTACGCTGATAACTTCCTTTTCCCTTTTTGCTCCTTTCTACTCGTTGGCGAAACAGCGGGTCGTGTAGTAAAGCCTCAATGGCGTTATCCTTGATAACCCCTTTCTTGTGCTGATAATGGCTCATAAAAACTCCGGTTTGATTAAAATAACGGCGCGATTTTATGCCTGCGCATAACCTGACGCAACAGCTATTTTGTATTGCTCGCGCCCTGTTCCAACGCCTCAAGAATGGAGCAATAAACGCTGCTGTGCGCGCTACTGCAGCATGCGTCATTGAGCCGCTGCAGCGACTTACGCATATGTTCCAGCTCGTTAATTTTTGACTCAACTTCTTTTAAACGGCTTTGCACAATGCCTTTCGACTCCTGGCAGGTATGATGCTCAGGATCGATTCGGATCGACAGCAGCTCGCGTATTGTTTCAAGGGTGAAGCCCAGCTGTTTGGCATAGCGAATAAACTTAAGGCGCTGCAGATCGGTTTGGCTGTAGAGGCGAAACCCGCCTTCGGTTCTGACCTCATGCGCCATCATTTGCTGCTTTTCGTAATAGCGAATGGTATCAGGGGTAACATCCGCCAGTCTGGCGAGCTCTCCAATGCGGTACATAATATTACTCCTCTACTTTATTAAGCAGTTTCTCTGCGTATTCCCCGTGCAGAAAATCTGTACTTAAACCGGCCTGCCTCAGCTTCAGCTCAAGGAGCATAATTTTTTTGCTGATAGTCTGGTAATCCGGATGCTCCTTGCCGATGGATTTAAGCAGATCGTTAAGTTCTATAGCGTCTTTGCGCTGTTGAAGTTCCGGCGGTAAACAGCCAGCATTCTTCAGGAGGCGAAAAGCGCTCCGCAATTCCGCCGGGACGCCTGAGTCATCTTCGAGCATAAGCGGTTCGCCTGCGCCCGGCAGATTTTCAAACTCACCTTTGCGCTGCGCATCAATAATATGGCGTTCAGCCCACTGATCGAGTAACCACATAAGCGTTCAACTTCAGGAAAGAAATAAAACAAGAATACGACGGAATGGTTCGGGAAGGGAAATTACAGGTATAAAAAAACCGGGCAAGCCCGGTTTTTCTATGTTACTGCAGATTACTCTGCAGCAGCTTCTGTTTGAGACTCGGCGCGATCAACCAGCTCGATGTAAGCCATCGGAGCATTATCGCCAGCACGGAAGCCACACTTCAGAATACGAGTGTAACCACCTGCACGGCTCGCAAAACGCGGACCCAGTTCATTAAACAGTTTTGCCACGATCTCGTTATCACGAGTGCGGGCGAATGCCAGACGACGATTAGCAACGCTATCAGTCTTGGCAAGAGTAATCAGCGGCTCAACTACGCGACGCAGCTCTTTCGCTTTAGGCAGGGTCGTCTTGATGATCTCATGACGAACCAGTGAACCTGCCATATTGCGGAACATAGCCTGGCGATGGCTGCTGTTGCGGTTCAGTTGACGACCACTCTTACGATGGCGCATGACCTTATCCTTCTCAGTAAAACCTTAACCTGTGATCCGGTTACTCGTCAGCGATGCTTGCCGGTGGCCAGTTTTCCAGGCGCATGCCCAGAGACAGTCCACGGGAAGCCAGCACGTCTTTAATCTCGGTAAGAGATTTTTTACCAAGGTTAGGCGTTTTAAGCAGCTCAACCTCGGTACGCTGTACCAGATCACCGATATAGTGGATAGCTTCTGCCTTAAGGCAGTTAGCAGAGCGGACAGTCAATTCCAGATCGTCAACAGGGCGCAGCAAGATCGGATCGAATTCTGGTTTCTCTTCTTTAACTTCCGGCTGACGTACATCACGTAAGTCAACGAAAGCTTCAAGTTGTTCAGCCAGAATGGTTGCCGCACGACGAATCGCCTCTTCAGGATCGATTGTGCCGTTGGTTTCCATTTCGATGACCAGCTTGTCCAGGTCGGTACGCTGTTCAACACGCGCTGCTTCAACATTGTAGGCTATACGCTCTACAGGGCTGTAGCAGGCGTCGACCAGCAGACGGCCGATTGGGCGCTCATCTTCTTCCGAATGAATTCGGGCAGAGGCCGGCACATAACCGCGACCGCGCTGAACTTTGATACGCATGCTAATAGATGCGTTCTCATCGGTCAGGTGGCAGATCACGTGCTGCGGCTTGACGATTTCGACATCACCATCATGGGTAATGTCGGCTGCAGTCACAGGGCCAATGCCAGATTTATTCAGGGTAAGAATAACTTCATCTTTACCTTGAACTCTCACCGCCAGCCCTTTCAGGTTGAGCAGGATCTCCAGGATATCTTCCTGAACGCCTTCTTTGGTGCTGTACTCATGTAGTACACCATCAATCTCAACTTCGGTCACCGCGCAACCCGGCATCGACGAAAGCAGAATACGGCGCAGTGCGTTACCAAGAGTATGGCCAAAGCCACGCTCTAAAGGCTCAAGGGTCACCTTGGCGTGCGTCGAACTCACTTGCTCGATATCTACCAGGCGCGGTTTTAGAAACTCTGTCACAGAACCCTGCATTGTGTCCTCTCTTTGGTACTAAGCTTTACTTAGAGTAAAGCTCGACGATCAGGTGTTCGTTAATGTCCGCAGACAGATCGGTACGCTCAGGCTTACGCTTAAACACACCTTCCATCTTGGCAGCATCAACTTCCAGCCAGGTTGGCTTTTCACGCTGCTCAGCCAGCTCCAGAGCGGCCTTCACGCGAGATTGCTTTTTGGCTTTCTCACGGATGCTGACTACGTCATTCGGAGTTACCTGATAAGAAGCGATGTTAACAACGCGACCGTTTACCATTACTGACTTGTGGCTAACCAGCTGGCGTGCTTCTGCACGAGTAGCGCCAAAGCCCATACGGTAAACAACGTTGTCCAGACGACCTTCCAGCAGAGCCAACAGGTTTTCACCGGTGTTGCCTTTCAGACGAGCTGCTTCTTTATAGTAGTTACGGAACTGACGCTCCAGCACACCGTAGATACGGCGAACTTTCTGCTTTTCACGCAACTGCACACCATAGTCAGACAGACGCGGTTTACGCGCACCGTGCTGGCCAGGAGCTTGTTCAATTTTACACTTGGTATCGATCGCGCGAACGCCAGACCTAAGGAATAAGTCGGTGCCCTCACGACGGCTCAGCTTGAGCTTAGGACCCAAATATCTTGCCATTTTCTTTCTCCAACAAACCTAAAAAAACGGGGCGTTATACGCGACGTTTTTTCGGCGGACGACAACCGTTGTGAGGGATCGGAGTCACATCAGTAATATTAGTGATGCGGAAACCAGCGGCGTTCAGAGCACGAATAGTAGATTCGCGACCCGGACCCGGTCCCTTAACCATAACTTCCAGGTTCTTGATACCGTATTCTTTCACGGCTTCTGCGCAACGCTCTGCTGCAACCTGAGCTGCGAACGGAGTAGATTTGCGAGAACCACGGAAACCGGAACCACCGGCAGTTGCCCAACCCAATGCGTTACCTTGACGATCGGTAATAGTAACGATTGTGTTGTTGAAAGAAGCATGGACATGAGCCACGCCGTCAGAGACTTGTTTTCTTACACGCTTACGTGCACGAACTGGTGCCTTTGCCATTATTCAATCACCCCGATTATTTCTTGATCGGTTTGCGCGGACCCTTACGGGTACGGGCGTTGGTCTTGGTACGCTGACCGCGTACTGGAAGACCACGACGATGACGCAAACCGCGATAGCAACCAAGGTCCATCAGACGCTTGATGCTCATGCTCACTTCACGGCGCAGATCACCTTCAACGACAAATTTGGCAACTTCGTCACGCAGCGTGTCGATTTGTTCTTCAGACAGCTCACTGATCTTAACATCTTCAGCGATACCCGCAGAGGCGCAGATGGCCTTGGAGCGAGTCTTGCCGACACCGTAAATCGAAGTCAATGCGATTACGGCATGTTTCTGATCAGGAATGTTAATGCCTGCTATACGGGCCACTATGCACTCCTACTATTTTGATTATGCGTTCCATACCGAAAAGCCCGTTTTCAGGATACTCAAATGGAAACGCATAGACATACAAAAGATTGGCTGGCTAATCTAGCCAGCTCAACCCAACTTTGCAAGAAAAATATGCGAGATAATCAGCCTTGACGCTGTTTATGCTTCGGCTCGGCGCTGCAAATCACGCGAATAACACCGTCACGCTTAACGATTTTGCAGTTACGACATAATTTCTTGACGGAAGCACGAACTTTCATTTTTACTCTCCGTAACTTCTCAAGCGACGATTAACGGCCGTAGCCTTTCAGGTTCGCTTTCTTCAATGCAGACTCGTACTGACTGGACATCATCAGAGTTTGCACTTGAGCCATAAAGTCCATGATGACCACGACGACGATAAGCAGTGAAGTCCCACCGAAGTAGAACGGCACTTTCATCGCATCACGCATGAACTCCGGGATTAGGCAGATAAAGGTAATGTAGAGCGCACCAACCAAGGTCAGGCGGGTCATTACTTTATCAATATACTTCGCCGTTTGTTCTCCCGGACGAATTCCTGGTACAAATGCACCGGACTTCTTCAGGTTATCTGCTGTTTCACGCGGGTTGAAAACCAACGCCGTATAGAAGAAACAGAAGAAGATGATTGCAGACGCATAGAGTAACACATAAAGCGGTTGCCCAGGCTGCAAATACAGCGAAATTGTTGTCAGCCAGTTCCAACCGGTACCGCCCCCGAACCATGACGCGATGGTCGCCGGGAACAGAATAATACTGGAAGCAAAGATCGCCGGGATAACCCCTGCCATGTTCACTTTCAGCGGTAAATGCGTGCTCTGCGCAGCATAGACACGACGACCCTGTTGACGTTTCGCGTAGTTCACCACAATGCGGCGTTGGCCACGCTCAACAAAAACAACGAAGAAGGTCACTGCGAATACTAATACTGCAACCAACAGCAACAGGAGGAAGTGCAGGTCGCCTTGCCGCGCTTGTTCGATGGTATGGCCAATGGCCGGCGGTAAACCCGCAACGATACCAGCGAAGATTATGATTGAGATACCGTTGCCGATACCACGTTCAGTAATCTGTTCGCCAAGCCACATCAGGAACATAGTCCCGGTGACCAGACTCACAACAGCGGTGAAATAGAATGCAAAGCTTGGGTTTAACACCAAGCCTTGCATACCAGGCATATTCGGTAAACCGGTAGCAATACCGATTGACTGGAATATTGCCAACACCAGGGTGCCGTAACGGGTGTACTGGCTGATCTTACGACGACCAGACTCCCCTTCTTTCTTTAACTCTGCTAACGCTGGATGAACCACCGTCAACAGCTGGATAATAATCGATGCCGAAATATACGGCATGATACCCAATGCAAAGATAGAAGCACGGCTGAGAGCACCACCAGAGAACATGTTAAACATTTCAATGATAGTGCCTCGCTGTTGTTCAAGCAGTTTGGCAAGTACAGCGGCATCAATACCAGGGATCGGAATAAAAGAGCCAATGCGGAACACAATCAGCGCACCGATAACAAACATCAGTCTGCGTTTCAGCTCGCCAAGCCCACCTTTAGCACTTTGAAAATCTAATCCCGGTTGCTTTGCCATCTGCTACTTATTCCTCGATTTTACCGCCAGCAGCTTCGATAGCAGCACGAGCGCCTTTGGTGACACGCAGGCCGCTAACAGTTACCGGACGAGTTACCTCGCCAGACAGGATCACTTTCGCGAACTCAATCTGGATACCGATAATGTTTGCTGCTTTCAGCGTGTTCAGGTCAACTACGTCGCCTTCAACTTTCGCCAGATCGGACAGACGAATCTCTGCGGTGATCATTGCTTTGCGAGAGGTGAAACCGAATTTCGGCAGACGACGGTACAACGGCATCTGGCCACCTTCGAACCCACGACGTACGCCACCGCCAGAACGAGAGTTCTGACCTTTGTGACCACGACCGCCGGTTTTGCCGAGACCAGAACCGATACCACGACCCAGACGCTTGGAAGCGTGCTTAGACCCTTCGGCCGGAGACAGAGTATTTAAACGCATCTCTTACTCCTCAACTTTAACCATGTAGGAAACCGCGTTGACCATACCGCGTACAGCAGGAGTATCCTCGCGCTCTACGGTGTGGCCAATACGACGCAGACCCAGGCCAAGCAGCGTTGCCTTATGTTTCGGCAGACGACCGATTGCACTGCGGGTTTGTGTAATTTTAATAGTCTTTGCCATGGTCAATTACCCCAGAATTTCTTCAACGGATTTACCACGCTTGGCAGCGACCATTTCCGGAGACTTCATATTCGCCAGGCCATCAATAGTTGCACGAACCACGTTAATCGGGTTGGTGGAACCATATGCTTTAGCCAGAACGTTATGTACTCCAGCGACTTCCAGAACGGCGCGCATTGCACCACCGGCGATGATACCGGTACCTTCGGAAGCCGGCTGCATGAACACACGAGAACCTGTGTGCACGCCTTTAACAGGGTGCTGCAGGGTGCCGTGGTTCAGCGCGACGTTAATCATGTTGCGACGGGCTTTTTCCATCGCTTTCTGGATCGCTGCTGGAACTTCACGCGCTTTACCGTAGCCAAAACCAATGCGACCGTTACCATCGCCAACCACTGTCAGAGCAGTGAAGGAGAAAATACGACCACCTTTAACGGTTTTAGATACGCGATTTACCGCGATCAGCTTTTCCTGCAGTTCGCCAGCTTGTTTTTCGATGTGAGCCATCTTACACCTCTACCTTAGAACTGAAGGCCAGCATCACGGGCAGCATCTGCCAGTGCCTGGACACGACCATGATATTGGAAACCAGCACGGTCAAAAGCAACAACGGTGATGCCTTTTTCCAGCGCGCGCTCTGCAACAGCTTTACCCACAGCTGCAGCGGCGTCTTTGTTTCCAGTGTACTTCAATGGCTCAGCGATAGCTTTCTCTACAGTAGAGGCAGCTACCAGAACTTCTGAACCGTTTGGTGCGATAACCTGTGCGTAAATGTGACGCGGGGTACGATGTACCACCAGACGAGTCGCACCCAGTTCTTTAAGCTTGTGACGTGCGCGGGTCGCACGACGGATACGAGCAGATTTCTTATCCATAGTGTTACCTTACTTCTTCTTAGCCTCTTTGGTACGCACGACTTCGTCGGCGTAACGAACACCCTTGCCTTTATACGGCTCAGGACGACGGTAGGCACGCAGGTCAGCAGCTACTTGGCCGATCATCTGTTTATCAGCGCCTTTCAGCACGATTTCAGTTTGAGTCGGACATTCAGCAGTGATACCCGCTGGCAGCTTATGCTCAACAGGGTGAGAGAAGCCCAGGGCTAAATTCACCACGTCGCCTTTAACAGCCGCACGATAACCTACACCAACCAGCTGCAGCTTCTTAGTGAAGCCTTCGGTAACACCGACAACCATTGCATTTAATAACGCACGAGTGGTGCCCGCCTGGGCCCACGCGTTTGCAAAGCCTTCGCGCGGAGCGAAAGTCAGAGCATTATCAGCGTGATTAACTTCAACAGCATCGTTGATAGTACGAGTCAGCTCGCCGTTCTTACCTTTGATCGAAATAACCTGACCGTTGAGTTTTACCTCTACGCCAGCAGGAATAACGACCGGTGCTTTAGCAACACGAGACATTTTATTCCTCCAATTAGGCTACGTAGCAGATAATTTCGCCACCAAGACCAGCCTGGCGCGCTGCACGATCAGTCATAACACCTTTAGAGGTAGAAACGACAGCAATACCCATACCGGCCATAACTTTAGGCAGCTCATCTTTTTTCTTATAGATGCGCAGACCTGGGCGGCTGACTCGCTGAATGCTCTCTACCACAGCCTTGCCCTGGAAATACTTAAGAGTCAGTTCCAGTTCAGGCTTAGTGTCGCCTTCAATTTTAAAATCTTCGATATAGCCTTCTTCTTTCAGCACGTTGGCAATTGCCAATTTCAGCTTGGAGGAAGGCATGGTGACCGCAACTTTATTCGCGGCTTGACCGTTACGGATACGGGTCAGCATATCCGCGATCGGATCTTGCATGCTCATCTGTCTTTACTCCCGTGATTCAATTGGTGACAATTACCAGCTAGCCTTCTTAAGACCCGGAATTTCACCGCGCATAGCGGCTTCACGGACCTTAATACGGCTCAACCCGAACTTCCGCAGGAAAGCGTGCGGACGACCAGTTTGACGGCAGCGGTTACGCTGACGAGACGGGCTGGAATCACGCGGCAGGGACTGCAGCTTAAGAACTGCATCCCAACGTTCTTCGTCGGATGAGTTCACACCAGAGATAATAGCTTTCAATTCCTCGCGTTTAGCGCGGTATTTGTCAGCCAGTTTTACGCGAACGACTTCGCGTGCTTTCATGGATTGCTTAGCCATTAGTAACCCTACCTTACTTGCGGAATGGGAAGTTAAAGGCAGCCAGCAGAGCACGGCCTTCATCATCAGATTTCGCAGTAGTGGTAATGGTAATATCCAAACCACGAACGCGATCGACTTTGTCGTAGTCGATTTCTGGGAAGATGATCTGCTCACGGACACCCATGCTGTAGTTACCACGGCCATCAAATGACTTAGCGGACAAGCCACGGAAGTCACGGATACGTGGTACAGCAATGGAGATCAGGCGCTCAAGAAACTCCCACATGCGTTCGCCACGCAGAGTTACTTTACAGCCGATCGGATAGCCCTGACGGATTTTGAAGCCTGCAACAGATTTGCGTGCTTTGGTGATCAACGGTTTTTGACCGGAGATTGCTGTCAGATCGGCTGCTGCGTTATCCAGCAGTTTCTTGTCAGCGATCGCTTCACCAACACCCATATTCAGGGTGATCTTCTCGACCCGAGGGACTTGCATGACAGAATTGTAGCTAAACTCAGACATGAGTTTTTTAACTACTTCGTCTTTGTAGTAATCATGCAGTTTCGCCATCGTACTACTCCAAATTACTTGATAGTTTCGCTGTTAGACTTGAAGAAACGGACTTTTTTGCCGTCTTCGAATCTAAAGCCTACACGGTCAGCCTTGCCGGTTGCCGCATTGAAGAGTGCAACGTTGGAAACCTGAATTGCGGCTTCTTTTTCAACGATGCCACCTGGTTGGTTCAGGGCCGGAACCGGCTTCTGATGTTTCTTAACCAGGTTGATACCTTCAACGATGACCTTGCCGGAAGACAAGACATTCTTAACTTTACCGCGTTTACCTTTATCTTTACCGGTTAACACGATAACTTCGTCATCACGACGGATTTTCGCTGCCATGATTCGCTCCTTAGAGTACTTCTGGTGCCAGAGAGATAATTTTCATGAACTTCTCATTACGCAGTTCACGAGTTACCGGCCCAAAAATACGCGTGCCGATTGGCTGCTCGCTGTTATTGTTTAAAATAACGCATGCATTACCATCGAAGCGAATGACAGAACCGTCCGGGCGACGAACACCCTTCTTGGTGCGCACCACTACCGCTTTCAGCACATCGCCTTTCTTCACCTTACCGCGAGGAATTGCTTCCTTGATGGTAATTTTGATGATGTCGCCGACGCCTGCGTAGCGACGGTGCGAGCCACCCAGAACCTTGATACACATTACGCGACGTGCGCCGGAGTTGTCGGCCACGGTCAGCATAGTCTGTTCTTGGATCATTTCAGTGCTCCGCTAATGTCAACTACTACTTCGGGACCTATATATTAGGTCGTAAAAAGCCCCATAAACGAGGGCGCGGCATTATAACACCGGTTCCAGGATATGGGTAGAAAAAATAAACGGCCCAGTACTGAGCCGTTTATTTGTTTTTGAGAAGGCTTACTGTATTACAGAACCGCTTTCTCTACAACGCGAACCAGCGTCCAGGACTTAGTCTTGGACAGTGGACGGCATTCGCGGATTTCAACCACGTCGCCGATACCACATTCGTTGTTCTCGTCATGTACGTGCAGTTTGGTCGTACGCTTGATGAATTTACCGTAGATCGGGTGTTTCACAAAACGTTCGATGGCAACAACAATGGATTTCTCCATTTTATCGCTGACAACGCGACCTTGCAGAGTACGGATTTTATCGGTCATTACGCACCCGCCTTCTGAGTCAATAAAGTCTTAACACGCGCAACATCGCGACGCACTTGCTTCAGCAGGTGAGTCTGTTGCAGCTGGCCACTGGCAGCTTGCATACGCAGGTTGAACTGCTCGCGCAGCAGGTTCAGCAGCTCGGTGTTCAGCTCTTCAACGCTCTTTTCACGCAGCTCTTTTGCTTTCATTACATCACCGTCTTAGTTACAAAGGTGGTTTTGATCGGCAGTTTCGCTGCTGCCAGCTTGAATGCTTCACGGGCCAGCTCTTCAGGCACACCGTCCATTTCGTACAGGACTTTACCTGGCTGAATCAAGGCAACCCAATACTCCACGTTACCTTTACCTTTACCCATACGCACTTCAAGCGGCTTTTCGGTGATCGGTTTGTCCGGGAATACACGGATCCAGATCTTACCCTGACGCTTAACTGCACGGGTCATTGCACGACGTGCTGCTTCGATCTGACGTGCAGTCAGACGACCACGGCCAACAGCTTTCAGACCGAAAGTGCCGAAGCTAACATCCGTACCGGCAGCCAGACCACGGTTGCGGCCTTTGTGCACTTTACGGAATTTTGTACGCTTTGGTTGTAACATCAGCGACTCTCCTTACTTACGGCCTTTACGCTGCTGCTTTTTAGGTTGAGCAGCCGGTTTTTCCGGTTGTTCAACAGCAGCCATCCCACCCAGGATCTCACCTTTGAAGATCCACACTTTAACGCCGATTACACCATAAGTGGTGTGCGCTTCAGAGGTGTTATAGTCGATGTCAGCACGCAGAGTGTGCAACGGCACGCGACCTTCACGGTACCATTCGGTACGTGCGATCTCGGCGCCGCCCAGACGGCCGCTAACTTCAACTTTGATACCTTTAGCGCCCAGACGCATGGCGTTCTGTACAGCACGCTTCATAGCACGACGGAACATAACGCGACGTTCCAGCTGAGAAGTGATGCTGTCAGCAACCAGTTTTGCGTCCAGTTCAGGCTTACGAACTTCGGCGATATTGATCTGTGCAGGAACGCCAGCGATATCCGCTACGACCTTGCGCAGTTTTTCTACGTCTTCGCCTTTCTTACCGATAACGATGCCAGGACGAGCGGTGTGAATAGTCACACGAATGCTCTTAGCCGGACGCTCGATAACGATACGAGATACAGACGCCTTCGCCAGTTCCTTAGTCAGGTACTGACGAACTTTAAAATCGCTGTCCAGGTTGTCAGCGAATTCTTTGGTGTTCGCAAACCAGGTAGAGTTCCATGGTTTTACAATACCCAGGCGAATACCATTAGGATGTACTTTCTGACCCATTGCTAGTCTCCAGAGTCTCAGCGATCGGACACAACCACAGTAATGTGGCTGGTGCGCTTCAGGATGCGATCTGCACGACCTTTTGCACGCGGCATAATGCGCTTCATGCTAGGGCCTTCGTCTACGAAGATTTTCGCGACTTTCAGATCGTCAATGTCAGCGCCATCGTTGTGTTCAGCGTTAGCAATGGCAGATTCCAGTACTTTCTTAACCAATACAGCCGCTTTCTTATTGGTGTAGGTCAGAATATCCAGAGCCTGCGACACTTTCTTACCGCGAATCAGGTCAGCAACAAGGCGAACCTTCTGAGCAGAAGAACGAGCATGGCGATGTTGAGCTAAAGTTTCCATCTCTTCCTCCTACCTTATTTCTTCTTCGCTTTTTTATCAGCAGCGTGGCCGCGATAAGTACGAGTCGGTGCGAATTCACCCAGCTTGTGACCGACCATTTCATCGGAAACAAAAACTGGAACGTGCTGACGACCATTATGGACAGCGATGGTCAAACCGATCATGTTAGGAAAGATCGTTGAACGACGGGACCAAGTGCGCAGGGGCTTCTTGTCACCGCTTTCCACCGCTTTCTCTACCTTCTTCAGCAAGTGCAGGTCAATAAAAGGACCTTTCTTGAGAGAACGTGGCATGGCTTATCCTCTAAAATTATTTGCTACGGCGACGTACGATAAATTTATCAGTACGCTTGTTGCTGCGGGTCTTCTTACCTTTGGTCTGAACGCCCCACGGAGTTACCGGGTGCTTACCAAAGTTACGACCTTCACCACCACCATGTGGGTGATCGACTGGGTTCATCGCAGTACCGCGAACGGTAGGACGAACACCACGCCAGCGAGCGGCACCCGCTTTACCCAGAACGCGCAGCATATGCTCAGCATTGCCAACTTCGCCCAGTGTTGCGCGGCAGTCAGCTTCGACTTTACGCATTTCACCAGAACGCAGACGCAGGGTAACGTAAGCACCATCACGTGCAACGATCTGCACATAGGTACCAGCGGAACGTGCCAGCTGACCGCCTTTACCTGGTTTCATTTCTACGTTATGAACAGTAGAACCAACCGGGATATTGCGCATCGGCAGGGTGTTACCAGCTTTGATTGCAGCATCAACGCCAGACTGAATCTGGTCGCCAGCTTTCAGGCCTTTAGGGGCCAGGATGTAACGGCGCTCGCCATCTTTGTACAGAACCAGTGCGATATTCGCAGAACGGTTCGGATCGTACTCAAGACGCTCAACAACAGCTGGGATACCGTCTTTGTTGCGTTTGAAGTCAACAATACGATAAGCCTGCTTATGACCACCACCGATGTGACGAGTGGTGATGCGGCCATTGTTGTTACGGCCACCGGATTTGCTGTTTTTTTCAACCAGCGGAGCAAAAGGTTTGCCCTTATGCAGCTCAGGGTTGACCACTTTAACGACGTGGCGACGACCCGGAGATGTCGGTTTACATTTAACAATTGCCATTGTTCTTTACTCCTCCGACTTACTCAGCGCCGCCGATGAAGTCCAGATTCTGGCCTTCCTTCAGGGTGACGTAAGCTTTTTTCCAGTCGCTACGACGACCGATACGCTGTCCATGACGCTTAGTTTTCCCTTTAACAACCAGGGTAGTCACGTCATTGACTTCGACTTCAAACAGTTTCTGCACAGCAGCTTTGATTTCTGCTTTAGTCGCGTCTTTAGCAACTTTGAGAACGATGGTGTTGTGCTTTTCCATCGCAGTAGACGCTTTTTCAGAAACGTGCGGTGCGCGAAGCACCTTCAGCAGACGTTCTTCACGAATCATGCCAGCATCTCCTCAACTTGCTTAACAGCATCAGCAGTCATAACCACTTTGTCGAAGGCGATCAGGCTAACTGGGTCGATTGCTGCTACATCGCGTACGTCAACCTTATGCAGGTTACGTGCGGCCAGGAACAGATTCTCATCCAGTTCGCCGGTGATGATCAGCACATCTTCCAGAGCCATGTCTTTCAGTTTCTGAGCAAGCAGCTTAGTTTTAGGCGCTTCAACAGAGAACTGTTCGACAACGATCAGACGATCCTGACGTACCAGTTCGGACAGGATGCTTTTCAGCGCGCCGCGGTACATCTTTTTGTTAACTTTTTGACTGTGGTCCTGCGGGCGAGCAGCGAAGGTTACGCCACCGGAACGCCAGATCGGGCTCTTGATAGAACCTGAACGCGCACGGCCGGTACCTTTCTGACGCCACGGTTTTTTACCGGAACCAGTTACTTCAGCACGGGTCTTCTGAGCACGAGTACCTTGACGGGCACCAGCTGCATAAGCAACTACAACCTGATGTACCAGCGCTTCGTTGAAATCACGACCGAAGGTAGTTTCGGAAACAGTCAGCGCGCTTTGCGCGTCTTTCAATACTAATTCCATTGCTATCCCCTTACGCCTTCACAGCTGGTTTAACGATCAGGTCGCTACCGGTTGCACCCGGGACCGCACCTTTCACCAGCAGCAGGTTGCGCTCAGCGTCAACGCGTACTACGTCCAGGCTCTGAACGGTTACGCGTTCGTTACCCAGTTGGCCTGCCATTTTCTTGCCTTTGAACACTTTGCCCGGAGTCTGGTTCTGACCGATGGAACCCGGAACGCGGTGAGACAAGGAGTTACCGTGTGTAGCGTCCTGGGTACGGAAGTTCCAGCGCTTAACGGTACCTGCGAAACCTTTACCTTTAGAGGTACCGGTTACGTCAACTTTTTTAACTTCAGCAAACAGCTCAACGCTAATGTCCTGACCTACGGTGAACTCTTCGCCTTCAGCAAGACGGAATTCCCACAGACCACGGCCAGCTTCAACGCCAGCTTTAGCAAAGTGACCAGCTTCCGGCTTGGTTACACGGTTAGCTTTTTTAGCACCAGTGGTCACCTGAACAGCGCGGTAGCCGTCGTTAGCCAGGTCTTTAACCTGAGTAACACGGTTTGCTTCTACTTCAATTACGGTTACTGGGATAGAAACGCCGTCTTCAGTGAAGATACGGGTCATACCCACTTTTTTACCGACTAAACCAATCATTGTTTCAACCTCTCAATCGTCAATGACCTGATTAACCCAGGCTGATCTGCACGTCTACACCGGCAGCCAGATCCAGACGCATCAGAGCATCAACGGTTTTCTCAGTTGGCTCAACGATGTCAACCAGACGCTTGTGAGTGCGGATTTCGTACTGATCGCGCGCGTCTTTGTTGACGTGCGGGGAGATCAGAACGGTAAAGCGCTCTTTGCGGGTCGGCAGCGGGATCGGACCACGGACTTGCGCACCAGTGCGCTTAGCAGTCTCGACGATTTCCGCAGTTGATTGATCGATCAGACGATGATCAAACGCTTTAAGGCGGATACGGATTCTTTGGTTCTGCATGAGACCAGAGCTCCAATTATTTTATAGACGAAAAAAATTACTACTCGCACCCATTACGATTGATGGGAGAGTGTAATCGTTCATACATAGCCTCCCTGTTGGAGACATTGTTGGCAGCAAAATCACTACCAGGGTTCATATCGAACCAGCCGTCAATTAAGACAGGCCCGCGCATTATACGCAAATACGGCCACTAAGCAAGCCACGCTTAGGAATTAAACAACCTTTTCTGCAATGAAAGACGGAGGTAGCTTCCATTTACCGTGTAAAACATGCAAACGCCGGCGAAACCCTTGGAAGGTATGCCGGGAAACCTTGAACCGCCCCTTCTCCCTTTCTACGCACCGAAGTAGTGTCGTATGACTTTTTCAGGAGCAGCGACCATGATTACTTTTCCTTCCTTGCCGGTAACTTGCTTTATAGCTGTATACATTGGTTTATTGCTGCGGCTTAGCTGGATAGATCTGAAGCAACGTTTATTGCCGGACGCTCTGAACTATGCGCTGTTATGGTCTGGGCTATTGTTCCAGGTATTTTTTAATGCGGAGCGACTGCCTTCAGCGGTGACGGGAGCTGCCGCAGGTTATTTAAGCCTGTGGATATTGTACTGGTGCTACTTTTTCTTGCGCAAATGCGAGGGTATCGGATATGGAGATATGAAGCTGCTGGCGGCATTGGGCGCGTGGCACGGCTGGCAAAATCTGCAGTGGATTGTATTAATAGCGGCAATATGCGGCTTAGCGACGGCGGGAATAGCTAAAATCTGGCGGGTTAAGTTTGACTACTTCACCACACCGCTACCTTTTGGGCCTTGCCTTGCGATAGCGGGTGGTGTTACCGGATGGTTCAACCATTATCCGTTACAGTTTCAACAGCTCAACTGGCTTCTTTAAGCTGTGACTGAAGATAATTCTGCAGCCCGATTTTGGCAATCAGGTCCAGTTCCGTTTCAAGCCAGTCGATGTGATGCTCTTCCTCAGCGAGGATTTGGATCATCATATCGCGGCTGACGTAATCATGGATGGTATCCGCATAGGCGATGGCTTCGCGTAGATCTTTAGCGCCTTCCAGTTCGAGATTGAGATCCGAGCGCAGCATCTCTTCTACATCTTCGCCAATTTGAAGCTTGCCTAAGTCCTGCAGGTTAGGAATGCCCTCAAGGAATAAAATACGCTCGATGTACTTATCGGCATGTTTCATTTCATCGATGGATTCATGATATTCAACTTCGTTGAGGCGCATCAGGCCCCAGTTTTTGAACATTCTCGCATGGAGAAAATACTGATTGATCGCGACAAGCTCATTTCCCAATAATTTATTGAGATAATTTATTATCTTAATATCACCTTTCATTTTTTACTCCCTCCGCTTCCACTACATGAAGCGTAGATGTAGCACGGAGTAAGTCAAAAAAAAGTGACTGGCTTAAGCAATCTCTTTAAATTCCGGGATCTGTAACAGCTCTTCCTGCATGATTTCCCGTGCGGCACGAACACACTTCCCGCACTGGTTTCCTACCGGGATAAACTTGCGAAGCTGCTGGAAAGATTGTGGCTGAAACTGGCGCACTGCCTGGCGAATTTTTTTATCACTTACACCGTTACACAAGCAAACGTACATAGGCACTCCCGTTCAAATTCTGCGCAAAGTGTAAATGAGAATAGTTATGATTACAATAGCACAGCGGCGTTTTAGCAGTGATGAGAGCCTGAAAAAAATGTAAAAAAAAGAGCGCCTGAGCGCTCTTTTTTCATACAAAGATATCAGCGATTAAGCGATAACTTTAGCAACAACACCAGCACCAACG
>NZ_RCAA01000006.1:261845-271688 GCF_003628475.1 Enterobacter sp. R1(2018) | reverse complement strand
GTATAGGGATTTTTCGGAAGCTGACAAGTATAAAATAGAAAAAACTTATCGTTTGGCTATTTTCCAGGCAATAAGGATGAATTTCTTTGTCTTTTGCCTGGATTTTAAACAAAAACGAGCCCCGCAGGGCTCGTTTATTATTTTTCGCGGCTTACTGAACGGCCACAATATGATTATCTTTTACTTCCAGCTTAACTAATTTCCCCGGAATCAGCTCCCCAGAGAGAATTTGCTGAGCCAGCGGGTTCTCGATTTGCTGCTGAATCGCGCGTTTCAGCGGTCGAGCACCATATACCGGGTCATAGCCGTTTTCGCTAAGCAGCTTCAGCGCATCGTCGGAGAGGGTAACTTCATAGCCACGGTCTTCCAGACGTTTGTACAAACGTTGCAGCTGAATCTGTGCAATAGAAGCAATGTGGCGTTCGCCCAGCGGGTGGAAGACCACAACCTCATCTATACGGTTAATGAACTCCGGTCGGAAGTTGCTGCTGACCACGCCAAGCACCAGCTCCTTCATGTGTCCATAATCCAGTTCGCCGAAACGTTCCTGAATCAAATCCGACCCGAGGTTAGATGTCATGATGACCACCGTATTCCTGAAGTCGACCGTTCTGCCCTGCCCGTCGGTGAGCCGCCCGTCATCCAGCACCTGCAACAGAATGTTGAAAACATCCGGATGCGCTTTCTCTACTTCATCGAGCAGAATCACAGAATAAGGACGACGGCGAACCGCTTCCGTCAGATAACCCCCTTCTTCATATCCTACATAGCCAGGAGGCGCCCCAACCAAACGCGAGACGGAATGTTTTTCCATAAACTCGGACATGTCGATACGCACCATCGCATCGTCGCTATCGAACATAAAGTTCGCCAGCGCTTTGCAAAGCTCGGTTTTCCCCACCCCTGTTGGCCCAAGGAACAGGAACGAACCAATCGGGCGATTAGGATCGGATAACCCGGCGCGGCTACGGCGAATAGCGTTCGACACGGCTTCTACAGCTTCATCCTGGCCGATAACACGCTGATGGAGATCTTTTTCCATACGCAGCAGTTTCTCACGCTCCCCTTCGAGCATGCGAGCGACAGGGATGCCCGTCCAGCGCGCCAGTACATCGGCGATTTCTACGTCGGTGACCTTATTACGCAGCAGGCGCATGGTTTTACCTTCGCTCTGGGTCGCCGTCGCCAGCTGTTTTTCCAGCTCGGGAATTTTCCCGTACTGCAGCTCGGACATGCGGGCCAGATCGCCAACGCGGCGGGCCTGCTCAATAGCAATTTTCGCCTGCTCCAGCTCGGCTTTAATTGTTTGGGTGCCGGAAAGCGAAGCTTTTTCGGCTTTCCACTCTTCTTCCAGCACCGAGTATTCGCGCTCTTTTTGCTCTAACTCTTCGTTAAGCATAGTGAGACGTTTCTGGCTGGCTTCGTCCGACTCTTTCTTAAGCGCCTGCTGTTCCAGCTTAAGCTGAATGATACGGCGATCGAGTCGGTCAAGTTCTTCCGGCTTCGAGTCAATCTGCATACGGATGCTGGAAGCGGCTTCATCGATAAGGTCGATGGCTTTATCCGGCAGCTGGCGATCGGCAATGTAACGATGCGACAAGGTTGCGGCCGCCACGATTGCCGGGTCCGTGATTTGCACATGATGGTGCAATTCGTAGCGTTCCTTCAGCCCACGCAAAATAGCGATGGTGTCTTCGACGGAAGGCTCGGCCACAAAGACTTTCTGGAAACGGCGCTCAAGGGCGGCGTCTTTTTCTATATACTGACGATATTCATCAAGCGTGGTGGCGCCCACACAGTGCAGTTCACCGCGAGCCAGCGCAGGCTTGAGCATATTGCCCGCGTCCATAGCTCCATCGGCTTTACCCGCGCCAACCATGGTGTGCAACTCGTCAATGAACAGAATGACGTTGCCTTCCTGCTTAGACAGATCGTTAAGCACGCCTTTCAGACGCTCTTCAAATTCACCGCGGTATTTTGCCCCGGCCACCAGCGCGCCCATATCCAGTGCCAGCACCCGGCGGCCTTTCAGCCCTTCTGGAACTTCGCCATTAATAATGCGCTGTGCCAGCCCTTCGACAATGGCGGTTTTACCTACGCCCGGCTCACCGATAAGCACCGGGTTGTTTTTGGTACGGCGCTGCAATACCTGAATGGTGCGACGGATTTCTTCATCGCGACCGATGACCGGGTCCAGCTTGCCCTGTTCAGCACGCTCGGTCAGATCGACGGTGTATTTTTTCAATGCCTGACGCTGGTCTTCGGCATTCTGATCGTTCACGTTTTCACCTCCACGCATTTGCTCAATCGCAGCTGTCACATTTGTCGTGGTGGCGCCGGCTGATTTCAGTAAGTCAGTCAATGTGCCACGCGACTCCAGCGCAGCCAGAACAAAGAGTTCTGATGAGATAAAATTATCGTTTCTTTTTTGCGCGAGTTTGTCGCACAGATTAAGCACGCGCATCAAATCCTGCGAAGGCTGCACGTCACCGCCGGTTCCTTCAACCTGCGGTAAACGGCTCAACGCCTGTTCGATTGCCGTGCGTAGCTGCCCCGCGTTAACGCCCGCGGAGGTCAGTAAAGGATGTACGGATCCTCCTTCCTGATTGAGCAACGCGCTCATCAAGTGAAGAGGTTCGATGAATTGATTGTCGTGCCCGAGAGCCAACGACTGGGCATCGGCGAGGGCAAGCTGGAATTTATTGGTAAGACGATCCAGACGCATAACTCCTCCCATAAACAGGTCAAATTTGCTACTGGAGATTAAATGAGGTCATCCCTCAATTATTCAAGGTTAATGACCTGAAATATGTGAGCGTTGAGCTACCCGCACTGGATCGTCTTGATTCTATAGGTTATATCAGCCAAATAAAACTTGCCATACGGCCGGTGATTCTGTCGCGACGATATGAGAAGAAATCGCCTGCTTCACTGTGGGTACAGCGATTGCCGCCGTAGACCTGTTCGACCCCTGCGTTGGCAAGACGCTGACGCGCCAGCGTGTAGATATCAGCATAATACTTTTCACCCACGGGCCGGAAAGCCGCATCCGCTTTCGCATCCTTAGCGACAAATGCTTCGCGCACTTCCGGACCAACTTCGAATGCGTCCGGGCCGATGGCAGGCCCAAGCCAGGCGATGATATTTTCCGGGCTATCTTTAAAGCAGGAGAGGGTTTCTTCGAGAACGCCTGCGCATAATCCGCGCCATCCTGCATGTGCGGCTGCGACTTCCGTACCGGCTCTGTTAGAAAATAGCACCGGTAAACAATCCGCCGTCATTACCGCACAAACCGTTCCCGGCGTATCGCTGTAAGAAGCATCCGCACGCTTTGAAGCGTAAGGTTCGCCGGTCAGTCTTAATACCGCGGTTCCATGCACCTGCTCAAGCCAAACGGGCTTTGCAGGTAAACCAGCCGCGGCATAAAAAAGACGTCGGTTCGCTTCGACATGATCAGTATCATCCCCGCAGTGGGCGCCAAGGTTGAGCGAATCGTAGGGAGGCTGGCTAACCCCGCCGATACGCGTCGAGCTACAGGCGCCGACACCTTGCGGAATCGGCCATTGCGGAACGATTAATTGCGGGGGAGTCATTTTACTCATAGCCAGTCCAGCTGATCCTTATGGGCTTCGGTATCGACGCGCAACGCCTCTATCAGCTCCACCATATCCTGTGGAATCGGCGCATGCCATTCCATCAGCATACCGCTAATCGGATGGTAAAGACGCAGCATTGTCGCGTGCAGAGCCTGACGGTCAAACTTGCGCAGCACGGCCACGAACTCTTCCGAAGCCCCTTTTGGCGGACGCGGACGGCCGCCATAGAGCTGATCGCCCACCAGCGGATGAGTGATATGCGCCATGTGGACACGAATCTGGTGAGTACGGCCCGTTTCCAGACGCAGGCGCAGGCGAGTATGTACGCGGAAATGTTCCATAATACGGTAATGCGTTACCGCAGGTTTGCCCATCGGATGAACGGACATATGGGTACGTTTGGTCGGGTGACGACTGATCGGCTCTTCCACCGTGCCGCCCGCGGTCATATGTCCGATAGCGACAGCTTCGTACTCACGTGTAATTTCACGCAGCTGCAGCGATTCCACCAGGCGAGTTTGCGCAGGAACGGTTTTGGCAACCACCATCAAACCAGTCGTGTCTTTATCCAGACGGTGGACGATGCCCGCGCGCGGAACATCGGCAATCGGCGGATAATAATGCAGTAAGGCATTCAATACCGTTCCGTCCGGGTTACCGGCGCCCGGATGCACCACAAGGTCACGAGGCTTGTTAATGACAAGAATGTCATCGTCTTCGTAGACAATATTGAGCGGGATATCCTGCGCTTCCCAGCGTACATCCTCTTCGATTTCGGCATTGATGGTGACGCTTTCTCCACCCAACACTTTTTCTTTTGGTTTGTCGCTGACTTTGCCATTGACCAGCACGCGCTGGTCAAGAATCCATTCTTTTATACGCGAACGTGAATAATCCGGGAACAATTCGGCCAAAGCCTGATCTAAGCGTTGACCGAGTTGTGAATCGGATACTGTTGCGTTGAGTTGTACTAGTTGTGCCATAGACAGCTTCTTCGTTAACGTTGGGTTTTACGGCAATGCCGTTTAATATAGTGTGCTATTGTAGCTGGTCTTTATCGGGAGCTGGAAATGCGAGCCTCCCGGATAACATTCTGAGGAAAGTCAAAACGTCATGACGCGTATGAAATATCTGGTGGCAGCTGCCACGTTGAGCCTGGCTTTGGCTGGTTGCTCCAGTTCCAAGGATGAGGTTCCTGATAATCCACCTTCTGAGATCTATGCGACCGCCCAGCAAAAGTTGCAGGACGGTAACTTTAAAGCGGCGATAACGCAACTGGAAGCTCTGGATAACCGTTATCCGTTCGGGCCTTACTCGCAGCAGGTGCAGTTAGATCTGATTTACGCCTACTACAAAAACGCTGACCTGCCGCTGGCTCAGGCAGCCATCGACCGCTTTATGCGCCTTAACCCTACCCATCCGAACATCGATTACGTGCTTTACATGCGTGGCCTGACGGATATGGCGTTGGATGATAGCGCATTACAGGGTTTCTTTGGCGTCGATCGTTCCGATCGCGATCCGCAGCACGCGCGTGATGCCTTTAACGATTTCTCAAAACTGGTTCGTGGCTACCCGAACAGCCAGTACGTCACCGACGCCACCAAACGTCTGGTGTTCCTGAAAGATCGTCTGGCGAAGTATGAGCTTTCCGTGGCGCAATACTACACCAAACGCGGCGCGTGGGTGGCAGTTGTTAACCGTGTTGAAGGCATGCTGCGTGATTATCCGGATACCCAGGCAACCCGCGACGGGTTAAAACTGATGGAAAAAGCGTATCGTGAAATGCAGATGCCGGGTCAGGCGGACAAGGTAGCGAAAATTATCGCAGCCAACGGCAGCACCAGCTGATTAGCGCCTTCCAGAAACACAAAACGGCAGCCGCGGCTGCCGTTTTTATTGTCCAAACTGCCAAACTGAAACGGTTTAGCATCAGGTCATCCCATCAAATATGAACGCTATTTCCGTGTTCCACAAGCGATATCGACAGATATCCCGGCCTGCCTCACAAAAAGGCGTCCTTGACAAAAAGTGACAAAATAACGTGATTTTCATCACACTTTTTGACATTAAGAGAGGTATGCTGGAGTTACCAAGACGGGAAAGACAAGAGGTAACTTTATGACAATGAACATTACCAGCAAGCAAATGGAAATCACCCCGGCTATTCGTCAGCATGTCGCGGACCGTCTCACTAAACTGGACAAGTGGCAAACCCATCTCATTAATCCACACATTATTTTGTCCAAAGAACCACAGGGGTTTGTGGCTGATGCCACTATAAGTACGCCGAACGGGCAGCTTGTCGCGAGCGCCAAACATGATGATATGTACGCGGCCATCAACGAATTAATAAACAAACTGGAGCGGCAGCTAAACAAGGTGCAGCACAAAGGCGAAGCGCGGCGCACCACGGGTTCAGTGAAAGATGTTGCCTTCGCGGAAGAATCTGAAGAAGAATGATTTTAAAAAGCCATTAACGTAAACGACGCGCCTCCGGGCGCGTTTTTTGATTGACAGGGCGAAAACAGAACGAGTAAGTTAATCCCCAGACTTGTAAGGAATTAGCCCATGAGACTTCTACCGTTTTTCTTCGCATTCTTTTTTACCTTCCCCTGATTGGGAGGCAATTCGTCGTGTGATAAAGAATGCGAAGACGAACAAACAGGCCTCCCAAAACGGGAGGCCTTTTTTATGGACATCGAAAAGGTAGCGTTATGACTGAGACAAACCCCTTGCTGGCTCTGCGCGATAAAATCAGCGCCCTGGATGTAAAGCTGCTGGCCCTGCTGGCAGAACGTCGCGGGCTTGCCATCGAAGTTGGTAAGGCGAAGATTGAGTCTCACCGTCCGGTACGCGACATTGACCGCGAACGTGATTTGCTGGAACGCCTGATTGCGCTGGGAAAAACGCATCACCTGGACGCGCACTATATTACCCGCCTGTTTCAGCTTATCATCGAAGACTCGGTGCTGACCCAGCAGGCTTTGCTACAGCAACATTTGAATAAAACCAACCCGCACTCTGCCCGCGTTGCCTTCCTTGGTCCTAAAGGTTCCTACTCGCATCTTGCGGCCCGTCAGTACGCCGCACGCCATTTCGAGCAGTTTATCGAAAGCGGCTGCGCCAAATTCCACGATATCTTCAATCAGGTTGAAACCGGTCAGGCCGATTACGCGGTGGTGCCTATTGAAAACACCAGTTCCGGCGCGATTAACGACGTGTACGATCTGCTTCAGCATACCAGTCTTTCCATCGTCGGCGAGATGACGGTGCCTATCGACCACTGCGTACTGGTAAGCGGCACAACGGATTTAGATAAGATCGAAACGGTTTACAGCCATCCGCAGCCTTTTCAGCAGTGCAGCCAGTTCATCAATCGTTATCCGCACTGGAAAATCGAATACTGCGAAAGTACATCTGCGGCTATGGAAAAAGTCGCTCAGGCGAATTCTCCTCACGTCGCCGCATTGGGTAGCGAAGCCGGCGGCGCGCTCTATGGCCTGCAGGTGCTTGAACGCAACCTGGCAAACCAGACGCAAAATATTACCCGCTTCGTTGTGCTGGCGCGTAAAGCGATCGACGTTTCAGAACAGGTTCCGGCCAAGACTACCCTGCTTATCGCCACCGGTCAGCAGGCCGGCGCGCTGGTGGAAGCCCTGCTGGTTCTGCGCAATCACAATCTGATTATGACGAAGCTCGAATCCCGTCCGATTAACGGCAATCCGTGGGAGGAGATGTTCTATCTGGACATTCAGGCCAATCTGAAAGATGTGGAAATGCAGAAAGCTTTGCGTGAGCTGGGAGAGATTACCCGCTCGATGAAGGTGCTCGGCTGCTATCCAGGCGAAAACGTCGTGCCTGTCGATCCTGCCTGACGCTGACCGCGGTAAGCCAGCGTCAGTCTGGCTTACCGACTTTCTTTAAACTTCGGTTTTGCGAGACCCGCAACCCCGGCCCGCAGCGTAAAAATAGCGCCAGAAAGCGGACGTTCCACCAGCTCCGCCTCATCCATATTTTCTCGCGTAGTGGTGATAAACAGCGTTTTCATGTCGTCGCCGCCAAAGCAAACCATGGTCGGGCAGCGTACCGGCAAAATATGTTCTTCCAGCACTTCGCCCTCAGGCGACAGCCGCGCGATACGATAACCGTCGAACAACGCCGTCCAGTAGCAGCCTTCTGTATCCATGGCGGCCCCGTCAGGTATGCCCTCGCCCGCAGCAAAACGTTTAAACACCTGCCGTGCGCCTGGCTCGCCCAGCTCATTGAGCGGCGTGCGATAAATCACTCTGTTTGGCGTATCTGAAGTGTACATCCACTTTCTATCCTCGCTGAAAGCCAGGCCGTTAGCGCCGAGAATATCGTGCTGGATGATATGCGGTGTCAGATCCCGATCGACGCGGCAAAGCAACGCGCCGTTGTAATCACCCGGCCCCCAGAATGTGCCCGCATAAAAGCGGCCGTCACGATCGGTGCCGCCATCGTTAAAACGCGCAAGCTCGGGATGATTGGGATTATCGCAAACTTTCCGGGTAATAAGACCCGTTTGGTTGGTCAGATAAATACCGCTGCGCAGCGCTACGATAAAACCGCCGTTTTCACGAAATGCGAAACACCCTACTTCTTCGGAAAACTGAATAACGTCGTGCCTGCCGCTCGCCGTATGGTAACGATGAATTTCGTTTTCAAGAATATCAGTCCAATAAAGGCTTCCTTCCTCTGCGTTCCACGTAGGACATTCTGGTAAGTGACCGATGTAATCAAACAGGAGTTGCGGCTGTGCCATCTCTGGTATCCTTATCGCAAAAAAAAGCCAGCGGGCTTTCCCACTGGCTTTGATTATAAAACCTTTTTACCGTTACTGGCGGCTATCGTTTGCCTGGCGTAACAAAGTGCGGCTTTCGCTCTGGAAACGCTGAGCGTAATCCCCGAACCAGTGCTCAACCTTGCGGAAGCTGTCAATAAACGTCTGCTTATCGCCATGTTCAAGCAGGGCAATCGCCTCGCCAAAACGCTTATAGTAACGCTTGATCAACGCCAAATTGCTTTCCGAAGACATGATAATGTCGGCATAAAGCTGGGGATCCTGCGCAAACAGACGCCCGACCATCGCCAGTTCCAGCCGGTATATCGGTGAGGAAAGCGCCAGCAACTGTTCTAAATTCACGTTCTCTTCCGCCAGGTGTAGGCCGTAAGCGAAGGTGGCGAAGTGACGCAGCGCCTGAATAAACGCCATATTCTGGTCGTGCTCAACGGCGCTGGAGCGATGCAAGCGAGCGCCCCAAACCTGAATCTGCTCAAGGAACCACTGATAAGCTTCCGGCAGGCGTCCATCGCAGTAGACCACGACCTGTTTTGCCAGGCTGCCGCTATCCGGTCCAAACATGGGATGCAGACCTAATACCGGCCCGCTGTGCGCAGCCAGCATAGCCTGCAATGGCCCGTTTTTCACCGAGGCGAGATCGACGAGCACGCAGTCATCCGGCAGCGTCGGCAGTTGGGCGATAACCTGTTCGGTAAGATGAATAGGCACACTGACGATGACCATTCCCGCATCCGCCATCAGCTGTTCGGCACGCGGCCAGTCTTCCTTCTCGAAGATGCGAACCTGATAGCCGGACAGAGTAAGCATCTTCTCGAACAGGCGCCCCATCTGTCCGCCACCGCCGACAATCACCACCGGACGCAAAGCCGGATAAAGCGTTTTGAAACCTTTATCGTTCTCGCTGGAGTAGGACTCGCGCATCACGCGGCGCAGCACGTCTTCGATAAGATCGGGGGGAACACCGAGCGCTTCCGCTTCTTTGCGGCGAGAAGCCAGCATGGAAGCCTCGCGCTCGGGTACATAAATAGGTAAACCGTAGCGGCTTTTGACTTCGCCAACCTCCGCTACCAGTTCCAGGCGGCGTGCCAGAAGATCCAGCAACGCCTTATCCACTTCGTCGATTTGATCGCGTAACGCGGTCAATTCAGCAACCATAGTAAAACCTCTTATGCCTTTCGCGCCGCAAGCGTACCGTTCAGATCCTTATGGATCTCGCGCAGCAGGTTTTCCGTGGTTTCCCAGTTGATACAGGCATCGGTAACGGAAACGCCATATTTCATTTCGCTGCGCGGCTGTTCTGAGGATTGATTGCCTTCATGAATATTGCTTTCAATCATCAGGCCGATAATCGAACGGTTACCGTCTTTAATCTGGGCGACGGCGGATTCTGCCACGCCCGGCTGACGGCGGTAATCTTTGTTT
>NZ_RCAA01000006.1:241543-261835 GCF_003628475.1 Enterobacter sp. R1(2018) | reverse complement strand
GCAATCTATCATCAAGGCCGGACGTAGTCCCGCCTGTTCCATCTCTTTTTCGCACTGGGCGACGTCCGCCGGGCTGTAGTTTGGCGCTTTGCCGCCGCGCAGGATAACGTGGCCATCCGGGTTGCCCTGGGTTTGCAGCAGACAAACCTGGCCGGCCTGGTTGATCCCCACGAAACGGTGCGGCATCGCAGCAGCGCGCATTGCGTTAATGGCGGTGCCCAGGCTGCCGTCGGTGCCGTTTTTAAAGCCGACCGGCATGGAGAGACCGGAAGCCATTTCACGGTGGGTCTGGGATTCGGTGGTACGCGCGCCGATTGCCGACCAGCTGAACAGATCGCCCAGGTATTGCGGACTGTTTGGATCGAGCGCTTCAGTTGCCAGCGGCAGGCCCATGCTGACCAGCTTCACCAGCAGTTCGCGCGCAATTTTCAGCCCCGCTTCCACATCAAACGAGCCATCCATATGCGGATCGTTAATCAGCCCTTTCCAGCCCACCGTAGTACGTGGTTTCTCAAAATAGACGCGCATTACCAGGTACAGACTATCGCTGACTTGTTCAGACAGTTCTTTAAAACGACGAGCGTATTCAATCGCAGTTTCCGGATCGTGGATCGAGCAAGGCCCACAAACCACCAGCAGACGAGGATCGCGGCCGGCGATAATGTTTGAAATCGTCTGGCGGGACTGTTCGATCTGCGCAACCTGTGCGGCAGTCAGTGGGAACTCGGCCTTAAGCTGGTCCGGAGTGATCAAAATCTGTTCGTCAGAAATATGAACGTTATTCAGCGCGTCTTTTTGCATGATGGCGGTCCTGTTTAAGCTCGTTTGCGATAGTCGTTTCCTCAGTGAGGAAGCGTTACCTTACCACGAACAGTAAAGATTGCAATCCATATTCCGTAAATAATACGTTACACTGATTTTAAACATGGCGATTTAAGCCTAATCAATCCCCAATAATGTAAACATAATTTTACACACCTGTTCATTGCCTGAGATGATGACGGGTTGGATAAACGCGCCACGAGCGTACAACAAAAAACGATTAACGTTGTTTTTAATAAAAGGGATTATTAAGCGCCAGGAAAATCAGTACCGCTCGCTATTATTAAAAATGATACAGCCAAACGCGTAGACACTTATCAAAGCCTGTTATTTTTTACAGAGTATTCTTAGAAGGGCTTAATACTTTAGTTTTACCAAGCGGCAATTTACTTCTTTTAACAATTTATACTGTTAAATTTTCGGCGACCGCATTTTTTGTTCTATGCTTAAAAGTACATTAATAAATAACCACCTAAGAATATACCAGCCGTTCTTGTTATTTATTAGGCATTTATTTTAATAGCAATATGCCCGGGTAAAATATGTCAAATGAGAACGACAGCGAAAAAGACATGAGCCAGCCCCCAAAAACCGTATCCCTTGCCGAGGAACGCGTTGAGTTGGGCACCAGAAAAGTTGTTGACCGGCGCATACGCATCACGCGCACCACCAGGGCCGACGAAAAGCTTATTGAAACAGAGTTGACGCATGAAGATGCGTTAATTAAACGCGTCGCGAAAAACGAAGCGGTAAAACCCGGAAATATCCCTCAGGTTCGTCAGGAGGGAGAGGTAACAATAATCCCGGTGATCGAAGAGCGTATTGAAATAATTAAACATTATTTTCTCACCGAAGAGATTCACGTTATTAAAAAACGCAGGAAAGAAACGCATCAGGAAAATATCACTTTGCGATCGCAGGAAATTAATATTTCAACGGAAGATGAATGACAACCTTTTAGACTTATCATGAGGAACTTCAGATATGGCACACGAAAAAATCGTTACGGCTTTCACCCAACCTCAGCAGGCACAAGTCGCTAAAGAGAAGCTCATTGCGGAAGGTATCCCGGGGGACGACATCGATATTATTTCGGGCGAAAGGTTACGCAATGAAGATAAAGAGATTCGTCATCCAAGCTTCTGGCAGCGCCTGTTTGGCGATGACGTTGATGACGACTATGCGACAGAGTACAACAAAGCGATTCGCGCCGGCGGGGTATTGCTGATTGCACGCGTGGACAAAGACGACGCCGACCGAATCGAAACGCTGTTGGATAACTGCGCCAGCGATTACGCGACTACAACCGGCGATTACGGTACAACCGGCAGCGTCGTTGGCGATGATGTCTATGGCAAAAATTTCCTTGGCGAAACCGACGATGTAGGTTCCCGTCCCGTCGGGCAGGATCTTACCGATCCTGCTTTAAGGAATGAAGACTTAAGCCTGCGTGATGAAGACGTAAGGGATGATGAGGTCGTAGCTAAAACCCTTCCGGGCGACGCCGATTACGTAAGCGGACGTACGGCCTCTGCGGATATCGCAGGCCGGGTGTCGGATGATGTACGCACCGATCGGGCTTTCGCTGAGGGCGATAGCCGTGAAACGCTGAAGCTTGCCGAAGAGCAGATTGATGTGGGCAAGCGTCGGGTCAGCGATGGTAAGGTCCGTCTGCGCCGCTATACGGTTGAAGATGAGGTGGCGAGAGATGTCTCCCTTACCGAACAGCATGCAGACGTTTTCCGTTCCGCCCTTAACGAGCCGGCCTACCTCAACGATGTAGACTGGTCAGAGAAGACGCTTGAAGTTGAAGAGTCGCATGAGGTGCCTACGGTAAATAAAACCGCTCATGTGCGTGAAGAGGTTGGTCTGCGCACTGAAACCACGGAACGCACCGAAACGGTTAAAGATACGGTTCGCCGTCAGGAAGTTGAGGTGGATAAAAACGACCTTGAAAGCGATCTGAACAAAACGAAGTTTCCGCCAAAAGAGTAAAAGCTCAGGCGGTATATAAGCCGCCATTACCGGGCTTCGCGATACGCTTTTAAATACGCTGTATAAAACCACGGAAACAAAAAAGGGGTTAGCATATTGCTAACCCCTTGTTTCACTTTAACTTTTGGATGTCGCGTTAGCGATATCTTAGTTAAGACGCTCTTTGATACGAGCAGACTTACCAGTACGCTCACGCAGGTAGTACAGTTTAGCTTTACGAACGGCACCACGACGTTTAACAGTAATGCTGTCGATTACTGGGGAGTGAGTCTGGAATACGCGCTCAACACCTTCGCCGTTGGAAATTTTACGAACAGTGAATGCAGAGTGCAGACCGCGGTTACGGATAGCGATAACCACGCCCTCAAATGCCTGCAGACGTTTTTTAGAACCTTCAACGACCCATACTTTCACTTCCACGGAGTCGCCCGGACGGAAGGAAGGTACATCCTGTTTCATCTGTTCTTGTTCAAGTTGCTTAATAATGTTGCTCATAATTTAATCTCTTATCCTGGGTAAACTGATGTATTGGGAGGAATTAACCTTGCCCATCATGTTTATGCTGCTGTTGCGCGTGTTCCCGTTGGAACTCGGCCAGCAACCTTGCTTGCTCTTCAGTCAGAGCCAGGTTTTCCAGAAGTTCAGGTCTTCTAAGCCAGGTACGGCCCAGCGACTGTTTCAGGCGCCAGCGGCGAATCTCTGCATGGTTCCCCGACAGCAATACCGCCGGTACTTCCATGCCTTCCAACACTTCAGGACGAGTATAGTGCGGACAATCCAGCAATCCATCGGCAAACGAATCTTCGATTGCCGATGCTTCATGGCCCAGTACACCCGGAATAAACCGTGAGACGGAGTCAATCAGCGTCATTGCCGGTAGCTCGCCACCGCTGAGAACGTAATCGCCGATTGACCATTCTTCGTCAATTTCGGTCTGGATCACGCGCTCGTCGATTCCCTCGTAACGGCCACAAACCAGAATCAGCTTCTCGTTGGTTGCCAGTTCACAGACGCCTGCCTGATCGAGCTTGCGTCCCTGAGGTGAAAGATAGATTACCTTTGCGCCTTCCCCTGCCGCCGCTTTCGCTGCGTGGATGGCTTCCCTTAGCGGGTTTACCATCATGAGCATACCCGGTCCGCCGCCGTAAGGACGATCGTCCACGGTACGGTGCCGGTCATAAGTGAAGTCACGCGGACTCCAGCTCTGGATGCTCAGCAGGCCATTTTTAACTGCCCGGCCAGTTACCCCGTAATCGGTAATTGCGCGGAACATCTCTGGAAACAGGCTAACTACACCAATAAACACAAGCCAATCCCCATCACGCCGTGCTGTTACCGTTTATCCGGAGGTTTAAAAACCAGGATCCCAATCTACTTCAATTGTTTGAGTAGCGAGATCGACTTTCTTGATAACCTGCCCATCGAGGAACGGAACCAGCCGCTCCTTGATACCGAACGCATCTTTCAGGTTTGCCTTAATGACGAGAACGTCATTAGAGCCGGTTTCCATCATATCGATGACTTTACCGAGCTGATAACCCTGAGTGGTCACTACCTGGCAGCCCATAAGGTCTTTCCAGTAGTAGTCGCCCTCTTCGAGTTGCGGCAGCTGCGTTGAATCGACCACAATTTCGCAATTGGTGAGCAGATTCGCGGCATCCCGATCGTCAACGCCTTTCAGCTTGATGATCAGATCCTGATTGTGGTGCTTCCAGCTTTCCAGCTGAACCGGCTGCCACTGACCCGCCTTCTGGATAAACCAGGGCTGATAGTCAAAAATGCTTTCGGCGTCTTCGGTGGAGGAAAACACTCTGAGCCAACCACGAATACCGTAGCAGGAGCCCATCTTTCCCAATACTATTGGGTTAACAGGTGCCTTTGCGGAGAGTTGATTGCTCATCATGACCACCGTGACAGATTAAGCTGCTTTTTTTGCTGCTTTGATCAGCGTAGCTACGCGATCGGAAACGGTAGCGCCAAGGCCAACCCAATGCTCGATGCGATCCAGATCCAGGCGGCTTGCCTCGTCTTTCTCACCGGCGATAGGGTTGAAGAAACCAACGCGCTCGATGAAGCGACCGTTACGTGCATTACGGCTGTCAGTAACAACAACCTGGTAGAACGGACGCTTTTTAGCGCCGTGACGTGCTAAACGAATAGTTACCATAACATCCTCTTTAGTGAATAAAACACCGGGCCCCATCGAGGGACGGAGCCCGGTGTCATATTAAAAGCCCGAAAATTTTACTCATTTGGGCGCAAAAAGCAATCTAAATGAGCTTAACGGCCTGGGAAACCTGGCGGCATCATGCCTTTCATGCCGCGCATCATTTTCGCCATTCCGCCTTTCTTCATTTTCTTCATCATGCGCTGCATGTCGTCGAACTGCTTGAGCAGGCGGTTGACGTCCTGCACCTGCCTGCCGCAACCCTGCGCGATACGGCGCTTGCGGGAACCTTTGATGATTTCTGGCGAGGCGCGTTCTTTCAGCGTCATGGAGTTGATGATGGCCTCCATGCGCACCAGAACCTTGTCATCCATCTGGGATTTGACGTTGTCCGGCAGCTGTCCCATGCCCGGCAGCTTGCTCATCATGCTCGCCATGCCGCCCATGTTCTTCATCTGCTTAAGCTGCTCAAGGAAGTCGTTGAGGTCGAAACCATCGCCTTTCTTCAGCTTGCTGGCCAGCTTTTCAGCCTGCGCGCGGTCGACTTTGCTTTCGATATCTTCAATAAGCGACAACACGTCGCCCATGCCCAGAATACGGGAAGCAATACGATCCGGGTGGAACGGCTCCAGGGCTTCGGTCTTCTCGCCGACGCCGAGGAATTTAATCGGTTTGCCGGTGATATGGCGGATAGACAGGGCCGCACCGCCGCGCGCATCGCCGTCGACTTTAGTCAGCACCACGCCGGTAAGCGGCAGCGCTTCGTTAAACGCCTTAGCGGTATTCGCCGCATCCTGGCCGGTCATCGCATCGACCACAAACAGGGTTTCAACCGGCTTAATCGCGGCGTGAACCTGTTTGATTTCGTCCATCATCGCTTCGTCTACGTGTAAACGACCGGCGGTATCCACCAGCAGCACGTCGTAGAACTTCAGCTTCGCCTCTTTCAGCGCGGCGTTGACGATATCGACAGGCTTTTGTCCGACGTCTGACGGGAAGAAATCAACTCCAACCTGCTCGGCCAGGGTTTCCAGCTGTTTAATCGCCGCCGGGCGATAAACGTCGGCAGAAACGACCAGCACTTTTTTCTTGTGCTTTTCGCGCAGGAACTTGCCCAGCTTGCCCACGCTTGTGGTTTTACCGGCACCCTGCAGGCCTGCCATCAGCACGACCGCTGGCGGCTGCGCGGCAAGGTTCAGCACGGCGTTTTCTTCGCCCATTGCCGCAACCAGCTCGGCGCGAACAATTTTGACGAACTCCTGACCCGGCGTCAGGCTCTTGTTAACTTCGTGACCAACCGCTTTTTCTTTTACGCGGCTGATGAAATCGCGCACGACCGGCAGCGCAACGTCCGCCTCCAGCAGCGCCATGCGCACTTCGCGCAGCGTTTCTTTAACATTCTCTTCAGTCAGCCGCCCGCGGCCGCTGATATTGCGCAGGGTACGCGACAGACGGTCAGTTAAATTATCAAACATTGTATTTTGCCTAACGTGGTAACTAAGGCCGCGGTACGCGACACAAAACAGAATTTGGCGGATTATAACATGAAGCCGCCTTTGGTGTGATGCAACGGTTGGAGCAGGCGACAGGTAACGTTATACTGCCTTTTTTCATCTCTGGCTAATTGACCGACACCTTATATGCCTGTTTTCGCACTCCTTGCGCTTGTAGCCTACTCCATCAGCCTCGCGCTGATCATTCCCGGCCTGCTTCGGAAGAACAGCGCATGGCGCCGCCTGGCAATTTTATCGGCCGTCATTGCGCTTATCAGCCACGCGCTGGCGCTCGAAGCCCGCATTTTTGCGGATAACGGCGGGCAGAATCTCAGCCTGCTGAACGTCGGTTCGCTGATCGGCCTGATGATTTGTACGGTAATGACGATCGTCGCTTCGCGCAACCGCGGCTGGCTGCTTTTGCCGATCGTGTACGCCTTTGCGTTGATCAACCTCGCTTTTGCCACCTTTATGCCTAACGAATTCATCACCCATCTGGAAACCACACCGGGGATGATGATTCATATTGGCCTTGCGCTGTTTGCCTATGCCACGCTGATCATCGCCGCGCTTTACGCCTTGCAGCTGGCGTGGATAGACTTTCAGCTCAAAAACAAAAAGCTCGCCTTTAGCGCTGAAATGCCGCCGCTGATGGTCATCGAGCGCAAAATGTTTCATATCACCCAGGTTGGCGTGGTGCTACTGACGTTGACGCTCTCCACCGGCCTGTTTTATATGCACAACCTCTTCAGCATGGAAAACGTCGACAAAGCGGTGCTGTCTATTCTCGCATGGTTTGTTTACGTCATTTTGCTGTGGGGACACTATCATGAAGGTTGGCGCGGCCGCCGCGTAGTATGGTTTAACGTCACCGGGGCCGCGATTTTGACCCTCGCCTACTTCGGTAGCCGGGTCCTGCAACAGTTCGTTGGCTAATTTTGCAACTTTAAAGGACAACCCTTTTGGATCACATCTCAACCACCACGCTGATCGTCACGCTGATTATCATGGTGGTGGTTTCAGCGTACTTCTCCGGCTCAGAAACCGGCATGATGACGCTGAACCGCTATCGTCTGCGCCATCTTGCCAAGCAGGGCAACCGTGCCGCTAAACGCGTCGAAAAATTGCTTCGCAAGCCGGACCGCCTGATTAGCCTTGTTCTTATCGGCAACAACCTGGTGAATATTCTCGCCTCCGCCATCGGCACCATTGTGGGCATGCGTCTTTATGGCGACGCGGGCGTGGCTATTGCTACCGGTATCCTGACCTTCGTGGTGCTCGTTTTTGCCGAGGTACTGCCGAAAACCGTTGCCGCGCTCTATCCAGAGAAAGTCGCCTATCCAAGCAGCTTCCTGCTTGGCCCGCTGCAGATTCTGATGATGCCTCTGGTCTGGCTGCTGAACGTCATCACCCGTATGCTGATGCGCATGGTAGGCATTAAAACCGATAACGTTATTAGCGCGGCGCTCAGCAAAGACGAGCTGCGCACCATCGTGCATGAATCCCACGCCAAGATTTCCCGCCGCAACCAGGACATGCTCCTTTCGGTGCTGGATCTGGAAAAGATCAGCGTGAACGACATCATGGTCCCGCGTAACGAAATCGTGGGCATCGATATCAACGACGACTGGAAATCCATCGTTCGCCAGCTGACGCACTCCCCGCACGGGCGCATTGTGCTCTATCGCGACACGCTGGACGACACCATCAGCATGCTGCGCGTGCGCGAAGCTTACCGCCTGATGACCGAGAAGCAGGAGTTCACCAAAGAAACCCTGCTGCGGGCCGCGGATGAAGTCTATTTTGTCCCGGAAGGCACGCCGCTAAACGTGCAGCTGGTGAAATTCCAGCGCAACAAGAAGAAAGTCGGCCTCGTGGTCAATGAGTACGGCGATATCCAGGGGCTGATCACCGTGGAAGATATTCTGGAAGAGATTGTGGGCGACTTTACCACCTCAATGTCGCCGACGCTTGCCGAAGAAGTGATGCCGCAGAACGACGGATCGGTCATCATTGAAGGCAGCGCCAACGTACGCGAAATCAACAAGGCCTTTAACTGGACGCTGCCGGAAGACGACGCGCGTACGATAAACGGCATGCTGTTGGAAGAGCTGCAGGAGATCCCGGCAAAGGATACCCGGGTGCGCATCACCTACTACGATATAGATATTCTCGACGTGCAGGACAATATGATTAAACAGGTGCGCGTCACGCCGGTGAAGCCGCTGCGCCAGAGCGTTGAGGAATAACAGGCAAAAAAAAGCCAGCCCGTAAGAAGGCTGGCTTTTTGTTACAGGCTATTTACTTCGCTTTTGCAACGGAAACCATCGCGGCGCGAATAGTGCGGCCATTAAGGGTGTAACCCTTCTGCATCACCATTAATACGTGATTCGGCGCAACCTCTTCGGATTCCACCATAGCGATAGCCTGGTGAACGTCCGGGTTAAACGGCACGTTGGTTTCACCCACCACTTCCACGCCGAACTTGCGGACCACGTCCAGCATTGATTTCTGAGTCAACTCAATCCCTTCAACCATCGCCGCCAGATCCGGGTTGGATTTATCCGCCACTTCAAGAGCGCGATCCAGGCTATCAATTACCGGCAGCAGCTCATTGACGAATTTATCCAGCGCAAATTTGTGCGCTTTCTCGATGTCCAACTCGGTACGACGACGCAGGTTTTCCATCTCGGCTTTAGTACGCAGCAGGCTGTCGCGTTCGCGCTGCTGAACCTCTTCCAACTGTGCAGTCAGATCGGCAATTTGTTCGTCGCGCGGATCCACCTCGACGCCTTCTACGGCCTCTACTTCGTCGTGGCTTTCCATTGCAATATCTTCCGGGACTTGCTCGTCTGGTGTTTTCTGTTCTTTACTACTCATGAAATTCTCCGCGTTTTTAGCATTCATCTCGCTGGTTCGCTTATTATGGGGATCAGTTTCCGGGATTCAAGGGAACGTGACATATTGTCATAAACGTCTGCGTATAAGGACCACCACGATGACCACCAGAATAGCGAACACCCATTTCAAATGTATTGGCATTGTCGGGCATCCACGCCACCCAACGGCACTGACCACGCATGAAATGCTTTATCGCTGGCTATGCGGAAAAGGCTACGACGTCATCGTGGAACAGCAGATTGCCCAGGAACTGAACCTGAAAAACGTCAAAACAGGAACGCTGGCTGAAATCGGCCAGCTTGCCGATCTGGCCGTGGTCGTCGGCGGCGACGGCAATATGCTTGGCGCGGCGCGGGTGCTTGCGCGCTACGATATAAAGGTTATTGGCATCAACCGTGGCAACCTCGGCTTTCTTACGGACCTCGATCCCGATAACGCACAGCAGCAGCTGGCGGACGTGCTGGAAGGTCATTACATCGCCGAAAAGCGCTTCCTGCTCGAAGCGCAGGTATGCCAGCACGACAAGCCAACCCGGCTGAGCACCGCCATTAATGAAGTGGTGCTGCACCCCGGCAAAGTCGCGCATATGATTGAATTTGAAGTCTACATAGACGAGGTTTTCGCCTTCTCTCAGCGCTCCGACGGTCTGATTATCTCCACGCCAACCGGCTCGACGGCCTATTCGCTTTCCGCCGGCGGCCCGATTTTAACGCCTTCTCTGGATGCTATTACGCTTGTACCAATGTTCCCGCACACTCTCTCGGCGCGCCCTCTGGTTATCAACAGCAGCAGCACCATCCGCCTGCGCTTTTCGCATATGCGCAGCGACCTGGAAATCAGCTGCGACAGCCAGATAGCCTTGCCGATTCAGGAAGGCGAAGACGTGTTGATTCGCCGCTGTGACTATCATCTCAACCTCATTCATCCGAAAGACTACAGCTATTTCAATACATTGAGTTCAAAACTCGGCTGGTCAAAAAAATTATTCTGAAAACCGCTCAAGCTACTTTACTGGATAGATAACCAGGATATACTGGATGTAACTACAGCTATGTTGTTATATACAGGAAGGTGGCTATGCTGGCACAACTTACCATCAGTAATTTCGCAATCGTGCGTGAACTGGAAATTGACTTTCATCACGGCATGACGGCTATCACCGGCGAAACCGGCGCCGGTAAATCTATTGCGATTGATGCCTTAGGGTTGTGCCTGGGCGGCCGCGCAGAAGCCGATATGGTGCGTCAGGGCGCCAGCCGCGCCGACTTATGCGCCCGCTTCTCTTTAAAAGATACGCCTGCCGCCCTGCGCTGGCTGGAGGAAAACCAACTGGAGGAAGGCCGCGAATGCCTGCTGCGTCGCGTTATCAGCAGCGATGGCCGCTCGCGCGGCTTTATCAACGGCACCGCGGTTCCCCTGTCCCAGCTTCGCGATCTCGGCCAGCTGCTCATTCAAATCCACGGCCAGCATGCGCATCAGCTGCTGCTGAAGCCTGAGCATCAAAAAAATCTGTTGGACGGCTACGCGGGTGAGCACAAGCTTATCGCGCAAATGGCGGAACGCTACCGCGCCTGGCATCAGAGCTGTCGCGATCTGGCTCAGCATCAGCAGCTTTCCCAGGAACGCGCCGCGCGCGCAGAATTGCTGCACTATCAGCTTAAAGAGCTTAACGAATTCGCGCCCGTTGCCGGCGAATTCGAACAGATCGACGAAGAATACAAACGTCTGGCCAACAGCGGGCAGCTGCTCTCAACCAGCCAGCAGGCGCTCGACATCCTCGCCGACGGCGAAGACTGCAACCTGCAAAACCAGCTGCATACCGCCCGCCAGCTAATGGGCGAACTCGTCGGCCTGGATAACAAGCTTTCCGGCGTGCTGGATATGCTTGAAGAAGCCGCCATTCAGATTTCCGAAGCCAGCGACGAGCTACGCCATTACTGTGACCGTCTGGACCTCGATCCTAATCGCCTGTACGAACTGGAACAGCGTATTTCACGGCAGATAAATCTGGCGCGTAAGCATCGCATATCCCCTGAGGAGCTGCCGTTGTTCCACCAGAAATTACTTGATGAACAGCAGCAGCTGGACGAGCAGGCCACCTCGCAGGATGAACTGATGCATGCGGTGGCGTATCACCATGAACAGGCGCTCTCCGTGGCGCGTGAACTGCACCTGCGTCGTACACATTACGCGGCCGAACTGTGTCAGCTCATCACCGAAAGCATGCATTCTCTTTCCATGCCTCACGGCAAGCTGGCTATTGACGTTGAGTTCAATGAAAACCATCTGACGGCCGAGGGCGCAGATCGTATCGATTTCCGCGTCAGCACCAACCCGGGACAGCCTTTACAGCCGCTGGCTAAAGTCGCCTCCGGCGGTGAGCTATCGCGTATCGCGCTGGCCATCCAGGTGATCACCGCCCGTAAGATGGAAACGCCGGCGCTGATTTTCGATGAAGTGGATGTCGGCATCAGCGGGCCAACGGCGGCCGTGGTAGGCAAACTGCTGCGTCAGCTGGGCGAATCAACGCAGGTTATGTGCGTAACGCACCTGCCGCAGGTCGCAGGCTGCGGACACCACCACTTCTTTGTCAGCAAAGAGACCGACGGTGAAATGACGGAAACCCATATGCAACCGCTGGATAAACGTTCCCGCCTTCAGGAGCTGGCTCGTCTGCTTGGCGGAAGCGAAGTCACCCGCAACACGCTGGCTAACGCGAAAGAACTGCTGGCGGCCTAGTACATTTACCGGCTGCGATGGAATAATCTGCCGTTTGCCGCTTAAAAAAGCAGCATTCAGTCAATGGATTGGCAATTGAACAGGTTTTGAGCCAACTTTTTTGTCCTGCCAGGGTCTGAGTTGAGCGCCTTAAGGTTTTAAACTGCGAAAAGGTTTATTATCATCGGCATATTACGAATGAGCCACGTGCTGCTCGGGCCCGAAAAGGAATCAAATCACTATGCGCTGTAAAACGCTGACTGCTGCCGCAGCGGTTCTTCTGATGTTGACCGCAGGCTGTTCCACTCTGGAGCGAGTAGTTTACCGCCCCGATATCAACCAGGGGAACTACCTGACACAGAATGACGTGTCGAAGATCCGTACCGGTATGACTCAACAGCAGGTTGCTTATGCCCTGGGTACGCCGATGATGACCGATCCGTTCGGCACCAACACCTGGTTCTACGTTTTCCGTCAGCAACCAGGCCATGAAGGCGTCACTCAGCAAACGCTGACGCTGACCTTTAACAGCAGCGGTGTATTAACCAACATTGATAACAAGCCAAAGCTGGAAAAAGATCGCTAAGACGAGACACAGATGAAAAAAGGCGCTTAAAAAGCGCCTTTTTTATTTCTGAGATTTGGCCGCGCGTTGACGCCGCAGCTCTTTGGGGTCAGCAATCAGCGGGCGATAAATTTCCACCCTGTCGCCCTCGTTCACCTCATCGCCAAGCTTTACCGGGCGGCTAAAAATGCCGACTTTATTCTTACTAAGATCGATGTCACTACGCAGATCCAGCAGGCCAGAAGCCTCTATCGCCTGCTCCACCGTGCTGCCCTGCGCCAGTTTTACCTGACGCAAATATTGCTTTTCGGGCAGCGCGTAAACAACCTCGACTTTGATATCAGGCGACACTGTAAACCTCTTTGGCCCGCGTGGTAAAAGCCTGCACCATACTGCCTGCAAGCTCTTTAAAGATGCGGCCAAACGCCAGTTCTATCAGCTTGTTCGTGAACTCAAAATCAAGCTGGAACTGAATGCGACAGGCGTCGGCGCCAAGCGACGTAAACGTCCAGCCTCCCCTCAGGGATTTAAACGGCCCGTCGACGAGATGCATCAAAATGCTCTGGTTGCTGGTTAATGTATTGCGCGTGGTGAACGTTTTGCTGATTCCCGCCTTCGAGACATCGACCGCCGCCGTCATCTGGCTGGCGGAAACATCAATAACCCGGCTGCCGGTGCAACCAGGTAAAAAGTCCGGATAGGAGTCCACATCGTTCACTAACTGATACATCTGCTCCGCGCTGTAAGGCACCAGGGCAGTACGACTGATCTGAGGCATAGCTTTTCCTGTGAGTCATACAACCTATAAATAATAACATTTATCTCCGGGCAATGAAAAATTCTAAGCCGCGAACATGCTAAGATAACTCCTTTCCGCCCGCAGTGAAGCGGGGTGTCTTTGAACTCTTGATTGCGTATACTGAGCAGCACTATGACAAAGAAAAAAGCACACAAACCTGGCTCAGCCACCATTGCGCAGAACAAACGCGCCCGTCACGAATACTTTATCGAAGACGAATTTGAAGCGGGTCTCGTACTGCAAGGCTGGGAAGTAAAAACTCTGCGCGCCGGGAAGGCCAATATCAGCGACAGCTACGTCATCCTGAAAGACGGCGAAGCCTTCTTATTCGGCGCAAACTTCACGCCGCTGAACGTTGCCTCAAGTCATGTGGTCTGCGACCCGACGCGTACCCGTAAGCTGCTGCTGAATCAACGCGAGCTGGATAACCTTTATGGCCGCATCAATCGTGACGGCTACACCGTAGTCGCCCTTTCCATGTACTGGAAAAACGCCTGGTGCAAAGTAAAAATTGGCGTAGCGAAAGGTAAAAAGCAGCACGACAAACGTACGGATTTGAAAGATCGCGAATGGGCGCTGGATAAGGCACGTATCATGAAGCATGCGGGACGCTGATTAACGCCATCTGAACCTTAGCAAGGCAGAGGGCTGGTAACGGACGACAAAACTCTGTTATACTTACAAAACACTTGTGGGGCTGATTCTGGATTCGACGGGATTTGCGAAACCCAAGGTGCATGCCGAGGGGCGGTTGGCCTCGTAAAAAGCCGCAAAAAAATAGTCGCAAACGACGAAAACTACGCCCTAGCAGCTTAATAACCTGCTAAGAGCCCTCTCTCCCTAGCCTCCGCTCTTAGGACGGGGATCAAGAGAGGTCAAACCCAAAAGAGATCGTGTGGATACCTTGCCTGGGGTTGAAGCATTAAACTTAATCAGGATAGTTTGGTAATGGCGTGTCTGTCCGCAGTTGCCCGGCGAATGTAAAGATATGACTAAGCATGTAGTGCCGACGGTCTAGGAATTCCGGACGCGGGTTCAACTCCCGCCAGCTCCACCAAAATCCTCCGTCAGTGGTTACCAGAGCCACCTGATGAAGTCGAAAGCCCGCTTAGCGCAAGCTATGCGGGCTTTTTTGTGTCTGTAATCCAGAGCGCCTGCGCGTTCAGAAACCACCACAGTCCCTCTTTTCAGCATTACCTTATGGTTGCGCCATACTTATTCAACCAGGCTTGTCTGTTTTCTCCATAAGGATGTATCCGCATGCGTCGTTTCCTTCTGTCGATCTTTTCCAGTCCCGAGCTGCTTTTGCAGGTGATGAGCCATCAGGATGTTATTGAATCCGTTGAGGATGGAGATCGTATTATTATCGATCAGGATGGTAACGCATCGGTGAATTTTAAAAGCAAAGAAGTGCGCGAGGATTTCCTGCGTCACGTCAACGCGTTGAAGAGAGCCTGATATGGGAACGGCGATCTTTATGGTGTTGATGGTATGCGGCTACTGGTACACGAGCCGGGACCTGTCCACGCGTTTTAAAATTAAGCGCTCCTTCGGCTGGGACGTCTATTTCCTGGTAGCCCTTTATGGCTGCATCTTCGTGCTGCAGGGCGTTATAGCCACCGGCTTAATCTGGCTGCTTTTGCTCGCGCTTTCTGCCGCTATAAATGCATTGCACCTTATGCCCGGCAATTATGCCGACTGGCAAATTGTATTTATGAACTGGAGTTTTCTTGGTATCCAGGCGCCCGTTGTCATCATGCTGACCTTCGCCGTATTTTTCTGCCTGTATCGTTCCAACTGGGCCGGCAGCGCGCGGCTGGACGGCAGCGGCAGGAAAACGCTCTATAAGAGCCTTGCGCGCTCAAGCGGTATCGAACAACTGCTTTATCAGTGTATGGAAGAAGGTGAGCTGGCGCTGGTTACGCTTAAGTCGAGGCGGATTTACATCGGCATGATTCACACCGCAACGCTTGAATATGAAAAGACGGCAAACGTGGTACTGATTCCCATGCTGAGCGGCTATCGCGACGGAGAGAGGATGAACCTGTGCATTGAGCATAATTACAGCAAATGGTATGCCGATCATGATATCACCCTGGATTCAGAGCCCAAAAGCGCAATGGCTTTTCGCAAAGTGATTATGCTGGATCAGATTGAAAGCCTTTCACTGTTTGACCCGGCCAGCGCAAGCGCGCTGGCAATGGAGCCGCCGCCGGGAAAAACATTAGATCGCTGAATTTATAGAAGTGAGTTCAGCTGATATCCCCCCTCAAGGAAATGAGTTTCGCTGTAAAAAAACCCGGCCGCTTATGCAGCCGGGTTTTTGTATGTGTTAACAGAAACCATCTTTATCCAAATGGCTTAATATTTATTTCATAGAATTACTTTAGCTTGTCCCATTCAGCAGGTTTAAGCCTCTTTTCCTGCTACACAGGCACTCCTTTTCCATCCAGATCCAGGGTCGCAGAGCTCGCTCCTGCAGCCAAACATTTGCCTTTAGTGTCAATATACATTCCCTTATTCGTTCCCCGTGTATCAAATACAGTAGAAGATGGATGAGCCCATCAAGCTTCATTCCGCCATAGATTAAGCGCATTTCTTCAATGAGGATTCCTTTCATATTAATATCCTTATATTATTTGAAATAAACCGCTTACTTACAACCGGTTATACTTATGTTGTTATACACCTTATAAAACAATTGCTGCGCTATAACATTCCCTTTGAGGATAATAACCGTCCTGTTAAATCGATCCTGAAAATAGCATTCAGTTCAGTCCTGGACATACTAATCAGCCCACATAGCGCATAAAGCTTAGCTTCTGGCGTAGCGTCTTTAACATTTGCTAAGGAGAGAAATTTTATATTAGCTTCTTATCGTCGCTTATATGCTCAGATAAAATTCCTCCTTCGCTTATTTTACCGGCAACCCGCTCATCCCATGCGAAAAGTAATGAATGTTTGCAAGCGTCATGAATTTTGTTTGCTGCGAAGAATTAGACTCTGAAAAAACAGCTAAACTATACAGGCTAAAGATAATAAATAGTGAGAATGCCCGCTTCATCTTATTACCTCTTCTTTTAATTAACATCAAACTTTCTTATTAACTCACAGCCAGTGGAAAACATTGTTTTATCATTAATTAAGATTTTCACTACAGCTAAAGCGAGGAATTCAAAAAGCTTGGAATTAAGCAGGAATGAAAGATTATCTAAAAAGCCATACAAAAAAGGCAGGCGGCAAAGTGAGTTTGGGGAAAGCCGCCTGCCGCCGATTCTAAGTCAGATCGATATCCTTATAGCCAAAGAACCAGGTAATGATAAAACCGCTGATATAAGAGACAAGCACGCCCGCGGCGTAAATCCCCATTCCGGTATAGATGCCCTGGGCGGAGGTCATCAGCGGCAGCGATACCAGGCCTGACGGGCCGAACACGGTATTCAGGCCAATCGGCAGGCCGAGCCAGGCAATCAGCCCGATAAAGAAGCCGCCGCAGGCGCCGCCGAGACAGGCGGTAACAAAAGGCTTCACGCGCGGCAGCGTTACGGCGTAAATCAGCGGTTCGCCAACGCCTAGCAGGCCCGGAATGATCGCCCCTTTAACCTGGTTACGGGTCATGGAATGCTTAGCCGAGCGGAAGTAAAGCGCAAGCGCGGCCCCCACCTGCCCGCCGCCGGCCATGGCCAGAATCGGGAACAGCGAGTTGAAGCCCTGCACGTCCATCAGCGCAAAGTAGACCGGGATAAAGCCCTGGTGAACGCCGAATACCACCGCAATCAGAAACAGGCCCGCAAGGATGGCGCAGCCAAACGGGTTACCGTTCAGGTGCAGGAACAGCCAGGACATGCCTTTAAACAGCTCGCCGCCGAAAGGCATGATCAGCGTGAACGTCAGCGCGCCGGTAATCAGCAGCGTCAGTAGCGATGTGACGATCATATCCAGATTATCCGGGACGATCCTACGGATCTGGCGCTCAATCCATGCGCCCAGAATAGACGCAATCAGCACGCCAATAATATTGCCCCGCGGGTCAATGCCCATACCGAAGAAGTTATCGATACCGGAGAAGTACCCTGTCGTCGCTGCCGGGTTGTAGCCCAGCAGGAACAACGAGGCGATAATAGCGCCATTTACGCCCGAGCCGCCAAAGGCTTTCTGCGCGTTATAGCCAATCAGGATCGGCAGGAAAGTGAACAGGCCCTTGCCGAAAATTTTCATGTAGCCAACGATATGCACGATAGCGGTATTTTTTTCGGCGGCGTCGGTCAGCAGGCCCTGTTCAATCAGGGTGGCAAACCCCAGCAGCATCCCTGCGGCGATAAAACCCGGGATTAACGGGGTAAAGATGGTGGCGAACTTAGCCAGGAACTGATGCACCACGCTGTTTTGCTTTGCCTTCATCTTCTGTTTGTTGTCGCTTGCAACCGAACCGACGCTCGGTTGTTCAGGAACGGCGCCGTTGGCAAGCATGGCATTCATCATTTCGGCAGCGGTTTGCGCTTTACCCGGCCCGAGAATGATTTGCAGCTGATCGTCGCTGTTGATAACGCCCAGCACTCCGGCCAGCGCCTTAAGCTTGTCATGCTCGATGAGCCGATCGTTGTTAAGCGTAAGACGCAGGCGGGTCATACAGTGCCCGCAGGTCTGAATATTACTTTTATTGCCGACCAGCTGCAGGATCGTGGCAATCAATTGTTCCGTAATCTTAGCCATTGCTAGATCTCCGTATTGGCTAACGCCTTGCGAATAAAGCCGTTGTTATCATTTAACAGTTGTTTTGCCTGCGCGGCCGTCAGCTTGCCCAGCACCATGACGATGGCGGTTTTGCAGTGGCCGCCGCAGGCTGTCAGCGCCTGCGAAGCGGTTTGCTGGTCGCAGTCGGTCGCCTGCATCACGATGTTAATCTGGCGCTGCACCAGCTTCTGGTTAGTTGCCTCCACGTCCACCATCAGATTGCCGTAAACTTTCCCGCTGCGGATCATCGCCCCCGTAGTCAGCATATTCAGCACCAGCTTTTGCGCCGTCCCGGCCTTCATACGGGAAGAGCCGGTCACCACTTCCGCGCCAACGACCGGCATGATGGCAATCCTGGCGATCCGAGTGATTTCGCTGCCCGTGTTACAGGTCAGCGCTACGGTGGTTGCGCCCAACTCGTTGGCGTAGTTCAGCGCCGCCACGACGTAAGGCGTACGGCCGCTGGCGGCAATCCCTACAAGCACATCCTTTTCGTTAAACCCGATGTTTTTCAGATCTTCAACGCCCATCGTCAGGCTGTCTTCGGCGTTTTCGACCGCCTGTAAAATGGCCTGGTGGCCGCCTGCAATCAGCGCGACGACCTGCTCACGCGGCGTGCCGTAAGTTGGTGGGCACTCACTGGCATCAAGAATGCCCAGACGACCAGACGTGCCGGCGCCGCAGTAAATTAAGCGCCCGCCTTTTTGAAAAGCAGCAACGATGGCATCGACAGCCTGAGTGATAGCCGGGATCACCTTTTCAACCGCCAGCGCCACCTTCTGGTCTTCCCTGTTAATCACCCTCAGCATCTCTTCCGTAGAAAGCATGTCGATATTTTCGCTTTGAGTATTGCGGCCTTCGGTGGTCAGGGCAGATAAATCGATTTTCATCATTGTCTCGCTATGCGTTTATGCCAACTGGCAGAGTTAACGTTCCAGCGCCCAGCGCAAAAAGGCTTTACGTTGAGTCGCATCTACTTTCAAAAATTCACTTTGCACCAGGCTTAAGGACACCTCATATCCGGCAGGCTGAGGTAGATACTTGTCATCTAAGGCTTTACGTCAGAGTTACAAACTGGCCGTTCAGTACAATAAACGAACCCGCAGTATTGCTGAGTACAAAATGTGGATTCTTTGCAACCTTATGCGTTTCATTTTTCGTACTCGGCGTCGCGGTACTGCCGTGATGTTTTATTTTCCCCGTTTCAGCATGCAGCTCACGCTAAGTTCGGACTGCGTAAGCAAAAGCAGGGCTGTCAGCGTCCTGCATATTCGATGCTCTTTTCATAGCCGGAACGGTTTCATCCTGCCGGAAGAGCTGAACGGCCAGCGACTCAATAATGATCGCGCAAACCGAAGCGACCGTCGACTTTGCTCTGCGCGACACCTCGTTAGGAATAATTAATTATAGTTTTATAAATTAAAATGAATATTTAATTCTTTAAAAGGCAAGTGTGACCATGCTCATACATTTGGGATAACCAACACTCATCAAAGCTATTTTCGGATCCGGGTGAGTAACGACTTTTTCCGGCACGAAAAAGTCACGATCGGCCAGACTTTCTGGAAAAAACGCTGTGCCATATCCTCGAAATCTCTTGAAAACCGGGTTATCTCCGCGAAGCATATGCGTGCGGCTGATTCAGCTTAACGCAAGCGAAGGGATAAAGATGATACAGCAGAACGGCAGAAGGGTTGACAGGCTAAGCTGACCGCCTGTCAAAATGCTCAAACGACTTAACGCTTCTGAGGAACGCCATGACTATCCAGAGTATTTCCCCCGCCGAGGCCAAAGCGCTGCTTGAACAAGGCGCTGCGTTGATCGATATTCGCGAGCAGGATGAATATGTCCGCGAAAATATCGCCGAGGCGCATCTCCTTTCGCTTTCTGCTATTGAAAACGGCGAACGGCTTGGCCCGTTTGAGCCTTACGATACGGTGATTTTTTACTGTCAGTCGGGGATACGCTCTTCGCAAAACGCGCAGAAGCTGGCACAGGCCGTCGCACCGGCAAAAGCCCTCCTGCTGGAAGGCGGCCTGAACGCATGGAAGAAAGAGGGGCGGGAAATACTTGCCGATAAAACTCAGCCTTTGCCGCT
>NZ_RCAA01000006.1:240295-241533 GCF_003628475.1 Enterobacter sp. R1(2018) | reverse complement strand
GGTTCAGATAGCGGCGGGCACGCTGGTGCTCGTCGGCGTCCTGCTGGGATATACCCTGCATCCCGACTTCTTTTTACTTTCCGGCTTCGTCGGCGCGGGCCTGCTGTTTGCCGGCGTCAGCGGGTTTTGCGGCATGGCCCGGCTGCTGGCCGTCATGCCGTGGAATCGCCACTAGCAGTCGTGAACTTCCGTCCAGTTATAGTTGGTAAAGGCAAGCCGGACGACAGAGGATACATTTCCATAATTTACTGCCTGATGCGCCCTGAAATACTCCCTGAACCGTGCGGGAAGAAATTCCGCCTGATAGCGCAGTATCGTGCTATGCCAGAACGGCGGCGGCAAGGGAATATCGCCATGACGTGTAAGCACCTTATCGCGCCAGGGTGAAGCAAGCAGCTGCCGGGCAAACGCCTCTTTGGCCACGTAGCTTTCCTCGTCCGGCACGCCGGCAATAAGAAGCTGGTTGGGCAAGGCCACAAGCCGCAGATCGCTAATTTTCACTATCTTTTTTTGCGCGTTTTTGGCAAAGATAGCCAATAAATTTGGATCGATATCATCAATATCGCTTTTCTGGTAAATCGGCATGGTTACCGCGAAAAAGGTGAAATGCAGCCCCGTTAAGGGCATGGCATCCGCCAGCGGATCGCCCTGGGCCAGCCCGTTGATTTCAGATAATAAATTCTGTAGCGGTTGGGTTAACGAAGGCTTGATTCCGCTGGTAATGGCGAGCTTGTGCCGATCGTAAAAACCCTGTTCCAGTACCTTGCCTCGGTTGGGATGAGCGGCCCATCGGGCGAGAGTTGTCTCGCTGGTGGTGGAATAAAGCTGCTGTAACGCATTGGGATTAAACATGGCGCCTCCTTTCCCTACCCTATACCAGTAACGCACAAAAGGTTATGCGACTATTCTTTATCGGCTGGCTGGTCTGATCTATGTTTATAGGTATAAACCGGCAGTTTAATACCTTATTTTTGCGAGGCTATATATGTTTAAAGTGGGCGATCTGATTCAACCGAAAAAGGGTGGGCCAAAGATGGAAGTGCTTGACGTACAGGGAGATGAGGTAGTCTGCGCGCCGGCCAACCTGCTCAGCGGCGAACAAGTCAGGCTGAAAACCTCTGAGATAACGCTGTATAAAGAGGAAGGTGATTTCGGCGTTTGCTAATCGGCCTGTACAGGCGGGCAACGCTGCCCGCCAGAATCCAATAAAATATGCCCTATCCTTGTCATCGCCAGTT
>NZ_RCAA01000006.1:222732-240285 GCF_003628475.1 Enterobacter sp. R1(2018) | reverse complement strand
ACAACCGGGCACGGGGGTATACAATCGGCCTTAATCAATAGCCTTTTTCATAACCCGCCAAAAAACATTTCACCGCCACATCGGCTTTCACTTCTTTAAAAAAGTCCGCCACTAATTCTTTATCAAGGTTGTAGCGCCGGGTCAAAACGCCCGCTTCCCAGGCCGCGCGCTGGCGATCGCCGGTTTGCTCAGAAATGCGATGGGTGAATCCCAATACAAAGCCGCGCTTATAGTCGGAACAGAAACGTGCCACTTTGGTGACACTGTCAGCTTCGCGGGCTTTAAGCCCCGCCATCAACCCCTTGCCAAAATGGTTCTCCACCTGCCAGCCCTCATGTGGTCACTCGTTATATAAAGAATTATATAACGATCTTATCGCCGCTTAACAGCATAAAAAACGATTTGTTTTTAACATATTGATTTTTAATAACAAGATAACAAGCGGACGACAAAATCAGGAAACGGACACGGATAACGCCCTTTTAGCGGATTTAATTGATAAATCGCCTGTAAATAAAAATTTTTCTCTAATTGTTCATTTCAAGGCAGGCAGATAATCTATCCACTCAAAACAAATCAATCCTTATCACTAGTCATAGCGGCAAAAGCTGGTTTTTATGGCTGGTAATTCCCTGGAGTCAGAATAATGTTTTCGCCTGAGTCACGTCTTCGCCACGCTGTAGCGGATACCTTTGCGATGGTGGTTTATTGCTCGGTAGTAAACATGATGATTGAGATCTTTCTGTCGGGAATGAGCTTTGACCAGTCCCTTTCATCGCGCCTTGTGGCCATCCCGGTGAATATTCTTATCGCCTGGCCATACGGCATGTACCGCGATGCCTTTATGCGCTTCGCCAGACGCCACAGCGATGCAAGCTGGGTAAGAAACCTCGCGGACGTACTGGCGTATGTCACCTTTCAGTCGCCGGTCTACGTGGCAATTCTGTTAACCGTCGGGGCCGACTGGAACCAGATTGTCGCCGCCGTAAGTTCAAATATCGTGGTGTCGATGATGATGGGTGCGGCTTACGGCTATTTTCTCGACTACTGCCGTCGCCTGTTTCGTCTTAGCGGCTACCGGAACGCTAAAGCCGGGGTATAAAGCTGTGACTGGCGCTGCGCCAGCCCACAGATTAATGCTCGCCAAACAGCCCTGACAGGTAACGTTCCAGTGCGATGCGTGAGCTAAAGCCGTGCGGAATGCCGTAATGCTGGTGCGCGTCTCCGGCCAGATAAAGCGGAAACTGCTGATAGTGATCGCAGGTTTTGATTTCCGATGCGGGATCGGCCAGCGACTGGCTGCGCTCTTTCAGCGTTGGATGAATAATCAACGCCGTACGTCCCATACGCGCTTCGCGATTAACATAAACGTAGTTGTCGCCGCGGCGATAGCCGTAGGCTTTGGGGGTCACTTCATCCATGGTAAAACCGGCTTTCTCAAGTACGCGGGCCACCTCGTCAGGTCTTAAGTACATAATTTTTCCTCGTCATCTTTTTAGCTTCGCAACCATACAATAACCAGCATTAGCAGGGCTTTCGGATTAGTCCATAAAGACGGTGAAAGACCGTGACCTGCCTCATTACTAAAAATTATGGTCTACACTGAAAGTCACATCGCAAATAGGGAGAAGCAAATGATTAACCGTCCAAATCGAAACGAAGTTAATGAAGGCGTTGATGATATTAACCACGACGTGAACCAGCTGGCGGACACGCTGGAAGAGGTTCTTAAGTCTTTTGGTAGCGATGTTAAAGAGGAAGGCGAAGCGGCTCGTAAAAAGGCTGAATCCCTCCTGAAAGAAACCCGGGCCCGCATTCAGGGTCGTAGCCGCGTGAAACAAGCCGCCTGTGATGCGGTAAGCTGCGCGGATACCTACGTGCGCGAAAAACCATGGCAGAGCGTTGGGATTGGCGCAGCCGTCGGGATCTTCCTCGGTGCCATTTTGGCTTCACGCCGCTAAGACTGAAGCAATACAACGACCAGATAGTGATATTTAATACTCACTACACGTTGACCCCGGTAGCCCAGCTGCCGGGGTTTTTACGTTATGGCCAGTCTTAACTGTCGGGCATAGCGACGCGCCATCTCCAGCGAAACCACATTAGTAAAGCTCATGAGAATTCCCCCCTCGCCTTTTGATGTCATGCGCCAGTCGCTTAGCGCCTGAACGGCAAGACCCGCTGCGCGAGCGCGGGCGGCTAAAGCACGATCGTCGCCCTTTACGCGCATTACAAGCTGAATGCCGCCCGCCTGCGGCACCACGTCAAAACCCTCGCTTTGTAGCGCCGTTTCCAGCCATACGCGACGTTCGCCGTAGCACTGACGCATCTTTTTCAGATGGCGCCAGAAATGGCCTTCACGCAAAAAGTCGGCAATGGTCTGCTGAATGAGCATCGATACCGTACAAGGCAGGAAACGGGTCTGTTGGTTGAACGCCTCGGCCTGCTGCCGCGGCACGACCAGCCAGGCGACGCGTAGCGCGGGGAACATTGATTTGCTGAACGTCCCGGCGTAGATCACGCGCTCCGGGCCGTCCAGGCTTTTGATCGGCGGCAGCGGTTTGCCGTGGTAACGGAACTCGCTGTCGTAATCGTCTTCGATTATCCATCCCTGCCGCGAGGCCGCCCAGTCCAGCAAACTGTGACGCCGGGTAAGGGAGAGCGCCACGCCAAGCGGGCTTTGATGGGCGGGAGTGAGCAGGGCGAAACGCGCCTGCGGATAATGCTGCAGGGCGTAGCCAACCTGCATCCCTTCATCGTCCACGGGCACCGGGTGAAGCGTCATGCCGGCATCGGCGAAGACCGGGCGTACATAGCGATAGCCGGGATCTTCCAGCCAGATGCCGTCGCCGGCTTGAGCCAGCGTTCGTACTACCAGCCGCATCGCGGCCTGAAAACCGGCGGTGATAAATATCTGCTCCGGCTGGCATTCAATACTGCGCGAAAAACGCAGGTAATCGGCGATAGACTGCCTGAGCGTGGATTCACCGCAGTTTTCCGGCATCACTAAATCGTAGGGCGTTTGCAGGCGCAGGCGTCGCCCCATCAGCCGCGCCCAGAGCGCTCGCGGAAAGGCATCCAGCGCTGGCAGTCCCATTTGAAAAGGCAGCGGCGCACCCTGCGGCCGGCTGGCGGACACATTCTGATTACTGGCCGGAGCCGTTACCGAAGGGCTGACGAAGGTCCCCGCCTGACCGCGCCTTTCAAGCCAGCCCTGCGCGACCAGTTCACCATAGGCGTTTTCGACCGTTGCCCGCGCCACGCCAAGCTCAAGGGCCATAGTGCGCCCCGACGGTAACCGGCTGCCGGGCGGCAGCTCACCGTCGCCGATCGCCTGTTTAAGCTGTCGGGCAATCTGCTGATAGCGTGGAATAACATAGTGAGCGTTCACTACCAGTGACGTGGGCTTTGCCATCATGGCCTGCTTTTTTAGATAATTTATGGCTCTCTTTAGCAGTCCATCATAGTGCTAAATTGCTCCCACACCAACATGAGGAGCCACATTATGATCGCATTACGACAGCCTTACTTCGACCTTTCCCCGACGGTATTTAAACCTATGCGACAGGCGCTAAAAGGGCTGGAAGCCAGCGCCCTTGGCTCGACGCTGATCGAACTGCTTTTCCTGCGCGTTTCGCAAATCAACGGCTGCGCCTATTGTCTGGAAATGCATGCCAAAGCTTTGCGCGCAGATGGCACAGACCAGGCGAAGCTGGATGCGCTGGCAGGCTGGAAAGTGAGCCATCACTTCAGTGATAAAGAGCGCGCTGCGTTGGCCTGGGCGGAAGCAATAACGTTAATTACCGAAGGCGGCGCGGAAGACGCCGTGTACGAACCGCTGCTGCAATTTTTCACCGCCCAGGAGATAAGCGATCTGACCTTTGCCGCTAGTCTGATGAACGCTTTTAACCGTCTGGCGATTAGCATGCGGAAGTAGCGCTTTGGGTGGATTGCGCCGTCGCTTACCCACCCTACCTCAGCCCTTTTTCCCCGAATGGCGGGTCAAAGCCGCGTCACCCGCCGCGCTGCTCATTCAGGCATTACTTATCTGAAAATACTATATCTTGTATGGTTGATAATTTCATTCACCACATCTAGTATTCATATTCTCAACCACAGAGAGAATAAGAATCATGCGCATTACCCTATACACCCGTAACGACTGTGTTCAGTGCCACGCTACAAAGCGCGCAATCGAAAACCGTGGGCTCACTTTTGACCTGATTAATCTCGATTTACATCCTGAAGCCCTGGACGATTTACGCGCGCAGGGCTACCGTCAGCTGCCGGTAGTGGTCACCGATCAGGAAAGCTGGAGCGGCTTCCGACCGGACTTGATTAACCGTCTGCGCGTCCAGGCCACCGCATGAGCAACCTCGTCTACTTCTCAAGCTCGTCTGAGAATACCCTGCGTTTCGTGGAGCGGCTTGGGCTACCCGCCTTGCGCATCCCGCAGGATATGAAACAGCGGCTGGAAGTGACGGAGCCATACATCTTAATCGTGCCGAGCTACGGCGGCGGCGGGATTGCGGGCGCGGTGCCCGCCCAGGTGATTCGATTTTTAAACAACCCCGCCAACCGGGCCCTGCTGCGCGGCGTCATCGCCAGCGGTAACCGTAATTTCGGTGAAGGCTTTTGTCGGGCGGGCGACATCATTGCTCAAAAATGCCGGGTGCCGTACCTCTACCGCTTTGAGCTGTTAGGTACTGACCAGGACATTGAGAACGTGCGTAAGGGAGTAAGCGAATTTTGGCAACGACAGAAGCTATCCGCGTAATCACATCAGACGGCGCGGACTATCACGCGCTCAACGCCATGCTGAATCTTTATGATTCCGAAGGCCGCATCCAGTTTGAAAAAGACAGGCTGGCGGTAGAGAAGTTTCACGAGCAGCATGTGTTACCCCGCACGCGACGCTTTGCCAGCCAGCACGCGCGTCTTAGCTGGCTTGTCGCTGAAGGCTACTACGATGAACGCGTGCTCGCGCGTTACGATCGAGGCTTTGTCGTTTCCCTGTTCGAAAAGGCGCACAACAGCGGTTTCCGCTTTAAAACCTTCCTTGGCGCATGGAAGTTCTATACCAGCTACACGCTGAAATCTTACGACGGCAAAGAGTACCTTGAGCTTTTTGAAGACCGCGTAACCATGGTGGCGCTGACCCTGGCGCAGGGCGACGAAGCGCTGGCATACAGCCTGATGGAAGAGATGCTCAGCGGCCGTTTCCAGCCCGCCACGCCGACATTTTTAAACTGCGGCAAACAGCAGCGCGGCGAACTGGTATCCTGCTTTCTGCTGCGCATCGAAGACAATATGGAGTCGATTGGCCGGGCGGTGAACTCCGCGCTTCAGCTTTCCAAACGCGGCGGTGGCGTGGCTTTCCTGCTCTCGAACCTGCGCGAAGCGGGCGCGCCCATTAAGCGCATCGAAAACCAGTCGTCCGGCGTTATCCCGGTGATGAAAATGCTCGAAGATGCGTTTTCCTACGCCAACCAGCTTGGGGCGCGTCAGGGCGCCGGCGCGGTTTATCTGCATGCTCATCATCCGGATATTTTCCGCTTCCTTGATACCAAGCGTGAGAACGCCGATGAAAAGATCCGCATCAAAACGCTCTCCCTCGGCGTAGTCATCCCGGATATCACCTTCCAGCTGGCAAAAGATAACCAGCCGATGGCGCTTTTCTCTCCTTACGACGTGGAACGTATTTACGGCAAGCCGTTTGGCGATATCGCCGTCAGCGAACTTTATGAAGAGATGGCGGCGGATGAACGCATTCGCAAAACCTTTATCAACGCCCGCGACTTCTTCCAGCGCCTGGCGGAGATTCAGTTTGAGTCCGGCTATCCGTATATCATGTTTGAAGATACGGTAAACCGCGCCAATCCCATTGCCGGGCGTATTAATATGAGCAACCTGTGCTCGGAGATTCTGCAGGTTAACAGCGCCTCGACCTATGATGAGAATCTCGATTATGCGCAGATCGGCAAAGATATCTCCTGTAATCTTGGCTCGCTGAATATCGCCCATACCATGGATTCGCCGGACTTTGGCCGCACGGTAGAAACGGCGATTCGCGGGCTGACGGCGGTGTCGGACATGAGCCACATCCGCTCGGTGCCTTCCGTCGAGGCGGGAAACGCCGCCTCCCACGCCATTGGCCTGGGCCAGATGAACCTGCACGGCTATCTGGCGCGCGAAGGCATTGCCTACGGCTCGTCCGAAGGGCTGGATTTCACCAATATCTATTTCTACACCATCACCTGGCATGCGGTACGCGCCTCAAATTTGCTGGCCCGTGAACGCAAGCAACGTTTCGCAGGCTTCGAGCAGTCACGCTACGCCAGCGGCGAGTACTTCAACCAGTATCTGCAGGAAAACTGGCAACCCAAAACGGCGAAGGTGCGCGAGCTGTTCGCCGCAGCGGGCATCGCGATTCCGACTCGGGAGCAGTGGCGGCAGCTGCGTGACGACGTAATGCAGCACGGCCTGTACAACCAGAATCTGCAGGCGATTCCGCCGACCGGCTCCATTTCCTATATCAACCATGCGACTTCGAGTATTCACCCTATCGTCTCGCGTATCGAGATCCGCAAAGAGGGCAAAACCGGTCGCGTTTACTATCCGGCGCCCTTTATGACCAACGACAACCTGGAGTTTTATCAGGACGCCTACGACATCGGCCCGGAAAAAATTATCGACACCTACGCTGAAGCCACGCGTCATGTCGATCAGGGGCTTTCGCTGACGCTGTTCTTCCACGACACCGCCACGACTCGCGATATCAATAAGGCGCAGATTTACGCCTGGAAAAAGGGCATCAAAACCCTCTATTACATTCGCCTGCGGCAGATGGCGTTGGAAGGAACGGAGGTGCAGGGCTGTGTGTCCTGCGCTTTATAAGGAGAGAAACATGACGCAGTTAACCCGCATCAGCGCCATCAACTGGAATAAAATCGAAGACGAAAAAGACCTCGAGGTCTGGAACCGGCTGACCAGTAATTTCTGGCTGCCGGAGAAGGTGCCGTTGTCTAACGATATCCCGGCCTGGCAATCGCTTGAGCATGACGAGCAGCAGCTCACCATCCGCGTATTTACCGGCCTGACGCTGCTGGATACCATTCAAAATAACGTAGGCGCGCCGGTGCTGATGGCGGATGCCGTTACGCCGCATGAAGAGGCCGTGCTTTCCAATATCAGCTTTATGGAGGCGGTGCACGCCCGCTCCTATAGCTCGATTTTCTCAACGCTGTGCCAGACCAAAGACGTGGACGCGGCCTATGCATGGAGCGAGGAAAACGAACCGTTGCAGCGTAAGGCGCAGATTATCCTCGGCCACTATCATGCAAGCGACCCGCTAAAGAAAAAAATCGCCAGCGTATTTCTGGAGTCTTTTCTCTTTTATTCAGGCTTTTATTTGCCGATGTACTGGTCAAGCCGCGGTAAATTAACCAACACCGCCGATCTGATTCGGTTGATTATTCGTGACGAAGCGGTGCACGGTTATTACATCGGTTATAAGTTCCAGAAAGCGCTGGCCACGCAAAGCGCGCAGCGGCAGTCCGACCTGCAAAATTTCGCGCTGGATTTAATGATGGATCTCTTTGATAACGAAGTGGCCTACAGCGAAGCGCTGTACGGCGGCGTAGGCTGGGTAGAGGAGGTAAAAGCGTTCCTGTGCTACAACGCCAACAAGGCGCTGATGAACCTCGGCTACGGCGCGCTTTTCCCGGCGGAAATGGCGCAGGTCAACCCGGCGATTCTGGCCGCACTTTCGCCAAACGCCGATGAAAACCATGACTTTTTCTCCGGTTCAGGCTCATCCTATGTCATGGGAAAAGCGGTCGAAACCCAGGACGAAGACTGGGATTTTTAACAGACGAATTTAATCCGCAACGGATGCTGTCAGGCGTCCGTTCACCCGCTAATTTATTCATCGCGGGCCGTCGTAATATATAAATATTAATTCTGTCTGAATATCGCACTATTCAGGCAGAATTATCCTCTATTGACAAAAAATATGTCTTTCCTCTGATTTGCCCGCAGCCCCCGGTATCACGGGAAATTTCGTCCGCGCGCGCAATGCGGATATTTGCGTTGCAGGAAATTGAGGGTTGTCTCAGATTCTGAGTATGTTAGGGTATATCCAGGTGAATATTTCCATCAGGAATTGTGTATATATAAATTAAATATGGGATTAACTTTATTGCATGGCAATTAAATTAGAAGTAAAGAACTTATATAAAGTATTTGGTGAGCATCCGCAACGCGCATTCAAATATATAGAAAAAGGTTTATCCAAAGCTGAAATATTAGAAAAAACAGGGCTGTCGCTTGGCGTGAAAGACGCCAGTCTGGCCATTGAAGAAGGCGAGATATTCGTCATCATGGGGTTATCCGGCTCGGGTAAATCCACCATGGTTCGCCTTCTCAATCGCCTGATTGAACCAACCCGCGGACAGGTGCTGATAGACGGCGTGGACATCGCCAAAATATCCGACGCCGAGCTTCGTGAGGTGCGCAAAAATAAGATCTCCATGGTCTTCCAGTCCTTTGCTTTGATGCCTCATATGAACGTGTTAGATAACACGGCGTTCGGTATGGAATTAGCGGGTATGCCGGTGGCGGAACGTCACGAAAAAGCGCTTGATGCTCTGCGTCAGGTAGGGCTTGATACTTATGCCCACGCTTATCCGGACGAACTTTCCGGCGGTATGCGTCAACGGGTGGGTTTAGCCCGCGCGTTAGCCATTAATCCAGACATATTATTAATGGATGAAGCCTTCTCGGCCCTCGATCCTTTAATTCGTACTGAAATGCAGGACGAATTAGTGAAACTGCAGGCGAAGCACCAGCGCACCATCGTATTTATTTCTCACGACTTAGATGAGGCCATGCGTATCGGCGACAGAATTGCCATTATGCAGGGCGGCGAAGTGGTACAGGTCGGCACGCCGGATGAAATTCTTAATAATCCGGCCAATGACTATGTGCGCACCTTCTTCCGCGGCGTGGATATCAGTCAGGTATTTAGCGCAAAAGATATCGCCCGCCGCAGTCCGGCAGGCCTGCTGCGCAAAACTACCGGCTTTGGCCCGCGCTCCGCGCTGAAACTGCTGCGGGATGACGACCGCGAATATGGCTACGTCATTGAACGCGGACAGAAATTCCTCGGCATCGTCTCAACCGATTCGCTGAAAGCCGCGCTGGCCGCGGGGCTGGGTTTAGACAATGCGTTTCTGGAATCCCCGGCGGCAGTCTCCGCCGACACGTCACTGAGCGATATGCTCACCCATGTAGGCCAGGCACCGTGCGCGGTCCCCGTCGTGGGCGAAGAAAATCAGTACGTGGGCGTCATCTCGAAAGGGGTGCTGCTGCAGGCATTAGATCGTGAGGGGACAACCAATGAGTGATTCAACTAATCCGTGGGATACCGGTAGCGTGGCTGCCGATACGACGACCAATCAGGCCGCGCCCGCAGCCGACGCATGGGGCAGCCAGCCCGCCGCCACGCCGGACGCAGGCAGCGGCGCCGACTGGCTGAACTCAGCGCCTGCGCCGCAGGCTGAACATTTTAATATTCTCGATCCGTTTCATAAAACGTTAATCCCGCTCGATAGCTGGGTAACGCACGGCATTGACTGGATTGTGACCAACTTCCGTCCGGTGTTCCAGGGCATTCGCGTGCCGGTGGATTACATCCTGAGCGGCTTCCAGCAGCTGCTGCTGGGGATGCCCGCGCCGGTGGCCATTATCGTGTTTGCGCTGATTGCCTGGCAGATGTCGAGCCTCGGCATGGGCGTTGCGACGCTGGTTTCGCTGGTGGCAATCGGCGCCATAGGCGCCTGGTCGCAGGCGATGGTTACCCTGGCCCTGGTACTGACGGCGCTGCTGTTCTGTATGGTTATCGGGCTGCCGCTTGGCATCTGGCTTGCCAGAAGCGAGCGCGCCGCGAAGTTTATTCGTCCGCTGCTGGATGCGATGCAGACCACGCCGGCGTTCGTTTATCTGGTGCCGATTGTCATGCTGTTCGGTATCGGCAACGTGCCGGGCGTGGTAGTGACGATTATCTTCGCCCTGCCGCCAATCGTGCGTCTGACGATCCTCGGCATTAAACAGGTGCCGGAAGACCTCATCGAGGCCGCCCGTTCGTTCGGCGCCAGCCCGCGCCAGATGTTATTCAAAGTACAGTTACCGCTGGCCATGCCAACCATTATGGCAGGTGTAAACCAGACGCTGATGCTCGCCCTCTCCATGGTAGTGATCGCCTCTATGATCGCCGTTGGCGGGCTTGGCCAGATGGTACTGCGCGGTATCGGCCGCCTCGACATGGGGCTTGCCACCGTTGGCGGCGTGGGGATTGTTATCCTCGCGATTATTCTTGACCGCCTGACCCAGTCCATTGGCCGCGATTCGCGCAGCCGTGGCAACCGCCGCTGGTACACAACCGGCCCATTGGGTCTGCTGACCCGCCCCTTCAGCAAGGTGAATAAGCGCTAGCGCCCTTCACCCTCTCACTACTCTCCGGCGGGTAGCGCTACGCTTACCCGCCCTACGACAAAAAAGGAATAACGATGCGACACACTGCTATTTTAGCCACGGCCCTTGCCACACTCGTTACCACCGGCGCCTTTGCGGCCGACCTGCCGGGCAAAGGCATTACCGTTCAGCCTGTGCAGAGCACCATCTCCGAAGAAACCTTCCAGACGCTGCTGGTTGGCCGCGCGCTGGAAAAAATGGGTTACACCGTAAGCAAGCCAAGCGAAGTTGATTACAACGTGGCTTATACTTCTATCGCCTCAGGCGACGCCACTTTTATCGCCACTAACTGGAAGCCTCTGCACGACGATATGTATGCGGCCGCAGGCGGCGACAAAAAGTTTTATCGTAAGGGTAACTACGTCGAGGGCGCCGCTCAGGGTTACCTCATTGATAAGAAAACCGCCGAGCAGTACAAAATCACCAATATCGAGCAGTTAAAAGATCCGAAAATCGCCAAATTGTTCGATACCAACGGCGACGGCAAAGCGGACATGACCGGCTGTACCCCGGGCTGGGGCTGCGAAGCGGTCATCAATCACCAGATTGAGGCTTATGGCCTGAGCAAAACCGTGGTGCATAACCAGGGCAACTACTCGGCGATGATCGCCGACACCATTACCCGTCATAAAGAAGGCAAGCCGATCCTGTATTACACCTGGACGCCGTACTGGGTGAGCGATGTGATGGTGCCGGGCAAAGACGTGGTATGGCTGCAGGTGCCGTTCTCCTCCATGCCGGGCGAGCAGAAAAATATCGACACTAAGCTGCCAAACGGCGCTAACTACGGCTTCCCGGTGAACACCATGCATATCGTGGCCAACAAAGCCTGGGCGGAGAAAAACCCGCAGGCGGCAAAACTGTTTAGCCTGATGAAGCTGCCGCTGGCGGATATCAACGCGCAGAACGCGATGATGCACAACGGACACGCTTCTGAAGCCGCCATTCAGGGCCACGTCGACGGCTGGATCAAAGCTCACCAGGCGCAGTTCGACGGCTGGGTGAACGAGGCGTTAGCGACTAAATAACGTCCCGGCGGGTAGCGCCTTGCTTATCCGCCCTACAGATTGTAGGGCGGATAAGTGAAGCGCCGCCCATCATTGGCTCCCCTCTCCTTACCGCACAATTCGACGCCTGCATCCATTAATTTTCGTTATTATTCCCGCTCCATCCTCACATGTAGAAAATAACAATGAAAAACTCCGCACATGGACTAAGCCCGGCGCTGATTGTCCTGATGTCCGTTGCGACCGGGCTGGCGGTTGCCAGCAACTATTACGCGCAGCCGCTGCTCGACACCATCGCTCGCACCTTTTCCCTTTCCATTAATCAAGCCGGCTTTATCGTTACCGCCGCGCAGCTCGGCTATGCGGCAGGGTTGCTGCTGCTGGTTCCGCTGGGCGATATGTTTGAGCGCCGCGGGCTTATCGTCCTGATGACCTTATTGGCCGCGGGCGGCATGCTGATCACCGCCGCCAGCCAGACGCTATGGATGATGATCCTCGGTACGGCGTTAACCGGCCTGTTCTCCGTCGTAGCGCAGATTCTGGTGCCGCTGGCCGCCCATCTTGCCGAGCCGGAAAAACGCGGGAAAGTCGTCGGCACTATTATGAGCGGCCTGCTGCTGGGTATTCTGCTGGCGCGTACCGTCGCAGGTTTGCTGGCGGACATCGGCGGCTGGCGCACCGTTTACTGGGTGGCGAGCGTACTGATGGTGCTGATGGCGGTGGCGCTGTGGCGCGGCCTGCCGACGGTAAAACAGGAAACCCACCTTAACTATCCGCAACTTCTTGGCTCCGTCTTTAGCCTGTTTATCAACAACAGCCTGCTGCGTACCCGCGCGGCGTTGGGCTGCCTGACCTTTGCTAACTTCAGCATCCTGTGGACATCGATGGCGTTTTTACTGGCTTCGCCGCCGTTTAACTTCTCTGAAGGGATTATCGGCCTGTTCGGACTGGCCGGTGCGGCGGGGGCTTTAGGCGCACGTCCCGCCGGGAGCTTTGCGGACAAAGGCAAAGCGCATCTCACCACCACCATTGGCCTGGCGCTGCTGCTGCTGTCCTGGATCGCTACCGCGCTGGGGCAGTTCTCAGTCATCGCGCTGATCGTCGGCATCCTTGTGCTGGACCTCACGGTTCAGGGCGTACATATCACCAACCAGACGGTGATTTACCGCATAATGCCGGAGGCGCGCAATCGCCTGACCGCCGGTTACATGACCAGCTACTTTATCGGCGGCGCGGCCGGCTCGCTGATCTCGGCCAGCGCCTACCAGCACGCCGGCTGGAACGGGGTATGTATCGCAGGCGCGGTTATGGCCCTGCTAAATCTGGCGGTGTGGTGGCGAGGCTACCACCGTCAGGCGGAGTGACCCTAATCCTTTATATCCTCTGTGGGCATTTGGGGGTGTTAAGGCCAGGGACACTCTGTTAAGGTTGTCCCTGATTATTAATTCGAGTGACATTAACGCCGGTTATTTATAAATAATTAATATGGAAAGTCCCGCAACACTCTCTACCGATGATTATCAAACTGAAGCGACCTGGGTTGAAGGGCTACAAGATAGCCTGCCGATCGTCATAAGCTACATTCCCGTCGCGTTTGCCTTCGGTCTTAACGCCACCAAACTGGGATTTACCCCGCTCGAAAGCCTGTTTTTCTCCTGCATTATTTACGCTGGCGCCAGCCAGTTTGTGATCACTGCGCTGCTTGCGGCGGGCAGTTCCCTGTGGGTGGCCGCGCTCACCGTTATGGCTATGGATGTGCGCCACGTGCTTTACGGCCCTTCCCTGCGCAGCCGCATCACCAGAACGCTCAGCAAGCCGAAAACCGCCGTCTGGGCCTTTGGCCTGACGGACGAAGTGTTCGCCGCCGCCACCGCGAAGCTGGTAAGAGATAACCGCCGCTGGAGCGAAAACTGGATGATCGGCATTGCCTTCAGCTCCTGGTTTTCCTGGGTGCTCGGCACGGCCCTGGGCTCCTGGTCCGGCAACGGCCTGCTTGATGGCTTTCCGGCTGTAGAAGCCGCGCTAAGCTTTATGCTGCCCGCGCTGTTCTTAAGCTTCCTGCTCGCTTCTTTCCAGCGTAAGCAGTCCTGGATTGTGACCGCGGCCCTTGCGGGCGCGCTGCTGGGTGTCACCCTGGTGTCGATTCCGGCGGCCATTTTGGCGGGCATTACCTGCGGCTGTCTGGCGGCCCTGATACAGGCGTTTCGCCATGAGGAGGCGCGATGAACACGCAGGTACTGCTGCTCGGCCTGCTGGTCGGTTTAGCTAACTATTTATTCCGCTATTTACCGCTACGCCTGCGGGCGAACGCCACTCGTCCGGCAAAACGCGGGGCTACCGGCGTACTGCTCGATAGCATTGGCATCGCGTCCATTTGCGCGCTGCTGGTGGTTTCCTGCGCGCCGGAAATCATGCAGGACAGCAGGCGCGCGCTGCCCACGCTTGTCGGCTTTGCCCTCCTTGGCATGAGCTTTTACAAAACTCGCAGCATTATCATTTCTACGCTGCTTAGCGCTCTGGGTTATGGATTAGCCTGGAAATTCATGATGGTGCTCTAAGCCAAACGGTTAAAAACGTTTAAACAATACATTTACTTTATTTGTCACCATCGTTACTATATCGGCTGCAACTAATGAGGTTATGCCAAAATGGATAGTTCGTTTACGCCCATTGAACAAATGCTAAAATTTCGCGCCAAGCGCCATCAGGATTTTCCGTACCAGGAGATTCTGCTGACCCGTCTGTGCATGCATATGCAGGGTAAGCTGCTGGAAAACCGCAATAAAATGCTGAAAGCTCAGGGGATTAACGAAACGTTATTTATGGCGTTAATCACTCTTGAGTCCCAGGAGAACCACAGTATTCAGCCGTCCGAACTGAGCTGTGCGCTGGGTTCGTCACGCACCAACGCGACCCGCATCGCCGATGAGCTGGAAAAACGCGGCTGGATTGAACGCCGCGAGAGCGACAACGACCGCCGCTGTCTGCACCTGCAGCTGACCGATAAGGGCCACGACTTCCTGCGTCAGGTTCTGCCGCCGCAGCATAATTGCCTGCATGAGCTGTGGTCCTCGCTTAGCGGAGCTGAAAAAGAGCAGCTGGAAGCCATCACCCGCAAGCTGCTTAACCGCCTTGACCAAATGGATGAAGAACAGACCGTGCTTGAAGCCGTGCGCTAAGCCACCGCCGTCAGACCTAATCGCGTGTCCCAATAAGAAATGACAACTCAGAGGCCAGCAACTCATCTTGCTGGCCTCTGGGATCTAACAGGTCGGTCTTTAGCCGACCACAATAATAAAAAAGTGTGGAGATAAGCATGAGCGCACATGCGGAGACTCAAACCCCGCAGCAACCGGCAAACAAGAAAGGCAAACGTAAAGGCGCCCTTCTGCTGTTGACCCTGTTGTTCGTAATTATTGCCGTGGCATATGGGATCTATTGGTTTTTGGTATTGCGTCACTACGAAAATACGGACGATGCGTATGTGGCAGGAAATCAGGTGCAGATTATGTCCCAGGTTTCCGGCAGCGTAACCAAGGTATGGGTTGATAATACCGACTTCGTCAAACAGGGCGATGTGCTGGTAACCCTCGACCAGGCCGACGCCGAACAGGCGTTCGATAAAGCTCAGACCGTGCTGGCTTCCAGCGTGCGTCAAACGCGCCAGCAGATGATCAACAGCAAGCAGTATCAGGCCAATATCGAGCTGAAAAAGACCGCGCTGGCGCAGGCGCAAAGCGACCTGAACCGCCGCGTGCCTTTAGGCAGCGCGAACCTGATTGGCCGTGAAGAGCTGCAGCACGCTCGCGATGCCGTCGCATCCGCGCAGGCCGATCTTGACGTTGCCGTTCAGCAGTACAACGCCAATCAGGCGATGATTCTGGGCACCAGACTCGAAGACCAGCCGAACGTGAAGCAGGCCGCCGCTGATTTACGTAACGCGTGGATGGCGCTGCAGCGTACCAAAATCGTCAGCCCGATGACCGGCTATGTCTCCCGTCGCGCCGTGCAGGTTGGCGCGCAAATTAGCCCGACAACGCCTCTGATGGCCATCGTACCCGCCAGCGGACTGTGGGTGGATGCGAACTTCAAAGAGACGCAGCTTGCGCATATGCGTATCGGCCAGCCGGCCACCGTAGTCAGTGATATTTACGGCGACAACGTGGAATACACCGGCAAAGTGGTTGGCCTGGATATGGGCACCGGCAGCGCCTTCTCGTTGCTGCCCGCGCAGAACGCCACCGGTAACTGGATCAAAGTGGTTCAGCGCCTGCCGGTTCGCGTCGAGCTGGATGCAAAACAGCTTGAACAGCATCCGCTGCGCATCGGCCTGTCCACGCTGGTCACCGTCGATACCTCAAATCGCGACGGCAGCGTGCTGGCAAGCCAGGCTCGGACCTCACCCGCGTATGAAAGCAACGCCCGTGAGCTGAATCTGGCACCGGTAAACGCGCTGATAAACCAGATTATCCAGGCAAATGCGGGTCAATAAAGCGGAGGTTGTATGGCACAACAAAAACCGCTAGAAGGCGCCCAGCTGGTCATCATGACCATCGCGTTGTCGATGGCGACCTTTATGCAGGTGCTGGACTCCACCATCGCTAACGTGGCAATTCCGACGATTGCCGGTAACCTTGGCTCATCCATGAGCCAGGGGACGTGGGTTATCACCTCGTTCGGGGTGGCAAACGCCATCTCGATCCCGCTTACCGGCTGGCTTGCCAAACGCATCGGCGAAGTCAAACTATTCATGTGGTCGACGATACTCTTCGTTATCGCCTCCTGGGCGTGCGGCGTTTCCCACAGTCTGGAAATGCTGATCTTCTTCCGCGTGATTCAGGGGATTGTCGCCGGGCCGTTAATTCCCCTTTCGCAAAGCCTGCTGCTCAATAACTATCCTCCGGCAAAGCGAAGCATCGCGCTGGCGCTGTGGTCGATGACGGTGATCGTTGCGCCTATCTGCGGGCCGATTCTCGGCGGCTATATCAGCGATAACTACCACTGGGGTTGGATCTTCTTTATCAACGTGCCGATTGGCGCGGCGGTCGTGTTGATGACCCTGCAAACGCTGCGCGGACGCGAAACGAAAACGGAGCATCGCCGCATTGACGCGGTCGGCCTTGCGCTGCTGGTGATCGGTATCGGCAGCCTGCAGATCATGCTCGATCGGGGTAAAGAGCTGGACTGGTTCAACTCGACGGAAGTCGTGGTGTTAACCGTGATAGCGGTGGTGACGATAAGCTTCCTGATAGTCTGGGAGCTGACGGATGAAAATCCGATAGTCGACCTGTCGCTGTTTAAGTCGCGAAACTTTACCATCGGCTGCCTGTGTATCAGCCTTGCCTATATGCTCTACTTCGGCGCGATAGTGCTGCTGCCGCAGCTGCTGCAGGAGGTATACGGCTACACGGCGACCTGGGCGGGCCTCGCCTCGGCGCCGGTTGGGCTTATTCCGGTGCTGCTGTCGCCGATAATCGGCCGCTTCGCCCACAAGCTCGACATGCGCCGCCTGGTAACGTTCAGCTTTATTATGTACGCGGTCTGCTTCTACTGGCGCGCGTATACCTTTGAACCGGGAATGGACTTTGGCGCGTCGGCCTGGCCGCAGTTTATCCAGGGCTTCGCCGTGGCGTGTTTCTTTATGCCGCTGACGACTATCACCCTGTCCGGACTGCCGCCGGAGCGCATGGCCGCGGCATCGAGCCTGTCGAACTTTACCCGTACGCTTGCCGGTTCGATTGGCACATCGATAACCACCACGCTGTGGACCAACCGCGAAGCGCTGCACCATGCGCAGCTAAGCGAGTCGGTCACGCCGTTTAATCCGAATGCGGTGGAAACCTATAACCAGCTGCAGGGGTTGGGGATGACGCAGCAGCAGGCTTCCGGCTATATCGCACAGCAGATCACCAATCAGGGGCTGATTATCTCCGCCAACGAGATATTCTGGATATCAGCTGGCATCTTCCTTCTGCTTTTAGGCCTGATTTGGTTCGCTAAACCGCCGTTTGGC
>NZ_RCAA01000006.1:171703-222600 GCF_003628475.1 Enterobacter sp. R1(2018) | reverse complement strand
GCCGAGCCGATGGACGGCGAGCGCAAGCTGCGCTTCTGGGAGCTGCTGCTCAGGTGCGGTTTCAAAGAAATCGAGGTGGCCTTTCCGGCAGCGTCGCAAACGGACTTCCAGTTTGTTCGCCAGCTGATTGAAGAGCGGCGCATACCTGAGGACGTCACCATTCAGGTGCTGACCCAGGCGCGCGCCGACCTCATCGAAAGAACCTTTGTCGCGCTCGAGGGCGCAAGCCGCGCCACGGTGCATCTTTATAACGCCACCGCCCCGCTCTTTCGCCGCCTGGTGTTCCGCCAGAGCAAAGAAGAGATCGTCCAGCTTGCCGTCAGCGCGACACGCCAGATTCGGGCGTTGTGTGAAGCAAACCCGCAGACGTTCTGGAGCTATGAATATTCCCCGGAGACGTTTTGCTTTACCGAGCCCGATTTCGCCCTGCAAATCTGCGAGGCGGTGGCCGACGTCTGGGAACCCTGCGCCGAAAGGCCGATGATCATTAACCTGCCCGCGACCGTGGAGGTGAATACCCCGAACGTCTATGCCGATCGGATCGAGTATTTCTGCCGCCGCTTCTCGCGGCGCGACGCGGTGTGCATTAGCGTGCATCCGCACAATGACCGGGGAAGCGGCGTCGCCAGCGCCGAACTGGCGTTACTGGCGGGAGCCGACCGCGTGGAGGGCTGTTTGTTCGGAAACGGAGAGCGTACCGGAAACGTCTGCCTGGTGACCATGGCCATGAACTTCTACAGCCAGGGCGTTTCGCCGCGGCTGGACTTCAGCGATATGAAGGAGGTTGTCGAGCGGGTCGAGCAATGCAACCAGCTTCCGGTACACCCGCGCCATCCCTATGCTGGAAAGCTGGCCTTTACCGCCTTTTCCGGCTCGCATCAGGACGCGATTAAAAAAGGCTTCACGGCTCGCCAGAACACCTCTTCGCCGCTGTGGGAGATGCCCTATCTGCCCGTCGACCCGAACGACATCGGCTGTAGCTATGAAGCGGTGATCCGCGTTAACAGCCAGTCAGGCAAAAGCGGTGCGGCCTGGATGCTGGAGCAAAATCACGGCCTGGTGCTGCCGCGCGGCCTGCAGCAGGACTTTAGCCGTCATGTTCAGACGCAGACCGACCGGGAGGGCAACGAGATGACGCTGAGTGCCCTCTGGCAGCTGTTCCGCACCCTGTACGGACCTCATCAGATAGCCGGGCGGCAGCTGCTGGATTATCGCAGTGAAAGCCAGGCGGACGGCGCGCTTTCGCTATACGCGCGTATCCAGACGGCGGAAGGAATTATAACTTTGCAGGGCAAAGGCAACGGCTTGCTTTCCGCCGCCGCTGACGCCCTGAAAAGCAGGTTCAACGCTGACTTTGCCATTGAGGATTACCACGAGCATACCCTTGGCAGGCACAGCGAAAGCCGCTCGGCGGCCTATATTCGCTGCACCTTTGCCAGAGGCGAAAGCCGCTGGGGCGTGGGTATCGACAACGACGTTGCGCGGGCCTCGCTTCAGGCTTTGCTTAACGCCCTACCGTAACGCTAGCCGACCTGGAAGTAATCGCTCGGGGAAACGCCAAGGATCCGGCGAAACATGGCGCTGAACGCGCTGTGGCTTTCATAGCCGAGGTCCAGCGCAACGCGCAGGACCGACTGTCCCTGAGCAAGACGATCCAGCGCCTCCATCAGCCTTGCGCGCCGTACCCACTCGCTGAACGCCAGTCCGGTTTGCTGGCGGAAATGCCGCAGCAGGGTTCGCTCGCTTACGTTGAGCTGCGCCGCGGCCATGGAGGTAGTCCAGGCTTTACCCGGCTCGGCCTGAATCTGCCGGCATAAAGCCAGCAGCGCGGACGCTTTCGGTTCCGGAAGATTAAAGGGCAGCATTGTCATTACGCGGATCTCATCAAGGATCAGCTCGTAGATCCGCTCTTCCCGGCTGCCGGGCTCGTAGCGCTCCGGCAGCGCAAGCGCGCTGATAATCAGTTCGCGCAGCAGAGCGGAAATCTGCACCACCTGGCAGACCGAAGGTAAATCCGCGCGGGCAAAAGGGTCGACAAACAGCGTTCTTGCCGCAACGTGTCCCGTGGCCTGAAGACGATGTCTCGTTCCCGCAGGCAGCCATACGCCGCGGCTGGGCGGCACGATCCAAAATCCCTGCCCGGTCTCCACCCGTACCACGCCGCTGAGCGTGTGCAGCAGCTGCGCGCAGTCGTGGCTGTGCCAGGGCTCCGTGGCGCCATGGGGATAGTCATGCGCGAAAGGAACCAGCGGCCGCGTGGCAAAGCTGAACTGCAAGGCGGTGGACATAGTTTTAATTCTTAATAAAAAGATGAAGATAGCACAGGCGAGCCATAAAAAAAGGAGCCGGCTGGCTCCTTTTTATAGCGTATCAAACTAGATATGCAGCTCTTTCAGCTTCTCTTTCGGCAGCGCCAGCTCGTCATTGCTGTTGACGGTAACGCCGTGCTCAAGGATATGACGCGCGATATCCTGCGCTTCCTGCAAAGAGTGCATATGGTAAGTACCGCACTGATATACGTTCAGCTCAGGGATCTGGTTTTGCTCTTTCACCTTCAGCACGTCTTCCATTGCCGCTTTCCAGGCATCGGCGACGCGGGTTTCGTCCGGCACGCCGATCAGGCTCATGTAGAAGCCGGTACGGCAGCCCATTGGCGAAATATCGATGATCTCGACACCGTTGCCGTTGAGATGGTCACGCATGAAGCCTGCAAATAGATGCTCCAGGGTGTGGATCCCTTTTTCCGGCATCACTTCCTTGTTCGGAACACAAAAGCGCAGGTCAAACACGGTAATGGTATCTCCGTGCGGCGTGTGCATTGTTTTGGCTACACGCACTGCTGGCGCACCCATGCGAGTATGGTCGACTGTGAAGCTATCCAACAACGGCATCTGGTCACCTCCGATAAGTGATTTTTTTTAAAATAAAATGAACCATTCTGTTTAACGTGCGTCTGAGTATATGAAAGACGCGCATTTGTTATCATCATCCCTGTCTTCAGAGATGAATATTTTGGCCACATTGATTGTGGCCTTTTTCTTTTCTAGCGCGACTGCTTGTCAATCCACGTTTCAAACGGCTCGGTATCACCGTCTTCAATCTCCCGCTGGCGCTGCCAGGAAGCATCATGCTCCTGCTGCAGAACGTCCGCCGTCAATATTTCCAGCGGTTCCTGAATCAGCATCTGGCGATACTGCTCAGCCAGCGCAAGGCCGGTGCCACCGATACCATTATCAATCATAGAACGCAGAATGCGCGCTGAATACGTTAACTCCGGATCGTCGAAGCAGGCAACAAGCTGATCGCATACCTGTTGATATTCTTCATTGCCGGCAATGCTATCGAGCGTTTCCGCTACGCGACGTAAATCTGCGAATAAATCTTTACCTACTTTGGACAGCGGATGCTGGGCGGTTTCGCAGCCCATGCCGAGGGTCAGGCCCGGCTTGCGGCCTTCAAGTATTACGCGATTCCAGTTGGTGCGCGTGCACAGCAGTTCGTCGCTGCTCATTTCCGGAGCGTCGGCCAGCACGCACCAGACCATAAACAGGTCGAGGAAGCGGATCTGCTGCTCGTCCATGCCGATAGGCGAGAACGGATTGATATCCAGCGATCGGACCTCTATGTACTCAATGCCGCCGCGACGCAGCGCGTCCGACGGAGATTCGCCGCTTTTCGTCACGCGCTTCGGACGAATCGGCGCATAGAGCTCATTCTCAATCTGTAGCACGTTGGTGTTAATTTGCAGACGTTTGCCGTCTTTTTCCAGCCCAATCTTCGCAAACTCTTCCGACGGGGTTTTAATCGCCTTCTTCAGCCCCTTAACGTAAGTTTCCAGATCGTTAAAGGTGATGCCGAGGTTGCTTTGAGATTTACTCGTATAGCCAAGATCGCTCAGGCGCAGGGAGGTCGCATAGGGCAGATAATTCATGCCGCACTCTGTTTTTTCAAACGGCAGCGAGCTTTCTTTACCCTGCAGGAACGATGAGCAAATCGCCGGCGATGCGCCAAACAGATACGGGATCACCCAGCCAAAGCGGTAGTAGTTACGAATCAGACGGAAATAGCCGGCTGAAATCTCTTCCTTACCGCTTTGCGCATCCTTCACGCCAAGGCGCGCCTGCCAGAATTCCAGCGGCAGCGAGAAATTGTAATGCACGCCGGAAATAGTCTGCATCAATGCGCCGTAGCGGTTCTTCAAACCTTCGCGATACAGGGTTTTCATACGGCCGGTGTTAGACGAGCCGTACTGCGCCAGCTCAATGTTCTGACCGTCGTCGATATAGCACGGCATGCTCAGCGGCCACATGCGCTCATCGCCCAGCTCGCGGGCGACATGGCGGTGGATATCGCGCATGAAGGTCAGCATATGGTTGATGTCGCCTTCCACCGGGGTAATAAATTCCAGCAGGGCTTCGGCGAAGTCCGTTGTGATCCATTTATGTGTCAGCGCTGAGCCGAGGCTTTCCGGGTGCCCTGTGGTTGCCAGTTCACCTGTTGGGGTAACCCGCAATGTTTCGCGTTCAAGACCGCGACGAATGCCTTTTACTGCCTGAGGATGCTTTTCCAGCCAGGCCAGCGCCTGTGATACTTCCGGGATCAAATTGACCTCCCGCCTGTCGAATTCATTTTTATTAAGCATAATTGTAAAAGCTCGCGATGAATGTCCGCGCCCTCAATTATTGCCACCACGCCATGCCTTGTACCGTTGCAGCCGCAACAACGATATAGCGAATCGCTTTGCCAAGGCACAAAAAGAAAATTACTGGTCCCCACGCCAGACGCAGCCATCCGGCAAGCAGGCACAGGAGATCGCCAATCAAAGGCATCCAGCTCAGTAATAAAGCCGCCGGACCAAATCGGGTCAGCCAGGCGGTTGCTTTTCCCTGCCAACGAGACTGCTTACGCGATGGGAAAAAACGTCCCAGAATAACGTTAGTCAGCCCGCCCAGGCTATTACCCATTGTTGCTATTAAGACAAGCAGCCAGGCCGGGCCAACGCCTGCCACCAGCAGCGCGACCAGCACAGCCTCTGAACTGCCGGGAAGCAAGGTGGCGCTAAGAAAACTGCTGGTGAACAAAGAAGCCAGTGACAGTATGTCACTCACAGCAGGCGAACATCCACACCGGTCATGCCTGCCGCTCGAGCCGCTTCCAGCCCGAAGTCAGCATCTTCAAAGACTACGCACTTCTCGGGCGCAACGCCCATCAGCCTGGCGCACAGCAGGAAAGTATCGGGAAAAGGTTTATGGTTTTTGACATGATCGGCCGCAACAACGGCCGTGAAGTAGTGACGCAGGCCAAGGTGATTTAACAACGCTTCGGCGATATCGCTCTCGCTGCCCGTGCCGACCGCCATAGGACGACGGCCGTGCCAGGACTTCACCACGTCAATCAAAGGAAGCGGACGCACGGTATCCAGCAGCATAGCCCTCACCGCCTGGGTTTTTTCCAGCGCCAGACGATGGGGATCGAGGTCCGCCTGATGGCTTTCGATAATGGCCTGCGCAATTCGCCAGGTCGGCGAGCCGTTTAGAGCTACCATCGCCTGCTCGTCGAACTGCATGCCGTAACGCGATAAGGTTTCACGCCACGCCTTGCGGTGGGTTGGCTCGGTATCGAGAATGGTTCCGTCCATATCGAAAATTAGCCCATCGTAGCCTTCGTACATCTCATCCCTCACATCACCATATGTAGAGGCGTTACTTTAGCGTAAACAGGTAAAATTGTCGCTTATTGTGACGGAGTTAGTACAGAGGGTGATTAATTTGTAAACGGAAGGTAAGCACTGATTGGGGGCTAAACAGGGAAGAGAAGAAGGGAAAATATCGTGCTGACGAAGAAGGTTTGCTTCGGTACATATTGCCATTGCTGAAAATCGGGGAAATATGGCGCAGCCGGGAGGATAGCTTATCGATGCGTGTCCTGCAGGCCGTTGCTGAAGCAACGTTTCTTCCGTGCTCGCTGAAAGCGTTATGCTTTCTGGCACGCTACCGTTGTACAGGTAGAAGGAAGATGGTGCATCCGGGAGGATTCGAACCTCCGACCGCTCGGTTCGTAGCCGAGTACTCTATCCAGCTGAGCTACGGATGCAAAATGGCGGTGAGGCGGGGATTCGAACCCCGGATGCAGCTTTTGACCGCATACTCCCTTAGCAGGGGAGCGCCTTCAGCCTCTCGGCCACCTCACCACACGCCTCTTGCGAGTGCTTCAAGTTACTCGTGAGAGCTTCTCGTCGCTGCGTGGCGCACATATTACTTTCTGGGACTTATAAGTCAAACAATTTTTCCCGACTCGCTATCGATTGCACAAATCACATCCGATTCGCATAATTTGGAGGCAAAAAGAGTGTTTTATCAACAGGCAAGATCGCTTTTTCACAAAAAAGACGCATAAAGATTTTCGCAACGAAGCGAGTAATAAGCATGAATCAGATAAGAGTGCGGGAATAAAAAGAAGCGAGGAAAGATAAAAGGAGCGTCTCGCCAATGGCTGGCGAGACGCAGTAACTTTAGTAACTCGTTTGTTGCGATTTTTCAGCCTGGATACGTTGGTAGATCTCTTCACGGTGTACAGAGACTTCTTTCGGGGCGTTCACACCAATACGAACCTGGTTGCCTTTCACCCCAAGTACAGTCACGGTCACCTCATCCCCAATCATGAGGGTCTCACCAACTCGACGAGTCAGAATAAGCATTCTTTGCTCCTTGAAAGATTAAAAGAGTCGGGTCTCTGGCGTATCCCGGCATTATCCATCATATAACGCCAAAAAGTAAGCGATGACAAACACATAAAGTGTAAGCAGTCACGGCATTACATTCTGTTATGACTAAGTTTAGCCGATATACTCAACTTCAACCTGACTTTATCATTAGCGATACTGTGCAAATGTTCGGGCGCCAGCTCACAAAATGCAGCCTGCGCCCGCTTACACTTTATTTTTACTTAGAGTTTAGCCGTGACCCAGGCTTCCACGCCGGCCAGAGCGCCAGGCAAGGCCGCTGCGTCTGTACCGCCCGCTTGCGCCATGTCCGGACGACCGCCGCCTTTGCCTCCGACCTGCTGCGCAACCATTCCCACCAGCTCCCCCGCCTTCACGCGGTCAGTCACGTCTTTGGAGACGCCAGCAATCAGAGAAACCTTACCTTCTGATACGGTAGCCAGAACGATTACCGCTGAGCCAAGCTGGTTTTTCAGATCGTCGACCATAGTGCGCAACAGCTTAGGTTCAACGTTGCTCAGCTCGCTCACCAGCAGCTTCACGCCTTTTACTTCTACTGCCTTGCTGGAAAGATTTGCGCTCTCCTGCGAAGCTTGCTGCTCTTTCAGCTGCTGCAGCTCTTTCTCAAGCTGACGAGTACGTTCCAGTACGGAACGCACTTTATCATTCAGGTTCTGGCTGTCGCCTTTCAGCAGTTGCGCGATGTCGTGCAGCTGGTCGCTTTGGGCATGCAGATTAGCCAGCGCGCCTTCGCCAGTTACCGCCTCAATACGACGCACACCGGCAGCGGTTCCTGATTCAGCAACGATGCGGAACAGGCCGATATCGCCGGTACGGCTGGCGTGAGTACCACCGCACAGCTCGGTGGAGAAATCCCCCATGCTCAGTACGCGCACGTGGTCATCATATTTCTCGCCGAATAACGCCATGGCGCCCTTCGCTTTCGCCGCTTCGAGATCCATTACGTTGGTTTCGATTGGCAGGTTACGACGAATTTGCGCGTTGACGATATCTTCTACTGCCCGCACTTCGGCAGGCTTCATCGCTTCAAAATGTGAGAAGTCGAAGCGCAGGCCTTTATCGTTAACCAGGGAACCTTTCTGAGCAACATGGGTGCCCAAAACCTGGCGCAGAGCGGCGTGCAGCAGATGGGTAGCGGAGTGGTTCAGACGAATGCGCGCACGGCGTTCTTCATCTACTTCGGCTTTTACGCTGTCATTTACCTTCAGCACGCCGCTAACCAGTTTGCCCAGGTGGCCGATCGCCTGACCGTATTTCTGCGTGTCGCTCACGGCGAAATCGATGCCGTTACCTTTGATGGCGCCTTTATCACCAACCTGGCCGCCGGATTCGCCATAGAACGGCGTCTCGTCCAGCACTACCACCGCTTCCTGGCCGGCTTCAATCTGGTTAACAGATTTACCGTCAACAAACAGTGCGGTTACTTTGGCGTTCAGATCGAGAAGATCGTAGCCTTTAAAGGCTGAGGCAGAATCCACGCGGATCATGCTGTTGTAGTCGGCGCCGAAACCGCTGGACTCGCGCGCGCGGCGGCGCTGCTCTTCCATTGCGGCTTCAAAACCGGCTTCGTCTACTTTCAGGTTGCGTTCGCGGCAGACATCTGCCGTCAGATCTACCGGGAAGCCGTAGGTGTCATACAGACGGAAAGCGGTTTCGCCATCCAGCGTATCGCCCTGCAGGTTTGCCAGCTCTTCATCCAGCAGCGCCAGACCGCGCTCCAGAGTACGGGCAAACTGCTCTTCTTCCGTTTTCAGAACCTGCTCAACCAACGCCTGCTGGCTTTTCAGCTCGTCGCCGGCGGAACCCATTACGTCTACCAGCGGACCCACCAGCTTATAGAAGAAGGTGTCTTTCGCGCCAAGCATGTTGCCATGGCGAATGGCGCGACGAATGATGCGACGCAGAACGTAGCCACGGCCTTCGTTAGATGGCGTCACGCCGTCGGCAACGAGGAAGGCGCAGGAACGAATATGGTCGGCAATAACGCGTAAAGACTTGCTGGCCAGATCCGTCGCGCCGGTCACTTTAGCGACGGATTGAATCAGTTTGCTGAACAGATCGATTTCATAGTTGGAGTTAACGTGCTGCAGAACGGCGGCGATACGCTCCAGACCCATACCGGTATCAACCGACGGTTTCGGCAGCGGCAGCATGGTGCCGTCCTGCTGACGGTTGAACTGCATAAAGACGATGTTCCAGATTTCAATATAGCGGTCGCCGTCTTCTTCAGCGCTGCCCGGAGGTCCGCCCCAGATATGGTCGCCATGATCGAAGAAAATCTCGGTGCACGGGCCGCAAGGACCGGTATCGCCCATCTGCCAGAAGTTGTCAGACGCATAGGCGGCGCCTTTGTTGTCGCCGATGCGAATAATGCGCTCGCGCGGAACGCCGACTTCTTTTTCCCAGATATCAAAAGCTTCGTCGTCGGTTTCGTATACGGTCACCCACAAACGATCTTTTGGCAGATTGAACCATTGTTCGCCGGTCAGCAGTTCCCAGGCGAAGTTGATGGCGTCGTGTTTGAAGTAGTCGCCGAAGCTGAAGTTACCCAGCATTTCGAAGAAAGTATGGTGACGCGCGGTGTAACCGACGTTTTCCAGGTCATTGTGTTTACCCCCGGCGCGCACGCAACGTTGTGACGTTGTGGCACGGGAATAATTACGCTTATCGAGACCCAGGAATACATCTTTGAACTGGTTCATCCCGGCGTTGGTAAACAGCAAAGTCGGATCGTTATTCGGAACCAGGGAGCTGCTCGCTACAACCTGGTGACCTTTACTATGGAAAAAATCGAGAAACGCCTGACGGATCTCAGCGGTGCTCTTGCTCATAATTATCCTGAAATCAAGCTAACGAAGAGTTGTAAACCAGACATCACCCGCAGCGATGCTGAAGAGACGACCAGTTTACCTGGAAAAAAGTGGGAATAAGATAAGTTTTCTTACCGGGGAAGTAAAATCCCGTATGAGCCTAATCGTTAAAATTTCGGTAGATGCCCTGGATATCTTCCATAAAGAAACCACGATACAGAAGAAAACGCTGCACTTTGGCGCGCTCTTTCCACTCCGTCGGCAGCGGGTCGCCAAACTTTCTTTCCGCTATTTCCCGCGCCATTGTCTGCCAGTCCACTTCGCTCTCCATCATGGCCGCTTCCCCCGTTGCCCGGTCGATGCCTTTTTGCTGCAGCTCCTGGCGGATACGCTGCGGCCCGTAACCTTTACGGCTGCGGCTGGCGATAAAACGGGCGGCAAACTGGGCGTCGTCCAGCCAGCGATGCTCATAGCACCAGGCAATCACCTTTTCGATATCTTCGGGAGTAAAATCCGGCTGTTCGGCTTTATGGCTGCCGGGGAAAGTTGGCGCAGAGGTAAGCTTGCGGCGTAGCTCATGTTCGCTGTGATCGCGCATAGCGAGGATACGAGTAGCTTTATCCAGCAGGCGGGCGTAAGCGCTGCGGCGGGGAGTTGGGCTTGATTCAGGCATAAAAAGATAACCTGTGAAGAAGAGAATAGTATGAGGGTATTGCGTTAAGGCAGAAATGAACAGGGGCTGCCGTAGCAACCCCTGGGATTAATCAGAACTCTTCGTTGGTTTCGGCGGTGTCTTTATCGTGGTCGTCAACGGTAAAGTCCGGCGTAGCGTCCTGGTTATTAAGCAGCATTTCACGCAGTTTTTTCTCGATCTCTGCGGACATTGGCTTGTTCTCTTTCAGGAAGTTACTGGCGTTGGTTTTACCCTGGCCAATCTTCTCGCCGTTGTAGCTGTACCATGCACCGGCTTTTTCAATCAGCTTGTGCTTCACGCCCAGGTCAACCAGCTCGCCATAGAAGTTGATGCCTTCACCGTAGAGGATCTGGAATTCAGCCTGCTTAAACGGCGCCGCGATTTTGTTTTTCACGACCTTCACGCGGGTTTCGCTGCCGATAACGTTGTCGCCATCTTTCACCGCGCCGATACGGCGGATATCAAGACGTACGGACGCATAGAACTTCAGCGCGTTACCGCCGGTGGTGGTTTCCGGGTTACCGAACATCACGCCAATCTTCATACGAATCTGGTTGATGAAGATAAGCAGCGTGTTGGACTGCTTCAGGTTACCGGCCAGCTTACGCATCGCCTGGCTCATCATACGTGCCGCAAGGCCCATATGAGAGTCGCCGATTTCGCCTTCAATTTCCGCTTTCGGCGTTAGCGCCGCAACGGAGTCGACGATAATAACGTCTACCGCGCCGGAGCGCGCCAGCGCATCACAGATTTCCAGCGCCTGTTCACCGGTATCCGGCTGTGAACACAGCAGGTTGTCGATATCGACGCCCAGTTTCTTCGCATAGACCGGATCCAGCGCGTGCTCGGCATCGATAAACGCACAGGTCTTACCTTCACGTTGCGCAGCGCCGATAACCTGCAGGGTCAGGGTGGTTTTACCTGAAGATTCTGGTCCGTAAATTTCAACGATACGACCCATTGGCAGGCCGCCGGCCCCCAGAGCGATATCCAGTGAAAGTGAACCGGTAGAGATCGTTTCAACGTCCATGGAACGATCTTCACCCAGGCGCATGATGGAGCCTTTGCCGAATTGTTTTTCAATTTGGCCCAGTGCTGCCGCTAACGCCTTCTGTTTGTTTTCGTCGATAGCCATTTTTACTCCTGTCATGCAGGGTGAGTCACTTAAGCACCACGCTGCGTTCTCAATACGATTTGTTGAGCCAATTATACTGTATGCTCATACAGTATCAAGCTTATTTTTTAGAAATTCTTCCCACAGTGTTTGCAGGGCGTATTCCGTGGATTGACGCCTGATTTCGTCGCGATCGCCTTTAAAAAGCCGATGGCGGGCGATCATGCCATCGTGCCTTGAAGCAAAGCCGAACCACACTGTGCCGACGGGTTTTTCTTCGCTGCCGCCGTTCGGTCCGGCTATGCCGCTAACCGAAACCGCATAGTCGGCCGCCGCCGCGTAAAGCGCGCCCTGCGCCATTTCTCGCACCACGGCTTCGCTCACCGCGCCCCAGGTTTCAAGCGTGGCGCTGCTCACACCGATCATCTGATGCTTAGCTTCATTACTGTAGGTAACAAAGCCGCGTTCAAACCAGGCGGAACTGCCTGAAATATCGGTGATGACTTTGGCTATCCACCCGCCGGTGCAGGATTCTGCCGTGGTAACAGTGGCGCCGAGCCGTCCGAGCGCTTCCCCCACCTGATTGCTCAATTGACGTAAAGTTGTCTCTGTCACAGTGGCTCCGATTGTAGTCATATTACAGAATATCACGATAGCACTTTACCGCGTTTTCAGGGGATTACATCATTAACGTCGAGGTGGGTTCAGGAAATGAAAAAAGGCCAGCGAACGCTGGCCGGAAATATTACTTCATGCTGTCGGCAATGGTTTCCACGTTATGTTTAAATGCCATTTCATAAGTGCTGGCAGGGCCATCTGCCGATGACAAGGCTTCAGGATAAAGCTCCCCGCCCGGCTGCGCCCCGCTGGCTTTAGCAATCTGCTGCACAAGTCGAGGATCCGTCTGATTCTCAATAAAGTAGGTTTTAATATGCTGCTCTTTAAGCTGCTTGATTAAGGCTGCAACATCGCTGGCGCTGGCTTCCGCCTCGGTAGAAAATCCTACGGGTGCCAGGAACGTCACGCCGTACGCCTTGCCGAAATAGCCGAAGGCGTCATGGCTGGTCAATACGTGACGTCGCGCTTTTGGAATGGCTGCAAAGCGCGTTTTCGCCCAGCTATCGAGAAGCTTCAGGCGCGTAATATATTCTGTTCCCGACTCACGGATCGCAGGCGCATCCTCCTGGTCGGCAGCAACCAGCGCCTGCATAATATTAGCAGCATATATCGCCCCATTTTCAGCGCTGTTCCAGGCGTGAGGATCGGTAACGGTTTTGCCGTCTTCAACCATGCTGCGGGTATCGATACCCTGTGAGGCCACCACCACCTTTCCTTTATAGCCGGAAGCGCTCACCAGCCTGTCCATCCACCCTTCCATGCCCAGCCCGCTGACTATCACCACATCGGCATGGCTCAGCGCCACGCTATCCTTCGGCGAAGGCTCAAAGCTGTGCGGGTCGCCATCGGGACCGACCAGGCTTGTGACGGTAACGTGCTCGCCTCCCACCTGCTTCGCCATATCCGCCAGCACCGTGAAGCTGGTCACCACATTCAAATTTTTCGCCAGCGCGGCCTGGCTGGAAACTGCCAGCACCAAAGACAGCGCCATCCCAAAACGTTTCATTTAACCCCCTTGCTGATTGATAGCCTACCCCGGTAAATATTCCAGGCTAAACCACTACGTGAACCAAACAGAATCGATATAAAAAATGCGCCGCTCGCCGTCAGAACAATGGCCGGTCCCGCAGGAAGAGCGGCATAAAATGACCAGGCAAGCCCAAGCCATGCGCAAAACAGGCCGCAAAGCACCGCGATTACCATGGCGCCCGGTAACGTTTTCGCCCAGCAGCGGGCAGAAACGGCGGGCAGCATCATCAGGCCCACGGACATCAATGTGCCGAGAATTTGAAAACCAGCGACCAGATTCAGCACCAGCAACGCGAGGAACACGCCGTGCAGAAGATGCGGCGCAAGACGGCTGTTCACGCGCAGAAAAGCGCGATCGAAGGTTTCCATGACGAAGCCGCGGTAAAGCATGGCCAGCAACAGCAGCGTCACGCTGGCAATAATGCCGACGAAGATCGTTGCCTGACCGTCAACGGCGAGGATCGAGCCAAAGAGTAAATGCAGCAGATCGACACTGGATCCGCGCAGCGAAATCAGCGTCACGCCCAGCGCCAGGGATCCAAGGTAAAACCCGGCAAAACTTGCATCTTCCTTCAGGTTGGTACGCGCACTCACCACGCCCGACACCAGCGCGACCACCACACCCGCAATAAAACCACCGATGCCCATTGCCAGCAGCGACATGCCCGCCAGTAAATATCCCACGGCTACGCCCGGTAAAATGGCGTGCGACAAAGCGTCGCCAACCAGGCTCATCCGCCGCAGCAGAAGAAAAATGCCCAGCGGGGCGGTGCTCAGCGAAAGCGCCAGGCACGCCACCAGCGCGCGACGCATAAAGCCGTAATTAATAAAAGGTTCAATTAAAAGTTGATAAATCATGCGGATAGCGCCAGCTTTAAGTTTCCAGCCTGATAGCGGGGCAAAATATCTGCGGCTCTTCCCCAGTGACAGGATTCCGGGCCGAGCAGTAAAACCTGGGGAAAATGGCATTCCACCAGCGCGTTGTCATGCAGCACCGCGATCACCGTTTGTCCGGCTTCATGCATCTGACAAATCAGGCTCATCAGAAAGCGGCTTGTCTGGGCGTCAACGCCGGTGAAGGGTTCATCCATCAGCACCAACGGCGCATTCTGGACAAGCAAACGCGCAAAAAGCATGCGCTGAAACTGCCCGCCGGAAAGCGTTTCAATGGGCTGGCCGCGCAGCTCATTTAAGCCGACGCGCTCAATGGCTTCACAAACCCGCAGGCGATGTTTGCGGCCGAGCCCGGCAAACAGACCGCGAGCGGGCCAGCTGCCCATGCAAACCACATCGTAGACGGTCGCAGGAAACTGGCGATCCATCTCAGCAAGCTGCGGCAGCCAGGCTGCGCGAGGGGCGACGCCGCCAGCAAAAGTGAGCCGTCCGGAAACGGGAGGCTGCAATCGCAGCAGAGTCTTCAGAAGCGTGGACTTTCCTGTGCCGTTGGCGCCGATAACCGCCGTCATACTGCCAGTGGTAAATGTGCCGCTTACAGGCCGCGTTACCGCCCTGCCATAATAACCAGCCTCCAGATTTTCGAGGGTAATCATGGCAAAGCTATCGCCCAGAGAATCATCGACCATAAGAGCGACAATAGAAGCAGAACGCCGCCGCAGCGTAGCAGAGCCGATGCGGTGAATAATGTACGATCGGGAGAGACGGACATACTAAGCACTCAAGTTGATTTGTTATAACATAACATAAAGCAACTTGAGCGGTTTGTAAATTTCTGATTTACACTTCGCTTAAAGCGAAGTGTTGAGACTGAGAAAAATAGCGGGTCGTTAACCCGCCATTCTTTTACTGAACGCGGGCCAGCGCAACGGCCTGACCCAGCTGCCACACCGCCATCGCATAATGGGTGCTGTGGTTGTAGCGAGTGATGGCATAAAAGTTTGGCAAGCCGTACCAGTACTGATAGCGATCGCCCATATCCAGACGCAGCAGGCTGGCTTCCTGATGGTTTCCCAGCGAGCCTTGCGGGCTTAAACCAGACTGCTGCAAGGCAGAGACAGAGTATTTTGTATTAAAGCCGTTCGCCAGCCCCGGCACCTGGCCATTTGCCGGTACCGCCACCAGATCCTCTTTTACCCAGCCATGCTCTTTAAAGTAGTTCGCCACGCTGCCGATGGCGTCTTCCGGATCCCACAGGTTCACGTGGCCGTCGCCGTTAAAATCTACCGCGTACTCTTTAAAGGAAGACGGCATAAACTGGCCGTAGCCCATCGCGCCCGCGAAAGATCCTTTCAGCGCCAGCGGATCGTCGCCTTCATTACGTGCCATCAGCAGGAAGGTTTCCAGCTCGCCGGAGAAATACTGCGCACGGCGCGGATAGGCAAAGGAAAGCGTCGCCAGGGCGTCAATAATTCTGGTTTTACCCATCACGCGGCCCCAGCGAGTCTCCACGCCGATAATGCCGACGATGATTTCCGGCGGCACGCCGTAAACCTGAAAGGCACGTTTCAGCGCGTCAGCATGCTGATTCCAGAACACGACGCCATTTTGCACGTTATCCGGGGTGATAAACTTCCCGCGATAACGTAACCATGCGCCGTTCGGTCCGGCAGGCGGCGCCGTAGTCGGCGCCTGGTTGTCCATCAAGCGCAGCACGTAATCCAGTCTCTTCGCCTGAGACAGCACTTCATGCAGCTGCTGGCGGTCAAAGCCATGCTTGTTCACCATCTTATCGATGAATTTTTCGGCTTCCGGGTTATAGGCGAAATCCCCGGTCTGCATGAAAACGTCATGTTGCGGCTGGAGCAGGAAACCGCCGGAGGAAGCGCCCGCAGTCTGGGCTGGCGTTTCGGTTTTCGGTTTGCTGCTACAGGCGGATAACAAAACAAGAAGCGGGAGTAACGCGGCTGTGTAACGCATGTGCTGGAACGTCCGTATGTCTGACCAGAAAAGTTAGCTCTTATGGTAAATCAAAAACCCAGCGCTGGTAACAGACTCTGGCCTTGAGGAGGGAACATTTTTATTGCTATCCGAACCACGCGCCAGCTCTGCCGATACGCGGATTGCAACAAGCTTACCTAAATTGGCACTCCTGTTTTTATAATCTTCATAGAAGCGGCGCTGCAAAAGGAAAACAGCACCTTACCTGAACGCGATATTTTAATTTCGAAATCACTAATAATGGCCCCCGAAAATAAGCGCCAGAACATTATTTTTAAGCACAAACAGGGACCATTCAATTAATTATGACACGCATTTTCACTTCGCATCAGCACAACAGCCTGTACACACTGGTCAACAACATTATTAATGTCATGGTTAATATCAATGCGCAGGACGTCTTTTTCGCCTTCCGGACACTGGAGAGCGGCAAACTGACTTTTCAGTAACTCAACTGGCATGAAATGGCCCTTCCGTTTTTGTAGTCTGGCTAAAATCGTATCGTAATTGCCATCAAGCCATAGAAAACGGACGTTAGGGCTGCCTTTGCGTAAAAATTCGCGATAGCTTTTTTTTAATGCGGAACAAACAATCAAACCGGTTTCATTCTTTTTATAAAGGCTGTAAGAGACATCATTTAATCGTTGCAGCCAGGGTATTCTGTCTTCATCAGTTAATGGAATGCCGGCAGACATTTTATCAATATTTTTTGCAGGATGCAGATCGTCGCCATCAATAAATTTTGCAGAGAGTAATGCTGCTGCTTTACTACCCACCAGAGATTTTCCGCTACCTGATACGCCCATTAAAATATAACTTTCTCCGTTCATTTAACCTACCTCTGTTAATTTTAATTCGGCGGATAATACTCTGCGTCAGAAAGGAGGTTTACTTTTTTTTTCGCCAATTGAACAAAATTATAGTGCGCATCACGTTATGCGTAACACTGCAATGTAACAGTTTTTTCATGTGACCCAAGTCACAATTCTACGCTAAAAAAAACGCTTAAATCCTTCTACGCCATATCCTGACCGAAGAGAAAATATGAAGATTAAAACCCAATCCTGCGTTGTAGCAGGCAAAAAAAGTGTTGACGTTACCGCCCAGGAAATTGAATGGAATAATAAAGGAACGCTGGTACAAATAACACGTGGTGGTATTTGCGGCTCCGACCTGCATTATTATCAGGAAGGTAAAGTAGGTAATTTTTCTGTTAAAGCACCGATGATTTTAGGCCATGAAGTGATCGGTAAAATCGTCCAGACAGATTCTGAAAAATTACAAATTGGCCAGACGGTTGCCATTAATCCTTCAAAACCATGTGGTCATTGTAAATATTGTCTGGCACATAATGAAAACCAATGTACTGAAATGCGATTTTTTGGAAGCGCCATGTATTTCCCACACGTTGATGGCGGTTTTACTCGCTTTAAAGTGGTGGACAATGCGCAATGTATCCCTTTTTCTGCGGATGCGAATGCCAAAACAATGGCTTTTGCCGAGCCGCTGGCAGTAGCTATCCACGCCGCTCACCAGGCTGGTAATTTACAAGGAAAACGTGTCTTTATTTCCGGTGTCGGTCCTATTGGCTGCCTGATTGTCAGTGCGGTGAAAACCTTAGGTGCAGCAGAAATCGTCTGTGCAGATATTAGTCCGCGTTCGCTGGATCTGGCTCAGAAAATGGGGGCAGATACGCTTATCGATCCTCGTAACGCCGACTTAACGCCATGGAAAGCTGAAAAAGGTTATTTCGATATCAGCTTTGAAGTTTCTGGCAACCCCACTTCGATCCATACCTGTCTTGAAGTCACCCAAGCCAAAGGGGTGATGGTACAAGTGGGCATGGGGGGGACGGTGCCCGACTTCCCAATGATGATGCTGATTGCCAAAGAAATTAGTCTGAAAGGCTCATTCCGGTTTACCACCGAGTTCGATACAGCCGTCTCCTGGCTGGCAAACGGCGTAGTGAATCCATTGCCTCTGCTAAGTGGTGAATACTCCTTTACCGAGCTTGAGCAGGCGCTGGAATTCGCGGGTGATAAAACCAAGGCTGCTAAAGTTCAGCTCGTTTTTTAATGTAATAGGATAAGGAACAAAACAATGAATGATCTCTTTTCTTTGGCAGGTAAGAATGTGCTGATTACCGGCTCCGCACAGGGTATTGGTTATCTGTTGGCAACAGGTCTTGGAAAGTACGGCGCGCAAATTATCGTTAATGATATTAATCAGGAAAAGGCCAACGCTGCCGTCGATAAGCTGCGCGCTGCAGATATTCGCGCCGTAACTGCGCCGTTTAATGTGACCCAAAAAACTGAAATTGATACCGCCATTGCAAGTATTGAAGAGCAAGTAGGCCCTATTGACGTGCTGGTAAATAATGCTGGTATTCAACGTCGCCACCCGTTCAATGAATTCCCGGAACAGGAGTGGAATGATGTTATTGCTGTAAACCAGACCGCAGTTTTTCTGGTATCGCAGGCGGTCACTCGTCGCATGGTTGAACGTAAGGCCGGAAAAGTGATCAATATCTGTTCCATGCAAAGTGAATTGGGCCGAGATACTATTACGCCTTATGCCGCATCGAAAGGGGCAGTCAAAATGCTCACGCGTGGTATGTGTGTTGAGCTTGCCCGCCATAATATTCAGGTTAATGGCATTGCACCCGGCTATTTCAAAACTGAAATGACAAAGGCTTTGGTAGACAATCGTGAGTTTACCGACTGGTTATGTAAACGTACTCCAGCGGCACGCTGGGGAAACCCAGAAGAATTGATCGGCGCGGCCGTATTTCTTTCGTCAAAAGCATCCGATTTTGTAAATGGTCATCTACTGTTTGTTGACGGCGGAATGTTAGTCGCAGTCTAACTATATATTCATAATAAAACGAAATTGAAGGTAGAACATGCGTAATAATCGGATCAGTTTACAAGATATTGCCAGTCTTGCTGGTGTCAGCAAAATGACAGTAAGCCGATATTTACGCGATTCCAGAAAAGTGGCATCGGATACAAGAATCAAAATAGCAGAAATTCTTGATGAAATGAATTATGTGCCCAGTCGTGCGCCTAATATGATGGCGAGCGCAAAAAGTAATTCTATAGGCGTACTGATCCCTTCATTTCAGAATCAAGTATTTTCTGACATTTTATCCGGGCTGGAGTTTGTTACCAATCAGCATGGCTATCAGCTTTTAATCTCGGAATATAATTATTCTCGTGAAAAAGAGGAAAAACAGATTCTCAATTTGCTTTCTTATGATATTGAGGGACTGGTGCTATGTGAAAAAAACCATACGTTACGCGCACAAAGTTACTTACGATCGCAAAAGATTCCGGTTATTGAAATCATGGACACGCTTGATTCGCAATTAGATATCGAAATCGGCTTCGATAATAAATTAGCTGCATACCATATGGTGAATATGATGATTACCAGTGGCAAGCGTAACATCTATTATTTTGGTTCACGGAATGATCAACGTGATAATCAACGATATATGGGTTATCGCACGGCGATGCAGGAATACAACCTGCCTCCGCGCCGCATGACACCAAACAGCATTTCGTCTTTTTCTCTCGGCGCTACCATGCTTAAGGTAGTACTGCGTGAAGAAAGGAAGCCAGACGGGATATTCTGTACTAATGATGATATCGCTGTAGGTGCCTTACAGGAATGTTTACGGCTTGGAATTCGTGTTCCGCAAGATATGGCTATTGCTGGTTTTCATGGTCTTGATATTGGTAAAGCAGTAACTCCTACGCTGGCAAGCGTAATCACTCCACGATTTGAAATTGGCAAAAAATCGGCAGAAGTGATTATTAACAAAATGAATGGTACGCATCACATTAAAAGTTTTGATCTGGGGTTTAAGATTTTCAGCGGCGAAACCATTTAAATCATCATTCAACATCAAAGAGATAATTATGAACGACCAGGCTATTCATATACTTGTTATACAACCATTAATGGAAGGATTGGCGAAGAAAATTGCTAATCGTTTTATTTGTCATAATTTATATCAGTGTGAAGATATTGATAGCTATTTAAAACTTCATGGCGACAAGATTCGCGGTGTGGCAACGCGGGGTGATGTTGGTCTTTCATCTGACATAATGGAAAAATTACCCAACCTTGAAATAATTTCAGTATTTGGCGTGGGAACTGATGGTATTGATCTGGTTAAAGCGGCAGAGCGTAATATCAAAGTTACTATCACCTCAGATATTCTCACGGCGGATGTCGCGGATCTGGCTTTAACATTTATTATGGCGCTATCACGCGACTTGCAATATCAGGATAAATTTGCTCGCAGTGGAAAATGGTTAACTACCCCACCTCGATTAGCAAGTAAGTTGACTGGTAAAAAAATTGGTATTCTCGGGTTAGGTAAAATTGGCAAAGCTATTGCTAAAAGAGCTCATGCCTTTGATATGGATATTGGCTATTGTGACAGTAAAAAAATTAGTAACGTTGATTATCAATATTTCTCCAATCTAATTGACCTGGCTGATTTCTCCGATTTCCTGGTATTAGCAATACCCGGTGGCGATCAAAACAAAGGGGTTATCAACCTTAATATATTACGTGCATTGGGTGAGCATGGATCGCTTATTAACATTGCGCGCGGTGCATTAGTTAATGAAGTTGACTTAATTGAAGCATTGCAATCAGGGATTATTAAATCTGCAGCGCTTGATGTTTATGAGGATGAGCCAAAAATTAACAATGCTTTTTTACCTATGGAGAACGTAATACTTACGCCACACATCGCCAGTGCAACATTTGAAACTCGCCAGGAAATGGCGAAAAATGTTTTCGATAATCTCGATCACTATTTTACGACAGGAAAAGCAATTACTGACCTTCACTTACATTAATATATTTTAAATATTTATTGACCGTAAATGTCATGAGGTAAACCATGAACAATCAGTCCTCGTCCTTACACTGGAGCCGAAGAATTACGCGCCCACAATGGAAAGCATTCTGGGCGGCGTGGATCGGCTATATGCTGGATGGTTTTGATTTTGTCATTATCACTCTGGTATTAACAGAAATAATGGCGGAGTTTAATATTCCTACTATTGAAGCCGCTGGCTTAGTCTCCGCAGCATTTATTTTACGTTGGTTTGGCGGTCTCGCATTAGGTGCCATGGGAGATAGGCTTGGCAGAAAGAGTGCCATGATCACCAGTATTATTATGTTTGCTGGCGGTACAGTAGCCTGCGGTCTGGCCCCCAATTACACTTGGTTATTTATCGCCAGGGTACTGGTTGGCGTCGGGATGGCAGGAGAATACGGCACCAGTTCAGCATATGTTATCGAAACATGGCCGAAGGATATGCGTAATAAGGCCAGTGCATTTCTCAACTCAGGCTTCTCCGCAGGAGCGATTCTTTCTGTATTGGCATATAGCATAATCGTGCCTTTATGGGGCTGGCGTGTACTGTTTTATGTCGGCATAATTCCTATTATGTACGCATTATGGCTACGCCGGGCCATACCAGAAGCTGAAGAATGGGCAAAGAATCGGGCTAAAGACACGAAACCTGTATTTACCATGGTTGATCTTTTATATCGTAATGGTAATACGGCTAAAAGCTCAATGAATATAGTGATGTCGATAGTCGCTGCCGTCGCGCTCTATTTCTGCTTCGATCATAGTAGACCTACGGCCCTGGTTGCAGTATTAGGTGTGATCGCTGCGTTAATTTTCATTTCATTCCTTATCCAAAGCGGCGGGAAAAGATGGCCTACCAGTCTGATGCTAACTGTCATTATTCTATGCGTCTTTTTATACGGCTGGCCTATTCATGCATTATTACCAACTTATTTAAAAACCGAGCTGCATTATACGCCCGAAACTGTCGCGCTGGTATTCTCATTCAGTCGTCTGGGGATGGGGTTGGGTTGTTGTTTCGCGGGTATAGCGGGAGATTATCTCGGCACACGTAAAACCTATGTCCTTAGCTTACTAATAGCACAAGTCATTATTATCCCCGTATTTGCTCTTACTGGCGGCAGTGTCTGGCTGTTATGCGTCCTGATTTTCTTGCAACAAATGTTCAGTCAGGGAGTCGGCGGCCTGCTGGCGAAATTAATCAGCGGCTATTTTGATACCGACCAGCGCGCAGCCAACCTGGGCTTTATCTATAACATTGGATCAATGGGAGGGGCGCTGGCGCCAGTGTTAGGCGCATCTATCGCCCAAAATTTCAGCCTGGGAACCGCGCTCAGTGGACTGTCATTTAGTCTGACATTTGTGGTTATTTTACTCATCGGACTGGATATGCCGTCCCGATTCCAGCGCTGGATTAAACCAGAAGCAGTACGTTATTACGATGCCGTTGATGGTACGCCGTTACAAGGCGCATTTACGAAAAAAACTACACCGGAGCAAATTGCCCTGGCGGAAAATTTGCACAAGTAATTAATGAATTCGAGGAATAAAAAATGGCAATTGGTAATCGTGTATTTTTGAAAAAACCGCAGGATGCTTTACCCTATCTCGAAGCTTTTCGTCAGTTACCTGCAGCCGTTGTGGCGGACTGTATGAGCCGTCTGCCAGCGCTATCATCAGAAATTAAATTGATGAGCTCGCCCAAGAAACCGATCATGTGTGGTCTGGCCGTTACGGTTAAAGCCCGCTCCGGCGATAATTTAATGCTGCATAAGGCTATGGATATCGCAGGTAAAGATGATGTGATTGTCGTGTCGAATGAAGGCGACCGCAGTCAATCTTTGATGGGTGAGGTAATGACCACCTACGCACAATATCGTGGCATTGAGGGCATTGTTCTTGATGCTCCAATTCGTGATATTGAAGGCATATCCAAAATGACTTTCCCGCTATATGCGGTTGGTCATACTCCGGGAGGCCCGTTTAAGGACGGTCCGGGTGAAATTAATGTACCGATTTCCTGTGGTAAAATTCATGTCTGCCCTGGTGACATTATTCTGGGTGACTCGGATGGCGTCATTATTATTCCGCGGCTGGATGCGGCAAGAATTTTGGAAGAAGCGCAGCAATATTTAATTATTGATGAACGCAATTTTGAACTGGCAAAAACAGGTGCGCTTGAACGTACATGGATTGACAAGCTGTTTGCTACCAAAAACGTCGACGTTATTGATGACGTTTACTTTTAAGTAATGCTTTTTCGCTAACCAAAAAAGACAGGGGTTGATCTCCGGATCGCCCCTATGTCCTATATTGTAATGGGGTAGTATTATGCTTATTGATTCTCTTCAAACAATTAGACAGCACGTCGGGCTTAGACAGGATTTACTAGAGAGTATCGATCGCATTCTGGCCGTTGATCTTTTTTCCCTGGAACCTGGTGAATATCCCTTAATACATGACGAGGTCATTATTAAGATAATGGACAGAGAGCTTTCCCACCCTCCAGCAAAACCATATGAAGTGCATCAGAATTATATCGATATTCATATTCCATTAAGTGGACCAGAAGTTTTGGGGTATATTAATGGGAAAAGCAGAATGACGATTATTGCCCCCTTTGATACTGACAAAGATATTGGTTTTGCCGAGCCACATGAAAAATATGCTGAAACGTGGTTTACTATACCTCCGGGTGGGCTAGTTATCTTCTATCCTGGCGAATGGCATAAGCCTGCCTGCAGCTTAGATGTTTGCTATATGCTGAGAAAAGCAGTTATAAAAATCAAAGCGCCATCATTTTGATGACATCTCTGAACAAATATATATCACTTACAAAGACATTATTAATTTGATATTCATTGTAAAATAAGAGAGTCACATTGGGAGCTTATTAAAAAATTCATATCTGATAACAAGAATTATTAACAACGGAAAAAATTCTATTGCGCTACTATTTGCAGCATTGTTTACCCTGTCACGGCCAGGCCGTATGTCAGGTTATTTGCCTAAGCCAGACCTCATTACTTATTGATAACCATTTTATTCATAACAGGTGTTCAGGGCTCTTACCACGCCACCTGTTTAATATATTTGCTTGTTATAACATTTAATTACAAAGACACCCGTATTCGCCATTTAATCACACTCCAAATGTCACCGGGCTAAGGCCGCGCTCAATTTTTACGGGAGTAATATATTTTGATATAAGATCCCCAACTTTCGTCAGTCAACGCAGCCGTTTGGCCCATTTACCATACTTGCTTGTTTCTCCTCTTCTGGTTCGCTGGCGAGGCTATGTTCTTCATTCCAGATTTGCTTTAACTCCTGCAACTTTGCCCCTGGTATCGCAAGCAAAATTTGCGGCAAGCTTCCAATTTTTACCTGTGACAGCTTATCAGTCGCTGGGCTAGTATAGCGGGAGAGAAAGGAATGGATGACTAAGATTAAATCTATGGCTGACAATATAAATTTAGATTCCCACACCCCCATGATGCAGCAGTATCTGCGCCTGAAGGCGCAGCATCCTGAGATCCTGCTTTTTTACCGTATGGGCGACTTTTACGAGCTGTTTTATGACGACGCGAAACGCGCGTCGCAGCTGCTCGACATCTCCCTGACCAAACGCGGCGCTTCCGCCGGCGAACCCATCCCGATGGCGGGCGTGCCGCATCATGCTGTGGAAAACTATCTGGCGAAGCTGGTTAATCTGGGTGAATCCGCGGCTATCTGCGAACAGATTGGCGATCCCGCCACCAGCAAAGGCCCGGTAGAACGTAAAGTTGTGCGCATCGTTACGCCCGGCACCATCAGCGATGAAGCGCTGCTGCAGGAGCGCCAGGATAACCTGCTGGCCGCCATCTGGCAGGACGGCAAAGGTTTCGGCTACGCGACGCTGGACATCAGCTCTGGCCGTTTTCGCCTTAGCGAACCGGAAGATGCGGAAACCATGGCAGCCGAGCTGCAGCGTACCAATCCTGCCGAACTGCTGTATGCCGAAGATTTTGCCGGGACGCGCCTGATTGAAGGCCGCCGCGGCCTGCGCCGTCGCCCGCTTTGGGAGTTCGAAATCGAAACGGCGCGTCAGCAGCTGAATATGCAGTTTGGCACCCGCGATTTAACCGGTTTTGGCGTCGAAAACGCCCATCGCGCCCTGTGCGCTGCGGGCTGTTTGCTGCAGTATGTGAAAGATACCCAGCGCACTTCCCTGCCTCATATCCGCTCCGTCACCATGGACAAGCAGCAGGACAGCATCATTATGGATGCCGCCACGCGCCGTAACCTGGAGATCACCCAGAATCTGGCTGGCGGTTTCGAAAATACGCTGGCCTCGGTGCTGGACTGCACGGTGACGCCCATGGGCAGCCGCATGCTGAAACGCTGGTTGCATATGCCGATTCGTAATGTCGATACGCTGCAAAAGCGTCAGCAGACCATCGCTGCGCTGCAGGACAGAACGGCGGAAATTCAGCCGGTGCTGCGCCAGGTGGGCGATCTGGAACGTATACTTGCGCGTCTTGCGCTACGTACCGCGCGTCCGCGTGATTTGGCGCGCATGCGTTACGCTTTCCAGCAGCTGCCTGAACTACGCGAAATGCTGGCCGATGTGCCGACGGATTATGTGCAAACGCTGCGTGAAAAGATGGGCGAATTCACCGAGCTGCGCGAGCTGCTTGAACGTGCGGTTATCGAATCCCCGCCTGTCCTGGTGCGCGATGGCGGTGTAATTGCTCCAGGCTACAACGAAGAGCTGGACGAGTGGCGCTCGCTGGCGGATGGCGCCACGGATTACCTGGACAGGCTGGAAATTCGCGAACGTGAAAAGCTGGGGCTGGATACGCTGAAGGTCGGCTATAACGCCGTGCACGGCTACTACATTCAGATCAGCCGCGGTCAGAGCCAGCATGCGCCTATCCACTATGTTCGCCGCCAAACGCTGAAAAACGCCGAGCGTTACATTATTCCGGAACTGAAAGAGTATGAAGATAAAGTTCTGACCTCGAAAGGTAAAGCGCTGGCGCTTGAGAAACAGCTCTACGACCAGCTCTTTGACATGCTGCTGCCGCATCTTGAAGCGCTGCAAAACAGCGCTACCGCGCTGGCGGAATTAGACGTGCTGGTGAACCTCGCTGAACGCGCGTATTCCCTGAATTACACCTGCCCACAGCTTACCGATAAACCCGGCATCAAGGTGGTCGGCGGCCGCCATCCGGTAGTTGAGAAAGTGCTGAGCGAGCCGTTTATCGCCAACCCGTTGACCCTTGCGCCGCAGCGCCGGATGCTGATTATTACCGGCCCGAACATGGGCGGTAAAAGTACCTATATGCGCCAGTCTGCTTTGATCGTACTGCTCGCCTATATCGGCAGCTTTGTGCCGGCGCAGCAGGCGGAAATCGGGCCGATAGATCGTATTTTTACCCGCGTAGGCGCGGCGGACGATCTGGCCTCCGGCCGCTCGACCTTTATGGTGGAGATGACCGAAACCGCTAATATCCTGCACAACGCCACGGAGCACAGCCTGGTGCTGATGGATGAGATCGGACGCGGCACATCTACTTATGACGGCCTGTCGCTGGCATGGGCCTGTGCTGAAAGCCTCGCGAACCGCATTAAAGCGCTGACGCTGTTTGCTACGCACTATTTCGAACTCACCACGCTGCCGGAGAAAATGGAGGGCGTGGCAAACGTGCACCTGGACGCGCTTGAGCACGGCGATACTATCGCCTTTATGCACACCGTTCAGGATGGCGCGGCGAGTAAAAGCTACGGCCTGGCCGTTGCCGCGCTGGCGGGCGTGCCAAAAGACGTGATTAAACGCGCGCGGCAGAAGCTGCGGGAGCTTGAGACGGTTTCCAGCAACACGGCGGCTACCCAGGTGGACGGTACGCAGATGTCGTTACTGTCCGTCGCAGAGGAAACCTCGCCTGCGGTAGAGGCGCTGGAAGCATTAGATCCGGACTCTCTGTCGCCACGTCAGGCGCTGGAGTGGATTTATCGTCTGAAGAGTCTGGTGTAAGAAATTCCGGACATAAAAAAAGCGGTGATTTTAATCACCGCTTTTTATTTGAAGAGTCGATTATTCGCGGAACAGCGCTTCGATATTCAGCCCCTGAGTCTGCAGAATTTCACGCAGACGACGCAGGCCTTCAACCTGAATCTGACGAACACGTTCACGAGTCAGACCGATTTCACGGCCTACATCTTCCAGTGTCGCAGCTTCATAACCCAGCAGACCGAAACGACGAGCCAGCACTTCACGCTGCTTAGCGTTCAGTTCAAACAACCACTTCACGATGCTTTGCTTCATATCATCGTCTTGCGTGGTGTCTTCCGGGCCGTTGTCTTTCTCATCCGCAAGGATATCTAACAGCGCTTTCTCAGAATCTCCACCCAACGGGGTGTCTACTGAGGTAATGCGTTCGTTGAGACGCAGCATGCGGCTGACGTCATCAACAGGTTTATCCAGCTGCTCGGCGATCTCTTCCGCGCTTGGCTCATGATCCAGCTTGTGGGAGAGTTCTCGAGCGGTACGCAGATAAACGTTCAGCTCTTTCACAATATGAATCGGCAGGCGAATTGTACGGGTTTGGTTCATTATCGCCCGTTCAATGGTCTGACGAATCCACCATGTGGCATAGGTTGAGAAACGGAATCCGCGTTCCGGATCGAACTTCTCAACCGCGCGAATCAGCCCCAGATTACCCTCTTCAATCAGGTCCAGTAACGCCAGACCACGATTGCTGTAACGACGGGCAATCTTCACCACCAGACGCAGGTTACTTTCGATCATGCGACGGCGGGAGGCTACATCCCCACGAAGGGCGCGACGAGCAAAATAGACTTCTTCTTCGGCTGTTAATAATGGGGAATAGCCGATCTCCCCAAGATAAAGCTGAGTCGCGTCCAACACACGCTGTGTGGCGCCTTGTGACAACAGCTCCTCTTCGGCAATGTCGTTATCACTGGGCTCCTCTTCTACAAGGGCTTTTTCATCAAAAGCCTCAACTCCGTTCTCATCAAATTCCGCGTCTTCGGTTAACTCATTAACTTTCAGCGTATTCTGACTCATAAGGTGGCTCCTACCCGTGATCCCTGGACAAACCGCTTCTGATGAAGCGTTTGCCCGTTTTATCGCTGCGGCAAATAACGCAGCGGGTTTACGGATTTCCCCTTGTAACGAATTTCAAAATGCAATCTTGTTGAACTGGTTCCGGTGCTACCCATGGTAGCTATCTTCTGCCCCGCCTTAATTTCTTCTTGTTCCCGGACCAGCATTGTATCGTTATGGGCGTAGGCACTCAGGTAATCATCGTTGTGTTTGATGATGATTAGATTACCGTAACCGCGCAGTGCGTTACCGGCATATACCACGCGGCCTGAAGCGGTCGCGACGATAGCCTGTCCTTTACTGCCTGCAATATCGATCCCCTTATTGCCACCCTCAGTAGCAGAGAAGTTTTCGATAATGTTGCCATCAGTCGGCCAACGCCAGGTCGAAATCGGCGCGCTATCGGACGTGCTGCTGGCTGTCGGTACAGTAGTTGTAGAGCTAACCACAGGTGCCGTAACGGGCGCTGTGACGATTGTCGCAGTCCCCTTATTATTCGGCAACATTTTGGTATCACTCTGTTCACCTGAATCTTCAGAATACGTAATTGTTGGTTTAGAAGCAACCATGGCGCTTGAGTTTTGCGCAGCGGGATTGATTACGCCTTGAGCATTTGCGTCAGCGGCGGTTACCGCATTGCCGCCGGTAATTGGCGTACCGGATGCGTTACCAACCTGCAGCGTCTGACCAACCTCCAGGCCATACGGCGCCGGCACGTTGTTACGCTGGGCCAGGTCACGAAAATCATTCCCGGTTATCCATGCGATGTAGAACAAAGTGTCGCCGCGTTTTACGGTATACGTGCTACCGCCGGCATAGCTGCCTTTCGGAATGTTCCCATACTTGCGGTTATAAACGATACGGCCATTTTGTGTTTGTACAGGTTCCGACTGGATAACCGGCTGCGTTTGTACCGGCTGGCTTTGCATCGGCTGGATGGCCGGCTGCTGTACAGGCTGAATTTGCGGGGACTGGACCGGCGCGGACATTTGCGGCGGCTGGGTCACTAACATGCCGCCAGAAGCGCTGCTGCTCGCGTTGCTGTTGCCACCGACCGAGCTGATGGGTGCCTGCGTGTCATTATTGCTACAGCCGGCCAGCCACAGGCTCACCAGCGATAACGTCGCCATCCGGCGTAAGGTAAAAGTTGGGCTTCCCGCGCTCATGTATCCCCCAAAAATGAAAAACAACTGCATGCTTATGAAGTACGGCAGAATTTGCGTTGGCTAAGTTACGCCAATATCCCATTAAAAAAACAGGAAATGTCCAGGTTATGCCAGTTCGCCCTTCACTAAGGGGACAAAACGAACGGCTTCTACCGTATCAATAATGAATTCGCTACCGTGACGACGAACGCGTTTCAAAAACTGCCGATCTTCGCCCACCGGAAGCACCAGAATCCCGCCCTCGTCCAGCTGAGCCAGAAGCGCCGTCGGGATCTCAGGCGGAGCCGCCGTAACAATGATAGCGTCAAATGGCGCACGGGCATGCCAGCCCAGCCAGCCATCACCGTGGCGGGTAGAAATATTATGCAGATCGAGCTGTTTCAAACGGCGTCTTGCGTGCCATTGCAGCCCTTTAATACGTTCAACAGAGCAAACATGATGGACCAGATGGGCAAGAATTGCCGTCTGGTATCCCGAACCGGTACCGATTTCCAGCACGCGGGACTCGGGCGTTAGTTCGAGCAATTCGGTCATACGCGCAACCATATAGGGCTGCGAAATAGTCTGGCCCGAGCCAATCGGCAACGCCGTATTTTCCCAGGCCTTGTGTTCAAACGCTTCGTCGACAAATTTTTCCCGCGGCACCTGCGCAATCGCATCAAGGACCTGTTCGTCTTTAATGCCCTGGGCACGAAGCTGTGTGAGAAGGGCCTCTACGCGTTTGCTCACTACCATTGCCCGGCGACTCCCGCTTTGGTTAACCACGAGTTCACCACTTCATGCGCACCGTGCGCGGTTAAGTCGACGTGCAGCGGCGTCACCGAAACGTACCCCTCGTCAACGGCCGCAAAGTCGGTATCCGGACCCGCGTCAAACTTGTCGCCCGGCGGCCCAATCCAGTACAGCGTGTTGCCCCGCGGATCTTCTTGCGGAATAACTTTGTCCGCAGGATGGCGGCTGCCGCAGCGCGTCACGCGGATCCCTTTGATTTCTTCAAGCGGCAAATCTGGCACGTTGATATTGAGAATACGTCCCGTACGCAGCGGTTCGCGTGATAACGCGCGCAAAATCGAGCAGGTAACGGCGGCGGCGGTGTCGTAATGCTTATAGCCATTTAACGAAACGGCCAGCGCCGGGAAACCCAAATGCCGCCCTTCCATCGCGGCGGCGACGGTGCCGGAATAGATTACATCGTCACCCAGATTAGGCCCGGCGTTAATGCCGGCCACCACGACGTCCGGACGCGGACGCATCAGGGCGTTAACGCCCAGATAAACACAGTCCGTCGGCGTGCCCATCTGCACGGAGATATCGCCGTTTGCCAAAGTAAACGTACGCAGGGAAGATTCAAGCGTCAGCGAGTTTGATGCGCCGCTGCGATTACGGTCCGGGGCCACGACCTGCACCTCGGCAAATTCCCGTAATGCTTTAGCCAGCGCCTGAATGCCCGGCGCATGGATTCCGTCATCGTTACTCAGCAATATTCGCATAGTCACCCGGCGTATTCATAAGTTCCCTTACAACACTGGTGGCGAAGCTCCCGGCCGGCAGCCCAAAGCTCACCTCAACCGTCACATCATCCCACCAGTTCCAACGTAATTCTTCTGGTTTCACCAGCATGGCGCGGCGAGCAGCCTCAACGCGCTCGCGCACCAGTAATGTTTGCAAATCAGTCTCTTCTGCAACGCTGCGTTGCTCAAATTCCAGCGCGGCGCCTTGCGTGCCCCAGGCGCCATCGCCCGGCAACGGCGCCGTAATCAGCAGCTCGCCGTTATCCACACGTTGTTGTAAAACAGGGATTTCTTCCCGCGTCGCCACAAACCAGCTGCCGCGTCCTGCCAATTGTAGCGCATCGCCATCAACAACTTGATTAAAGTCTGGTTTTTTCAGTCTAAGGCTAACAATTTGATTAAACAATGCGCTGCGGGCCGCCGACAAATAAAAACTACGCTTATTGCGATCGCGCAGCGGTGAATTGCTCTGCGCCCAGCGACGCGCCTGATGCAGGTTATTACCGCCGATGCCAAAACGCTGGCTGCCGAAATAGTTCGGCACGCCGTCGTTTAAAATAGCGCTCAGACGCCGTTCCAGCTCTTCGCGATGGCTCACCTCGCGCAGCACGAGGGTAAAATTATTGCCCTGCAGCGCTCCGAGACGCAGCTTGCGGCGATGGCGGGCGTACTCCAGTACCTGGCACCCTTCCAGACTAAAGGCGCTCATGTCCGGCATCTCTTTGCCCGGCAGACGCACGCAAAACCACTGTTCGGTGACCGCGTGTTTGTCCTTCTGTCCGGCAAAGCTTACCTCGCGGGCGTGCACCTTAAGAAATTTGGCCAGCGCATCCGCCACAAAACGCGTGTTGCAGCCCTTTTTCAGGATACGCAGCAGCAGGTGCTCCCCCTCGCCGTCCGGCCCGAAGCCGAGGTCTTCGATCACCACAAAATCTTCCGGACTGGCCTTTATTAATCCGGTTCCTTCTGGCTTACCGTGCAGCCAGGTCAGATTTTGCATATCCATTACGTACGGGCCTTATGCAGTAACGCGACCGCCTCGCAGGCAATACCTTCGCCGCGTCCGGTAAAGCCGAGCTTTTCCGTAGTGGTCGCTTTGACGTTTACGTCATCCATATGGCAACCGAGGTCTTCCGCGATGAAAATGCGCATCTGCGGGATATGCGGAGCCATTTTTGGCGCCTGGGCGATGATCGTGACGTCGACGTTGCCGAGCGTATAGCCTTTGGCCTGAATACGACGCCAGGCTTCGCGCAGCAGCTCGCGGCTGTCCGCGCCTTTGTAGGCCGCATCGGTGTCCGGGAAAAGTTTGCCGATGTCGCCAAGCGCTGCGGCGCCGAGCAGAGCGTCGGTTAATGCGTGCAGGGCAACGTCGCCATCAGAATGGGCCAGCAACCCTTTTTCGAACGGGACACGTACGCCGCCAATGATAATGGGGCCTGCGCCCCCGAAAGCGTGTACATCAAAACCATGTCCGATACGCATTATAAATTCTCCGTGTGGGTTAACCGCGTGAGGTAAAACGCCGCGAGCGCCAGATCTTCAGGACGAGTAACTTTTATATTATCGGCGCGGGCGCTGATTAATTCCGGATGGAAACCACAATATTCGAGCGCAGACGCTTCATCGGTAATAGTGGCTCCTTCGTTCAGCGCGCGAAGCAGGCAGCTGCGCAGCAGTTCGAGCGGGAACAGCTGAGGGGTCAGCGCGTGCCAGAGGTCCTCGCGCTCGACGGTATGTGCAATAAGAGGTTTGCCCGGCTCGCCGCGCTTCATGGTGTCGCGCACCGGCGCCGCCAGAATGCCCCCTGTTTTGCTGGTGTGCGTGATGGCCAGCAGGTTAGCTAAATCAGCCTGATGCAGGCAGGGACGAGCGGCGTCGTGCACCAGCACCCATTGCGCCCCGTCCGCGGCCTGCAGGCCGGCAAGAACAGAGTCAGCGCGCAGCCCTCCCCCGTTCACCACGGTGACCCTGGGGTTTGAGGCCAGCGGCAATGAGGCGAACCAGGAATCCATTGGGCTGATAGCGATGATGACGTGACCGATCCGCGGATGAGCCAGCAGGCTCGCGACCGCGTGTTCAAGGATAGTTTTACCGCCGATTTGCAGGTATTGCTTTGGACATTCCGTTTGCATGCGGCTGCCGATACCGGCCGCCGGCACCACGGCAATTACGTCCGGAGAGGAGTCTGCCATGTATTATCACTTACGCCTGGTTATCGATTATTCTGCGGGGCATTGTTGCCTGCGCGCCTGGAGGTATCGGGCACCAGACGGTAGAAGGTTTCGCCGGGCCTGGTCATGCTTAACTCGTTACGCGCGCGCTCTTCGATGGCCTCCTGGCCGCCGTTAAGATCGTCGATTTCAGCGAACAGCTGATCGTTGCGAGCCTTCAGCTTAGCGTTAGTCGCCTGCTGCGCGGCCACGTCTTCATTAACGCGCGTGTAGTCATGTACGCCGTTTTTTCCGAACCACAGCGAATATTGCAGCCAGACCAACAAGGCCAGCAATAGCAGCGTTAGTTTACCCATCCTGCCCCCTGAAAAACGGCACAATCATCCCACAACTTTATGTCGGACTCTACCTGGTTGCCCTGAAGAGTCGGCAAATTTGCGGCAGAATTTATCACAAATCGCGACGACATGCGCGTTTGCGGGAGGTTTAGCTGCAATCGGGACATGATAAGCCTGCTGAGTTTCATCCGCTGACGGCATTAACCCATAAGCCACATAAATAAAACGCCGAACATCAGGGCGACCGTCAGCAGGGTGGCAACGCAGCTGTAGTGCAGCCTTCCGCGCGCCAGCGAGTGAAGCGCAATGCCCACGATTACCGCGACCGGCATCAGCGCAAGAAAGAAAGGCCAGGTATAAAGGAAGAAGAACAGCGTATTAGGACCGTACACCAAAAAAGGAATGCCCAGCGCCAGCAGCCACGACAAAAAGCCGATAAACGCCCCTGGTAAAGACCAGGTGGTGTCTTCGGCTGACGGGCTGGGTTCAGCCTGTGTGATTACAATGTTCGAGCTGTTGCGCATAACGAATCCAGTGACCTGAATGACCGGGCGCGGTTATGCGCCAGGTCCTGTCTTTAGGATTTGATAATATCGTCACGGCGCAGCAGGTCTAATAATTGCGCAATCAAATTTGTTACCAATTGTTCGCCGTCCAGGTGGATTTCCGGGGTGAGCGGCGACTCATAAACTGCATCAATACCCGTAAAATTGCGCAGCTCGCCGGCGCGGGCTTTTTTGTACAATCCCTTCGGATCGCGCGCTTCGCAAATCTCAAGCGGGGTATCGACAAACACTTCGATAAAGCGCCCTTCACCCACAAGCTCGCGCACCATCTGGCGTTCTGCGCGGTGCGGAGAGATGAAAGCCGTCACCACCACCAGGCCTGCGTCCACCATCAGGCTGGCGACTTCGCCCACGCGGCGAATGTTCTCTTTTCGGTCTTCATCGCTAAATCCCAAATCGCTGCACAGCCCATGACGCACGTTGTCGCCGTCGAGCAGATAGGTGCTTACGCCAAGCTGATGCAGCGCTTCTTCAAGCGCGCCGGCCACGGTGGATTTACCGGAGCCGGACAAACCGGTGAACCACAGCACCGCGCCACGGTGCTGATGGAGCCGTTCACGCTGCTCCTGCGTGACGGGGTGCGGATGCCAGACGACGTTTTCGTCGTGCTCAGCCATTATTTGCCTCCCAGCAAATCACGGGCGCCCCAGTGCGGGAAGTGGCGGCGTACCAGAGCGTTCAGCTCCAGCTCGAACGCGCTGTAAGCGGAAGGTTCCTGATAGACTTCCTCCTGCGGCTCGCGCACCATGCCGGCTCCAACGGTTACGTTGCTCAGGCGATCGATGAAAATCAGCCCGCCGGTCACCGGATTCTCCTGGTATTTATCCAGCACCAAGGGTTCATCAAAGGTTAAATCAACCAGCCCGATACCGTTCAGCGGCAGGCTTTCCACCACGCGCTGCGTCAGGGTATTAATCTCCACCTGATGATGAATATTATCAACGCGGGCGCGGGTTTTCTTACCGGCGACTTTAATATCGTAGCTTTGACCCGGCACCAGCGGCTGCTCCGCCATCCATACCACGTCGACTTTCGCGGACTGCACGGCCGGATGCGTATCTTCTGCATCCACTAGCAGGTCGCCCCGGCTGATGTCGATTTCGTCCTTGAGCACCAGAGTGATGGCTTCGCCCGCAGCAGCTTGTTGCAAATCTCCATCAAAGGTTACGATTCGTGCGACGGCGGACTCAACGCCGGAAGGTAAAACCTTTACCCGCTGCCCGACTTTGATTGAACCTGAGGCAAGCGTGCCCGCGTAGCCGCGGAAATCCAGATTCGGGCGGTTTACGTACTGAACCGGGAAACGCATCGGCTGCCGATCCACGATGCGCTTCACCTCTACCGTTTCCAGCAGTTCCAGAAGTGTAGGTCCGGTATACCAAGGCATATTTGCGCTCTGCGTCGCCACGTTATCGCCTTCCAGGGCGGAAAGCGGCACAAAACGAATATCCAGATCCGACGGCAGCTGTTCGGCGAACGTCAGGTAATCCTGTTTGATCTGCTCAAAGGTCTCCTCGCTAAAGCCGACGAGATCCATTTTGTTGACCGCGACCACCAGATGTTTGATTCCCAGCAGCGTGGAGATAAAACTGTGGCGACGCGTCTGATCGAGCACGCTCTTACGGGCATCGATCAGCAGTATCGCCAGTTCGCAGGTGGAAGCGCCGGTGGCCATATTACGGGTGTACTGCTCGTGTCCTGGCGTGTCGGCGATAATAAATTTACGCTTCTCGGTGGAGAAATAGCGGTAGGCCACGTCGATGGTTATCCCCTGCTCGCGCTCGGCCTGCAGGCCGTCCACCAGCAGGGCCAGATCCAGCTTCTCGCCCTGGGTGCCGTGGCGTTTGCTGTCGGTATGCAGTGAAGAAAGCTGGTCTTCGTAAATCTGACGCGTGTCGTGCAGCAGGCGGCCAATCAGGGTGCTTTTACCGTCGTCCACGCTGCCGCAGGTCAGAAAGCGCAGCAGGCTTTTGTGTTGCTGGGCGTGCAGGTAAGCTTCAACGCCGCCCTGCTCCGCGATTTGTTGTGCAATTGCATTATTCATTATGCGGTCCTCAGAAGTACCCTTGACGCTTTTTCAGTTCCATCGAACCGGCCTGATCGCGGTCGATCGCTCGTCCCTGACGCTCGCTGGTGGTGGAAACCAGCATCTCTTCGATGATTTCCGGCAGCGTTTGCGCTTCGGATTCAACGGCGCCGGTCAGCGGCCAGCAGCCCAGCGTGCGGAAACGCACCATTTTCTGCTCGATAACTTCGCCCGGCTGCAGGTCAATGCGGTCGTCGTCAACCATCAGCAGCATGCCGTCGCGCTCCAGCACCGGACGCGGCGCGGCAAGGTACAGAGGAACTATTTCGATATTTTCCAGGTAGATATACTGCCAGATATCCAGCTCGGTCCAGTTGGAGAGCGGGAACACGCGAATGCTTTCGCCTTTGTTAATCTGGCCGTTGTAGTTATGCCACAACTCAGGACGCTGGTTTTTCGGATCCCAGCGGTGGAAACGGTCACGGAACGAATAGATACGCTCCTTGGCGCGCGATTTTTCTTCGTCACGACGCGCGCCGCCGAAAGCCGCATCAAAGCCGTATTTGCTCAGCGCCTGCTTCAGGCCTTCGGTTTTCATGATGTCGGTGTGTTTGGCGCTGCCGTGAACAAAGGGGTTGATGCCCATCGCCACGCCTTCCGGGTTTTTATGCACCAGCAGCTCAAAACCGTAATTCTTCGCGGTTCGGTCACGGAATTCATACATCTCGCGGAATTTCCAGCCGGTATCCACATGCAGCAGCGGGAACGGCAGCGTTCCCGGATAGAAGGCCTTACGCGCCAAATGCAACATCACCGAGGAATCTTTGCCGATCGAATACATCATCACCGGATTTGCAAATTCGGCTGCGACCTCGCGGATAATATGGATGCTTTCAGCCTCCAGTTGCCGCAGGTGAGTGAGTCGTTTTTGGTCCATAACCTTCCCTTAAAGCTGCGATTGGCACGGCGGGTCGTGGCCCTGCCGTTTAAATGAAATTAAAGGGGACTATAAGACGCGGGTATATTTCTTATGAAATTACGAATTGGAATGACTAGTTCCGTAAAGGAATAACGGCATGGATTTGCAAATTACAAAATGTGCTTAACGGGCTATTTATCGGGAGTTTAGGACGATTTGGAATTGTGTAACCCCGATCACAGTTTCATACTACGTAGGCAAAAAAAATTACTGAAAATAAAAAGGACTCACTATGTTTTCCGCATTGCGCCGCTGTGCCGTTTGCCTGGCGCTTGGCGTAGGTTTTACCTTTACCGCTTATGCCGCTCCCGCGCATTTGGGTGAAACCGCTAATTTGCAGACTCGTCACATCGCCACCGTTTTTCCCGGACGCATGACCGGCAGCCCGGCCGAGATGCTAGCCGCGGATTATCTCCAGCAGCAGTTCGCGCTTTATGGCTATCACAGCGACATTCGCCGCTTTAACACGCGCTATCTGTATACCACTAAAGACGGCCACCAGAACTGGCACAACGTCAGCGCAAGCCAGGTGATTGCCGCCCGGGAAGGCACCGTTCCGCAGCAGATCGTTATCATGGCGCATCTGGATACCTATACGCCGTTAACAGATAACGACGTGAATGATAATCTCGGCGGGCTGACGCTTCAGGGCGTGGATGATAATGCTTCCGGCCTCGGCGTCATGCTGGAGCTGGCGCAGCGCCTGCAAACGGTGCCGACGCGCTACGGTATCCGTTTTATCGCCACCAGCGGTGAAGAGATGGGCTCACTCGGCGCGGAAAATATCCTCAAGCGCATGAGCGAACGCGAAAAGAAAAACACCCTGCTGGTCATTAATCTCGATAATCTGGTCACCGGCGATAAGCTCTATTTTAACAGCGGTAAAAACACGCCTGCGGCGGTGCGTAAGCTCACCCGCGATCGGGCGCTGAAGCTTGCTCGTCAGCTGGGCATCCAGGCCGCGATGAATCCGGGTCTTAATGCAAAATACCCGAAAGGCACCGGCTGCTGTAACGACGCAGAGCCTTTTGATAAAGCGGGGATTCCCGTGCTGTCCGTGGAAGCAACCAACTGGTCGTTGGGCAATAAAGACGGCTACCAGCAGCGCGCAAAAAGCAAAGCCTTCCCGCAGGGTTCGAGCTGGCATTATGCGCTGCTCGACAACCAGCAGTATCTGGATAAATGGCTGCCGGGACGCATTGAGAAACGCAGCCGCGACGTGGTGCGCGTAATGCTGCCGTTGGTGAAAGAGCTGGCTAAGGCGGGGAAATAACCCTATTCCCCGCGCAAGCGGGGAATAAAGAAGCTTACTCGTGCAGGCCGCATTCGCGTTTCAGGCCAAAGAAGCGCGTTTCTTCTTCCGCCATGCCCGGCTCCCACTTCCGCGTGGTGTGGGTATCGCCCACCGACAGATAGCCCTGATCCCACAGCGGATGGTATTTCAGACCATGCTCGGTGAGATACTGGTAAACCTTACGGTTGTCCCAGTCGATGATCGGCAAAATTTTAAATACGCCGCGCTGAATCGCCAGCACCGGCAGGTTCGCCCGGCTGCCGGACTGCTCGCGGCGAAGGCCCGCAAACCAGCTCTGTCCGCCCAGCTCCTGCAGCGCGCGGTTCATCGGCTCAACTTTGTTAATCTCGTTGTACTTCTCAATGCCTTCAACGCCCTGCTCCCACAGCTTGCCGTAGCGCGCTTCCTGCCACGCCGCGCTTTCCCTGGCGCTGAAGACCTTCAGGTTCAGCTTCAGTTTCTCCGTCAGTTCGTCGATAAACTGGTAGGTTTCCGGAAACAGATAGCCGGTATCAGTCAGGATCACCGGAATATCCGGGCGCAGCTGGGTGACCAGATGCAGACTTACCGCCGCCTGGATGCCGAAACTTGAGGACAGCACAAACTCGCCGGGCAGGTTTTCCAGCGCCCAGCCCACGCGCTGCTGAGCGCTGAGCTTTTCGAGCTGAGCGTTTGTCTCGGCCAGCGCCATCACGCGTTCGACCTTCGGTAACTCATTCAGCGCTTTTAGATCGAGTACGGACATAGATGCCTCGCTTGTTGGTGAACAAGAGGTGGATATCGCCGACGCTTATCCACCCTCGTCGTAGGGCGGGTTGGCAAAGCGCCGCCCGCCGTTCTATCGTTAATCCCACAGATCTCTTGCCGGGTCGAGCACCGGGCGGATAATCCCGGCACGGATGGTGAAATCGCCGAAGCCTTCATTCTCTTCGCGCTCTTTCGCCCAGCGGCCCACCAGTTCATCTATCGAAGCCAGAATCTCCGGCTCAGTAATATTTTCGCGGTACATGCGCGGAATACGCGTGCCGATACGGTTCCCGCCGATATGCAGGTTGTAGCGCCCGGGCGCCTTGCCCACCAGGCCGATTTCCGCCAGCATCGCGCGGCCGCAGCCGTTCGGGCAGCCGGTTACGCGCGTCACGATATGCTCATCCGGCACGTTGTGCTTCTCCAGCACGTCTTCAACCTTAGTCACAAACTGCGGCAGGAAGCGTTCTGCTTCGGCCATCGCCAGCGGACAGGTCGGGAACGCCACGCAGGCCATGGAGTTTTCACGCTGAGGCTTCACCGCGTTCATCAGCCCGTGGTCTTTGGCGAGCTTCTCGATTTTCGCCTTCTCGCTCGCCGGTACGCCAGCCACGATCAGGTTCTGGTTAGCGGTCAGTCGGAAATCGCCCTTGTGGATCTTTGCGATTTCCAGCAGACCGGTTTTCAGCGGGCGGCCCGGATAATCCAGGATACGGCCGTTTTCGATAAACAGCGTCAGGTGCCATTTGTCGTCGATGCCTTTTACCCAGCCGATACGATCGCCACGACCGGTGAATTCGTAAGGACGGATCGGCTCGAATTTAATGCCCGCGCGACGTTCAACTTCCGCTTTGAACACATCGACGCCAACGCGCTCAAGGGTGTATTTGGTCTTCGCGTTTTTACGATCGGTACGGTTGCCCCAGTCGCGCTGCGTGGTGACCACGGCTTCCGCCACCGCCAGCGTATGCTCAAGAGGGATATAGCCAAACTCGCTCGCGGTACGGGCGTAGGTCGCTTTGTTGCCGTGTTCGATGGACAGGCCGCCGCCCACCAGCAGGTTGAAGCCCACCAGCTTGCCGTCTTTGGCTATGGCGATGAAGTTCATGTCGTTGGCATGAAGATCGACGTCGTTCTGCGGCGGCACTACCACCGTGGTTTTAAACTTACGCGGCAGATAGGTCGGCCCCAGAATCGGCTCTTCGTCGGTGGTAGCAACTTTCTCCTGATCCCACCAAATCTCGGCGTAAGCGCGGGTACGCGGCAGCAGATGCTCGGAAAGCTTCTTCGCCCATTCATACGCTTCCTGGTGCAGTTCCGACTCGACCGGGTTTGACGTACACAGCACGTTACGGTTCACGTCGTTGGCGGTGGCCAGCGCGTCCAGACCAACCTCATGCAGCATCTCATGCGCCGGCTTCACGTTCTTTTTCAGAATGCCGTGGAACTGGAAAGTCTGGCGGTTCGTCAGACGGATGCTGCCATAAATGGTTTTATCTGCGGCAAATTTATCAATGGCGCGCCACTGCTGGGTGGTGATAATGCCGCCCGGCAGGCGGCAGCGCAGCATCATGGCGTGGCGCGGCTCAAGCTTCTGCTCGGCGCGCTCGGCGCGAATATCGCGATCGTCTTGCTGATACATGCCGTGGAAACGGATCAGCAGGAAGTTATCGCCCCGAAAGCCGCCGGTCAGCCCGTCCTGCAAATCTTCTTTAATAGTGCCGCGCAGGTAATTGCTTTCAAGCTTCAGGCGCTCGGCGTCAGCCAGTTTTCCTTCCACCACTAAAGGTCCAGGGTGTTTTTCGCTCATTAGTAGACATCTCGCTGATAACGGCGCTCAATGCGCAGCTCACTTAAAAATTCATCGGCCGACTCGGTATCCATGCCACCGAATTCGGCTACCACTTCCAGTAACGCCTGCTCAACGTCTTTCGCCATACGATTGGCATCGCCGCAGACATAAATGTGGGCGCCTTCGTTAATCCAGCGCCACAGCTCCGCGCCTTTTTCGCGCAGTTTATCTTGTACGTATATTTTATGTTGCTGGTCGCGGGACCAGGCGAGGTCGATATTCGTCAGCAGGCCGTCTTTGACGTAGCGCTGCCACTCCACCTGATACAGGAAATCTTCGGTAAAGTGCGGGTTGCCGAAGAACAGCCAGTTTTTGCCGGTTGCGCCATCATTTTCACGCTGCTGCATAAAGGCGCGGAACGGCGCGATGCCGGTGCCGGGGCCGATCATGATGACCGGCGTTTCCGGGTTGGCCGGCAGGCGGAAATTGTCGTTATGCTCAATGAATACGCGCACTTCGCCGTCTTCTTCCAGCCTGTCGGCCAGGAAACCGGAAGCGCCGCCGGTGCGGGCGCGGCCTTCGATTTCGTAACGCACGACGCCGACGGTGATATGCACTTCGCTTTCGGCTTCGGCCTGCGAAGAGGCGATAGAGTACAGGCGCGGCGTGAGCGGACGCAGCAGCTCAATCAGCTGTTCAGCCGTCAGCTCAGCCGGGGCGTAACGCACCATATCGACAATCGGCGTGTTCTGGGCAAAATGCTGCAGCTTGGTTTTATCACCCGCCAGATCCAGCAGCGCCGAACTGCGGGTAAGCTGGGCATATTTTTCGACGATATGGGTCGTGTTGACCGTCAGCTCGAAATGCCACTGCAGCGCTTCGCTCAACGGCTGCGTCTTGCCGTCGACCGTTACGCTTTCATCGCCTTTCAGCCACAGCAGCTCCACCAGCTCTTTTACCAGCGCGGGATCGTTTTGATACCAGACGCCCAGCGCATCGCCGGGCTGGTAGCGCAGGCCGGAATCGCCGAGATCAATTTCGATATGGCGCACGTCTTTTTCAGAATCGCGACCGGTGATTTTCTGGTTAACCGCAAGCGTCGCCGTCAGCGGCGCTTCTTTGGTATAGGGGCTGGTGAAGACTTCGTTCACCACGCCGGTTGCGGTTAACGCAGCCTGGGCCGGGGTTTCCGCTGGTATGCGGGTTTTCAGCACCTCAACGATTTTGCCGCGCCACTCCTGGGCGGCAGCCTGGAATTCCACGTCTGCATCCACGCGGTCAAGCAGGCGAACGCCGCCCAACTCCGCGAGTTTAGAATCGAAATCCTTGCCGGACTGGCAGAAAAATTCGTAGGAGGTATCGCCAAGGCTGAACACGGCAAACGCGGTGTCGGTGAACTTTGGCGCTTTTTTCGAGAACAGGAACTTGTGCAGCGCCACCGCTTCTTCCGGCGGCTCGCCTTCGCCCTGGGTGGAGGTCACAACGACCAGCAGCTTTTCCTGAGCGATTTGTTTGAATTTATATTCGCCGGCGTTAATCAGGTTGACGTTCAGCTTTGCCGCCAGCAGATCGTCACGCAGCTGTTCGCTAACACGACGGGCATTGCCGGTCTGGGATGCGGAAATCAAAGTGATAACCGGCGCTTCAGCCGCAGGCGGCTGCGCCGTCGCAACCGTGCCCGGCTGTTGATTAATCATTCCCCAGAAATAGCCGGATAGCCAGGCCAGTTGGGTCTGCGAGAAGTCGGTTGTCGCCGCCTGGAGGCGTGCCAGTTGCTCCGGGGTAAGCGGCAGCAAAGCGGTCGGTGGGGCCTGAGTTGTCATGCTTGATTGGGTTCCAGTAGCAAAAGGTCCGTTTTCGTCATTCAACGGTAAAAAGCATTGATAGCGTAAGGTTAACCAGCGGGATAATAACAATTAAAGAAGGGATGGAAATAACAAATAACCAAAATGACTAACCGCTTTTTCGGGTAATACATAGCATTAAAAACGATTAAACAACTTATTGATATTAAATGTATTTATCACATAAAAACGCCGGGCGGCGGCGATTAGACGAAGATGATAGTTTTAGTTAATGCGTAAAATAGTGGATTCCGGTACTATGCGGCGGTTTTTCGCCCTACTGAGACTGCAATAATGGCAACCACCCTGTTTAAAGATTTTACCTTCGAAGCCGCTCACCGCCTGCCGCACGTGCCGGAAGGTCATAAGTGCGGTCGCCTGCACGGCCACTCGTTTATGGTGCGCCTGGAAATCACCGGCGAGGTCGATCCGCATACGGGCTGGATTATGGATTTTTCCGAGCTGAAAGCCGCATTTAAGCCAACCTATGACAGGCTGGATCACTACTATCTGAACGATATTCCAGGCCTTGAGAATCCAACCAGCGAGGTGCTGGCAAAATGGATTTGGGAGCAGATGAAACCGGTTGTGCCGCTGCTTTCCGCGGTGATGGTAAAAGAAACCTGTACCGCCGGATGCGTGTACAAAGGTTAATTGCGCGGCGATGTCGGGTGGCGCGACGCTTACCGACCAACATGCGGAAAAAAGGCACCTCCAGGGTGCCTTTTTTGTTTTAAGCGATATTCAGATACTTATGCGTCTGCATCGAAAGCCGCCAGTTGCGGGCGATACAGGTTTCAATGCACAGACGGGTCGCGTCCTCTTTCTGGCTGATAGGCTGCAGCGCGATAATACGGCTTTTATCATCGCTAAGCGTCGCCAGCAGCTCATCTAAGGCTTCCACGTCCCGCATACGCCCGACCGGATGTTTAATTTCATCCGCCCGTTCCAGCGCCTGCGAGAGCACATCGTAGCCGCCGCGCATATTCACCTTCGGCGAAACCGTCACCCAGGTCGTTGCCGTGCAGCGCACTTCATGCGTGCCGCTGGTTTCAATCTGGCAGCTAAAGCCGTGATGCTCAAGCAGCGTCGTTAAAGGATGGAGATCGTGAATACAGGGCTCGCCGCCGGTGATGACTACATGACGGGCGGTATAGCCCTGGCGCTGCATCACCGCCAGCAGGTCTTCCGGACTTGCCGCGCCCCATTTATCGCTCTCTTTGGTTTTGGCCAGAATGCTAAACAGAGAGACTTCACGATCCGCGAGTTTATCCCAGGTGTGTTTGGTATCGCACCAGGCGCAGCCCACCGGGCACCCCTGCAGGCGAATAAAGATGGCGGGCACACCAGTAAAATAGCCCTCCCCTTGCAGGGTCTGGAACATCTCGTTAATCGGGTACTGCATAATCATCTCTGTAATAGTCGTAAAGATTAATTATCGCAGAACTCGGTGCTGAGATCATGTTTAAAGGGGTGACCGGCTCAATCGGGGGGCGATCGAGCCGGTCACCGCCATGATTACACGGGCGTAACCATGGCGTTTACGAAGCGGCGAGTGATCTGCTGCGGGCGAGTTATCGCTCCGCCGACCACCACCGCATGAGCGCCCAGCGCCAAACAGCGCGCCGCCATTTCAGGCGTTTCCACATTGCCTTCCGCAATCACCGGCACCTTAATCGCCGCCAGCACTTCGCGCAGGAACCGGCAGTCGTTATCCGCCAGGATTTGACTTTTGGTTTCCGTCGTGTAGCCGTGCAGCGTGGTGCCAACGCAGTCAAAACCGATCTGTGCGGCGTAGCGCGCCTCCTCGACCGTGGCGATATCCGCCATCAGCAGCAGCCCGGGATAACGCTTGCGAACCGCTTCAACCAGCGCACGCAAATCCAGATCGCCCGGACGCTGATGGCCGGTGGCGTCCATAGCGATCATCGCCGGTTCCGCCGCCATTAATTCATCCACCTCTTTGAGGGTCGGCGTGATGTAAACATCGCTGCCAGGATAGTCGCGTTTAATAATGGCGATAATCGGTAAATCCACGATTTCCCCAATGGTTTTTACGTCGATCAGGCTGTTGGCACGGATAGCCGACGCACCGCCCTGAGCTGCGGCCAGCGCCATACGCGACATAATAAACGGGCTGTGCAGCGGTTCGTTATCCAGCGCCTGACAGGAGACGATGAGTTTTCCTTCAATCAGCGACAGCATGGAAGGTTTCATGGGACAAGAATCTCCTCTACTTCATTTTTGATAATGGTGACGTGCGGACCGTAAATGACCTGAACGCCGTTCCCGCGGCGGATAACCGCTCGCGCGCCGGTTTCTTTGAGCAAAGCTTCGTCGAGAAGCGTGCCGTCGTGCAGCGTGACGCGCAGCCGTGTGGCGCAGCAGTCCAGCTCCACAATGTTCTCTTTACCTCCCAGAGCGACGACGACCTGCTGAGGACGTTCGCCCACGGCCATCTGCTCGCTCTGCGCCGTAACCTCTTCGCGACCGGGCGTTTTAAAGTTGAAACGCGTGATAACGAAACGGAAGGTGAAGTAATAAAGGAAGAACCACGGGATACCGACCAGCGGCACAAACATCCAGTTGGTTTTCGCCTCGCCCTGCAGCACGCCGAACAGAATGAAGTCGATAAAACCGCCGGAGAAAGTCTGCCCGATGGTGATGTGCAGCATATGCGCCAGCATAAAGGCCAGCCCGTCGAATACCGCGTGAATCACATAGAGTACCGGCGCGATAAACAGGAACGAGAACTCAATCGGCTCGGTGATGCCGGTTAAGAACGAGGTCAGCGCCGCGGAGATTTAACAGCCCGGCTACGCGCCCGCGGTTTTCCGGCTTAGCGGTGTGATACATCGCAAGGCAGGCACCCAGCAGGCCAAACATCATGGTAATGAAGCGCCCGGACATAAATCTTGAGGTGCCGACGTAAAACTGCTGAGTGTTGGGATCGGCAAGCTGGGCAAAGAAAATGCGCTGCGTGCCTTCGACCAGCTGGCCGTTAATCATCTCAGTGCCGCCTAAAGCGGTGGTCCAGAACGGCAGATAGAAAATATGGTGCAGGCCGAACGGGCCGAGCATGCGCAGGACAAAGCCGTAGATAAAGGTGCCGAAGTAACCGGTGGCGTCCACCAGCCCGCCCATGCCGAAAATCAGCTTCTGGAAATGCGGCCAGACGACGGTCATTACCGCGCCGACCACGATGGCCGCCAGCGAGCTGACGATAGGAATAAAACGCGACCCGCCAAAAAAGCCGAGAAACTGCGGCAGGGCGATTTTGTTATACCTGTTATGCAGCAGGGAGGTAACCAGTCCAATGACCACGCCGCCGAACACGCCGGTTTCCAGCGTCTGGGTACCAAGAGCCATGCCCTGTCCCACCGCGCCAGGATTCGTTGCCGCCAGCGCGCCGCTGAGCGTCAGCAAGGCGTTGATGGTTGCGTTCATCACCAGATAAGCCAGCAGCGAGGCCAGTCCGGCGGTGCCCTTATCGCCTTTCGCCAGCCCTACCGCGACGCCCACCGCAAACAGAACCGCGAGGTTGGCAAACACAATAGATCCGGCGCTCGCCATGATGGTGAAAATACCCTGCAGCCATGCGACGTCAAGAAACGGGTAGGCCGTAATAGTGTTGGGATTGGACAATGCGCCGCCGATGCCCAGTAGCAAACCCGCCGCGGGCAATACCGCAACCGGCAGCATAAAGGATTTTCCAAAGCGCTGGGCTTTCTCGAACCAGCCCCCTGATGATGCTCCGCTAAATACTGACATAAATTTTCTCCCCGCCCTCTTATTGTGGTGAAAATTTTTACCATAATAAACACGCAATACTGAAAATTTCCATCATCATTACGATCGGGATCACATTTAATCGAATCTGCTGGCACAGCGCGGGGGCTTTCCGCCACACTAGGCGCAGTTTTAATGAGGAAGCGGGATGGGTTCGATGACGGAAAATGAAAATATATTGCTGCATCTGCGTCAGGGTTTGCCGGGCTATAGCCCGACGCTGCAAAAACTGGGGGATTTCATCCTTACCCAGCCGCAAAAGGTGCTGTATCTGACGATTACCGAACTGGCGCGGGAAAGCGAAACCAGCGAGGCAAGCGTCACTCGCCTGTGCCGTCATTTAAGCTGTAAAGGCTACACCGAGTTCAAAATGGCGCTGGCGCTGGATATTCAGCAAAGCCAGCCCGCCGCTGCGGCCAGCGAAGACAGCATTGACGAGCTGGTGGAAGAGTCCGTGCAGGCGCTGCGGGATACCGGGAAGCTCATCAATCGCGATGTGCTGATGCAGGCAGGTCTCGCGCTTCACGAATCGACATCCGTACAGATTTACGGCGTTGCCGCCAGCGCCATAATGGGCGACTACCTGCACTATAAGCTGCTGCGGCTGGGTAAATCGGCGCAGCTTTTCAGCGATATGCACCGTGCGGCGATGAATGCCGCCACCCTCGGCGAACGCGATCTGGTAGTGGCGATTTCCAGCTCCGGCTCGACGAAAGATTTACTGCACGTGGTGAAGCTCGCCAAAAAGCGCAAGGCGCGCGTGCTGCTGCTGAGTAATACGCTTCGCAGCCCGCTGGCCGATCTGGCCGATCTTCTGCTGGTGGCGGCAAAACCGGAAGGCCCGCTTAGCGCAGGCTCGCTGAACGCCAAAGTCGGCGCAATGCTGCTGGTGGAGGTGCTGATCGGGGAGCTGGTTTCCCATGACGGCCGCTATAGCGCCGCAAGCCAGCAAACCGCAAGCGCGACGTTACCGCTGCTTATCTGAAACGGGCGGGAAATTCCCGCCATGCCCGAATTTCGGGCATAAAAAAACCCGCTCGCGCGGGTTTTATCAGAATATAAAGCGACAGTAAGTAATTACTGGCCTTTAACTTCTTTCAGACCGTTGAACGGTGCTGCATCACCCAGCGCTTCTTCGATACGAATCAGCTGGTTGTATTTAGCAACGCGGTCAGAACGGCTCATGGAACCAGTTTTGATCTGGCCTGCAGCGGTACCAACAGCCAGGTCGGCGATGGTAGCGTCTTCAGTTTCGCCGGAACGGTGAGAGATAACCGCAGTGTAGCCAGCGTCTTTCGCCATTTTGATCGCAGCCAGAGTTTCGGTCAGAGAACCGATCTGGTTGAATTTGATCAGGATGGAGTTAGCGATGCCTTTTTCGATGCCTTCTTTCAGGATCTTGGTGTTGGTTACGAACAGGTCATCACCAACCAGCTGGATTTTGTCGCCCAGAACTTTAGTCTGGTATGCGAAACCATTCCAGTCAGACTCGTCCAGACCGTCTTCGATAGAAACGATTGGGTACTGTTTAGTCAGATCTTCCAGGAAGTGGGTGAATTCTTCAGAGGTGAAAGCTTTGTTGCCTTCGCCAGCCAGAACGTATTTACCGTCTTTGTAGAATTCGGAAGCCGCGCAGTCCATAGCCAGAGTAACGTCTTTACCCAGCTCGTAGCCTGCAGCTTTAACCGCTTCAGCAATAACAGCCAGCGCTTCTGCGTTGGAACCCAGGTTAGGCGCGTAGCCGCCTTCGTCGCCAACAGCGGTGCTCATGCCTTTAGCTTTCAGCACTTTAGCCAGGTTGTGGAACACTTCAGAACCGATACGAATCGCTTCTTTCAGCGTTTTAGCGCCAACAGGCTGGATCATGAACTCCTGGATGTCGACGTTGTTGTCGGCATGCTCGCCGCCGTTGATGATGTTCATCATTGGCAGAGGCATAGAGTATTTGCCCGGAGTACCGTTCAGTTCAGCGATGTGTGCGTACAGCGGCAGGCCTTTAGAGGCAGCGGCAGCTTTAGCAGCAGCAAGAGAAACAGCCAGGATGGCGTTCGCACCGAAGTTAGATTTGTTTTCGGTACCATCGAGGTCGATCATGATCTTGTCGATGTTAGCCTGGTCTTTCGCATCTTTACCCATCACCGCCTGAGCGATTGGGCCGTTTACAGCGGCAACGGCTTTAGTTACGCCTTTACCCATGAAACGAGATTTGTCGCCATCGCGCAGTTCCAGCGCTTCGCGGGAACCAGTAGAAGCACCTGATGGTGCCGCAGCCATACCTACGAAACCGCCTTCCAGATGAACTTCGGCTTCAACAGTCGGGTTACCACGGGAGTCGATGATTTCACGACCGATGACTTTAACGATTTTGGACATTAGGTTTTCCTCAGTACAAGTTAAACTAAAACTCCAGACAAACAACGCGCGAAATGTCGCGCGTTGCCGTTCTAACTCTGCTTACTTCGCCTGACGCTTCTGGTATTCGCCCGCGGCTTTTACAAAGCCTGCAAACAGCGGATGCCCATCACGCGGGGTGGAAGTAAATTCCGGGTGGAACTGGCAGGCGACAAACCATGGGTGATTTGGCACCTCGATGATTTCTACCAGCTGATCGTCACCGGAGCGGCCTGCAACTTTCAGACCCGCTGCTTCAATCTGCTTCAGCAACATGTTGTTGACTTCATAGCGATGGCGATGACGTTCAACGATGGTCGGCTCGCCGTACATCTGGCGTACCAGGGTATCGTCGGTCAGCTGGCACTGTTGGCCACCAAGACGCATGGTGCCACCCAGATCGCTCTTCTCGGTACGTACTTCAACGTTACCTTCTTCGTCACGCCACTCGGTGATTAAGGCGACCACCGGGTATTTACAGTCTGGCACAAATTCCGTGGAGTTGGCGTTGGCCATACCCGCAACGTTACGCGCGAATTCAATCAGCGCAACCTGCATACCGAGGCAGATGCCCAGATACGGAATATTGTTTTCACGAGCATAGCGCGCGGTGGCGATTTTGCCTTCCACGCCACGATAGCCGAAACCGCCAGGGATCAGGATAGCGTCCAGCCCCTTGAGCATTTCTTCGCCGCGAGTCTCAACATCCTGCGAATCAATCAGCTTGATGTTGACGGTCAAACGGTTTTTCAGGCCACCGTGTTTTAGCGCTTCAATCACGGATTTGTAGGCGTCCGGCAGTTCAATGTACTTACCGACCATACCGATGGTGACTTCGCCCGTTGGATTCGCTTCTTCGTAGATAACCTGTTCCCATTCGCCCAGGTTAGCTTCGGGAACGTTTAAGCTGAATCGTTTACAAATATAATCGTCCAGCCCCTGTGATTTCAACAGGCCTGGAATTTTATAGATAGAATCGACGTCTTTCAGAGAAATAACCGCTTTCTCCGGGACGTTACAGAACAATGCAATTTTCGCGCGCTCGTTGGCCGGAACCACGCGGTCAGAGCGGCAAATCAGCACGTCCGGCTGAATACCAATGGAAAGCAGTTCTTTAACGGAGTGCTGCGTCGGCTTGGTTTTTACTTCGCCGGCTGCGGCCATATACGGCACCAGCGTCAGGTGCATATACAGCGTGTGCTCACGGCCCACTTCAACCGCCATCTGGCGAATCGCTTCGAGGAACGGCAGGGATTCGATATCGCCTACGGTGCCGCCGATTTCAACCAGCACGACATCATAGCCTTCGCCGCCTTCAAGGATGCGTTCTTTGATAGCGTTGGTGATGTGCGGAATAACCTGAACGGTTGCGCCCAGATAGTCGCCGCGGCGTTCTTTGCGCAGCACTTCTGAGTAGATACGGCCCGTAGTGAAGTTGTTACGACGCGTCATTTTGTTACGAATGAAGCGCTCGTAGTGACCCAAATCCAGATCGGTTTCAGCGCCGTCTTCGGTAACGAACACTTCCCCATGTTGAATGGGGCTCATGGTGCCCGGATCGACGTTGATGTACGGATCGAGCTTCATGATGGAGACGTTGAGGCCACGGGCTTCGAGAATAGCTGCGAGGGAGGCTGCGGCAATGCCTTTACCCAGAGAGAAACGCCCCCGCCGGTCACAAAAATATAGTTCGTTGTCATGCTGAACCTGAGAAGTTAGGTTTAAAGACGATGGAATAACCAGGACGGGAAAGCAGTATACCCGAACACTATGGGCGCCACAAACTTTCATTCTTCACCCGCCAGCCTGACCTCGCGCTTTGTCAGGGCTGAGAAAATAGCGGGTCTGCCAGAAATGTTTTTGACGCAAATCAAGCGCTTGTTAAATCGAAATGTTCGTTCAACGCGCTTGATCGCAAAAACGCGTTAGATATCAGTTTCCTGGCGTTTAACCTGCTGCCAGGCGTTTTCCATCTGTTCGAGGGTTGCGCGCTGCATTTCCAGACCCTGCGCGGCAATAATGCTTTCAACTTCGCGGAAACGACGCTCAAATTTACGGTTGGCTTTTTGTAAGGCGATCTCGGCTTTGGTGCCTAAATGGCGCGCCAGATTCACCGTGGCGAACAGCAAATCGCCGACTTCTTCTTCAAGCTTCGCTTCATCCACCACCGCCTGCTGCGCTTCGTGCATCACCTCGTCGATTTCCTCATGCACTTTATCCAGCACCGGGCCGAGAGAATGCCAGTCGAAGCCAACGGACGAACAGCGCTTCTGTATTTTTTGCGCGCGCATTAAGGCGGGCAAAGCTTCAGGGATATCGTCCAGCGCGGAATGCTGCTCTTTTTCAGCGCGCTCGGCGGTTTTTATCTGC
>NZ_RCAA01000006.1:164349-171693 GCF_003628475.1 Enterobacter sp. R1(2018) | reverse complement strand
CTTCGCGGCTGGTGCCCGCCTCGCCGTCGGCGAAAATATGCGGATGGCGGCGTTCGAGCTTATCGCTGATGGCCGCGCAGATATCATCGAAATTAAAACGCTCTTCTTCCTGCGCCATCTGCGCGTAAAACACGACCTGGAACAGCAGATCGCCTAACTCGCCGCGCAGGTCTTCGAAATCTTCGCGGTTGATGGCGTCGAGCACTTCGTAAGTTTCTTCAAGCGTGTACGGCGCGATGGTGGCAAAGGTCTGTTCGCGATCCCACGGACAGCCGTTTTCCGGGTCGCGCAGGCGCTTCATAATGCCCAGCAGGCGGGTAATTTGGTTCAATGTCGATCCTATACGTTTTGCGTAGGGTGGATAAGCGAAGCGCCCTCCACCAAATAATGTCGGACAGCGCTCGCGCCTATCCGACTTACAAGGTCACAGGCCGTCGAAATCAGCCGTGCAGACGCTTCGCATCGATAATATCCGGCACCTGATTGAGCTTACCGAGCACGCGGCCCAGCACCTGCAGGTTGTAGATTTCAATGTTCATATCGATGGTGGCCAGCTGCTGTTTGGTGTCGCTGCGGCTCGCCACGCCCAGTACGTTCACCTTCTCGTTCGCAAGGATAGTGGTGATATCACGCAGCAGCCCGCTGCGATCGTTAGCCGTTACGCGTACCACCAGCGAGTAGCCGCTGGAGTAGCTTTCGCCCCATACGGCGTCAACGATGCGTTCCGGCGCCTGGAACTGCAGTTCAGCAAGCTGATCGCAGTCCGCACGGTGAATGGAAATCCCGCGGCCCTGGGTAATAAAGCCGACGATTTCATCCCCCGGAATCGGCTGGCAGCAGCGCGCAATGTGGTGCATCAGGTTGCCCACGCCTTCAACCACCACGCGGCCGTTATCCTTGCTGCGCGACTGCGGAGCGTAGGTTTTCTGTTTCAGCTGGCGCAGCGCCTGCTCGTCCTGCTCGGCGGCGGTCGGTTTATTAAACTGCGCCTGCAGGAAGTTGCTCATCTGGTTGAGACGAATGTCTCCACCGCCAATCGCCGCCAGTAGCTCATCGATTTCATTGAAGTTATAGCGTGGCAGCAGATGCTTCTCCGCCTCTTTCAGGCTGATGCCCAGACGTTCAATTTCGTCATCCAGAATCTGGCGTCCCGCGAGAATATTCTTATCGCGATCCTGTTTACGGAACCAGTTATGGATTTTGGCGCGTCCGCGGCTGGTGGTGACATAGCCGAGGTTCGGATTCAGCCAGTCGCGGCTCGGGTTCGGCTGTTTCTGGGTGATGATTTCAATCTGATCGCCCATCTGCAGCTGATAGGTAAAGGGCACGATGCGCCCGCCAATCTTCGCGCCGATGCAGCGGTGGCCGACGTCGCTGTGGATATGGTAGGCGAAATCGAGCGGCGTGGAGCCCGCGGGCAAATCCACCACGTCGCCTTTTGGCGTAAACACGTACACCCTGTCGTCGAAGACCTGGCTGCGCACTTCGTCGAGCATTTCGCCGGAGTCCGCCATTTCTTCCTGCCAGGCGATCAGTTTACGCAGCCACGCGATGCGGTCTTCGTGGCCGGTGTTGCCGCTGCGCGCGTTGCCCTCTTTGTACTTCCAGTGGGCGGCGACCCCCAGCTCCGACTCTTCGTGCATCTGTTTCGTACGGATCTGGATTTCGATAGTTTTGCCGTGCGGCCCCAGTACCACGGTGTGGATCGACTGATAGCCGTTCGGTTTCGGGTTGGCGACGTAATCGTCGAACTCGTCCGGCAGGTGGCGGAAATGGGTATGCACGATGCCCAGCGCGGCGTAGCAATCCTGCAGGCGTTCCGCAACGATGCGCACCGCGCGCACATCGAACAGCTCATCGAAGGCGAGAGATTTCTTCTGCATTTTTCGCCAGATGCTGTAGATGTGTTTCGGGCGGCCGTAAACTTCGGCTTTTACGCCCTCTTCTTTCATCGACTTGCGCAGCGATGCCACGAACTCATCAATATAGTGCTCGCGATCGATTCGGCGCTCATGCAGCAGTTTGGCGATGCGCTTATATTCCGCGGGATGCAGATAGCGGAAGCAGTAATCTTCCATTTCCCACTTCAGCTGCCCGATGCCCAGCCGGTTAGCGAGGGGGGCATAGATATTGGTACACTCTTTTGCGGCAAGCACGCGCTCATCTTCCGGCGCGTCCTTCACCTCGCGCAGGTGGGCGATACGTTCGGCAAGCTTGATGACCACGCAGCGGAAATCATCCACCATTGCCAGCAGCATGCGGCGAACGTTATCCACCTGCTCGGCGGAAACGGAATCGGTGTGGGCGGCTTTTAGCTGACGAATAGCGGCCATATCGCGCACGCCGTGAATCAGCGTGACGACCTGGCTGTCGATGCTCTCGCGCATTACCTCTTCGCTGACCACGTCCGCATCGGCAAGCGGGAACAGCAGCGCCGCCCTGAGCGTGTCGTTGTCCATGCTCAACATGGAGAGAATTTCGACCATTTCGACGCCGCGCCACAGCAGAAGCTCCGCATCCGGATGGCCTTTGGTCTGCTGTTCGCAGTAACGCCAGGTTTCGGCTAAGCGCTCACACGACTGCTGGCTGGCGATCCCGAGGCTTTCAATCCATTTATCGGGCGCAAATTCGCCAGCTTTATTGAGATGTGCACTTCTTACCGCAACCATTATCCTCTCCTGTCTGGTACTCGCATCAGGCCGCTTGCCTGATTAACCGCTTAAATACGCTCAAAGAGCGCCATTGACTCCAGGTGCCCAGTGTGGGGAAACATGTCGAGCATTGCCAGCCGCCGAATCTGGTAACCCGCGCTCAATAACGCCTCGCTGTCGCGCGCAAGCGTCGTGGGGTTACAGGAAACGTAGACCACCCGCCGCGGCGCAAGTTTGATAACGTGCTGCATCACGCCTGGCGCGCCCGCGCGTGCCGGATCGAGCAGTATTTTATCAAAGCCCAGCGCCGCCCAAGGGTGGCGGGTCACATCCTCTTCCAGATTCTCATGAAAGAAGGTGACATTTTTCAGCGAATTATAACGAGCATTATATTCACCTTTCGCCACCAGCGCAGCAACGCCTTCAACGCCGACCACGCTTGCCGCGCGTTTTGCCAGCGGCAATGTAAAGTTTCCCATTCCGCAAAACAGATCCAGCACCCGGTCTTCAGGCTGGATATCAAGCCAGTCGATAGCGCGGGCGACCATTTGCTGGTTTACCGCGTCATTGACCTGGATGAAATCACGCGGGCTAAAGCTTAAGCGTAGCCCGTCTGAATGATACCAGGGAGCCTCATCGCCAGGCACTTCCAGAGTTTCGCTGTCCGGCGCCAGAAATAGCGCGACTCCTGCCGTTTGCGAAAAACGTTCCAGTTTTTCCCGGTCGCTGTTTTCAAGCGGGCTGAGATGGCGCAGCACCATCAGCGGGCCGCTATCCGCAAGCACCAACTCCACGTGTCCTAAACGACGAACGGCTTTTAACTCTGACAAGCACAGACGTAAAGGTTCCAGCAACGCTTCAAGCTGGGGCGCTAAAATGGGGCACTGATGAATATTGACCAGCTCTTTGTCGCTCGCTTTGCGAAAGCCCATCTGCAAGGTTTGCGATTTGAGATGAAAATTCAGGCTCAGGCGTGCGCGACGACGGTAGCCCCAGGGCTGGCCGGCAATAATTTCATCGACCTGACGCGGCGCCTCACGCGTTCCCATCATGCGCGCAAGCGCGCGGGACTTTGCCTGCTGCTGTAGCGCAACGCTCGCATGCTGCTGCTGACAGCCGCCGCAGACGCCAAAATGCTGGCAGCGCGGGGTCACGCGTTCCGGACTGTCGTTCAGGCGCTTTTTCACCACGGCCTGCGCAAAGCTGCGTTTATCCTCGGTGATAGCGATTTCTGCCTGCTCGCCCGGCAGGGCGCCGGCAATAAACAGCGCTTTTCCATTGTGACGCGCCACGCCCTGTCCGAACGGATCAAGATCGTTAACCGTCACGGTTATGATTTGACGAGTCGTAACCCGTCGCTTTGCAGAGTAGAATTGCGCCATAAGTGGAGATGTGCTCTCAAATATTAACCGTTGCCTTAATTGTCCCATATCGGAACCCCATGACCAACTACAGCCTGCGGGCACGCATGATGATCCTGATTCTGGCTCCGACGCTGATGATCGGTTTGCTGCTCAGCACCTTTTTCGTTGTCCATCGTTACAACGACTTACAGCGCCAGCTGGAGGATGCCGGCGCCAGTATCATTGAGCCGCTTGCGGTCTCAAGCGAATACGGCATGAACTTCCACAGCCGCGAATCCATTCGTCAGCTGGTTAGCGTCCTGCACCGCCGCCATTCGGATATCGTGCGGGCCATTTCCGTCTTTGACGAAAATAATAAGCTTTTTGTCACCTCCAATTATCATCTCAGCCCCTCGGAGCTGCAGCTGCCGGACGGACAGAAGCCGCCGCAAAGCCTAAGCGTGACGCGCAAAGGCGACGTTATTATTCTGCGCACGCCAATCATTTCCGAAAGCTATTCGCCGGACGAGTCGGAAATCATCAATGCCAAGCCCGCAGGCAATATGCTCGGCTACGTTGCAATGGAGTTGGATCTTAAATCCGTGCGCCTGCAGCAGTATCGGGAAATTTTTATCTCCACGATGATGATGCTGTTCTGCGTGGGCATTGCCATGCTGTTTGCCTATCGGCTGATGCGCGACGTCACAAGCCCGATTCGCAATATGGTGAACACCGTTGACCGTATCCGCCGCGGGCAGCTTGATAGCCGGGTCGAAGGCTTTATGCTCGGCGAGCTGGATATGCTGAAAAACGGCATTAACTCGATGGCCATGTCGCTCACCGCCTATCACGAAGAGATGCAGCATAATATCGATCAGGCGACTTTCGATCTGCGCGAAACCCTCGAACAGATGGAAATCCAGAACGTTGAGCTGGATTTAGCGAAGAAACGCGCCCAGGAGGCCGCCCGCATCAAGTCTGAATTCCTCGCCAATATGTCCCACGAGCTGCGTACTCCGCTCAACGGCGTCATTGGCTTCACGCGCCTGACCTTAAAAACCGACCTTAACCAGACCCAGCGCGACCATCTGCACACCATCGAACGTTCGGCAAACAATCTGCTTACCATCATCAACGACGTGCTGGACTTCTCGAAGCTCGAAGCGGGCAAACTGATACTTGAAAGCATCCCCTTCCCGCTGCGCAGCACGCTCGATGAAGTGGTCACTTTGCTGGCGCACTCGGCTCACGACAAAGGTCTGGAGCTGACGCTGAATATCAAAAATGACGTGCCGGACAATGTGATCGGCGACCCGCTGCGCCTGCAGCAGGTGATAACCAATCTGGTCGGCAACGCCATTAAATTTACCGAAAGCGGCAATATCGATTTGCTCGTCGAGAAGCGCTCGCAGGGCAATAATAAAGTTCAGATCGAAATGCAGATCCACGACACCGGCATCGGGATCCCGGAGCGCGAGCAGTCGCGGCTGTTCCAGGCGTTTCGCCAGGCGGACGCCAGCATTTCACGCCGCCACGGCGGCACCGGCCTTGGCCTCGTCATCACGCAAAAGCTGGTTAACGAGATGGGAGGCGATATCTCTTTCCACAGCCAGCCTAACCGCGGCTCGACTTTCTGGTTCCACATTAACCTCGATTTAAACCCGAATGCGGTGCTGGACGGGTACTCCACTGAAAACCTGGCCGGCAAGCGCATCGCCTACGTCGAACAGAACGCCACCGCTGCGCAAAGCACCCTGAACCTGCTGGCCGACACGCCGTTAACCGTAGTCTACAGCCCGTCGTTTGCGACGCTGCCCGACGAGCATTATGACATTCTGCTCATCGGCGTGCCCGTGACCTTTACCGACGCGCTGAGCATGGAAAATCCAAAGCTGGTGCGGGCCACCGCGATGACCGACTGTCTGATTCTGGCGCTGCCGTGCCATGCGCAGGTCAGCGCGGAGTCGCTTAAAAAACAGGGGGTTTTCGCCTGCCTGCTCAAGCCGATAACCTCAACGCGCCTGTTGCCCATGCTGGCGGACCGCGCGCTGTGCAAAACGCCGGAGCTTGCCGAAGGCGTAAGCGGCGGCAAATTCCCGATGACCGTAATGGCCGTCGACGACAATCCCGCCAACCTGAAGCTGATCGGCGCCCTGCTGGAAGACCATGTCCAGAACGTCGTGCTGTGTGAAAGCGGCCTGCAGGCCATCGACCGCGCCAAACAGATGCAGCCGGATATTATTTTGATGGATATCCAGATGCCGGAAATGGACGGCATCCGCGCCTGCGAGCTGATACGCCAGCTGCCGCATCATCAGCAAACGCCGGTCATCGCCGTGACGGCGCATGCGATGGCGGGGCAGAAAGAGAAGCTGCTTAGCGCCGGGATGAACGACTATCTCGCCAAGCCTATCGAAGAGCAAAAGCTGCATAACCTGCTGGCGCGCTATCAGCCGGGCAGCATCGTAGCCGCCTCCGCGCCTCCGTTTGATGCCGTGCCGCCGGTGGAGAGTAAAAACCAGACGCTCGACTGGGCGCTGGCCCTGCAGCAGGCGGCAAACAAGCCCGATCTGGCGCGAGATATGCTGCAGATGCTGCTGGCCTTCCTGCCGGAAGTGCGTAATACCGTTGAGGAACAGTTGGTGGGCGAAAATCCGTCCGGGCTGCTGGAAATCATCCACAAACTCCACGGCAGCTGCAGCTACAGCGGGGTGCCGCGGCTGAAAAAGCTGTGTATGACGCTTGAGCATGAAATGCGCAACGGCGCCCCGCCGCAGGAGCTGGAGCCGGAGCTGCTTGAACTGCTGGATGAAATGGATAACGTCGCCAAAGAAGCGCAGAGGATGCTGGCGTAAGGCGGATAAGCGCAGGCGTATCCACCCGATAAGAGGCGCGCTAGCCTTTAGTCATCGCCCGCCACATCACCTCGAAACCGGCCGTTTTGTAGTTGTCCGCCTCCTGTGGTTCACGGGAGGCGAATTCCATGGTGGTTTCCGCCAGCGAGAAAAAGATCGCGTCGGCAAAAGCGGACTGTCCGCAGGAGAAAAACTCGCTGGTGATGCAGGCTTCCGCCAGCTCGTGCAGCTCCGGATAAAGCTGAGCCGCCCGCGCCATCGTTTCCTCGGTGATTTTGTCGGATACCGCAAGCTGGCGCATCGCCTTGCTTGCCGCAGGCGAAATCAATCCCCAGTCGATAAAGCCGCTCCACACGGCGCGAGCGCGCTCTTTTACCGAGGATCCGGGACGATAGTTTTCCATCATCGTTTTGCCAAGGCTCAACTTGAGGTGCAGGTAGAGCGCGTTTAGCAGCTCATCTTTGGTGGCGAAATAGCGAAATAGCGTCCCCTCGG
>NZ_RCAA01000006.1:142090-164316 GCF_003628475.1 Enterobacter sp. R1(2018) | reverse complement strand
CCGCTTCAAGAAGGGCTAAACGTTTATCTTCACTTTTTGGACGAGCCACATTTCCTCACAGTTCTCACGATTTTCCCCAAAATTAAAACATGTTAGCCAGCGCCTGAGCAACCATACTGGCGGCCTGCGGGATTTTACCTTCGCCGGAGGGCCCGCTGACAAAAATGTGATTGACGGTCAGCCGCTCGTTTCTATAATGAGTGTTCACTCACTCAATGACAATCGTATTTCGTATGACGTCGCCCAAGCCCCGTCGTAACACTGTCAAAACAATCATTCTGGTGGTCATTATGTTAGCAGGCAGTATCGCTGGTTTTACCAGGCTCTTCTCGATGATCGAGTTTGGAAAATTGCCGGATGGACAGCGACTTGCGCGCATTCAGGCTTCGCCAAACTGGCGTGACGGCAAGTTTCATAACGAAACGGCGACGCCGATGTACACCAACGGCAAAAGTTTTTTATCGGTGCTAGCCGAGTTCCTGTTCGTAAAGCATAAAGACACCCGGCCCGAACACGTTTTGCCGGTAATAAAGACGGATTTGCGATCGCTGAAAAGCGATGAGGATCTGGTGGTCTGGCTCGGCCACTCCTCGTGGTTTATGCAAATCGACGGGCATAAAATCCTTATCGATCCCGTGTTCAGCGGCTACGCCGCGCCCTTTTCTTTCCTGAACAAGGCGTTTAACGGGGCTTCACCCTGGCAGGCGGCGGATATGCCGGAGATCGATTATCTGATTATTTCTCACGATCACTGGGATCATCTGGATTACCCGACGCTGACGGCGCTTAAGCCCAAAGTGAAAAAGATCGTCACGGCGCTGGGCGTAGGCTCGCATCTGGAAGCCTGGGGTTTTGCGCCGCAAATCATCCACGAGCTGGACTGGCACGAAAAGGCGGCGGTGACGCAAGATTTAACTATCCATGCCCTGCCAGCGCGCCACTTCTCCGGACGCGGGTTAACCGGCAATAAAACCCTTTGGGCAAGCTTCATGTTTGTCACCCCGCGGCAGAAGATCTTCTATAGCGGAGACAGCGGCTACGGCCCGCATTTCAGAAAAATTGGCGAACAGTTCGGCCCGGTAGACCTCGCCATTCTGGAAAACGGCCAGTACGACCCAGCCTGGCAAAACATTCATATGCTACCTGAAGAAACCGCCGCCGCCGCCGCTGACCTGAACGCTAAGGTGATGCTGCCAGGACACGCCGGTCGTTTTTCTATGTCAAACCACGCCTGGTACGATCCCTGGAAAAGGATCGCTGCGGCAAGCAAAGACAGGCTTTACACCCTGCTGACTCCGGAAATGGGCAACGTAGTGAAAATGAACGATCCGGAGCAAAAGTTCTATTCCTGGTGGGAAGCAAAAACCGATTAACCATCGATATATGCATAAGAAAAGGAGGATGTATGTCCATGCCCGCACGCTTCATGGAATCCCTGATTGAATGGATTGAAGACAACATGGATAAGCCGCTCAGAATTGAAGACGTGGCGAAACATTCCGGCTATTCAAAGTGGTACCTGCAGCGGCTGTTTACCAGCACAACAGGAAAAAGCATGGGGACCTGGATCAGGGACAGAAAGCTGCTGCTGGCCGCCGAGGATCTGATCAACACGAACGACAGAATTGTTTATATTTCAGAGCGGTATGGCTTTGATTCCCAGCAGTCTTTCACGCGTATCTTTGGCAAAAAATACAATATTTCGCCTTCGGCCTACCGCAAAATGCACGTCAGAAAGGTAGCCTGATGAAGCTGAACTCCCGTCGGATACGCCATCGTTCGGGAGCCGCTTTTTTTACGCATCAGGAAACGAACGGCCTATCGCCAGCGCTGCGGCGATATTGCGTGCCGCCATGCGCAGGTTATCCCCGGCGTTTTCCAGCGCCTCTTCAAGGGTGCAGATGGTATACAGCACGCTGAATACCGCATCCAGCCCATGCTCGTGAACCACGCCGACATCCCTGGTGAGGCTGCCCGCAATGCCGATCACCGGCTTGTTGTAGCGTTTTGCCACCTTTGCCACGCCAACCGGCACCTTGCCGTGAATGCTCTGGCTGTCAATGCGGCCTTCACCGGTGATAACCAGATCCGCGTCGCGCACTACCTTATCCAGCTCAAGCGCTTCGGTCACAATCTCAATGCCCCGCCGTAGCTCGGCGCCGCAAAAGGCGTAAAGGGCGGCGCCCATGCCGCCCGCCGCGCCGCCACCCGCCATCTTCAGCACGTCAATATCCAGATCGCGGGCGATGATTTTTGCGTAATGCCCAAGCGCGTCATCCAGCTGTTTCACCATTGCAGGGGTCGCGCCCTTTTGCGGGCCGAAAACGGCGGAAGCGCCCTCGTCGCCGGTTAAAGGGTTAGTGACGTCGCAGGCCACTTCGATGCGGCAATCCCGCAGGCGCTTATCCAGCTCGCTGATATCAACGGAAGCCAGATGTTCAAGCTCGCCGCCGCCGTATCCCAGCTGCTCGCCCCGCTCGTTGAGCAGTTTAGCGCCCAGCGCCTGTACCATGCCGATGCCGCCGTCGTTCGTGGCGCTGCCGCCGATGCCGATAATGATGTGCTTCACGCCGCCGTCCAGCGCGTGCCGAATAAGCTCGCCCGTGCCCCACGAGGTGGTAAGCAACGGATTACGCTCCGCTAGCGGAACCTGCTCCAGCCCGCTGGCCGCCGCCATTTCGATAAAAGCGCACTCGCCGTCGCCGGAAAGCCCATAAAATGCCGCAACCGGCCTGCCCAGCGGCCCCGTCACGTTAACCTCGACAAGGCTGCCCTCCGTTGCCGCGACCATCGCCTCCACGGTGCCTTCTCCCCCATCTGCGACCGGCAGTTTCACATAGCTGGCGGCGGGAAAAATTTCCCGGAAGCCCGCTTCTATCTGTGTCGCCACCTCCAAAGCGCTGAGGCTCTCTTTCCAGGAGTCTGGTGCGATTACAATTTTCATATGCCGTCCGTCGCGATTGGGAGTTGTCATGATGTCCGGCGCCCGCGGGCGCCGGCAGCTAGCTTAACGCACCATGCAGGGGCGTTTATTATCAAAAGTCCATGCCGGGATAAGATACTGCATCGCCATAGCGTCATCCCGTGCGCCAAGCCCATGTTTTTGATACAGCTCGTGGGCTTTCATCACTTCGTCCATATCCAGCTCAACGCCCAGCCCCGGCGTGGACGGCACCTGCACCATGCCGCCTTTGATTTCAAACGGCTGCCTGGTCAGGCGCTGATTGCCCTCCTGCCAGATCCAGTGGGTATCGATGGCGGTGATATTGCCCGGCGCAGCGGCCGCCACGTGGGTGAACATTGCCAGAGAAATATCGAAGTGGTTGTTGGAGTGGGAGCCCCAGGTCAGACCAAAATCATGGCACATTTGGGCCACGCGTACCGAACCTTGCATGGTCCAGAAGTGCGGGTCCGCAAGCGGGATATCCACGGATTGCAAAGACAGCGTATGGCCCATCTGACGCCAGTCGGTGGCGATCATATTGGTGGCCGTTGGCAGGCCGGTTGCGCGGCGGAACTCCGCCATCACTTCACGGCCGGAATAGCCCTGCTCCGCGCCGCACGGATCTTCGGCATAAGCCAGCACGCCGCGTAGCTGTTTACCCAGGTCGATGGCCTCGTTAAGCGACCATGCGCCGTTCGGATCAAGCGTCACGCGCGCCTGCGGGAAACGTTTTGCCAGCGCGGTTACCGCTTCGGCCTCCTCGCTTCCGGCCAGCACGCCGCCTTTAAGCTTGAAATCGTTGAAGCCATATTTTTCATAGGCGGCTTCGGCAAGGCGCACCACGGCGTCCGGCGTCATGGCTTCTTCATGGCGAATACGATACCAGTCGCATTTCTCGTCCGGCTGGCTTTGATAAGGCAGCGGAGTCAGCCTGCGGTCGCCGACGAAGAACAGATAGCCCAGCATTTCCACTTCGCTGCGCTGCTGTCCGTCGCCCAGCAGGCTTGCGACATTGACGCCGAGGTGCTGGCCGAGCAGGTCAAGCATCGCCGCCTCAATACCGGTGACAACGTGAATGGTGGTGCGTAAATCAAACGTCTGCAGGCCGCGGCCGCCTGCGTCGCGGTCGGCAAATTTCCGGCGCACGTCGTTGAGAATATTTTTGTACTCGCCAAGCGTTTTTCCCACTACCAGCGCCGATGCGTCCTCCAGCGTCTGACGGATTTTTTCGCCGCCCGGAATTTCACCCACGCCGGTATGCCCGGAGTTATCTTTAATGATGACGATATTGCGGGTGAAAAACGGCGCGTGCGCGCCGCTCAGGTTCATCAGCATGCTGTCGTGACCGGCGACGGGGATAACCTGCATGGCGGTGACCGTCGGAGTCGAAGTTGAGAGGCTCATTATTCATTCCTTATGCAAAATAGCTTATCCGCGGCCAAAGGCCGGACGTTTACGATCGAACTGCCAGCCGGGCGCCAGATACTGCATGGCGGCGGCGTCGTTACGCGCCCCGCCGGGCAGCGACTTATAGACCTCGTGCGCTTTACGCACCTGCGTCCAGTCCAGCTCCACGCCCAGCCCCGGCGCGTCGGGCACGGCAATTCTGCCGTTGACGATTTGCAGCGGAGATGTTGTCAGGCGCTGCTCCCCCTCCTGCCAGATCCAGTGGGTGTCGATGGCGGTCGGCTTGCCCGGCGCCGCCGCCGCCACATGGGTGAACATCGCAAGCGAGATATCGAAATGGTTATTCGAATGGCAACCCCAGGTCAGCCCCCAGTCATCGCATAATTGCGCTACGCGTACGGCGCCGCTTAGCGTCCAGAAATGCGGATCGGCCAGCGGAATATCTACTGCATTAAGCATTACCGCGTGGCGCATTTCACGCCAGTTGGTGGCGATCATATTGGTGGCGACGGGCAGACCGGTTGCCCGGCGAAACTCCGCCATCACTTCACGGCCGGAATAGCCCTGCTCCGCGCCGCACGGATCTTCGGCGTACGTCAAAATATCGCCCATGCCTTTGCACAAACCGATGGCTTCATCGAGCAGCCAGGCGCCGTTTGGGTCCACGGTGATGCGCGCGTCCGGGAAGCGCTTTTTCAGCTCACGCGCGGCGTCCATTTCCTGCTCGCCCGGCAGCACGCCGCCTTTAAGTTTAAAATCTTTAAACCCATAGCGGTCCTGCGCGGCTTCCGCCAGGCGCACAATCGACCGGCTGCTTAGGGCTTCCTGATGGCGCAGCTCATACCAGGCGTGGCCGGCATTTTTACCGTCAAGGTAGGGCAAATCGGTTTTGTTGCGATCGCCGATATAAAAGAGATAGCCCAGCACCCTAACTTCGTCGCGCTGCTTGCCCGGCCCTAACAGCTCGCAAACCGGCACGTTCAGCGCTTTGCCCAGTAAATCCAGCAGCGCGGCCTCCAGCGCCGCCACCGCGTTAACGCGCAGCTCGAACGTCCAGGCGCCCTTGCCGAACGTATCAAAATCGGCCGACTGATTGCCTTTATGAACGTTCTGTACCACGCGATTCATACGCGCGATCTCCTGCCCCACAACCTGCGCTGCGGCCGCCACCAGCGTCTGGTAAATCACCTCGCCGCCGGGCGCCTCGCCAACGCCGGTGTTTCCGGCGTTATCGGTAAGGACCACAATGTTGCGGGTAAAATAAGCGCCGTGCGCCCCGCCGATATTGAGCAGCATGCTGTCATGGCCTGCCACAGGAATGACCTTCATATCGGTAACTATCGGACCTGCCTGAGTATTCATCGTTATCGTCCTGTGGTTACGGGTTTTAGCTCTACGCGCTTGATATCGCCGACGATGACCAGATAGCTAAGCACCGCGACGACAGCATGTATGCCTACGTAAATCAGCGCGCCGTTAAACGACCCGGAAACCCCGACAATGTAGCCGATAGCGATTGGCGTCACGATGCCGGAGATATTGCCGAACATGTTAAACAGCCCGCCGCTCAGGCCGCTGATCTCTTTTGGCGCGGTATCGGCCATCACGGCCCAGCCCAACGCCCCGATGCCTTTGCCGAAAAAGGCCATCGCCATAAAGCCCACCACCATCCATTCAGCCTGCACGTAGTTACAAAACACCATGCTGACCGAGAGCAGCATGCCCAGGACGATGGGCGCTTTACGCGCAACGTTTAGCGAACCGGTACGGCGCATCAGCCAGTCAGAGATAACGCCGCCCAGCACGCCGCCCATAAATCCGCAAATCGCCGGCACCGAAGCCACCACGCCCGCCTTGAGAATCGACATGCCCTTTTCCTGCACCAGATAAACCGGGAACCAGGTGATAAAGAAATAGGTTAAGGCATTGATACAGTACTGGCCGATGTAGATACCGATCATCATGCGCGAGCCGATCAGCTGCTTGATCTGATCCCACTTCTGCGCGAACGGCACGCGCGCGCTGGCCTGCTTCTGATCCATATTGATCAGCGCGCCGCCCTCTTCGATGTACTCAAGCTCTTTCTTGTTCACGCCGGGATGGTTATTCGGCTCGTGGATAACCTTCAGCCAGATAAAGCTGATGATGATGCCCAACCCGCCCATGAAGAAGAACACGTGCGACCAGCCCACTTCGTGCGTCAGCCAGCCCATGATCGGAGCGAAGATAACGGTCGCGAAGTATTGCGCGGAGTTAAATATGGCGACCGCCGTACCGCGTTCCTGCGCCGGGAACCAGGCCGCCACGATGCGACTGTTGCCGGGAAAGGAAGGTGCTTCAGCGAGGCCCACCAGAAAACGCAGCGTAAATAGCGCGATGATGATGCCAAAACCGTTAAAGATATCGACGAAACCCTGCAGCAGGGTAAACATCGACCAGATAAAGATCGACCAGAAGTAGACGCGCTTCGAACCGAAACGGTCAAGCAGCCAGCCGCCCGGGATCTGGCCGATAACATAGGCCCAGGAAAACGCGGAGAAAACGTATCCCATGCCAATCGGGTCCAGACCAATGTCTTTTGCCATCTCGGAACCGGCAATCGACAGGGTGGCGCGGTCACCATAGTTAAATGAAGTGACGATAAACCAGCATCACCACTATCCAGTAGCGTGCGTTGGTCTTTTTTTCGACCGCGCTCGCCGTTTGGCTAATTGTGTTCATGTTGCACTCCTGCACTGGACAGCTTTTGTAGGGTAACGGAATGGTGCGTTGGTTTTTTTACAGGGTATTTTTATTAGCAAAACGAGCCATGACGCCGTTCTGCGCGGTTTTATTGTTTAACCGGAAGAAAGTATATGAAGGGAGCTGCCTTGCCTCATCGTGCAAAAACACAAGTTTGCTGCGCGACAACCGGACAGTTTATGGCTTCTGTCCATAACGCTGGGGGATGGTTCACGATTTTGAACGCCGCGGGAAAAATGGCTAAGCCTGGGGAGATAAATTGCGGGCTTTGTGAGGGGCTTCGCTTGACGCGGCCGGGCAAAGAACGGAAATACCCTCCGGGCGGAGGGTATAGAAAACTAGCTCAGCAAAGCGCCCCACTGCTCAACCCAGGGATTGGCTACCGCTTCAGGTTCAGGATGGTCGTTGGCGTCGATAGCCAGCACGTTGCCAATGCGGGTCGCGCCCTGTTCCTGCAGCAGGGCATCAAACTGCTTGCCGCCCCCGCAGAAACGATCGTAATTGCTGTCGCCCAGGGCGATAAGCCCATAGCGCAGCTCCGGCTGATAGCCCACTTCGTCTTTCAGGGCCTGAAACAGCGGAGCAATGCTGTCGGGCAGATCGCCCTGGCCGGTCGTGGAGGTAACGACCAGCACATAGTGGTTGCGGTAGTGCTGCCAGTCGGAGAGCTCGGGGTCTTCAAACACCGTTGCGAGATGTCCCTGCTTCTTCAAAATCGCTTCGGCTTCTTCTGCTACCAGCAGCGAGTTTCCATACATGGTGCCAACAAAAATACCCACTTCGGCCATAGTTTTGCTCCCTGGATTAAGGTTCTTGGCTTTCATCCTGACGGTTGCCCGCGCCAAACTCAACCTTTTCAATATCGCCAAGCAAACCGCGCCAGCCAAACTGTGACATCATCTGCATCCAGGTGTCATCGAGCCGGGCGCGCAGGGTGAGCGGCTCGCCGGTAACCGGATGATTAAGCTGCAGGCGACTGGCGTGCAGCATTAAACGCTGACAGCCAAAATGTTCCGCGGCGGCGCGATTCTGACGTAAATCGCCGTGTTTGGAGTCGCCGATAATAGGATGGCGCAGGTGCGAAAGATGACGGCGCAGCTGATGCTTGCGGCCGGTCTGCGGATCCAGCTCCACAAGGCTATAGCGGGCCGTCGGGTAGCGCCCGGCCGGCACCGGCATTTCAACCGTCGCCATGCCGCGATAATGCGTTACCGCAGGCTGCGGACTTTTATGCTGGCCGGCATGCTTGTCGGCGATTTTATCCAGCTCTTCGGTTAGCGGATAATCAAGCACCGCCTCATCCTCAAGCCAGCCGCGCGTCACCGCGTGATAGCGTTTATGAATCTGATGATTTTCAAACTGCTGCGACAGCAGGCGCGCCACTTCGCTGGAAAGCGCCATCAGCAACACGCCCGAGGTCGGCCTGTCCAGGCGGTGAACGGTAAACACGTGCTGGCCGATCTGATCGCGTACGGTTTGCATCACGAAGACTTTTTCGTGCCTGTCCAGCCAGCTGCGGTGCACCAGCCAGCCCGACGGTTTGTTCACCGCCACCAGCCACTCATCCTGATAGACAATTTCCAGCATCAGTCGGCCGCGCCTGCAAACAGGGCATCGAGCTCCTGCAGCGCGGCCAGCAAAGGTTCGCGTCCGATATGGGTGGCGTCCAGCGCCATCTCGTAATAGGGGGCAACGGCAAAAGACGTCGGCAGCGGCTGATTGCTGTCGAGAAGCGCGTGCATGCGTGGGATCAGAACCCACTGCAGCCACTCGTGCGGTTCCAGCGTGTCCATAAAGAACGGTTGGGTGCTTTCAAAGGCGGCGGGCTGCGGGGCCACTCCCTGCCACAGCTGATGGCTGCGTAAAACCTGTTCGATTGCGTGTAAATGCTGGCGTACCAGCGCATGGCGTTCCATGAAAACCTCATACGTCAGTAAAAAGAAGCGGGCAAGCATACCACTTCTTCAGCGTGACGAAAAAATGCATAAAAAAAGGGAGCACTGTATGAAACAGTGCTCCCGGTTCGTTTCGCAGCTGATCCGGCTACTTTTAGTGCTCCCTGCTCGTCCTTGACAACTGTGTCCTGCGGTCTCCTGACCTACAATCCATCGTAAACGCATCCTGCAACCAACGTCCTGCTGGTGTCCTGCATCGTCCTGATGCGCAATCCTTTAGTCTTCCAGACCCGCCGTTCATCCTGATTCGGCTCTCATTCTCCGTCCTGGAGGTGTCCCTGACTCATCCTGAGTGGTTCCTTGCTTCTTCCTGAAGCCTTCCCTGCAACGCCATCCCGACGTGTTCCGCTTTTTCATGAAGCGACGTCATCCTGACATCTCCTTCACTACCCGACTTCCTGTCGACGAACACAGGATCCCTTATTTGTTCACGTCTTACAAGGCACGCACGGTGCACAAAGCCGTAAACCTTCATTCGAAAACCTATATTTTCATAGATATCTATTTGATTAATAAAGAAAGCAGATGAAGCCGGTCAGCTGATGCTCGAGAAAAAGTAGCGATCTCTTACAGCATTTGTAAGAGATCTCTCACACCATCTCGGGCAGGAAACGCTAAATCACCTGCGGCTGCAGCGATTCCAGCAACGCCGGAAGCGATGACGCCAGCGTTTTACGCTGCCTGGTGCCTATTTTTTCCAGCACGACTTCGCCGCTTAAGTTGCATAGAGACACCACTTCCATTTCGTCCTGCGCGGTGGCAAGGAAAAGGGTTGGTGAAAGCTTCAGGCGCTTTTGCGTTACCAGATGGCCGATTAAATTTTCCTGTACGCGCTGAAAATCAGCCTCGCTCCACGTCTGCAGAAGCGTTAAAGCCAGATTGCCGCATAGCGCGGGCATATCGCCTGCGTACTGCGTGGTGTAAAACTGATGGGCCGCGGGCCGAAGCGAAATATCCATCGCGCGTTCTACCGCGCTTAAATCCGCCGCCGGGGAAAAAGGCCGCGGCTGCCAGCGCACGTCGCCGCCGGTGGTGGTGACAATGCAGGGCGACGGCACGCCGTAAAGCTCTTCGCTTGCGGGCCATCCTCCGGTTTGTTCACGCCACAGCGTGCAAAAACGTTCAGTGAATGCTTCCAGCGCATGGCGCACATCGTTATCCATCAATTTCTCACTCACATAAGGCTGCGGTACAATAAAGGCTAATTGTACCCGTATTCTATTGGTGACACATGTCTTATGAAAAACACCAGGCGCTAAGCGGCCTGACGCTCGGTAAGCCAACCGCCTACCAGGACACCTACGAACCCGCTCTGCTTCAGGCCGTGCCGCGCAGCCTGAACCGCGATCCATTAGGCCTGCAGGCGGATAATCTGCCGTTTAATGGCGGCGATATCTGGACGCTATACGAGCTGTCCTGGCTGAACGATAACGGCCTGCCGCAGGTGGCCGTTGGGCACGTTCAGCTCGACGCCAACAGCGTCAACCTGGTGGAGTCCAAAAGTTTTAAGCTCTACCTGAACAGCTTTAACCAGACGCGCTTTCGCGATTGGGAAACCGTACAGGAAACATTAAAACGCGATTTAAGCGCCTGCGCACAGGGTGAAGTAAGCGTTGTGCTGTTTCGCCTGCACGAGCTTGAAGGCCAGGAGATTGCCGCTTTCAACGGCGAGTGCATCGACGAGCAGAACATTGTTATCGATAGCTACGAATTCAACGCCGATTACCTCGCGGGTGCCGCCGCGGACGGCGAAATCACGGAAGAAACGCTGGTCAGCCATCTGCTAAAATCCAACTGCCTGATTACCCATCAGCCGGACTGGGGTTCAGTACAGATCCGTTATCGCGGCCCGCGCATTAACCGTGAAAAACTGCTGCGTTACCTCGTCTCGTTCCGCCACCACAACGAATTTCACGAGCAGTGCGTTGAGCGTATTTTCAACGACATTCAGCGTTTTTGCGCGCCGCAGTCGCTCAGCGTTTACGCGCGTTACACGCGTCGCGGCGGTCTGGATATCAATCCATGGCGCACCAACACCGATTTCCATCCGGCGTTTGGCCGTCTGGTGCGCCAATAAATGCGAAATGCCTCGCAGGGCCGTAAGGGATTAATGTTTTCGGGTTGTTAAATTCGCCGCGGCAGGGCTATTGTAATCAACTGGAGCGGCAGATTCGCTCCGTAAGGAGTTAACTTGATTACACATATTAGCCCTCTTGGCTCAATGGATATGCTGTCGCAGCTGGAAGTCGATATGCTTAAACGCACGGCCAGCAGCGACATTTACCAGCTTTTCCGCAACTGTTCCCTTGCCGTCCTTAACTCAGGCAGCCAGACCGACAGCAGCAAAGAACTTCTCTCGCGCTATGAGAATTTTGATATCAACGTGCTGCGCCGCGAACGCGGCGTCAAGCTGGAACTCATCAATCCGCCGGACGAGGCCTTTGTCGACGGCCGCATCATCCGCGCCCTACAGGCTAACCTCTTCGCGGTATTACGCGACATTTTGTTCGTTAACGGCCAGCTTGCTAACGCGGGCCGCTTCCAGAACCTGGATTTAGAAGACTCTTCGCATATCACCAATATGGTGTTTTCGATTCTTCGTAACGCCCGCGCGCTGCACGTCGGCGAGGCGCCGAACCTCGTCGTATGCTGGGGCGGGCACTCCATAAACGAAAATGAATACCTGTACGCCCGTCGCGTAGGCACCCAGCTTGGCCTGCGTGAACTGAACATCTGCACCGGCTGCGGGCCGGGGGCGATGGAAGCGCCAATGAAAGGCGCGGCGGTAGGCCAGGCGCAGCAGCGCTATCGCGAGGGCCGCTTTATTGGCCTGACGGAACCGTCGATTATCGCCGCTGAGCCGCCTAACCCGCTGGTAAATGAGCTGATCATCATGCCGGATATTGAGAAGCGTCTTGAAGCCTTCGTGCGTATCGCCCACGGCATTATTATCTTCCCGGGCGGCGTAGGCACGGCAGAAGAGCTGCTTTATCTGCTGGGCATTCTGATGAATCCGCACAACCACGATCAGGTGCTGCCGCTGATCCTCACCGGTCCGAAAGAGAGCGAAGATTACTTCCGCGTGCTGGACGAGTTTATCGTCAGTACCGTCGGCGAGCAGGCTCGACGCCACTACAAAATCATCATTGATGACGCTCCGGAAGTGGCGCGCCTGATGAAGAAAGCGATGCCGCAGGTGAAAGAGAACCGCCGCGAAACCGGCGACGCCTATAGCTTCAACTGGTCGATTCGTATCGCGCAGGATCTGCAGATGCCGTTTGAGCCAACCCATGAAAATATGGCGAACCTCAACCTGCATCCGAACCAGCCGGCGGAAAAACTGGCGGCCGCCCTGCGCCGGGCTTTCTCGGGCATTGTTGCCGGCAACGTCAAAGAAAGCGGCATTCGCGCCATTGAGCAATACGGCCCGTATAAGATTCACGGCGACCTGCAGATGATGAAACGCATGGACGATCTGCTACAAGGATTTGTTGCCCAACACCGTATGAAGCTGCCCGGCAGCGCCTATATCCCCTGTTACGAAATCTGCACCTGATCTTCCCAAGGGCGACAGCCTTGTCGCCCTTCTTAATATTCATTTCACTTATGATGCCAACCGATTGCGCACGGCCTTCTGCCGCAAAACATCATGCCTTTTGAACAATTCCATATTGAAAATGCTGCTTAAGCCGCTTTATGTAGATAAAACCGAATTATTTTAGAGAGGTGAATTTACTGCATCTTTCGTAAATGCCAGGATTTGCGCGCTTAAAATATGGCACGTCATATATCAAGCAGTTTGAAATGCCGCCGATAACCCTATGAATGGTGGATTCTTGCATTTGGGATCGCGATCACTGATACATTCATTACATAAATGTATCTTTCCGCCCGTCGATAGTTACGGGTTAAAATTACTATAAAAAAGCCCTGACACAGAATTTAGTTTCAGCAGTCAAGCGAAAAACCTCGTTATTGACTGATATTTTGCACAAACAGTTCCTTCTGGAGAAGTTATGGATACCACTCAAACCGGCAGTATTGTCTCTGTCGAGACAAAAAGTTCCTGGCGTAAATCTGATACCATGTGGATGCTTGGTCTGTACGGCACCGCCATCGGCGCCGGCGTGCTGTTCCTGCCGATTAACGCAGGCGTTGGCGGCCTTATTCCACTGTTTATTATGGCGATTCTTGCCTTCCCGATGACTTTCTTTGCCCACCGCGGCTTAACCCGCTTCGTGCTGTCCGGTAAAAATCCCGGCGAAGATATTACCGAAGTAGTGGAAGAACACTTCGGCATTGGCGCGGGTAAGATCATCACCCTGCTCTACTTCTTTGCCATTTACCCGATTCTGCTGGTTTACAGCGTGGCGATTACCAACACCGTGGACAGCTTCATTACCCACCAGTTGGGTATGGTTTCCCCACCGCGTGCCATTCTGTCTCTGATCCTGATCGTAGGTCTGATGACCATCGTGCGTTTCGGCGAGCAAATGATCGTTAAGGCGATGAGCATCCTGGTATTCCCGTTTGTCGCGGCGCTGATGATGCTGGCTTTGTACCTGATTCCTAACTGGAGCAGCGCGGCATTCGAAACCCTGTCTTTCAGCGCAACGCCGGCAACCGGCAGCGGCCTGTGGATGACGCTGTGGCTGGCGATTCCGGTAATGGTATTCTCCTTTAACCACTCCCCGATTATCTCCGCGTTTGCGGTAGCAAAACGTAACGAGTATGGCGAAGGCGCCGAGAAGAAATGCTCCCGCATTCTCTCTTATGCGCACATCATGATGGTAATTACCGTTATGTTCTTCGTGTTCAGCTGCGTACTGAGCCTCTCTCCTGCCAACCTGGCCGAAGCAAAAGCGCAGAACATCTCTATTTTGTCTTACCTGGCTAACCACTTTAACGCACCGGTTATCGCCTGGATGGCGCCAATCATTGCCATCGTGGCTATCACCAAGTCCTTCCTCGGCCACTATCTGGGCGCTCGTGAAGGCTTCAACGGTATGGTTATCAAATCTCTGCGCGGCAAAGGCAAGAGCATTGAAATCAATAAACTGAACCGCATCACCGCTATCTTCATGCTGATCACTACCTGGATTGTGGCTACCCTGAACCCAAGCATCCTGGGGATGATTGAAACCCTGGGCGGCCCGATTATCGCGATGATCCTGTTCCTGATGCCGATGTACGCTATCCAGAAAGTACCTGCTATGCGCAAATACAGCGGCCATATCAGCAACGTGTTTGTTGTGGTGATGGGCCTGATTGCGATTTCCGCTATCTCTTACTCTCTGTTCGGCTAATTCAGTAAAAAATAGCTTTCAACCGCCCGTTTCCTACGGGCGGTTCTCTCCCCCGACAAGTCACTCACGCAATGGACGCATCATGATTAGCGTATTCGACATATTTAAAATCGGTATCGGACCTTCAAGCTCGCATACCGTCGGCCCGATGAAGGCTGGCAAACAGTTCGCTGACGACTTAATCGCGCAAGGGATACTGCACGATGTCACCCGCGTAGTGGTGGATGTTTATGGCTCGCTCTCCCTGACCGGCAAGGGCCACCATACCGACATCGCGATTATTATGGGCCTCGCAGGCAACCTGCCGGATAGCGTGGATATCGACGCCATTCCGCATGTCATTCAGGATGTGAATACCCATGGCCGACTAACGCTGGCCAACGGCGCACATGAAGTGGAGTTCCCGGTAGATAGCTGTATGAATTTCCATGCGGATAACCTGTCGCTGCATGAAAACGGCATGCGGATTACCGCCCTGGCGGGCGATAAGGTGCTCTACGGCCAGACTTATTATTCCATCGGCGGCGGGTTTATCGTCGATGAAGCCCACTTTGGGCAGGAAGATACCCAGCAGGTTGCGGTGCCTTATCCGTACAAGAACGCCGCCGATTTACGCAAACACTGCGATGAAACCGGCCTGTCGCTCTCCGGGCTGATGATGCAAAACGAACGCGCGTTGCATACTCAGGCGGAAATCGACGCGCATTTCGCCAGCGTCTGGCAGGTCATGCGTAGCGGCATTGAACGAGGCATCACCACCGAAGGCGTCCTGCCGGGCAAAATGCGCGTGCCGCGCCGCGCCGCGGCCTTACGCAGAATGTTGGTTAGCAGCGACAAGAACAACTCCGACCCGATGGCCGTCGTAGACTGGATAAACATGTTTGCTCTGGCGGTTAACGAAGAGAACGCTGCAGGCGGACGCGTGGTAACGGCCCCGACCAACGGCGCCTGCGGGATTGTCCCTGCGGTACTGGCCTACTACGACAAGTTTATCCGCGAGGTGAACGCTAACTCCTGCGCACGCTACTTGCTGGCTGCGGGAGCAATCGGGTCGCTGTACAAAATGAACGCTTCCATTTCCGGCGCGGAAGTCGGCTGCCAGGGCGAAGTTGGCGTAGCCTGCTCTATGGCGGCGGCGGGCCTTGCGGAACTGCTAGGCGGCAGCCCGGCGCAGGTCTGCATCGCTGCGGAAATCGGCATGGAGCATAACCTGGGTCTGACCTGCGACCCGGTGGCGGGTCAGGTGCAGGTGCCATGCATTGAGCGTAACGCCATTGCTGCGGTAAAAGCGGTAAATGCGGCGCGTATGGCGCTGCGTCGTACCAGCGAGCCGCGCGTTTGTCTCGATAAAGTTATCGAAACCATGTACGAAACCGGCAAGGACATGAATGCCAAATACCGCGAAACGTCACGCGGCGGACTGGCGATGAAAGTTTCCTGCGATTAAAAAAAGGCCCTCAAAAGAGGGCCTTTCTTATTACGCATGTGGGTAAGCGTCACGCCACCCGGCAAAATCGACGGACTGCCCCTATCGCAGATCCCCTACCTTCACGTGGTCCATATCATCAAACACCTGGTTTTCACCCACCATACCCCAGATAAAGGTATACGCGCGCGTGCCCACGCCTGAGTGAATTGACCAGCTCGGTGAAATTACCGCCTGCTCATTGTGCACCACGATATGACGCGTTTCCTGCGGCTGGCCCATCATGTGGAACACACAGCTGTCCTCTTCCAGACCAAAGTAAAAATAGACTTCCATGCGGCGTTCGTGCGTGTGGCACGGCATGGTATTCCACAGGTTGCCGGGCGCAAGTTCAGTCAGCCCCATGCTCAACTGGCAGGTTTCCAGCACGTCAGGAACAAAGTATTTATTAATAGTGCGGCGGTTGCTGGTGACGTCTTCGCCCAGGGTGACCGGCGCAACGTCCGCAGGCGTAACGCGTTTCGTTGGATAAGTGGTATGGGCCGGCGCGCAGTTATAGTAGAACCGAGCGGGTTTAGCCGCATCAACGCTTGCAAACGCGACCTCTTTTGCACCCTTCCCGACGTACAGGGCGTCGCGGTGGCCAATCTCATAGCAGGTGCCGTCTACCGTAATGGTGCCGGGCCCGCCAATATTAATGACGCCCAGTTCGCGGCGCTCAAGAAAATAGCTCACGCCCAGCTGCTTACCCACTTCTTCCCCTATGCTTACCGGGCGCGTCACCGGCATTACGCCGCCGACGATAATGCGGTCGATATGGCTGTAGGTCATGGTGTACCGGTCGGCGGTAAAAATGGTTTCTACCAAAAACTCTGTGCGCAAGCCGGTCGTATCGAGCGTTTTCGCATGATCGCTATGAATGCTTTGACGAACGTCCATCACTTCTCCTCACGGGTATATCCGAACGGATGCGTTACTCGTTTCCGTCGCTATTAATGGGATATGTAATTCAACCCTTTTTAATTACACATCATTTACATTTTATCTTCTTAAAATAGCTTAACAGTGCTCCTGTCGAAATAATGTGATCTAAATTGAAATATCGTTTCAATTTGATTGAATCATAATTCCAATGAGCGGATATTTCCTTTCATAAAGTCCCTTGCGGAGTCCAACCATGCAGGCCGCGCTTCCGTAGCAACGTCACGACGCCATCCAAAAGAGTAAACATCCTTACTCTGCACAGAATTTTTTTAAGCCAATAAAAAGAAAGCCTTTTTGTTGCGAGCCCTTACGTACTTTTTAAGCCGAGCCGTCAGCGGTCAATAAAAATGATGAGGAATTTTTATGAAGATTAAAGCCACCATTGAACGCATCCCCGGCGGAATGATGCTAATCCCGCTGCTGCTTGGCGCAATATTAAATACCTTTGCTCCGGACACCGGCGCTTACTTCGGCTCCTTTACCAAAGGGATGATCGGCGGCACCGTTCCTATTCTTGCCGTGTGGTTCTTCTGTATTGGTGCCTCCATCGATTTACGCGCGACCGGTACCGTACTGCGCAAGTCCGGCACGCTGGTTCTCACCAAAATCGCCGTCGCCTGGGCTGTGGCAATGGTCGCCGCCTCGTTTATCCCGGACGAAGGTATCCAGACCGGAATGTTTGCCGGGCTGTCGGTGCTGGCTCTGGTTTCCGCCATGGACATGACCAACGGCGGCCTGTACGCCAGCCTGATGAACCAGTACGGCAGCCGGGAAGAAGCTGGCGCATTCGTGCTGATGTCGCTGGAATCCGGCCCGCTGATGACCATGGTAATCCTGGGCTCTGCCGGCCTCGCCTCCTTTGAGCCGCACCACTTTATCGGCGCCGTGCTGCCGTTCCTGATTGGCTTTACGCTGGGTAATCTCGATCACGATCTGCGCGACTTCTTCAGCAAGGCGACGCCGACGCTGATTCCGTTCTTCGGTTTCGCGCTGGGCAACACTATCAACCTGCACGTGATTATGGAAACCGGCCTGCTGGGCATCGTGCTGGGCGTGGCGGTGATCATCATTACCGGTATCCCGCTGATTCTGGCCGATAGATACATTGCCGGCGGTAACGGTACAGCAGGCATTGCGGCGTCGTCCGCGGCAGGCGCAGCGGTGGCTAACCCGGTCATTATTGCGCAAATTAACCCGGCGTTTGAGCCGGTTGCCGCCTCAGCCACGGCGCTGGTCGCGGCAAGCGTTATCGTAACGGCGATTCTGGTGCCCATCATTACCGCACTCTACTCGCGGCGTATGGGCGGACAGGTGCAGGAGAAGCCGTTGGTGCAGGATGTGCAGCACCAGCATCGCTAAAAGAAAAAGGAGCCTGCCGGCTCCTTTTTTTGTTACAGCGCCGACCTCAATCGCTGCACCGCTTCATGAAGCTGCGCTTCCGTGGCGGTCGCATAAGAGAAACGCAGCGTCTTTTTATCCGCGTTATCGCTAAAGAAAAATTCGCCGGGCACATAGACCACGCCTTTCTCCAGCGTCTGCTGCAGCCATTTCGTGGTGTCGAACTCGTAGCGGAATTTCGCCCACAGGAACATTCCTCCCTGCGGCTGGTTAAAGGTGATGTGCTCTCCCAGCTCTGCCTGCAGGTGACGCGAAAGGCTCAGGCATTTTTGCCTGTAAGCTTCGCGAATCAGCGCGATCTGCGGATTCAGCCGGTTAAGCGTCAGATAAGCAGCCACTAACGACTGTGAGAAAGAATTGGCGTGCAGATCGGTGGCCTGTTTGACGATCGCCACTTTCTGCTTCATCCATTCCGGCAGGATAAGCCAGCCCACTCGCAGGCCCGGCGCCAGAATTTTAGAGAAGGTCGAGGTATAAACCACGTTTTCGTGATTGCCTAACTCCGCCGCGACCTGGAAAAGCGTTTTCTCACGCTCTTCGGTAAAGCTGATGGCGCCGTAGGGATCGTCTTCAATAATGATGAAATCATGTTCGATGGCCAGCTTCACCAGCTTTTCACGGCGCCCGGCGCTAAGCGTTGTGCCGCTCGGGTTACCAAAGGTAGGAACCAGATAAACGCACTTGATGCGGGTCGTTTTAAGCAGATCCTCAAGCTCGTCGACTATCATGCCGTGCTCGTCGTCGCCTACGGATTTCACCGTCGCTTCGGTGAGGCTAAGAATTTGCAGCGTCGCAAGATAGGTAGGACGCTCAACGACAAAGACATCCCCCGGATTTGCCAGCGCGCGAATCAGCAGATCCAGCGCCTGCTGGGAACCGGAGGTGATAAGCAGCTGGTCAGGGTGTGTAGTGATGCCGCGTTCCTGACACAGGCCGACAAGCTGCCGGCGAAGCTCGAGGTTTCCTTCCGTTAAACCATACTGGAAGGCATCGTTAAAATTTTCATTCACCACCATTTGCGTGGCCTGCGCCAAGCCTGCGTTATCGAACAGTTCAGGAGAGGGAATGCCTCCCGCAAGCGAAATCACGCCCGGCATTTTGCTGTGTTTTAAAAGTTCGCGGATGGCTGAAGGCTGCAGATTCTGGATACGTTGTGCGAGGTGCGTGCTCTTGCTCATATTGTTATCTCTGATTTTTTATTCGCTTAAAATATACATAGCAACCAAATTAATTAGCAATGTCTTTTCAGCAGTAAAAGCGCGGCTCTTTTTGCGAGGCGCTTTCCCGAATTGATTTCCCGGGTTCGCCCCTCGCGCAGGGAAATGTTAAAGTGGGCAAAGTCATTATGGAAAGTGAAAACCAATGAGCATTCATCTACTTATCGTCGACGCGCTGAACCTGATCCGCCGCATTCATGCGGTACAGGGTTCGCCCTGCGCCGATACCTGCCTGCATGCCCTGGAGCTGCTGCTCGCCCACAGCCAGCCAACCCATGCCGTCGCGGTGTTTGATGATGAAGACAGACGCGAAGGCTGGCGGCATCAGGTATTGCCGGACTATAAAGCCGGGCGTGCGCCCATGCCGGAAACCTTGCAGCATGAGATGCCGTCCATCCGGGAAGCCTTTACCCGTCGCGGCGTCGCCTGCTGGCATTCGCCGGGAAACGAGGCGGACGATCTGGCCGCGACCCTGGCCGCAAAGCTCGCGGCGGGCGGCCACCGCGCCACCATTGTTTCCACCGACAAAGGTTTTTGCCAGCTGCTCGCCCCTACGGTTGAGATCCGCGATTACTTTCAGAAACGCTGGTTGGACGCGCCCTTCATTGCGCAGGAGTACGGCGTGCAGCCCGAACAGCTGCCGGATTTCTGGGGGCTGGCAGGCATCAGCAGCAGCAAAATTCCAGGCGTTGCCGGCATCGGGCAAAAAAGCGCGACGCAGCTGATAAATCAGTTCTCAACGCTTGAGGAGCTCTATCAACGGCTGGATGAGGTACCGGAAAAATGGCGGAAAAAGCTGGAAGCGCATAAAGAGAGCGCCTTTATCTGTCGTCAGGTTGCACGCCTGCAGACGGATTTAAAGCTGGACGGGAATTTGCAGCAGCTGCGGCTGCCCGTCGGCCGCGCATAATCCCGATATTTATGATAAGACGGCGCTTCGCTTATCCAGCCTGCTATGCGATTTGCAGGCCGGGCAAGCGGCATCGCCATCTGACAATATTCACCGCAAAATCCGCGCCTTAATAACGCTCGTCGCGACGGCCGCCTACGGCTGCCCACATACGGCGAACGTGCACGGTGACTTCTTCACGGTCGTGATAAAGCTGGCGGGCCTGGATCTGCGCGCTGATGCCGTTTTCATCAAGCTTTTCGCGGATCAGGGCGATGTTTTGCGAAACCTCTTCATAGCGCTTTTTCATCGGCAGCTTGAGGTTAAAGATGGTTTCCCGGCACCAGCCGTTTACCAGCCAGGTGGCCATCAGGCTCGCGACTTTTGCCGGCTTTTCCACCATATCGCATACCATCCAGGAGATATTGGTACGCGTCGGCTTATATTTAAAGCCGTCTTCACGCAGCCAGGTCACCTGTCCGGTATCCATCAGGCTTTGCGCCATCGGGCCGTTATCCACGGACGAAACCCACATGTTGCGTTTCACCAGCTGATAGGTCCAGCCGCCGGGGCAGGCGCCCAGGTCTACCGCGTACATCCCGTTTGCCAGGCGCTCATCCCACTCGTCGGCGGGAATAAAAACGTGGAAGGCCTCTTCAAGCTTAAGCGTTGAGCGGCTTGGCGCATCCGACGGGAATTTAAGACGCGGAATGCCCATATAGAAAGGCGAGTTGTTGTCGGCATACGAATAGCCGGTATAGCAACAGCCCGGGGCAATAAAGAATACGTGTACCACCGGGCGTTTCGGCGTTTCGTAATGAGTCAGCACGCCCGCTTCGCGCAGGCTGGCGCGCAGCGGTACGGTAAGCTTGCGGCAGAATTTCATCAGCTCTTTGCTTTCGTTGGTATCGGCAACTTCTACGCGCAGTTCGCCGCCCTTCTCAACCACGCCCTGCAGCATGCCCGTAATCGGCGTGATGCGATCCTCCGGCGGCAGATCTTTTAATAACTCACCGGCAACGATCATCTGGCGAGCAAAGATCAGATCGCTAAACGGCAGCTCGCGCGCCAGCCTGTCTGCATCTTCCTGCTGGTAGCATTCAAAAACGACGTAGCCGCTGCTTTCTTTCACGCGCGCAAAACCGTATACGCCCCGCTGGCCTGCTTTATCGGTAATTTCCGCCGCGCACTCTTTTTCGAAGCCCTGACGGCAGTACAAAATAACTTTATTATTCATGGCTTGCGCCCTTACGTTTCAGGCGCATTGCACCAATCAACATCAAAACCCACCCGGCGAGGAAACTTACCCCGCCGACAGGTGTAACAAACGCCCACAGGCGTAAATGCGATAGCGCCAGGCAATAAAGACTGCCGCTGAATAAGACAGTACCTAGCGCCATAAACACGCTGCTCCAGTAAAACCAAATGCTGATACGGCGCTGCATCGCCACCGCGAGGCCAAAGATAGCCAGCGTGTGAAACGCCTGATATTCAAGCCCCGTCTGGATCCAGCCCATCTCGACAACGCCGAGAGATTTGCTTAACACGTGTGCCCCGAAGGCGCCCAGAGCAACAAAAATAAAGCCGCTGATAGCGGTAAAAATCAGCATGAAACGGCTGGTCATGGTGTAACCCTAAATGTAAGGCGCGGCAGGGCCGCGCGATGATTTACTTATTGATCGTAGCGAAAGCGAAATTTTTCTTGTTCACTGGCGGCTTTCGCCAGGATCCACTGTCGGAATGCGGCTATTTTACCGAGTTCTGCCTGACTGTCATGACAAACAAGATAAAACGCGTTTTTACTCACCAGCACGTCGTTAAAAGGACAAACCAGGCGGCCCGCTTCGATTTCAGACTGCGCCATCACGTTGTTTGCCAGCGCAATGCCCTGGCCGTGAATGGCGGCCTGCAGCACCATCGCGCTGTGACTAAAGATGGGGCCCTGCTGCACGTTGATG
>NZ_RCAA01000006.1:142007-142080 GCF_003628475.1 Enterobacter sp. R1(2018) | reverse complement strand
GTAGGGTTGCCAGTCCCGCCGCGAGGCATCGTGCAACAAGGTATGCCGGGCGAGGTCTTCCGGCGTTTTGATC
>NZ_RCAA01000006.1:104340-141978 GCF_003628475.1 Enterobacter sp. R1(2018) | reverse complement strand
ACAAACCGGCAGCAGGTATTCGGCGTACAGCTTCTCGACCCGTAAGCCCGGCCAGTTTCCGCGACCGTAAAAAATAGCCACGTCGACGTCGTCGGAAAGCTTGTCTTCCTGGCGGTCAACCGCCTGGATTCGCACATCGATTCCCGGATAAGCTGAGTTAAAGCTGGAAAGGCGAGGCACCAGCCAGTGAATGGCAAAACTCGGCAATAAACTTACCGTCAGCGCGCCTTTTGCGCTCCTCGCCTGCAGCTTGCGGGTCGCTTCGGTGAGCTGGGAAAAAATCTCTTTAATATCGAGGTAATAGCTCTGCCCCTCTTCGGTAAGCAGCAGCGAGCGGTTACGGCGACGGAACAGTTTTAGCCCTAAAAAGTCCTCAAGAGACTTAATCTGGTGGCTAACTGCCGCTTGGGTAACAAATAACTCTTCGGCCGCTTTCGTAAAGCTCAGGTGGCGGGCAGCGGCGTCAAAAACACGTAAAGCATTCAGGGGTGGCAAGCGCTTGGACATAGTTGACAGGCTTAAATGTTAATGGCTGTTAACAAAAAGGTTGTTTAATTAACCTATTAGTTTTTTTTATCTGAGCCATTATAAATTGTCCGTTGAGGATGCACCAGCAAATACCTATAGTGGCGGCACTTCCTGAGCCGGAACGAAAAGTTGTCTGGAATGCGTGTTCTGGAGGGCTTTTGGCTTACGGTTGTGATGTTGTGTTGTTGTGTTTGCAATTGGTCTGGCATTCCAGACCCCGGTAGCTAAGCTACCCCTTTTTCACTTCCTGTACATTTACCCTGTCTGTCCATAGTGATTAATGTAGCACCGCTTAAAGCGGTGCTTTTTTTTGTTCACTTATTAGTGCTTGAGTTCAACCATCTCTTTCACGTCGCTACGGTTAATCTGCTGCTGATTACCGTTGGCATCTTTATACTTAATCATGCCGGTTTCGTCATCGGTCTTCGGCTTACCGTCAGAGACGATACTGCGTCCGTCGTTGGTGTGCATGACGTAGTTCGGGCTGGAACATGCTGCGAGTGCGAAAGTCATCATACATGCAGATACAATAGCGGCTGCCTTATTCATAATTCTTCTCCTTGTATAGAGTTTAATGCTACTTAAATCTCTTCTGCTTACGGGCTGAAACCTTAGCCTAACAATTATTAGCATAACTCTCTTTTGCGACTTTGCCAGGTTAAGCAGATAATTCCGATAGTTACGCATGCCTTGTGCAGCCTTAAGAAATGCGCCACGATCTATGGATTGCAACGAGGATAACCATGAAAGCATTTAACCCTGCTCGTTTCCGCAGCCAGTTCCCGGCGCTGGCGGATGCCGGCGTCTATCTGGACAGCGCGGCGACGGCATTAAAACCCCAGGCTGTGATTGACGCCAGCCAGCAGTTCTACAGCCTCAGCGCAGGCAACGTTCACCGTAGCCAGTTCCCAACCGCACAGCGCCTTACGGCCCGTTACGAAGCCGCACGCGAAGCCGTGGCAGCCTTGCTAAACGCCCCGTCCGGCAAAGATATTATCTGGACGCGTGGCACCACCGAGTCCATCAATCTGGTTGCCCAGTGCTATGCGCGTCCGCGCCTGCAGGCAGGCGACGAAATCATTATCAGCGAAGCCGAGCACCACGCTAATTTCGTGCCCTGGCTGATGGTCGCCGAGCAAACCGGCGCACGTATCGTTAAGCTGCCGATTGGCAAAGATTACCTGGCCGATCTCGCCCTGCTTCCTGCTTTGCTCAACGAACGCACTAAAATTCTGGCGCTGGGACAAATGTCGAACGTAACCGGCGGCTGTCCGGACCTGGCAAAAGCGGTTAGCCTTGCGCACGGCGTCGGCGCGGTCGTCATGGTAGATGGCGCCCAGGGCGTGGTGCATTGCCCCCCGGACGTTCAGGCGCTGGATATCGATTTTTATGCTTTCTCCGGCCACAAGCTCTACGGGCCGACGGGCATCGGCGCGCTGTACGGCAAAACCGCGCTGCTGGCGGAGATGTCCCCGTGGCTTGGCGGCGGTAAAATGATTTCCCATGTCTCGTTTGACGGCTTTAAAACCCAGGCGGTGCCTTATCGCTTCGAAGCCGGTACGCCAAACGTTGCGGGAGTGATTGGCCTGAGCGCCGCGCTTGAATGGCTTGCAGAAACAGACGTGGCTGAAGCGGAAGCCTACAGCCGGGGCCTTGCGACGCTTGCCGAAGCGCAACTGGCAAAGCGGCCGGGCTTTCGCAGCTTCCGCTGCCAGGACTCGAGCCTGCTGGCATTTGATTTCGCAGGCGTGCACCACAGCGATATGGTGACGCTGCTGGCGGCATCGGGCATCGCGCTTCGCGCCGGGCAGCACTGCGCTCAGCCGCTGCTGGCGGCGCTGGGTGTAAGCGGCACGCTTCGCGCTTCTTTTGCTCCTTACAACACGCAAAGCGACGTGGAAGCGCTGGTGAAAGCCATCGACCATGCGCTGGATATTCTGGTGGATTAAATGACAAGTGGATTTTTAGCCGGCCATCCGTTCGGTAAAACGATTACCCCTGACGCGCTGCGCGCCACGTTCGTCCCCTTACAGCAGTGGGAAGATAAATACCGTCAGTTAATCATGCTGGGTAAACAGCTTCCCGCCCTGCCGGCAGATTTAAAGCGCGATGAGATAGAAATAGCCGGCTGTGAAAACCGCGTCTGGCTCGGCCACGAGCGTGAAGCAAACGGAACGTTGCATTTTTATGGCGACAGTGAAGGGCGCATCGTGAGGGGATTGCTGGCGGTGCTGCTGACGGCGATCGAAGGCAAAACGGCGCAGGAGTTACAAAGCGCGGATCCGCTGGCGCTGTTTGACGAATTGGGCTTGCGCAACCAGCTCAGCGCCTCACGCAGCAGCGGCCTGACGGCGCTGGCCGAGGCCGTGCGCCAGGCCGCCCGGGACGAGGCGTAATCAGGCGCTTCTCGCCGCCTTCGCCATCATCTTTTTAAGCACGTGGGAAACCGCCACAAAGCCAAAGCTGGCGGTGACCATGGTTGCCGCGCCAAAACCGGACGCGCAGTCCATGCGTTTTGGGCCGTCGGCGGTGCTTTTAGCCGCGCATACAGAGCCATCTGCCTGCGGATAAACCAGCGCCTCGGTGGAAAATACGCAGTCCACGCCCAGCTTGCCCTTGCTGTTCTTCACCACGCCAAAATCGCTTTTCAGCCTTTCGCGCAGTTTAGCCGCCAGCGGATCCTGAATGGTCTTCGCCAGATCGGCGACCTGGATCTGCGTCGGATCGATCTGTCCCCCCGCGCCGCCGGTGGTCACTAAAGGGATCTTATTGCGACGGCACCAGGCTATCAGCGCCGCCTTAGGACGCACGCTGTCGATGGCGTCGATCACATAGCTAAAGCCCTGGCTTAACAGCTGCGCGGCGTTATCGGCAGTAATAAAATCATCCACCACCGTCACACGGCATTCCGGATTAATTTCGCGGATACGCGCCGCCATCACTTCCGTTTTGGCGAGGCCGACATTATCGCGCAGCGCATGAATCTGACGGTTAGTGTTCGTTACGCAAACGTCGTCCATATCGATAAGCGTAATGGCACCGATACCGGTACGAGCGAGCGCTTCTGCCGCCCATGAGCCCACGCCACCGATACCGATGACACAAACATGCGAGCGGGCAAACAGCTGCAGAGCATCGCGCCCGTAAAGACGAGCGGTGCCGCCAAAGCGTTGCAGCCAGGCATCGGAGAGAACGACAGACATCAGGAGATCCTCAGGGAAAAACAAACGGGCTGATTATACAGCCCGCAGCATGGGGGGACAAACACCCGAAAAACGCGGTTTTCGGGTGTTTGGGGTCAACCAAAAGGCGTAATTCTTTGTTTTTTAATAAAGAGAAAATGACTTAACGCTCAATAAAAGTTTGTCAGACTTTCACGGGCTGATGATACAGCCCGTATCAAGAAGGCGGGAGGTTCGCAGCATTAACCGCTAAAGACATTACCGCCGGCGCCCGTACCCGGCGCGTTTTTCAGCACCCAGACGCGGCCATAATGGTTATACCAGCCGGCGCGATGGCCGGCCTCCGGCCCGATCCCCTGGTAGATATCGAAGTGCTGTCCTTTAATGGCTCCGCCCACGTCCAGCGCCACCATGACCCGCAGCTCATACTGCCCGTTGAACTTGCCGTTGTTGTCCAGCAGCGGCACTTCCGCCAGCAGCGTGGTGCCCGCAGGGATAATGGAACGGTCGGAAGCTACCGACGCACGACCAATCAGCGGCACCGCGCTTGCGCCTTTCACCGGCGCGTAGCTGGCGGGCTTAAAGAAGACGAAGGACGGGTTTTGCTCCAGCAGCTCCTGAACTTCAGCCTCGCTGTGCGTTTCACCCCAGTGGCGAATCGCCTGCATCGACATATCTTCTTTTTTCACTTCGCCGCGATCGATAAGCACCTTGCCGATGCTGCGATAGGCGTGGCCGTTTTTGCCGCCGTAGCCGAAGAAGGTCAACGGCCGTCCGTCACCAAAGTCGATGTAGCCGCTGCCCTGCACGTCCATAATAAAGTTATCCATCAGGGAATTGCTGTAAGCGAGCACGTAGCTGTCGCTCAATGCGCCGTTGTAAATCTCCGCACGCGACGGCAGGCGTCCGCGTTTAGGCGGCATGCGGTAGATCGGGTACTGGAATTCGCCCTGACGGGTGTAGCGCGCCTGCACCACCGGCGTGTAGTAGCCGGTAAACTGTACGTTACCGTAGTTATCCGCCCCTTCCATCTGCCAGGCGTCCAGGCCGTACTGGCTTAGCTGGCGCGTATCGCCGCCCGCCCGCAGCCATTGCTGGACGGCGCCGTAAACGTCGCTTTTGCTGCTAAAGAGCCTTGGTGAGGCCGCACGAATCTGATTAACCTGTTCGGCGAAGTCTCCGCTGTTAACGGGAGCGCCTACCGCATCAGGCTGGTTAACCAGCGAAAAGGGCTGGGTGAACTTGCCGTCTTTATATTGCTGACCCTTATCGGTCGGTTTTGAAGAACAGGCCGCCAGCGCCGCTACCATTACGCCTGTTACAATGTACTTAATCCAACGTCCTTTCATCACTGCCTCGCCCTGGGTTATGCCGCTACACGCCACGCGAAGATAGCAAACACGCCGCGAGAATTAAATGCGTTGCGCCTGTCCGGCAACGGCGGTGTATATAAATTAATCAAAAAGCCGGTATTTTCAACAACCTGTGACAAATTAAGCATTTTTAAAAAAAAGGGTTGCATCAAAAAGCGAGCAGAGTATAGTGCGCATCTACGGACGCGGGGTGGAGCAGCCTGGTAGCTCGTCGGGCTCATAACCCGAAGGTCGTCAGTTCAAATCTGGCCCCCGCAACCAACTTTAAAAGCACCTTAACGGGTGTTTTTTTGTATCTGAAATCCGCTCCCCTCTCAAAAAGAAAACGGCGCCTTATCCGCGCCGTGCAAGCGTTGCCCCATCGGCAAAATACGCTTTAATACCTGCCAGAATAGACTCGGCCACTTCCTGCTGGAAGGCGGCGGTACGCAGCTTGCGCTCTTCCTCAACGTTGCTTAAAAACGCCGTTTCCACGAGGATAGAAGGAATGTCCGGGGCTTTTAGCACCGCAAAACCTGCCTGATCGACGCTGTTTTTATGCAGCTTATTCACGCGTCCCAGCCTTTGCAGCACCTCTTTACCAAACTTCAGGCTGTCGTTGATAGTAAGCGACTGCACCATATCAAACATGGTGTGATCGACGTAGCGATCGCCGCTCCTGCTTATTCCCCCAATTAAATCCGAGGCGTTCTGCGTTTGCGCCAGATATTTAGCTGCCGTACTGGTCGCGCCCCGGGTGGAAAGCGCAAACACCGACGAGCCGCGCGCCGCGCCGCTGGTAAACGCATCAGCGTGGATCGAAACGAAGAGATCCGCACGCTGCTTCTGCGCTTTGGCCACGCGCACCTTCAGCGGGATAAATACGTCTTCGTTGCGCGTCATATACGCCTTCATATTCGCTTCTTTGTCGATCAGCGCCTTCAGACGCCGCGCGATCTTTAACACGATATCTTTTTCGCGGGTTTTATTCGCTCCGATTGCTCCCGGATCCTCGCCGCCGTGCCCCGGATCGAGCATGATGACGATCGGCCTGTCGCGTCCGGCTTTACCCGGCTTCGGTCCCTGCTCGGCCGGCATTTTTTTATCCAGCTCGCCGTTGTTGTAATCTTCCAGCAGCGCAAGCAGCGGATCCTGCTCGCTATTCATATTCGCCGGATAAAGATCCATCACCAGGCGTTCTTTAAATTCGGCAACCGGCGCCAGAGCGAACAGCTGCGGGGTAACGTTTTGTTTCAGTTCAAAAACCATGCGCACGGTTTTGGGATCGAACTGCCCTACTCGCGCAGATTTAATAAAAGGATCGTCCGTACGGATCTGGTTGCCGATGCCCTTGAGCACCGAGTTCAGGTTGACCCCTTCGATATCCACCACTACACGTTCCGGATTGCTCAAAGCAAACTGCTTATATTTAAGCAGCCGGTTGGACTCCAGCGTCACGCGGGTATAAGACGAGGCCGGCCAGACGCGTACGGCAATAACCTGGCCCGTGGCGGCCAGACCAACCTGACTTACGCTTAATAGCCACATGGCGCCCGTCCCCTGAAGCAGGCGGCGACGGCTAATTAATGGACTGGAATCTGACATGGCTCTCCTGAGCGTCATCTTTTTCAAAGCATAAAGATGGAAATTCTAATTTTTTTAGCCGAAAACTTTAACGAATCACGCTGTTACTGTCATCCATAAAAGGGTAAACATTCTCAAAGCTGCTTAAGGCGCGCGCGGGCGACGCCTCCATCGATGTGAAATTGCTGCTTGCACCCGGCGCGAGAAAAGAATAAAAATACACAAATTACGAATAATCATGCAATGAGGGTTTGCCGTGGTGAAGGAACGCAGAACCGAACTGGTACAGGGATTCCGCCATTCTGTTCCCTATATAAATGCCCATCGGGGAAAAACGTTTGTCATTATGCTTGGCGGCGAAGCCATTGAGCATGAGAACTTCTCCAGTATCGTCAACGATATTGGCCTGCTGCATAGCCTGGGCATCCGCCTGGTGGTGGTTTACGGCGCCCGTCCGCAGATTGACGCCAACCTGGCCGCACACAATCACGAGCCCGTATACCACAAGTACACCCGCGTCACCGACGCAAAAACGCTCGAGCTGGTAAAACAGGCGGCGGGTTTGCTGCAGCTGGATATTACGGCGCGGCTTTCCATGAGCCTTGGCAACACCCCTTTGCAGGGCGCGCATATCAACGTGGTCAGCGGCAACTTTATTATCGCTCAGCCGCTCGGCGTGGACGACGGCATCGATTACTGTCACAGCGGACGCATTCGCCGTATCGACGAAGAGGCGATTCATCGCCAGCTTGATAACGGCGCTATCGTACTGCTGGGGCCGGTGGCGGTTTCGGTAACGGGCGAAAGCTTTAATCTCACCTCAGAAGAAGTCGCCACCCAGCTGGCGGTGAAACTCAAGGCCGAGAAAATGATCGGTTTTTGCTCATCCCAGGGCGTAACCGATGACGAAGGCAATATTATCTCCGAGCTGTTTCCAAACGACGCGCAAAGCCGTATTGAAGAGCTGGAAAGCGCCGGCGATTATCACTCCGGCACGGTACGTTTCCTGCGCGGCGCGGTGAAGGCCTGCCGCAGCGGCGTGCGTCGCAGCCACCTGATTAGCTATCAGGAAGACGGCGCCCTGCTGCAGGAACTGTTCTCGCGCGACGGCATCGGCACCCAGATAGTGATGGAAAGCGCCGAACAAATCCGCCGCGCGACCATTAACGATATCGGCGGCATCCTTGAGCTGATTCGCCCGCTTGAACAGCAGGGCATTCTGGTGCGCCGTTCACGCGAGCAGTTGGAAATGGAGATTGATAAGTTCACCATCATCCAGCGCGATAACCTGACCATCGCCTGTGCGGCGCTGTATCCTTTCCTTGAGGAAGGGATCGGTGAAATGGCGTGCGTGGCGGTACATCCGGATTACCGAAGCTCATCGCGAGGGGAAGTGTTGTTGCAACGTATAGCGGCGCAGGCCCGGCAAATGGGGCTAAGCAAGCTGTTCGTACTGACGACGCGAAGTATCCACTGGTTCCAGGAGCGCGGCTTCACGCCGGTGGATGTGGACCTGCTGCCGGAAAGCAAAAAAGAGATGTATAACTACCAGCGCCGCTCAAAAATTCTGATGGCGGATTTAGCCTGAGCTATGGCGGGTGGCGAAAGCCCACCCGTCCGGCAAACTAGTTAAACACATCAATCAGGCCGCTGCGCCTTTCAGTACGCGTCATAATGGCTTTCTCAAGCACGCGGTCGTCGGCATACACAGATAGCCGCCTGCGCGCGCGCGTAACGGCGGTATAAACCAACTCACGCGTCACGACCGGCGTGAACTGGTTCGGCAGTACCAGCGCCGCGTGATCGAATTCAGATCCCTGAGACTTGTGCACCGTCATCGCAAAGGCGGTGTCATGATCCGGCAGGCGGCTTGGCTGCACTGATTTCACCGAGCCGTCCGGCAGTGAAAACCAGACGCGTAGCCCGTCGCCTTTTTCCAGCGCAATGCCGATATCGCCGTTAAACAGCCCCAGCGCGCTGTCATTACGGGAAATCATAATTGGGCGGCCGCTGTACCAGCGCGATGAGGAGGACGTCGGCCTGTTAATCAGACGCTTATTAAACAGCGCCTGCTCTATTCTTTCATTCAGTCCGCCAACGCCAAAGGGCCCTTCCCGTAGCGCACACAGCAGCTGGTAGCGCCCAAAAGCTTCCAGAATCCGCTCGGGCTCCGCCTGCTGGCGCATTAATTCAAGGTAGATACGATAGCTTTCCAGCGCATCCGCAATCATCGCCGCGTAATCATCGCTCTCACGCAGCGGCCTTTTGCTTATATCGGTAAAGCCCAGGCTAAAGGTTGCCTGTGCCTGGCGCGCATCGCTGGCGTTTACCGCCAGGGCCAGTTGTCCGATACCGGACTGGCTGTCGAAGCGGTAACTTTTTTGCAGCAGGCATAGACCATCTCGTAAGGCGCTCGCCTGCTCGCCCTGCCCGGCAGGAATTAAATAATCCGTGATGCGGCTTAGCTCCTGCGCGCGAGTGGCGGAATAGCCGAAGGAGACGTAATGACAGATATCTCCCAGCACGGCGCCGGCTTCCACGGACGCCAGCTGATCGCGGTCGCCAAGGAAGATCACCCGTGCGTGGGCTGGCAGCGCGTCGATCACCTTCGCCATCATCGGCAAATCTACCATCGAGGCTTCATCCACCACCAGCACGTCCAGATGCAGCGGATTTCCGGCATGGTAACGCAGGCGCTGGCTATTCGGCTGCACGCCCAGCAGGCGGTGCAGCGTGCAGGCATCGTCCGGCAGCGCTTCTTTTTGTTTATCGCTCAGCGGCAGGCGGCGCAGCGCCGACCCAAGCGATTCCGTTAAGCGAGCGGCCGCTTTGCCGGTAGGCGCTGCCAGCTGAATACGTAACGGACTGTCGCCAGAAAGGTGTACCAGCGCCGCAAGAAGTTTGGCAACCGTCGTGGTTTTCCCCGTGCCGGGGCCGCCGGAAATCACCGAGATTCTTCTGGTCAACGCGACCGCCGCCGCAACCTTTTGCCAGTCAATATCGTTCATCGGCTCAAAAAGATGGTTCAGCACCACCGCCAGCTGCTGCTCATCCAGCGGCATCGGGCGATTTTCGGCGCCAAAGAATCGAGCCACGGCGCGCTCGTTTTGCCACATCCGATTCAGGTAAAGCCGCTCGCCAATGAGCTTCAGCGGCGTGGCGTCGTCGTTTTCGCTTACCGCATGCGAGGCGAGCAGGATGCTTTTCCAGTCGCTCACCTCCCCCGCAGCGGCGAAAAGCTGCTCTGCCAGCTCCAGCTGCCGGCCTGCAAACCAGTATTCAGGCGTCAGGCGGGAAAGCGGCAGGCAAACGTGTCCCTCGCCCGCATCGTGGCTCAATAAAGCTGCGGCCAGCATAATAGCCGGTTGCTCATCGCTGGCCACCATCATGGCGAACTGGACATCCAGCGCGCGGAGCAGCTTTTGATCGACCGCGTGCTGCAGCCATTGGGACATCTTCATGGCATCACCTCTTCTTGAGCGCCGGCAAATAAGGTATCCATCTTTGTAATAAGCTCGGCCGCAGGGCGAGTGGAAAAAATGCCCTGTGACGACCCCTTGCCTTCGACGCCGCGCAGGAAGAGATAAATCACTCCGCCGAAGTGGGTTTCATAATCATAATCGCGAAGACGATGACGCAGATAGCGGTGCAGCGCCAGCGTGTAGAGCTGATACTGCAAATCGTAACGATGGGACTGCATGGCCCCCGCCATCGCCTGCCGGGTATAGGCGCTGCTGTCTTCGCCTAACCAGTTTGATTTGTAATCCAGCAGGTAATAACGGCCCTGCCAGCGGAAGACCAGATCGATAAAGCCCTTGAGCATACCCCGCACCTGCCGGAAATCCAGCGGCGGACAACCCGCCGAAAGCGGATCGTATTCGCGCATAAGCCTGTCCAGATCCTCGGCGCGCAGGTCCGTTTCGATAGGCAGATAAAACTCCAGCTCCACCTGTTTTTCTTTCGCCGTCAGTTGGTTAAGCGACACGCCGGTTTCATTCAGCGGGGCCTGCAGAATCTCGCTCAGCCAGCTGCTGAGCACGGGCTGCCAGCGTTCGCCAAACCCCTGCAGGCTTAACGCTTCGCTTAACCAGGCTTCATCCAGCGGCTGGGTAAAATCGATACCCTCGAACAGACCGTGCAGGAAAGTACCGGGTGCCGCGCCGCGAGGGAAAGTATGCGGAGTAAGCGCAGGCTCTGCAGGTTCCTGCCCGGCGCCCGCGCCGTCCACGTCAAGACGCGGCAATAAATCCAGCGCCAGGCTTTGGCCATGCTGCTGCAGTCCGGAATAGCTGGTCACCCGCCAGTTATCGGCAATACGTCTTTGCAGCACGCGCGCGCCCAGCTCAGGCCGCTTAGCCGCGGCGGGCTGCCAGGGCTGCGGATCCTGCTGCTTCAACGGCTCGACGCTAATTGCCTCACAGGCTATGGCTTCAAGACATGCCTGCAGGCCGACGGCGTCCTGCGCTTCCCCTTTTTGCAGCAGGTAGCCCAGCGCACCGAGGTGCAGGTCGCTGGCGCCTTTTTTGGCACGCGTGCCGCGGAAAAGAGGGGCTACGCCCAGGCTGCAATGCCAGATGGAGCGGGTCAACGCCACGTACAGCAGCCGCAGGTCTTCCGCGAGGCGTTCCTCTTCCGCAAGGCTAAGGCTTTCCTCGTTATCGCTCAGGTCCAGCAGCGAGGTAAAGGTGGTGCGATCGTGATACAGGCCGCTGCTCTGCAGGCGGAAATTGGCGATAAAGGGCAGCCAGACCAACGAATACTCAAGCCCTTTAGACTTATGAATGGTGACCACCTGCACCAGGTGCTTATCGCTTTCCAGCCGCAGCTGCTGGCTGGAGGCGTTATTGTCAGGCTCCGCGATTTGCTGCGCCAGCCAGCGAACTAACGCGTGTTCGCTATCCGCCTGCGCTGCGGCCTCCTGCAGCAGTTCGCTGATGTGCAGGATATCCGTCAGACGCCTTTCGCCGCCGGGCGTTGCCAGCAGGTTTTCCGCAACCTGACGTGCCGCCATCAAGGTGCGCAGCATCGGCATCACGCCGCGACGCAGCCAGATTTGCCGATAGCCGGTAAACTCTTCCACCAGCCGGTCCCAGGCCTCTTCGTCTTCGTTTAGCGCTTCAATGCGCCGCGCATCCAGCCCTAAGACGCTGGTCGCCATCGCGCTGCGCAGCGTAGATTCTATTTCCGGCGCCAGCACCGCCTGCAAAATCCACAGCAGTTCACGAGCTTCCGGCGTGGCGAAGACGGAATCGCGATTTGAAAGATAAACCGAAGGGATATTGAGGCCGCCAAGCGCCTCGCGAACTATCGCCGCCTCATTCCTGCTGCGCACCAGAATGGTGATATCAGATGCCTGCACCGGGCGAGATTTATCGCCTTCCCACAACAGCGCGTCTCCGCGAAGACCGGCGGCTAACCAGTCGCGGATCTGTTGCGCGCACTGTATTGCCATGGTTTGTTGGTAATCACTTACGCTACAGCCGTCCCCCGGCTGCAACCATAAAGACATCGCGGGCAGCGTCTCGCCGCGAACGGTAAACCGCAGGCCGCTATTTTTAGGCGCGGCCTTTACCGGCAAGAAAGGTATCTGATGGAACAGAAAGGGATTTTCAACCTGGCTAAATAAGGTGTTTACACTGGCTATCATTGAAGGAGACGAGCGCCAGTTTGTGTCCAGCGTATAGCGATCGCTTACTTCATGACGCGCTTTAATGTAGGTAAAAATGTCCGCACCGCGGAACGCGTAAATCGCCTGCTTGGGATCGCCTATCAACAGCAGCGCGGTTTCCGGTTGCCTTATGTATAGCCGCCGGAAAATACGGTACTGCTGGGGATCGGTATCCTGGAATTCGTCAATCATTGCCGCCGGGAAGCGGGTGCGAATCGCTGTGGCAAGAGCATCACCGCCCGGCTGGCGCAGGGCTTCATCAAGACGGCTAAGCATATCGTCAAATCCCAGCTCGCCGCGGCGGCGCTTTTCGCGCTGCACGATATAGCGAATTTCTGCCATCGCGCGCGCGATTACCAGATCGCGAAGCGTGAGAGGCTCCGCCAGCAGCGCCGTAATTTCGCTGAAAACGGGATGACGCGGCGGCTCGCCCTTTTTCGTTTTTTCATCAAGCGTCGCCTGCGAAAAACGGCTTAACGCGTCCGGCAGCTGATAGCTGGATGTTTCGGTTTGCGCCCACTCGCCAATGATACTAAGCCAGTTGGGCAGATTCTTGCTGCTGTAGCTACGCCTGTCGACGCCTGACTGATCAATAACGGCCGTAATATCCTGCGCCGCAGCCCGCCAGTGCGCCTTTACGCTATCAATGGCGGCAACAATCTTTTCATGGCGCGCGATCAGGGTTTCATTATCGGCCGGTGGCTGTTTTAACGCGGGCTGTTCGCCCTGTAACCAGCTGTTAATGTCGCGCAGCAACTCCTCGGGTCCGGACCACTGCTCGCTCATCGCCTGTGCTACCGGCTTAGGCAGCGGGTAACAGTGGCGACGCCAGAAATCGGCGCAGGCGTGGCGGCGCAGCTGCGACTCATCTTCAATAAGCTGATGTTCAAACAGCATGCCTGATTCAAAAGCATTCAGGCTGAGCATCCGCTGACAAAAGCCGTGAATGGTGAAAATAGCGGCTTCATCCATCTGCTGTTCTGCCAGACGCAAGATTTGCGCCGCCTGCTGGCGGTCAGGAATTTGCTCCAGCAGATTCGAAAGCAGCGGATTTTCGGTACGGTTGCGCACGCAGGCGATGCATAGCTCATGAATATTAGCGCGAATACGGCCACGCAGTTCTTCCGTGGCCGCTTCGGTAAAGGTCACCACCAGCAACTCTTCAACGCCGAGCGGACGAGGAAAAGCGGCGCTTCCTCCCAGGCCCAACAGCAATCTTAAGTACAGCGCCGCTATCGTAAAGGTTTTTCCGGTGCCGGCAGAAGCTTCAATCAGTCGCTCGCCAATGAGCGGCAAGCTTAGTGGATCAAGGGGCTGAGCGGTTCCGGTCATTATTTCTCACTTTATTTAGCATCTATCAGCGGCAACGATTGTTGCAGACTGCTGACCCCCTCCCAGGTTTTCCAGCCTTGCGGCGTGGCGTATTCCGCCTTGCCGTTATGGCTGCCGGAAACCTGCGACAACATGGCCGCACCCTGAGGTTCAATCACGGCCTGATGGAAGTAATCCGCAAGCTTAACGGGAGTCAGCTTTTTAATTTCGGCGATCACTTTATCACGCGAATCGAAGGCCAGGTTTCCCCGGTCGAAATCTTTGCTCAGTTGGGAAGCCTCCTGAGACAACGTCTGCGGAGCCTGCATCATTTCGTTAATAATACCCTGCTGGATCTGGGCGAAATCTTCGGCACTCATGGTGCGTAACTTTTGTTCGACCGTCGGATAAAACGCCTTAAAGCGTTCATAGAGGTAAGCCGGCTGCTTATCGCTGCTTTGCAGCAGAAAACCAATCCCCCACTGGCGCCCAACGGACATCGGGAAAGCGAATACCGCGTAGCCAAGCTGTTCGCGGGTACGTAGCTGGTTGTAGAACCACGGCTGAATGATTTGCCCCAGCATAGCGCTGTAGGCGGTGCTTACCGTCTCGTCGTAGCCTTCAGGAACATATACGGCAGCCAGGGCCGAGTCCGTGCTGCTTCCCGCTTTCTCAAACTTCGCCAGCGTCCGTTTATCGATCAGCACGTCTTTGTTACGGCACCACTCATTGCCTTTGGTAGCCAGCTGGCTTTGTACCTGATGGGCCAGGATTTTGGCCTGCTCCGGAGCCATATTCCCCAGCACCAGAAACTCTGGTTTGGCATTATCTTTCAGGATATTGCGATAGGCCAGAACGTCTTCTAAGGTGATGTCTTTCAGCAGGGCGCGACGCGCCTCGCGCTGGAAGTAAGGAACCTGCGAGACCATCTGCACAGGCATAATCGCCTGATCGTAGGCTTTACCTTTATCCGCCGAGTCCATCATTTGCGCATACCATGACTTCGCCTGGTCGAGCTGCTCCTGCGTTGGGGTATAAGAAAAATACCCCGCCAACAGCGCTTCAAACAGCTGCGGCAGGCGTTGCGTATAGCCGTTAGCGTTCACCATCAGCCCGCTATTCGCATTGGTGGAGAAGCTGATGCCGCCGATGGCCGCCTGGTTGCTTAATTCATCCAGCGCAATACCGGCCAGATAATCGTTAAGCGCGAACAGCACCTGATTTTTAGCGCTGTCCATCGCCTGAGGATTTCGCAGCACCAGCGTTACGTCGGCCTTTGGTTCAAGGCCAAAATATTTACTCGGCATATAGAGCACGCGCAGGCCCGGCTCTTTCACCAGCAGTTCCGGATGAAGATAGGTTTTCTCCGGCTTGATTAACGTAAAATCGTCCGGAATATACGGGTTGAGCTGCGGCAACGTCAGATTGATGGCCGCGGCTTTCTGCTGCCAGTCGGTGAAGGTCTGCTTGCTGATTTTATCGACCTGGTAGGGCGCATCCACAAAGTAGGCGGTTTTATTATGCGGCTCTTTCGGGCTGATATACCAGACGCGGGCATTTTGCGGGGTCATCATATCAAGCCGGGCTTTGATGGCCGCGGGATCGAAACGATCGGCGATATTGATTGAATCAAGGGTATGCTCAACCGGCACGCGCAGCATGGTGTCCGCCAACCACTCCACGTAGTCCATATCCCGGGTAATGGAGGGATAACGGAAATCCAGATCTAACACGTGCGCCAGCTCGTCGAAATAGCTTTTATCGATGCCGTTCTGACGCAGCTTATTCAGGTAGCTGAAGATGGCGGCCACCACCTCATCACGCTGTGCGAGACCTTTGTCAGTTAAAGAGACGGAAATAGCAAACACGCCGCTATTGCCGTTAATTAACGGATCCGAATCAGCACGAATGCTGTCGGCGAGGCCCTGCTTTTGCAGCCAGTCGGACAACGTATTTTCGCTGCGGTTGCCAATCAGATAGCCGATCAGCTCATCGGTTTTACTGCGGAATTTGTCGCTATTGTTATCTATACGAAATTCAACGCGCAGCACCTTGCGCGGCAAAGCCGGCACATAGTGAATGATGATGCCCTTCTGCGCGTCCGTCACTACAGGAACCGTAATAACCGGCTTCTCAATATTTTTATTCGGCACGCGCCCATACGTATCCACAGCGATTTTTGCCAGCTCGGGCAAAGGCTTATTGCTGTAAATCACGGCTTTCATCAGGTTAGCGGAATAGTATTGATTGCGAAAAGCCACCAGCGCATCAAGCAGCTTGCTGCCCGGCTTATCGCGCAGAGTTTCAAGATTGCCGCCTGAAAAACGCGAGCCGGGGTGCGCCGGATTGAGCGTTTCGGCGCTAACCTGCGCCATACGCATACCGTCACGGGCGCGCGCTAAGGTCAGCTCCGCATTAACCGCATTACGTTCACGTTCGGCATATTCCGGGGCCAGATTCGGCTCGGCAATGGCGTCGGCCAGCCGGTCGACTGCGCCCGCCAGCGCATCGTTTTCGACTTCCATATAAAACGCGGTACGGTAGGTTGCGGTACTGGCGTTATGGCTGCCGCCGTGCTTTTTAAGAAATTCTGACAGGCTGTCCGGCTCAGGATATTTCTTTGAGCCCATCAGCGTCATGTGTTCAAGATAGTGTGCAAGCCCCAGATGAGCGTCAGGATCTTCAAGCGATCCGACGGGCACAACCAGCGCAGACAAGGATTTCACCGCCTGCGGATCGCTGACCAGCAGGACCGTCATACCATTATCCAGACGCACCGCCTGATACTGGCGATTATCTTTTTCGCTTTTACGAATGGTTTCCTGGAGGGGCTGCCAGCCCGTATCTGCCTGACTTAATGGTGCCCAAAGAGCAGCTAACAAGAAAAGCGGTTTGAACCAGGTGCTGCATTTAGGCATTCACGAACCTCATCATCACGGACCTACTTAACTCACTCATCATTAACAACTTTTAACTTATCTCGCTATCTTAGCTGTTACTTTTTTCGCCAGCCCTGAGCAAGTTGCGCATCATAGATGAACTTGCCGAACTGTGCAATTTTTATACAGTTATTTTAAGACTCATTAAAACGAAACAGGGGTAACAAATAACGTTGCGCTTCCCTGATAATGGCTTCGTAATAGTCATTATTCAGGGTGCGGTATAAACGCTGCAGCCAGATATCCGCCCCTTCGCCTTCTACCATCTGGTTACCTTCCCAGGTCGCCAGCAGTTTGTTTTTGGCTTTCTGCTGCGTTTGCTCATCCCATAAAATGGCATCATTTGCCGGGTCGTAACAGGCTTTTATCCACGCCCCGCCGCTATTTGGTAGCAACAGAAGCGGCTGGCTTAATCCTTCCCGATAGCCTTCAAGCAGTTGCAGCAGATAGTTTTTAGCCTGTTCAACCTCAAGCGCCGGAAAATGCCATTGCGAAGATTTTCGCCCGTACATTCTGCTGCTGCCCGTGCCGCCCATGGCGCACCAGACGACGTGCTCAACCCACAGCTGCATGCCATGGGCGACGTTCAACACCGATGGACGCCAGCGCAGCAGGCCGTCTTCCTGAACATCCGACAACCACCCTACCAGTCTTGTTCCCGCAAGGATTAAATCAACCTCTTTGCTGGTGCCGTTTTGCCGTTCAGCTATCACTTTTGTGGACAGTTCTTCCATTTCCGTTAACTGCTTTTCCCAGACAATTTCACCAAACGCCCCATACGGCAGGGCGCCTGCGGCACGGTAGCGACGGAAAAGCTGCTGAGGATCGCCGCCCACAATCAGCGTGTTGAGCAGTTGCTGATTCATCTGAAATCTTTCGAGGCCGTCGAGCGTAAAGGGTTCCGCATCCGGCAACTCGGTCTTATCCAGCCAGAAGTTAACCCCCAGCCGCATCTGGAAGAAGGCGCGTACCGGATGACGCCAGAACCGCTGCAGCTGTTCTAAGGTGATTTCTTCCGGCGCTTTATCCTGCAATACCTGAATAAACGGCGCGTGAACTTCGCCCTGTTCGCAGGCCGCCGGCAGCCATTCACTGGCATAACTTTGCCCACGGGAGACGGGTATAAAATTGCCCGCGTCAAAAGGAGTGCGGCTGTGTTGATAAATGAGATGGGCTTTTACCCTTTCCCCACTCTCGTCGCAGTTACGTGCAGCATCCTGCGGCAGGCAGTGGCTCTGGGCTATATAGTTCAGCAACTCTTCCACCAGCACGGACGGGTAGCGCTTACTGTTATCCTGGATAGAACGCCCGATGTAGCTGATATAAAAACGCTGCTGGGCCGAGTTCAGGGCTTCAAGGAACAGATAGCGATCGTCATCCCGACGGCTGCGGTCTCCGCGCTGTGGCGTTTGGCTCATCAGGTCGAAGCCCAGTGGAGGCAGCGTACGCGGATAAACGCCATCGTTCATGCCCAGCAGGCAAACAACCTTGAAGGGGATAGAACGCATCGGCATCAGAGTGCAAAAGTTTACCGGACCGGCGAGGAAGCGCGGGCTGATACGCTCCTGGTCAAGCCGCTGCGCCAGTTCATCATGCAACAGCGTAAGCGGCACCGGCTGTTGATAACAGGCATCCAGGCCGTGCTTAATCATCTCCTGCCACTGCTTTTCGATAAGCGCCAGCGCCGCCTCGGTGTCCCGATCCGGCAGGAAGAAGCACTCCAGCATTTCCCGGCAAACCGGCACCCATTCAGACAGCGGTCTTTCGGCAGAAAGCGCCTGTCGCCAGCGGTTAAGCTGCATCAGCAGCTCGGCCAGCTGCCCTACCAGTTCGGCAATTAAGCCGCTGGATTCGTCATAAGGCAGAACGGATTGCCACTCGCCGGCATTACTGTCCATGGCATAACCCAGAAGCATGCGGGTTAAGCCAAATCGCCAGGTGTGTTGCCCGGTAGCCGGAAGATCGAACTCCAGCACGTTGTCGTCATCAATGCCCCAGCGCACGCCGGATTCGTTCACCCACAGGCGTAGATATCGCAGACCTTCCTCATTAATGGCAAAGCGTGCCGCCAGCGCAGGTACCTCAAGCAAAGCCAGCACGTCTTCCGCCATAAAACGGCTATTCGGCAGAGAAAGCAAAGTGGTAAACGCCTGCAGCGCGGGATGCGCCTGGCTTGCCCGCCGGTCGGAAATGGCAAAGGGCAGCCAGCGGTCCGGCGCCGCGTTGCCAAAGGTGGCCTGAATAAACGGGCTGTAGTTGTCGATATCCGCGACCATCACGATAATATCGCGGGGCGTCAGCGAGGGGTCCGTATCCAGCATGGCCAGTAGCTGATCGTAGAGCACTTCCACTTCCCGCTGTGGGCTGTGGCACTCGTGAAAGGTGACGGAGCGATCCTTGGGATCGAGCGTTCTCTTGTTATGGCTATGCTTATAATCTTCCTCCGTCAGCCCTGCAACCGCATTGTTTTGCAGCTCCAGCAGATCGAACTGCAGGCTATGCAACAGGTTATCCGGCTCGATATCCACAAACACATCGATCTCTTCAAACTGTTCCAGCTCCGCCAGCAGAAAGGTGTAATCACGACCGGTTTTCCCCCAGGAAGCGAGCATGGGATTACCTACGTCCTGCTCCCCGTCGTCATTAAAGAGCGAGGAAGCCGTCTGGTTATCCTTAAAGAGCGGCAGCGAGCGGTTTGCCTGATAATGGCTGCGACGCCGACGGCTTAATAACCTCGCCAGATACGCCGGATCTTTAATATCGCCCCAGTAATAGCGGCAAGGGTTAGTGAACAAGAGATGGACGTCGATATGCTTACCCAGCGCCTGCAGGGCCTGGAGATAAACCGGCGGCAAAGCGGAAATACCGCAGATAAATACGCGAGGCGGCAGACCCTTCGGGCACTCATCGCTCTTTTCCAAGGCGCTGATAAACCGCTGATAGAGGTTAGCACGGTGCCATTCCGGCTGGCCCATCTCGCGGGTATGCTGCACCAACGCGGCCCACAGCGGCGCCTGCCAGCGCTGCGCATCGCCCGCGTTGTCCACCAGCTCGCCTGCTTCCCATGTACTTAACCAGCCGGGGCGATAGACAAGGTACTGGTCATAGAGATCCGCAATACGTGATGCAAGCTGGAAGAGCTTGCGTCCGTGGTCATCTTCCGTCAGATAGTGTCGCAACAGAGCAAATTCAGGCCTTTCCAGCATGTCGGGAATGAGCTTCATAAGTTTCCAGCTCATGCTTTGTTTGTTAAAGGCACTCTCCTCGGGCACGTCCGGCAGGACGCGAACAAACATTTCCCAGATAAAGCTCGCCGGTAGCGGAAAGGCTATATTGGCGGCGATACCAAACTTTTGCGCCAGCGTCATTTGCAGCCATTGCGCCATCCCCGTGCTCTGCACAAGCACCACCTCCGGCTGGAACGGATCGGGAAGAGGCTGCCCTTCCACAATAAATTCCATGATGGCTTCCAGGACATCAAGGCGGTTGGAATGGTAAACACGCAACATAGAATCGCTACTCCTGACTTTTCTCTTTCTGCGGGCAATGCAGCCGCGACAGCTGTCCTGAACGCCCCACGGGGCTGGTTATAGTAACGGCGATGCTGACACATCCTGCTTCAGTTGTCTGCTGCCTGGTAACTTTCCATTCGGGTAAAGGCTCGGGCGCGCCAGGCTCGCTCATTTCAGCAGCCAGACGCCACAGCTGACGAAACTGCCATTGCGCCTGAAAACCTTGTTGTAACACCCGGTGATAGCCGAGTAATACCACCATCACCATAGCAAAAAGGGCCAGGGAACAGAGGACCTCTGGCAGGCTGAAACCACTTTGCTTTAACTTCACTCTGGTAGCTGACACCACGCAGTCTCCCTGAAAGGACAGAAATCGAGCCAGCCGTGAGGGGCTGCGCGCCAGCGATCATCTTCAAGACGTCCCCAGCGCCATAGCGTAACGGGCGTGGTAGCCTGCGCGGCCAGTTTTTGCGCCGCCATCAGCGTCTCCCCTTTCTCCGTTGACAAAAGGCAGGCACGCCATTCGTTTCCCTGCTGTTGGCAACGCCACTGCCTGGATGTTTGCCAGCGCTGCTGGCTTCCCCAGGCAAGGGCAGACACGGCAACGGCATACTGTTTGAGGAAACTGATTTCGCTGGCAACGACCTTGTGCTGCTGATTTAGCTGCTGTTGCAGACCGTTTAGCATTAACATGCCTAAGGAAAAAAGCAGCAGAACAAAGGCCAAAGAGCTGCCGCCACGCTGGAACTCTGTTTTCACAGGTTATATCCCACCACGATATGCCTTAGCGAGACGGGCTGCGCTCTTCCCTTCAACGAGGCGCTTAGCTTAATTTCCAGCAGCGGCTGCAGAGTTTCACGCACCAGCCGGGTTACTGAGAAATGGGTTATCGCCATCATTTCCGGATCCGTTATCTTCTCCCAGCCGGCGCCTTCACAGTTGGTCGCCCCTTTTAGCGTCTCCATGCTGCCGTTTCGCAGCCGAAAACCCGTTGTCTCAGCTTCAACATGCCCGGACGGCTCCCACTGCCCGTTGCTGTTGATATCCCACTGCGCCAGCACGCATTCTCCTCCTTTGATAAGCGTTAAGCCCTTTCCTTTACATATCCCATGGCAGTAACCCGCACGCTGCAGATGTTTTCCTATACCAAAAACCAGCTGCCAGAGGGATTCCTTCAGGTTTTCCTGCTGATATTGCAGCAGTACGCCTCGCTGGAGTGCGGGGAAAAGCCGTCCGGCGCCAAGCAATACAATACTGCTCAACGCCATGGCGATCAGCGTTTCGAGCAGGCTGAATCCCCTCTCATTCAAACGCATTTTTTTTCCTCGTCCGTATTACAGATGCGGATGCGCCCCCAGGCGGAAAGAATGACGCGCCATTCCCCGGCAGGACTGCGTAATATCAGATGGCCGGGCCATGCCGTATTGCGTTTACCGTAAAAACCCAGCCCTGCGGTCATTTCCACGACGTCTACTTCCGTAAAAGCCTGCGCCAACCGCCAGCGAGACGTGCTTTCACACGGCTTATCTACCGGCAGACGACTCGACAGGCACCACCGGGAACCGGAACGGGACAGACTAAGCAGGTGCTCGACGTTTCTCCAGTTAGCGTCGCTGCGCAGCTGCTGCAGAAGGTTTCGCACCTGCTGCACCGTTATCCATAATCGCTGCTGTTGCCGCCATTTCTGCCAGCCATGTATGCCGCCCGCGCCCAGCGTCACGATAATAGCCATCACCAGCATGACCTCCACAAGACTAAAACCACGCAGTTTTCTTTTCATGACGAGAGTGTGCCCGGCGCTATAAAAGGCCGCCAGCGGGCAAGTAAATTTCATCGAGCTTTGCCGAAAAAAATATGCTTTTTTGCAACGGCCTACATCAATGCTGGAAGGAGGTTCGAAAAGCTAAAAGAAGAGCAAAAAAAACCGGCGCATGCAGGCGCCGGTTGTGTCAGCCTGTCGGCATTAGATAGCGACAGGGGCTTTGATAGCCGGATGCGGATCGTAGCCTTCGATCTCGAAATCTTCGAAACGATAGTCGAACAGCGACTCGGGCTTGCGCTTGATAACCAGTTTTGGCAACGCGCGCGGTTCACGGGTCAGCTGCAGTTTCGTCTGCTCAAGGTGGTTGCTGTACAGGTGAGTGTCGCCACCGGTCCAGACAAAATCGCCCGGTTCGAGATCGCATTGCTGCGCCATCATATGCACCAGCAGCGCATAGCTTGCGATGTTAAACGGCAGGCCGAGGAAGATGTCGCAGGAGCGCTGATAGAGCTGGCAGGAAAGCTTACCGTCGGCCACGTAAAACTGGAAGAAGGCGTGGCAGGGGGCCAGCGCCATTTTGTCCAGTTCGCCCACGTTCCATGCGGAAACGATGATTCGACGCGAGTCAGGATCGTTTTTCAGCTGGCTGAGCACGGTGGCGAGCTGGTCAATGTGGCGGCCGTCAGGCGTCGCCCACGAGCGCCACTGTTTGCCATACACAGGTCCGAGATCGCCGTTTTCATCAGCCCATTCATCCCAGATGGTGACCTTGTTTTCACGCAGATAAGCAATGTTGGTGTCGCCCTTCAGGAACCACAGCAGCTCATGAATAATGGAGCGTAAATGACAACGTTTAGTGGTAACCAGCGGGAAACCATCCTGCAGGTTAAAACGCATCTGATGACCGAAAATCGACAGCGTGCCGGTGCCGGTGCGATCATTTTTAGGCGTGCCTTCTGCCAGCACTTTTTTCATCAAATCAAGATACTGTTGCATATTGCCTCACGAAAGCTGCTGCTGCGGACGGCGGCGATACGCCCAAACCATCATAATAACGCCGGCGACAATCATCGGAATCGAGAGGATCTGCCCCATGCTGATGTACTGCACCCACGCGCCGGTAAATTGGGCGTCCGGCTGGCGGAAGAATTCGACGATGATGCGGAATGCGCCGTAACCGATAAGGAACAGGCCAGAAACCGAGCCCATTGGACGTGGTTTGCGGATAAACAGGTTAAGAATGATAAACAGCACGATGCCTTCAAGCACCATTTCGTAAAGCTGGGAAGGATGGCGCGGCAACACTCCGTAGGTATTGAACAGCGACTGCCATTCCGGATGCGTCGCCAGCAGGCCGATATCTTCGCTGCGCGAGCCCGGGAAGAGCATAGCCCATCTGAAATCAGGATCGACCCGGCCCCAGAGTTCGCCGTTGATAAAGTTGCCAAGACGTCCGGCAGCAAGGCCAAAAGGAATCAGCGGCGCAATAAAATCAGCCACCTGGAAGAAATTACGTCGGGTGCGGCGCGCAAACCAAATCATCACGCAGATGACGCCGATCAGGCCGCCGTGGAAGGACATGCCGCCGTCCCAGACTTTGAACAGATAAAGCGGATCGGCAAGGAAAGTGGGCAGATTGTAGAAGAAAACATAGCCGAGACGTCCGCCGAGGAAAACCCCAAGGAAGCCCGCGTACAGCAGGTTTTCTACTTCATTTTTGGTCCAGCCGCTTCCTGGTTTGTTGGCGCGGCGTCCGGCCAGCCACATGGCAAAAACAAACCCGACCAGGTACATCAATCCGTACCAATGCAGGGAAACCGGCCCGATGGAAAAAATCACCGGGTCAAATTCAGGGAACCGCAGGTAGCCACTATTCATAGTTATCACAAGCCATTGTTATCCCACCGGTTTAAAGCGGCAGGTTGCAAATACGCACCGTGCCGATGCGCTCCGAAAGCGCCGAATCATAGCACAAAGGGCGCGGCGATTAAGTCTGCGAAGTTGTAAAAGATATGTAATACCGGTTCGGGACCCGCGCCAGGCGCTTTAGCGCCCGCCGCGGATCAGCCCGCCCATGCCGCGCCGTTCCATAAACGAGGCGACCTGATGGCGAACTTCCGTTGCCAGCTGGGCTTCAAGGCTGCGCTCCGCCAGGCTGCGGGCTTCTTCAAGGTTTATGTGGCGCAGCAGATATTTCACGCGCGCGACCGAGCGACCATTCATCGAAAGGTGGCGATAGCCCATCCCTACCAGCAGCGCCACGCACATAGGATCCCCTGCCATTTCGCCGCACAGGCACAGATCAATGCCGTGGCGTTCGGCTTCGCGGGCAATATGGTGCAACACACGCAGCATCGCCGGATGCAGGCTGTCGTACAAACTGGCGACGCGGGTATTGTTGCGATCCACCGCCAGCAAATACTGCGTCAGGTCGTTAGTACCGACGGAAATAAAATCCACCCGGCTGGCGAGATGACCCATCATAAAGACCATAGACGGCACTTCCACCATAACGCCCAGGCGGGGTTTTGGCAGCGCGTAACCCAGCACCTCTTCCACCTCGCGCCCGGCCCTGTCAATAAGGCGGCGCGCTTCGTCCACCTCATCCAGGCTCGTAATCATCGGCAGCAGGATATTTAAGTTGCCCGTCGCCGCGTTGGCTCGCAGCATGGCGCGAACCTGCACGAGGAAGATCTCCGGCTGGTCTAGCGTAATGCGAATGCCGCGCCAGCCGAGGCAAGGGTTCTCTTCGCTAATGGGCATATACGGCAGCTGTTTATCAGCGCCGACGTCCAGCGTACGCAGCGTTACCGGTTTTTCGTTGAACATCTGCAGCATGCCCTGGTACTGCGCAACCTGCTCTTCTTCCGAAGGAAAACCGCTTTGCAGCATAAAAGGTATTTCGGTGCGGTACAGACCGATGCCGTCAATGCGGCTACCGAGATTTTCTTCATGCTGCGGGCTAAGGCCCGCGTTGAGCATAACCTGAACGCGCTCGCCGCTTTTCAGCGCCGCGGGCATGTCTACGTCATCTTCCGCAAGGCGGCTTAGCTCGTTTTCCTCACTGATAAGCCGCTGATATTCCTGCAGCAGAACCGGCTCAGGATCGACCAGCAGCTCGCCGCGATAGCCGTCCACCACCAGCGTTCGGCGATGCAGCACCGAGGGCTGAATATCCGCCCCCATCACCGTCGGAATGCCCAGCGCCCGCACCATAATGGCGGCATGAGAGTTCGCGGCGCCGTCGCGCACCACTACCCCGGCAAGGCGGTTTTGCGGCAGTTCCGCAAGGGTGGTCGCTGAGAGTTCGTCAGCCACCAGCACAAAGCGTTCCGGCCAGGTATTCGGCCCCTGAATGGTGTCATCAAGATGGAACAGCAGACGTTGCCCAAGCGTTCTCAGGTCGCCGGCGCGTTCTTTCAGGTAGCTGTCCGACAGGCTGGCAAACTGTTCGGCAAATTTCTCAACGACCTTTTTAACCGCCCACTCCGCAACCGAGCCTTTATCCACTTCGCCGTACAGTTCGCGGCGCAGGCGGGCATCGGTTAACAGGTGAGAATAAAGATCGAAAATAGCGGCGGTTTCTTTCTGCGCGCCCGCGGCAAAGCGTTTGCTGTAGCGGCGGAATTCGTTCGAGGCCTCTTCGAGCGCGGCAGTGAGGCGTTCACGCTCGCGGGTGGTATCAAGCGTTGACGCTTCAGAGACCTGCTCCATAAGCGGTAGCGTGGAGTCCATCCATCCTTCCGCAATGGCGACGCCGGGCGAGGCGGGCAGCGCACGAATGCGCGTCTGACGATACTGGCCAAACAAAGCCGCAAGCTGTGACTGGGAGAGAATACCCGCCATCTGTGTGGCAAGGGTGACGAGGAAGGACTCTTCGCTTTCGTCGTACTGACGGTGCTCGCGTTGTTGCACCACCAGCACGCCAAGCAGCTGACGCCGCTGGATGATCGGCACGCCCAGAAAGGCGCGAAAACGCTCTTCTTTTACCGCCGGGACATATTTAAAGCTGGGGTGTTTCTGGGCATCCGCAAGGTTGATGGGCTCGGCAAGCCGCCCAACCAGACCGACAATGCCTTCGTCAAATGCGAGAGTGATGGTACGGCCGCGCGGCTTTTTCAGCCCCTTGGTCGCCATCAGGTAGTAGCAGCGGCGGTCGCTGTCTGCGAGATAGACCGAGCAGACCTCGGTGTCCATCGCAAGGCAGATATCAGTGACCAGAATATCCAGCGCCTCATTGAGGCGCGGGGCGCTGGCTACCTTTTCAACTATTTCTCGCAAACGGGTGAGCATTTTTGGCGTGACTTAACCTCTTTTACGTCGCCATGCCGGCGCGTTATTGCGTGGTGGCGTAACTTCCTGCAGCGGCATAACGACGCTGGCAAACTCTTTCATCACCCGACGATAAACATCGCGTTTAAAGGAGACGACCTGGCGTACTGGATACCAGTAGCTCACCCAGCGCCAGCCGTCGAACTCCGGCGTGCTGCTGGTTTGCATATTGATGTCGTTATCTGAGCTTATCAACTGCAAAAGAAACCATTTTTGTTTCTGGCCGATACAAACCGGCTTTGTGTCCCAACGCACCAAACGTTTCGGTAATTTGTAACGTAACCAGTTGCGGGTCGAGGCGAGGATGCGGACATCTTTGCGCTGTAAACCAACTTCCTCAAAAAGCTCACGGTACATTGCCTGCTCAGGAGATTCGCCAGGATTAATGCCACCCTGCGGAAACTGCCAGGAATGCTGACCAAAACGCCTGGCCCACATCACCTGCCCTTGCCGATTACAGATTACAATACCAACATTCGGGCGGTAGCCATCATCATCGATCACCGGACTACCTCAAAGAAAACCTGGATTGCAGCGATTGTTTCATACAAGCCTCAGGCGGTAAACCACTCTTAACGGTGAACATTGACGAATAACATTTGAATAACTCACAAATTTAACCTGAGTTATAAACAGATTCGGGAGATGCACCGCGATTTTATTCACTTTTTCTGTGGATATAACTGTGAAAAACTAGCCGATAGTCTCGGGACAACTTCCGATCACGTAAATTAAGAACAATCCTGATTTGAAATTAATTAATTAAAATTCAAAGAGATAAATAAAAACTCATTGCTTATAGTTTTCATAATGTGATGCATCTCACATTGAAGGATCCTCTGCTGATGAAAGATCGAGCAATGTCGTTTTTATCCACAGATTATGCCAACAAGTTAGGCATAATTCGCTGAAAAAATGTGTTTCACCCCACCGTCAAGGCTGTAAATGGAACCAGTAGTCCCGGTTTTACACAGTTATCCCATTTTTCTGTGGATAACCCGGTGTAAGATCCTGTTCATTGTCGGTGACCAGAAATGGAAAAGTTTTTTTCAGCGCGCTCAATATGCGCATACAGATAAGAAAAGTCATTATAAATCATGGAATTGATATTCCCTGCCGCGACAGGCTAAACTATTTCCGCACTGTGGGTAAACCACGGTTACTTTTTAACCACATGGCACTAATGCGTTATGCACTCACTACGACCCTTGTTTGATCCACCGGAAAACGAACAAATTTTGCTGGCCCAGGCCCAGCGGCTTGCCGGCTATACGCTCGGAGAACTGGCCGCGCTTGCGGGACTTGCCATTCCGCCGGATCTGAAACGCGATAAAGGCTGGATCGGCATTTTGCTGGAGCTGTGGCTTGGCGCAAGCGCGGGGAGCAAGCCCGAGCAGGACTTTGCCGCATTGGGTATTGAGCTAAAAACGATCCCGATAGACCAGCGGGGCCGTCCGCTGGAAACCACCTTCGTTTGCGTAGCACCGCTCACCGGCAATACCGGCGTGGTGTGGGAAACCAGCCACGTGCGCCATAAGCTGAAGCGGGTATTGTGGATCCCGGTAGAAGGCGAAAGACAGATCCCGCTTGCCGAGCGCCGCGTTGGCGCGCCGCTGTTATGGGAACCCTCCGAAGAAGAGGATCGTCAGCTAAGGCTCGACTGGGAAGAGCTGATGGATCTCATCGTGCTCGGCCAGGTAGAACGCATTACCGCACGCCACGGCGAAGTGCTGCAGCTGCGCCCGAAAGCGGCCAATAGCAAAGCGCTTACCGAAGCCGTAGGCACGGACGGCTCGCGCATCCTCACGCTGCCGCGGGGTTTTTATCTGAAAAAGAACTTCACCGCGGCGCTGCTGGCGCGCCATTTCTGTCTGTAGCGCCAATTTAATTTTTACTCCCTTTCCGGCACGCGCTTATAATTAGCGTTTTCATTTTTGGCAGGACTTTTTTGATGTTTGCATGGATCTCTGACCCCAACGCGTGGATGGCTTTAGGCACGCTGACGATTCTGGAAATCGTACTGGGTATCGACAATATTATTTTCCTCTCGCTGGTGGTGGCGAAGCTCCCTAAAGAGCAGCAGCAAAGAGCGCGTCGTCTTGGTTTAGGCGCCGCCATGCTTATGCGTCTGGCGCTGCTGGCCTCCATCGCGTGGGTTATTCGCTTAACCACGCCGCTGTTTACCATTCTGGGCAATGAAATTTCAGCGCGGGATTTGATTCTGCTGCTTGGGGGGCTGTTCCTTATCTGGAAAGCCAGCAAGGAGATCCACGAATCCATCGAAGGTGAAGAAGAAGGGCTTAAAACCAACGTTCACTCCTTCTTTGGCGCGATCGTGCAAATCATGCTGCTGGATATTATCTTCAGCCTGGATTCGGTGATCACCGCAGTCGGCCTGTCCGATCATCTGTTTATTATGATGGCCGCGGTGGTGATTGCGGTTGGGGTTATGATGTTCGCCGCCCGTGCGATTGGCGACTTCGTCGACCGTCACCCGTCGGTGAAAATGCTCGCCCTGGCCTTCCTGCTGCTGGTCGGCTTCACGCTGATTCTCGAAAGCTTCGATATTCACGTGCCGAAGGGCTACATCTACTTTGCGATGTTCTTCTCTATCGCTGTTGAAAGCCTTAACCTCATCCGCAATAAAAAAAATCCGCTCTAGTCTGCACAGGGGAAAGGCTTTTACCCTTTCCCCTGATTTATTTTAAGAATTTCCTGCTTATCCCTTCGTCTTTATAAAGTTATTACTAAACTATGTAGGTCATTCCATTCCTGACGAGGCGAATAACGATGAAAAAATGGGCAGTTGTAATTTCCGCTATCGGTATGGCATGCGCAGTTTCTGGCTGCAGCAGCGACTACGTGATGGCAACCAAAGATGGCCGCATGATCCTGACCGACGGCAAACCGCAGATTGACGATGAAACCGGGCTGGTGAGCTACCGCGATCAGCAGGGTAACGAAATGCAGATCAATCGTGACGATGTGTCGCAAATTATTGAACGCTAAATTCTGAAGGTCAGCGCCTCGCTGGCCTGAATACTTTTCTTATCTCCCCTCTTTCGCTTTTGCTTCCCCTCTGCCATGTTAATAGTCCTTTTTTGTCGGGCGCTTGCCTGATGTGGTCTGGTAGAAGAATAAGGAAGCCGGTTATGCATTATCACCGTATCCCCCACAGCTCTCTTGAAATAAGCACGCTGGGCTTAGGAACCATGACGTTTGGCGAGCAAAACAGCGAAGCAGATGCACATGAGCAACTCGATTACGCCATAAGCCAGGGTGTGAACCTGATTGACGTCGCGGAAATGTATCCGGTGCCGCCGCGTCCGGAAACGCAGGGATTAACCGAAACCTACGTAGGCAACTGGCTTAAGCTGCGCGGCAACCGCGATAAGCTGGTGATCGCGTCTAAAGTTAGCGGACCAAGCCGCAACAATGATGCGGGGATCCGGCCGAATCAGATTCTCGATCGCAAAAACATTCGTGACGCCCTGGATGCGAGCCTGAAGCGCCTGCAAACCGACTACCTCGATCTTTATCAGGTGCACTGGCCGCAGCGCGCCACCAACTGCTTTGGCAAACTGGGCTACACCTGGACGGATAATGCGGTTCCCGTCACGCTGCTGGAAACGCTGGAAGCCCTGGCGGAGTTTCAGCGCGCGGGGAAAATTCGCTATATCGGCGTATCCAATGAAACGCCGTGGGGCGTGATGCGCTACTTGCAGCTGGCGGAAAAGCACGATTTGCCGCGCATCGTCACCATTCAGAACCCCTACAGCCTGGTGAACCGCAGTTTTGAGGTGGGCCTTGCGGAAATTACCCAGCGCGAAGGCGTTGAGCTGCTCGCCTATTCCTGTCTCGCCTTCGGCACGCTAACGGGGAAATATCTGAACGGCGCGAAACCTGCCGGCGCGCGTAATACGCTGTTTAGCCGCTTTACCCGCTATAGCGGAGAGCAAACCCAGCGCGCGGTTGCCGCCTATGTGGAGGTGGCGAAACGCCACGGCCTGGATCCGGCGCAGATGGCGCTGGCCTTCGTGCGCCGCCAGCCGTTCGTTGCCAGCACGCTGCTGGGCGCAACGACGCTGGATCAGCTGAAAACAAACCTTGAGAGCCTGCATCTGGAATTAAGCGAAGAGGTGATTGAAGCGCTCGAAGCGGTGCACCGCGTTTATACCTATCCTGCGCCTTAAAGTAAAAACGCCCTCTCATATGAGAGGGCGAATATTTCACTTCTGCCGTATCTGCCAGACCCACAGCGCGCTGATGGCCAGCGCAAACACGACGCCAAAGCCGATGCCGATGCCGACAATCGGCACGCCGGTTTTCACCGCCAGCGAATACAGCCCGAGCATCAGCAGCATCGCGGTATTCTCGCCGAGGTTCTGCACCGCAATCGCGTTGCCTGCTCCCACGGTGCGCTTTCCGCGCTCCTGCAGCAGCGCGTTGAGCGGCACGACGAAGAAACCGCCCAGCACGCCAATCAGCAGCAGCAAAGCATAGGATGGCAGCAGCGCATGCTGTATGGCGAAGAACAACACGGCTACGCCAATTAGAATCCCCGCGGGCATACAGCGCGACACGGTTTCAAGCGTCACCAGCTTCGCCGCGGCGCCCGCTCCTGCCACAATGCCTACCGCAACCATCGCATTGAGGTAGGTCGGCGTGGCGTTATCGGTTATTCCCAGCGCAACGGGCACCCACAGCACCAGCAGAAAACGCAGCGTCACGCCCGCGCCCCAGAACAAGCTGGTGCCGACGAGGGAGAAACGCGTTTCACCGTTGCGCCACAGCGTGCGGCAGGCGGTAAAGAAGCTGCGCGTCATCGGCGTAAAGCGCCATGACTGTCCCGGACGGGCCGGGGGAAGTTTCGGAATGAAAAGGTTGGCGGCCACCGCTCCCGCATAAACCAGCACGCAAATACCCAGCGCCGCCAGAATATGCCAGTCGGCCAGCACGCCGCCGGCCATGGAGCCCAGTAAAATCGCGGCAATGGTTGAGGACTCCATAATGCCGTTGGCTTTTACCAGACGATCGCCGGTGGTTAATTCCCCAAGAATGCCGTATTTCGCCGGCGAGTAGGCCGCCGCCCCTATTCCCACCAGCGTATAGCCCACAAAAGGGTTCAGCCCCAGGCAAATCATCCCGGCGCCCACCAGCTTCAGGCTATTAGCCAACATCATCACCCGCCCTTTGGCGAAGCTGTCCGCAATTTGCCCAACGAACGGAGCAAAAAGAATATAGGCGCCAACGAAAACCATTTGCAGCACCGGCTGGCTCCAGTCGGGATAAAATCGCTGCTTGAGGACCGCAAGCGTGGCAAAGAGTAAAGCGTTATCGCCAAAGGCGGACAGGAACTGCGCCGCCGTGACCGCCTTCATCCCTTTTGACCAAAGGGAGATATCGCTTAGCGCGTTCTCACGCATCCTCAGCCTCCATCTGCGCCTTCAGGGTAACGAAGTCCGGCTTACCGCTGCCCAATACCGGCAGCTGCTTAAGGAAGCGAATATCGCGCGGTACGGCCAGCTCCGGCACGCCGTGTTCACGGGCGTAGCGCATTAATTTTTCGCGGTTCAGCTCGCTGTCGGTAGTGAACATCACCAGCGCCTCGCCTTTTGCTGCATCGTTCTTAATAACGGTCGCATGCAGTTTATCCGGCGAAACGCCCAGCGCCAGCTGCTCGACCATTTCCAGCGATATCATCTCGCCCGCAATCTTGGCAAAGCGTTTAGCGCGCCCCTGAATAATGCAGAATCCCTGTTCGTCAAATTTCACGATATCACCGGTGTCATACCAGCCTTTTTCCATTTCGCCCTGCGCGTTTTCCGCCGTCGGCTCTTCCAGCACGCCCGGATTTTCCACGCGCAGATAGCCGTTCATAATGTTCGGCCCTTTAAGCTGCAGCCGCCCGCCCTCTTCAATGCCGGGAACCGCTACCAGGCGGGCGTCCATTGCCGGCAGAATGCGCCCGACGGTGCCGGGCCTTGCGGCCATGGGAACGTTAATGGAGACAACCGGCGCGCACTCGGTCACGCCATAGCCCTCAAGAATGCGCAGGCCGAACTTATCCTGCCAGAGCTGCTTCGTGCTCTCCTGGAGTTTTTCGGCGCCTGCAACAACATAACGCAGGCGGAAGAAATCATAAGGATTGGCGAAAAGCGCATAGTTACCAAGGAACGTCGAAGTGCCGAACAGCACCGTACAGTTACGGTCGTAAACCAGCTCAGGCACCACGCGGTAATGCAGCGGGCTTGGGTAAAGGAACACCTCCGCCCCGGTCAGCAGCGGCGTAAACAGGCCGACGGTCAGGCCGAAGGAGTGGAAAAGCGGCAGCGCCGACATAAAGCGGTCGTTGGCGGTAAAGTCCGCAATAGTGCGGATCTGCTCAACGTTTGCCAGCAGGCTTTTATGGCTATGCACTACCCCTTTAGGATTGCCCTCGGAGCCGGAGGTAAACAGCACCATCGCGGCATCTTCCGGCATCTGTTTGACCTGCGCCAGATGCGGTACAAAAAGATGCGCGAAGATCCACAGTTTGTCAGCGGGAGTAACATCGCCCTTAAGATCTTCCAGGAAGACCCAACGCACCTGGGTCAGCTGCTCCGGCAGGTGCCACAGCTTGCCTTTATCGAGGAACTGGCGCGAGGTAAATACCGTTTTGATTTGCGCGGCGGTAATAGCGCTGGTTAGCCCTTTTACGCCCGCCGTGTAGTTCATCATCGCCGGAACGCGGCCCCGGGAAGAGGCGCCGAAGATCACCGCCGCGCTGATTGCGGCGTTCGGCAGCATCAGGCCGATGGTTTCCCCCGCTTCGCTGTACTTGTTGAGGATCCTGCCGACAAACAGCGTTTTGGTCAGTAAGGAGCGGTAGGTGTCCGGCTTAAAATTTATGTCTTCAATGCAGTTTTTACGCGAACCGTAGCGGTATTGCGCGGAAAGCAAAGCCTCATACAGGGTTTCGCGCGGGCGCACCGCCATAGCGGCTTCCATCATAATCTGATGCAGCATTTCCCCCGCCATTTTACGACGGTCGCGGGCACGCGGAGCATCCGGCATAGGAACGGAAGTCGGCGGCAGAATGTGCAGGCTGATGCGTGGAAACAGGCGCTGTTTCACCAGCCCTTTCAGGCGGCTAAAAAAGGTTAGCTCCGCGCCGTTAATACGCAGTGGGATCACCGTGGCGTTAGCTTTAGCGGCGACAAAGCCCGCGCCTTCGTAGATTTTCATCAGCGAGCCGGTAATCGAGATACGCCCTTCCGGGAAGATAACCACCGGACGCCCCTGTTCCACCAGACGCACCAGATGCTTAATCGACATCGGCTTTGTCGGGTCAACCGGCACGAAATCAATGATGGGCTTCAGCCAGCGCATGTACCACTGCTGGCTAATGGAGGAGTAGACGGCAAAAACCGGGCGTATCGGCAAAAACAACGCCAGCAGGATGCCGTCAATAAAGGAGACATGGTTTGGAACAATCAGCACGCGCGGCAGATTGAGTGCGCTGATATCGCCGGACAAACGTACCCGAAAAAGAATGCGAAATAGCGCGCGAAAGAAACCTAAGAGCATATCAACTCCCTTTGTCGTTAATCGGTACAAAGACTTAATTGTAGTTGCTGCAGATTACACGAGTCGCCCTGATGGCGCGAGAGTGGGGGCACGGCTGAAAAAGCAAAAAAAAACCTGCGCATCTGCGCAGGTCGGTGCAAGAAGAATTGTACACACAGCGTACGAAGAATTCTCACCAATCAATACCTCTGGGATCTGAATTGTGGCGCAGGAGATGCAGGCTAACCAGCGGGAAAAAGCAAAGGAATGAGCCGAAGTGCAACCAGGTGTTTAAAATCTCGCTTCTTGTTACAGGTCGCGTTTATCAGACAAAAAAAACCTGCGCATCCGCGCAGGCTGGTGTAATTTCTGTGGTCAGCATCAGGCGCCGACGCCACCTATCAATACCTCTGGGATATCAAATGTAGCAGCGGCTTAACGGCCTGCGCCACGGCGAAATCGCAACAGCGCACTGCAAACTGTAAGCAAAAATTTTTCCGGAAATTATTAAAAATCCGTAACATGCCGGATTCTGCCGCTGCGTCTGGTTTTCCCTGAGAAAGCGCGTGTAACGATTACACAAAGCGGCGGCGTATTTTCATCAGCTTTGCGAGCGCTGCAATGGTTGCGCCCTTGAAGTGGCGCGGTTTTTCCGTAACACTTAAGCCTGTGTAAACGATTACCCAACGGGAAATTAACTGATGGCGACAATTAAGGATGTAGCACGGCTTGCAGGGGTTTCTGTCGCCACGGTATCCCGCGTGATTAATGATTCGCCGAAAGCAAGCGACGCATCGCGCCAGGCCGTGACCAGCGCGATGGAAGAACTTAACTATCATCCAAACGCCAATGCCCGCGCGCTGGCCCAGCAAACTACGGAAACTATCGGCCTGATAGTCGGCGATGTCTCGGATCCTTTCTTTGGCGCGATGGTGAAGGCCGTGGAGCAGGTAGCCTATCGCACCGGCAACTTTCTGCTGATTGGCAATGGTTATCACAACGAACAAAAAGAGCGTCAGGCCATTGAGCAATTAATCCGCCACCGCTGCGCCGCGCTGGTCGTACATGCCAAAAAGATCCCTGACGCCGAGCTTATTTCTTTAATGAAGCAGATGCCGGGCATGGTACTTATCAACCGTATCCTGCCCGGTTTTGAGCCGCGCTGCGTGGCCGCTGGACGATCGTTACGGCGCCTGGCTTGCCACCCGCCATTTAATTCAGCAGGGCCATACAAAAATCGGCTACCTGTGTTCAAACCACGCCATTTCGGATGCCGAAGATCGACTGCAGGGCTATTACGACGCGCTGAAAGAGCACGGAATCCCGATTAACGATCGTCTGGTGACCTTCGGCGAGCCGGATGAAAGCGGCGGTGAGCAGGCGATGACCGAGCTGCTCGGCCGCGGCAAGCATTTTTCCGCCGTCGCCTGTTACAACGACTCAATGGCCGCCGGGGCGATGGGCGTGCTGAACGACAACGGGATTGACGTGCCGAAAGAGATCTCGCTGATTGGCTTTGATGACGTGCTGATTTCACGCTATGTGCGCCCGCGCCTTACCACCGTTCGCTACCCGGTTGTCACCATGGCGACGCAGGCCGCTGAACTGGCGATGGCGCTGGCGGAAAACCGCCCGCTGCCGGAAACTACGCATCTTTTTAGCCCTACGCTTGTTCGCCGCCATTCGGTGATTGCACGAAGCGGCGAGTAAACACTCTTGTATTGATGCAAAAAGGCGGATGCATCCCAGCTTTAGCCTTTTCGTCGTCCAGCCGGATCGCCATGCCGATCGACGGCATTGTCTAAAAGCGTGATCCTCGTATGACAATTTGCATGGCGAAGCGGTATGCCCGATCTTACCCTTCCGGCACCTGTGATAGACTGCGGTGAAAACTGCGGCATCGCGACGGAAGTCTTAATCAGGAATGAATCGATGGTAACAATGCTGGACGTCTCGCTACGCGCAGGTGTTTCGAAAGCAACGGTATCTCGCGTGTTGAACGGCACCGGGCAGGTGAAAGAAAGCACCCGCAAACAGGTCTTTAAAGCGATGGAAGAGTTAGGGTATCGCCCTAATTTTTTGGCGCGCTCCCTTGCCAACCGCAGCAGCAACAGCGTGGGACTGGTGGTATCAACCTTTGACGGTTTTTACTTCGGTCGCCTGCTGCAACAGGCATCCCGCCAGACCGAAGTTCATGGCAAACAGCTGATAGTCACCGACGGGCACGATACGCCGCAAAAAGAGCTGGATGCGGTGCAAATGCTGGTCGACAGGCACTGCGACGCCATTGTCCTCTATACCCGCTTTATGTCCGAGCGGGCGCTAATCTCGCTGATGAGTTCAATCCGCGTGCCGCTGGTGGTGATTAACCGCGATGTCACCCAGGCGCGGGAACGCTGCGTGTTCTTCGAACAGCAGGACGCGGCTTTTCAGGCGACGGAATATTTGATTCAGCAGGGCCATCGCGAAATCGCCTGCATCACCGTGCCTATCTCTACCCCGACCGGCCAGGCCCGCTTGATGGGCTACCGTAAGGCTTTGCAAAAACACGGCATTCGCTTTACCGAAGAGCGGGTGAAAAACGGCGACTCCACCATGACCGTGGGGCACCAGCTGTGCCAGGAGCTGCTGGAAAGCCAGGTCTCCTTTACGGCGCTGTTTGCCTGCAACGACGATATGGCTCTCGGCGCCTCGAAAGCGCTGCACCAGGCGGGCATGCGTATTCCGCAGGATATATCGCTGTTCGGCTTTGACGATGCGCCCAGCGCGCAGTGGCTGCAGCCTGCGCTCTCCACCGTCTATCTGCCGATCGATAACATGATAACCACCGCTATCGACCAGGCGATCAAGCTGGCTAACGGCGAAGACCTGCAGCCGATCCCGCCGTTTGTCGGCACGCTGGTGCTGCGTGAATCCGTCGCGCACGGCCCCTACTTTCAGCGCGGGCGCAAATCCTCAAAATAATTCCAGCGCCAGCAGCTCTTGCATAGTCTGACGGCGGCGAATCAAACGTGCGGCTCCGTTATCAAACAGCACTTCCGGTAGCAGCGGGCGGCTATTGTAATTAGATGACATAGACGCGCCGTAGGCACCCGTATCGTGCAGCACCAGGTAGTCCCCAACCTTAACCGGCGGCAGCGCGCGGGTTTCCACTTTGCCACCTTCCTGCTGGGTAAAGACGTCGCCTGATTCGCACAGCGGTCCGGCAACCACGGTTTCCAGCAGCGGCTGCGTGGACAGGTCGCGCCCGTCGCGGGCCAGAGCTGAAATATGGTGATAGCTGCCGTACATGGACGGACGCATCAGATCGTTAAAGCCTGCGTCAATCAGTACGAAATGGCGCGATCCCATCTCTTTTACGCAACGCACCTGGGCTACCAGCACCCCGGCTTCCGCCACCAGGAAACGCCCTGGCTCAATCTCAAGTTTGACCTCATGGCCAAGACTACGGGCGATTTTATCGCGCGCCGCGCTCCACAGGCCGAAATAGTGGCCGGTATCGATAGCCTCTTCGCCTTCACGATAAGGAATAGATAAACCGCCGCCTGCGGAAATCGCCTCCAGATCCTGACCGAAGTCGATAACCTGCTGCACCATCGCCCCGCATACCCGTTCCAGATGGCCGTAGTCCACGCCCGAGCCGATATGCATATGAATGCCGACCAGATGCAGCTTATAGCGCTGAATCACCTCCAGCGCCTGCGGCAGATCTGCATGCCATATGCCGTGCTTGCTGTTTTCGCCGCCGGTATTGGTTTTCTGGCTGTGGCCGTGCCCAAAGCCCGGGTTTACGCGCAGCCAGACGCGATGTCCGGCAGAAACCTCGCCGAGCTGTTGCAGCATATCGACCGAGCCTGCGTTGACCGGTATTTTTTGCTCCGCCACCAGCCGTAGCGTGGCTTCATCGATCATATCGGCGG
>NZ_RCAA01000006.1:102678-104330 GCF_003628475.1 Enterobacter sp. R1(2018) | reverse complement strand
CCTGCGGGTTGAAGCCCGCCGCGAGCGCGCGCTCGATTTCGCCCTGCGATACCGAATCTACCTTGACGCCCTGCTCGCGCATCAGACGCAGGATATAAACATTCGAACAGGCCTTCTGCGCAAAGCGAATCACGTCGAACTGGCGCAGTTGAGCAATCTGCCGGCGGATAATTTCCGCGTCATAAACCCATACCGGGCAGCCGAATTCAGCGGGCAGCGCCAGCAGGTTTTTCGCGTTTAGCGCGGTGTCGTTGTTATCAAGTGGGCGTGGCATGTTTTGCTCCGACAATAGATTATTTGATGCATTACGCCACAGCGGAAGCTGAAGAAAAAATATCGATTTCTCGCAAGTCTATTCATATATGATATGGAATACCGTCCGCCTTACCGCCGGGATAAGAAAAAGCACAGGAACCCGATCATGCCGTCCATAACGTTGCGCCATATCGAAATTTTTCATGCGGTGATGACCGCCGGCAATCTCACCGAGGCGGCGGGTTTACTGCATACTTCGCAGCCTACCGTTAGCCGCGAGCTGGCCCGCTTTGAGAAGCTTATCGGCCTGCAGCTTTTTGAACGCAGCCGCGGACGGCTGCACCCCACGGTGCAGGGACTGCGGCTTTTCGAAGAGGTGCAGCGTTCGTGGTACGGGCTGGACAGGATCGTTAACGCCGCGGAAAGCCTGCGCGAATTCCGCCAGGGTGAACTGTCTATCGCCTGCCTGCCGGTATTTTCCCAGTCTTTTTTGCCGCTGCTGGTGCAGCCTTTTCTGGCGCGCTACCCGGAGCTGAGCCTGAATATCGTGCCGCAGGAATCACCGTTGCTTGAGGAGTGGCTCTCCGCGCAGCGCCACGATTTAGGACTGACGGAAAATATCGCTACACCCGCGGGTACGGAGCGCCAGACGTTGCTGACGTTAAACGAGGTGTGCGTCCTGCCCGCCGGGCATCGCCTGGCCCGTAAAGCAGAGCTGACGCCGCAGGATTTCGCCGGGGAAAACTATATTAGCCTGTCGCGTACCGACAGCTACCGGCAGCTGCTGGATACGCTCTTTCAGGAGCATGAGATTAAACGCAGGATGGTGGTGGAAACACACAGCGCGGCCTCGGTTTGCGCCATGGTACGCGCGGGAGCGGGCATCTCGGTGGTCAACCCGCTTACGGCGCTGGACTACGCCTCAAGCGGCGTGGTCGCCCGGCGTTTCAGCGTGGCGGTGCCTTTTACCGTGAGCCTGATTCGCCCCCTGCACCGCCCCGCTTCCGCGCTGGTCAGCGCCTTTAGCGAACATATGCTTAACTTTATGCATATTTACGTCGACCCGCTAAACGCGCTGCTTGATGCCTGACTTACCTTTCCGTCACCGGATGGTGATGGCCGGCGCCGTTGCTGAAGTTAATCAGACAAATAATCAGCCCGATCGCCGCCAGTCCCGCGGCGGCCACCGGCACGGCGGTTAAACCGTAGCCGCGATCGATAACCGTGCCGCCCACCCAGGCGCCCAACGCATTGCCGACGTTAAAGGCGGCGATATTCAGCGTAGAGACCAGGTTCGGCGCGTCTTTGCCATGCAGCACTACGTTGATCTGCAGCGCGGGAACGGTGGCAAAGGCCGCCATCGACCACAGGAACAGCGTAATTTCCGCAAGCCACAT
>NZ_RCAA01000006.1:91488-102630 GCF_003628475.1 Enterobacter sp. R1(2018) | reverse complement strand
AGACGCCCGCCGAGAATATTCCCCACGGTAAGCCCCGCGCCCATCAGGAACAGCGTCCAGCTCACGCCCTGGTGCGTGATGCCCGTTACCTGCAGCAGCATTGGCGCCACATAGCTAAACAGCGCGAACATCGCTGCGGCAAAGAAGATCGTCATCGACAGCGAAAGCCAGAGCTTACCGTTGCCCAGCGCGCTTAACTCACGCCGCAGGTCCGTTGGCGCTTCGTCTTTTTGCGAAGGCAGGCTGACAATCAGCGCGATAAACGCAACCACGCCGATGACCGCCACGCCCCAGAACGTAGCGCGCCAGCCGTACAGCTGTCCGAACCAGGTGCCAATCGGCACGCCGAGCACGTTGGCAAGCGTCAGCCCGGTAAACATCAGCGCAACGGCCGAGGCTTTACGATTTGGCGCCACCAGACCTGCCGCGACCACCGCGCCGATACCAAAGAAAGCCCCATGGCAAAGCGCGGTGATAATGCGCGCCAGCATCAGGAAGTTATAAGAAACTGCCAGAGCACACAACAGGTTGCCGAAGATAAATATCACCATCAGCAGCACTAGCGAAAGCTTGCGCGGCAGCCTTGCCGTCAACAGGGCCATAATCGGCGCGCCGATGGCTACGCCCAACGCATAGCCGCTGATGAGCCAGCCGGCGGTCGGAATAGAAATATTCAGATCTCCGGCCACATCGGGCAGCAGGCCCATAATGACAAACTCCGTTGTGCCGATGGCAAACGCACTCATCGCCAGCGCCAGTAAGGAAACAGGCATGGAATAACTCCCGGTTGCAGAAATGACAAAAGGCGGGAGAGCATAAGCTCAGCCGCCAGATTTGTGGGATTAAGAGGAGCAGCTTATAAAAATAATGTGCGCTGCTTAACAAATTTATAACACAGATTCCGCCGGGAATGACCCGCGGCGCTATAGGGATTCAGTTTGCAACAATTAATTCACTGAAATAAAAAGGAAAAAATTTACCGCTCATCAAGCATAAAATTGACCGCATCCGTCGCATGAATCGCAGCCGTATCGAATATCGGCAGCGGGCAATCCTGCTGTTGCAGCAGCAGGCCGATTTCCGTACAGCCAAAAATCACGCCCTGCGCCCCCTGCTGCTGCAGCTCATCAATGACCTGCTGGTAATATCTTCTGGCTTCAGCGGTGATTTTGCCAAGGCAAAGCTCGGCGAAAATAATCTGGTTGATACGCAGGCGTTGCGGCTCGTTCGGAATTAACGACTCAATGCCGAATTCCGCGCTCAGGCGACCACGATAAAAATCCTGCTCCATCGTGTAGCGGGTGCCCAACAGCGCTACCCTGTCCGCGCCCTGTGCAGCAATCACTCTGCCGGTCGCGTCTGCGATATGTAAAAACGGCAGGTCGCAGCGTGATTCAATATGGTTCGCCACTTTGTGCATGGTGTTGGTGCACAACACAATGCCTTCCGCGCCCGCCTTTTGCAGCCCCAGCGCGGCATCCGCCAGCATCCCGCCCGCTTTATCCCACTCCCCGCTGGACTGGCAGGCTTCAATTTCATGAAAATCTACGCTGTGCAGAAGGATCTTAGCCGAATGCAGCCCACCCAGGCGCGACTTTACTCCTTCATTAATCAGGCGATAGTAGGAAAGGGTGGATTCCCAGCTCATGCCGCCAATCAGGCCTATCGTTTTCATTATTCTTCACCTTTTTGTCTCGATTCTCCGGTTATAGCAGAGGTTCCTCGGGCAATGAAAGCGTGATCCTCGCAGCAATTATCACCGACGGGCTATCGCAAAGATCTTTCCCACGGTACGCTTATTAAAATGAAACATCGTTTCACACAGATAAGGAGCTGCGAATGTTTACCTTTTTTAAAGATACCAACCTGGAGGATCTTGGCGCAGGCGTGAGCCGCCGCATTCTGGCGCACGGCGGCCAGATGATGGCGGTGCAGGTTAATTTCGAAACCGGCGCCGTTGGCCCAATGCATAATCATCCGCATGAGCAGCTAACCTATGTGCTTTCGGGCGAGTTTGAATTCACCATAGGTGAAGAAGTTCACAGGGTGAAGGCGGGCGATACGCTATATAAAAAACCGCACGTCATGCACGGCTGCGTATGTCTGGCCGCAGGCACGCTGCTCGATACCTTCACGCCAATCCGTGAAGATTTTCTGCAGTAACAAAAACGGCTCCCTGAAGGAGCCGTTAACACATCAGTCTTAAAGCAGCCTTAGATGATCTTTTCCATCTCCAGGCGGTTATCCATTGCCATACGGCTGTCCATGGCATGACGCACCAGGACCGCCCCTGAAGCGACAATCAGGCCTACCAGGGTTGCGAGCACGATAATTAAGGATTTGCGCGGACCATCTTTTTTCACCGGCAAAGAAGGCTGCATCTGATATTTGTATGGCGTGAAATCAACGTCACCTACGTTGATGGCTTCCAGCTGGGCCAGCAAATGCTCACGGTTCTGCATGGATGCATTCAGCTGTGCGACATCTTTAATCGACTGCTCAATTTTGAGCTTTTGTGTTAGCCCGTCGGCGCCCAGGGCGACAGAATAGTCAGGATCGTCCTTCACCGCCTGGCCGTTGCTGTAGACGGGTTTTTTGATCCCGGCGGCATTGGCCACCTGCAGCGAATAGCCCAGGCGCTGCACGTTAATATTATGTTCATTTTCCAGCATGGTGCGATCCAGCAGCAGCTTATCTTTCTCAAAGGCAACTTTTAGCTCTACCGCGTTTTTTAAATCCTGCAGCACATCCTTGTTCACTTCAGCATTAATAAACTGGATATAATTTTCCAGCACCTGCTGAGCATCGCCTGCATCCGGAGCAGCAAAACTCAGGGTCCAGGAAGTATAAGGCGCGTTATCGGATTTTTTCGGGTCGACGTTGTTTTGAGATTTGAACTTCTCCGAAACGGTAATAATGGCCCGATGCAGCTCGCTGCTATCCACATCCTGATTGTTCAACAGCGCCTGGACATAGGGAGATTTAGCCAGGAATTGTTCACGCAGGGCCTGAGAATCAAATTTTTTCAAAAACATATTGTAGATAGTGCTCGCATCAACCTTTGCGCTCACACCCAGCACCGTCATATTGATCATCGCCCGGCGCAGCTCAATTATCTGCTCGTTTTCAGGCGGTGTGATAATCGCCTGGCTGGTCCACTTTTGTGGCAGCAGGAAACTTGCGGCGATACCCACCAGAACAAAAATAAAGGTAATGGCAATGATTTGCTTTCTGGCGGCGAACAATGTCGTTAACAGACTTAGTAAATCTATTTCCTCACGCGGAGCGGGCAACAGCTGATAGGGAGAAGCATTTTCTAACTGACCAGGTTTTACTTCGATAGAAGACATAACGGACCGCTTAAAGGTTGGTGGATAAAGACCCTACGTTAAAGGACTTACGCGAAAAAACACTCGCGCGCGACATGTGTAGAACAAGCAATGGATGGATGTTTTTTAAAGCGAGGATATGCAGCACAACTTTCCCTGTGAATGTCACTGTTGGTTTCCCTGTGAATGTCAACGTTGATGGTAATCCATTGTCATAACAGCACCTTTTACAGCACAACCACTACCGCCAGCGCGTTTACGTATGCTTACGATTGGTTAAAAAGTGCCTGAGGTGAAGGTCCATTATTGCTAAGACAAGTCTCAAAAACAACTACCATCTCTTGCAGGTAGCGCTTTTTCTTCCGCTTAGTCAGCTGTGCGCTTTAACAACAACCCTTTATTCTGTCTGAAATAATGGAGGCAGCGTCGCAATATCGATGGGTTTACACCAGCTGCAGAAAAATACAGTTACAAACCGTAATGATTAATTAAAACCTTACTTTATAAATTTATGCGCATGAGGAAGTAAAAGATAAGAAAGCCCCCTGCAGACAGGAGGCTTTTTCATTAACCGACGGGACTAGCGTGCCAGCCAGCCGCCGTCAACGGCTACGGTATAGCCGTTGACATAATCAGAAGCGCTGGAGGCGAGGAACACCACTGGCCCCATCAGGTCTTCCGGTAACCCCCAGCGGCCAGCGGGAATGCGATCCAGAATTTCGCTGCTGCGCTGTTCGTCGGCGCGCAGCTGCTGGGTATTGTTTGTCGCCATATAACCCGGCGCGATGGCGTTGACGTTGATGCCATGTTTCGCCCACTCGTTCGCCAGCAGGCGAGTCACGCCCATAACGGCGCTTTTCGATGCGGTATAAGAAGGCACCCGGATGCCGCCCTGGAAGGAAAGCATGGAGGCAATATTCACGATCTTGCCGCCGTTGCCTTGGGCAATGAAGTGTTTTGCCGCAGCCTGAGACATAAAGAACACGCTCTTGATGTTCAAATTCATAACGTCGTCCCAATTTTGCTCGCTGAAGCTAATGGCGTCTTCACGACGAATCAGACCCGCGTTGTTCACCAGGATATCGATATGGCCAAACTCAGCAACCGCGCGATCCAGCAGGGCGGGAATACCGTCAATCCTGCGCAGATCGGCAGTCAGGCTCAGAAAACGGCGGCCCAGCGCGGTTACGCTTTCGATGGTTTCGCTTGGTTCAACGATGTTGATACCCACAATGTCGCAACCGGCCTGCGCAAGACCCAGCGCCATGCCCTGCCCCAGGCCAGTATCACACCCTGTCACAACGGCAACTTTACCCTGTAGGGAGAATGAATCCAGAATCATGTAGATTTCCTTTATTCAGGCCCGCTTCAGGCAGGCTTTACTGGTGAAAATGTTCACGCGATAAGCGCATGACCTTAATAAAGCGTTACGGAACGATGTTGCGTAATCTTTTATAAGCTCATACTAATCTTGCTGAAACAACATTTCAAATATAAATAAAACGATGTTTCATTTTTATGAAAATATTCTCTGATTTTGATAAAAGGATCACGGTTAACCCTGCCTGACTGGCGCAGAGAACAAAACAGGGAAAGGGAGACAAACGACGAAGCAGGCTGTAATGCATTTTGCTCTCCTTTGCGGAGCGCAAATAAAAAAGCGCTTTCTAAAAAACAGAAAGCGCCTGAAGAGAGGAGATTTTATTACTTAGTCGCGCTCAATGGCCAGCGCCACGCCCTGCCCGCCGCCGATACACAGCGTCGCCAGCCCTTTTTTAGCATCCCGCTTCACCATTTCATGTACCAGCGAAACCAAAATTCGACAGCCGGAGGCGCCAATGGGATGACCAAGCGCTATCGCTCCGCCGTTGACGTTCACCTTGCGCTCGTCCCACTCCAGCATTTTGCCTACCGAAAGCGCCTGCGCCGCGAAGGCTTCGTTCGCCTCAATCAAATCCAGCTCTTCGAGCGACCAGCCCGCCCGCTCAAGGCAGCGCCGCGTTGCCGTGACCGGCGCGATGCCCATCAATGCGGGATCGACGCCAACGCTTGCGAAAGCGCGAATACGCGCCAGTACCGGAAGATTCAGCTCTTCGGCCTTCGCCGCGCTCATCATCAGCACCGCTGCGGCGCCATCGTTAATTGAGGAAGCGTTGCCGGCGGTGACGCTGCCGCCTGCGTCAAAGGCCGGAATAAGCCGGGCCAGGGCTTCGGCGCTGGCGTCGGTACGCGGCTGCTCATCGGTATCGACAAACAGAGTGCCGCCTGAGCGCATCTCGACGGCAACGGGAACAATCTCGTCTTTGAAGCGGCCCGAATCAATGGCCGCCCGCGCCTTTTGCTGCGACGCGAGCGCGAAGGCATCCTGGCTTTCGCGACTGATGCCATACTCCCGGGCGAGGTTTTCTGCCGTCACGCCCATGTGGTAATCGTTAAATGCGTCCCACAGGCCGTCGTGAACCAGGCTGTCAATAAGCTGGCTGTTGCCAAGCCCCGCGCCGGTTCGGCTGTTTGCCAGAACATGCGGAGCGCGGCTCATGTTTTCCTGACCACCGGCGATCACCACATCCGCTTCGCCGCATTGTATGGCCTGGGTGGCAAGATGCAGCGCTTTCAGGCCCGAACCACAGACGTCGTTGATGGTAATAGCCGAGACGGACCAGGGCAGGCCGCTGTTGAGCGCCGTCTGGCGCGCGGGATTTTGCCCGGCTCCGGCGGTAAGCACCTGGCCCAGGATCACTTCATCGATCTCCTGCTCGCTCACGCCGCTGCGCTCAAGTAGCGCTTTGACTACCGCACTACCCAGCTCTGCCGCGCTGCGCGGGGAAAGCGCTCCCTGGAAGCAGCCAATCGGGGTTCGGGCTGCCCCAACAATCACCACATCTTTCATCGAATACTCCGCAGCGCGTTCGCCTGGCCATAAGTGCGCATATCATGAGTTAAGATTAATTAATTGTTAATTTCGATTTTCGCAGATCCTTATATTCAAACAGTCGGTAATTTAATAAATAAATAACAAATTCATTGAGATAAATAGTTATTAACGCCATTTTCCTTACCAATATTTCTTCGCAACCAGTGAAGTTCGTCACGATTTAATAACAATTCATATCAACGCGGTGAAAGGTCGCGAGGCTACTTTCTGCAAAAAGGAAAATTAAAAACAAAAGAGGTGTGGAGGCTGATTAGCATCCGCTATCGGCTGTCGCTTGACTGCGGCTTACAAAGCCATCCGACGCTGGCCATCACCTGTGCGGGTAACGCGCTGAACGATTTTATCAGCTGGCCTGGTTATCAGCAGGTGGCGATGGAAACATCGTTCGCCAGGCAGGGTGAATCAGGGGCGGAAGATTTTCGCTCCGCCGCTGCAGGCCTCGACAACCGCTCGTCTGCTTAAACTCGGGGAGTTACGGATCTGGATTATGACTGGCTGGTTGCGCCAGAGAGGGAATGCAGCCGTCGCAGGCATATATCAGCGAGGGGCAAAGAGCGGCCCTGTAACAGGTACTGGCTGCACAGGCAGATCGCGAATGAAAAAAAGGAGGAAGTCTGACGCACATCGTTGCGGTGTTCCGCAACAGTCATCAGGCGGACAGCAATATCGCTACCGCGAGATCCTGAAGATGGGCAAAGAATAACCATGTTTTTATTAAATGCGTATATGTACTAGCTCGGACTCGAACTGACAGTTTTCGCAGACAGAATGCAATCGAATCTGACCGTCCGCTCTGAGCGAGGAGCAGAAGTTGGCACTTATCACACAAATCAGGGTCAAGTATCCAATGGGCGTTGTTCCAGAACCATATTGGTAACAAGATTTATACTTAATTCCAGATGGTCCGGGATCAGGGGCTTACCATGGGGAGCAACCAGTTTTTCTCACTGCTTCGTTCTTTTGTTCATCTTGATCCGATACAACTTGAGCGTGCTCAGGAACACCTTCGTCATCCTCTCCGGCGTGAGCAGCGGTGGATTGACAAACCAAAGTGACGATACATCTGTTTTTTCCGGATGCGGAAGCACACAAGATGGCGCTGGAGAAAATTGGTGCGATTGAAGCGGGAACCAAACCCTGGCGCGCCTCACAGGCTATGTAATCAAAACTTAATCAAAGAGAAAATCATGAGAAAAATAGTTTCGTTTGTCCATGTGTCGCTGGATGGTTTTGTCGCTTCTACCGCTGAGGGCCCGGCGGGTCTGGCCTGGATAAGCATAAGCCCCGACTTGTTTGAATACGTGGAGCAGCGGATTCAGCAGACCGACACCGCCTTATATGGGCGTACCACCTACCAGATGATGGAGTCGTACTGGCCAACTGCTGCCGATAAGCCTGACGCCAGCCCCCATGACCATGCGCATTCGCGTTGGTATAAATCTGCCCACAAAGTGGTGTTGTCGAAAACCCTGTTGGAAAAAAATCACCCTAATACGCAAATTATCAGCAGCAATTTGAGCGACGAAATCAACAAGCTCAAGCATAACGCGGGCAGCGAAATCTTAATGTTTGGCAGTCCCTCAGCTACTCACGCGCTAATGGCGGAAAACCTTATTGATGAGTATTGGCTATTCGTCAATCCGATTCTGCTGGGGCAAGGCATTCCCTTGTTCAAAAACATAAAAGACAGAACCTCACTCATGCTGGTGAATAGTAAAGTTTTCCCGTCGGGCGTAGTGTGCCTGCGATACGAGGTGAAACGAAATCAATAATGCAAGGTTCTGATAGTTCTGCAAAAGGAAAGAAAACCTCCGAACGGCTGCATTTCTGTGAATGTGTAGCCAATCGATGTTTTGCGGTATGTGGCCTACCCTAATTGGCAGTAGCACCTAAGGGGCAGCAACGTCCGCTCCTGGCACGGAGCGGACTGTCAGATTGGATCCGGCTCTTCGCCACAACTATGTCAGGCCAAATCTGAGCTAATACAGCTCATACCTTCCGGTTTATGGAACGGGTACAACCGAAATCACCGTCAATTCCGCAGCGGAGGTTGCTGCTGGCGTTGTCGAAGTAAATCTTGCTGCATCCCTTCTTACCGCCTCCTGTACTTCATCCTGAGTAGGTTCATGTTCAGACTGAACTAATAACTCTTCCGATCTGTTTACCTTTCCGTCTTTATGCTCATAAGTAATTTTATACGTGACGCTCATCTGGGCTTCTCCTGTGTGGGAACAGATAATTCTAGGCCAGATATTTCAATTACGTTAAAGCTGCCGCAAGCCTGCAGGTATATGAGGACTTAAGGAGAGGAGCCGCTACTTAATGTAGGAATCAAGAACCTTTAACACGACGTTAAGATCATCCTCGCGCCTCGCCTCGTCAGCCTCATGAACGATGTGCTCAACAAGATGCCCTTTAATTACTTCTCGCATCAAACCATTTACAGCGCCGCGTATAGCCGCGATCTGTTGCAATACGGCGGCGCACTCGTGCGGCTCATCAAGCATTTTTTTCAGTGCGGCCACCTGGCCCTGAATCTTATTCGTACGTGCTTTAAGCTTTTGTTTATCCCGGATGGTATGCGACATACAACAGCCTCGATAGGTGAAGATGACATCAATTCTACCATCGCCAATCTACTGGGGGGTAGTATTATGTACTGGGGGGGGAGTAGAATCCGATAGCTCATAAAATACCTAAGAAAATGCAAATGAACGACTTTTCAGCTCTCATTCAGCAAGGCAACGCATGGTTTTTCATTCCCAGCGCTATTTTATTAGGCGCTTTGCATGGCCTTGAACCGGGTCATTCAAAAACAATGATGGCAGCTTTTATCATTGCGATTAAAGGCAGTATCAGACAGGCCGCGATGCTGGGAGTAGCGGCAACGATTTCGCACACGGCTATCGTATGGCTCATTGCTTTTGGCGGTATGTATCTCAGCAGGCAGTTTACCGCTGAATCTGTTGAGCCGTGGTTACAGCTCATTTCCGCCTTTATCATCCTCGGTACCGCAATCTGGATGTTCTGGCGCACCTGGAAAGGTGAGCGACTCTGGAAATCAGAGCAACGCCTGGAGTTCCACTCCCATGATGAAAGCAGAGTTGTAGATACTGGTCATGGCAAAATCGAACTCGCTATCTTTGCAGATGAGCGGCCGCCACGCTGGCGTTTACGCACGCTGTCCGGCAGCAGATGGAAAGCGAAAGAAGTTTCGTTGGTGACTCACCGCGGTACGGGAACATTTTCACAGGTTTTTGGTTTCGTCGATAAAGGGGATTACCTGGAGTCTGTATTAGCCGTTCCTGAACCTCATAGCTTTGATGTACGTCTTACCTTAGGTCATCAAGGGCATGTGCATGATTACGATATAGACTTTCATCAGTCCCCTCATCCTAACGATTGTTCAGCGCCCGAAGGTCTGGAGATGAACTCAAAAGAGTATCAGGACGCACACGAACTGGCGCACGCTAACGATATTAAACGCCGTTTCAATGGTGAGGAGGTGTCAAACTGGCAGATCCTGCTTTTCGGACTCACCGGCGGCTTAATACCCTGCCCTGCGGCTGTTACCGTACTGCTTATCTGTATCCAGTTAAAAGCATTTAGCCTGGGCGCGACGATGGTGGTGTGTTTTAGTATTGGGCTGGCATTAACGCTGGTAACCGTAGGCGTTGCGGCGGCCGTCAGCGTTCAGCAGGCAACGAAACGCTGGAGCGGTTTTAGCACCATAGCAAGAAGAGCGCCCTATTTCTCAAGCGTCCTGATAGCAATGATTGGCTTGTACATGGGTATACGCGGTTACATCGGGATCGCGAATTAATCTGTCTAAGTAGCCCCGGTAAAGGGGCTTTCCCCGCAGACAAAACAGACTGAATGCCGGTGGCGGTAAAACAACGGGCACAAGCACTACGGCAGGCTAAAGCGCCGCTTTTAATGCTTGTGCAACCTGCCGCACTACTCATCATGATGATTATCATCATCTTTCTTTTGACGCATCGACTCTATGAATTCCCGTTGCTCTTGCGTCAGCTTAAGCTCATCCAACAACCGATCTAACTCTTCTTCGAGAGCGTCCTTCTCACCCAACGTTTTCTTTTCCGTCATCCTGATCCTTGATTTATTAGGATTAATCTTAGGTTAACGAGTGAATAGAGAGCATGCAACTATCAGTTTCTGAATAGCAGGAATCGTTAGCAGCAAAGGAGCAAGCGGAGCGTAATGGCGGAATCCATGGCGAGCTAAAAAGAGCGTTATTTAAGCGGCTGAGAGAAGGAATTTAAAACTGTGTCACAAGCGGAGATTAGAGGGCGGTGAAGGGAATCGTTCAAAAATCCATTCAACCTCCGTAATCTGCTGGCGGCTAACGATATTACAAACAGCACGGGTAACTGATTAGGTGATAATAGAGGATTATCGTATCAATCCAGGGCCTGGCGTACTTATACCAATGGGCAGTAGAACAAGTCCAAACCCCTGCTCTGCCAGGAAGCCAGCTTCATTTGCTTATGATGTGGTTTAGCGCGTTGAGGGGATAATACAAGGGGACAAAATATCCCCTTGTATTAAGTTGTGCTCGCACGTTCCAATCGTCTGTATACTGGACATTGCCATCAACATAACGCCAGGTGATTTTGTCATACATCAGGGAAACAGATTCCATATGATTGATCTGCGAGTTCCCCGCCATTTTTGCGTTTGGCATTCCTGGATTAATTCCTGTCACCTTCACGCCCTCGATCGTTGGACTGACCCCACCCCGGTAGACGATCCTGCCCTATAGTTTGGACTGACCCCACGACCGTAGACAAATTCTGTCCACACAACGGCTCAGAAGTGTCTAGATTATTCGTGGCGATTCACAGAACATTTTACCCC
>NZ_RCAA01000006.1:73342-91351 GCF_003628475.1 Enterobacter sp. R1(2018) | reverse complement strand
CCCCCGCCGTATTCAACAAACCCAACGGAGAGTTAGAGATGCCGAATCAGCACATGATGACGTTAGCGTTAGCGTTCGCGCTGCGCAAGCAACGGTAGAACCCTCCGAATCCCTGCCATGACAGACAGCCAGCTACATTTGCTAATAATGTGGATCAGGGCGTTGAAATAATCGAGGGGGCGCAATGCCCCCTTTCTTTAGGGTTACTTAACTCAAACTTAAACCACACTACATTAATGATTTTGTTAAATTTGATCGTTTACTGTCCACCCCACCTATAGGTACACTTTCCTTATGGATTTTATAACAACATGAGGAAAAAGAAAAAATGGCAATTCCAGCTTACCTATGGCTTAAAGATGACGGCGGCGCAGACATTAAGGGATCTGTTGACGTTCAAGACCGTGACGGCAGCATTGAAATCACCGGATTTTCCCATAATCTCAGCATTCCAACGGACGGAATGACGGGAAAGATCACAGGAACCCGCAAGCACTCAGCCGTGCTAATTCAAAAAGAGTTTGATAGCTCTTCCCCTTATCTTTATAAAGCCGTTGCCACTGGTCAGACGCTTAAATCTGCTGAGTTCAAATGGTATCGCATCAATGACGCAGGTCAGGAAGCCGAATACTTCAATATGCTGCTTGAAGGTGTGAAAGTTGTCGGCGTTTCACCAGTGATGCACGATACCAAAGACGCAAGTAAGGAGAAGCATAACCACCTTGAGTGCGTAGAACTTCGCTATGAAAAAATCACGTGGAAATACTGCGATGGTAACGTGCAGTTTACCGACGCCTGGAACGAGAGAGCACAAGCGTGAGATATCCAACATTAGCGGCATCACCTCACCCGCCGTTTGATGTGTCCTCTTTCGCCCCGCCGGGAGTGAACATCATCAATAACATGATGATGGCTCGCTTTCATCGTGGCCCGTCAGCCCTCACTTACATCTGGTTTTATTATCAGGTAAGAAATCATGGGCCGTGGGATTACAAAAATCAGCGGGGTAGGAAGTACGCCGCCTTTGGTAACTTTAACTACGGCGCTGTTGGGGCGGCGGCGGGAATCCCCGATCAGATTCTGCTTCGTGGTGCAGGTGCTGCATAAATTCTTGCAGGTACAAGCCGTCCTGAGTTTGCCGATTACCCAGGCCCCGATTCTTACGGTGATGATCCTGAAGACCAGACCTGGATCAGAGCGGGGATAGATTATGCGAAACGTTCAGGTTTTTAAGTGGGCTATTATGCTGTTCCTTATTGTGGGTTGCTACGGGGTATACAGGGCTATCAACTCCCCAATAGAGCAGACTGTTTACAAGGTCGAGAAGGTTAATTCACAGGTGTCACTGTACGTCACAGAGGGCAGCGCAGGTGCTACTACAGACTTTGTGTACCAGTTTTATTTAGTCCCTCCAGAAGTCACGGAAGCGGCTTTCCTGAAAGGTATCGGGGATAAGTACCAGCCATTTTTATTAACTTCTGACAGCAGCGCAAAGATCGCTATAAGTGATAGTGCTATCCATCTGGATGTAAAAGGCGACGTGTACCGCTTCACCAATGGCGCAAGCTACTCAACCACAATCTACCTGAATGCTTCACCATTCTAAGAGCATAGCCAGCTTTCACGCTGGCTCTTTTCTTCTGATTTTAGACAATAACAGCCAATAAGCCCGTTGGTGGTAAGACAACGCGCGGAGCCGTTAGGCGACTTCATCAGGGATATGTCAGACAGTGAAGTTTATCAGGATGACCATGTACCCGAAGGAGCGAGGCCGAACCGCTGGCAGAGCTTGCATGTGGTGTGCAAGTACCTTGCTCCGCTGCACCTCGCAGGGAGCGTTACCACCATAAAACCTGTTTATTCCCTGCAACGTCATCTCGACGTGTGGCATGTGGGAGCATCGGCAAAAAATGCGCTTCACTGTAAGGTTATGAGAATCAATGCCCGGATCAGGCTTTTCCTTCACGTTTTACTATCGCGGTATGAGGATTAGAACTGCCGCCGCCGAATAGTTATATTCTTACTTCCATAGTAACTCTCCGTGACAACTAACAGTGCACCTGGTGTTGATAAATCGTTGTTTAATGATTGAACGATTACGGCAACCCGACCAAGTTAACTTCTTGAAAGAAAATAATTTTTAATGGATTTTTGCGACAAGGGGAGATTGGAGCGGGTGAAGGGAATCGAACCCTCGTATGCAGCTTGGGAAGCTGCCGTTCTACCATTGAACTACACCCGCTTCTGGGAAGCCCCGGCATTATAACCCTCCGGGACAAGGTGACAAGAGGCAACCAAACTAAGTGTTGGTATTTTATACGGTTGCTTACGCAGGCTTTAGCAGGAGGGCTTACTGCCCTGCGGCGGTAAATATCGCTGGGGATCTAATGCCGTCGCACGATAGCGGATCTGGAAATGCAGATTAACCGAGTCGGAGCCGCTGCTGCCCATGGTGGCTATTTTCTGTCCCGCGCTCACTTTCTGCCCGTTGTTTACCAGCGTCGTATCGTTGTGGGCGTAAGCGGTAATATAGTCATCGCTATGTTTGATCATCACCAGGTTGCCGTAGCCCCGCAGCTGATTGCCAACGTAAACCACGGTGCCGGCCGCAGAAGCATAGATGGGCTGGCCGCGAGAGCCTGCAATATCAATCCCCTTGTTTCCGCCGTCGCTGCTGGAGAAGGGTTCGATAACTCGGCCGCTGGTTGGCCAGCGCCAGCACTTAGCGCCGATCGGCGGGGCGGCGACTTTCGCCACGCTTGCGGAACCAGAAGAACGAGACCTGGAGGTGTTAGCCACGGCTGTTTTTTTCGCGGCGGAGCTGCCGCTCTTCACGCGGAGTTTCTGCCCGATCTCAAGGGTATAAGGAGCGGAGATGCCATTAAGACGCGCCAGTTCGCCGACGCTTGAGCCGGTCATGCGCGAGATGCGGTAGAGCGTGTCGCCGCGTTTAACGGTGTAAACCGAACCGCTGTAGCTGCCGGCGGAGGCTTTAGAAGTGCCTGCCTTATTTGATGAGCACGCAACGAGTAACAGACTCAGGAGCAGGACGACGGCATTTGGAGCCCATTTTCTGGCTGTGCTTTCCTTGCGCAAGCGGACCTCTGAAACAATGACCTAACGGAAAAAGCTCCTCCCGCCGGGAGGAGCTTACAGCAGCTTACTTAACCGGACGCAGGGCCGGGAACAGGATCACATCGCGAATGGTGTGGCTGTTGGTAAACAGCATCACCATGCGGTCGATGCCAATGCCCAGACCAGCCGTTGGCGGCAGGCCGTGCTCAAGTGCGGTTACGTAGTCTTCATCGAAGAACATCGCTTCGTCATCGCCCGCATCTTTCGCCGCAACCTGGTCGGCAAAGCGCTGCGCCTGATCTTCCGCATCGTTGAGCTCGGAGAAACCATTGCCGATTTCACGACCGCCGATGAAGAACTCGAAGCGGTCGGTAATTTCCGGGTTCTCGTCGTTACGACGCGCCAGCGGAGAAACCTCTGCCGGGTATTCGGTAATGAAGGTCGGCTGAATCAGATGGCTTTCCGCCACCTCTTCGAAGATCTCGGTCACGACGCGCCCCAGGCCCCAGCTCTTCTCAACCTTGATGCCGATAGCGGCAGCGATTTCCAGCGCTTTGCCCATATCGTCCAGATCCGCAATGTCGGTTTCCGGACGGTATTTTTTAATGGCTTCACGCATAGTCAGCTTGGCGAACGGCTGGTCGAAGTCAAAGATCTGCTCGCCGTAAGGAACCTGCGCGGTGCCCAGCACTTCGTGCGCCAGGGTACGGAACAGGGATTCGGTCAGTTCAATCAGATCTTTGTAATCCGCGTACGCCATATAGAGTTCCATCATGGTGAACTCTGGGTTGTGGCGTGGAGAAATACCTTCGTTGCGGAAGTTGCGGTTGATTTCAAACACGCGCTCGAAGCCGCCCACTACCAGACGCTTCAGATACAGCTCTGGCGCAATACGCAGGTACATATCGATGTCCAGCGCGTTGTGGTGGGTAATGAACGGACGAGCGGATGCGCCGCCTGGGATCACCTGCATCATTGGCGTTTCGACTTCCATAAAGCCGCGGCCAACCATAAAGTTACGGATGCCGGACATGATTTGCGAACGCACTTTGAAAGTGTTGCGGGATTCGTCGTTGGAAATCAGATCAAGATAACGCTGACGGTAGCGCGCTTCCTGATCCTGCAGGCCGTGGAACTTATCCGGCAGAGGGCGCAGGGCTTTAGTCAGCAGGCGCAGTTCGGTACAGTGAATGGACAGCTCGCCGGTTTTGGTTTTAAACAGCTTGCCGCGCGCGCCGAGAATATCGCCGAGATCCCATTTTTTAAACTGCTCGTTGTAGACGCCTTCCGGCAGGTCGTCGCGGGCAACGTACAGTTGAATACGGCCGCCTACGTCCTGTAAGGTCACGAAAGAGGCTTTACCCATGATACGACGGGTCATCATGCGGCCGGCAACGGTCACTTCGATATTGAGGGCTTCAAGCTCTTCGTTCTCTTTAGCGTCAAATTCCGCATGCAGATGGTCAGAGGTATGGTCGCGACGGAAGTCGTTCGGGAAGGCGATGCCCTGCTCGCGCAGGCCAGCCAGCTTCTCACGGCGAGCTTTGAGTTCATTATTAAGATCGACTGCCGCTTCGGTGCCCTGTGCTTGTTGTTCAGACATGTTGGTTCCTCATAACCCTGCTTTCAAACTTGCTTCGATAAATTTGTCCAGATCGCCGTCGAGTACCGCCTGCGTGTTGCGGGTTTCAACCCCGGTACGCAGATCTTTGATACGGGAGTCATCAAGGACGTAAGAACGAATCTGGCTACCCCAGCCGATATCCGATTTGTTGTCTTCCAGCGCCTGCTTTTCAGCATTTTTCTTCTGCATTTCCAGCTCGTATAGCTTCGCTTTCATCTGCTTCATGGCCTGATCTTTGTTCTTATGCTGCGAACGGTCGTTCTGGCACTGGGTAACGGTATTGGTCGGAATGTGGGTAATACGCACCGCAGATTCTGTACGGTTAACGTGCTGACCGCCCGCGCCTGACGCACGGTATACGTCGATGCGCAGATCCGCCGGGTTGATTTCGATATCGATATCGTCATCCACTTCCGGGTAGACAAAGGCGGAGCTAAAGGAGGTGTGGCGACGGCCGCCTGAGTCGAACGGACTCTTACGCACCAGGCGATGCACGCCGGTTTCGGTACGCAGCCAGCCAAAAGCGTATTCGCCCTGAATTTTGATAGTCACGGACTTAATACCCGCAACTTCGCCTTCGGACTCTTCGATAATTTCTGTTTTGAACCCGCGCGCTTCGGCCCAGCGCAGATACATACGCATCAGCATGCTTGCCCAGTCCTGCGCTTCGGTACCGCCGGAGCCCGCCTGGATGTCAATGTAGCAGTCGGCGCTATCATAATCGCCTGAGAACATACGACGGAACTCAAGCTGCGCCAGCTTGGCTTCCAGCTGATCCAACTCAACGACGGCTTCGTTGAAGGTTTCTTCGTCGTCGGCCTCAATGGCCAGCTCCAGCAAACCGGAAACATCTTCCAGCCCCTGGGTCATTTGATCTAAGGTTTCGACAATCGCTTCCAGCGCGGAACGCTCTTTGCCCAGCGCCTGTGCGCGTTCGGGCTCGTTCCACACGTCAGGCTGTTCCAGCTCTGCGTTTACTTCTTCCAGGCGCTCTTTCTTGGCATCGTAGTCAAAGATACCCCCTAAGAACGTCGCTGCGCTCTGTAAGGTCCTGAATGCGGTTTTTTACCGGGTTAATTTCAAACATGTGTAATATCTTATGTTGGGGACTAAGACGAAAATGCGGTCGTAAACCGGAAAGTTTACCGGAATTACACCGCATTTTATAGCTTTGGTTGGCTTTATAACGGCCAGATATGGTCGATTAAAAGCTGCACCGTTCGGTTACCGCGAAACTCGTTTACATCGAGCTTAAACGCCAGCTCCACTTCGCGAACGCCGTTGTCCGGCCAGCAGGTGGTGTCGACATTAAAAGCGATGCCGTCAAGCAGCGGGCCGCCGCCCAGCGGCTCCACCATCACCTTCAGATGCCGCTCGCCGACCAGCCGCTGTTGCAGCAGACGGAACCTACCGTCGAATAATGGCTCAGGAAACATTTGTCCCCACGGGCCGGCATCGCGCAGCATTTCGGCGACTTCCAGCGTCATCTCCTGGCTGGAAAGGGGTCCATCGGACCAGATCTCGCCCTGCAACAGCGCCGGATCCAGCCATTCGCCAACCAGATCGCCAAAACGCTGGCGGAATTCATCAAAACGCGCTTCTTCAAGGGACAGCCCTGCGGCCATCGCATGACCGCCGAATTTTAGCATCAGCCCCGGGTTTAGCGTATCCAGCCGTTCCAGCGCGTCGCGCATGTGCAGGCCCTGAATGGAGCGCCCTGAGCCTTTGAGCGTGCCGTCGCCTGCCGGCGCGAAAGCAATAACCGGCCGGTTAAAGCGCTCTTTGATGCGTGAGGCAAGTATGCCGACCACGCCCTGGTGCCATTCCGGGTGGTACATAGCCAGGCCATAGGGCAAGGCGTCATTGCTGCGTTCAAGCTTTTCACACAGGGCCAGGGCTTCAACCTGCATACCCTGTTCGATCTCTTTGCGCGTCTGATTCAGCGCGTCGAGCTCGTTGGCCAACATGCGCGCTTCGCCGATGTTATCGCTAAGCAGCAGCGCCACGCCTACCGACATATCGTCCAGCCGCCCCGCTGCGTTCAGACGCGGCCCCAGCGCAAAGCCCAGGTCGCTGGCCGCCAGTTTGTGCGGTTCACGATTGGCGACCTCAAGCAGCGCCAGCACGCCAGGCCGGCATTTTCTTGCGCGAATCCTGCTCAGGCCTTGCCAGGTCAGAATGCGGTTATTGGTATCCAGCGGTACGACGTCCGCCACCGTGCCTAAAGCCACCAGATCCAGCAGCTCCGCCAGATTGGGGATCGCAAGACCGCGCTGCTCAAACCAACCGCAGCCGCGCAGATGCGCGCGCAACGCCAGCATCAGGTAAAAGGCAACGCCTACCCCTGCCAGTGATTTTGACGGAAATTCGCAGTCGGCCAGGTTCGGATTGATGATAGCTTCCGCCGCCGGCAGTTCCGTGCCAGGCAGGTGATGATCGGTCACGATCACCGGGATCCCAAGTTCATGCGCGCGCTCAACGCCGCTATGGGATGAAATACCGTTATCAACCGTCAGAATCAGCTGCGCGCCGCGGGCATGGGCCTGATCCACCACCTCCGGGCTTAGGCCATAGCCATCTTCAAAGCGGTTAGGCACCAGATAGCCGACGTTTGCGCCGCCGAGGCTGCGTAAGGCCAGCACGCTCAGCGCCGTACTGGTGGCGCCATCGGCATCAAAATCGCCGACGACGATAATACGCAGACCTTCACGGAAAGCGTTGTGCAGAATCTCAACGGCTTTCTCCATGCCGTTAAGCTGTTGCCAGGGCAGCATGCCTTTTACGCTGCGTTCCAGATCCTGTTCGCCACGCACTCCGCGACTGGCATACAGACGCCTTAACAGCGGAGGTAAAACCGCCGGTAAAACCAGGGTTTCATCCACGGCCCGGCGGCGAAGTTGCGTTTGTTTTTTCACCTGTTATTAACCACTTACCTTGCTTAGCTGTTGGTGCGCATCCAGCATTTGTTTCATCTCTTTTGGCCCCTGATAGCCGGGGATCACCGTACCGTTGCTCAGCACGATAGCAGGCGTACCCTGCACCCCAAACTGCACGCCGAGGTTATAGTGATTGGCAATGTTGGTGGCGCAGCTCGCAGATGCCACGGCGTCGCCTTTCATTGCCGCATCAAAAGCTTTGTTGCGGTCCGTGGCACACCAGATGGATTTCATGTCACTTTCGGCCTGGCTTTGCAGCCCCTGGCGCGGGAAAGCGAGGTAGCGCACGGTGATGCCCAGCGCGTTATAGTCTTTCATCTCTTCGTGCAGCTTGTGGCAGTAGCCGCAGGTGATGTCGGTAAATACGGTAATAACGTGTTTTTCCTGCGGCGCTTTATAAACGATCATCTCTTTTTCGAGCGCGTTCAGTTTGCCTGTTAGCAGCTGGTTGGTCACGTTTACCGGCTGCGCGCCGCTGACGTCATAAAGCGGGCCCTGAATGATGTGCTTGCCGTCTTCCGTCACATACAGCACGCCGCTGTCGGTCAATACGGTTTTCATGCCGGCAACCGGCGCGGCCTGAATATCCGCATTCTGAACGCCCAGCTTCGCCAGCGACTGTTTGATCGCCGCATCGTCAGCATGAGCAAAACCGGAGACGGAAGCTGCCAACAACGACAGCAGCAGGATACCTTTTTTCATCATGATTCCTTTATTCTGGCACTCACGCCCGTGGGTGGTGCTGTTGATGCAGCTGACGTAAACGTTCGGTCGCTACATGAGTATAAATTTGTGTAGTGGACAAATCGCTGTGCCCAAGAAGCATCTGTACGACACGTAAATCCGCTCCGTGGTTCAGAAGATGCGTGGCAAAAGCGTGGCGTAGAACGTGAGGAGAGAGCTTCGCGCTATCGATCCCCGCAATAACCGCGTAATGCTTAATGCGATGCCAGAACGTTTGCCTTGTCATCTGCTGCGCCCGCTGGCTGGGAAAGAGTACGTCCACAGACTGCCCGTTTAATAGCCAGGGGCGGCCGTGCTCAAGGTAATTTTCCAGCCAGTAGATCGCCTCTTCGCCCAGCGGCACCAGTCGTTCTTTATTCCCTTTACCAATCACCCGCACCACACCCTGACGCAGGCTGATATCGCTCATGGATAGCCCCACCAGCTCGGACACGCGCAGTCCGGTAGCATACAACAATTCCAGCATCGCTTTATCCCGCAGCTCGATGGGCTCATCGAGACAGGGCGCCTTGAGAAGCCGTTCAACCTGTGCTTCGCTGAGATCTTTTGGCAAGCGCTGCGGTAATTTAGGCGACGAGAGCAAGGCGCTCGGATCGTCATCGCGCGCTTTTTCACGGTAGAGATACTGAAATAAACGACGAATAGCGCTTAACATGCGTGCAGAGCTCGTGGCCTTGTAGCCCCCCTCCAGACGCTCGGCAAACAGCGACTGGAGATCGCCCGCCTGTACCGTCAATAACGTTAAGCCATGACGATCCGCCCATTCCGCCACCATTTTCAAATCGCGCCGGTAGGAGGTCAGCGTATTCTCAGCCAGATTTTTTTCGAGCCAAAGCGCATCAAGAAATTGTTCAATACGGGCCAGATCCTGTTCCACTGAAGCCTCACTTTTGCTGAATTGTGTCCATTATGCATGATGCGTAATGGGATCTGGTACACTTGCCAGCCTGCACGTTATTAAATGAGTTGTTATTGCTATGAACATTGGCCTTTTTTATGGCTCCAGCACCTGCTACACCGAAATGGCGGCCGAAAAGATTCGTGACATCATCGGCCCGGAGCTGGTGACGTTGCATAACCTGAAAGATGACGCCCCCGCCCTGATGGAACAGTACGACGTGCTGATCCTTGGCATCCCGACCTGGGATTTTGGCGAACTGCAGGAAGACTGGGAAGCCGTCTGGCCGCAGTTAGATAGCCTGAAGCTGGAAGGCAAACTTGTGGCCCTTTACGGCATGGGCGACCAGCTCGGTTATGGCGAATGGTTCCTCGACGCGCTGGGTATGCTGCACGACAAGCTGGCTCCGCGCGGCGCGCAGTTTATCGGCTACTGGCCAACAGAAGGCTATGAATTCACCAGCGCTAAACCTGTTATTGCCGATGGACAGCTGTTTGTTGGCCTCGCGCTGGATGAAACTAACCAGTACGATCTTAGCGATGAGCGCATTCAGAACTGGTGCGAGCAAATCCTCGGGGAAATGGCTGAGAAATTCGCCTGACGGTTAGTTAAGCCTGGCCGCTGCCGCTCGCCTGCTGTTGTAACATCAGGCGGCGCAAATCCCGCCATTCGCCCGTATCCATGCTGTCGGCCGCCAGCCACAAATGTTGGCAGCGCGTTTTGCGCGTCTGGCGGATTCTTAGCATCATGCCGCTGCGCAGCATCCAGGGGGCGCCCACTATTTCCCACTCTTTATCCTGCCATTTCAGATGGTAATCCGTCAGCAGTTTGATTTCGCCCTGGGTCGCATGAATTCGACGCTGGCTGCGCACGCAGTCAAAAACCACCAGCGAGAGTAAAAGCATCCAGATAAGCGTATAGCTCATCGGCCACGGCAAAAGCAGCACAACCAGCGCCAGCAGGCCGTGGGCTAACAGGGATAGCCACTGCGCCCGCCAGGAGACGCGAAGATCAGATTGCCACAGGACCACGTTCTCTATTCCGTGTTTGGATAAGCTTTACCATACGCTGCAACGCTGAATCGGCCGGTTCGCCATGATTCATCAACCAGTTGAAGAGATCGGGATCGTCGCATTCCAGAAGACGGATAAAGAGCTGCTTATCCTCATCGCTTAACGTGTCATATTCATACTCAAAGAACGGCATAATCGAAATATCGAGCTCGCGCATTCCACGACGGCACGCCCAGTGAATACGGGCTTTGTTATTGATATCCATGTGCTCTTTCCTGCTTAGACTTACGTGTAAGATACGAATGTTAGTGTAACGTGTTTTCGCCCGGTGTATTACCTGAATGTTGCTATCTGCGCGCCCACTCGGGAGAAATAATGGCAATGCGACATCATTACATTCGCGCTGCGAGAAGCCTCGAAACGGCACAATTCGCCTCATCAAACTGCTTGCATTGGCGCATGGCTCTTTTACCATTAACCTCAAACATCCGTTGGTTAACCCAGGACAAATTATGGCTTTCAACCCGTTTCCTCCCCGTCAGCCTACGGCCGCGGCTCGCCTGCCGCTGACGCTGATGACCCTTGACGACTGGGCGCTCGTGAACGTGACCGGCGCAGACGCGGAAAAGTACCTGCAGGGGCAGGTTACCGCCGATGTGGCACAGCTGGGCGCCAACCAACATCTGCTGTGCGCCCATTGCGACGCCAAAGGCAAAATGTGGAGCAATCTGCGCCTGTTCCATCGCGGCGAAGGCTTTGCATTTATTGAACGCCGCAACCTTTATGAAGCACAGCTAACGGAACTGAAAAAGTATGCGGTCTTTTCGAAGGTAACGATGACGCCGGACAACGAAAGCGTTCTGCTGGGCGTGGCGGGCTTCCAGGCCCGGGCGGCGCTGGCGAATCTTTTTACGACCCTGCCGGATGAGTCGAATCCCGTTGTGCACGACGGCGCCACTTCACTGCTGTGGTTTAAACTGCCAGCCGAGCGTTTCCTGCTGGTAACCGACATTGCGACAGCGCAACGGCTTAGCGAAAAGCTCCAAGGCGAAGCGCAGCTTAATGACAGCCAGCAATGGCTGGCGCTGGATATCGAAGGCGGGCTGCCGGTGATTGATAGCGTCAACAGCGCGCAGTTTATTCCGCAGGCGACAAATCTACAGGCTCTGGGCGGCATCAGCTTTAAAAAGGGCTGCTATACCGGCCAGGAAATGGTCGCGCGAGCGAAGTTCCGTGGCGCTAACAAACGCGCGCTTTGGTATCTCGCGGGGAGCGCTTCGCGCCTGCCGGCAGCAGGCGAAGACCTGGAGATGAAAATGGGCGATAACTGGCGCCGTACCGGCACCGTGCTTGCCGCAAGCCTGCTCGACGATGGTCGCGTGCTGATTCAGGCGGTGATGAATAACGATCTTGAAGCGGGCAGCATTTTCCGTGTGCGGGAAGATAACGGCAGCGAACTGGCCATTGAACCGCTGCCTTATTCACTGGAAGAGAGTTAACTACAGGCTGAGCGCCCCCTGAAGACGGGGGCGTCAGGCATCAACGAATATATAAATAGATGGCGAGGAAGTGACAGAGGCTGCCGCCCAGCACGAAGCCATGCCAGATTGCATGGTTGTACGGGATACGTTTGCAGACGTAAAAAATAACCCCCAGCGAGTAAATCACCCCGCCCGCGGCCAGCAGCGTTATGCTACCCGCATCCAGCTTCATCGCCAGCTGATAGACTACCGCAAGCGACAGCCAGCCCATCAGCAAATAAGTTACCAGCGACAATACCTTGAAGCGGTGCGCGATGGTCAGCTTGAAGATAATGCCCAACAGCGCAAGCCCCCAGATAACCACCATCATGCCGTGGGCGAAAGGTGAATCCAGCCCGACGAGCAGGAATGGCGTATAGGTGCCGGCGATAAGCAGGTAGATGGCGCAATGGTCGCATTTCTTCAGCAAACGCTTCGCGCGCTGCTGGGGAATAGCATGATAAAGAGTAGAGGCGAGGAACAGCAAAATCATGCTGCCGCCATACAGGCTATAGCTGGTAATAGCCATAGCGCTGGCGTGGGTGGCGACGGCCTGAACCAGCAACAGCACCAGTCCGACAATCCCGAACACCAGCCCGATACCATGGCTAATACTGTTGGCTATTTCCTCAGCCAGTGAATATCCAGGTGCTTTGATTGGTTTGTCAGCCATAAGGCTACTCCAGGTGAGACTTAAGATGCAAAATGCAGCACAGCTAGCATAACTGAGAATGATTCCAGCGAACACATGTGCGCTAAAATAAATCTGTCGGCGGCGAATGGCGCACCTGTACAATCGACGTATCTGTTTAAAACCTCTGGAGAATAGCTATGTCCCCGGGCGCTTTTGGTGAAATGAGCGATGTAATCGCTTTTTTAATGGAAATCGACAAGCTCAAGCTTGTCGAGAGACGTACAAAAATTATCGGCCATGGCCGTCAGGAAAACTCAGCCGAACATAGCTGGCACTTTGCCGTAGCGGCGATGAGCCTTGCCCCTTTCGCGCCGGCGGAAGTCGATATTTCGCGCGTGGTGCGCATGGCGTTGCTGCATGACATCGTTGAAATCGACGTGGGCGATGTGCTGGTTTACGACCTGGCGGCCCGTGAAGCGATAGCAGCAAAGGAAGCGCTGGCGGCGACGCGCCTGTTTGGTTTATTACCCGAGCCGCAAAGCGGTGAATTTCTCCGCCTCTGGCTGGAGTACGAAGCGGGGATAAGCGCCGATGCCCGTTTTGCCGGCGCGCTGGACCGTATTTTGCCCGTTTTGCAAAACCTGCATAATGAAGGACAAAGCTGGCGCGAAAATAATATCTCCCTTGAACAGGTGTTAACCCGTAATGCGCGGGTGGGCGAAAGCTGGCCCGAATTATGGCAACATGTCGTCAGCCATTTATATGCTGCGCAGGAAAAAGGCTGGCTGCGCTAAACTCCCTTACCGGTTCACGGCTGAAACTTCAGGAAGATGTACGATGTTTACTCACGCGGCAATTGCTAATCTCAACGGCCTGGAAATGCTGGTCTACAACTATGTCATTAAAAATCGTGACAAAGTGATGTACATGACCATCCGCGAGCTGGCCGACTGCGCGGGCGTCTCTACCACCACCGTGCTGCGCTTTTGCCGCAAACTCAACTGCGAAGGTTATTCCGAGTTTCGCGTACGCTTTAAATTGTATCTGGAGCAAAACGATGAGCAGCTGGTTAATTTTGGCCCCAGCGAAATAATTAGCTTTTTTAAAAGCACCAACAACGAAGACTTCGATAATTTAATCGATCGCGCGGTTGATATTATTTGTTCATCCGAAAGAATTATATTCGTCGGTGCGGGCACATCGGGCGCCTTAGCGAAATATGGCGCGCGTTTCTTTTCCAACGTCGGTAAATTCAGCAATCATATCGACGATCCTTATTTCCCGGTCACCAACGATATGGCAAAAAACGCGCTGGCCATCGTGCTTTCGGTTTCCGGCGAAACCGAAGAGATCCTGCGCTTCGCCAGCCAGTTTAGCCTGCATAATTGTAAAGTGATGTCGATTACCAGCCACGAAAACTCAGCGCTGGCGAAGCTTGCCGACTTTAATATTTCCTGGCATATTCCGCTGACGCGCGTCGCCGGCGTTTACGACATTACCACGCAGATCCCCGTTATTTATATTTTAGAAACCATCGGCCGAAAGCTGGCGAAAAAAATGGCGTAAAAAAACAGCCTGTTTTTTATATGTAACAAATCCCAGCCGTGGCGATTTGTTATATCGTGACAATTAAATCTCATTTGTTAGACTCCACGACAGAGTTAATTAACGCGACACCATTGTGTGATGTACCGCACATTATTTTGTGCGTCGACAGTGAGATTAAAAAATATGAAAAAACTGACCTTACCGAAAGATTTTTTATGGGGCGGAGCGGTTGCTGCGCATCAGGTTGAAGGCGGCTGGAACAAAGAAGGCAAAGGCCCGAGCATCTGCGACGTGCTGACAGGCGGCGCCCACGGCGTGCCGCGCGAGATAACCCAGGAAGTTATCCCGGGCAAATATTATCCGAACCATGAAGCCATCGACTTCCACGGCCACTATAAAGAAGACATCAGGCTGTTTGCCGAAATGGGCTTCAAATGCTTCCGCACCTCCATTGCCTGGACGCGCATCTTCCCGAAAGGCAACGAGCAGCAGCCAAACGAAGAAGGCCTGAAATTCTACGACGACATGTTCGACGAACTGTTGAAATACAATATCGAACCGGTCATCACCCTCTCCCACTTCGAAATGCCGCACTATCTGGTCACCGAATACGGCGGCTGGACCAACCGTAAAGTCGTTGATTTCTTCGTTCGCTTTGCTGAAGTCGTGTTCGAACGCTACAAGAGCAAAGTGAAATACTGGATGACCTTTAACGAGATCAATAACCAGCGTAACTGGCGCGCGCCGCTGTTCGGCTACTGCTGCTCCGGCGTGGTTTACACCGAACACGACAACCCGGAAGAGGTGATGTATCAGGTTCTGCATCACCAGTTCGTGGCAAGCGCTATGGCGGTGAAAATCGGCCATCGCATTAACCCGCAGATGAAAATCGGCTGCATGCTGGCGATGGTGCCGCTCTATCCGTTCTCCTGCAAACCTGAAGACGTTATGTATGCTCAGGAATCCATGCGCGAGCGCTACGTGTTTACCGATGTGCAGCTGCGCGGCTACTACCCATCCTATGTGTTAAACGAGTGGGAGCGTCGCGAATTCAACATCAGGATGGAAGCGGGCGACGAGCAGATTCTGCGTGAAGGCGTGTGTGATTATCTCGGTTTCAGCTACTACATGACCAACGCCGTGAAGGCGGAAGGCGGTTCGGGCGACGCCCTTTCCGGTTTCCAGGGCAGCGAGCCAAACCCATATGTTAAGGCCTCCGACTGGGGCTGGCAGATCGACCCGGTCGGCCTGCGCTATGCGCTGTGCGAGCTGTATGAGCGCTACCAAAAGCCGCTGTTTATCGTGGAAAACGGCTTCGGCGCTTACGATAAGGTGGAAGCGGACGGCTCAATCAATGACGATTACCGCATTGATTACCTGAAAGCGCACGTTGAAGAGATGATGAAAGCCGTCACTTACGACGGTGTTGACCTGATGGGCTACACCCCGTGGGGCTGTATTGACTGCGTCTCCTTCACCACCGGTCAGTACAGCAAACGCTACGGTTTTATCTACGTAAACAAGCACGACGACGGCACCGGCGATATGTCCCGCTCCCGTAAGAAAAGCTTTAACTGGTACAAAGAAGTTATCGCCAGCAACGGCGAAAAGCTGTAGTCAACGTGAAAACACCGGCCATCGCGCCGGTGTTTTTATCTTTCACACCGGAAGGGCAAAGCGAAAACAGGCTCCGCTGTCCGGTTTTTCCACCAGCGTAATGTCACTGCCGTGAAGCTGCAGCATCTGCCGCACAATCATTAACCCGAGGCCGCCTGCCCGCAGCCGTGACTGGCTGGCTATCGAAGGGCGAACGAACAGGCCATCTTTAAGCTCCTGGGGAACGCCGGGTCCGTTATCGCTTACCTGCACCAGCACCTTCTCGCCCTCTTTCCAGACGCGTACGGCTATAGTGCCCTGCTCCGGCGCGTGGCGAACCGCATTATCCAGCAGATTAGTTAATACGCGCTCGATCATCGCCAAATCCGCCTCTATCAGCGGTAAGCCAGGCTGAATATCCGCTAACATTTTTTGCCGGCGAGTCTGCGCGGAAAGCTCAAACTTCTGGAAGACATCCTGCAAAAGCTCAGCGAGAGAAAAATGCTCTTTTTGCGGTTTCACCACGCCATATTCCAGACGCGCCAGCTCAAACAGGGACTGCGCCAGCGCCCCAACTTTCTGACTCTGGCCGAGGGCAATTTCCAGATAGCGCTTTTTGTCGGCCTCGGACAAAGTCGCCGACATTACCGATAGGCTTTCCAGATAGCCGTGCAGGGAAGTAAGCGGCGTGCGCAAATCATGGGAAATATTGGCGATAAATTCGCGGCGGAGCTGGTCCTGCTGCGATAGACGATGCCATTGCCCGGCAATACGCCTTGCCATAGAGATAACGCCCTGGCGCAGCAGGCTAATCTCGTCGTCGCCTTTTTCCGTACGCAGCGGCAGCGCGGCCATCGCCTGCATCTCCTCCATGCCGCCGGTTTCAAGAGCCTGTACCTGACGAGAAAGATCGCGTAGCGGACGGGTTATCCAGCGGAATGCCAGCCAGCCCACGACGAGCCCCAGCAGGGCGACCAGGCTTATTGATAAAAGAACGATTTTCAGCAAGGCGCTAAATTGCGCATCGCTGTTTAACGCCGTGTATTTTTCCCCCAGCAGGATTACGTACAGATAGCCTTTGATCTGCCCGTCCTGGCGCATTGGCGCAACGCTGAACACCTTCTTGCCGTTGGGGCTGCGCGGGTCGTCGCCATAAACGGGATACTGGCGGCTGCTTAACGCCGTCTGTATTGGCCGCAAATCAACGCGCTCGCGCTTCAGATGCCCTGCGGGCGCGCCGTCGCCGACGATATTGCCCTGTTTATCCAGCAGATAAACCTCAACGCTTGGGTTCACCGCCATCAGATGATCGAACAGCGTGCGCACCGAATCTTTATTAAGCCCTTCCTGCCCGAGCAGCGGATAGCTCTGATTGATATGCTGCGCCAGATCGCCAGAAAGCCGCTGAATAACCGCCTGGCTGTACTGCGTGCTGGTGCGCACCTGCAGCCAGCCCAGCAGCGCGCACGAGGTCAGCAGCAAAAGCGCAAAGACCAGCGTCAGGCGCTGTGTGAGGGTGAAAGTTCGCATGATTTACTCGCGTGCTCTTGCGGTGAATTTATAACCCTTTCCCCAGACGGTGCGAATAAAGTTCGGCTCCGCCGGGTTGTCTTCGATCTTGATGCGCAGGCGGTTAATGTGGGTGTTGACGGTATGTTCGTAACCTTCATGCTCATATCCCCAGACTTCATTAAGCAGGTTAAGGCGGGAGAAGACCGTATCCGGGTTTCTGGCGAAGAAATAGAGCAGATCGAATTCCCGAGGTGTGAGGTCGACGGCCTGCTGGTTAAGCTGCACCATCCGGGCCAGCGGGTCGATGGAGAGGGTATCGAAGGTAAGCACGCCCGCATCGAGACGCAGGTTCCGGCTCATCGCCTCCTGCCTGCGGAACAGCGCCTTAACGCGCGCTACCAGCTCCAGCATGGAAAAGGGTTTGGGAAGATAGTCATCCGCGCCCAGCTCAAGGCCGAGCACCCTTTGCGTTTCGCCAGAGCGGGCGCTGATGATAACGATCGGGGTATAGCGCGTCATGGTCCTGGCGAAGCGGCAGATTTCCAGACCGTCGACGCCCGGCAGCATCAGGTCGAGAATGAGCGCATCCCAGCCGCCCTGCCGAAGCTTTTCCATGCCCGTATTGCCGTCTGCGGCGTGGGTAATGTCAAAGCCCTCTTTACGCAGATGCAATTGCAACAGCTCGGCGATATTTTCATCGTCTTCAACTATTAACAGCTTTTTTGCCTGATTCACTCGCCTGCTCCCACACGCACGTCATGTTGAAAGTCTACACAACAAGCGTGCGGGAAGTTGTCACATTTTGTTGAACTCTGGCACTACCTGCCACCGGCCAAATCGATAAAGCTGCCGGTCACATATGAGGCTTTTGCGCTGAGCAGCCAGGCGATGGCTTCGGCGACCTCTTCC
>NZ_RCAA01000006.1:67559-73228 GCF_003628475.1 Enterobacter sp. R1(2018) | reverse complement strand
TCGCCGCCCGCCGCATGCATGTCCGTATAGATAAATCCCGGGCGCACGCCGTTAACCCGGATGCCCTGCGCCGCAACCTCCAGCGACAGTCCGGTAGTCAGCGTGTCCACAGCGCCTTTTGAGGCCGCGTAATCAACGTATTCACCCGGCGACCCCAGGCGTGCCGCAGCGGAAGAAACGTTAACAATCGAACCGCCCTCCCCGCCGTGACGATAAGCCATGCGTTTAACCGCTTCGCGGCAGCAAAGGAAATAGCCGGTAACGTTAGTCGCCAGCACGCGGTTGATGCGGTCGGCGGTAAGGTTTTCGAGGGTGGATTGCTGGAAGAGAATACCCGCGTTATTCACCAGCGCGGTAACCGGGCCAAAAGCGTTGTCGATTTCAGCAAACATCGCCAGTACCTGCAGCTCATCGGCGATATCCGCTTTGATAGCCAGCGCTTCGCCGCCGGCGCTGCGAATGCCGGCAACCACCTCATCGGCGGCCTGTTTGTTACGCACATAGTTAATCACGACTTTATATCCCTGCCGCGCAAGCAGGATGGCCGTTGCTTTACCAATGCCCCGGCTGCCGCCGGTGACCAGCGCTGTTGCCATTTTTGCCTCCTGTTTCCTGAATAAAGCAAAGGGCACCGAAGCGCCCTTTATTTATATTCCATTGATAGTATTACTGATATTCACTCATCGGCACGCAGGAGCAGAACAGGTTACGGTCGCCGTATACGTCGTCAAGACGCTTAACCGTCGGCCAGTATTTGTTGCTGTGACCGGTCGGGAAGACGGCCAGCTCGCGGGTGTAGGGATGCGTCCATTCAGCGACGATTTCATCCTGAGTGTGCGGGGCGTTCACCAGCGGGTTGTCTTCCAGCGGCCACTCGCCGCGCGCCACGCGATCGATTTCGGTGCGGATGGTCAGCATCGCGTCGATAAAGCGATCCAGCTCCAGCTTGCTTTCAGATTCCGTCGGCTCAACCATCAGCGTGCCCGCAACCGGGAAGGACATCGTTGGCGCGTGGAAACCAAAGTCAATCAAACGCTTGGCGATATCCAGCTCGCTGATGCCGGTTTCTTCTTTTAACGGACGGATATCGAGAATGCATTCGTGCGCCACGCGGCCGTTCGCGCCGGTATACAGCACCGGGAAGGCCGACTGCAGACGGCTGGCGATATAGTTCGCGTTCAGAATCGCTACCTGGCTGGCTTTTTTCAGCCCTTCCGCGCCCATCATACGGATATACATCCAGCTGATTGGCAGAATTGAGGCGCTGCCGAACGGCGCCGCAGAAACCGCGCCCTGCTGGGTCAGCATCTCTTCAATCTGCACCACGCTGTGGCCCGGCACAAACGGAGCCAGATGCGCTTTCACGCCGATCGGGCCCATGCCCGGACCGCCGCCGCCGTGCGGAATGCAGAAGGTTTTGTGCAGGTTGAGGTGCGAAACGTCGGCGCCGATATGGCCCGGAGAAGTGATGCCGACCTGAGCATTCATGTTCGCACCGTCCAGATAAACCTGGCCGCCGTACTGGTGCACAATCTGGCAAACTTCGCGGATGGTCTCTTCGTAAACGCCGTGCGTTGACGGATAGGTCACCATGATACAGGAGAGCTCGGCGCCCGCCTGCTCGGCCTTCGCCCGCAGATCCTGAAGATCGATATTACCTTGCTTATCGCATGCGACGACGATCACTTCCATGCCTGCCATTTGCGCAGAGGCCGGGTTAGTGCCGTGCGCGGAGCTTGGGATCAGACAAATATTACGGCCAGCTTCATTCCGGCTTTCGTGGTAGCGACGAATCGCCAGCAGGCCCGCATATTCGCCCTGCGCGCCGGAGTTTGGCTGCATGCAAAGCGCGTCGTAGCCGGTCAGCTTCACCAGCCAGTCAGACAGCTGGGAGATCATCTGATGGTAGCCTTCCGCCTGGTTTGCCGGGCAGAACGGGTGCAGCTCGGCAAACTCCGGCCAGGTAATTGGGATCATTTCCGCCGCGGCGTTCAGCTTCATGGTGCAGGAGCCTAGCGGGATCATCGCCTGGTTCAGCGCCAGATCTTTACGCTCCAGAGAGTGCATATAGCGCATCATCTCGGTTTCGCTGTGGTAGCGGTTAAACACCGGATGAGTGAGAATTTCGTCTTCGCGCAGCATCGCCGCCGGGATGGACAGGCTGTCGCCCGCGACGTCCTGGTCCAGAGCGTCGATATCCAGACCGTGGTTATCGCCCAGCAGCACGGTGAACAGCGCCTGCACGTCTTCACGCGTGGTGGCTTCATCAAGCGTAATGCCTACCGCGTTCAGGATATCGCTGCGCAGATTGATTTCGTTTGCTTCGGCGCGCGCCAGAACGGCGGCTTTGTCAGCCACTTCCACGCACAGCGTGTCGAACCAATGCTTGTGGCGCAGCGCCAGCCCTTTTTTCTGCAGGCCGGCGGCAAGAATATCGGTCAGGCGATGGATGCGCCCGGCGATGCGTTTCAGGCCGGCCGGACCGTGAAATACCGCATACAGGCTGGCAATATTCGCCAGCAGCACCTGAGAAGTACAGATGTTGGAGTTGGCTTTCTCGCGGCGGATATGCTGCTCGCGGGTTTGCATCGCCATACGCAGCGCGGTGCGGCCAGCGGCATCGCGGGAAACGCCGATAATACGACCCGGCATGGAGCGTTTGAACTCATCGCGGGCGGCGAAGAAAGCCGCGTGCGGTCCGCCGTAGCCCATCGGCACGCCGAAGCGCTGGGCGGAGCCGAAGACGATGTCCGCGCCCTGTTTGCCAGGTGCGGTCAGCAGCACCAGCGACATAAAGTCAGCGGCAACGCTGACCACCACTTTACGTTGTTTCAACTCGGCAATCAGCGCGCTGTAATCATGCACTTCGCCCGTTGTGCCAACCTGTTGCAGCAGCACGCCGAACACGTCCTGATGATCCAACACTTTGGCAGCGTCATCGACAATCACGTCAAACCCAAAGGTTTCCGCGCGGGTACGCACCACGTCCAGCGTTTGTGGATGAATGTCCGCCGCCACGAAGAAGCGGTTGGCACTCTTGAGTTTGCTCACGCGTTTCGCCATCGCCATGGCTTCTGCCGCAGCGGTTGCTTCATCAAGCAAAGAGGCGGAGGCGATGTCGAGACCGGTCAGGTCCAGCGTGACCTGCTGGAAGTTCAGCAGCGCTTCCAGACGGCCCTGGGACACTTCCGGCTGATAGGGGGTGTAGGCGGTGTACCAGCCCGGGTTTTCCAGCATGTTACGTAGAATCACCGGCGGAGTTTGCACCGCGGTGTAGCCCATCCCGATGTAGGTTTTGAAGCGTTTATTACGGCTGGCAATGGCTTTTAATTCAGCCAGCGCCGCAAATTCTGTCGCCGCTTCGCCCACCTGCGGCGGCTGCGCGAGCTGAATATCAGCCGGAACAATCGTGGAAATAAGGTCGTTTAAAGAGTTCGCGCCCACGGCTTCCAGCATCTCATGCTGTTGCTGGGCGGAGGGGCCGATGTGACGGTCAATAAACGCTTCGTGATTCTCAAGGCTACGTAAGGACTGGGTCATGAGCGGGGATTCCTGAAATACATGCAGAACGCTTGCGGTGGAAGGCGCGATGCTTATCCACCCTACAAAACAAGACTCGGTGAACATCGTAGAGCGGGTAAGCACAGCCTCACCCGCCGGATACGGTACTACTCGTTTTCTAACAGGGCTTCATAAGCGGCGGCGTCCAGCAGGCCGTCGAGTTCCGACTCGTCGCCGGCTTTAATCTTGAAGATCCAGCCGCCGGCGTACGGCTCGCTGTTCACCAGCTCAGGCGCGCCTTCCAGCTCGCTGTTTACGGCGATGATTTCGCCGCTGATTGGTGCATAGATATCGGATGCGGCCTTAACGGACTCTGCAACGGCGCAGTCGTCGCCGACGCTGACGGTCGACCCTACTTCCGGCAGATCCACAAACACCATATCGCCCAGCAGTTCCTGCGCGTGCTCGGTGATGCCGACGGTGTAAGAACCGTCAGCTTCTTTACGCAGCCATTCGTGTTCTTTGCTGTATTTCAGTTCAACAGGCACATTGCTCATTATTCTTTCCCTCTTGCAAAATTTACTGGGCGACGGGTTTGCCGGCGCGAACAAAAACAGGTTTAGTGACTTTTACCGGCATTTCACGGTTGCGGATCTGCACGATGGCAGTGTCGCCAATGTCGGCCGGTACGCGCGCCAGAGCAATGCTGTAGCCAAGCGTTGGCGAGAAGGTGCCGCTGGTAATGATCCCTTCACGGGCGTTGCCGGCCTCATCGGTGAAACGAACCGGCAGCTCGTTACGTAATACGCCTTTCTCGGTCATGATCAGGCCGACCAGCTTTTCGCTGCCTTTTGCGCGCTGCGCTTCAAGGGCTTCACGACCGATAAAATCACGTTCGGCGGGCTCCCATGCGATGGTCCACCCCATATTTGCCGCCAGCGGAGACACGCCCTCGTCCATTTCCTGGCCGTAAAGGTTCATGCCGGCTTCCAGACGCAGCGTGTCACGCGCGCCGAGACCACAGGGCTTAACGCCCGCTTCAACAAGCTGCGCCCAGAAGCCCGCGGCCTTCTCGTTCGGCATGGCAATTTCATAGCCCGCTTCGCCGGTGTAACCCGTAGTGGCGATAAACAGATCGCCCGCCTGCACGCCAAAGAAAGGCTTCATCCCTTCCACCGCTTTGCGCTGCTCGTCGGTGAATAAAGTCGCGGCTTTGGCCTGCGCATGCGGCCCCTGTACGGCAATCAGGGAAAGATCGTCGCGTACGGTCACTTCAACCGCGAAGGGTTCGGCGTGCTGGTTGATCCACGCCAGGTCTTTTTCGCGAGTGGCGGAGTTAACCACCAGGCGGAAGTAGTCTTCGGTGAAGAAATAGATAATCAGATCGTCGATAACGCCGCCGGACGCGTTGAGCATCCCGGTGTAAAGGGCTTTGCCCGGCTGGGTCAGTTTGGCAACGTCATTGGCTACCAGGTAGCGCAGGAATTCGCGGGTGCGGCTGCCGTGTAAATCGACAATGGTCATGTGGGAAACGTCGAACATCCCGGCATCGGTACGTACCGCGTGGTGTTCATCAATCTGCGAACCGTAGTGCAGCGGCATCATCCAGCCATGGAAATCCACCATGCGCGCGCCGCAGAGATTGTGCTGTTCAAACAAAGGGGTCTGTTGAGCCATCTTTTCCTCTTAAACCATCAGGTTATCAAGCTTTTTAAGCTTTGCTATCCGTCAGACGAAACCCGGCATCGCCACCGTTATCGATAGCGACGCAAACGTTACCTTTGCTTTGAACTTACCACTGAAAGGACGCGTAAACCATAAGGAGAAACCAGCCATTGCATTAGCTTATGACCAAAACAGGAGAGGCAGCATGCAGAGTATTCAACTACAAAAATGCGAGGCGGTACGCATAAATCAGAAGTGTTGAAGACAGAATTTAGAGTTAGCTAACATTTACGACCATTTCAGAAACAAATTTACTACGACGCCTGAAAGACGGCATTAGAAAAAATAATCCGAAAATTAAGGTGAGATTAGAATATTTCAAATGAGGCGCGGGTTCCCTTTCCCGACCGGGGGAAAGGGAAATGTGACGGAGTTAACGTTATGGCCTAGCGTAGCCAGGAAGGCAGGTCCTGCAGACCCATCGCCTGACGAATCAGTTTCGG
>NZ_RCAA01000006.1:65291-67500 GCF_003628475.1 Enterobacter sp. R1(2018) | reverse complement strand
CAGCATAACCGCCGCACTGTGCTTGCGGCTGCGCTCGTAGCGGCGCAGATACAGGTATTGCCCGATGTCTTTGCCCTGGCGATGCGCACGACGCACCTCATCGATCAGTTCCGCCGCGTCCATAAAACCGAGATTAACGCCCTGCCCGGCCAGCGGGTGAATGGTATGCGCCGCATCGCCCACCAGCGCGAGGCGATGCGCCGCGAAACTGCGCGCGTAGCGGCCCGTCAGCGGAAAGACCTGGCGCTCGCTTTCAACGCTGCAAAGTCCCAGCCGCATATCAAAGGCCACGGAGAGCGCCTGGTTAAACTCTTCGGGCGAGGCATTTTGCATACGCTCCGCTTCCAGCGGCGGCAGCGACCAGACTATCGAGCACAGGTGCGGATCGGCAAGCGGCAGGAAAGCCAGGATACCTTCGCCGTGGAAAACCTGACGCGCCACGGCCTGGTGCGGCTGCGCGGTGCGAATAGTGGCAACCAGAGCGTGATGACGGTAATCCCAGAAGGTCAGCGGGATATCCGCCTGTTTACGCAGCCAGGAATTCGCGCCATCAGCGCCCACGACCAGCCTCGCCGTGAGCATTGCGCCGTCTTTCAGGGTGATAAACGCCTCGTTTTCACCCCAGGCTACCTGCTGCAGCTCGGCCGGCGCCATCAGCGTAACGTCTGAACACTGTTCGGCCCGCTGCCAGAGCGCATGATGAATGACCGCATTTTCAATAATGTGGCCCAGGTGGCTGAAACCATAGGTTTTGTCATCAAAAGCTATATGCCCGAAGCTGTCGCGATCCCAGACTTCCATGCCGTGATAGGCGCTTGCGCGCCGGGCGATAATTTTTGGCCAGACGCCAAGATGGGCCAGCAGCTTTTCGCTGGCGGCGTTTATGGCCGACACCCGCAGCGCCGGGGGCGCATCCGGGGCCTGCGGCTGCGGGAGATGGTTCTCCAGCACCGCCACGCGAAGACCGCTGCCCTGCAGGCCGCAGGCGACAGCCAGTCCCACCATGCCGCCACCAACAATCGCCACATCAACGCTTTGCAAATTGACTCTCCTTTAACGCGCCACCCAGCCAAGGGTGCGCTGTGCCAGCACGTCGCGTGCCGGAGTGAAATGTTCCATCGCCATCAGGCCAAGATTACGCCCTACCACCAGCGGCGCCCAGCGGTTGGCAAACAGCTGCACCAGACCGTCCGTGACGCCAATGGTGGCGGCTTTATCCGCCGCCCGACGCTGTTGATATTCGGCCAGCACCGGATAGCCGCCCGGATCCTGCTGCGCCTGGTACGCCGCCGCCAGCGATTCCGCGAGTGACATAACGTCGCGTAAACCCAGGTTAAAACCCTGCCCGGCAATCGGATGCAGGGTTTGTGCCGCGTTGCCCACCAGCGCCACGCGGTGCGAAACGGCCTGGGAGGCGGTAGCCAGCACCAGCGGGTAGATATTACGCTTGCCCGCGTGGGTGATTCGGCCAAGACGCCAGCCAAATGCGCGCTGCAGTTCGTTGCAGAAACGCTCGTCGTCCCAGCCCTTTACCTCTTCGAGCGCATCCTGCGGATGGCACCAGACCAGCGAGCAGCGCCCGTCTGACATCGGCAACATCGCCAGCGGACCATGCTGCGTGAAACGTTCGAACGCACGGCCGTTATGAGGCTGCGCGGTAGTGACGTTCGCAATGGCGGCCACCTGCCGGTAATCCTCCTGCCGCCAGGTAATGCCGCAACGGGCCGCAAGCTGCGAGCGCGAACCATCCGCCGCGACCAGCAGTTTGCCTTCCAGCACCGTGCCGTTATCAAGCGCAACGCTCACGCTATTTTCTTCACGCGTAAAGGACGCTACGCGCTGCGGGCAATGTAATGTGACGCCGGGCGCTTTACGCAACAGGGCAAACAGCCGCCGGCCGACGTCATGCAGCTCAACCACCTGCCCCAGCGCGCTAATCTGATAATCTTTTGCTTCGAGCGTAACAAAGCCGGCGTGGCCGCGATCGCTCACGTGGACCGACGTGATTGCTGTCGCGCAGGAAGCAATAGCGGGCCAGACGCCGATGGTAGTCAACTGCTGGCAGGTGCCCTGAGCCAGCGCAATCGCCCGGGCGTCAAAGCCGGGATGCGCCGCCGAGTCGGGCGAGCTTGCTTCCACCAGATGTACCGGCAGCCTGCCGCCCGTCATGTGCGAAAGGGCCAGGGCAAGCGTTGCGCCAGCCATGCCG
>NZ_RCAA01000006.1:62046-65249 GCF_003628475.1 Enterobacter sp. R1(2018) | reverse complement strand
CGTCGGCGGTGATGAGGATATCGTCTTCGATACGAATGCCAATGCCGCGGTATTCCGCAGGCACATCCGCATCCGGCGCGATATACAGACCGGGCTCTACGGTAATAACCATCCCCGGCTCCAGCACCCGTGAACGATCCTGCCCGTACGCGCCGACGTCGTGAACGTCCAGCCCCAGCCAGTGGCTCAGGCCATGCATAAAGAACTGGCGATGCGCGTTGTCAGCAATCAGCTGCTCAACTTCGCCCTTCAGAATGCCAAGGTTTACCAGCCCGCGAACCATAATGCGGATAACCTCCCCGGTCACCTCCTGCATTGAGGTGCCGGGGCGATAAAGCTTCAGCGCGGTTTCAAGGGATTCAAGGACGATGTCGTAAATCGCCCGCTGCGGCGCGGTAAATTTACCGTTCACGGGGAAAGTTCGGGTGATATCGCCGGCATAACCTTTGTATTCGCAGCCTGCATCGATCAGCACCAGATCGCCATCGCGCATCTCACTTTCGTTTTCGGTGTAGTGCAGGATGCAGCCGTTTTCACCGCTGCCGACGATGGTGTTATAAGACGGGAAGCGCGCGCCGTGGCGGCTAAATTCATGCAGAATTTCGCCCTCAAGCTGGTATTCGAACATGCCCGGCAGACATTTTTCCATCGCCCGGGTATGGGCCAGCGCGGTAATTTCCCCGGCGCGGCGCATGACGGCTATCTCTTCTTCGGATTTAAACAGACGCTGTTCGTGTACCCAAGGACGCCAGTCCGTAAGCGTTGCGGGGGCGGAAAGATTCTGGCGCGAACCGCGACGCAATTTATCTAACGCGGTAAAGACGATGCTGTCCGCATAAGCGTATTCGCCCTGGGCGTGATACACGACGTCCAGGCCGTTAAGCAGTTGATGCAGCTGCTCGTCAATTTCCGCAAACGCCAGAGCGCGATCGACGGCCAGTTTTTCCGGCGCCGCCTCCTGCCCCAGACGACGGCCAAACCAGATTTCGGCGGTTTTATCACGCAGCCGGTTGAACAGTACGCTGTGGTTGTGGGTTTCATCGCTTTTGATAAGCACCAGCACCGCTTCAGGCTCGTTAAAACCGGTGAAGTACCAAAAGTCGCTGTTCTGGCGGTACGGGTATTCGCTGTCTGCGCTGCGCGTCGCCTCGGGAGCCGCGAAAATGAGCGCGGCGCTGGCCGGGGCCATTTTCGCCAGTAGCGCCTGGCGGCGGCGAAGAAGTTCCTGCTGAGTCATCACGCCTCCTGAGTTTATTATTCTTAGTGTAGCGTTGGTTTACGCACTTCTGGTGCGGTCGGCATCGGGCGAGTAAAGGTATCGTGGCAGAGCAGCGCGGCAACGCGCACGTACTCAATGATCTCTTCGAGCGACATTTCCAACTCTTCCTGATCTTCGTCTTCGTCATAGCCAAGCTGGGCGATATTGCGCAGATCGTCGATGGCCTCGCCGGTTTCGCCGGTGACTTTATCAAGCTTAGGCTGGGTAACGCCGAGACCTAACAGGAAATGGTTTACCCAACCGGCCAGGGCGTCCGCACGATCAAAAACCGTGGTTTCTTCGCCGTCCGGCAGGTAAAGCTGGAACAGAAAACCGTCGTCTTCCAGCGCGTCACCCGTTGCGCTGTGCATATCGCGCAGGGTATCGGCAAGATTCTGGCTGAAGGCCAGACCTTCGTTTGTCAGGTCATGCAGCAGCGGCTGCCAGCTGCTGTCTTTATTGCCACCGCACAGCATGCCGCTGATTAAGCCGTGCATTTCCGCAGGGGTAAGCCCCACGCCCTGTTGGTTCAAAAGTTGGCTTACGGCGTCGTAGCCTGGCATAGCGTTCTGTATAGACATGCGCATTCGTCATCGTTGGCAGGGATAGTTCATGTTATGCTACCACCAGGGACCCCGGGGCACCAGAAAAGGGCTTGTAACTTGATAACGGGGTAGCTATAGTGACGCCCCTTTCGTAGCCTGCTAACGGGTTACGACAGGCAGGCGAGTTAACAGCAGGAAGGTGGCATGTCTGCACAACCAGTCGATATCCAAATTTTCGGTCGTTCATTGCGCGTGAATTGTCCGCCTGAACAACAGGATGCGCTGAATCAGGCTGCGGTTGAGCTGGATCAGCGGTTGCAAGATTTAAAAGTTCGCACTAGAGTCACAAATACTGAGCAGTTAGTTTTCATCGCGGCACTGAATATTTGCTATGAATTAGCTCAGGAAAAATCGAAAACCCGTGATTACGCTGCTAACATGGAGCAGCGGATAAAAATGTTACAGCAGACCATTGAACAGGCATTGCTTGAACAAGGTCGCATAACAGACAGACAGGGTCCAAATTTTGAATAACGCTTCGCAGTTGACTATGGTAGAGTAACTGTGAAGTAAAAATTTCTCTGAGATGTTTGCAAGCGGGCCAGTCCCCTGAGCCGATATTTCATACCACAAGAATGTGGTGCTCCACCGTCGGTGAGCATGCTCGGTTCGTCCGAGAAGCCTTAAGACAGTGACGCTACATTCACCTTGAACCAAGGGTTCAAGGGTTACAGCCTGCGGCGGCATCTCGGAGATTCCCTCTTTCTACCCGGTCATTGCGTATGACGCACATATCGCAAGTTACACCTCCTCATCTTGTTTCAACGCTTCGCACAGAAATACGCCAGACTATTCGGCAACGACGCCGCGCCCTTAGCGATTCCGAACAGCAAACCTTTGCCCAACAGGCCGCCTTGCGCATGCTGGCTTACCCGCCGGTAATCGACGCTACAAGCGTCGCGGTGTTTTTGTCTTTTGACGGTGAGCTGGATACGCGTCCGCTGATTCGCGCCCTGTGGCAGGCGGGAAAAGCCGTCTATTTGCCGGTGCTTCATCCCTTCAGCAAGGGCAGCCTGCTCTTTTTACGTTACGACAAAGACAGCCATCTGGTTATGAATCGTCTTAAAATTCTTGAGCCCAGGCTTGATGTGCGCAACGTTTTACCGCTGGATAAGCTGGACGTATTAATAACGCCGCTGGTCGCCTTCGATGAGCAGGGACAACGTCTGGGGATGGGCGGAGGCTTTTACGATCGCACGCTGCAAAACTGGCGGCAGCATGGTTTGTGGCCCGTCGGGCTGGCACACGATTGCCAGCGGGTGCCGACATTGCCCGCCGAGGAATGGGATATTCCCCTGCCGGCAGTAGTGACGCCATCAAAGATTTGGGAGTGGTAACGC
>NZ_RCAA01000006.1:43559-61961 GCF_003628475.1 Enterobacter sp. R1(2018) | reverse complement strand
CCACCCGCCATTAGCAGATTAGTAAAGCAGACGCGCGCGGATAGTTCCCGGAATCGCCTTCATTGATTTCAACGCCGCCTCGGCAACGTCTTCCTCAGCGTCAATATCAATTACCACATAGCCCATATGCGGCGTTGTTTGCAGATACTGCGCGGCGATGTTGATGCCCTGCTCGGCGAAAATCTGGTTCAGCGCGGTCAAAATGCCGGGACGGTTTTCGTGGATATGCAGCAGGCGACTTGTGGTGCCACCGTGCAGCGGCAGAGAAACCTCAGGGAAGTTCACCGCAGAAAGCGTTGAGCCGTTATCGGAGTATTTGGCCAGCTTGCCCGCCACTTCAAGCCCGATATTTTCCTGCGCTTCCTGCGTAGATCCGCCGATATGCGGCGTCAGGATGACGTTATCAAATTCGCACAGCGGAGAAGTGAAGGGATCGTTGTTGGTCGCAGGCTCTGTCGGGAATACGTCGATTGCCGCGCCGGCCAAATGTTTGCGCGCCAGCGCATCGCACAGCGCAGGGATATCAACCACGGTGCCGCGCGCATCGTTGATCAACAGCGCGCCCGGCTTCATCAGCGCCAGCTCGTTGGCGCCGATCATATTCTTCGTTGAAGCGTTCTCCGGCACGTGCAGGCTGACCACGTCGCTCATATTGAGCAGATCCGACAGATGCTGTACCTGCGTCGCGTTGCCCAGCGGCAGTTTGTTTTCGATGTCGTAGAAAAAGACGTGCATGCCCAGCGCTTCGGCCAGAATACCCAGCTGGGTGCCGATATTGGCCGTAGCCGATAATACCGAGTTTTTTACCGCGGGCTTCAAAGGAGCCGACTGCCAGCTTGTTCCAGACGCCGCGGTGCGCTTTCGCGTTCGCTTCCGGAATGCCGCGCAGCAGCAGCAACAGCTGGCCGATAACCAGTTCAGCAACGGAGCGGGTATTGGAGAAGGGCGCGTTAAACACCGGCACGCCGCGTTTTGCCGCCGCGTCCAGATCGACCTGGTTGGTGCCGATGCAGAAGCAGCCGATCGCGACCAGTTTCTCTGCCGCAGCCAGAACGTCCTCGGTCAGGTTGGTGCGGGAACGTAAGCCGATGAAATGGGCATCGCGGATGGCAGCTTTAAGCGCATCGCTATCCAGCGCGCCCTTGTGATACTCGATGTTGGTATAACCTGCCGCACGAAGGTTCTCGACCGCTTTCTGGTGCACGCCTTCCACCAGCAGGAATTTAATTTTGTCTTTCTCCAGTGATACTTTTGCCATTTCCCGACCCTATTTTTCTGTGCTGTTGTGGTACTGCCTATAAGTTACCCTTCTGTCAAAATATCAAAATCTACGCCTTCGGCAATATAAACGATTGCGCCAGCACCGTGGCGAAAAGGAATAAAAGGCGAGGAGCTAGCACAAAATGCTGGTGGTAAAGAAGTTCGAGGAATGAATCACAGGCGGCCAACAAAAATGTGACATATGTCACCAAATTTGCCGTTAAAATAATTTGTCATGTTTTATACGAATTATTGGGGCGCGGGGCGCCCCCCGGTCAGATCATTTTACGATGGTTTTTACGCCTTCCGCCGTACCAATCAGCGCGACGTCCGCGCCGCGGTTGGCAAACAGCCCGACCGTTACCACGCCCGGCAGGCCGTTAATGGCGTTCTCAAGGGCAATCGGGTCGATAATGCTCAGGCCGTAAACGTCCAGAATAACGTTGCCGTTATCCGTTATCACGCCCTGCCGGTATTCCGGACGTCCTCCCAGCTTCACCAGTTCGCGGGCTACGCAGCTGCGCGCCATCGGAATCACCTCTACCGGCAGCGGGAAATTCCCCAGGATGTCCACCTGCTTGGACTCATCCGCAATGCAGATAAACTTATCGGCCACTGACGCAATGATTTTCTCGCGGGTAAGCGCCGCGCCGCCGCCTTTGATCATCTGCATTTGCCCGTTGATTTCGTCCGCGCCGTCGACGTAGACGCCAAGGGAATCCACTTCGTTCAGGTCGAATACGGGAATGCCGAGGCTTTTCAATTTGGCGGTGGAAGCGTCGGAGCTGGAAACAGCGCCATCAATCTGATGTTTGATAGTGCCCAGAGCGTCAATAAAGTGCGCGGCGGTGGAGCCGGTGCCCACGCCAACAATAGTGCCCGGCTGCACGTACTGCAGCGCCGCCCATCCGACTGCTTTTTTCAGTTCATCCTGCGTCATGGTTATTTGCCTGTGCTGTGAAAACTGACGCGCATTATAGAGCATGCCCGATGAGAAAGTCCCCGGGAAAGGCCGAACTCATCCGATCTTTGTGGATTTGGTCTGGATCGGTCACAAATTTATGTCATAGTGCTGGCACAACGAAAACAGGAGTCAGCAACAACAATGAAACGCCCGGACTACAGAACGCTACAGGCGCTGGATGCGGTTATTCGTGAACGAGGATTTGAGCGCGCGGCGCAGAAGCTCTGCATTACTCAGTCAGCGGTTTCACAGCGAATCAAGCAGCTGGAAAACATGTTCGGCCAGCCATTGTTAGTGCGCACGGTTCCCCCTCGTCCGACCGAGCAGGGGCAGAAACTGCTGGCGCTGCTGCGCCAGGTTGAGTTACTGGAAGAAGAGTGGCTCGGGGATGAGCAAATCGGCTCAACGCCGCTGCTGCTTTCGCTGGCGGTCAACGCCGACAGTCTGGCAACCTGGCTGCTCCCCGCGCTTGCCCCGGTGCTGGCCGACTCCCCCATCCGCCTTAACCTGCAGGTTGAAGACGAAACACGAACGCAGGAACGTCTGCGCCGCGGCGAAGTCGTTGGCGCCGTCTCGATTCAACCGCAGCCGCTGCCAAGCTGCCTGGTGGATCGATTAGGCGCGCTGGACTATCTGTTTGTCGGCTCAAAGGAATTTGCCGCTCGCTACTTTCCGAACGGCGTGACGCGCTCAGCGCTGCTTAAAGCCCCTGCGGTGGCCTTCGATCACCTGGACGATATGCACCAGGCCTTCCTGCAGCAAAACTTCGATCTTTCGCCCGGCAGCGTGCCTTGCCATATCGTTAACTCATCAGAAGCCTTCGTGCAGCTGGCGCGTCAGGGCACCACGTGCTGCATGATCCCGCATCTGCAGATTGAAAGAGAGCTTAACAGCGGCGAGCTAATCGATTTGACACCCGGCCTGATGCAAAGACGCATGCTGTACTGGCACAGGTTTGCGCCGGAAAGCAGAATGATGCGCAACGTGACGGACGCGCTGCTGGAATATGGCCACCGGGTGTTACGCCAGGACGCCGAATAGCAAAAAGCCCGCTTAAGTGTAAAAGCGGGCTTTATCTTGATGGCGCTTACGCTTATCCGTCCAGGGATTTACCGTGATGCGCCATGCACCTGATTTTATACTGCTACTGCGCTGTCTGACTTTGAGCGCGTTCCAGTTCAAACACCACGTCAACCTGATCGTCAAACTGAATGGTTTGCTGATCGTAGGTGTCCTGCGCGGAAACCGGTGCCGCGGCGTCGGCTTTCATCATCCGCACCATCGGCGCTGGCTGATAGTTTGAGACGTGATAGCGTACGCTGTACACCGGCCCTAGCTTGCTGTTAAAGCCTTCGGCTAACAGCTTAGCCTGACGAGTAGCGTCGTCGATGGCCTCTTTACGCGCCTTGTCTTTATACTCTTCCGGATGGGCAACGCCCAGCGAAACAGAGCGAATTTCATTAAGGCCCGCTTTCAAAGCTCCGTCCAGCAGCTCGTTCATTTTGTCGAGCTTGCGCAAAGTCACCTCGACCTGACGCACGGCGCGGTAGCCTTTCAGCTGGGTTTTACCGTCTTTAAGGTATTCATATTCAGGCTGGGTGCGCAGATTTGCGGCGTTAATGTCTTTCTTCTCGACGCCGCTTTGCTGGAGGAAAGTCAGGTATTGCGCAACGCGATCGTCAGCCTGTTTTTTGGCCGAGGCCGCATCTTGCGCTGAGACATTTACTTCAATAGCGAGCGTGGCGATGTCAGGGACGGCGTCCACGCTTGCAGTGCCGGAAGTTACGACGTGCGGGCCATTTGGTAACTCATCTGCCAGCGCCGGAACCGAACTAAATCCCACTAAAGCAGCTAATGCCAGGGTTTTAAACTGCACTGTAATTTCTCCTTGCTACGTTCCACTGTCATCACGTCCGGATAAGAATGCGGACATCAGGCAGCAAGCTTAGCCTGGAATGGTAACTTGTCTATCGGATAAAGGCGAATTACCCGGTGAGCGCCGCGATATGCTGCACGCCGCTCCATGCCAGCTGACAGGCGATAAACCACATCACCAGCCCCACCAGCCCGTTAATGATCCGCTGGGCTTTCGCGGTTCGCAGACGTGGCGCAAGCCATGCGGCAAGCATCGCCAGGCCGTAGAACCATAGAATCGAAGCGCTGATGGTGCCCAGCGCGAACCAGCGCTTCGGCTCCGCGGCAAGCTGCCCGCCAAGGCTGCCCAGCACGACGAAGGTATCGAGATAAACGTGCGGATTGAGCCAGGTCACGGCCAGCATGGTAGCGATGATTCGCCAGCGCCCCTGCTTCATTACCTCCGCCGTGGCCAGCTCCACGCTGCTGCTCATCGCCGTTCGCAGCGCGCCCCAGCCGTACCACAACAGAAACGCCACCCCGCCCCAGGTAACCATAGCCAGCAGCCACGGGGATTTCATCAGAATAGCGCTGCCGCCGAAGATGCCTCCGCAAATCAGCACCAGATCGCTCAACGCGCAAAGCGAGGCAATCATCAGGTGATACTGACGGCGAATGCCCTGGTTCATCACAAAAGCATTTTGCGGGCCGAGGGGGAGGATCATCGCAGCGCCAAGAGCAAGCCCTTGAAAATAATAAGATAACACGGTGATTTTCTCTTCAGTATTGAGCAACTGAAGTGGAGTGTAGCCGGGAATAATTATTAGCGGAAATGGATAATTTTAATGGTTAATCAGATTAGCTAATATTGAAAAGGCCAGCCGCAGCTGGCCGTCAGCCATCACTCCTGCGCGGGCTCTTTTCCGTCTTTTACGTCTTTTCCATCTTTTACGCGTTTGAAGTTTACGTCCATCTGCGGATACGGAATGCCGATGCCGTTGGCATCAAGGGCTTTTTTGATACGCTCCAGTACATCCCAGTAAACGTTCTGCAAATCGCCGCTGTTGCTCCACACGCGGATCACAAAGTTTACGGAAGAAGGCCCAAGCTCGTTGAGGCGCACGGTCATTTCACGGTCTTTCAGAATACGTTCATCGCTGTTAATGATATCGGTCAGGATTTGACGCACCTGGTCGATATCCGCATCGTAGGCCACGCCGATAATAAATTCGTTACGGCGCACGGGCTCACGCGAAAAGTTCGTGATGTTGCCGTCGATGATTTTCTTATTCGGCACCACGACAATTTTACCGTCGGCGGAACGCAGCGTGGTGGAGAAGATCTGCACGCTGAGTACGGTACCCGCGGTGCCGCCGAGATCGACATACTCACCGGCACGGAACGGACGGAAAGTGACCAGCAGGACGCCTGCGGCAAGGTTGGAAAGAGAGCCCTGCAGGGCCAGACCTATAGCCAGACCGGCGGCGCCCAGTACGGCGATAACCGAGGCGGTCTGAACGCCAACGCGGCCCAGGGCGGCAATCAGCGTAAAGGCGATAATCCCGTAACGCACCAGCGCAGACAGAAAGTCAGCCACGGTGGCGTCAATGTGACGAGCGCGCATCACGCGATTAAGCGCCCCGGATACCGCCCGGGCGACGATCATCCCGACGGCGATAATAGCGATGGCCGCCACGATGTTGACCGCATAGCTCAGCAGTAATGCCTGGTTGTGCACCAGCCAGCCCCCGGCATTATTAATACTGTCTACTACATTAAGATCTTCCATTCACGGCTCCTTGTTCTTACCGAAAAATTGCGCCTGACAGACGCGCTAAGACTATAAAGGGTAAGTAAAAAGCGGCAAATGTGCCAGGTTGGTCACAAAAATGGCGGCGGGAGATAAAAAAATCGCCAAAAAAAAGCCCGCACGAAGCGGGCTTGATTAAGGCATAAAGCGCTTTAAATTACAGAACGTCGACAGCGTTCAGCTCTTTGAAAGCCTGCTCCAGACGGGTGATCATAGAGGTCTGTGCAGCACGCAGCCATACGCGCGGATCGTAGTATTTTTTGTTCGGCTGATCTTCGCCTTTAGGGTTGCCCAACTGGCCCTGCAGGTAAGCTTCGTTTTCTTTGTAGTAGTTCAGGATACCTTCCCATGTTGCCCACTGGGTGTCGGTATCGATGTTCATTTTGATAACGCCATAGCTCACGGAATCTTTGATTTCCTGAGCGGTGGAACCGGAACCGCCGTGGAATACGAAGTTCAGCGCGTTGTGCGGCAGGTTGTGTTTTTTGGTCACGTATTCCTGAGAGTCGCGCAGGATAGTCGGGGTCAGCTTAACGTTACCTGGTTTGTACACGCCGTGTACGTTACCGAAGGAAGCAGCGATGGTGAAGCGCGGGCTGATTGCATTCAGTTTGGTGTAGGCGTAATCAACGTCTTCTGGCTGAGTGTACAGAGCGGATGCGTCCATATGGCTGTTATCTACGCCATCTTCTTCGCCGCCGGTGCAGCCCAGTTCGATTTCCAGAGTCATACCGATTTTAGACATGCGCTCCAGGTACTTAGAACAGATTTCGATGTTCTCTTCCAGGGACTCTTCGGACAGATCAATCATGTGGGAAGAGAACAGCGGCTTACCGGTAGCAGCGAAGTGTTTCTCACCCGCGTCTAACAGGCCGTCGATCCACGGCAGCAGTTTTTTGGCGCAGTGGTCGGTGTGCAGGATAACCGGCACGCCGTAGTGTTCGGCCATCTGGTGTACGTGATGCGCGCCAGAGATTGCGCCCAGGATTGCAGCACCCTGAGGAACGTCGGTTTTCACGCCTTTACCCGCGATGAAAGCAGCACCGCCGTTAGAGAACTGTACGATTACCGGCGCTTTAACTTTAGCAGCGGTTTCCAGTACGGCGTTGATAGAGTCGGTGCCGACGCAGTTAACCGCTGGCAGAGCGAAGTTGTTCTCTTTAGCTACCTGGAAAACTTTCTGTACGTCATCACCAGTGATTACGCCTGGTTTTACGAAATCAAAAATCTTAGACATGGTTGTTTGTCCTGTATCGTCGAAACGTTTGTGCCGCCTAAGGTTTACGGGCGACAAGAAATCAACGGGCAGGATTCCCTGCCCGTAATCATTACTTCTTAGCGCGCTCTTCGAGCATGGCTACCGCTGGCAGAACTTTGCCTTCCACGAATTCGAGGAACGCGCCACCGCCAGTAGAGATGTAGGAGATTTTGTCTGAAATGCCGAACAGGTCGATAGCGGCCAGAGTATCGCCGCCGCCTGCGATGGAGAAGGCTTCGCTGTCAGCGATAGCGTTAGCAACGATTTCAGTACCCTTGCGGAAGTTCGGGAATTCGAAGACGCCAACCGGACCGTTCCACAGAATGGTTTTCGCGTTTTTCAGGATTTCAGCCAGTTTCTGTGCGGAAACGTCGCCCAGGTCCAGGATCTGCTCTTCATCTTTAATGTCGTTAACAGACTTCAAAGTAGCGGTTGCGGTTTCGGAGAACTCGGTCGCTACGCGCACGTCGGTCGGAACAGGGATATCGCAGGTAGTCAGCAGGCGTTTTGCTTCATCAACCAGGTCCGCTTCGTACAGGGATTTGCCTACGTTGTGGCCCTGGGCGGCAACGAAGGTGTTAGCGATGCCGCCGCCTACGATCAGCTGGTCAGCGATTTTAGACAGGGAATCCAGCACGGTCAGTTTAGTAGAAACTTTAGAACCGCCAACGATAGCCACCATTGGACGAGCAGGTTCTTTCAGCGCTTTACCCAGCGCGTCCAGCTCTTCAGCCAGCAGCGGGCCTGCACAGGCGATATCTGCGAATTTGCCCACGCCGTGAGTAGAAGCCTGCGCGCGGTGAGCGGTACCGAAAGCGTCCATGACGAATACGTCGCACAGTGCGGCATATTTCTTAGACAGGGTTTCGTCGTCTTTCTTTTCGCCTTTGTTGAAGCGAACGTTTTCCAGAACAACCAGTTCACCGGCGGCAACGTCAACGCCTTCCAGGTAATCTTTCGCCAGACGAACCTTCGCCCCCAGTTTGTCTTTCAGGTAGTTAACAACCGGCAGCAGAGAGAATTCTTCGTTGTACTCGCCTTCGGTCGGACGACCCAGGTGAGAAGTAACCATCACTTTCGCGCCCTGTTTCAGAGCCAGTTCGATGGTCGGCAGAGATGCACGGATACGTGCGTCAGATGTCACTTTCCCTTCTTTAACCGGTACGTTCAAATCCGCACGGATCAGAACGCGCTTACCAGCCAGATCCAGATCGGTCATCTTAATTACAGACATGGTGAATCCTCTCGTTGATTCTTAAAGTTTTGCGAACGCTTATGCGCCCTACCTGAAACCACTTGCGGCCATCACTAACGTCGTGTCGAGCATCCGGTTAGCAAAGCCCCATTCGTTATCACACCAGACTAGAGTTTTAATCAGATGTTGCCCACTGACCCGGGTTTGCGTGCCGTCGACGATGGCACTGTGCGGATCGTGGTTAAAATCAGTCGAGACCAACGGTAATTCCGTATAGTCAACTATACCATGAAATGAATCCTGTGCCGCTTTTTGCAGCAACTGGTTGACTTCATTAGCTTTTACTGCATCCCTCACCGTTACGCTCAGATCGATGGCGGTGACATTTATCGTGGGCACGCGGACCGCAATAGCCTCAAAACGGTCATTGAATTGCGGGAAAACGCGTGTAATACCCGCGGCCAGACGCGTATCGACCGGAATTATCGATTGACTGGCGGCGCGGGTACGCCGGAGGTCGGGATGATAAGCGTCAATAACCTGCTGATCGTGCATCGCAGAGTGAATGGTGGTCACGGTGCCCCACTCAATGCCAAATGCGTCGTCCAGCAGTTTGATAATTGGAATAATGCAGTTTGTGGTGCAGGAAGCATTGGAGACGATACGGTGTTCGGCTATGACTTCATGATGATTGACGCCGAAAACCACGGTGGCATCGAGATCGTTGCCGCCGGGATGGGAGAAGAGAACCTTTTTGGCGCCCGCCGCCAGATGGGCTTCGCCGTCTGCGCGGGAGCCAAATACGCCGGTGCAGTCCAGCACAACGTCTACGCCCAGCTCGCGCCACGGCAGCGCGGCGATGGCCGGCTCGTGCAGCAGACGGATGGTATCGTCGCCGACCCAAAGCAGATCGCGTTCCTGGCGGACGTCCCAGGCAAAGCGCCCGTGACTGGTGTCGTATTTCAACAGGTGCGCCATTCCCGCAGCATCAGCCAGTTCATTGATTGCTACTACGGTAATTTCCGCACGGCGCCCGGATTCGTACAAAGCACGTACCACGTTGCGCCCAATGCGACCGAAGCCATTAATTGCGATGCGTACGGTCATATCTCTCCTGCCAGAATCCCCAAAACTCAGTGGCTGACAGAGTAATCCAGCAACAGTCTGAGGGGAATCCTCGCGCTCACGAAACTGCATTTGATTGCTTATTTGTCGAACATTTAATCGACTGAAACGCTTCAGCTATGGTAAGCGAAACGCGGAATAAAAGGAACATTGGCCCGGGACAGGCGGTCATTCTTCTGACGCAGGTCACATTTTTGTTGGAATAAATGAAACTGAAATTGGCGCGCGGATGAATAATAGGCAAAAAAACGGGCCGCAAGGACGGCCCGTTCAGAGGAAACGAATTACAGTACGGCTTTAGCCTGTTTCACCACGTTCTCAACGGTGAAGCCAAACTCTTCGAACAGCTGCTCGGCAGGTGCGGACTCACCGAAGGTGGTCATGCCCACAACCGCGCCGTTCAGACCGACGTATTTGTACCAGTAGTCAGCGATGCTGGCTTCGATAGCAACACGCGCGGCAACCGCTTTCGGCAGAACCGCTTCACGGTAGGCGGCATCCTGCTTGTCGAAGGCGTCGGTGGACGGCATGGAAACCACGCGCGCTTTGATGCCTTCAGCAGACAGTTGATCCCATGCCGCGACGGCCAGCTCAACTTCGGAACCGGTCGCGATCAGGATAAGCTCAGGCTGGCCTGCGCAATCTTTCAGGATGTACGCACCGCGGGCGATATCCGCCAGCTGCTGTTCGGTACGATCCTGCTGTGCCAGGTTCTGACGGGAGAAGATCAGCGCGGTCGGGCCGTCGTGACGTTCAACGGCGTATTTCCACGCAACCGCAGATTCAACCTGGTCGCAAGGACGCCATGTGCTCATGTTCGGCGTTACGCGCAGGGCAGCGAGCTGCTCAACCGGCTGGTGAGTCGGGCCATCTTCGCCCAGACCGATAGAGTCGTGGGTGTAGACCATCACCTGGCGTTGCTTCATGAGTGCCGCCATACGCACCGCGTTGCGGGCATATTCCACGAACATCAGGAAGGTGGAGGTGTACGGCAGGAAGCCGCCGTGCAGCGCGATACCGTTAGCAATCGCCGTCATACCGAATTCACGTACGCCGTAATGGATGTAGTTACCGGCTTTGTCTTCGTTGATAGCTTTAGAACCGGACCAGATAGTCAGGTTGCTTGGCGCGAGATCTGCGGAGCCGCCGAGGAATTCCGGCAGCAGGTGACCGAAGGCTTCGATAGCATTCTGGGACGCTTTACGGCTGGCGATTTTCGCAGGATTGGCCTGCAGGTTAGCGATGAACTCCTGCGCTTTGGCAGCAAATTCAGCCGGCATATCGCCTTTCATACGACGGGTAAATTCTGCCGCCTGCTCCGGGAACGCTTTTGCGTAGGCCGCAAACTTCTCGTTCCAGGCCGCTTCTTTCGCCTGACCTGCTTCGCGCGCATCCCACTGGGCGTAGATATCCTGTGGAATGTCAAACGGAGCGTGTTTCCAGCCCAGCTGCTCGCGGGTCAGAGCGATTTCTGCGTCGCCCAAAGGTGCGCCGTGGGAATCATGGGTGCCCGCTTTGTTTGGAGAACCGAAACCAATAATGGTTTTGCACATCAGCAAAGAAGGCTTGTCGGTAACCGCTTTGGCTTCTTCAATCGCGCGTTTGATTGCGTCAGCATCGTGACCGTCTACGCCGCGCACCACGTGCCAGCCGTAGGCTTCAAAGCGTTTCGCGGTATCGTCGGTGAACCAGCCTTCAACGTGGCCGTCGATAGAGATGCCGTTGTCATCGTAGAACGCAACCAGTTTGCCCAGACCCAAAGTGCCGGCCAGCGAGCAAACTTCGTGGGAGATGCCTTCCATCATGCAGCCGTCACCCATGAACGTATAGGTGAAGTGGTCAACGATGTCGTGTCCAGGACGGTTGAACTGCGCCGCCATAGTACGCTCAGCAATCGCCATACCTACCGCGTTCGCAACGCCCTGGCCCAGCGGACCGGTGGTAGTTTCAACGCCTGCGGTGTAACCCACTTCCGGGTGACCAGGCGTTTTGGAATGCAGCTGACGGAAGTTCTTCAGTTCTTCAATCGGCAGGTCATAGCCGGAGAGGTGCAGCAGGCTGTAAATCAGCATGGAGCCATGGCCGTTAGACAGCACGAAACGGTCGCGATCGGCCCAGGCCGGGTTCTGCGGGTTATGGTTCAGGAAATCACGCCACAGGACTTCGGCAATATCGGCCATGCCCATAGGGGCACCCGGGTGACCGGATTTGGCTTTCTGTACTGCGTCCATGCTGAGCGCACGAATAGCATTGGCAAGCTCTTTACGAGAGGACATTTTCACTCCAGATCGGATGGTTGAAGGTCACGCCTTGTTTTACGACTTGACTACTAAGCGTTATGGGCTACGCCCGAAAAATTGCCAACAATGTACCGCAAGCCGTGGGTCATGTACATGGAGCATCCTTTTGTGCCGGTAAGAAATATCCGGGAAGCGTTCGCAAGTTGCGCAAGTTGCTGCGCGCGCTTCGCTAACTTATTTATACTGGGCTTTACCCATCGCCATTTCTGGCGTGGAGTTTGCCCCTGGGCTGTTGAAACTAATAAAGGAAGACTGGCCATGAAGATGCGCCCTATTTTACTGAGCCTGACGCTCGCCACCGCGCTGAGCGGCTGCCAAAACATGGACTCCAACGGTTTATTAACCTCCGGCGCCGAAGCTTTCCAGGCCTACACCTTAAGCGATGCGCAGGTGAAAGATCTGAGCGATAAATCCTGCGCCGAGCTGGACAGCAAGGCTACTATCGCCCCGGCCAACAGCGAATACGCACAGCGATTGACTAAGATTGCCGGCGCGCTGGGCAACAACATCAACGGCATGCCGGTGAACTACAAGGTGTACGTCACGAAAGATATTAACGCCTTCGCAATGGCGAACGGCTGTATCCGCGTCTACAGCGGCCTGATGGACATGATGAACGATAACGAAGTGGAAGCGGTTATCGGCCACGAAATGGGCCACGTCGCGCTCGGTCACGTTAAGAAAGGGATGCAGGTTGCGCTGGGCGCTAACGCCGCGCGCGTTGCCGCCGCGTCGGCAGGCGGGATGATTGGCAGCCTGTCGCAATCGCAGCTGGGCGATTTAGGTGAAAAACTGGTGAACGCGCAGTTCTCCCAGCGCCAGGAATCTGAAGCCGATGACTACTCTTATGACCTGTTGAGAAAGCGCGGCATCAACCCGATCGGCCTTGCCACCAGCTTCGAGAAGCTGGCAAAACAGGAAGAAGGCCGCCAGAGCTCAATGCTTGACGACCACCCTGCTTCTGCCGAACGCGCGCAGCATATCCGCGATCGCATGACCGCAGACGGCCTGAAATAAGCAAAAAGGTGGAGGGCGCTTTCGCCTGTCCACCTTATTTTTAGCTCTTTGTCACGCGGGCAAGCAATGCGCCGCCCGCCTAAACGATTACTCGCCTTTTTTCGCCGCCTGGATGTAGAGCATTTCCAGCGCCAGCGTAGCGCCCGCCAGCGCGGTGATTTCAGACTGGTCGTAGGCCGGAGCTACTTCAACCAGGTCCATGCCAACGATGTTCAGATCCTTCAGGCCGCGAACCAGCTTGATGGCCCGGTCCGAGGTCAGGCCGCCAATAACCGGCGTGCCGGTACCCGGCGCGAAAGCAGGATCCAGACAGTCGATATCAAAGGTCAGATAAACCGGCATATCGCCGACGATCTGCTTAACCTGCGCCAGAATGTCGTCAACGCTGCGATCGTTAACCTGACCCGCGTCCAGCACGGTGAAACCGTTGTCTTTGTCAAACTCGGTGCGGATACCGATCTGCACGGAATGGTGAGGATCGATCAGGCCTTCAAGCGGCGCGGTATAGAACATGGTGCCGTGGTCGAACTCGCAGCCGTTAGCGTAGGTGTCGGTGTGCGCATCGAAATGCACCAGCGCCATTTTGCCGAAGTGTTTAGCGTGCGCGCGCAGCAGCGGCAGGGTCACGAAGTGATCGCCGCCGAAAGAGAGCATACGCTTGCCCGCGGCCAGCAGTTTTTCAGCATGCGCCTGCAGACGCTCGCTCATGTCGCGCGCGTCGCCGAAAGCGTAAACCAGGTCGCCGCAGTCCACGACGTTCAAACGTTGACGCATGTCGAAGTCCCACGGGAAGCGGTTGCCTTCCCAGGCCAGGTTAGTGGAAACCTGACGGATAGCAGCGGGACCATGACGGCCGCCGGCGCGACCGGAGGTTGCCGCATCAAAAGGAACGCCGGTGATCACCCAGTCGGCGTCGCTGTCGTACGGCTGGAAGTTCAGCGGTAAACGTAAAAAACCAAAGGCATTGGATACCAGGGAGTTATCGTACTGATGGCCTAAGGTGCTCATTATCTGACCTCTCGGTGAGTGAATTTATGTCAAAAAAAAGTCCCTTCCGCGTCGTTAAACCCGACGAGGAAGGGACTGGATTCGTTCAGATACTGCCTGCTGTCGCGGATTATCGCCGTAATTTCATTCGGGTTCAATAGGGCGTAATTCATACGCACAGTATAGAACAGACTTCGAAATTACTCGTCTTCCAGGTAAGTGTACCCGTACAGCCCCGCCTCGAACTCTTCGAGGAACTGCTGCTGCAAAGCGGCATCCAGATCGGTCTGTTTCACCTGATCGCGGAACTGGGTCAGCAGTTTTTTCGGATCCAGCTGAACGTACTCCAGCATATCCGCCACGGTATCGCCTTCGTCGGACAGCTCAACTTCCACGCTGCCGTCAGGGAATACGAACACGTCAACCGCTTCGGTATCGCCGAACAAGTTGTGCATGTTGCCGAGGATTTCCTGATACGCGCCGACCATAAAGAAGCCCAGCATCGGCGGGTTCTCAGGATCATATTCCGGCATTGGCATGGTGGTTGCGATCCCGTCGCCATCCACGTAGTGATCGATAGCGCCGTCGGAGTCACAGGTAATATCCAGCAGGACTGCCCTGCGCTCCGGCGCATGATTCAGCCCTTCCAGCGGCAGAACCGGGAACAGCTGGTCAATCCCCCAGGCATCCGGCATCGACTGGAACAGGGAGAAGTTGACGTAAATCTTGTCCGCCATGCGCTCCTGCAGCTCGTCGATAATCGGACGGTGCGCGCGGTTGCTCGGATCGAGCTGCTTTTGCACGTCGTGGCACATGTTCAGATAGAGCTGCTCGGCCCACGCACGTTCCTGCAGGCTAAAGGTCCCGGAAGAGTAGCCGACGTGAATATCATGCAGATCCATCTGGCTGTCGTGCAGCCATTCACGCAGCGAACGACGCGTACCCGGCTCGTGCATCTCCTGCCAGGTTTCCCACATGCTTTGCAAAGCGCGCGGGGCATCGTCCTGCGGCGGGGTCGCTTCGGTAATTTCGCTGCGCTCAACGCCGATAATGTTCGACACCAGCACGGTGTGATGCGCGGTCACCGCACGGCCGGATTCGGTGATCACCGTCGGGTGCGGCAGGCCGTGCTCTTCGCACGCGTCGCCAATCGCCCAGATAATATTGTTGGCGTACTCGTTCAGGCCATAGTTGACCGAGCAGTCGGACTGGGAGCGGGTCCCTTCATAGTCCACGCCCAGGCCACCGCCCACGTCGAAGCACTGAATGTTCACGCCCAGTTTATGCAGCTCAACGTAGAAGCGCGCGGATTCACGCACGCCGGTTGCGATGTCGCGAATGTTCGCCATCTGCGAGCCGAGGTGGAAGTGCAGCAGCTGGATGCTGTCCAGACGGCCGCGCTCGCGCAGCATTTCAACCAGCTGCAGAACCTGACCGGCCGCGAGGCCAAATTTGGATTTCTCACCGCCCGAAGACTGCCATTTGCCAGAACCCTGCGAGGCCAAACGCGCACGAACGCCAAGGCGCGGCACCACGTTAAGACGCTCAGCCTCTTCCAGCACAATGGCGATTTCCGACATTTTTTCGATGACCAGATAAACCTTGTGGCCCATCTTTTCGCCGATCAGCGCCAGGCGGATATATTCACGGTCTTTATAGCCGTTACAAACGATCACCGACCGGGTCATGCCCGCGTGGGCCAGCACTGCCATTAGCTCGGCTTTCGAACCGGCTTCCAGGCCCAGCGGCTCGCCGGAGTGAATCAGCGATTCAATGACGCGGCGGTGCTGGTTTACCTTGATCGGGTAAACGAGGAAATAGTCGCCGTTGTAACCGTAGGATTCACGTGCGCGTTTGAACGCGGCGTTAATTGAACGCAGGCGATGCTGCAAAATCTGCGGGAAACAAAACAGCGCAGGCAAGCGCTGGCCCTGTGCTTCACGAGCTTTGACCAGCCTGGCCAGATCGACCCTGGCTTCAGGAACGTCCGGATCCGGGCAAACGGTGATATGGCCCAGTTCGTTAACGTCATAGTAGTTATTGCCCCACCAGGCAATATTGTAAGTACGCAGCATCTTGCTGGCTTCCTGGGAGCTCATGGCAACCTCCTGCATGGAGCGGTGTACATCCTGCTCGCCCACTGACGAACCCGAAACGGAAGAGATTTTGTCAGACATGGCGAACCTCAAATTTAAAAGAATGTGCAAAACAGTTAACTACTATCGCAGGGGTATCCTGCAATAACAACCCATTAACAGCGCGTAACGGCAGCATAAGCCGCTGCCAGAAAAGCTGTGCGACCGGTTTCTTTTTCATATCATTGTAAAACACGTAACCGAACTCCGTAGGACGGATCGGCGAAACCACGAGAAAACCCTTATCAAGGATAAGAGCGCCCAAGTTCTGAGACGACGGACGTAACTAACCGGCCCGGGAGTCCTGAGAAGCGCCGAGATGGGTGTAACATCGGCTGGAATGAAGCAAAGAGATGCAGGTTGCGAGGGGCAGTTGCACACAAGGACCGTGCGCCAGATTCTGCGAATTACAGCGGTTCATCAATCGTATCACCTCCACGCATACGGTTTGGGTATGCGACAAGCCAAAGCCAAAAGATTGCTCAACCCGGCTGGAAGTGGGCAACACGAAAATCTGTGTGCTTGTTGAATGAGCCGCGCGCGCCGCTTTATACCCACAACGGGGGAAAAAAGCAAAAGATAAATGCGCGCTTTGCCGGTGCCGTCAGGAAAAATTGCCACTCCGCTTTATCCATAAATGTGCTGTATAAGAAAAATCGCTGGCAATATGTTTAAGGGTTAACCTAAAATGGCCGTCCAGATGTTAATCCATCTATACTGATTAACTGTTAGACTGCCTGTCGTTCAACCTGCGGCAAACACCCATTATATCAGCATATCGCACTGATTCGGGCGCCATTCAACAGCAGTCTGTACTATATGAATTATTTTTAGGGTGAAGAAAACATGGCTAAACACCTTTTTACCTCCGAGTCTGTATCAGAAGGGCATCCCGATAAAATCGCTGACCAAATCTCCGACGCGGTGCTTGATGCGATCCTGGAGCAGGATCCGAAAGCTCGCGTAGCTTGTGAAACCTATGTTAAGACCGGCATGGTGCTGGTCGGCGGCGAAATCACCACCAGCGCATGGGTTGATATCGAAGAGATCACCCGTAACACGGTGCGTGAAATCGGCTACGTGCATTCTGATATGGGCTTTGATGCCAATTCCTGCGCCGTGCTGAGCGCCATCGGCAAGCAGTCCCCGGATATCAACCAGGGCGTCGATCGTACCGATCCGCTGGAGCAGGGCGCGGGCGACCAGGGCCTGATGTTTGGCTATGCAACCAACGAAACCGACGTGCTGATGCCGGCACCGATCACCTACGCGCACCGTCTGGTTCAGCGCCAGGCTGAAGTACGTAAAAACGGCGCGCTGCCGTGGCTGCGTCCGGATGCGAAAAGCCAGATCACTTTCCAGTACGACGACGGCAAAATCGTTGGTATCGATGCGGTAGTTCTTTCTACCCAGCATGCCGAAGATATCGAGCTGAAAACGCTGCAGGAAGCGGTGATGGAAGAGATCATCAAGCCGGTTCTGCCTGCGGAATGGCTGAATGCCTCCACCAAATACCACATCAACCCAACCGGCCGTTTCGTTATCGGCGGCCCAATGGGTGACTGCGGCCTGACCGGACGTAAAATTATCGTCGATACCTACGGCGGCATGGCTCGTCACGGTGGCGGCGCGTTCTCCGGTAAAGATCCTTCTAAAGTGGACCGTTCTGCTGCGTATGCCGCACGTTACGTGGCGAAAAACATCGTGGCCGCAGGCCTTGCCGACCGCTGTGAAATCCAGGTTTCCTACGCCATCGGCGTTGCTGAACCAACCTCCATCATGGTTGAAACCTTCGGCACCGAGAAAATCTCGACCGAGCAGCTGACCCTGCTGGTGCGTGAGTTCTTCGACCTGCGCCCATACGGTCTGATTCAGATGCTGGATCTGCTGCACCCAATCTACAAAGAAACCGCTGCATACGGTCACTTTGGTCGCGAACATTTCCCATGGGAAAAAACCGACAAAGCTGCCCTGCTGCGCGAAGCTGCTGGCCTGAAATAATCCCCCACGCTTCAGACCTTCAAAGGCCAGCTCTGCTGGCCTTTTGCATTTACGCCCGCTGAAATCCCCGTTTTTACTCTCCTCGTCTATACTTTCTTTCCAGCTGGTAAATCAGATCTTATGAAAGCGATTACATGGCGATCGCTAAGCTTTTCAATCAGATTAATCCCCCTAATTTCTCCTTTCGCCGCATTTGTTACAACTCGTTTCGGTTTAGTCTGAAAAACCAGCAAATTCCTTGCCGAAAGCCCCCTTAATGCTATGTTTTATCTGCATAAATAATGCATACAGTTCTTGACACTTGTGTAACCGATTACACTAACGTGATTGGCATCACACTAATTTACGCGGCACTCACCTACCCTTAACAACGATAAAATTGATAATTCAACCGGAGGGCTATATGCCTGACACTAATAAAAAACACGGGCGTTCAAATAAGAGCATGACCTTTTTTGTCTGCTTCCTTGCGGCGCTGGCGGGTTTACTCTTTGGC
>NZ_RCAA01000006.1:4298-43500 GCF_003628475.1 Enterobacter sp. R1(2018) | reverse complement strand
GGGCGCCGTCGGCAGCGGCTGGCTCTCCTTCCGCTTGGGGCGTAAATACAGCCTGATGATCGGCGCGATCCTTTTCGTGGCCGGTTCGCTGTGCTCGGCCTTTGCACCAAACGTTGAAGTGCTGATCATTTCCCGCGTGCTGCTTGGCCTGGCCGTCGGCGTCGCGTCTTATACCGCGCCGCTTTACCTGTCTGAGATCGCGCCGGAAAAAATCCGCGGCAGCATGATTTCTATGTATCAGCTGATGATCACCATCGGTATCCTCGGCGCCTATCTGTCCGATACCGCCTTTAGCTACTCGGGTTCATGGCGCTGGATGCTCGGCATTATCACCATTCCGGCCCTGCTGCTGCTGATCGGCGTATTCTTCCTGCCGGACAGCCCGCGCTGGTTCGCCGCCAAACGCCGTTTCCACGATGCCGAACGCGTGCTTTTACGTCTGCGCGACACCAGCGCCGAAGCGAAGCGTGAACTTGAAGAAATTCGTGAAAGCCTGCAGGTGAAACAGAGCGGCTGGGCGTTGTTTAAAGACAACAGCAACTTCCGTCGCGCGGTGTTCCTTGGCGTTCTGCTTCAGGTGATGCAGCAGTTCACCGGTATGAACGTCATCATGTACTACGCGCCGAAAATCTTTGAAATCGCCGGTTTCACCAACACCACTCAGCAGATGTGGGGGACGGTTATCGTCGGCCTGATTAACGTGCTGGCGACCTTTATCGCAATCGGCCTGGTGGATCGCTGGGGTCGTAAACCGACGCTGGTGCTGGGCTTTTTGGTTATGGCTACGGGGATGGGCGTGCTCGGCACGATGCTGCACGTTGGCATTCACTCGCAGGGCGCGCAGTACTTCGCTGTCGCCATGCTGCTGATGTTTATCATTGGCTTTGCGATGAGCGCCGGTCCGCTGATCTGGGTGCTGTGCTCTGAAATCCAGCCGCTGAAAGGCCGTGATTTCGGTATTACCTGCTCCACCACCACTAACTGGATCGCCAACATGATTGTCGGCGCAACCTTCCTGACCATGCTCAATACGCTGGGCAACGCGAACACCTTCTGGGTCTACGCCGGTCTGAACATCTTCTTTATCGTCCTGACGCTGTGGCTGGTGCCGGAAACCAAACACGTGTCGCTGGAGCATATTGAACGTAACCTGATGAAAGGCCGTCCGTTACGTGAGATTGGCGCGCACGACTAAGCGTAAAAGAGCCCTTCTCCGCAAGGAGAGGGGCTTGCGCCCTGCTCCGCCCCATTCTATTCTCTGCCGTTATGAAATCCCCACGACTTCCCATCGCTATCCAACAGGCCGTTATGCGTAGCCTGCGGGAAAAATTACAGCAGGCAAATCTGCATTTAGGCCGTAGCTATCCGGAACCGAAACTGGTGTATCAGCAGCGCGGCACCGCCGCGGGCACCGCCTGGATGGAGAGCTACGAAATCCGTCTGAATCCCGTGCTTTTGATGGAAAACCAGCAGGCCTTTATCGATGAGGTGGTGCCGCACGAGCTGGCGCATCTTCTGGTCTGGAAACATTTCGGCCGCGTAGCGCCGCACGGTAAAGAGTGGAAATGGATGATGGAGGCCGTCCTCGGCGTTCCCGCTCGCCGGACCCACCAGTTTGAAGTGCAGTCGGTGCGCAAAAACACCTTCCCCTATCGCTGCCGCTGCCAGCTGCATCAGCTTACCGTTCGCCGTCACAACAGGGTGCTTCGCGGTGAATCTGAATACCGCTGCGTGCGCTGCGGCGACCTGTTAAAACCTGAGCTTACCGCTTCCTGTAAATAAAAAATTAGCCGAAAAGTTTCCAGATCGCGCTCATTGAAACTGGATAAATCCTCAGGTAGGGTGCGGGCAGGTTTTAGCAAGGATTCTGGAAATGTCTCGCAAATATTTTTGGGCTGTTGCAGTTGTTGCAACCTTCTCCTCTTTTTTTGCTTTCAGCGCCGGTATCAACAGCTTCTCGCAGGCCAAAGCAGCCGGCGTCAAAGTGAATGCCGACGCGCCGGGAGATTTTTACTGCGGCTGCAAAATCAGCTGGCAGGGTAAAAAAGGTATCCCCGACCTCAAATCATGCGGTTATAAAGTGCGTAAAAATGAAAACCGCGCCTCGCGTATAGAATGGGAGCACGTCGTTCCGGCCTGGCAGTTCGGCCACCAGCGCCAGTGCTGGCAGGACGGCGGAAGAAAGAACTGCGCTAAAGATCCGCTTTACCGCAAAATGGAAAGCGACATGCACAACCTGCAGCCTGCTGTGGGAGAAGTGAACGCGGACAGAAATAACTTTATGTACAGCCAGTGGAACGGCGGCGAAGGCCAGTACGGCCAGTGCGAAATGAAAGTCGATTTTAAGGATAAGCTGGCCGAGCCGCCGGCGCGTGCGCGCGGGGCCATTGCCCGCACCTACTTCTATATGCGCGACCAATATCAACTGAGGCTTTCCCGCCAGCAAACTCAGCTTTTCGAAGTCTGGAATAAGCTCTACCCGGTCAGCGGCTGGGAGTGCGAGCGCGACGAGCGCATCGCTAAAGTTCAGGGTAATCATAACCCTTATGTGCTGCGGGCTTGCCAGGCACAAAACAGCTAACCTAAACTAGCCTCCATTGCTCATTTAGCTGTGACTAACGAACAGGACTTTCGCAGGGCGGATATGCTTGCGCCATCCGCCACCGCGTGATGAATGGCGCTTCTTTTACCCGCCCTGTGTCCGGACATACAGCCTAACAATCGGATATTTTACGCATGCGTATACCCCGCATTCATCACCCTGAATTACTCGCCGTCGGCGAGGAGCTGGCCCTGAGCGAAGATGCCGCCAACCATGTGGGCCGCGTTTTACGCATGGGGGCAGGACAGGCGCTGCAGCTCTTTGACGGCAGCAACCAGGTTTTTGACGCTGAAATCGTGCAGGCTGATAAAAAAACCGTGCGGGTCAAAGTGCTGGCTGCCAGCGCCGATAACCGGGAATCCCCGCTGCATCTGCATCTCGGCCAGGTCATGTCGCGCGGCGAAAAGATGGAGTTCACCATCCAAAAAGCCGTTGAGCTGGGCGTGAACGTGATTACGCCTTTGTTTTCCGAGCGCTGCGGCGTAAAGCTTGACGCCGAGCGCCTGCATAAAAAGCTCACGCAGTGGCGTAAAATCGCCGTTGCCGCCTGCGAACAATGCGGCCGTAACGTGGTGCCGGAAATACGCCCGGCGATGGATTTAGAGGAGTGGAGCGCCGAGCAGGACGACAGTCTGAAGCTCAACCTTCACCCTCGCGCCAGCGCCAGCATTAATACCCTGCCGCAGCCGGTCGAACGCGTACGTTTGTTGATCGGGCCGGAAGGCGGTTTAACGGCGGACGAAATTGCCATGACCGCACGCCACCAGTTTACTGATATCTTGTTAGGACCACGCGTTCTGCGCACTGAGACTACCGCGCTCACCGCCATCACCGCGCTTCAGGTGCGTTTTGGCGATCTGGGCTAAAGGAGAAAAAATGATCAAGCTCGGCATCGTGATGGACCCCATCGCAAACATCAATATCAAAAAAGATTCAAGCTTCGCCATGCTGCTCGAAGCGCAAAGCCGCGGCTACGAAATCCACTATATGGAAATGGCGGACCTGTATCTGATTAACGGCGAAGCGCGGGCCCGTACCCGCCAGGTCAGCGTCGAGCAGAATTACGATAAATGGTATGACTTCGGCAGCGAGCAGGATATTGCGCTGACCGATCTGGACGTCATACTGATGCGTAAAGACCCGCCGTTTGATACCGAGTTTATCTACGCCACCTATATTCTTGAGCGCGCCGAGGAAAAAGGCACGCTGATCGTCAACAAACCGCAGAGCCTGCGCGATTGCAACGAGAAGCTCTTCACCGCCTGGTTTGCGGATTTAACCCCGGAAACGCTGGTGACGCGCAATAAAGCGCAGCTCAAAGCATTCTGGCAGAAGCACGGCGATATCATTATGAAACCGCTGGACGGCATGGGCGGCACTTCTATCTTCCGCGTGAAGGAAGGCGATCCTAACCTCGGGGTGATTGCAGAAACCCTGACCGAGCTCGGCAACCGCTACTGCATGGCGCAAAACTATCTGCCAGCTATCGTCGACGGCGACAAACGCGTGCTGGTCGTTGACGGCGAACCGGTGCCGTACTGCCTTGCGCGTATTCCTCAGGGCGGCGAAACGCGCGGTAACCTGGCGGCCGGCGGCCGTGGCGAACCTCGTCCGCTGACTGAAAGCGACTGGGATATTGCACGCCGCGTAGGCCCGACCCTGAAAGCCAAAGGGCTTATCTTCGTCGGCCTGGATATTATTGGCGATCGCCTGACCGAAATTAACGTCACCAGCCCTACCTGCATCCGCGAAATCGAAGCCGCTTTCCCGGTGTCCATTACGGGTATGCTGTTTGACGCCGTTGAAAAGCGTCTGGCGAAGTAATTTTTAAGCGGCGGTAGGGAAACCGCCAGTAGTGACAGCTAGCCCCTTTCCCCGCATACTGGGCGCTGTCGCTTTTTCAACCGGGATCAGAACCTCTGACAATGAATTTACAGCATCACTTTCTTATTGCCATGCCGGCTCTCCAGGACCCGCTTTTTAAGCGCGCCGTCGTTTATATCTGCGAATACAACGAAGATGGCGCGATGGGCATTATCATCAATAAACCCCTCGAAAACCTGCAGGTTGAAGGCGTACTGCAAAAGCTGAAGATCGAGCCCGACCCACGTGACCCGGCTATCCGTCTTGATAAACCGGTATTTATTGGCGGCCCTCTGGCGGAAGACCGTGGCTTTATCCTCCACAGCCCGCCGGACCTGTTCGCTTCAAGTATTCGTATCTCTGCGGATACCGTCATCACCACCTCCCGGGACGTGCTGGAAACCATAGGCACGCCAAACCAGCCGAAAAATGTAATGGTGGCGCTGGGCTACTCCTCCTGGGAGAAAGGGCAGCTTGAGCAAGAGATCCTCGAAAACGTCTGGCTTACCGCCCCGGCGGACGCAGCGATTCTGTTCCATACCCCGATTGCCGAACGCTGGCGCGAAGCGGCGAAGCTGATAGGCGTCGATATCCATACCATGCCTGGCGAAGCGGGGCACGCGTAATGAGCAGCGGAACACTTTTAGCTTTTGATTTCGGCACTAAAAGCATCGGCGTGGCGATTGGCCAACGCATTACCGGCACCGCCCGTCCGCTCGCCGCGCTGAAAGCCCAGGACGGCACGCCGGATTGGAACGCCGTGGAAAAAATTCTCAAAGAGTGGCAGCCAGACGAAGTCATTGTTGGCCTGCCGCTGAACATGGACGGCACAGAACAGCCGCTGACCGCCCGCGCCCGCAAATTTGCAAATCGCCTGCATGGTCGCTTCGGTGTGAAAGTTTCCCTGCAGGATGAACGCCTGAGCACCGTTGAGGCTCGTGCCGGCCTGTTTGAGCACGGCGGCTTCCGCGCGCTTAACAAAGGCAGCATCGATTCCGCTTCCGCGGTAGTGATCCTTGAAAGCTGGTTTGAATATCACCCCTGACCGGTTTTGCTGCCAGGTGGCGTACCGGTAGCCGCGTTCTGTAGTTCATGCCTCGCGGCGGCGGCCAGAAAGTGGCTGCGATCCCGGTAAGCTGAATCTGCCCGCTTAACATGGTTATCAATACGCTGCAGTAACGTACCCGGCAGCGTGATATTTATACGCTGCTGCTTACCTTCCAGAGCGGACAAATCAACATCCACCATTAGCCATTGATTGCACCAGGCGTAATCAGGCTCGCCGGCATAAGCAAATGGCCCGGCATCGTTAAGCCGGGTGATATCCGCCCCGCGCCTCATCATCATATCGGCAGTTAACAAAATCGCTTCGCGCATGTTTTCCGCAATATCTTCCTGCTTATCTGCCGCTGACACGCAGCCAAACTCATCGTTACACAATGCGGGCGCAATCAAGCCGTACGCCTCGTTCTCATTTGTGGGCATTTCCACGCCAACAGAAAAAAACATATTCAACCTCCTGGAGCAGCGGGTTAAATCCCGGCGAGTTTACGCATAGATCTGACTGTACCAACGGGTAAATCTTTTTTCGGATGCGGCACCGGGAAAGTTTTCCCTGTCCACGGCGACCACCATATCCAGTGGCTGCCTGCGGATTTTCTGGCGGATTCGCCTCCTGCGGCCTTCAGCTTCTTTATCAGGTCAGAGGAATTCATATTGCCCTCCGGACCGAAATCCGTAATACACACGCATACACACAAAGCCAATAATGGTGCTCATAATGGATTCTCCCATGGCGCATTAGCTGTATCCGCATCCTTATCGATTTTGCCCTCCCGCAAAAGCTGAGCCTCGCACTGGGCAAAACTCTGCATGCCGTGCTGCTGCCCCGTCTGTAACAGGCCGGGCAGCTGATGGGTTTTGCCTTCGCGAATCAGGTTTGCCGCCGCCGGGGTGTTCACCAGCAGTTCATACAGCGCTACCCTTCCGCCCTTCTTTACCGGCAACAGCTTTTGCGCCAGTACGGCCTTAAGGCTGCCCGCAAGCTGGCTGCGGATATGGCTTTTTTCTTCGGCCGGAAAGACATCAACCAGCCTTTCCACCGCCTGCGCCGCGCCGCGTGTATGCAGCGTTGCCAGAACCAGATGACCCGTTTCCGCCGCGGTTAAGGCAAGTCGGATGGTTTCGCTGTCCCGCAGCTCTCCAAGCAGGATGACATCCGGGTCTTCGCGTAACGCGGCTTTTAATCCGGCGGCGAATGAGCGGCAATGCGTGCCCGGCTCCCTTTGCTGAATCAGGCAACGTTCGGAGCGATACACAAACTCCACCGGGTCTTCCAGCGTGAGGATATGCCCGTCGAGATGATGATTGAGGTAGTCCACCATGGCTGCAAGCGTGGTGGATTTGCCGCTGCCGGTGGCTCCCGTCACCAGGATCAGGCCGTCAGGCATTCGCAGTAAGGATGTAATTATCAAAGGCGCGCCAGATGTTTCTAACTTCAGGCCAGACGAAAGCAGCAAACGTAACGCGAGAGAATAGCCCTGAAGCTGGCGAAAAGCGTTGGCGCGCAGGCGAATGCCGCTAGCGAGCGTCACGGCAAAATCTAACTGCCCTGCCTCCTGCAGCTCTTCGCTTTGCCTTTTCGTAAGCCAGCCCGCCAGCAGAGTTTCGGGGTCAGGCGCTGGATGCGGAAAGGGTACAAGCTGCCCTTGCCTGCGCCAGCGTGCAGATTGCCCCGTGCACAGGTGTAGATCGGAAGCGTTATGCTTTACACTAAGGGCCACAATTTCTTCGATATCCATATCACTTCCCAACGTATGAACGAGATAGCGCACAATCTGGCACAGGTTCGCCACAAAATCTCAGCGGCAGCGTCACGCTGCGGCCGGGCTTCCGAAGAAGTTACTTTGCTTGCGGTCAGCAAAACAAAACCTGCGAGCGCCATCGAAGAAGCGGTTGCCGCCGGGCAGCGTGCTTTCGGCGAAAACTACGTGCAGGAAGGCGTGGATAAAATTCGTTACTTTGCCGACAAGGGCGCAGCACGGCTTGAATGGCACTTTATCGGTCCTTTGCAGTCGAACAAAAGTCGTCTGGTGGCCGAACATTTCGACTGGTGCCATACGGTAGATCGCCTGCGCATCGCCACTCGCCTGAGCGAGCAGCGTCCGGCAGAATTACCGCTGCTTAACGTCCTGATTCAAATAAATATTAGCGATGAACACAGTAAATCCGGGATCGCGCTTAGCGAGCTTGACCAGCTGGCATCCGCAGTCGCCGCGCTGCCGGGTTTGGTGTTACGGGGTTTAATGGCGATTCCTGCGCCTGAACCCGATTACGAGCGTCAGTTCGCCGTTTGCAGCCAGATGGCCGCGGCGTTCGAAACGCTTAAAAGCCGTTATTCGACGGTCGATACATTATCTCTGGGCATGACCGATGACATGGACGCCGCGATTGCCGCAGGCAGCACCATGGTGCGCATTGGAACCGCTATTTTCGGCGCGCGGGACTATTCCGCTCGCTAAACACTAAACGTTGAGGAACGCCATGCAGATGTTGACCTTCCTGATTTCCACCGTCATTGAGCTGTACGTCATGGTGCTGCTGCTGCGCATCTGGATGCAGTGGGCGCGTACTGACTTTTACAATCCGTTCTCGCAGTTCGTTGTGAAAGCGACCCAGCCGGTCATCAGCCCGCTGCGCCGTTTTATCCCTTCGATGGGGCCGATCGATACCTCTTCGCTGCTCATCGCCTACGTGCTCTGCCTGGTGAAAGCGATGGTGCTTTTCCAGGCCGTCAGCTTCGCGCCGATCATCTGGATTGCCGCCCTGCTGGTGCTGCTGAAAACTGCAGGCCTGCTGTTCTTCTGGGTGATGATTATTCGGGCGTTGATGAGTTGGGTAAGCCAGGGCCGCAGCCCGGTGGAATTCGTGCTGATGCAGCTGACCGAACCCTTTATGGCGCCGATTCGCCGTATTTTACCGGCGATGGGCGGCATCGACTTTTCCGGTATGATCGTCATTCTGGCGCTTTACGCGCTGAATATCGGCATTGCCGAACTGCTGGCGCTCTCCGGTAACATGCTGCTGCCGAGCCTGTGGATGGCGCTTTGAGCGCAGTGAGTCAAACCTCCGACGGGCTGGTTTTGCGGCTGTATATTCAGCCTAAAGCCAGCCGGGACTGCATTATCGGGCTGCATGGCGACGAACTGAAAGTCGCCATCACCGCCCCGCCGATAGACGGCAAAGCCAACGCCCATCTGGTAAAGTATCTGGCTAAGCAGTTCCGCGTCGCCAAAGGCCAGGTGATGGTCGAGAAAGGTGAACTGGGCCGCCATAAGCAAATTAAGATTATCGACCCGCAACAAATCCCGACGGAAGTCGCGGCATTGCTCGAATAATTACCGAAATTTCACAGGATCCCGCTATGCAAAAAGTTGTCCTCGCTACCGGTAACGCCGGTAAAGTGCGTGAACTCGCCGATTTACTGCGCGACTTTGGTCTGGACGTGGTGGCGCAAACCGAACTGAGCGTAGAGTCCGCCGAAGAAACCGGCCTGACTTTTATTGAGAACGCTATTCTGAAAGCCCGCCATGCCGCGCAGGTGACCGGCCTGCCGGCTATTGCCGATGACTCAGGCCTGGCTGTCGACGCGCTTGGCGGCGCGCCCGGCATTTATTCCGCTCGCTACGCCGGTGAGGATGCCACCGACCAGCAGAACCTTGAAAAGCTGCTTGTTACGCTCAAAGATGTGCCTGACGAACAGCGCCAGGCGCAGTTTCACTGCGTGCTGGTTTATATGCGCCACGCGCAGGATCCAACGCCGCTGGTGTTCCACGGCTGCTGGGAAGGTGAAATTACGCGCGAAGCGGCGGGCGCAGGCGGTTTTGGTTACGATCCGATTTTTTATGTTCCGGGCGTTGGCAAAACCGCTGCGGAATTAACCCGCGATGAGAAACGCGCCATCTCCCACCGTGGACAAGCGCTAAAACTGTTACTGGAAGCAATGAAAAATGGCTAATTTGCCACCGCTGAGTCTCTATATTCACATTCCCTGGTGCGTGCAGAAGTGTCCTTACTGTGACTTTAACTCTCATGCGCTAAAAGGCGACGTGCCGCACGACGAGTACGTCAGCCACCTGTTGCGCGATCTGGATAGCGACGCGTCGATGGCACAAGGACGTGAAATAAAGACCATCTTTATCGGCGGCGGTACGCCAAGCTTGCTTTCAAGCGAGGCAATGCAAAACCTGCTCGACGGCGTGCGCGCGCGTCTGCCGCTCGCAGCGGATGCGGAAATCACCATGGAAGCAAACCCCGGCACGGTCGAGGCCGATCGTTTCAAAGGCTATCAGCGTGCCGGTGTGAACCGCATCTCTATCGGCGTGCAGAGCTTCAGCGAGCCGAAGCTTAAACGCCTGGGGCGCATCCATGATGCTGACGAAGCAAAACGCGCGGCGAACCTGGCAAGCGGTCTGGGGCTTCGTAGCTTTAACCTCGACCTGATGCACGGCTTACCGGACCAGACCCTTGAAGAGGCACTGGACGATTTGCGTCAGGCGATAGCGCTCAATCCGCCGCATCTGTCCTGGTATCAGCTGACCATTGAGCCAAATACGCTGTTCGGCTCCCGTCCGCCAAAGCTGCCGGACGACGACGCGCTGTGGGATATCTTCGAGCAGGGCGACAAGCTGCTGAGCGCCGCAGGCTATCAGCAGTATGAAACCTCGGCCTATGCCAAACCAGGCTTCCAGTGCCAGCACAACCTGAACTACTGGCGCTTCGGCGACTATCTGGGCATCGGCTGCGGCGCGCACGGCAAAATCACCTTCGAGGACGGGCGTATTCTGCGCACGGCCAAAACGCGTCATCCGCGCGGCTATATGGAAGGAAAATATCTCGACCGCCAGCACGACGTGGAGCAGGCCGACAAGCCGTTTGAATTCTTTATGAACCGCTTCCGCCTGCTGGAAGCCGCGCCGCGCAACGAGTTCACGCTGTATACCGGGCTTGATGAGTCGGTTATTCGTCCGCAGATCGATAAGGCGATTGCGCAGGATTATCTGGTGGAAACGACACGGCACTGGCAGATAACCGAGCACGGCAAACTGTTCCTGAACTCGCTGCTGGAGCTGTTTTTGGCGGAGTAACTGAGTAGATGGCGGATGGCGCGTTGCTTATCCGCCTACGGAAAGATTGACAATTTTAGAGCGGATAAACGTAGCGCCATCCGTCCCATAGTAACGATTGGCAATTGTAGGGCGGATAAGCCTGCCGCTATCCGCCGTATAAACTTACTTCAGCGTTTCAACCAGCCCTTTACGCTGGCCTTCCAGCGTCACCACTTTGCTGCACACATCGCGACCGAACTGTTCGAAATCCTGTTCCTGGTTCTTCCACTCGTTCTGGATCGAGGTTTGCAGCCCGCCCAGGCTACCCAGCACGCCCTGTAACGGGTTGCCGCCGCCCTTAAGCACTGCTTTTGCCCCCATCTCGTTAATGCTGTCCTGCAGAATGCCGCCCATCGCCTGGTTTACCAGGGTCTGGCCGTCGGCGCGTACCTGATCGATAGCTTTATAATGGAAGGTCAGCCCGTCCTGGCGATGTTCGATAATGCGGTTCATCTGCTCCTTGAGCTGAGCGTCCAGCTTGGTCAGACGGCTACGCATATTGCTGCTCTCACCCACTTCCTGGGCAATGATTTTATCCAGCGCTACGCGTCCTTTTTCAACGCGGTTACGCGCGCCGGTATCAATCCAGGGAAGATCGGTACGCAGCGCCTGCTGATAGTTAATCGCCAGCTGGCGCTGGGTTGCGTTTAAGGTATGAGGCTTGCCGTTAAACTGCAGGCTGCCGTCCGGGGCGATAACCAGATTGCCATTTTCACCCACCACCTGAACGGACTGTGGGCTAATAACCACGTCATCGCGCGGGTTTACGCTGCATTTATAGTCGGCCTGCGCCTGCAGCGCGGTGAGGAGCAGAACGCCCATTAAAGCCTTACGAATCATAGCTACTCCTGAAAAAAAGGCCGGTTCACACCGGCCCGTTTCTGTAATAAATCAGTCCCACCAGACGTCGAACAGATCGCTCATGCGAATGTCTTCGACCTTGTGATCTTCGAGCCACTTACGCACCAGAGCCTGATGCTCTTCGGTGCATTTGCCGATTTCCTGTTTGCAGATTAGACCATCCCACGCGAGGTAACCGCCGCCATCAAAGGCCAGGCCGTTTTTATCGATGACATCATTAATAAATGCATCAACGGTTTTATCAATCTGTTCTTCCGAGGTGCCTTCCGGGAAACGCCATGCAACTGAGAATCCCAGCTCCTGGAATTCGTCGATATGCATCTTTTTACGCAAACGACGGCTACGATTTTTTGCCATTATTTTACCCTCTCGAACATTAAGTCCCATACGCCGTGACCAAGACGATGGCCACGCTGTTCAAATTTGGTCACCGGACGTGATTCCGGGCGCGGTACGTAGTCGTTACTCTGCGACTGGTTTTGATAACCGTCGATAGAGGACATCACTTCGAGCATGTGTTCAGCATAAGGTTCCCAGTCGGTCGCCATATGGAACACGCCGCCCGGTTTCAGTTTGCGTTTCACCAGCTCCGCAAAAGGCACCTGAACGATACGGCGTTTATTATGACGCGCTTTGTGCCATGGGTCAGGGAAAAAGAGCTGAACCATGTTTAAAGAATTGTCAGGAATCATATTTTCCAGCACTTCCACCGCGTCGTGGCACATTACGCGCAGGTTCTCGACGCCCGCTTCATGCGCGGTGCTCAGGCAGGCGCCGACGCCCGGCGAGTGAACTTCGATGCCGAGAAAATTCTGCTCGGGCAAAGCCTGCGCCATGGCCACCAGCGATGACCCCATACCAAAACCAATTTCCAGCGTGACCGGCGCCTGACGGCCAAAGAGCGCGGCAAAATCAACGGGCGCGGCTTCATATTCAACGCCCATCACCGGCCAGTAGTTTTCCAGCGCGTGCTCCTGGCCTTTGGTCAGGCGCCCCTGGCGACGGACAAAGCTACGAATCCGGCGCAGCGCGCGGCCTTCTTCATTAAATTCCGGTGAAATGACGTCATTCTTCATGGGTTTTGGCTACGTATTAGTATTCGGGAAACGGGCATTATCCAAAGTTAGGGGTGAGTTGCAAGAACAAGCACCGGAAAGTTCCGGTTTACAGCCATCCGTGGTCTGTGCTGGAATCGGCACCCTGATTTCACCCTTTGCCGGATGCCCCGCGTTGACGATACAAGCGCCTCAATTCGCCCACCAGGTTCTTGACTGGTACCAAAAGTTCGGGCGTAAAACCCTGCCCTGGCAGCTCGAGAAAACGCCCTACAAAGTATGGCTCTCAGAAGTGATGTTGCAACAAACGCAGGTCGCTACCGTAATTCCTTACTTTGAACGCTTTATGGCGCGCTTTCCGACCGTGACGGATCTCGCCGATGCGCCGCTTGATGAAGTTCTGCACCTGTGGACCGGCCTTGGTTACTACGCGCGCGCGCGCAATCTTCATAAAGCTGCGCAGAGAGTCGCAGACCAGCACGGCGGCGTTTTCCCGGAAACCTTTGAAGAGGTTGCCGCACTGCCGGGCGTCGGACGCTCCACGGCTGGCGCGATTTTGTCGCTCTCGCTCGGTAAACATTTTCCGATCCTGGACGGCAACGTAAAGCGCGTGCTTGCGCGCTGTTACGCCGTTTCCGGCTGGCCGGGCAAAAAGGACGTGGAAAAACGTCTGTGGGAAATTAGCGAGCAGGTGACGCCTGAAAAGGGTGTTAGCCAGTTTAACCAGGCGATGATGGATCTGGGCGCTATGGTTTGCACCCGCTCGAAGCCCAAATGCGAACTTTGCCCGTTAAACAATAGCTGCGTGGCTTATGCCAACCACAGCTGGGCAAACTATCCGGGGAAAAAACCGAAGGTCACGCTTCCGGAGCGCACCGGCTACATGCTGATGATGCAGCAGGATAATGCGGTGTTTCTCGCCCGACGTCCGGCCGTTGGCCTGTGGGGAGGCCTGTACTGTTTTCCTCAGTTCGCCACCGAAGCAGAACTGCGCGAGTGGCTGGCGCAACGTCAAATACCGGCCGATAATCTCACTCAATTAATCGCCTTCCGCCATACTTTCAGCCATTTCCATCTGGATATCGTGCCTGTTTGGCTTCCCGTGCATTCATTCACCGGCTGCATGGATGAAGGAGGCGCTCTCTGGTATAACTTAGCGCAACCGCCTTCCGTCGGGCTAGCAGCCCCCGTGGAGCGTCTGTTACAGCAATTACATGCAGAGCCGGTCGCGATTAACGCCGTCCGGACTGCCGAAGAGGAATGATGATGAGTAGAACTATTTTTTGTACCTACCTGCAACGCGAGGCCGAAGGCCAGGACTTTCAGCTCTATCCGGGCGAACTGGGCAAGCGCATCTATAACGAAATATCCAAAGAAGCCTGGGCGCTATGGCAGGCCAAACAAACCATGCTGATTAACGAACGCAAAATGAGCATGATGAACCCGGAGCATCGCAAAGAGCTGGAAGCGGAAATGGTGAACTTCCTGTTCGAAGGCAAAGAAGTCCACATTGAAGGCTTCACGCCGCCAGAAAAGTAATAAAAAGGGCCAGCGGCCCTTTTTTGCTAACCACAACGGGCAAAACATACACGGAATGATGAAAAAATTTCTCGCGCTAGCTCTGGTCGTCCCCCTGCTCGTCTCGTGTTCGGGCAAAAAAGAAGATACCTATAACGAAGAGTTTATTAAGGACACCAACGGATTTGATATTCTGATGGGGCAGTTTGCCCACGACATTGAAAATATCTGGGGCATAAAAGAGGTGCTGATTGCCGGTCCTAAGGACTACGTTAAATATACCGATCAGTATCTGACCCGTAGCCATATCAACTTCGACGACGGGACCATTACCGTTGAAACCATCGCCGGCACCGATCCCGCAGCGCATCTACGTCAGGCGATCATCAGCACGTTGCTGATGGGCGACAACCCCGGTTCAATCGATCTCTATTCCGATGCTAACGACGTACTGATCTCCAAAATGCCGTTCCTGTATGGCCAGGTGGTCGATAACACCGGCCAGCCGATCCGCTGGGAAGGCCGCGCCTCGAAGTTTGCGGACTACCTGCTGCAAACGCGCCTGCAAAAACGCTCAACCGGCCTGAAAATCGTTTACAGCGTGACGATTAACCTGGTGCCGAACCACCTTGATAAACGTGCCCATAAGTACATCGGCATGGTGCGTAAGGCTTCGAAGAAGTACGGCGTGGACGAGTCGCTGATCCTTGCGATTATGCAAACCGAATCGAGCTTTAACCCGTATGCGGTAAGCCATTCTGACGCGCTGGGCCTGATGCAGGTCGTGCAGCACAGCGCCGGCGTGGACGTGTTTAAAGCCCAGGGGAAATGGGGAAAACCAAGCCGCAGTTACCTGTTCGATCCGGAAAGCAATATCGATACCGGCACCGCCTACCTGGCGATTTTACAGGATAGCTATCTGGCCGGCATTGATAACCCAACGTCGCGCCGCTATGCCGTCATCACCGCTTATAACGGCGGCGCGGGCAGCGTGCTGCGAGTATTCCACAGCGATAAGCAGCGTGCGTTCAATATCATTAACAGCATGGGCGCGGACGATGTGTATCAGACGCTGACCACGCGTCATCCGTCTGCTGAATCCCGCCATTATCTATATAAAGTAAATACGGCGCAGAAAAGCTATCGCCGCCGGTAACATAAATCGCCCCTCAAAGGAGGGGCGATTTTCACTCATTTCACCATATATCCGTACAGGCGCTTAATGCCGTCGGCATCCGTTTCGCTATAAACCCCCTGCAGCTCCGGCGAAAAGCCCGGCAGCATGTTTACGCCCTCTTCCAGCGCCAGGAAATAACGTAGCGCGGCGCTACCCCAAACTTCCCCCGGCACGACGCACAGTACGCCCGGCGGATATGGCAGCGCGCCCTCGGCGGCGATGCGCCCTTCCGCCTGGCTTAAACGCACCAGCTCGACGTTGCCGCGAATAAACTCGCTGTGCGCATCCTGCGGGTTCATAACCACCGGCGGCAGGCTGGCTTTGCGGAACATCGATTTTTGCAGATCTTTTACCGCAAAACTGACGTAGAGATCGTGCATCTCCTGGCAAAGTTGCCGCAGCGTGTAGCCTTTGTAACGCACCGAGTATTTTTGGTAGATGGTCGGCAACACGTCGGCAAGCGGCGTATCGTCTTCAATATGCTGTTCGAACTGCGCAAGCATGGCCACCAGCTGCGCCATCTTCTCCGCGCTTTCCGCAGGCGTGAGCAGGAAAAGAATCGAATTGAGATCCGATTTTTCCGGCACTACGCCGTTTTCACGCAGGTAGTTTGCGAGGATCGCCGCGGGAATGCCAAATTCCGTGTACTGCCCGGTTTGCGGATCGATACCCGGCGTGGTCAGCAGCAGCTTGCAGGGATCGACAAAATATTCCTCTTTCTCATAGCCTTCGAAACCGTGCCATTTCTCGCCCGGCTCAAAGCTGAAAAAGCGCCGCTGCCGGGCGATAATATCGGTCGGATGATCCTGCCACGGCCTGCCTGCTACCACCGGCGGGATAAAAGGTTTGATCATTTTGCAGTTGGCGATGATCGCCTTACGCGCTTCGATACCAAGCGCTACGCAGTCCGCCCACAGGCGGCGCCCGCTTTCCCCTTCGTGGATTTTGGCGTTGACGTCCAGCGCCGCAAATAACGGATAGAAAGGGCTGGTTGAAGCGTGCAGCATAAAAGCGTTGTTCAGGCGCTTATGCGGACAGAAACGCGCCTGGCCGCGGATATGGTTGTCTTTCTTGTGGATCTGCGAAGTCTGGGAGAACCCGGCCTGCTGTTTATGAACCGACTGGGTAACAAAAATCCCCGGATCGTTTTCATTAAGCTCCAGCAGCAGCGGCGAGCAGTCGGCCATCATCGGGATGAACTGTTCGTAGCCGACCCAGGCAGAATCAAAGAGGATGTAATCGCAAAGGTGGCCAATTTTATCCACTACCTGACGCGCGTTATAGACGGTGCCGTCATAGGTGCCAAGCTGGATAATCGCCAGGCGGAACGGCCGTTCATCCTGCGCACGTTCCGGCGCCACTTCCCCGATTAGCGCCCGCAGATAAGCATCGTCAAAACAATGCGCATCGATGCCGCCTATAAAGCCGAACGGGTTGCGGGCCGCTTCAAGATAGACCGGCGTCGCGCCCGCCTGAATTAACGCGCCGTGGTGGTTGGATTTGTGGTTATTGCGGTCAAATAACACCAGATCGCCGCGGGTCAGCAGCGCGTTGGTGACGACTTTATTAGCCGCCGAGGTGCCGTTTAGTACGAAATAGGTTTTGTCGGCGTGGAACACTTTGGCCGCGAATTTCTGCGCGTGCTTTGCCGATCCTTCGTGGATAAGCAAATCGCCAAGCTTCACGTCCGCGTTACACATATCCGCGCGGAAGACGTTCTCGCCGAAGAAATCATAGAACTGGCGCCCGGCAGGATGCTTTCTGAAAAACTGGCCGTGCTGGTGGCCCGGACACGCAAAGGTGCTGTTTTCCATCGCCACGTATTTGGTCAGCGTATCGAAAAACGGCGGCAGCAGGCTTTCTTCATACTCGGTGGCGGCGGTTTCCAACTCCAGGTAATCCTGGGCTTTACCGGTGATAATTCCCGCAAAAGCCGCCAGCTCTTCCGGCTGGGTTGCAGAAACTAAAAAGACCGGAAGGTTGAAGCCCGTGCGTTTAAGCAACGCCAGAATGCCGCTACGACTGTCCGCAACGGACAGCACGACTGCCGCAACATCGGTAAAATCGGTTTCGTCGAGCGCGATCACTTCACGATGGGTGGAAAGCGTGGCAACCACGTCGTGGCTGGCGGCAATTTTCAATGATTTCATATGCACAAATACCCGTTTCAGGGGAATAAAAAGCCCCGGACAGCGTCGCAAGCTGTCCAACGAAATTGCCTGGCTGGAGGTCAGCTCCAACCGCCAGACATCAGTAAAAGCAGAACGCGTCTGGTTTTACTGTTGTCCTGCAGTGAGCCTGCGTTATCCTCACCGCATGGTGAGAGAGGAGAAGAAAGCGTAGATACGAACAGGCTTTCGCGTAGCGGTAGACAACAACATTATCGGCAGCCCCGTATCGAAAAGGAGAAAATTCGCGCAATAATGTCACCTTTTATTTTGAGGCGCAAGGAAGAATCTTTATGCACAAAGCCCGTTGAATCAGGACTCTTACAAAGCAATTTTGATAATAAGAATGCAATATCAATGACTAAATAACAGGAGTTTTTATCTTGGTTATCGGACCCTTTATTAACGCCAGCGCCGTCCTGCTGGGCGGCGTGCTCGGGACAGTGCTAAGCCAGAGGTTGCCGGAGCGTATTCGCTTATCTATGCCCTCCATTTTTGGCCTTGCCTCGCTGGGCATCGGTATTCTGCTGGTGGTCAAATGCGCCAACCTGCCGGTAATGGTGCTGGCGATGCTGCTCGGCGCGCTGATCGGTGAGTTTTGCTATCTGGAGAAAGGCATTAATAGCGCGATCGGCAAAGCTAAAGCTCTACTTTCCCGTCCGGGACCAAACAATAGCGGCTCTCACGAGTCATTTATCCAGAGCTATGTGGCGATCATTGTTCTGTTTTGCGCCAGCGGCACCGGAATCTTTGGTTCGATGCAGGAAGGGATGACCGGCGATCCGAGCATTCTTATCGCCAAGGCGTTTCTCGATTTCTTTACCGCCACTATTTTCGCTACCACGCTCGGCATTGCCGTCGCGGCAATCAGCGTGCCGATGCTGCTTATTCAGCTTACGCTCGCCATCTGCGCCAGGCTGATTTTGCCGTTGACCACGCCGGCGATGATGGCCGATTTTACCGCCGTAGGCGGCCTGTTGCTGCTGGCGACGGGGTTGCGCATTTGTGGAATTAAGATGTTTGCGGTGGTAAATATGCTGCCTGCGCTGCTTATCGCCATGCCGCTTTCCCTTCTGTGGACTCGTTTTTTTGCCTGAACTGGCAGAAAACTGACGAGAGATTGTGCAGTCCGTAGCGAAAACAGCAAATTTCGTTGACGGCAGTTAATGGATCGGGTTTAATGCGCCCCGTTGCCCGGATAGCTCAGTCGGTAGAGCAGGGGATTGAAAATCCCCGTGTCCTTGGTTCGATTCCGAGTCCGGGCACCACTATTTAAAGAACCCGCCCAAAAGGCGGGTTTTTGCTTTTCAGGGTTCCGGTAGATTTCTGATAGTGCTGACCAGAGACGTCACCGCCCTGCCTTTTCCATCCGGTCTTAACATTTCGCTTTAGCGATTCCCAGTTCCTCCGCTCACAGTGCCTGCCTCTACGCAGCCTCAAACTTTCTATCAAGCCTATTTCCTTTATGAACACCTATCTGATGAATTTATCAAGGCTGGCTGCACCCATTCTTTGTCCGGTCTAACGGTGGATAACAGCCAGACCCTTTCCTGAACATACAGGGAATGGCAGTAATAATTGACGACATTGATAAGGCAGGTATAACGCTCTGAATGTTGCCGAACGTCAACGCAGTAATGATGGTGGGCATGAATACAAAGACTGGCCGACCGTTTACAGGTAAAAAGCATCGGCAATAATCAGGACAATAAATGGCGAGTAAATGGACGTCAGCGCAGGAAGCGAGAACCGGATAATTGCCGTCGACCCATTTTAGAAAGGACGGTGGATACCACGGGCAGAATAATAACATTCAGCCTGTAAGAGATTCCGGTCAGGTTGCTGAAAAAACAGTGCATGCGCTGGTCAGGCAAATCGTTGTTCGGAGGGAGAAAGAGATCCGGCGGGTTCGCTGACAGGGCCTGAAGCCTGAATCAGATATCGATAAAGCGATGTAAATTTAACATCCAGGCCATCAACGCTATAAGGAGAGTTATCAAGGAGCGCGGAGATTCGCCAATGTAAGAGCAGATAGTTTCAATATGCTATTCGTCTTTAATGGCCCGAAAACGGGGCGTATTCCTACGATTAATGGCACTTAAATGTAAACCATGCGTTATGGTAAAGTGACGGAATAGGAATAATCCTAATTCATTCTGGAGTCACTAAGCCATGGGGCAGACCTGTCAGGCCTGGCGGATATATTCGGGCTTTATTTTATTTATTCTTTCGATTTGCCCTGCTTTTTCCGCATTTGCACTATCAAACGGCTGTCTGGCTGTTAACTCACTTTCGGGCTCAACGTCTCTGGATTTTGCTACCAATAGTTATCCCTCTTCGGCTTTCCAGGCGGGTGATACCCTGACTGTCAGTTTTACCGACAGCGGATCGGCTGTAGGCCAATCACCAACAACCGCTGACAGCATAGGTTTTGCAACCTATGCACAAAGCCGGTTTCAAACCTATAACGCAGCTAACGCGACTAGTTCAACCCCTCACCCCGTTACGCTTAGCCTTACGACCGGCGATCTGGCTACCAATGGCCTGCGAGTCAGAGCCACGACCTCATTTGGGCAAATCAGAGGGCTGATGTTCAGTTGTACGGGTGTGTCCGCTGATTCAGATGATGCTACTTTATCAGGCTTAACCCTGTCTGCAGGCACTCTATCGCCCTCATTTAGCGCAGGAAACACCAGCTATAGGGCACCTGTCGTAAACAGTGTTGCTTCCGTTTACGTTACGCCTGTCGTGAATGAGAGTCATGCCACCGTTAAAGTAAATGGTTCTGCCGTATCTTCTGGTTCGGCTTCACAAGATATAAATTTGGTCGCTGGAAGTGATACGAACATCCCGATAATTGTCACTGCGCAGGATGGAACCACAAAAACATACACGGTAACTGTGACGCGTGCTGAGGCGTCGCCAGTAGCAACTGCTTCCAACTTTACCGTTTTAGCCAATAGCTCAAACAATACCGTACCACTTGTGTTGAGTGGAGGTGCTGCAACATCAGTGTCCATGGTGACATCTCCTCTACACGGAAGTGCAGTCATTTCAGGCACAACGATCAATTACAGCCCGGCAGCCGGTTTTTCCGGCAGCGATTCCTTTACCTATATAGCGAGTAATAGCGGGGGAACCTCTGCACCCGCCACGGTGACAATACACGTCAGTCCACCGACGCTCCTGTTCACACCTTCTGCCGGGGGGCTTAACACGGCTACAGCAGGAAGTGTCTGGTCGCAAAGCCTGACGGTTAGCGGGGGGACCGCACCCTATACATGGAGCGCCAGCTCACTGCCTCAGGGGCTTTCATTAAACGCAACAACAGGTGTACTGAATGGGACTCCTGCGACGGCGGGTAATTATCTGTTTCAGGTCAATGCAACAGATGCATATGGCGCAGCGGGCAGTGTCAGTTATAGCCTAGCGGTAAATGATGCAGTTCCTGTTGCCGGTAATGTATCAGTCGTCGTCAGCGCCAACAGCAGCATCCCCGTCCCGCTCAACATCTCAGGTGGGGCTGCTGCCGGAGTCACTATCGCCAGCCCCCCATCGCACGGCAGTGCTGTTGCCAATGGGACGCTTATTACATACATCCCGACACCTGGATATTCCGGTACCGACAGTTTTACCTATACGGCCAGTAATAGCGCGGGAACATCTGCGCCCGGCACGGTGACAATTACTGTTAGCGCGCCTGTACTTACTATGACCCCTGCCCAGGGGACTTTGCCTGCAGCGATTGCCGGGCATGCCTGGACACAAAGCTTTTCCGTCTCCGGCGGGACCGCGCCGTATACCTGGAGTGCGAGTAGCCTACCCGCAGGACTCACATTGAATGCAACGACAGGGGTGCTTAACGGAACCCCCGCAGCGGCGGGGAACTATATGTTCCAGATAACCGCATCGGACAGATACGGCGTAACAAGTACGGTTAATTATTCATTAACGGTAGGCGACGCAGCACCTCTTGCGGGTAATGTTTCGGTGACCGTCAATCCTGATGCCAGCAATCCAATCCCGCTTATGCTGTCCGGGGGCCCCGCCACTGCAGTAAACATCGCCAGCCCCCCGTCGCACGGCAGTGCCATCGCGAATGGTACAGTCATCACGTACACCCCAGCTCCGGGGTATTCAGGTGCTGACAGCTTTACATATACCGCCAGCAATAGTGGAGGGACCTCTGCACCTGCTACGGTGACGCTGACTGTCAGTGCGCCACAGCTTGCAATTACTCCTGCTGCAGGGGTTCTCCCTAAGGCCACTTCAGGTGTTCACTGGTCACAGAATTTGACGGTCAGTGGTGGGGCTTCACCCTATGTCTGGCGCGCCAGCGGATTGCCTGCGGGGCTGTCTCTGAATGGAACGACCGGTGTGCTTTCCGGCACACCTGACACAGCAGGCAACTTTGTTTTCCAGATCGCTGTGACTGATGCCCATGGTGCAACCGGAACCGTCAGCTATTCGTTAGACGTAGGCGATGCTCTACCGAATGCGGGTAACGTTTCGATAACGGTAAACGCTAACAGCAGCACGCCGGTCCCACTCATTTTATCCGGAGGAATAGCATCAACGGTGAACGTTGTCAGTCCTCCTGCTCACGGCAGCGCGGTGGTACATGGCACATCCATTACCTATACACCTGCGCCCGGCTACTCAGGAACCGACCGTTTTACGTATACGGCCAGCAACAGCAGTGGAACATCAGCACCCGCCACGGTAGACATCAACGTGAGTTCACCAGCGATGACTGTCTCACCGGCCACAGGCGCTCTGCCTGCCGCCATTACAGGTGCCGCATGGTCTCAACGTTTGACCGTTTCAGGTGGCGCGTCACCCTATACCTGGAAAGCCAGCGCATTACCAGCGGGGATATCACTGGATGCCAATACGGGCCTGATTTCCGGCACACCGCTTACGTCGGGTCATTACGCATTCCAGGTAACAGCAACAGGTAGCAATGGTGTGACCAGTACGGTTAATTATTCATTGCTGATTAATGCCAGCATTCCCGCGGCTCAAGATGTGGCAACGACGGTAACAGCAGGTGCGAAAGGCTATGTTATACCTCTGGCTATTAAAGGGGCAGTGACATCCGTAGCTATTGTGGCCCCTCCTGCTCATGGAAACGCTGTCGTGTCCGGACTCAGGATCCTCTATACCCCATTCAGCGGTTATTCAGGACAAGACAGCTTCACTTATAACGTAACGAGCGAATCAGGCACTTCATTACCCGCTACCGTTTCGCTGAGCGTCACATCAAATGATATCGCCTTACTTCCGGCAAGCGGTCAGCTACCACCAGGCGTGGCAGGACAGACTTACGTGCAGGCATTCACTGCGTCAGGCGGCATTCTGCCTTATAGCTGGCAGTTATCCGGTACGCTTCCCAAAGGGCTTTCATTCTCCGACGGCCAGATTAATGGCGTACCAGATGCTGCCGGTAGCGCCAGTTTTACTGTGACGGCGACAGATGCGGCAGGTAATACGAAGCACACCAGCTATACGCTGCTTATTGACAATACCGCTCCAGCCGGAGCTGACTACAGCGCTTCCGTCGATGCGGGTAAAACTGTAACCATCAATCTGACAGAAAAGGCTACGGGAGGACCGTTTACAGGAGCGAGCCTGCTGAATCAGCCAGAAAAAGAGCAAGGCACAGCCTCACTTCATACCTCCGGTGGCAATTACCAGATGACGTTCACCGCAGACCCAAAAGCAAGCGGTACCGTTATTCTTCGCTATGTGCTGAAAAGCGCTTATGGCACGAGTCAACCGGCGAATATCACTCTGACAATTGCGGGTCGCCCTGACCCTTCTAAAGATGCAGATGTGACAGGTATGGTGAGCGCTCAAAATCAGGCTTCACAAAATTTTGCCCGAGCGCAAATTCGAAATTTCAGCGATCGTCTGGAAAAAATTCATACTGACGCAAGTCTGCCATCCGACCTGTCTGGTATTCGTTTTATGATGCCTTACTCACGGCCTGAACGCACCGCAGAAAGCCGTATGCAAATAACAGAACCTCAGAAAAAAATACCCGATCGGAGCGAGGGGACACCCCTGGTGCCTGCACCGTCTCTCTCCAATAATAACGAAGCTACCCGACTGTCTTACTGGACAGGAGGGTATGTAGATTTTGGTAATAATAAGGCCGACGGCGTACAGCTTAGCCATACTACCGTTGGGATCACAACAGGCGTCGACTATCGCTTTGCTAAATCGTTCACCGGCGGTATGGGCATTGGCTTTGGACGTGATGTCAGCGACATCGGGGATGATGGTTCACGCAATAATGGTCAGGCATTTAGCACGGCGCTGTACGGCAGTTTTCACCCTGATGCGTGGTTTATTGATGGGCTGATGGGATTTAGTCGACTTAGCTTTGATTCTAAACGTGCCGTTAGCGGATCCAGCGCCAGGGCACAAGGCAGCCGCTCAGGTCACCAGGCGTTTGGTGCACTGATTTCCGGCTACGAGTTCCTGACGCTTGATAGTCTCATCTCACCTTATACTCGCCTGCAATATTACCGAACCTGGCTTGATGGTTATGCTGAAACCGGGGCTGGAGATTACGGTCTGGCTTTCGCACCGCAGTCTCTTTCTCAATTTGAAACCAGCGTCGGTTTGCGCGGTGAGCATCGCATCTCCTTTAACTGGGGTGTCGCCAATTTCCAGGGGCGTCTGGAGTATTCGCAGATGCTGAATAAAAACAATAGCGCTCGGGTGGGCTACGCAGATGTGAGTGATGATACCTGGCGATTGCCGCTCTATGAGCAAGGCCGGGAAACAATCGCGCTGGGTACTGGGGTCGATTTCCTGTTATCTGACAATGTCATGCCTGGTATCGCTTATCAGGGCACTCTGGGGCTCGACGAGAGTCGGACGCGGGATCAGATGGTGATGGTACGCATCAATATCGGTTTTTAAGGAATGACATAGGGCTATTCTGCGATATCGGGGGATTTGCCCATGTCGCAGACCAGCTAAATTGAACCTCATGGGGAAGCAGGTCTGCCTTTGTACGCCGCATAAAACGCTTAATCAGTATTACCGGAAAGCCCTGTGAAGGAGACGGACATCGTAAACGAAAACTTTTGATAAAAATATTGACGATATTAATAACAATGAAGCCATTGACGAGCTAAGTGATGTAGAACGGCGCGTTGGAAAAGTCATGCGGCAACAATAGCTTATGGCTGTAGCAAAAGCCGAGGATGAAACTGAACAACAAGAAAAACGCCAGCGAGCAAAACTTGCCGATCATCGTATAAAAATGCTTAAAGCGGTAAAAACTGAGGCTCCAGATTTAGCTTCCCCCTCTTTGAAAAGCTGAACACGCTTTCTTATGAAAATCATGAGTTTGCTTCCCGAGAAGTTATCGACCTTTTAAAGGCGCACAGAGCTCGCTTCAAGGATGAACCGGATTTCTTTGATCTGGAGATTGCTCAGCGAGAAGACCTGCTCGATCGTATCGGCTTCTATCGTGGAATTGTTCTTGACCATCCATTGAGCAACCCTGTTGAGGTGGGATTTCGGGACGTTCTGATGCGTCCTGAAATTGGCGCTGCACAGCATGGCAATAGTGATGCTCAAACTTTGAAAGCGGCGAATATTTTTATCGAAAGCCAAATTTTTCAGGGTATTTTGAAAATTACTACACCACATCAGAGGCCGTTTCCCAGACTCAGAAGAACGGGGTGACCAATCTCACTGTGTCACTTACGACTGCGGGTGGAGGTCTGAGCAACAGTTTTGCCGTGGGGGCAACCCTTACATCCTTTGGCCGTCAGGAAGAGAGCAAGGGGCTTACTGGCAAAACGGTTTTCTGAATCGCCACAGATTTAACAGTCAACGTTGCGTAGTGCTGTTTAACGAAACGAATCTCCTCTACAGCACATGCGATTCTGCGGTTCGTGTTACCTGCTGTATCCCCTACTTTATTCACCAGAGGCATCAGCTTTATCAGCGATGCGATGTACTTCATAGTGGGTCAGTAGCGCATATCGGGCGATAAGCTGTTTCAGAGACATATCCAGTTGAACCTGTGCGGCTGCAGGCAAAGGCTGTTCAGGCGCTATCTGTGACAACACCCGCAGTTGCTCTTCAACGGGTATTGAACGGTTAAACGACTGTATCGTAGAAAATACCACGGATTTTAGTTCGCTGACCGTCATGTACTTCCCCTTCTGCTCATCCAGTCCGTTCAATCGGATACTTAGCTGCTGTAGCTTCGTCATCCCCTGATGCCAGCCGTCAAGTTTTTCTACTGGCAAGGCGCTGGCGTTAAGCTGTTGCTGCCACTGTTGTATCAAAGGTTGAGTCTGTTCCGGCCACAGCGCCTGAGCCTGTTCTACGAGTTGCCTGCTGTAGGCAATATTCCAGTCAGGGGGAAGCTTACCCAATCGGGAAAGCTGCTGTTGTGTGTCTGTGATAAAGGCTTGCGGTAAGGGAGCCTGCTGCCGCAAGGTCTCCCGCTGGGCGGGTGTGAGCGTTGCAGGTAAAGGCGCCAGGGATGCTGCAAGCTTAATCTGTAGCGGGTCAGGTCGGGACAGATATTGCCAGCTCCACAGACCGGCGCTCCCCACGACCAGCATAGTACACATCCCCGCAGCGAAGGATTTCCATGGGGTTAACGGTGCCGGTATCGCCGCAAGGACTTCCACGCTCGGCTGATGTTCCGGCTTTGCCACATACACCCACTTCACCGTGCTGTTCGGCGCGTTTTTCTCTGCAACCGGAATACCGGAAAGAGCATCAGCTGATGTTCCCACTTTATTCACTGCTGACGCAGGCAGCTCTACGCCGGGTTGAATGACCATGTCGGAACCGGATGCGTCATTACTGTTTTCCAGCCGAACAGCACTGTTGTGCATCAGGATGCGTAAAGTATCCAGCTGGCTGAGATGTTTCAGCGCCAGCCGCTGTAACGCCGCTCCCAGACTGTTAATCTTTTGTTCCGCAAGATAAAGCTGGCTAAGATCATCGTAGCCAAGAGGTAGCGTACGTATCAGTTGCTGCATGCGCATGCTCAGGCTATTGAGAATTTCCATACGGGCCTGGACAGGCTGCGGCCAGAGCGCGTCCCACTGATGACTTATCAGCGCTTCCAGTATTGCCAGCCCTTCATTCAGGCCGGACAACCCGGAAAGTTGCGTACGGGCAAGCGTATACCAGGCCGCTGTCTGGAGCTCTACACCATTTTGTTCGAACAAAGAAAGACAGAGCTTCTCGACATAATGCCAGTTCACATCGGGGCGCGCCGGGTGCGTCAGTTTGCTCAGTTCATCGCGCAGGGCTGCATAATCCGGCAGCGTGCGTGGGTCGCTACCTGTTTTGATTTTACGTGGGGGAATGTCATTCATGACCAGTTGTCCATCTGACGTGTCTATCCAATATGCATTGCGCCATGCCTCCATTTGGGACTGAGTTGAGCCGCCTTCCTCGAGCAGCATCAGCACGTATGGCGACAAGTAGGCTGAACGCCAGAATGGGAATTAATTTTTCCATCTCTGTATGCATGATTTATTTCATTATTTTGGGGATGCTTTCTCTACCAGCAGGTCCGTGACGTTTCATCTATCTGGTCTTACGTACGGGTTGTCGTGTCGAGATACTGTTGTTGCTTAAGGTGTCGCAACAAAACCCGCCCTTCTGGCTTAAACTCCGTGCCATAACGTACCAGGCCAATACCTTTAAGTTCAGCGTCAATGGCATAACGCAGTTCACCGGGGATATCCTGTTCCAGCAGTACAACAGCTATTTTTTTCAGGCGTGGCTCATATTTGAGCAAGACGGCCGACAGCGTGCCCATCAGCTCATGCGCCGTACCGGGCATCCCCTGCAGGATTTTAGTCATGTCTGGCAGGCCATAGTCCGGCAGATGCGCCAGCGTGCCGGCACGACAGTTAAGAACGCGCTGCATATTGTCCAGCACGGATATAATCACCTGATTTTCTTCACTAACTTGATGTAAATCGAGGCCTCCGGAGAAATTGCCGGTGAGCATCTCATACAACGAAGGCGTATTGTGTTGCTGGGGCATCAGTCGTCCTTGAGCGGTTGCAGCGTCAGATGGTTATTACCCGCTTCCAGAATGCGCGGCTTATCCGGATCGAGCTCTTCACGCTGAATGACAAGCTTCCAGGTGTTGTTGACCATATCCGGATGACGGAACAGCCCGGCCACTGCGACAAACTGCGCGTCTTCTTCCATTGGCATATCAAGATTTGCATCCCCGCCCGGTTTTACCACCACATCACGGCTGGCCAGCAGGTCAGCCCCGAGGACCGTTTCACCGTCGTTCAGCAGTTGCTGGTACACGCTCTTGTCAAAAGTTTTGCGATCTTTCAGCTGGTATACACGAACCACCACCGGCTCGGACAGCGAGTTACTCTCGCGGGAATCGGTGTTCAGTGCTTCACGCGCCGTAAAATCCAGATGCAGCACCTTAATTTTCTTATAGAACACAGCGGTGAAGGCCGATTTGGTGCCATCCGTGACGCTCTGCGTCACTCCACAGCCCGTCAGGCTGAACGCCAGCAGTGCAGGTAGCCAGCATGCTGATTTAATCAAACTTGTACGTAACACGTCGGTTTCCTTGTTGTGGTTTCCCAGGCTCCAGCCCGGTGTAGCAGCCCAGCTCCGTCGTAAAGGCCTGTGGGATATCATCCGGAAGATCATCACCTTCCGCTCCCAGTACGCCGTTCATTCCCAACCAGAAAGAGCCTTCGCCCAGCGGCGGTACGGCCAGCAGTCGGGTACGGGTGGTCAGGGTGATTTTTGCCTTAAAGCGCCAGCCCAGATAGACCCGAAGCATGACCAGGAAATCCTGATACAGCAGACCATCCGGTTTCCAGCCACGCGACTCCTGCTCGTTGTCGGTGGACAGGGCAATCAGAAGCTGGCTGTTGGCATCCATTGCTTCATCACCCAGCGGGGTATTGCCATCCAACAGAAAGTCGTCATCGCCATAGAAGCCCAGTGGCTGGCTGACCTCCACCGGACGCAGGCAGTAAGGACTCACCTGCACCGTGGTATCGGGCGCCAGCAGGCTCACCAGTGCCTGTATCCCCTCCTGGGTTTTGCCTGGCTGTTGTAGTACGCCAAGCAGCGACAGAAAGCGGGACACCGGCGTGGCAATGTGGTTTGCGGTGCCGGGAATGCCCAGTCCCACCAGCCCCAGCAGTGACTGCGAGATGCTGTCGGTACCGCCAGGCTCAAAAGTGGCCGGATAGGAGTATTTGCGCCAGATGCGGTAAAACTGCGTCAGGATGCGGTGGCTGAAGATATCCAGAAAGCCCTGTAACGCCTCGTGCCCTTCACGGCGTTGAGTGATGTCATCGAGATATGCCGTTGGCAAGGGAGAATCGACACCGTACATCCCCATAAAGGTCGTGCGGATGACCGGCGGCTTGCTGTCATCATCCTCGTCATATTCGACAGCCTTCAGTTCGCCTGCCGGAAACCCCATCCCCGGATGCGGCGCAAACCGCACCGGGTCATCCGCGGGATGGCTGGTTGAGCCCATCAGCGGCCTGCCCGGATTCTGCTTCTCCAGCAGCTGGCATAAACGATAAAAGTTAATGCGTGGAAGGTCGGCTTCCAGCCGCGGTGTCAGCCGGGAATGCGGCGGTTGTGCTTCTCTTCCCATTCCAGGCGCTCTCCGGTCGGTTGCAGGATGATAATCAGGCGGTTAAACAGATAGATATCGGTGTAGAGCGCAAAGAAGCGGCTCAGCATCTCGCCGAACAGACAGATGTCACCGCGCCCGGCAAAGCCGTGGCTGTCCAGCGTCACCTCAATCTGTACCCCGCGCACCAGGTAGCCCTGTTCGAAGCGCTCGGTTTCGCTGTGCTTCACGTCGATAATGGCTTCCAGACGGCGGCGGTTCATCTCGCTGTCGGTCCATTCGTACAGCGCCAGGGTACCGCGCAGCACGTCGGCGTTATCCATCATCGACAGGAATCCGCTGCCGAGGTGGCTCAGCACGCGCCAGTGAAAACGATCCTGTGCTGGCGGATAACAGGGTAACGTTGGCGCGCAAAGGTTACGCACGGCGATGCTGGCCGAGGTGGTTTTCATCACCGTATCGAGCACGGTACTTTGTAACGCTCTGCGAGGTAGCTGGCCATTGGTGCCGGTGAGCGTCAGGGACAGGCTTTCATCTTCCGACACGATGTGGTTATCAAAGGCTTCGCCGCCGAGAATAAGCCAGGTGTTATGCAGCCCGGACGGGCCGCGGCGCACGCGGGTGTGGTAGTAATATTCCGGCGCTTCATGACGCATCATCCCGCCTTTGTGACGGAAGCTTGAGAACGGCACGTAGGTATGCTGGCTTGATGACATCACCGAATCCACCGTATAGATCTCGGTATGCCCATCCTGCACGCGCATCGGGCGCAGCATGTATTCGGTTTGCAGGGAATTAAGTGTCAGCGGGTCGGATTCCAGCGGGAACAGATTTATCACCGGCACGCAGTTCAGGCGCAGCTGCTTTTCGGTAAAGCTGAAGTCATGCTCCCAGCGTTCCGCCAGCACCACATCAATTTCAAACCATGGGAGGTCAGCCGGGAATTCCACGGTATCCAGTCCACGCAGACCGGTGAACATAAATTTCTCTCGGAAGGTAAAGTACTCCAGCAGCAGTTGGTAGCCACTGAAACTACTGTCACCCTTCGGCCACAGAGCGTCATCATCACCAAACCCCAGTGCGGTGAAATACCCGTCCAGCGGTCTTCTGTCCACGTCACCCGGCATCCGCAACCAAATACGCGCAGTAATCATGCTAAAAGCTTCATGCATGGCGCAGGCCAGTGGCGCGTCAGCGTTGAAGTAAAATGGGACCAGGCTGAGATCGACACGGCTCCAGTCTGCAAGATGACTACAGTTAAAGCGAAGACTGATGACCGAACGCCCGTCAGGGTCAGTCGACAGGCGGGCGTGCTCCAGCGACAACGGCTGAAGGGTAATTTCTTTGGTAGTGGTGTACCGGCAGCGCGTGCCCTTCTCACCGATCGGCCGCGAGTTCACCTCGAAGCCTTTGACAATACGCATTGGCTCTTTCATTTCGCGCCAGTCAGGGGTGAACTCCACCACCGACATTGACGGAATGGTGCGCAGGTAATGCGGCCACAACAGGCTGACCAGCCCTTCGGTCAGTTCCGGCAGATCGTCATCGAGTTTTTCACGAAGACGGCCCATCAGGAAGGCAAAGCCTTCAAATAGCCGCTCGACGTACGGGTCGCGCGCACCCGCTTTATCGAGATTGAGCATTGCCGCCTGCTCGGGGTGAGCACGGGCAAACTCTTCGCCGGCTTCCAGCAGGTAGCGCATTTCGGCGTCATAATAACGCAGGGTTAAGTCGTCCATATTTATTTCTGCTTAGTAAATTGCCGCATGAATATCGTTATCAAAATAAAAACCATACTGAATAAGTTTATGCTGACGATAAATAGTGATTAATTATTAGCCCCACTACATACAGATGGAGGAAGCACATACTCCGTAGCAAATAATAAGGATTCCAATAAACCTGCGTTTTGAACTCATAAGTCAATTACCTGTGGGACCAGGTCCACAATGTATTTTTAACGTATTGAATCATCTAAGATTCCATGTTCCATCGGTATTTTCTGGGCACATCCTGATATTTACTGACGGCAATGCTGGGGATCTTTTACATATCTTGTTGCCATGCCAGGCATCCAGGCTTCAGGGGCCCCTGGACAGGCAACATATCCTTTAGCTTCAAGCTTATTTAAAAAATAAAATTTAAATCCAACCTGAAAGGCAATAGTAATAATAAACATCGCAATCATGTATTTGGTTAAATATTTTTGTATTTCAATTGAAACTCTGCGCCCCAGAAAAATAGGCCATAAAGAAAAAAATGCGACAGGAGTCAAGATAAATACAGCAGAAAAACCATAAACAAAAAAAGATGAAAATGATAATTCAGTTGGAAAGGCAAAATATTCTTTAAGCGTAGTTAAGGAAAGCAACCCTCCGCCCAAGATCAGGGGCACATAGAGACACAGCATACCCAAAAACATTCCAACCCTGCGTTTAAATGGAAAGTTCTGCATTAAAACCACTCCTTTGAGAAATTGTCTAATGATTGTCTAATGTATTTTTTTACCTCATATTCAACAACCATTTTTCCACGAGTAAGCATACCATCAACATACATTGCTCCCAAATCCCATATGCCTTTCTCCATTTCTTTTGCTTTCTCAACAAATTCCTGCTGCGCCGATTCAATGAGAGAAATAACTTTGTCTGTAATTTTATACTCATCATCTAATTTATTGAGTGCCCATGCGGATAACGCACCAGCAACCAGTACAACAACTATTGGCGCTGCAATTGTTGAGAACACCCCTATAGCATACGCCCCAGCCCCCCAAGTAATCGCTGACGAAATGCCAACCTTAACCACATCAACAGCCCACTTACCTATAAATTTTGCTAACGTAGTCTCATCATTAAAAATAAAGTCTACGGAATCAGCCACTGATACATAAATCAGACCAAAAAGAAAACCTTCTTTTATAGCGTTATTCAGCCCATACTTCCCTATTCCATATTTGATGATCTTAGGATTTTTTGCAGCGAATACTGGTGCATTTAATATTTTCCGAATCCCTGCATAACCACTTATTTTTATTAGCTCTGTTCCCTTGTGGTTAACATACACGGTTGCAGTTATACCAAGGCTACCTAACTGATATAATACTTTCGAGGTGGAATACGCGTCTTTTATGCTTGTGCCATAGTTAACAACAAATTCACCGGGTTTGCTTTGGGAAATAAATGACCACCCTGACTTATAGAATCCCATAGATGTCAAATACTCAAACACTTCCCCCAACGTAAGTAACATGACGTTATTATTATTCGCATTCAACATTGCCCTCAAATTACAATCAGGTAGATCATGTGTATTCCTTAATACAGGATAATCAGGCACAAATCCTGTCGACTTTTGCTCGCCGGTCAGATAACCAGGCAGTTCAGGATAAGTCTGCATCGGGGCGGCCGTAAAGCCTGCAGCTGATTCTGTAGCGGAAGCTCCACTGCTCTTCTCATACGTATCATCCATCATCGAAGGAATAAACTTCGCCTTACAGGGACAGGTACTGTAGCTGTCGAGGGTTCCGGCCATTCGCCTGTCGTGTATGGTATCGTTGTCGATGCCGCCGGCTATCTTGTAAAGCCCGGCATGTTTACCGCAGGTGACGCTGTCCTGCTCCCGGGCAACTGGTTTATCAAACAGAGTGTGATCCTCTGCGCCCGTTGTGATTTTCCCGCCGCAGGTCGTCTTGTCGCCCTGCACCAGATAAAAGCCTTCTGCTGCCATATTTTTCCCTTTAAGCTGAATTCAGTCCTGGTTACCCGCAAAGCACTGCACTGCTTGCCGGATCGAGCGCAATAAGACCGGACAGAAGCAAATCCATCTCAGGCTGAAGCCGTGATTTATCGGTTTCACTGCGTGTAGCTTTCATTCGCAGCAACCTGAGGCGGCGCGATTTCACTTCAAACAACAGTGCTGGTGTCCATTGCGTGAGGGTGATTGACTGTGCAGCACTATCGAGCTCACCCAGCAGATGCAGAGCCAGCTCATTTTTGCCCTTTTGCTCGGCCACACGGGCCATCAGCAGACGCAGTAGCCATTTGTCTTTTGTGGAGTCGGTGCCCGGGCGGGTCTGCAGCCAGTGAAGTGTGGCATCCAGACCGTCAGTGTCCGCTTTATCCAGCGCTTCCGGCTCGAGAGCCAGGATATCGTTATCCATCTCACCGACGGCACTGACTGGCTCATCCCGCCAGCCGGACATATCGTCCAGTACGCTCTGATTTATCCAGTTCAGCGTGACCTCATCGGCAAACGGCGTACCGTCGTTAAAGGCCAGGGTTTCAAGCCCGGTAAGGCGGCGCAGCAACCCTTTCAGGTCGGCGGCGATGATATCAGCCATTACATCCTGCCCCGATTTCATCAGGGCTTGGTGGATATACCACTGCAAATCCAGCCAGAGGTGATTGGCGCCACGCGAGAAGGTGCTGTCCGCCTGTTCCAGTATCTCCAGCCAGCTCTGCTGCAGGTACAGGCGTTTGAGCATGGCCCGCTGGTCAGCGCGCGGCGGTTCGATGCGCGTTTTCCCTTCGGCGTCCGGGGCCGGAATAGCGCTCAGCGTGTCATGACGCAGGCTTTTCATCAGTCGGTGTGCGGCGAGCCAGCCATCGGGTTGCTCACGCAGATATCCCGTCAGTGTACGGGCCTGGGCCAGCAAATCCTGTCCGGAGGTAATGCGGCTTAGGACCGGCGCGTCAGACTCGGCCGTGTGCGTGAGGGTCTGTGACTGTGCCTTATTACCGGCATTCTGCGGTACCACGGCATCCACACCGCCCGCCTTCATCAGGCGGGACTCCAGCGCACTGTACAGGGCATTCAGTTCTGGCCGTGACGCTTCCGGCTCTGACTCCAGACTATCGCGAATGAGCAGCAGCACACCGGCAGTCCGTAGGGCATCGTCGCGTACCACTTCCGGCCAGAGTGACAGGCTGTCCAGAACGCGGGAGCCTGAGAGCCACTCCAGCGCCGGTTTACGGCTCCGCTCACGCTGAGGGTGAAGCTGCGTTCCATAGCGCTGTATCAATCCCGCCAGCAGTTCAAGCCCTTCGGCAAATCCGGTTTCCCCGTCCTGGTGCAGACGCGCCCAGCAGTAATAGGTGGCAACCCGGATATCTTTAGCAGTGCCAGTCAACAGCTTTTCAGCAAGCGTGCAAATCAACCCGGTATCGATGCCGGAGAGTTTATTGACCTCCTCCCGGATACGCTGAAAATCGTCGTCATAGCCAGGGTCTTCTCCGGTCGGACTGGCGTCACTTACCGGAGCGAGCCAGGGCTGCCAGTTTTCCGTGCGCGTCTGCGCCTGTTGCCGCAGCTGCGTGTCGTCAGACTGACAGGCCACGACCAGATTCTGCAGTGTGCTCATTATTCGACTCCATCCATGTCACTGTTTTCGGTGTTGGCCATCAGCGCCTGCGCAGTGGCTGCGCTATCGACACTGAATATCTGATCCGGCAGCGTGAAACCGCGCAGATCCAGCAGCGCCAGCGGACCTTTTCCGAGTTGTGAGCGCAGCACCCACTGCAGGGTTCGACCGTCCGGAGCAGTGAAGCTCATCATCCACTGGCTACGGTCAAGCTGCTGGCGCTTGCCCTGCTCCAGCCAGCGAATAAAGCCCCAGGTACCGCTGTAGTCTCCGAACAGGCGCGCACCGGCGTTGACCGTGGTCCAGGTCAGCATCGTCCCCGGCTTGTAAGTCTCTCCCGGCCAGCGGAAGCTCTGCCAGTCGGCCATTTGATTGAAGTAGTGCAGCGGCTGGCCATCGATAGTCAGCTGAGTTTCGACCACCTGCGGTACAGGACGCGCCTGCAGCTCAAAGCTGATGCCCTGGCTACCATCGGTGAACAGAATGTCTGACAGCTGGCTCAGTTGATTAATCGCCCGCAGGAAAGCCGGGTTAAAACTCAGCCCCTGGCTGTTGACTTTATCCGGTACCCACTGGCTGCCCTCTTTGTGCAATACCCCGCTGAGCTCTGTGGTCAGGAAGCGCTCAATACGTCCGCTGTCCTTGCGCAAAAACTCAGCCAGCATCGGCAGGGAGGCATCACTTTTACTCGCCGCAAACGGGAAACGTCCGTCAAAGGCGGTGTGCCAGTTCGCCACCACGGAGCGGCTCCATTTGTCATTCAAACTCGCCGCCGATGGCTGAAGTACAGTCTCCCAGGCCTGTGTCAGCGGCTGCACAAACATCGTGCTGCCGAAACCGCTCCACTCTTCGCCAAGGCTTGCAGAAATGAGACTGCCATACTGCTGGGTGTCGGTCAGATCCACGCTTTTACCCTGGAACACCGTCTGGGCCAGAGTCTGCATCATTTCCTGCGGGTCAGAGGCGCTGGCCACCTGCTGCAGGCGCAGACGCACGCGGGTGATGCGGGTCAGATACGTCTGCAGGCTCAGTGAGTTGTCAGCCGACATGACGTTGCTGCCTTTGTTTTTGCCCAGAAGCTGAAGCAGCGGGCCAAAGGTTTCATCCAGCGGCCCCTGCGGCCCTGCCGCAGACTGGTCAATCGCGGGTTTGTTTTTTGCGCCTACCAAGTCTTTAGCCGATTTGATGATGGAGTCCGAAAGACCTTCGCTTTGCTGGCCGGTCTGCCCCTGCCAGGCGATGGTATTCATCAAGGCAATCAGCGGCGACTGGCGGACATCACTCATCAGCGTCAGCTGATCGGTGACGTCGGCAATATTGTTTGCCGGGTTAAGTCGCAGGCTGTTGAGGAAGCTCAGCCAACTGCCGGCAAAGTCAGTGAAGTAACGTTGCGTCAGACGCGCTTTCAGGGCTTCCGGCGACAGCTCTGAGGAGACAGCTTTTCGGCTGTCACTTAGTACCCAGTCAATTTCATCCCGACGAGAATTTGCCGCCTTTTCGATAGCCTGCTGAATACCCCCTTCCCAGGCCTGGCGGGTGAACATGCCCGGCACCACCTCCTCGGTATTAAACAGACGGCGTGCATCGGTACCGCTGGTCATGTCTTCCAGGGACACATCGGCAAAGTTACGACGCACAGATTTGAGCATGTTCTCATATAGCGTGCTTTCAGCGTTGCGGCGGCCAATCTGCTGCAACAGCACCTGGCGGCTCTGGCTGACCAGCTGCGCATCCGGCGTGATTTTCCACTGTGGCTGCTTCGGCAGTTCGGAGATGTAGAACGCCCACAAATCCGGCGACAGGCTTTGCCACAGGCCGGTGGAAATCCCCATCCGAGTCGGCTGCACGGCCTTCATGGTCCGCGCGTAATACGCGCCGTCGACTTTATCCGGACGGGCCATCATCAGCCAGGCTTTCAGCTGGTCATAACCCGGTTTCGCCAGCCTTGCCCGCTGGTCGCTGTTGGGAGCTGAGCCTACCAGCGCGCTGAGTTTGTGTGTCAGAGCGGCATTTGCCGGATCGCGTATCAGGCGGTTGTTCGCCACGCCGTACCAGGGCAGCACCGCATCGAGCAGCTGCTGGTTATGGTCCAGGCCGAAGCGCTGATACCAGGGTGCACCATCCTCAATGCGGTGCTTCAGGCGACCGGCGTCATTACGCAGAGTATGCAGGGCCGTCAGCTGGTAATCCGACACGGAAGGATGCTCCACCAGGGCATGAGCCTGTTCAGCAACGGAGACTATCTGCTGGCGGTTGACCGCAAACGACAGCAGCGTTCCCGCCCCCCAGACACCGATAATAGCCATCAGCACCCAGGCAAGGGTCTGCTCCCACGCCATACCGACACGGCGGCCACGCACGCGGGTACAGTCGTCAACGATACCCTGCCAGGTTGCCGGCAGGGTCAGCGCATGACGCTGTGACTCCGGGATGTATTTCTCAGCGTCGGCTGTTCCCTCAGACGTATGAATATGGTGACTCTTCGGCAGGCTGAACATCAGGCCACGCAGCGGAACGCGCTGCTGGGAGACAGAGAGCCATGGCAGCAGTTGCTGAGCCCAGCGGGCGATACCGCCGTCTTTGAGGTGCTGGCCCAGGCGCAGCAGGAAATCGTGGCTGTTGTTCTCAGCGACCTGGCTCATGCCCTGCTCCCGCAGTGCCGGCAGCATCAACTCAAGCTGACGGGTTATATCGTCAGCTTTCGCACGCAGCGGGAAACTGGCCCCTACCGTCTGTTCAGTGCGTTTTGCCTGCGACCACTTACTGTCACACAGCTGCCACAGCCAGACCGGGGCGGAATAACGGAGCAGTTCACTGATTTTTTCCAGTCCGCGTAAATCGCTATCACTAATCTGAGGGGTGAGATTAAGCGACTGCGGCATGACGCGGACAATACCGTCCAGTGGGCGCCCGCGACGCAATTTACGCAGCGCGGTGTATTTTTCCTTATCGGGCTCAGCGGTCAGACTGCCGCCGTAAATCAGAACGGTGCGGTTACCTTCAAGCCACTGACTTTCCTCCAGACCGGGAACCAGCTGTTCGATTGCCGCCTCATCGCCAGTGATTAACAACAGACGGGTTTTACGACGCCAGTAAAGGTCAATACGGGAGCGGAGATGTTCCCGGATCTTGTTACACATCGCCACCGCCGGCTGAACAGGTGTTTTATCGTTTTCCCGTTTCTTTTTCTCATCATCGCCATTGGTGTTGTTTATAAGCGCATTAAACTCCTGCTTACCGGCACTGCGTACTGCCGCCAAAAGCACCACCGACACGATAAGGGCACATCCTGAGATACATCCGCCGGCGATAAGCCAGTAAATTTGCTGCTGACTACCGTCTTCAATCCCGGCTATATCCGGATGCTTCCAGACCATGAACGTCATAACGGCTAACAGCAAAAAGAAAATCAATGCGACAGCAAGATAGCGGCCTTCCGTAGTCTTCGGTGCTAAAGGTAGCTTCACGGATCCATCTCCTGTCGGGAAGCAATCGGGGTGACGAGCGTGCTCCACAGCACATTCTGTGTGGTATCACCACAGATGATCATCTGCGGTAACTGAGTTTGTCGGGCGATTTCAGTGGCGGCAGCGATAGCCAGCCAGGGGGCCGCGGCACCGGCATGTCCCATGGATGTATCGAGTGAAATGACAGCGTCGTCTTCTACAGACTGCGCAGGGTGTGCATTCTGGCACCCAATCACTTCTGCCCGCTGCTCACCCGTCAGCCCAGCAAGCCATAAATGTTTCACGATATTTTCTTTGAGCGGGACGTTCCAGGCGGCCATGTTCATCCCTTCGCTCAGTTCACCTGTTGGCGCAGCATCTGGCCGGTGCAGCAACGCGAGAGGTTCGAGTGCCTCCTGGGTCAGGCGGTTGCCAAGAAGTAGAGCAACGGCTGCTTCAGCAGTATTGTTTGAAACAACCGGATCAATCTGGAGGCCAACAATCAATAACATCGCATCATCTTTGATGCGGTGATCCAGCCAGTGGTTGACTACCCCCGGCCCATTGCTGTCTGTGTACTCAAGCGCGCAGGTTATGCCACTCTCCTGCCAGGCTTCCTGCCAGATATTTCTGACAGCAGGGAATGGCTGAGATGACGAGACATCGAGGATGACAACAAGCGAAGCGTTCTCAGGAAACTGGTGAACGGGAAGATCAGCAATGAGCTCTGAGAACAGACGTGAGATGACCAATCCAGGAGTATCTTCTGGTTCTGCCGTAATACGGCTCAGCCTCCTGCTTTTTTCGCCTTTCCAGTCCGACTGCGAAATGATAATGCTGTGATTATTGAGCATATCATCAGCGACAGAACGCTGTTCGTCTTCCTGATGGGCTGTAATAAATGTCGTATTCAACACCTGAAGCGCACGACGAGCCCTACGGGTCTTACTCAAGATCCATTGCTCCCGACGCCGGTCAAAACCATTAGCTTTACTGTCCTGTAATGACCAGGCCCACATGCGAATAGTGAAACTCACAATCCACACAACAAATGGTGTGCCAATAGCCAACATCCAGAAGTGACTGTTATCGATGTATCGTCCGAATATCCGCATAAGGATCACGCTGATGACCAGCATCGCAACCAATACGGCAAGCCAACGGGATATTTTAGGTGGTACTTGCCGAGGATAAGATTTCGGAAGATCTTTCAGGGAATACGACATTCACACTCTCATGCTTTAAGATTTCTAAAAATCAACTGAAATAGAAAGATCGTTTGGTTCTCTCAGGATATCTATCAAAGAGCACCTTATCTTTTTTATAATCTCTATTTTTAATCTCAATG
>NZ_RCAA01000006.1:3645-4205 GCF_003628475.1 Enterobacter sp. R1(2018) | reverse complement strand
TTTATAGAAGAAAAATTTATTTTCTAAACGTGGAGCATTATCATAACCCAAATATAATTTATTGCCTTTATCACTATCTATATTTTCTGGAGGTATACCTTGACCAGTACTGTCAACTTCTGAAACATAAATCTTGCCTATTTCTTTCTGCCTTGAACACACTTCCTCATTTACAAATTCAATTTTTGTTATCCCGCGAATGTATTCTTTACTATCAGATTCGTAAGACATACATGCACATGAATATTTTTTAGACATTAACTGCTTGTCTTTCCTTTTTGTTTCGAATTCTTTAACACCATTCCTATCATAAAATAAAAGCGTATCGCCTCCAGAGTTGATCAGCACCCCACATGATTTTTTCAAATTGCTTGCTGCATAAGTTGGCAAAGAAATAATCAAGAACGACAGTAAGATTAATTTTTTAAAATTCATACCCACCCACAGGAAGACCATTAAAAATAATCCAATTCAGACAGTTATGGATTGTAAGTGCTAGTTAATCAATCAGAAAATTGTTCAAATATTTATGTTGTACATTGGCTTTTTTTCAGAAAATA
>NZ_RCAA01000006.1:0-3633 GCF_003628475.1 Enterobacter sp. R1(2018) | reverse complement strand
CCACCATCTTTTCCAATACATTGCCAATATTAGTATCAATGGTATTTATTAAATTCCCACGAGCTATTTTTCTTGCAAGTTTCAAAGTTATTATCATCTGTAGGATCAAATTCTGACCCTACTGGTTTCAAATTTCCATTTGCAAGATTAAAAAGCAACCCCTGATTGGTTCCGATATAAGCGAGATCTTTTCCTTTTATAAAACCAACGCTAAAAACACCTTCACTCACACTTTTTTCAATCTTTTTATATCTGTGCTCCAAATCTACAAAAATCATATTTGTATCCTGGGGATGGCCCTCATTAATTATTTTCGGATTACCCCAGAGAATTATTTATCACCACTACATTTAACTCTATAGCCATTGATAACAGTGTCAAACTTAAGAGTCTTTGTATGATTGTTAATGTCAACGGTTATTGAGTCAGTTCCATTTAATGTAACACCTGATGCATATGCATTAAATGAAATAAAAAAACCGGCAATTATTGAAATAATCAGATTCATTTGTTAGCCCATCAAATAACAGTAGCAACAACATAATCGGCAATCCCCCTAATTGACCTTTTATTTGTTACTGTCATTCAATATTTTTTCATTTACTTTATTATCTAAACCTATTTCCATACTTTCAAAAGTCTTTAATACGTAAGGGATTTGACTACTATCTGAGGAAAGGCTACCTGAACCGCAAAGTGCACTATAAGTAGAATCTTGAACTAAGCAAAAACTAACCAGCTCTTTTGCATTCTTATAGGTTTCTTTATCATCATTTGTAATATTTTCATCAAATACAACATATCCCTCAGCATTCTTTGCTTTGATATTGTATAACTTCAGCGACTTGTAAGGTCCATCTTGATCTGAAGGAATAATTTCAGATTTTTTATTATTTGCTTTAACCCATAAAGATTTGCTTCTCGAATAAACAATTTTTTCATTCATACTTCTGTCATACCCGTTACTGTACACAGTATCGGACGATAAACAGACCCAAGTATTGACAGGGAATGTGTTAGCGGGGTTATTTTCTTCGGCGCTTACTTTATTTTTAGGTGATGCTCTATACTCTTTAAATTTTAGAATGCTGCAACCGCTAGACTCTGCAGTATTATAAGAAACAGACGAATTATCATTAATTTCTCTTGCTATGAAATTATCACCATTAAAATCAGCGGGTAGATTTATTTCAGGGTTGATATCTGCAAAAGTGAACTTACAAATTGAAAATATGAACAAAGCAAAATATTTTGTTTTCATCTCTTACCTCCTTAACACAATGCCTTCAGGCTTATCTAAAGTAAACGCATTGTTTTCATCTGGGAATTTAATTTCTGTCAACACAGCCAAGGCACAAGTATATGCGCAGCAACGTTCTATAAATCCATTTATCCCTTGATAATTTCGTCTACTGATAGCTCCTGGCAAATTCACAGTTGCACTCGCCCGCCAGAATGCTGGACTACGATAATAGACCTTAATACCATGCCCTGCAGTCACTGCCTGTCTCTGTAGTTCATGAACTTCATCGGCATATTTTGCCATGCCGGTTAATGACCAATAAAACCCTGCGCTATCGGATGGGTCGAATAGTCCAACATCGACATCTTCACGCCAAGACACCACTTCTTGCTCAAGTCCAGGATGTTGTCCGTCATATAGTATCCTGTTATCTAATCTTTTTTCCCGTTCCCTGAGAGCACGGTCACCTTGGACCCTTCTGTAGTCACTGACCAATTCGTCTCGAACATCATTATTAAATGACCTTCCCCGATATGTAAAATATTTATAGAAATTATCAGGATTAGTTAACTGCAGGAATCCCCTGCCGTACCACGGGAAATACCAAATGTTATAATGGTATCTTTGCCCATGCTCGTCTGTAGCGGAATATCGATAATCTTCTCTAGTTACATTCAGCCATTTAGTTTCCTGTACCGAATTCCCTAAAAAACTCACCAATCTGGAAGGTGTGTTAATACAATACTTCCTAAACATCTTATTCAGCATTGGATAATGTTTTGAGAAGACAGATGTATCACTTTCATGAAGCGTGACTGGTTCCCAATTATAGCGAGAACCCGAAGGCCTTATTATATTACGTGGTATAACTTGTTTAAATTCTTCTCGACTGAGCCAATTACACTTACGAAAGTGAGAAATAAATACTCTAGGTTCTATATGCCACAATTTTCCGCTACCGAGAGATCCTGAATCAAAACACAGCGCTTCTGCGTGCTGTTTGAACTTGCCATAATCCTCTTCACTCATCAGAACGCGATCCTTTTTTTCCTGCGTCCCCGGAACCGTCCATATGGCCGTTTTTTCTGAAGTGCACTGCTCCCAGGGCAAACCGGTCATCAACCATTTATACCTGGCATCTATTGTGCTTTTTTCCCACTCAAAAGGTAAGCAGCAGATAAGCCTGTTGCTTTGAGATTCGTACCTGCCTTCTTCCTGCAACTTTCTGATGATCGCCGAATTACACTGGCTGTGGGTATCATTGTCATCATCGACAAGTAGCCACCCCGTCCAGTGAGGAAAATCGGCATCGCTAAATTTTTTAATACTGGAATCTGCAAGATTTACCACACCAGTTCCCCCCAGATAACTCACCGTCATCCATAATGGTGCGTCTGCCGGTACCAGTGTTTCATGGTCCGTATTGATCACCCGGCCAAAACGAAGCAATTCAAATCCGGCACTGGGGCTTTTCTTATAATTCCTCATCGCGGTTTTATAAAGATTGTATTCGTAATCTTCACCATCGGCGTTAACCAGCGGTTCTCCCAGCAGATCATACTCTCCGTCAATTTGCGTATTTTTTTGCCGGGTCACCATCGTACAATTGCCTTGTGCCAGGGTCATGCTGACATACAAAGGCACATTACTTGTGTAGCGTTCAGAAATACCTGTTGTGGAAGTGCTGTTGTTTGCTGGTGCTTTGTCGTAGAACTTTGTTCCTGTTGGCAGATAAAAATGGATATCACCGTAAACAGCATCAGTACGACCGTCTTTCGAAATATCCAGTTCCTTCGTTTTTCGTCCCACCAGTTTGCTGATGTTGGCATCATCGCAGAAAACCTGGAAGTGAAATTCATTCTGGCCGTCAGTCATTCCGGAAGAGCCGAGTGGGTCTTTCCGGTAAATTTTGGCGTCAGTTTTTATCTCTGCCTCCAGAAACTTCAGATGCATATACAAAGAGTAAAAAACGACCTTACCGCCCTCTCCGGAACCTATTTCTGTCTCATGTTTCAATAAAACATAGCCATCATCAGTTCCCCTGATGGGGGCATACTTCAGTGGGAACTGGTCTCTTTTATGTGGAGGAGAGGGCTTGCGGAACGATACCACTGTCCCGTCAGCGATTGCCCTCACTTTCTCCGGTGTTGTGCCTGCATCCGTATGTGATATATGGATACCCCCATGCCAGGACTCTGATGCATTGAGAGGATATCCCCGGCGAGCATTGACAGGCATCATCGCTTCAATCCAGTCTGCGTCAGACTGAGTGGCATCTTTATTTCTCAGAAACGGAGGACTGATAATCATGTTATGACTCCTTGTCAGGAAAAGCTGAATTTACTGGAAGGTTCTGTGGTTTCAGGAGCCACATTCGGGAAGTCTTCTGG
>NZ_RCAA01000005.1 GCF_003628475.1 Enterobacter sp. R1(2018) | reverse complement strand
GGGGGAAGGATTCGAACCTTCGAAGTCGATGACGGCAGATTTACAGTCTGCTCCCTTTGGCCGCTCGGGAACCCCACCAGGCACTTGATGGTGCCGACTACCGGAATCGAACTGGTGACCTACTGATTACAAGTCAGTTGCTCTACCTACTGAGCTAAGTCGGCATCAAGTAGCGCGCATTCTAGGAACACAGGCGCCGCTATGCAACAAAAAAATCGCATAAAATGCACTACCGCTCACATTTTGCGCGACACGTCGACTATTTGCTGATTAAACCGCCGTCAAAGGTCAGATTTTATACGTAAAGATAGACATTCACTACCTCATCAACATCCCGGAGGGCCCCCTTGCCGCACTGCGAAAGTGCAGTTCGCTCTTTTATTGCCCCCCGATTGGGCACCTGAAGCTCAATTTTATTAGATAACCCTCGAAAATACGGCACGGCAAAAGTTGGATCGCTTATTGCTTCACATGATCACACCCATAGAGGAGAGCAGATGATGAATATTGTTCCTTTGAACGCTGCCACGCTGCCGGTTTACTGTCGCGAACTCGCGGCATTGCTTCTCGATTCTATTGCAAGCGGTGCATCCGTGGGTTACCAGCAAACTCTATCGCGTGAAGAAGCAGAAAGTACCTTTTATCGATTACGCGGTGCGCTCGATAACGGCGAGATCAAGATGTGGATTGCCCGTGATGAGTACGGATTGATGGGCGTGGTACGTCTTGAGCTTTGTAATGAACCGGATGGTTTGAACCGCGCGACGATCAAATCGCTGTTAGTACATCGCAGGAGCCGTCGGCAAGGTATCGGTAAACAGTTAATCTCCGCCTTAGAAAAGGCGGCGGCAGACTATCATCGAGGGTTACTGTTTCTTGATATTCAGGCAGGTACGCCCGCGGAAGCATTTTATCGCTCACAGGGATACCGCTGTCTGGGAGAACTGCCTGATTATGTCTGTTCCCATGACGGCTATTATCATCCCGCCGTTATCTACTACAAACGCTTATTTGCAGTGAATCAATTCATACGCGCCATCGCGAGTTAAGCCGTGCTAAAAACGTGATGCTTCTTCGGGTAAGCATCACGTTATCGTTTTTTTCTTATTATTCTCCCCCATCTGGTGTTACCCTCCTGCCCATTGTTAAAAAGTAAAATACGTTGCGCGCCGTTGATTATCCGGGGTTGGTTTCATTCCCCGGTCCGCGTTTAACGTTCATTTTGTCCTGAATTACAGGCAGAAGCATGCTTATGAGTAATAAAGAGCAAATGTTGACGACTCCTTATATGCAGTTCAACCGAAGCCAATGGGCAGCCTTACGTAATTCAGTGCCGATGACCCTGACCGAAGGGGAAGTCGCCCGGTTGAAAGGCATCAACGAAGATCTTTCACTTGAAGAGGTGGCAGAAATTTATCTGCCGCTTTCGCGCCTGCTGAACTTCTATATCAGTTCAAATTTACGTCGCCAGGCCGTGCTTGAACAATTTCTCGGCACTAACGGCCAGCGTATTCCCTACATTATTAGCATCGCGGGAAGCGTCGCTGTAGGTAAAAGCACAACCGCACGCGTACTGCAGGCGTTGCTGAGCCGCTGGCCTGAACATCGCCGGGTAGAGCTGATTACAACCGATGGTTTTCTTCACCCGAATAAAGTTCTTAAAGAACGTAATCTGATGAAGAAAAAGGGATTTCCGCAATCCTATGATATGCATCGCCTGGTGAAATTTGTTTCCGACCTCAAGTCAGGGGCAACTAACGTCACCGCGCCTGTTTATTCTCATCTAATTTATGATGTGATCCCTGAGGGTGATAAAACCGTTACCCAGCCAGATATTTTAATTCTTGAAGGATTAAATGTCTTACAAAGCGGCATGGATTACCCACACGATCCGCATCATGTATTCGTCTCGGACTTCGTCGATTTTTCTATTTATGTTGATGCGCCGGAAGAGTTACTCCAGGACTGGTATATCACCCGTTTCCTGAAATTTCGCGAAGGCGCGTTTACCGATCCAGACTCTTATTTCCACAGCTATGCCAAACTGTCGGAAGACGAGGCAGTGAGTACTGCCCTGCAGTTATGGAAAGAGATTAACTGGCTGAACTTAAAAGAAAATATTCTCCCAACCCGCGAGCGTGCCAGCCTGATTATGACTAAAAGCGCAAATCACGCAGTGGAAAGCGTCCGCTTACGCAAATAATAAAAAGGGGGACATTATCCCCCTTTCTTTTTAACTTACGCCGCGCAGCGATATTTCACCGCCGACCCAGGGTTTAATTACGCCATCCTGCTCTAACAACAGCGCGCCCTGCTCGTTTATTCCCCGTGAGATGCCATATATTTCACGATCGCCGATAATGAGTTTAACCTGACGATTAGCGTAATTATCCAGCACCTCCCAGCGAGAAAGGAAGGGCGTAAGACTTTCCTGCTCAAATAAGGTTAAGGCCGCGCGTAGCTCATGTATTAAAGTAACCGCCAGCGCATTACGATCGATATTAATGCCGGCTTCCTGAAGATTAATCCAGCCCTGATTTATTACATCCGACGCAACGTTACGCATGGCAAGGTTAATACCAGCGCCAATGACGATTTGCGCTGCATCACCGGTCTTACCCGTCAGTTCAACCAGTATGCCGGCCAGCTTGCGATCGTTGAGATAGAGATCGTTAGGCCATTTAACCCTGACGTCTTTCGCACCCAGCTCGCGCAGCACTTCGGCCATGACGATGCCGATGACCAGGCTCAGTCCCACCGCCGCGGCCGGCCCCTGATCCAGTCGCCAGTACATTGAGAGATAAAGGTTCGCGCCAAATGGAGAAAACCACTGGCGTCCGCGCCGGCCGCGTCCTGCCTGCTGATATTCCGCAATACAGGCATCTCCGGGCTGCAGGCTCTCAAGACGCTCAAGCAGGTATTGGTTAGTGGAGTCGATAACGGGCAATACGGCAACCGTGCCTTTTTCTACTTTCGATTTAATCAGAGTTTCATCAAGGAGCTGTATAGGATCGGGTAAGCTGTAACCTTTCCCCGGGACGGTAAATACATCAACCCCCCAGTCGCGTAGCGTTTGAATATGTTTATTAATAGCCGCACGGCTCATCCCAAGCTTTTCACCCAGCTGCTCGCCAGAGTGAAATTCTCCATCGGCAAGGATGCTGACCAGGGTAAGGGGGATTCTGTTATCTTTCACGCAATGGTCTCCACGGCACTGACTTCACCCTTCGGGCCAATAAAGCGAACCTCAGGCTCCAGCCACACGTTAAATTTTTCACCCACACGCTGGCGGATATAGTGCGCCAAGTGGACGATATCCTGGCTTGAGGCTTGCGCTTCATTGATTAACACTAAAGCCTGCTGACGATGAACGGCAGCACCGCCAACCTGATATCCTTTTAGTTCGCATTGGTCGATCAGCCAACCTGCCGCCAGCTTTGTCGCTCCATCAGCCTGCGGGTAGTGCGGCATACGAGGGAATGCTGCCAGCAGTTCGGCAGCCTGCGGTGCAGCGATAACAGGGTTTTTGAAAAAGCTGCCAGCATTGCCATGAATGCGAGGATCCGGAAGCTTTGTCATTCGCATATGACATACGGCGTCAAAGACTTCCTGTGGCGTAACGGTCGCGGGATCAAAGCGGGTCAGGTCGCCGTAGGTCAGTACCGGCTGCCATATTTTAGGCAGGCGCAGACCGACGGCAGTAATGGCATAGTTATCCTGATAATCATGCTTGAAAATACTGTCGCGATAGCCAAACTGGCATTGAGCATTATCAAGACGGCGCGATTCGCCGCTGCGCAAATCAACGCAGTCAACGTAGGAGCAAACCATCTTTAATTCAACGCCATAGGCGCCGATATTTTGGATTGGGGAAGATCCGACACAGCCCGGGATCAACGCCAGATTCTCAAGCCCTGGCATAGACTGTTGTAAGGTATATTCAACAAGGCGATGCCAGTTTTCACCGGCGCCAACGTGCAGATACCATGCGTCATCCTCTTCGGTGACTTCAATACCGGCAATGCGGTTAACTATTACCGTTCCGGCAAAATCATCAAGAAAGAGAACGTTACTTCCCTCGCCCAGGATCAAAACCGGATTTTGCAGTGATACGGCTTCGTTCCAGGCTTCGCTGAGTTGTTGCACCGTTTGCGCAATAACAATACGTAGGGCATTGGCCTCAATACCGAAAGTATTGAAGGGCTTAAGAGAGGAGCTCATGTCGATATCTTTCCTGAGTTTAAACCCGGTTAGTGTACCTTATCTCGCTGAGCTTGGCTTGTATGGCGGAAATCGTTGTAAATCGTAGACGGCAAAAAGCCCTGCACAGTGTGCAGGGCTT
>NZ_RCAA01000028.1:104547-112799 GCF_003628475.1 Enterobacter sp. R1(2018) | reverse complement strand
TGAACGCCGGCGGCTGTCTCCGGCCGGGTGCCCGACAGCCGCTCCGGCGTCAACGGCCGGGCTCCGGATAAGCAGAAAGGCCACCCATCAGGATGGCCTTTGTGTCGTTTACGTAGGTCGGTTAAGCGTAGCGCCACCCGACATGGCGCTGGCCGAATGCTACGCTGGCTCGCGGTAAACTGCACTGTGTGAGCGCCCCGCTTGATGAATATCGCCAGTATATGTGCCAAACAAAACACTACGCATCCCGTAAAAAAATAGTATTTTTCTCTGAATCCTAACCCCTGCCTTAAGTGAAACATTTTCAACTATCCTCGCAATGCTCGACATTTGTCAGGCGCCGCGTTATCTTCAGCTGTCTGGATGTCTAAACGTTTAAACGTATGCTGTGAGGATATAAGGTTATGCCGATTCGGGTACAGGATGAGCTACCAGCCGTCAATTTCCTGCGTGAAGAAAATGTCTTTGTTATGACATCCTCACGCGCGAGCAATCAGGAGATCCGTCCGCTAAAGGTGCTCATACTTAATCTGATGCCGAAAAAGATCGAGACGGAGAACCAGTTTTTACGCCTGCTTTCCAACTCTCCTCTGCAGGTAGATGTGCAGCTATTGCGTATTGATAGCCGTGAATCCCGTAATACGCCCACTGAGCATCTCAATAATTTCTACTGCAATTTTGAAGATATCCAGCACGAAAACTTTGACGGTCTTATTGTCACCGGCGCGCCGCTGGGACTGGTTGAATTTAACGATGTCGCCTACTGGCCGCAGATTGAACAGGTGCTGCATTGGGCAAAAGATCACGTCCCCTCGACGCTGTTTGTCTGCTGGGCCGTTCAGGCGGCGCTGAATATCCTGTATGGCATTCCTAAACAGACGCGGCAGGAGAAACTGTCCGGCGTTTATGAGCACCATCTTACCTACCCGCATGCTTTGTTGACCCGCGGCTTCGATGACACTTTCCTGGCGCCGCACTCCCGCTATGCCGATTTCCCTGCCTCGCTGATTCGGGACTACACCGATCTGGAAATTCTGGCCGAGTCGGAAGAGGGGGACGCTTACCTCTTTGGCAGCAAAGATAAGCGCATAGCTTTTGTCACCGGTCACCCGGAATACGATGCCCATACGCTTGCTGGCGAGTATTTTCGTGACGTTGAAGCCGGTCTTAACCCGGATGTGCCCTACAACTATTTCCCGAATAACGATCCGCAGAAGAAACCGCGCGCCACATGGCGCAGCCACGGAAATCTGCTCTTCACCAACTGGCTAAACTATTACGTTTACCAGATCACCCCTTTCGATCTGCGCCATATGAACCCAACGCTCGACTAAGCGTTTCAGCATCCCATTTTCTCTGCATATCAGGCACCTTCGGGTGCCTTTTTTATTTCTTAAAAACACATTCCCCTGCTGATTAATTTTTATTCTTTTAATTATCAACTGGTTATTTCATTTTAAATATTAAAATGGAAATAGTTTTTGATTTTAAAAAACTATGAAGTAGTCTTAATTCTGTTGCACGAAATCTGCACAGCCGTATGGGATCCATTTGCGGTATCGACGGGATAAGACGAGGGGGAATAATCCAATGACACAACAGACAGTTAGCGCAGATCTGGCTTTCAGCCAGCCTTTTGGGGAGCAGGAGCAGCAGATCCTTACGCCGGATGCGGTGGAGTTTCTTAGCGAACTCGTCAGCCATTTTACGCCGCAGCGTAACAAGCTATTGGCGGCCCGCATCCAGCAACAGGCGGCAATCGATGCGGGAGAGCTGCCAGATTTTATTTCGGAAACTGCTTCCATTCGTGAGAGTGACTGGACTATTCGCGGTATCCCTGATGATTTACTCGATCGACGCGTGGAAATTACCGGACCTGTCGAACGCAAGATGGTGATCAACGCCCTGAATGCGAACGTGAAGGTATTTATGGCGGATTTCGAAGATTCGCTGGCGCCGAGCTGGAGCAAAGTGATCGACGGCCAGATTAACCTGCGCGACGCCGTCAGAGGCACGATTAGCTGGACAAATGAAGCCGGAAAAATCTACCAGCTGAAGCCGGATCCTGCGGTATTGATCTGCCGCGTCCGCGGTCTGCATCTGCCGGAAAAACATGTAACCTGGCGCGATGAACCCATCCCCGGCAGCCTGTTCGATTTCGGGCTCTACTTCTTCCACAACGCGGATGCTCTGCTGGCAAAAGGCAGCGGCCCATATTTCTATTTGCCGAAAACCCAGTCATGGCAGGAAGCGGCCTGGTGGAGCGAAGTGTTCAGCTTTACTGAAGATCGCTTCTCCCTGCCGCGCGGCACCATCAAAGCCACGCTGCTGATTGAAACCCTGCCGGCCGTTTTCCAGATGGACGAAATCCTGCACGCGCTGAAAGATCACATCGTCGGCCTGAACTGCGGCCGCTGGGATTACATTTTCAGCTACATTAAGACGCTGAAAAATCATCCGGATCGCGTTCTGCCCGATCGCCAGTCCGTCACTATGGACAAGCCTTTCCTCAATGCCTATTCACGCTTACTGATCAAAACCTGTCACCGCCGCGGCGCGTTTGCGATGGGCGGGATGGCGGCATTTATTCCGAGCAAAGACAGCGAACGCAATGAGTGGGTGCTTAATAAAGTCAGGGCGGACAAACAGATGGAGGCGAGCAACGGCCACGACGGCACCTGGATTGCTCACCCCGGCCTTGCCGACGCCGTGATGGATGTTTTTGATAAGGCCCTGGGCGATCGGCACAATCAGCTTTCCGTTCTGCGTGAAGAAGACGCCCCTATTACCGCCGCGCAGCTGCTTGAGCCTTGTCCGGGCGAACGCACCGAAGACGGGATGCGCGCCAATATTCGCGTCGCCGTGCAGTACATCGAGGCGTGGATTTCAGGCAACGGCTGCGTACCGATTTACGGTTTGATGGAAGACGCCGCAACGGCGGAAATCTCCCGTACCTCCATCTGGCAGTGGATTCGCCATGAAAAATCGCTGAGCAACGGCCAGACGGTCACTAAAGCGCTGTTCCGCCAGATGCTCGCCGAAGAAATGCTCGTCATTCAGGAAGAGCTTGGCGATCGACGTTTCAGCCAGGGGCGCTTCGACGAAGCCGCTCGCCTGATGGAACAGATCACCACTTCCGACACCCTTATCGACTTCCTGACGCTGCCGGGCTACCGCCTGCTTGCCTGAACCCAACTTATCTAAAAGGAGCATCTGCCATGACCAAAACCTCTCGCACCCAACAGATCCAACAATTACAACAAGAATGGACACAGCCGCGCTGGGAAGGGATCAAACGCCCATATAGCGCTGAAGAAGTGGTGAAGCTGCGCGGTTCGGTGAACCCGGAATGCACGCTGGCGCAAAACGGTGCGGCGAAAATGTGGCGTTTGCTGCACGGCGAATCGAAAAAGGGCTATATCAACAGCCTCGGCGCGCTGACCGGCGGGCAGGCGTTGCAACAGGCTAAAGCGGGTATTGAGGCTATCTATCTGTCAGGCTGGCAGGTGGCGGCGGATGCGAACCTGGCCTCCAGCATGTATCCGGATCAATCCCTCTATCCGGCGAATTCCGTGCCTGCGGTGGTCGATCGGATCAACAATACTTTCCGCCGTGCGGATCAGATCCAGTGGGCGTCGGATATCGAGCCGGGGGATCCTCGCTACGTTGACTACTACTTACCGATCGTTGCCGATGCAGAAGCGGGTTTTGGCGGCGTGCTGAACGCATTCGAGCTGATGAAATCCATGATTCAGGCGGGAGCGGCGGCCGTTCATTTTGAAGACCAGCTCGCATCGGTGAAGAAATGCGGCCATATGGGCGGCAAAGTGCTGGTGCCTACGCAGGAGGCTATTCAGAAGCTGGTCGCCGCGCGCCTGGCGGCGGACGTGATGGGCGTGCCGACTTTGCTGATCGCACGTACCGATGCCGATGCCGCGGATTTGATTACTTCTGACTGCGACGAATATGACCGCGAGTTTATTACCGGCGAGCGCACTCAGGAAGGGTTCTACCGCACCCGCGCAGGCGTTGAGCAGGCGATAAGCCGCGGACTTGCCTATGCGCCCTATGCCGACCTGGTGTGGTGTGAAACTTCAAAACCGGACCTCGATCAGGCGCGTCGTTTTGCCGAGGCGATTCATGCCCGCTTCCCCGGCAAGCTGCTGGCCTATAACTGTTCGCCTTCCTTTAACTGGAAGAAAAATCTCGACGATAAAACTATCGCCTCCTTCCAGGAAGAGCTGTCGGCGATGGGCTACAAATACCAGTTCATTACCCTTGCGGGCATTCACAGCATGTGGTTCAACATGTTCGACCTCGCCCATTCCTATGCCCAGGGCGAAGGCATGAAGCACTACGTCGAAAAAGTGCAGCAGCCTGAGTTTGCGGCAGCGCCGGAAGGCTACACCTTTGTATCCCACCAGCAGGAAGTGGGTACCGGGTATTTTGACCGGGTGACGACGATCATTCAGGGCGGAACTTCTTCAGTGACCGCGCTGACGGGGTCGACGGAAGAAGAGCAGTTCTAGCTGCATGGGTTCCCTCTCCCTGCGGGGAGGGGGCAGGCTGAGGGGATGTGACGACGGAGGCGCCCATGACGTCCAGGCTTGAACTGTTAATCGCGCACACAATCCTGCAGGGATTCGACGCGCAGTATGGCCGTTTTCTTGAGATCACCGCCGGCGCCCAGCAGCGCTTTGAGCAGGCCGACTGGCACGCCGTACAGCAGGCGATGAAAAGCCGCATCCACCTCTACGATCATCATGTTGGCCTGGTGGTAGAACAGCTGCGCTGTATTACCGGCGGAGAGCATGCCGATGCCGACTTTTTGCTGCGCGTGAAAGAGCAGTACACCAAGTTATTGCCGGATTACCCTCGTTTTGAAATCGCAGAGAGTTTTTTTAACTCCGTTTACTGCCGGTTATTTGACCACCGCTCGCTGTCTCCCGAGCGGCTTTTTATCTTCAGCTCGCAGGCAGAAGGGCGGTTCCGTACCATTCCTCGTCCTTTATCTAAATTATTTTCCCCGGCCCAGGGCTGGCGGCCGCTGCTGGTCTCGATGCTGGGCGACCTGCCGCTGCGCCTGCCGTGGCAGGATTTAGCGCGCGATGCGGGGTATATCGTCGCCCATCTCAATGAGACCTTTGGTAGCGAAGCGCTGCGGGACGCGCAGCTGGAAGTCGCCAACGAGCTTTTTTATCGCAACAAGGCCGCCTGGCTGGTCGGCAAACTTGTTCTGCCGGGCGGGAAAGTGCCGTTTCTGCTGCCGATTCATCGTAGCGATGAGGGCTATCTTATTGTCGATACCTGCCTTACCAGCGCCGCTGAGGCGAGCATCGTCTTTGGCTTTGCCCGCTCATATTTTATGGTTTACGCGCCGCTTCCGGCCGCCCTTGTGGAATGGCTTCGCGAAATACTGCCGGGCAAATCTACCGCCGAGCTTTACATGGCGATTGGCTGCCAGAAACACGGCAAAACGGAAAGCTACCGCGAGTATCTGAATTACATCACCTCGACTGATGAACAGTTTATTGAAGCGCCGGGCATACGGGGAATGGTGATGCTGGTGTTTACGCTGCCCGGCTTCGACAGGGTTTTTAAGGTCATCAAGGATAAATTCGCTCCGCAAAAAGAAGTCAGCGCCGAAAGAGTTCGCGCCTGCTATCAGCTGGTGAAAGAGCATGACCGCGTTGGCCGTATGGCGGATACGCAGGAGTTTGAAAACTTCGTGCTGGATAAAAAACAGATAAGCGCCACGCTGCTGGCGCTGCTGTATGAAGAGGTGCCGGAGAAGCTAACCGACCTCGGCGAGCGCATCGCCATCAGCCATCTCTACATTGAGCGCAGAATGGTGCCGCTTAACCTGTGGCTGGAAAAAGTGGAAGGCCAGCAGCTGCGCGACGCCGTGGAAGAATATGGCAACGCCATTCGCCAGCTCGCGGCGGCGAATATTTTTCCCGGCGACATGCTGTTTAAAAACTTTGGCGTGACGCGCCATGGGCGGGTGGTTTTCTATGACTACGACGAAATCTGCTATATGACCGAAGTTAACTTCCGCGATATTCCTCCGCCGCGCTTTCCGGAAGACGAACTCTCTGCCGAACCCTGGTACAGCGTGTCGCCGGGCGATGTTTTTCCGCAGGAGTTTCGCCACTATCTGTGCGCCGATCCGCGTATTCGTCCGCTGTTCGACGAAATGCACGGCGACCTGTTTCGGGCTGATTTCTGGCGCGCATTACAAGAAAGGATCCGCAACGGCCACGTGGAGGATGTCTACGCTTACCGCAGACGCCAGCGTTTCAGCCAGCGTTATGCGGATTTAAAGCAGGCGGGTTAACGCCCGCCGCCGTAAACCTGGGTAATTTCTTTCGCCGCTTTGATCACCAGCGCGCCAAGCTCGGTCACGCGGTCATCAGTAATGCGTGAAATCGGCCCGGAGATAGAGATGGCCGCAAACGCCTCATGATGTTCATCATAGATACAGGCCGCGACGCAGCGCAGGCCCAGCGCGTGCTCTTCATCATCGAAGGAGTAGCCGCGTTTGCGGGTGTGGGCTAAATCCTCTTTCAGATGCAGCGGGGAGGTGAGCGTCGCGGGCGTATAGCTGTGCAGCCCTTTGCGGTGCAGCAGCGTCGCTACCTGATCGTCGCTCAGGTTTGCCAGAAAGACCTTGCCCGCGCCGGAGGCGTGCATAGGCAGCTTACCGCCAATTGGTGCGGACATGCGCATCAGTTGGGTGCACTGCACCTGGTCGATAATAATCGCCTGGTGATCGCTATGGTCCAGCACCGCCAGATTCACCGTCTCGCCGGAATCCTCCATCAGCTTGCGCAGCATCGGGTGAACGATGGCCAGCAGGTTGCGGCTTTGCAGGAAGCTGCTGCCGACAACAAAGGCGTGCGCGCCGATTGTCCAATGGCCGAGATCGCCAATCTGGCGTACAAAACCGAGCTGTTGCATGGTGGTCAGCAGGCGGTGGGTGGTGGAATTAGGCAAGCCAGCCTGCTGGGCAAGCTCGGTAAGCGCCACGCTTCCGTGAGATTCGGCAATCCATTCAAGCAGTTTTAAACCGCGCGTAAGGGACTGTACCTGTCCGGTAGGCTGGGGAGCCGCCGCTGCGGCAGCGCGAGGTTTTTTGCCACGTTTGGCGGGAACGACTGCGACCATACCTGACTCCTTTTTTCATATCGTGGAAATCATTTTCGTTTTATTTGGCGATAATGCAACCTGCATCCGACTCATCGGAGCAGTCAGGTGAACATGTCTCATGTTCGATGTCTTTTACCCTTTGGTAACTTATGCCAGTATGGTCTGCTGGCCTTTTCGCCACTTCGACACGTTTTTGTATCCGGGAGCCTGAGTTGAGCAACAAAGTAGAAAAACTGCATCAGCAGTTGCAAGAACGCATTCTGGTGCTGGATGGTGGTATGGGAACCATGATCCAGAGCTACCGTCTTGAAGAGAGCGATTTTCGAGGGGTTCGCTTTGCAGACTGGCCGTGCGACCTGAAAGGGAACAACGACCTGCTGGTGTTAAGCAAACCGGAAATTATTGCCGCGATTCATTATGCCTACTTTGAAGCGGGCGCCGACATCGTCGAAACTAACACCTTCAACTCCACCACCATCGCGATGGCGGACTACCAGATGGAATCCCTGTCGGCGGAAATTAACCTCGAAGCCGCGAAGCTGGCGCGAGCCTGCGCCGATGAATGGACCGCGCGCACGCCGGAAAAACCGCGCTACGTCGCCGGAGTGTTAGGGCCGACTAACCGTACAGCCTCCATTTCCCCGGACGTTAACGATCCCGCTTTTCGTAACGTCACCTTCGATCAGCTCGTCGAAGCCTACCGCGAGTCAACCCGTGCGCTGGTAGAAGGCGGCGTCGACCTGATCATGATTGAAACGGTGTTTGATACGTTAAACGCCAAAGCGGCCATTTTCGCAGTAAAAGCAGAATTCGAGGCGCTGGGCGTCGAGTTGCCGATCATGATTTCCGGCACCATTACCGATGCCTCGGGCCGTACGCTTTCCGGGCAAACGACGGAGGCGTTCTATAACTCCTTACGCCATGCGGATGCGCTGACCTTTGGCCTGAACTGCGCCCTGGGGCCGGACGAGCTGCGCCAGTACGTCGCCGAGCTTTCACGCATTGCGGAATGCTACGTCACCGCGCACCCGAACGCCGGATTGCCGAACGCCTTCGGCGAGTATGACCTGGATGCCGATACCATGGCCCGGCAGATTGGCGAA
>NZ_RCAA01000028.1:89431-104509 GCF_003628475.1 Enterobacter sp. R1(2018) | reverse complement strand
TCGGCGGCTGCTGCGGCACTACGCCGGAACATATCGCCGCGATGAGCAAAGCGGTGGCAGGCGTTGCGCCGCGTAAACTCCCTGAACTGCCGGTTGCCTGCCGCCTGGCCGGGCTTGAGCCGCTGAATATCGGCGCGGAAAGCTTGTTTGTGAACGTGGGCGAACGTACCAACGTTACCGGCTCTGCTAAATTTAAACGCCTGATTAAAGAAGAAAAATACAACGAAGCGCTGGAAGTCGCGCTGCAGCAGGTTGAAAGCGGCGCGCAAATCATCGACATCAACATGGATGAAGGGATGCTGGACGCCGAGGCGGCGATGGTGCGTTTCCTGAACCTGATTGCCGGCGAACCGGATATTGCCCGCGTGCCTATCATGATTGACTCCTCGAAATGGGAGGTCATCGAAAAAGGGCTGAAGTGCATTCAGGGCAAAGGCATCGTTAACTCCATCTCCATGAAAGAGGGCGTTGAGGCTTTTGTCCACCATGCAAAACTGGTGCGCCGCTACGGCGCCGCGATGGTGGTGATGGCCTTTGACGAAGTGGGCCAGGCCGACACGCGCGAACGCAAAATCGAAATCTGCCGCCGCGCCTATAAAATCCTGACTGAAGAAGTCGGTTTCCCGCCGGAAGATATCATCTTCGACCCGAATATCTTTGCGGTTGCTACCGGCATTGAAGAACACAACAACTATGCTCAGGACTTTATCGGCGCATGTGAAGACATCAAACGCGAGCTGCCGCACGCGCTGATTTCCGGCGGCGTCTCAAACGTTTCCTTCTCCTTCCGTGGCAACGATCCGGTGCGCGAAGCGATCCACGCCGTGTTCCTTTACTACGCTATCCGCAACGGTATGGACATGGGCATCGTTAACGCCGGACAGCTGGCGATTTATGACGATCTCTCAGACGAGCTGCGCGATGCGGTAGAAGACGTGATCCTGAACCGCCGCGAAGACGGCACCGAACGTTTGCTGGATCTCGCCGAAAAATATCGCGGCAGCAAAAGTGACGATGCGGCGGCGGCCCAGCAGGCGGAAATGGCGCAGCCGGGACGTGGCCAAACGCCTCGAGTACTCGCTGGTGAAGGGGATCACCGAGTTTATTGAGCTGGATACCGAAGAGGCGCGCCAGCAGGCCGCGCGTCCGATTGAAGTTATCGAAGGGCCGCTGATGGCGGGAATGAACGTGGTCGGCGATCTGTTCGGCGAAGGGAAGATGTTCCTGCCGCAGGTGGTTAAGTCCGCTCGCGTTATGAAACAGGCGGTTGCCTACCTGGAACCCTACATCGAGGCCAGCAAAGAGAAAGGCTCGACCAACGGCAAAATCTTGCTTGCCACGGTAAAAGGCGACGTTCACGACATCGGCAAAAACATTGTTGGCGTGGTGCTGCAGTGTAATAACTACGAAATTATCGATCTCGGCGTGATGGTTCCGGGCGAGAAGATTTTAAAAACGGCTCGTGAAGTGGGCGCCGATATTATCGGCCTGTCCGGGCTTATCACCCCGTCGCTGGATGAAATGGTGAACGTCGCCAAAGAGATGGAGCGGCAGGGCTTTACGCTGCCGCTGCTGATTGGCGGCGCGACGACGTCCAAGGCGCATACGGCGGTAAAAATCGAGCAGAACTACAGCGGCCCAACGGTTTACGTGCAGAACGCCTCGCGTACGGTCGGCGTCGTCTCCGCGCTGCTTTCCGCAACGCAGCATGACGAATTCGTGGCACGCACCCGTAAAGAGTACGAAACCGTGCGCACCCAGCACGGGCGTAAGAAACCGCGCACGCCGCCGGTAACGCTTCAGGCCGCGCGTGAAAACGACCTGGCGTTCGACTGGGCGAGCTATACGCCACCGGTCGCCCATCGTCTGGGCGTGCAGGAAGTTACCGCCAGCATTGAAACGCTGCGGAACTACATCGACTGGACGCCGTTCTTTATGACCTGGTCGCTGGCCGGGAAATATCCGCGCATCCTTGAGGATGAGGTAGTGGGCGAGGAAGCGCAGCGCCTGTTTAAAGACGCCAACGACATGCTCGACAGGCTGCATGCGGAAAAATCTCTTAACCCACGCGGCGTAGTCGGCCTGTTCCCGGCAAACCGCGTGGACGATGATATCGAAATCTATCGCGATGAGTCGCGTACGCATGTGAGAGCGGTAGCCCATCACCTGCGCCAGCAAACGGAAAAAGTCGGCTTCGCAAACTACTGCCTGGCCGATTTTGTGGCGCCGAAACACAGCGGCAAGGCAGATTACATCGGCGCCTTTGCCGTGACCGGCGGCATGGAAGAAGACGCGCTGGCGGAGGCTTTTGAAGCTCAGCATGATGACTACAATAAAATCATGGTGAAAGCCATCGCCGACCGTCTGGCAGAAGCCTTTGCCGAATATCTGCATGAACGGGTGCGCAAAGTGTACTGGGGCTACGCGCCAACGGAAAACCTGAGTAACGAGGAGCTGATCCGCGAGAACTACCAGGGGATTCGCCCGGCGCCGGGCTATCCGGCCTGTCCGGAACACACCGAAAAGGCGACTATCTGGGCGCTGCTGGACGTCGAGAACGTCATCGGCATGAAGCTGACCGAGTCTTACGCTATGTGGCCGGGCGCGTCGGTTTCCGGCTGGTACTTCAGCCATCCGGACAGCAAATACTACGCCGTGGCGCAAATCCAGCGCGACCAGGTTGAGGATTATGCCCGTCGTAAAGGGATGTCCGTTGCCGACGTCGAGCGCTGGCTGGCGCCCAATCTGGGCTACGACGCGGACTAGACTTTAGTATTAAAGTTTCGTTACATCACACAGGGCGCCAAACAGAGCGCCCTGGCTATTTATGGCGATTAAAGACGTATACTTGACCTTACAGGGAACCAATAATTTATAAGGAGAAAGTGTGCTTACTTTACTGCATCTGCTTTCTGCGGTAGCGCTGCTGGTATGGGGCACGCACATTGTGCGTACCGGTATTATGCGCGTTTACGGCGCCAATCTCCGTAGCGTGCTCAGCCGCAGCGTTGAAAAGAAACCGCTCGCCTTCTGCGCGGGCATTGGCGTAACCGCGCTCGTTCAGAGCAGCAACGCCACTACCATGCTGGTCACCTCTTTTGTCGCGCAGGACCTGGTGGCGCTCACGCCTGCGCTGGTGATCGTGCTGGGGGCCGACGTCGGTACGGCGCTGATGGCGCGTATCCTGACGTTCGATCTTTCCTGGGTTTCGCCGCTGTTGATTTTTATCGGGGTGATTTTTTTCCTTAGCCGTAAGCAAACGCGCGCCGGGCAGCTCGGCCGCGTTGGCATCGGCTTAGGGCTGATTCTGCAGGCGCTGGAGCTGATCGTCGCCGCGGTCACGCCGATAACCCAGGCCTCCGGCGTACAGGTTATTTTCGCCTCGCTGACCGGCGATATCATGCTTGATGCGCTCATCGGCGCGATGTTCGCCATTATCAGTTATTCCAGCCTTGCCGCCGTGTTGCTTACCGCCACGCTGACCTCGGCCGGCGTTATCTCGTTTGATGTGGCGCTGTGTCTGGTGATTGGCGCCAACCTTGGCTCCGGTCTGCTGGCGATGATTAACAACAGCGCCGCCAACGCCGCCGCGCGGCGGGTTGCCCTGGGCAGCCTGCTGTTTAAGCTGGTGGGCAGTCTTATCGTACTGCCGTTTGTGCATATTCTCGCCAGTCTTATGCACCGGCTGCCGCTGCCTGAATCCGAGCTGGTTATCTATTTCCACGTTTTCTACAACCTGATCCGCTGCCTGGCGATGGTGCCTTTTGCTGAAACGATGGCGCGATTCTGCCGTCGTGTTATCAGCGAAGCGCCGGAAGTGGACGCGCGCATGAAGCCAAAACATCTCGACCCAACGGCCATAGATACGCCGGCGTTGGGTTTATCAAATGCCGCCCGGGAAACGTTGCGCATGGGGGATTTGCTAGAGCAGATGCTGGAAACCTGGAGCAAGGTGATGCACGGCGAGCCGCGGCAGGAGAAAGAGCTGCGCAAGCTCGCGGATGACGTGGACGTGCTCTATACCGCCATCAAACTCTATATGGCGCAGATGCAGAAAGAAGAGCTGGCTGAAATCGAATCCCGCCGCTGGGCTGAAATTATCGAAATGTCGCTCAACCTTGAGCAGGCGGCGGATATCCTTGAGCGCATGGGCAGCGAAGTGGCGGATAAGTCCCTTGCCGCGCGCCGGGCGTTCTCGCCGGACGGCCTGACGGAGCTGGATAACCTCCTGCAGCAGCTCACAAGCAACCTGAAGCTCAGCCTGTCGGTATTCTTCTCGGCGGATGTGAACAGCGCGCGCCGCCTGCGGCGCAACAAACATCGTTTCCGTATTATGAACCGCCGCTTCTCTCACGCTCACGTTGACCGGCTGCATCAGCAAAACGTACAGAGCATCGAAACCAGCTCGCTGCACCTTGGCCTGCTGGGGGACATGAAACGCTTAAACTCTTTGTTCTGCGCGGTGGCCTATAGCGTGCTGGAGCAGCAGGATGATGATGACGAAAGGGATGAATATTAATTTTCCCGGCCCGGCCGCCTGGTTATAATCTGCTCCGGTAACTTAATAATACAAATGGAATTTATGATGAAGCTTAAACAGATTTTAGCAGGGGTTATTTGTATTGCGGCGCTGGCAGGCTGCTCGGCACTGGAAAGAACGGAACCGGTCAGGACGCCAAGAACAATCATCACTCAGCACGTTACGTCAGGGCAGGTTAAGGACGCGATTATCAACGCCGGGCAAGGAAGAGACTGGGTTATGTCTGAGGCGGGTCCCGGAGTGATTAACGCGACGCAAAACGTCCGTAAACACAGCGTGACCATTCGCATAAACTACTCTGAAAAAGAGTACACGATTAATTACGTCAACAGCGTTAATCTGCTGGCCTCGGACGGCGAAATTCACCGCGCGTACAACCATTGGGTGAATAACCTCGATAAGGATATTCAGAAGCGATTAAGCATAATTGCTGCATCATCTAAGTAATATTCGTTAAAGGGCGGCGATAACTTTTTGTCGCCCGCATATTTCTTAAACCTAATCTCGTTATGGCATTTTAGTTGTCAGCCCAATCCCTGACGCCCTCATAACGGCCAGCGTACTTTTCAACGTCGGGTTGCTATCTTCGCTAAACGAGCGATAAAGCTGTTCACTGGACAAACCCGTTTCTGCGGCAATGCCTGTCATTCCCTCTGCCCGCGCGACAATACCCAGAGCTTTTGAAATCAAGGCCGCATCGCCCGTTTCGAGGGCGTCTGCCGGAAAGAAAGCAATTTCTTCATCGCCTGTTAGCGCGGCGGCAAAATCATCGTCTGTTATCTTCATTTTGTCGTCCTCTTCAATTATCCAGCTTTTTGCCAGCTATTTTGCCAACAGGCTATCCTGCGGCTGCGAACGATTTGTACCGCCGCATAAGCAAGAGAAGAGTATTTTTACGCTGCCGGCAATAAAGGCGCTAACCCGGGCCATAATGGATTCGAAGTTCACTGATAACGTCGCCGGCTGGCTTAACATGGCCTTTCAGACCGTTGGCAAGGCGAAATAATCGGGCTGAAATTTGCCCTTTTGCTATTGGGGCCTTCAGCCCTGCTTCCCGACGGCGATAAGCTTCCGTTTGTTTGCGTCCGTTCGTAGTAGTTTAAAAAATACAGCCCGGCCAGGGGAACGCAGAGAGAAGCTATTCTGGTCATTGGGGTCTGAGCAAGAGGAGTCTTTTCAATCTGGGAAGCAGGCCGCAAAGCCGTAGTCGTTTGTGCGTGACGCCTCGAGAGAGACGGACAAAGTAAGTATCCCCTGTTCGCAACGCCCGACGGGTAAGGTATAGTCCGTTTTTTACGGAGGAACCATGCTGACCAACTCATCTGTACGTCTGAACAAATACATCAGCGAGAGCGGTATATGCTCCCGTCGTGACGCCGATCGTTATATCGAACAGGGAAACGTTTTTATTAACGGCAAGCGGGCCGCGATTGGCGATCGGGTATTTGCCGGCGACGTGGTGAAGGTTAACGGTCAGCTAATTGAGCCTCGCAGCGAAGACGACCTCGTGCTTATCGCGCTGAACAAACCCGTGGGCATCGTGAGCACCACCGAAGACGGCGAGAAAGACAACATCGTCGATTTTGTGAATCACAGCAAACGCGTCTTCCCGATTGGCCGCCTGGATAAAGATTCACAGGGGCTTATCTTCCTGACTAACCACGGTGATCTGGTAAACAAAATCCTGCGCGCCGGCAACGACCACGAAAAGGAATACGTGGTGACGGTGAATAAGCCAGTTACCGACGATTTTATCCGCGGCATGGGCGCGGGCGTGCCCATGCTAGGCACCGTAACTAAAAAATGCAAGGTGAAGAAAGAAGCGCCGTTCGTGTTTCGAATTACGCTGGTGCAGGGGCTTAACCGCCAGATTCGCCGCATGTGCGAACACTTCGGTTATGAAGTCACAAAGCTTGAGCGTACCCGCATTATGAACGTCAGCATGAAAGGGCTGCCGCCGGGAGAATGGCGAGATTTAACAGACGACGAACTGGTCGAGCTGTTTAAGCTGATTGAGAATTCTTCTTCCGAAGCGAAGCCGGCTAAAAAACCGAAGGCTAAACCCGCAGCGGCGAAAAAATCTCCCGGCAATACAGGACCTAAAAGCGCGGCAAAAACCCCGGCAGAGCTTGCTTCACGCAAACGCTTTGCCCAGCCAGGACGCAAGAAGAAGGGGCGCTAGTTAGCGTTTTCCGCGCGTGTGGGTATTAGCCGACCACGAAAACGTAGCGGATGTGTCAGGTTTAAAAGCATTTTGTTTTTTCAGCGCGCGGGCTTTTTTGGCTGCAAGCTCGCGCTCGGCCATCAGCTTGTCGATATATTCTTTTTTGACGTGGTTGGTTTCTGCGTTGGTCAAAGGGCGGCCGTGCGCGATACGCGCGCGGTCGAGCAGCGTTTTCAGTTCGCGTTGCTCACTTTCCGTCATGTCTTGTTGTGTCAGTCTTGCTGTGGACATCGTTGCGACCTCGTAAGGAAAGAGCCCTCAGTGTAAAGCAAAGCTCCCCCAAGCTCAGTAAAAATCACCCGCGAGATGCGGTCTTATAAAAAAGCCCGGTTTCCCGGGCTTTTTGGCATTCTTCAGGCGCGACGTTTTTTCAAACGCTTATCATTTTTCTCATCAATAGGCTTACCGGACCAGTAGCCCGCCAGCAGCGAGCCGGAAAGGTTATGCCAGACCGAGAACAGCGCGCCCGGCAGGGCAGCCAGCGGTGAGAAATAGATTTTCCCGAGCGTCGCGGCAAGGCCCGAGTTCTGCATGCCCACCTCAATGGCCAGCGTGCGGCAGGTTGACTCGTCGAACCCAAACAGGCGTCCGCCCCAGTAACCGCTCAGCAAGCCGATGCCGTTATGCAAAATCACCGCGACGATGACCATCAGGCCCACGGAGGCGATATTGCCGGCGCTGCCTGCCACCACGGCGCTGATAATCGCCAGAATGCAAACCATCGAAAACGCGGGCAGGTAAGGCTCCACCCGTTTCACCAGGCGTGGGAAAAGGTGATGCACAATCAAACCAAGCCCGATAGGAATTACCACGATTTGCAGAATGCTGACCAGCATGCCCATTACGTCCACTTTGATGTCTGCGTCGACATAAAGCCTGGTCAGCAGCGGCGTGGCAAATACGCCGACCAGCGTTGAAACGGAAGAGATGGTTACCGAAAGCGCAACGTCGCCTTTGGCCAGGTAGATCATCACGTTGGAGGCCGTTCCGCTCGCCACGCTGCCTACCAGCACCATTCCGGCGGAAAGATCGGGCGGCATATGGAACAGCTTCGCCAGCACCCAGGCCGCCAGCGGCATAATCAGATAATGAAGAAACGTGCCTGCTGCTACGGGGGCCGGGCGTGAAAGCACGCGTTTAAAGTCGTCTATACGCAGGTGTACGCCCATGCCGAACATAATCAGCATTAAAAGCGTGCTGACCCAGGGGCCAATAGGGGTAAAGGTAGTGGGAGTATAATAAGCGAGTACGGATAACAGCACTGCCCACAGCGGGAAGAGCCGGGTTAATGTCGCGAGCATAACGAGATCCTTGCAGATGTATGTTGTGTTTTTTCTGGTTATAAAAATGCCGGGATCGAGCCCGGCATCTGGTATTCATCGCATGTACTGAGGTTTTATTCAAACAGATTATGGTGCAGCTTCCGCACCACCTGTTCCGCGTCGTTGCCGGGCACCAGGAAGCACAGGTTGTAGCTGGATGCGCCATAGCAAATCATGCGGATGTTAAAGGGATCCAGCACGCCGAACACTTCTTTGCCCACGCCGCAGGCCTGAGAAAGCTTGTTGCCGATTATCGCCACCAGCGCGAGGTTTTCTTCCACTTCCACACGGCACAGAGACGAAAGCTCGGTGAGTAGGGAGGTGGTCAGCAGGCTGTCGCCGGTCGAGGTTGAGCCGGTGGTATCCAGCGTCAACGCCACGCTTACTTCTGAGGTGGTGATCAGATCGACTGAAATATTATGGCGCGCCAGGATGCTGAACACTTCGGCCAGGAAGCCGCGTGAATGCAGCATATTAAGGCTGTGCAGCGTCAGCAGGGTTTGTTTGCGGCGCAGGGCTATGGCGCGGAACAGCGGCGGGTGATCCGTTTCGTTACACACCAGCGTGCCGCCCGCTTTCGGATCTTTACTGGAGCCGACAAACCCGGGATTTCATGGCGTACCGCCGGCAGCAAGGTCGCAGGATGGAGCACCTTGGCGCCGAAGGTCGCCATTTCCGCCGCTTCTTCAAAAGCGATTTTGTCGATGCGTTTGGCGGTCGGCACTACGCGCGGGTCGGTGGTGTAGATGCCCGGCACGTCCGTCCAGATATCCACGCGGCCGGCGTGCAGCGCTTCACCCAGCAGGGCGGCGGTATAGTCGCTGCCGCCACGGCCAAGCGTAGTCGTACGCCCTTTTTCTTCGCTGCCGATAAAGCCCTGGGTAATCACGATTGACTGTGCCAGACGCGGCTGCAGCTGTTGTTCAGTCAGCTCCGCCAGAGCGGCAATATCCGGTTCGGCGCGGCCAAAGCGGTCGTTGGTGCGCATGATTTTACGAATATCAAACCACTGCGCATCCACGCTGCGCTCACGCATGATTTCGACAAACAGTAGGGTGGACATCAGTTCGCCGTGGCTGACCAGTTCGTCGGTCAGCGCGTTGGAAGTAGCAAGCGAGGCGGCCTCTGCCAGCGTAGTGATGTTTTCGAGCAGGCGTTCAATTTCTTCGCGGATGATCTGCGGATTAGCCAGGCGCTCGACGATGTCGTATTGAATCTTGCGGATGGCGTCGAGCTTCACGAAACGCTCCGTTGCCTCCAGCCCTTCGGCCAGCGCGACCAGCAGGTTGGTGACGCCCGCGGAAGCGGAAAGAACAACCAGGCGGACGTTTTCATCGGCGAGCACAACGTCGGCGCTGCGGTTCATGGCGTCGAAATCAGCAACGCTGGTACCGCCAAATTTGGCTACTACTGTCTGGGACATAACTTTCTCGGGTCAGGGAATAAAAAATAGCGACCATGGCACAAAGGCAGGATGAACAACCGGACCAGGCGCAACTACCGCCCCCATAAATAAGAGCTGCGCGGGGTGCTGTCAACGCCGGGATTATGCGGATTTTTCATACGCCGCTGGTAAACAGTAACAGGACTTATAATCGCATCTATTTTTGCCATTTTTCCAGCAGATTTGGCTCTCTGCGCGACGCGGACACAAAAATCATCACAAATACCGTTTTGTGGATATACAATTGTCCGCAGTCACAGTTCTCAAATCAAAAGGGTAACGCTATGAAAAATATCAACCCAACGCAGACCGCTGCATGGCAGGCCTTACAGGCGCATTTTGACGAAATGAAAGACGTCACCATCGCCGAACTTTTCGCGCAGGACGCCGATCGCTTTAGCAAATTCTCCGCCACGTTCGACGATTTAATGCTGGTGGACTACTCCAAAAACCGCATTACCGCAGATACCCTCGCTAAGCTGCAGGCGCTGGCAAAAGAAACCGATCTGCAGGGCGCAATCAAATCGATGTTCTCCGGTGAGAAAATCAACCGTACCGAAGACCGCGCCGTGCTGCACGTTGCGCTGCGTAACCGTAGCAATACCCCCATCGTCGTTGACGGCAAAGATGTGATGCCGGAAGTGAACGCCGTGCTTGAGAAGATGAAAACCTTCTCCGAAAGCATTATCAGCGGCAGCTGGAAAGGCTACACCGGTAAAGCCATCACCGACGTGGTGAATATCGGCATCGGCGGCTCTGACCTTGGCCCGTTCATGGTGACCGAAGCGCTGCGTCCTTATAAAAACCATCTTAATATGCACTTTGTTTCTAACGTCGACGGCACCCACATTGCCGAAGTGCTGAAAAATGTCGATCCGGAAACCACGCTGTTCCTGGTTGCTTCCAAAACCTTCACAACCCAGGAAACCATGACCAACGCCCACAGCGCGCGCGACTGGTTCCTGGCAACCGCGGGCGACAACAAGCACGTGGCGAAGCACTTCGCCGCGCTGTCCACCAACGCGAAGGCGGTGGGTGAGTTCGGCATCGACACCGCAAACATGTTCGAATTCTGGGACTGGGTTGGCGGCCGTTACTCTCTGTGGTCGGCGATTGGCCTGTCGATCATTCTGTCCGTGGGCTATGACAACTTCGTCGAGCTGCTAAGCGGCGCGCACGCGATGGATAAACACTTCGCGACTACCCCGGCGGAACAGAACCTGCCGGTGCTGCTGGCGCTTATCGGTATCTGGTATAACAATTTCTTCGGCGCTGAGACCGAAGCGATTCTGCCATACGACCAGTATATGCACCGTTTTGCCGCCTACTTCCAGCAGGGCAATATGGAATCCAACGGCAAATACGTTGACCGTAACGGCAACGCGGTGGACTACCAGACCGGCCCAATCATTTGGGGCGAGCCGGGCACAAACGGCCAGCACGCGTTCTATCAGCTGATCCACCAGGGCACCAAAATGGTTCCTTGCGATTTCATCGCGCCGGCGACCACGCACAACCCGCTTTCCGACCACCATCCTAAGCTGCTGTCTAACTTCTTTGCGCAGACTGAAGCGCTGGCGTTCGGCAAGTCCCGCGATGTGGTTGAGCAGGAGTATGCGGATCAGGGCAAAGATCCAAAAACGCTGGAGCACGTAGTGCCGTTCAAAGTGTTTGAAGGCAACCGCCCAACCAACTCCATTCTGCTGCGTGAAATCACCCCGTTCAGCCTGGGGGCGCTGATTGCGCTGTATGAGCACAAAATCTTCACTCAGGGCGCTATCCTCAATATCTTCACCTTTGACCAGTGGGGCGTTGAGCTGGGTAAACAGCTGGCAAACCGCATCCTGCCGGAGCTGGGCGACGACAAACAAATCAGCAGCCACGACAGCTCGACTAACGGTTTAATTAATCGTTATAAATCCTGGCGTGCGTAATAAGCTAAGCGCGTAAAGAAATAAGCCGGCCCACGCGCCGGCTTATTTATGAGATTAATCTCCTTGCTGCCGTATATTGGTAATTTTCGCCTGCTGAGGTTATTCCTAAAAATACCCTTAACCAGATAGTTAATCAGGGTTATTTTCAGATTTGTTAGATCATAGTTTTTATTTATATTGCGCATAACCTGCTGTTTTTAAATGTTTTAAATTTCATTAAATAACGGCTTGAACGTTATTTTTACCACTTATCTTAAAACTCCCTCTCTATTTCCCCATTGTCCTGATTGTCATCTCTCGTTGTGTATACTCGATCCCGCCTGAAACCCTTTCGGGCAAATCTCCATTCATTCAATGAAGGGAAATTGTTATGAAGAAAGTTATTTATGGCGCTTTAGCCATATTCACGCTGGCAGCGGCTGGCGCGGCGAGTGCTGACCCGGTTGCAGTGGGTGAAGCGGCCGGCGCGCAGGCAACGAGCGTGTCCGCAGGAAGTTCTACTGCGACCAGCGCCAGCACTGTCGGGTCAGCGGTGGGGGTAGCATTAGCTGCAACCGGTGGTGGCGACGGTTCTAATACCGGGACTACCACGACCACGACGACCAGCACCCAGTAATTTCACCGGTGCTTTAATCCTAACCACACTTCGGTGTGGTTATTTAGCCTTCGGGGACACGTCGTGCAGCGACTTTCAATCCTTCTTGTTTGCCTGTTACTTCAGGCTTGTTCCGCCACCACCAAAAGCCTCGGCTCTTCGCTGTGGCATAGCATCGCGGGCGATGACGGCGTGCAGCTCACTGACGATGACATCCAGAATATGCCTTACGCCAGCCAGTACATGAGCATTAACAACGGCCCGCAGCTGTTTGTGGTGCTGGCCTATGACGAAAACGGCCAGCAGAAGTGGGTTACCCAGGACCGCGTGACGATTGCCACCCAGAACGGACGCGTGGTGAAGACCGTCGGCCTTGGCGACAACCTCCAGCAGGTCACTAATCTTGCCGATGATCCGCTGGCGAAGGCGAACCAGATTATCGACGGCGCAGGCTGGACGCGACAAATGGCCTGGACCGAACATCAGCAGGTGCGCATGGCTACTGCACGTTCCACCTTCAGCTGGGACGGCAACGACACGCTGAAAGTTGGCAGCAGCGTGACGCCGGTGCGCGTGCTCAACGAAGAGATCACCGCAGCGGGGAAAAGCTGGAGCAACCGTTACTGGGTGGATAATGAAGGCCATATCCGTCAGTCAAAGCAATACATTGGCCCGGACTACTGGCCGATTACTACGGTTCTGTTGAAGGCGGCAAAAGAATGAAAATAAAAGCCCTTGCGCTGTTATTAACCCTTAGCAGCTCTTTTTTATACGCAGCAGGGAACGTGACCGTTTATCCCGGAAGCCGGCAGCCGCCGGAGAATTTTACCGGCGTCGAGCGCCTGGCGGATCTAGTCTCGCAGCCTTCGCTCAGCCGGGCATGGTGGCCGGGAGCCGTTATCAGCGAGCGACAGGCTTCTGCGGCAGCTGAGCAGCAGCATCAGAAATTATTATCAGACCTAAGCGGCCTTGCGGCCCGGGAAGACGGCGACGATGCGGCGGCTATCAACAGCGTTCGCCGGCAGCTGCAGGCCGTTAAAGTGACGGGGCGGCAGTTTGTCGATCTCGATCCGGACTGGGTGCGCGTGCGTCCGCGCGCCAACGTGCCTTTACATGGGGAGTACAGCCTGTGGGCCGGCCCACAGCCGACGAGCATTACCCTGACGGGGCTGGTGAGTTCACCGGGGGTAAAACCCTTTGTTGCCGGACGCAGCGTGGATGAGTATCTGGACGGGGTAAATACGCTGAGCGGCGCTGACCGTAGCTTCGCCTGGGTGGTTTATCCCGATGGCAAAACTGAAAAAGCGCCGGTTGCCTGGTGGAATAAGCGCCATGTGGAATTACTGCCCGGCAGCATTATTTTTGTCGGTTTTTCCGACCGCCTTTTCGATTCTGAATTCAATGAACTGAACCAGCGAATCCTTACTTCCCTGAGCCATCGGATACCGGATTGATGAAAAAAAACTATCTCTACAGCCTGCTGGCGCTGGCCGTTGCTTCCGCCTGCCAGGCCGAAACGTTTCCGGCGCCCGTAGGTCCCTCGCAATCTGACTTTGGTGGCGTAGGGCTGCTGCAAACGCCGACCGCACGCATGGCGCCGACCGGGGAGTTCAGCGCGAACTATCGCGATAACGATCAGTACCGCTTTTACTCCGCCTCGATCCAGCTCTTTCCGTGGCTTGAAACCACCCTGCGATATACCGACGTGCGCACCAAAAAATACAGCCCGGTAGAGGCTTTTTCCGGCGACCAGACCTACAAAGATAAGGCTTTTGACCTGAAGGTTCGCCTGTGGGAAGAGGGCTATTATTTGCCACAGGTGGCGATTGGCACGCGGGACCTGGGCGGAACCGGCCTGTTTGACGGCGAGTATGTGGTGGCGAACAAGGCCTGGGGGCCGTTTGATTTCTCCCTGGGCATGGGCTGGGGCTATATGGGCACCAGCGGCAACGTGAAAAATCCGCTCTGCGAAGCCAGCAACAGCTTCTGCTATCGCGACACCAGCTACAGCCAGGCGGGCTCGTTCGACTTTGGCGGCATGTTCCACGGCCCGGCCTCGCTGTTTGGCGGCATCGAATATCAGACGCCCTGGCAGCCGCTGCGCCTGAAGCTGGAGTATGAAGGCAATAATTACACCCAGGACTTTGCCGGCAGGCTGGAACAGCGCAGCAACTTTAACGTCGGCGCTATCTATCGCGTAACCGATTGGGCCGACGTTAACGTCAGCTATGAGCGCGGCAATACCTTTATGTTTGGCGTGACGCTACGCACCAACTTTAACGACCTGCGTCCTGGCTATAACGACAATCGTCGCCCGCAATACCAGCCGCATCCGCAGGACGAAATTCTGCAGCACAACGTTGTCGCCAACCAGCTTACGCTTCTGAAATACAACGCCGGCCTGGCGAATCCGAATATTCAGGTGAAAGGCGACACGATGTACGTGACCGGTGAACAGGTGAAATACCGGGATTCCCGTGAAGGCATCGAGCGCGCGAACCGCATCGTGATGAACGACCTGCCGGAGAATATCCGCACCATCCGCATCACCGAAACGCGGCTGAATATGCCGCAGGTAACCACGGAAACAGACGTCTCAAGCCTGCGTCGTCATCTGGAAGGCGAACCGCTGGGACACGAAACGCCGCTGGCGCAAAAACGCATTGAGCCGGTGGTGCCGGAGAAAACCGAGCAGGGCTATTACATCGACAAGTCCAGCGTGAACTTCTCCCTTAATCCGGTGCTCAATCAGTCCGTCGGCGGGCCGGAGAGCTTCTATATGTATCAGGTTGGAGTGATGGGGACCGCCGACTGGTGGGTTACGGATCACCTGCTGACTACCGGCAGCCTGTTCGCCAACCTCGCGAACAACTACGACAAGTTCAACTATACCAATCCGCCAAACGACTCGACCCTGCCGCGCGTGCGTACCCACGTTCGTGATTATGTTGAGAATGACGTTTACGTGAACAACCTGCAGGCCAACTACTTCCAGTATCTGGGCAACAGCTGGTACGGT
>NZ_RCAA01000028.1:73846-89347 GCF_003628475.1 Enterobacter sp. R1(2018) | reverse complement strand
TACCGGCCGGTGGACAGCAACTGGGCCATCGGGGCCAACGCGAACTACGTCAAACAGCGTGACTGGCGCAGCGCGCAGGACATGATGAAATTTACCGACTACAGCGCGCCAACGGGCCATCTGACGGGCTACTGGACGCCGCCGTTCGCCGATGACGTGCTGGTGAAGCTAAGCGTCGGTCAGTATCTGGCAAAAGATAAGGGCGGCACGCTGGAGATTTCCAAACGCTTCGACAGCGGCATCGTGGTGGGAACTTACGCCACCATCACCAACGTGTCTAAACAGGAGTACGGGGAAGGGGACTTCACCAAAGGTTTCTACGTAAACGTGCCGCTGGACATTTTCACCTCGTCGCCAACCCGCAGCCGCGCGCAGATCGGCTGGACGCCGCTTACGCGTGACGGCGGACAGATGCTGGGCCGCAAATTCGATCTTTACAGCATGACGAGCGACCGGAGCCTGAATTTCCGCTAGTTCTGTCGGGCGGCGCCGCGCTTACCCGGCCAGGAAAAGCAACATGGGGTGGAGCCTCCACCCTAACCCTGCCGTGCGCGCGGCTTATATAAGTAAATAATCTGGATCCAGATCACATTTTCAACGTATAACAGCCTTTCGGGACCCCAACCTGAAGGTGCTGTTATGACGACTATCACCCGCGTTGAGCTGATCTCCACCGTCTTACAGACGGTACTGAATCTGGGCCTGCTGACCCTTGGCCTGATCCTCATCATCTTTCTCGGCAAAGAGACTCTGCACCTTGCCAACGTGCTGTTCACCCCCAGCGAGCAGGCCAGCAAATACCTGTTTATCGAGGGGCTGGTGGTTTATTTTCTCTACTTCGAATTTATCGCCCTGATCGTCAAATATTTTCAGTCCGGCTACCACTTCCCGCTGCGTTATTTTATCTATATCGGCATTACCGCCATCGTCCGGCTGATCATCGTTGACCATAAGCAGCCGCTGGATGTGCTTATCTATTCCGGCGCGATTTTGCTGCTGGTGATAACGCTTTGGCTGTGCAACAGCAGCCGGCTGAAGCGGGAATAATCTGCGCGAAAAAAATGGCGGCCCGAAGGCCGCCGGAAATGATACGAGGTCAAGTTGAGGGTTGCAGTGGCATTACAGCAATGTGAAGCAAATTTTCAGGGATAGAACGTTAACCTTTTACGCCGCCGGCCGTCAGGCCGCTTACCAGCCAGCGCTGCGCCAGCAGGAAGACCAGGGTAATAGGGATGGCGGACAGGACGGCCGCTGCGGCAAAGTCGCCCCACAGGTAGTTTTGCGGGTTGAGATACTGCTGCATCCCTACGGCCAGGGTGTAGCTGTTTACATCGCGCAATAACAGCGAGGCCACCGGCACTTCGGTAATCGCGGCGATAAACGACAGAATAAAGACGACCGCCAGAATAGGTACGGAAAGCGGCAGCAGCACTAAACGGAAGGCCTGCCATGGCGTCGCGCCGTCCAGCGCCGCCGCTTCTTCAAGCGAGCCGTCGATGGTTTCGAAATAGCCTTTAATGGTCCATACGTGCAGAGCGATGCCCCCAAGATAGGCGAAGATCACTCCGCCGTGCGTGTTTAAACCGATAAAAGGAATGTACTGGCCGAGACGGTCAAACAACGCGTACAGCGCGACCAGCGACAGCACCGCCGGGAACATCTGGAAAATCAGCATGCCTTTGAGCAGCGTGGCTTTACCCGGGAAGCGCATACGGGCAAAGGCGTAGGCGCAGGTAGTGGACAGCGCGACGATGCCAATCGCCGTAATCACCGCGATTTTAATGGAGTTCCACAGCCACAGCATGACCGGGAACGGCGGCGGCGTAACGCGGCCGTCGGCGTGTTCGACGCTAAAACCTAACGCCAGTTTCCAGTGCTCCCAGGAGACCTGGTCCGGAATGATGCTGCCGGTGGCAAAGTTGCCCGGACGCAGGGAAATGGCGATAACCATCAGCAGCGGGAACATGATCGCTGCGATAAACAGCAGCAACAGCAGATGCGTAGTGAACAGACGCAGCTTTTGAGATTTGGGTTGAACCATAGCCATGAGTATCGCTCCTTAATCAAACTTCATGCGGGTGGCTTTCAGGTTAACAATCGCAAGCGCGCCGACCAGCAGGAAGATAAGCGTCGCGATAGCCGCGGCTAAGCCAAAGTCCTGGCCGCCGCCGCCTTCAAAGGCGATGCGGTAGGTGTAGCTCACCAGCAAATCCGTATAGCCGGCAGGCGTCGTGGTGCCCAGACGGTCAGGGCCGCCGTTGGTTAACAGCTGGATCAGCACGAAGTTGTTAAAGTTAAAGGCAAAACTTGCAATCATCAGCGGCGTCAGCGGCTTAATCAGCAGCGGCAGCGTGATTTTAAAGAAGTTCTGGAACGGGCCTGCGCCGTCCATCGCCGAGGCCTCGTAAAGATCGTCCGGAATCGCTTTGAGCAGGCCCATGCACAGGATCATCATGTACGGATAGCCCAGCCAGGTGTTGACGATGATAATCATCGAGCGCGCGGTGGTCGGGTCGCTAAACCACGCCGGTTTGATGCCGAACAGCGCGCTGAGCATCATGTTGATTTCGCCAAAGCTTTGGTTGAACAGGCCCTTGAAAATCAAAATGGAGATAAACGACGGCACCGCGTAAGGCAGAATCAGCAGCACGCGATAAATCGCTTTGCCCTTCAGGGATTCCCACTGCACCAGGCAGGCCAGCACCATGCCGACCGCGACGGTCAGCACAACCGTTAACAGCGAGAAGATAACCGTCCAGACGAAAATAGCGAGGAACGGCTTCTGAATACCTTCGTCATGGAAGACGCGCAGGAAGTTTTTCCAGCCGATGGTGACGGTATAGCCGGGGCTTAGCTGTTCGTTGCCCCAGTTGCCGTCGGCGTTAACGGACTGATAAAAGCCAATATCGTTGTTCGGACGGTATTTCACGCCGCTTTGATTATTGGTCAGCTCGCCGTTATCGCCCTTTGTATAGAGCGGACGGGTGCCGGAGAACTGGCGCAGCGAGCTCATAATTAAGGTGCTGGCGTCCGGCATTTCGGCGGTAATTTGCGTCAGCGCCAGGCGGTTTTGCGTAATCACGCGCAGATTGGCTTTTTCACCTGCAGGTAGCGCATCAGCTTCTTTGAGTTTCAGATGCTGCTCGCCGCCAAATTTGAAGTTATCGGAAATGAAGTTTTTGCCGCTTTCGCCGTCGGTAAGCGCCAACTGCCATTCGTCACCAGCCGGATAAAGGCCGAAGTTAAAGGTTTTGCCCGCCTGATACTGGCGGTCCATCAGCACCTGCTGCGCGCGCTCCTGAGTAAGCTGGTTGGTGCTGCTGTAGTTGGTAAAAGCAATGGCGATGGTGCAGATAAGCGGGAACAGAACGAACAGCCCCATCCCGGCAAGGCCCGGATAAACGTAGCGCCAAGCGTAAGCCTTGCGGTTCGCGTAAATATATAAGCCAATTGAGCTTAAAATCAGCGTCATAATGGCAAACAGGTACTCCCCCTGGGCGTACATTAAAACAATAAGATAGCCGACCAGCAGGGCTGATAGCCCGACCACCGACCATTTAAGCCACGCGTTTTGCCACCAGCGGCTCTTTTTAACTACATCCATGGGGTCTTCCTCAACCTCTACAACGTCTTAAGCGGGGGATGGCGCGTTGGTTACCCACCCTACGGGTTACGTAGGGCGGATAAGCTCACGCCACCCGCCATTTTTTTACTTGGTAATACGTCCCTGAGCATCTTTCATTGCGGCATCAACGGTCTGACGGCCGCTTACTGCGTTAATTACCGCAGTACGCACGGCATACCAGAAGGAAGCCATTTGCGGAACGTTAGGCATAATTTCGCCTTTCTGGGCGTTTTGCATGGTGGCGGCAATACGCGGATCTTTTGCTAACTGATCCTGGAAGGATTTCAGCGCAACCGCGCCCAGCGGCTTGTCTTTATTCACTTCAGCCAGGCCCTGATCGGTCATCAGGTAGTTTTCCAGGAACTCTTTTGCCAGCTCTTTGTTCGGGCTGGCGGCGTTAATACCCGCGCTCAGCACGCCAACGAACGGTTTGGACGGTTTGCCTTTAAAGGTTGGCAGCAGCGTTACGCCGTAGTTGATTTTGCTCTTATCGATGTTGGACCAGGCCCACGGACCGTTAATGGTCATCGCGGTTTCGCCTTTGTTAAAGGCGGCTTCGGCGATGGAATAATCGGTATCGGCGTTCATGTGTTTGTTTTTGATAAGGTCAACCAGGAAGCTCAGGCCCTCTTTCGCGCCCTTGCTGTCCACGCCGACATCTTTTACATCATATTTGCCGTTTTCGAGTTTGAAGGCGTAGCCGCCGTCAGCGGCGATAAGCGGCCAGGTGAAGTACGGCTCTTGCAGGTTGAACATCAAAGCGCTCTTGCCCTTCGCTTTCAGCTCTTTATCCAGCGCCGGGATCTCTTCCCAGGTCTTCGGTGGATTTGGCACCAGATCTTTGTTGTAAATCAGGGAGAGCGCTTCAACCGCTACCGGATAAGCAATCAGTTTGCCGTTATAGCGAACCGCGTCCCAGGTAAAGGGATAGAGTTTGTCCTGGAAAGATTTGTCCGGGGTGATTTCGGCCAGCAGGCCAGATTGCGCATAGCCACCAAAACGGTCATGAGCCCAGAAAATAATGTCCGGACCGTCGCCCGTCGCCGCGACCTGCGGGAATTTTTCTTCCAGCTTATCCGGGTGCTCGATGGTCACCTTGATGCCGGTATCTTTTTCAAATTTCTTCCCGACTTCAGCCAGGCCGTTATAGCCCTTGTCGCCGTTAATCCAGATGACCAGTTTACCTTCTTCAATTTTTGCCAGTGCAGAGGCGGAAAACATCATCGTCGTCAAAGCTGACAGGGCGAGAATGCGGGCGCCGGTTTTAATTTTCATGTGTCCCATCCTTTTGAGTGGTGGTTTGCGCGTAGATACAACAAGGTAGTGGCGTTACGGATGCCAGTCTGCGGAGATGGCAAGCGCTTCTCATCCTCCCTCGCTCTACGCCCCACCCCTGTTATCTGTGATCTGCTTTGCATAACTGTCAGTTGTGTGTCCTGGAGCACATAAAAGGTCACGGAATTTTGAAACCAGGATCACGAAAATCTCTTGCGGCGCCTGCAACCGGTTGCAGAATGCCTTCCCTCATCCTCCCGCCTCCTCCCCCATAAAAAAGCGTGGGGGTGGAGGATTTACGAAATGTATGAATCGTTCATAGTCCGAAACATCTTGATTTACCTCTTTGTTGGCAGCACCACTCGGTTGGCAACATGTAGTCATAAAGGGAGAAGTGCATGGCAAGCGTACAGCTGCGGAACGTCACAAAAGCCTGGGGTGATGTGGTGGTATCGAAAGATATCAACCTGGATATCCAGGAAGGTGAGTTCGTGGTCTTTGTCGGGCCGTCAGGCTGCGGCAAATCCACCTTACTGCGTATGATTGCCGGCCTGGAAACCGTGACCAGTGGTGATTTATTTATCGGCGGAAAGCGAATGAATGACGTGCCGCCTGCTGAACGCGGCATTGGGATGGTATTCCAGTCTTACGCGCTCTACCCGCATCTGTCCGTGGCAGAAAACATGTCCTTCGGCCTGAAGCTGGCCGGTGCCAAAAAAGACGAAATTAACCAGCGGGTCAATCAGGTTTCTGAAACGCTGCAGCTTGCGCACCTGCTCGACCGCCGTCCTAAAGCGCTTTCCGGCGGCCAGCGTCAGCGTGTTGCGATTGGCCGTACGCTGGTAGCTGAACCGCGAGTGTTTTTACTCGATGAACCACTTTCCAACCTCGATGCGGCGCTGCGCGTGCAGATGCGTATCGAGATCTCCCGTCTGCACAAGCGCCTTGGGCGCACCATGATTTACGTCACCCACGATCAGGTAGAAGCCATGACGCTCGCCGACAAGATTGTGGTGCTGGACGCAGGCCGTGTGGCGCAGGTAGGAAAACCGCTCGAACTTTATCACTACCCGGCAGATCGTTTCGTCGCAGGCTTTATCGGCTCGCCAAAGATGAACTTCCTGCCGGTAAAAGTGACTGCCACAGCAATCGATCAGGTCCAGGTTGAATTACCGAATCGCCAGCAGGTCTGGCTGCCGGTAGAAAGTAGTCAGGTCCAGGTGGGCGCCAATATGTCTCTTGGCATCCGTCCTGAACATCTGCTGCCGAGCGATATCGCCGACGTCACGCTAGAAGGTGAAGTGCAGGTGGTAGAGCAACTCGGTCACGAAACTCAGATTCACATCCAAATCCCCGCCATTCGTCAGAACCTGGTCTACCGCCAGAATGACGTGGTGTTGGTAAAAGAGGGTGCCACATTCGCTATTGGCCTGCCGCCAGAGCGCTGCCATCTGTTCCGTGAAGATGGCACCGCGTGTCGTCGGCTGCATCAAGAGCCAGGCGTTTAAGCACTCCCATAAAAAAGAAAAGCAATGATCTCAGGAGATAGAATAATGATTACTCTGCGCAAACTCCCACTGGCAGTTGCCGTAGCAGCAGGCGTTATGTCTGTTCAGGCACTGGCTGTGGATTTCCACGGTTATGCCCGTTCTGGTATCGGCTGGACCGGTAGCGGCGGCCCGCAGGAATGTTTCCAGGCAACCGGTGCTCAGTCTAAATATCGTCTGGGTAACGAGTGCGAAACCTATGCGGAAATTAAATTAGGTCAGGAAGTCTGGAAAGAAGGCGATAAAAGCTTCTACTTCGACTCCAACATTGCCTATAACTCTCCTCAGTTAAACGACTGGGAAGATACCAATACCCCGGCAATTCGTGAATTTAACGTCGTCGGTAAAAACCTGATTGATTCGCTGCCGGGCGCCAATATCTGGGCCGGTAAACGCTTCTATCAGCGTCATGACGTTCACATGATCGACTTCTACTACTGGGATATCTCAGGTCCTGGTGCCGGTCTGGAAAACATTGACGTTGGCGCAGGTAAACTTTCCTTTGCCGCCACCCGTTCTGACGAATCAGGCGGTTCTTCAGCCTTTGGCGATCGCGACCCGGTAACCGGCGAGCGCACTTATAACAACGACGTACCAAACGACGTATTCGACGTACGTTGGGCCGGTCTGGAAACCAACCCGGGCGGCACCCTGGAACTGGGCGTTGACTATGGTCACACCAACATTCCTGACGACTACTACCTGCAGCCTGGCGCGTCTAAAGACGGCTGGATGGGTACTATCGAACATACCCAGAGCATGCTGAAAGGCTACAACAAGTTTGTTGTCCAGTACGCAACCGACTCCATGACTTCGCAGGGTAAAGGCCAGGCGCAGGGCGGCAGCGTAAACAACGACGGTCACATGATTCGTGTTATCGATCATGGCGCCGTGACGCTGGCCGACCGCTGGGATCTGATGTACGTCGGTATGTACCAGAACCTGGATATGGATGATAACCAGGGTACCGAATGGTACACCGTAGGCGTACGTCCAATGTTCAAATGGACGCCAATCATGAGCACCCTGCTGGAAGTCGGCTACGACAACGTTAAATCCCAGGAAACCGGCGATCGCAACGGCCAGTACAAAATTACCCTGGCACAACAATGGCAGGCAGGCGACAGCATCTGGTCCCGTCCGGCGCTGCGCGTCTTCGCCACCTACGCCAAGTGGGATGAAAAATGGGGTTATGCGAAAGACGGTAACGGCAACGCAACCCGTTTCGCCATTGCTGACTCTTCCGGCAACGGCAACTTCTCTACCAGCCGCGGCGACAACGATGAGTTCACCTTCGGCGCCCAGATGGAAATCTGGTGGTAATCAAGCTCTGATCTGATGTGTTAAACATGAGGGGTTCGCCACTGAACCCCTCGTTATTACCCTTGTATGCCTAAATCCGTTTCAGGTGGAACGCGCTATTGCCTGGCTACCGTCCACCGTCTCCAGTTCGAGGTTTATAACAATGAAAATGAAAAAAAGTCTCCTCGCACTCTGCCTGTCGGCAGGGCTGCTCGCAAGCCTGCCCGGCGTCAGCCTGGCTGATGTAAACATCGTGCCACAGGACGTCAGCGCCGCCCCGGCTGTTCCTGCATCCGCGTTACAGCAGCTTCAGTGGACGCCGGTTACCCAGAATAAAGTGCATACCACAAACCTTGCGACGGGCGGACAGTCCCTGAACGCGGATAACATTGTGGGGCCGGTAGCGGCATACAGCGTACCGGCGAACATTGGGGAACTAACCATTACCCTGACAAGCCAGGTTGATAAGAACACGGTTTATGCGCCGAACGTGTTAGTGCTGGACCAAAACCTTCACCCCGCCGCCTTCTTCCCGAGCAGCTTCTTTACCTACCAGGAGCCCGGCGTGATGTCTGATAACCGCCTGGAAGGCACCTTCAAGCTAACGCCGGCGTTAGGACAGCAAAAACTCTATTTATTGGTATTTACCACCAATAAAGATACGCAACAGACCACCACGATGGTCGATCCAGCCAAGGCGTATGCCAAAGGAAACGGTAATGCGATCCCTGATATTCCCGATCCGATTGCCACCCATGGCACAACGGGTACGCTGAAACTGCGCGCCTCAACCTCGTCCGGCTCCAGCATTTTAGTCGGCCCACTCTTTGGCTCTTCTGGTCCGGACCCAGTGACCGTGGGTAACACCGCCGCCCCGGCAACGGCCTATGCCGCGCCAGCACCGGCTGCTACCTATGCGGCGCCGGCCACCGCGCCAGTTTCCGCACCGGCTGAGAAAAGCGAACCTATTCTGAACGACACGGAAAGCTACTATAACCAGGCCATCAAGCAAGCCGTGGATAAAGGGGATGTCGATAAGGCCCTGAAACTGCTGAATGAAGCCGAGCGTCTGGGTTCTACCTCCGCCCGTAAAACTTTTATCAGCAGTGTAAAAGGCAAGGGGTGACAGTTTCCCCACAGTGCTGATGCTTGTAAGATTGGTGCGCCCTCGTGGCGCACCCTTTTTTTATTCACGTCCCGCTATGTTGCGCCATTGTTGCGCTTTGCCTGCCATGTTGTACCCATTCTGCGTTACAATGACCCTAAGTTATGTATCGGAGAATTCCCCATGTCTGAGGCGCTATCGCAACTGCGCGCCCTGAGTTTCTTCGCTGAGATCCCTGATGGGTTAAGCGCCGCTTTTCTCGACTGGCTTTTGCTTGAAGACTCAATGACGAAGCGCTTTGAACAATACTGCTCGCGAGTCACGGTCGACATCATACGAGAAGACTTTGTGATCGCTAACGAGCAGCTGCCCGAAGCTGAGATGCTTCCCCCCGCCCAACGCTACTGGTTACGTGAAATCGTATTGTGCGGAGATGGCGTGCCCTGGCTTGTCGGCCGCACCGTGGTGCCTGAAACCACCCTCGACGGCCCCGAGTTAGCTCTACAAAAGCTGGGAACCACGCCGCTTGGGCGCTACCTTTTTAGTTCGTCTACTCTGACGCGCGATTTTATTCAGATTGGCTGCAGCGCGGAGCTGTGGGGGCGTCGTTCCCGCCTGAGACTGTCCGATAAGCCTTTATTGCTCACGGAACTGTTTCTGCCCGCATCTCCGTTTTACGAAGAGGAAAAATAATGGAGTCGAGTCTGCCACAAGGAAAGTTCCAGGCGTATATGCGCCTGATGCGGCTGGATAAGCCTATCGGATCGCTTTTACTGCTCTGGCCGACGCTATGGGCCCTGTGGCTGGCGACGCCCGGCGTACCGCCGCTGACGATTCTGGCGATATTTATCGCTGGCGTCTGGATGATGCGCGCCGCCGGCTGCGTGGTAAACGACTATGCCGACCGTAAATTCGACGGCCACGTAAAACGCACGGCCCATCGTCCTTTGCCAAGCGGAGCGGTAAATGAGAAAGAGGCCCGCATTCTTTTTGTCTTGCTGGTGCTGCTCTCGTTCTTACTGGTGCTGATGTTGAACACCATGACCATCCTGCTGTCGGTGGCGGCGCTTGCGCTGGCCTGGACGTATCCGTTTATGAAACGCTATACGCACCTGCCGCAGGTGGTGCTGGGCGCCGCGTTTGGCTGGTCCATTCCGATGGCGTTCGCGGCCGTAAGCGAAAGCGTGCCGCTAAGCTGCTGGCTGATGTTCCTTGCCAATATCTGCTGGGCGGTAGCCTATGACACGCAGTACGCCATGGTCGACCGGGACGATGACCTCAAGATCGGCATTAAATCCACCGCCATTCTCTTTGGCCGCTACGATAAGCTGATTATCGGTATTTTGCAGGTCGTGGTAATGGCGCTAATGGCGCTGATTGGCTGGTTAAACGGGCTGGGCGGGGCGTTTTATTGCGCCATCGGCCTTGCGGGCGCGCTGTTTATTTATCAACAAAGGCTGATTGCGGGCCGCGATCGCGACGCCTGCTTTAAAGCCTTCCTCAATAATAACTACGTTGGGCTGGTGCTGTTTATCGGCCTGGCATTAAGCTTAATGCGCTTTTGACGTTCACAATAAAACAGGCGGGTTTCCCCGCCTGTTTTCTTTTATTCCACCGCTGTTTTTATTCCACCGCTACTATCTGCGTTGTCGCGCTTTCAATGGTCAGGCGCACGTCAGAGGTAATCAGGTCCGCCAGCATCTGGTAAACCCTCATCGTCTCAGTTGGCTCTGCGTCACCGGTATCGCTGATATACCCTTCATCGCGCAGCGTCAGCACCAATGAGGTAAAGACCGCCTTGTCGAAGAACTCCGGCGCATTGATACCGTGCAGCATAGACAAACGCTGGGCCACGGTACGGCTCTCACGCTCAAGCGTGCCGCGGTTGATGGAGGGGTTGGCGCTCAGCAGCCAGAAGGTAATGGCGTAACGCTGCAGCGTCTCGCGCACGCCCGCGGCCAAAAGCTGCAGAGTGCGGGAACGCGCCGGGTTAATCTGCACCTCTTCGCCGCTCACCGTCATCAGACCCTGGCGCACCATCTCGTTAAGCAGCGCGTCGATTTCTGCGGCAAGCCCTTCTTTACTCCAGCGCAGGAACAGCTCCGCCTTCAGCATCGGATAAAGCACTTCTACCTGACGCAGCAGTTCGGCGCGGTCGATATGACGATGCTGGGTAATGATCGCCGCCAGCAGCGACGGCAGCACCAGCATATGCATGATGTTGTTGCGGTAGTAGGTCATCAGCACGGCCTGCTCGCGCGGCAGAATAATAATGTCGCCGATGGTGTCTTTTTCCACTTCGAACTTATTCATCTGCAGCGCGTGCTCGATGAGCGCGTCTGCATCCTGCTCCGGCGCGGTGGCATCCGGCGAATACGGCACATTGCGCAACAGATTAAGGTAACAGTCGAGCTGTTCCGTCAGCTGTTCGCGGGTCAGAGAACGCTGACGCGAAGCCAGCAGCGCGGTGCAGCACAGGTTCATGGCGTTTGCCGCCCCTGCGTTGTTAATACGCACCATCAGCTCGGCGGCGATTTCATTCACCGTCGGCGTCAGCCACGCCGGGCGCACGGCTTCGATGGGATCGATAGCCTCGCGCCATTCCGGTACGCGCTGGTTAAGGAAGGTCATCAGCGGCATAGGTTCGCCGAAGTTAACATAGCCCTGCCCAAGGTTACGCAGCTTGCTTAAGCCGCGCAGCATCGACATAAAGCCTTCTTTCTCTTTAGTCGCGCCGCGCAGCTCTTTGGCGTAGGTGCCCACTTCCATTACGTGCTCGTAGCCGATGTAAATCGGCACCAGGGTAATCGGACGCGTGCCGCCGCGTAACATCGCCTGAATAGTCATCGACAGCGTGCCGGTTTTTGGATCCAGCAGACGGCCGGTTCGTGAACGTCCGCCTTCGACAAAATACTCAACGGAATAGCCGCGGCTGAACAGCTCGCCGAGGTATTCGCGGAATACGGTGGAGTAGAGCTTGCTGCCCTTAAAGGTGCGGCGAATAAAGAATGCGCCCAGGCGGCGGAAAATCGGGCCTGCCGGCCAGAAGTTCAGGTTAATGCCCGCGGCGATATGCGGAGGCACCAGCCCCTGGTGATACAGCACGTAGGACAGCAGCATATAGTCCATATGGCTGCGGTGGCAGGGCACATAAACAATTTCATGGCCGTCGTGAGCCAGCTGGCGCACGCGCTCGGCGTTGTGAACGTTGATGCCCTGATACAGGCGGTTCCACGTCAGCCCCAGCACGCGATCCGTCAGGCGAATAGCTTCGTAAGAGAAGTTCGCCGCAATCTCTTCCATGAGCGCCACGGCGTTCTGCTGGGCTTTTTCATGGGAGATTTTTTTGCTGCGCGCTTCGTCTTCCACGGCGCGGGCAATAGCCTTGGATGCCAGAAGCTTGTTAAACAGATCCTGACGTACCGGCAGACGCGGGCCAATCGTGGCTAAACGCTGACGGGCAAAGTGCATACGGGCCACGCGGGCCAGTTTCTGCGCGATGCGCTTGTCGGTGCCGTGTTCGGTGGCCATTCTGCGCAAGGAGACGGGCGCGGAAAAACGTACGAAGCTGTCGCGGCCAAGCCAGGAAACCGCGAAGAATTTCTGTATGCCGTTCAGCATGCGCAGCGGCGGGTTAATGTCGCCTTTTTCGCGACCCGGAGAGCGGCCAAACATCACCGAAACCGGCACCATCTGCACATCCAGGTTTGGGTTGCTGCGGTGCAGGTCGAGATAGTCGTGGAAGAGTTTGATCGACTCTTCTTTCGGCGTGTAATAAGTGAAGACTCGCGGACCGCTGTGGATAAAGACATAGCGCGGCAAAATCGCCCCGTCTATTTCCAGCGGTTCGAGCGGGTCGGGCAGATCGTGTGCAAGGCATTGCGCGCGCAGCGTCAACAGGTCCGCCTTAGAGTTATAAGGCAGAACGTACATTATAGGGCGTGTGGTATCCAGGCCCAGCTCGGCTTGCGGATCTGCCGGTATGGACTTGCTCTTTACCAGAACGCTTAATGGTAAATTAAGTAATTTGTAGTAAATTCTTGGCCAGCCTGACATAAACGATGTAAAGCCTCAGGTTAATAATGCAAATTCGCCGCAAGAATATCAGAAACTGCATAAGATTTCTGTGGCGTTGCGATTTTACCCATCATCCTTCAAATTGCCCGATCCCTGGCAGAAACGTGAAGGCTGTAGGGTGCTGATAAGCATTGACGCTTTTATTTTAAAAAGGTTTCCCGAAATGGCGAATAACACCGCTGGATTTACACGTATTATCAAAGCCGCCGGTTATTCCTGGAAAGGCCTGCGCGCCGCCTGGATTAACGAAGCCGCCTTCCGCCAGGAAGGCGTTGCCGCGGTTATCGCCATCGCCATCGCCTGCTGGCTGGACGTTGACCCCATCACCCGCATTCTGCTTATCGGCTCCGTTGTGCTGGTCATGATTGTCGAAATTCTGAACAGCGCCATTGAAGCTTTGGTTGACCGCGTCGGTACGGATTACCACGAGCTTTCAGGGCGGGCGAAGGATATGGGCTCAGCCGCGGTGCTGATTGCCATTATCCTCGCCGTCGTCACCTGGGGCACGCTGCTGTGGCCGCATTTGCGCTAATTTGCGAGAGCCGTTCCGGATTATGATAAGTCCCTGGTTTTTTGCTCAATTTGTGGTTTCAAATTCACCTTTGACTGTATATACTCACAGCATAACTGTATAAACACCCAGGGGGCGGAATGAAAGCTTTAACTACCAGACAGCAAGAGGTGTTTGATCTTATTCGGGATCACATCAGCCAGACCGGCATGCCGCCGACGCGTGCCGAGATTGCTCAACGTCTGGGGTTCCGTTCTCCCAACGCTGCGGAAGAGCATCTTAAGGCGCTGGCCCGTAAAGGCGTTATCGAGATTGTTTCCGGCGCGTCCCGCGGCATTCGTCTTCTGGTTGAAGAAGAAACCGGTATTCCGCTGGTGGGCCGCGTAGCCGCCGGTGAGCCGCTGCTGGCGCAGCAACATATCGAAGGCCATTACCAGGTCGACCCTTCGCTGTTCAAACCGAACGCGGACTTCCTGCTGCGCGTAAGCGGCATGTCCATGAAAGATATTGGTATCCTGGATGGCGATCTGCTGGCGGTGCATAAAACCCAGGATGTGCGTAACGGCCAGGTCGTCGTGGCGCGCATTGATGACGAGGTCACCGTAAAACGCCTGAAACAGCAGGGCAATACCGTGCAGCTGCTGCCGGAAAACAGCGATTTCGACCCCATCGTCGTCGATCTCCGTGAACAGAATTTCAGTATTGAAGGTCTGGCCGTTGGCGTTATCCGCAACGGCGACTGGCTTTAATACCGCTTTAGTTTAGCGCCCTCGTATTTTGTGATGCGCGTTTGCCGCGCATCACCGTATTATCCTTCTTTCTTTACTCGTCCCGGATTCCCCTATGCGTTTCTTCTCGACGACGGATAAAGCGCTCTGGCGCCTCGCGTTACCCATGATCTTCTCCAATATTACCGTTCCCCTGCTCGGGCTGGTGGATACCGCGGTTATTGGGCATCTGGATAGTCCTGTGTATCTCGGCGGCGTGGCGATTGGCGCAACGGCCACCAGCTTTCTCTTTATGCTGCTGCTGTTTTTACGCATGAGTACCACGGGCTTAACGGCTCAGGCTTTTGGGGCAAATAACCCCGCGGCGCTGGCTCGTGCTCTGGTACAGCCGTTACTGATGGCGCTGGCTGCCGGTATTGTCATTATCGTGCTGCGTTACCCGCTCATTACGCTTGCGCTTAATATCGTTGGCGGCAACGAGCAGGTGCTGGTGCAGGCGAGGCGTTTTCTTGAGATTCGCTGGCTGAGCGCGCCTGCCTCGCTGGCCAACCTCGTGTTACTCGGCTGGCTGCTTGGCGTACAGTATGCGCGCGCGCCCGTCATCCTGCTGATCGTCGGCAACTTGCTGAATATTGTGCTCGATCTGTGGCTGGTTATGGGCCTGCATATGAACGTGCAGGGCGCTGCGTTGGCAACGGCGCTTGCGGAATACGCTACCTTTATTATCGGCTTAATGATGGTGAAAAAAGTTCTGGCCATGCGTGGGATCGACTTCGTCATGCTGAAAAACGCCTGGCGCGGGAATATCCGTCGCCTGCTGGCGCTGAACAGAGACATCATGCTGCGTTCGCTGCTGCTGCAGCTCTGCTTTGCCTCGGTGACGATTTTCGGCGCTCGTTTGGGCAGCGAAGTGGTGGCGGTTAACGCCGTATTAATGACGCTGCTGACCTTCACCGCCTATGCGCTCGATGGCTTTGCCTATGCTGTTGAGGCGCACTCCGGCCAGGCGTACGGCGCACGTAACGGCAGCCAGCTACTTGACGTCTGGCGGGCATCCTGCCGCCAGGCCGGCCTGGTCGCGTTAGGCTTTGCGGTGGTATATGCGCTGTTTGGCGAAAACATCGTCGCCATGCTGACCTCGCTGCCGGAGCTGCGGCAGCAGGCGGACCGCTATCTGGCCTGGCAGATTGTCCTGCCGGTGGTAGGAGTATGGTGCTATTTGCTTGACGGCATGTTTATCGGCGCCACGCGCGGCGCCCAGATGCGCAACAGTATGGCCGTTGCCGCAGCGGGCTTCGGCCTGACGCTGCTGAGCGTGCCGTCTCTTGGCA
>NZ_RCAA01000028.1:52162-73836 GCF_003628475.1 Enterobacter sp. R1(2018) | reverse complement strand
CGGCCTGTGGCTTGCGTTAGCGGTGTTTCTTGCCCTGCGCGGGCTCTCCCTGGGCTGGATCTGGCGCCGCCACTGGCGGCACAACACATGGTTTCAGGCGGAAAGTCATAGTTAGTTACAACTGTTGACGCGCCTTTAATCCCTGCTCAGCGTGCTGATTTGCCGCTAAATTCTGCTGCAAATCAGCGCCCCTGCCGCTGCCTGAATGGTTCAATGTTCTTAATTGCCGCTCTGATGCCGGATTCTTGACTACAATTATTATCACGTCCAGCAGATAGTGGGTGACAGCCGCTGGCTTCACTCGGACGATATTAACTTTTAACGATTCTTCACCGAACGATAAGGAAAATATCATGAATAAAGACGAAATCGGCGGTAACTGGAAACAGTTCAAAGGTAATGTAAAAGAAAAATGGGGCAAGCTGACGGACGATGACATGACGGTCATTGAAGGTAAACGCGATCAGCTGGTAGGTAAGATTCAGGAACGTTATGGATCAAGCAAAGAAGATGCGGAAAAGGAAGTTGTTGACTGGGAAACCCGTAACAATTACCGCTGGTAGCCCGCATAACCCTCAGTTGTGCTGACTTATAGGCTACCCTGCCCGTGGTACAAGGATGTACCTTCCTGCCTTCATCCCGCCTTAACGAACTTTCTTTTTAATCTGCACGGAATGATCGTGGTTGCTGCAGCCGTCTTTATGACCACAGGCCTCCACTTCAGAACATGCCGCACACAAACCGTGCGCTTCAATCACGTTATGTCGTAATGCAAAGCCCATTTTCGCGGCTAGCTTATGCATAATGTCTTCCACGCCCTGCGCGACTTCTTCTTTCACCAGGCCACAGCGCTCGCAGATAAACATCGCTGAAGAGTGCGTCGGCTGATCGATCAAATTGCACAGCACGTAGCTGTTAGCGGATTCCACACGATGAACAAATCCCTGTTCCAGCAGAAAATCCAGCGCGCGATAAACGGTAGGCGGTTTAGCCTGAGGCTCGCTGACGCGCAGCAAATCTAACAGATCGTAAGCGCTGATGGCGCCGGTCTGTAATGTCATCAGACGCAGCACTTCCAGACGCTGCGGCGTCAGGCGCACATTGCGCTGCGCGCAAAGCTTTTCGGCCTGCGCTAACACGTGTTGTGAAGTCGTCTTATCCATTAGCATTCCTCGATCGGGTAGCCTCTCACTTTATCATAAAAGCAGCAAAAACGCCGAATGCTGGTCCATACTGGCAGTGTTTTAGCTTAAAAATCCCTTTGGAGCCGTTATGCAAAAACCAGACTGTATCCGCCACTGGCGCGAGCTAGAAGGCGCGGATGATTCCACCTACCCCGACAGTAACGAGCGGTTTGCTATCGGCGCGCCGCTTGCCCGCAGCCTGGGTTTGAGTCGGCTCGGTATACATCACGAGCGCCTGCCGCCCGGGCGTCGAACCTCTTATCCGCATGCCGAAAGCAGCGAAGAAGAGTTTGTTTATGTGCTGGAAGGGCACCCGCAGGTATGGATCAACGGCCATCTCTATCAGCTTGAGCCGGGCGAGAGCGTTGGATTCCCGGCGGGGACGGGTATTTGCCATACCTTTATTAACAACACCGAACACGAAGTACGTCTGCTCGTCGTTGGCGAAGCTAACAAAGATGAAAATAGTATCTATTACCCGATGAATTCCAGCTATGCTGCTACGCGTAAAGACCGCTGGATAGACCATCCGCCGCAATTTTTTGGCCCGCATGACGGACAGCCTTCACGAAAATCGCGCGGTAAACTATAAATAACTCTGCAAGGAAAGAGTGAAACCACAACCCGTATGGATAGAAACGGGATTCCTATGGGTGAAACAACCCGTTTTTAAGCTCGTTATTCACAGCAATAGTCCGCCTCTGTTAAGTCTTAACTGGCAGGGGCTAGTTATTACATCTGATTAACAGACGGACGAGCGGTAAATGAAAAAAATTAAAACTCTGGTGGCGCTTAGCGCCGCTTCTTTATTTGTGGCAAATCACGCCGGCGCGGCGGGTACATGGTCGGAAGCACGTAGCGATGCGATGGGCGGAACCGGGGTCGCTTCCGCCAGTTACGGAAGCGGGGCGTTAATTAACCCCGCTTTGCTGGCAAAGGCGCAGGAAGAAGACAGGGTGACGGTCATTCTGCCCTCTGTAGGCGCGCAGATTAGCGATAAGGATAATCTGCAGGATCAAATCGATGATATCAGCGATAAGGTTGATCGCTACGAAGATGTGATTGATGACCTGACCCTGCAGGATATCATTACCAATCCCGTTGGTACGCTGAACCAGTTCCAGGGCGCCGCGGGCGATTTAGCCGGCGAGCTTGAAAGTTTACGCGGGAAAACGGCAAGGGCTAAAGCGGCGGCTGGGATTGCGGTAAGCATTCCAAACGACGTGCTGTCCGTGGCGTTTGTGACTAAAGCCTATGCACACGCACGCGTCAGCTCATCTATCGATCAGCGGGATATTGATTATCTGCGCGGCATTGAAGGTTCCGACGCCATTGCCGGCGCCGTCGCCATAGATGCCGCGGTAAATGGCTCAGATGTCATTACGCGCAACCTTAACTCAACCGCCTCTGGCCGTGCGGCAATCGTGTCCGATTATGGTATTGCGATGGCAAAACAGTTTGATTTAGGCGGCGTGCCGGTTTCCGTTGGCGTTACGCCAAAGCTGCAAAAAACCTGGCTGTATAATTACACCACCTCAATTTATTCCTACGACAGCGACGACTGGAACAGCAGCCGTTATCGCAATGATGATACCGGCTTCAACGTCGATGCGGGCCTGGCGGCAGACTTAGGGGAACACTGGACGCTGGGATTAACCGGCCAGAACCTGGTGTCGCGCGATATCGATACTAAAGATATTCGTATCACTAACGGGCGGACCGGCGAGACGCGCAGCTATAAAGATACGTACCAGATTAGCCCATTGGTGACCGCGGGCGCGGCCTGGCATAACGATCTTGTGACCCTGAGCGCTGACGGCGATCTTACTGAAACCAAAGGTTTTAAAAGCGAGGAAAACTCACAGTACGTGGGCGTAGGGGCAGAAGTCCGTCCGCTTTCCTGGCTTGCCGTACGTGCCGGCTATCGTGCCGATGTTAAGGGCAACGACAGCAACGTCTTCACGGGCGGCGTTGGCTTTGCGCCCTTTAACCGCGTCCACGTGGATTTAATGGGGCTGTACGGAGAAGACGAAACCTGGGGGGCAGGCGCACAGCTCAGCGTCACCTTCTGATAATATTGCGCCGGGGCGAGCAGGCGTCCCGGCGCTGCTTTATGCTATAGTGGCGACCCTTTTTTAACCGTAACCTGCGTAAACGTTCAGTGACTATGTCCTCACAAAGCAATCAGACTCCTTTCCAGCCGTACCGTTTCTCCATCGCGCCGATGCTCGACTGGACCGACAGGCACTGCCGCTATTTCCTGCGCCAGCTCTCGCGTAACACGCTGCTGTACACCGAAATGGTGACCACCGGGGCGATTATTCACGGTAAGGGAGACTATCTGGCTTACAACGAGGAAGAGCATCCCGTGGCGTTGCAGCTGGGCGGCAGCGACCCGCAGGCGCTGGCCCAGTGCGCAAAACTGGCCGAAGCCCGCGGCTATGACGAAATAAACCTGAACGTAGGCTGCCCATCCGACCGCGTGCAAAACGGCATGTTCGGCGCCTGCCTGATGGCCGAGGCGCAGCGCGTCGCGGACTGCATCAAGGCGATGCGCGACGTGGTGTCCATCCCGGTGACGGTTAAAACGCGTATCGGCATCGATAATCAGGACAGCTACGAATTCCTGTGTGATTTTATCGGCACCGTCGCCGGCAAGGGCGAATGCGAGATGTTTATCATCCACGCGCGTAAAGCCTGGCTTTCCGGCCTCAGCCCGAAAGAGAACCGCGAAATTCCGCCTCTGGACTATCCGCGCGTTTATCAGCTTAAGCGTGACTTCCCGCATCTCACCATGGCCATCAACGGCGGCGTGAAGACGCTTGCAGAGGCCAAAACGCATCTTGAACATCTTGACGGCGTTATGGCTGGGCGCGAGGCGTATCAGAATCCCGGCCTGCTGGCCGCGGTCGATCGTGAGATTTTTGGTTGCGATGTTAAGGATGCCGACGCCTTTGCCGTCGTACGCAGCATGTACCCGTATATCGAGCGGGAGCTGGCAAATGGCGCTTACCTGGGCCACATCACGCGTCACATGCTTGGCCTGTTCCAGGGGATGCCCGGCGCGCGCCAGTGGCGTCGTTATCTGAGTGAAAATGCGCATAAAGCCGGGGCGGGAATTGCGGTTGTCGAGCACGCTTTATCGCTGGTCGCGGACAGGCGCTAATTTTGCAGCGCAATAACCGTACTGATTGCTAAGGTATTGCGGAGTTGATCACAACCTCGCATCTTTGTGGCTAACTTTCCCGCTGCCGCCGTATCTATTGTTTTGTAAATCTGACACTATTACCGCGCTGTAGTAAAAGAATTCATCGCAGCTGTACCCTACAAAACAGCGCGAACTAAAAAAGAATGGGCTTCCCTCGGGAAGCCCAAATTCTTTTATGGAATCAGCAGGCTGGAGCCCTGGGTTGAACGGCTTTCCAGGACCTGATGCGCATGCGCCGCATCTTTTAAGGCAAACTTCTGGCCTTGCGCCACTTCCACTTTTATTACGCCGCTGGCAATTAACGAGAACAGCTCGTTGCAGGCTTCTTCCAGCTCTTCACGTGTGGTGATGTAACCGTTTAGTGACGGACGCGTAACATACAGCGAGCCTTTCTGGTTAAGAATACCGAGGTTTACGCCGGTCACCGGCCCGGACGCGTTGCCAAAACTCACCATCAGGCCCTGGCGTTGCAGACAGTCAAGGGACGCTTCCCAGGTATCTTTCCCCACCGAGTCATAAACCACCGCGACTTTTTTGCCGCCGGTAATCTCTTTGACACGGTCGACGATATCCTCTTCGCGATAGTTAATCACCTGCCAGGCCCCGGCCTGTTTTGCGCGATCTGCTTTTTCAGCCGAACCCACGGTGCCGATAAGCTTTGCGCCCAACGCTTTCGCCCACTGACAGGCAATCAGCCCCACGCCGCCCGCTGCGGCATGGAATAAAAAGACGTCGTTTGGTTTTATTTCATAGGTTTTACGCAGCAGGTAATAGACCGTCAGGCCTTTCAGGAAGGAGGCTGCGGCCTGCTCGAAGGAGATGGCGTCGGGAAGCTTAGCGGCTTTATCAGCCGGCACGTTGTGCACGCTGCTGTACGCGCCGAGTCCTGACTGCGCATACACCACCCGGTCGCCCACTTTTAAGTGCGTTACGTCAGCGCCGACCTTGCTCACCACGCCTGCCGCCTCGGTGCCAAGCCCGCTTGGCAGCTTTGGCGGCGGGTACAATCCGCTGCGGATATAGGTATCGATATAGTTGATACCTATAGCTTTATTCTCAACCTGGACTTCGCCGGCTGCCGGATCGTGCGGAGTAAATTCAACTGCTTTGAGCACTTCTGGGCCACCGTGTTGGCTAAACTCTATACGCGTTGCCATGGAAACTCCTTGTGTCGAAGAGTAGCAAGACCAGGGTATACTTCCCGATCTCTGAAGAACATGAATCTGGTAACTCCCTCACTATGGCAGGAAATAAACCCTTCAACAAACCGAACGAAACCCGTGACCGTCAGATGGAAGGGCTGAAAATGCCGCCACATTCTCTGGAAGCGGAGCAGTCGGTATTGGGCGGTTTAATGCTGGACAACGAACGCTGGGACAACGTCTCCGAGCGCGTCGTCGCCAATGATTTTTTCAGCCGCCCGCACCGCATGATTTTCACCGAAATGCAGCGTTTGCTGGAGATGAGCAAGCCTATCGACCTGATCACCCTTTCCGAATCCCTTGAGCTGCAGGGCAATCTGGAAAGCGTAGGCGGGTTCGCCTATCTGGCCGAGTTATCTAAAAATACGCCAAGCGCGGCGAACATCAGCGCCTATGCGGATATCGTGCGTGAACGCGCCGTAGTCCGCGAAATGATCGCGGTGGCGAATGAAATTGCCGATGCCGGCTACGACCCGCAGGGCCGCACCAGCGAAGATTTGCTCGATCTCGCCGAGTCGCGCGTTTTCCAGATTGCCGAAAACCGCGCGAATAAAGACGAAGGCCCGAAAAGCATCGACCAGATTCTCGAAGCGACGGTATCGCGCATCGAATCGCTTTATCAGACGCCGCACGACGGCGTGACGGGCGTGGATACCGGCTATCAGGATCTGAACAAGAAAACCGCCGGCCTGCAGAAATCGGATCTGATTATCGTGGCCGCCCGTCCGTCGATGGGGAAAACCACCTTCGCGATGAACCTGTGTGAAAACGCCGCCATGCTGCAGGAAAAACCGGTGCTTATCTTCAGTCTGGAGATGCCCGGCGAGCAGATCATGATGCGTATGCTGGCGTCGCTGTCGCGCGTGGACCAAACCAAAATCCGTACCGGCCAGCTGGACGACGAGGACTGGGCGCGTATTTCGAGCACCATGGGTATCCTGCTTGAAAAGCGCAATATGTATATCGACGACTCTTCCGGCCTGACGCCAACCGAAGTTCGCTCCCGTGCGCGCCGCATCTATCGCGAAGCGGGCGGTCTGAGCCTGATTATGATCGACTACCTCCAGCTGATGCGCGTGCCGTCGCTTTCCGATAACCGTACGCTGGAAATCGCCGAGATTTCACGCTCGCTCAAGGCGCTGGCAAAAGAGCTGCAGGTGCCGGTGGTGGCGCTTTCGCAGCTTAACCGCTCTTTGGAACAACGCGCCGATAAACGCCCGGTAAACTCGGATTTGCGTGAATCGGGCTCCATCGAGCAGGATGCCGACTTAATTATGTTTATCTACCGCGATGAGGTTTATAACGATAACAGCGACGAGAAAGGCATTGCGCAAATCATTATCGGCAAGCAGCGTAACGGCCCAATCGGCACGGTGCGTTTGACCTTTAACGGCCAGTGGTCACGCTTCGATAACTACGCAGGCCCGCAGTACGACGAAGACTAAAATCCCGTAATCCCGGCGGGTGGCGCAGGGATTACCCGCTCTACATTTTGCGTAGGGCGGGTAAGCGCAGGCGCCATCCACCGCCCTGGTAAATATTGAGCAAGGAAGAAACATGCAAGCGGCAACCGTCAAAATTAAACGCCGCGCTCTGCGACACAACCTGCAACGCCTGCGTGAACTGGCGCCCGCCAGCCGCATGGTGGCGGTTGTGAAAGCAAACGCCTATGGTCACGGTCTTCTCGAGACCGCGCAAACCCTCCCCGATGCCGATGCGTTCGGCGTCGCCCGTCTTGAAGAAGCCGTGCGGCTGCGCGCCGGCGGCATCACCCAGCCGATCCTGCTGCTTGAAGGCTTCTTTAACGCCGCCGACCTGCCGACGATCGCCGGGCAGAACCTACAAACCGCGGTCCACAGCATCGAGCAGCTTGAAGCGCTGGAACAGGCCGATTTAAGCCATCCGGTGACCGTATGGATGAAGCTCGATACCGGCATGCACCGCCTGGGCGTGCTGCCTCATGAGGCGGAAGCTTTTTATCAGCGCCTGACTCGCTGCAAAAACGTCAGCCAGCCGGTCAATATCGTCAGCCATTTCGCACGGGCCGACGAGCCGGAATCGGACGCCACGCCGCGCCAGCTGGATATTTTTAATACCTTTATCGCAGACAAGCCAGGCCAAAAATCTATCGCCGCCTCCGGCGGGATTTTGCTGTGGCCCCAGTCGCATTTCGACTGGGTGCGTCCGGGGATCATTCTCTACGGCGTATCACCGCTTGAACACAAACCCTGGGGCGCGGACTTCGGCTTCCAGCCGGTGATGTCGCTGACTTCCAGCCTGATTGCGGTGCGCAATCATAAAGCAGGCGAGCCTGTGGGCTACGGCGGCACATGGGTTGCCGAACGCGATACCCGCTTGGGCGTTGTCGCCATGGGCTATGGCGATGGCTATCCGCGCAGCGCGCCGTCGGGTACGCCCGTGCTGGTTAACGGCCGTGAGGTGCCCATCGTCGGGCGCGTGGCGATGGACATGATTTGTGTCGATCTCGGCCCGGATGCCGCAGAAAAAGTGGGCGACGGTGTGGTAATGTGGGGCGAAGGTTTGCCCGTCGAGCGCATCGCCGAAATAACAAAGGTGAGCGCTTACGAACTTATCACGCGCCTGACGTCAAGGGTGGCGATGGAATATCTGGACCAGACCCTCTGAGTTTGTACTTTTGCAGGCCGGGTAAGCGCTAGCGCCGCCCGGCATAATTTCGGTATGGCATTAACGCTTATCCCGCCCTAAAAATTCCCAGGACAAACCCCTCGATCTCTTCACTGCTTCCGGTTTACATTGTTCGTCCGCCACACTGTAAACCAGGAGAACCCCACCGTGTTTCAAAAAGTTGACGCCTATGCTGGCGACCCGATCCTGTCCTTGATGGAGCGTTTTAAAGTTGACCCGCGTGTCGACAAGGTTAACCTCAGCATTGGCCTCTATTACAATGAAGATGGGGTCATCCCGCAGTTACAGGCGGTGGCGGAAGCCGAAGCACGTCTGAATGCGCAGCCGCACGGCGCTTCTCTTTATTTGCCGATGGAAGGGCTGAATACCTACCGCAGCGCCATCGCGCCTTTACTGTTCGGCGCCGGGCATCCGGCGCTGGTGGAAGGGCGTATTGCCTCTATCCAGACCCTCGGCGGCTCCGGCGCGTTGAAAGTGGGTGCGGATTTCCTTAAAACCTGGTTTCCGGATTCGCAGGTTTGGGTCAGCGATCCAACCTGGGAAAACCACGTCGCCATCTTCGCTGGCGCAGGCTTCACCGTACATACCTATCCCTGGTTCGACGATGAAACCAAAGGCGTGCGTTTCGAAGCCCTCCTCGAGAAGCTTAAAACCTTGCCTGCACAAAGCGTTGTGCTGCTGCACCCGTGCTGCCATAACCCAACCGGCTCGGATCTGACGGATGCCCAGTGGGATGCCGTTATCGACGTTCTCAAGGCGCGCGATCTGGTTCCTTTCCTTGATATCGCCTATCAGGGCTTTGGCGCGGGAATGGAAGAAGACGCCTACGCAATCCGCGCGATTGCCAGCGCAGGCCTGCCGGCGCTGGTCAGCAACTCGTTCTCGAAGATTTTCTCCCTGTACGGCGAACGTGTCGGCGGGCTGTCCGTGGTTTGTGAAGATGCGGAAGCCGCAGGCCGCGTGCTTGGGCAGCTGAAAGCCACCGTGCGTCGTAACTATTCCAGCCCGCCTAATTTTGGCGCGCAGGTGGTAGCCACCGTTTTGCATGACGAACAGCTGAAAGCCAGCTGGCTGGCGGAAGTCGAGACGATGCGTCGCCGCATTCTCGATATGCGCCAGGCTCTGGTTTCCGTGCTGAAGACCGAAGTGCCGGGGCGCAACTTTGACTACCTGCTACAGCAGCGCGGCATGTTCAGCTATACCGGCCTGAGCGCGGAGCAGGTCGATCGTCTGCGTGATGAGTTTGGCGTTTACCTGATTTCCAGCGGCCGTATGTGCGTGGCCGGATTGAACAGCAACAATGTCAGGCGCGTTGCGCAGGCGTTTGCCGCAGTTATGTAAGCGCTCGCTTACTTCTAATCCAGGGCGATGTGCAAACATCGCCTTTTTTTATGGCAATTTCTGCAAAAAATCTTTCACCCTCAGCCGCCTGCAGGTATGGTCAGAGAGTTTTTTGACCCGTTGCGCTGCTTGGTAAAAATAAAAGCTGATAAGAACGAAAGGGAAAACGATGCGTAAAATTACACTGGCGCTGAGCGCCGTCTGTTTATTGCTGGGATTAAACCAGTCCGTTGCGGCAAAAGAATCCGCCCCGACGCCGCTCAACCCCGGCGTCACGGTCGCGCAGCTGGCGCAGCAGGCGCCGGTACACTGGGTTTCCGTCGCGCAAATCGAAAATAGCCTGACCGGCCGCGCGCCGATTGCCGTTGGCTTTGATATTGATGACACCGTGCTTTTTTCGAGCCCCGGCTTTTATCGCGGGCAAAAAGAGTTCTCTCCCGATAAGCAGGACTACCTGAAAAATCCGGCCTTCTGGGAAAAAATGAACAACGGCTGGGACGAATTCAGCATGCCGAAAGAGGTGGCGAAGTCGCTTATCGCCATGCATCTGAAGCGCGGCGACAGCATCTATTTCATCACCGGACGCAGCCAGACCAAAACTGAAACCGTCACTAAAACGCTGCAAAAAGATTTCCTGATCCCGCAGGCCAGCGTGAATGAGGTGATTTTTGCCGGTGATAAAGAAGGGCAAAATACCAAAACGCAGTGGCTGCAAGAGAAGCAAATCAGGATTTTTTACGGCGACTCGGATAGTGACATTACCGCGGCTCAGGAAGCCGACGCTCGCGGCATTCGCGTACTGCGCGCTTCCAATTCCAGCTATCAGCCGCTGCCAAAAGCGGGCGCATACGGCGAAGAAGTGATTGTTAACTCTGAATATTAACGGCGAAAGCCTGTGGCAGAGGGCGATGCGCGCGGGCGCATCGCCTTTTTTTCAGCAAAATTTACCCGCCGGGTTTTACCTTTTGGCGAGTTGCTCGCACACTTAGTTGAGCGCAAAACTATCTGGAGTAATGTATGTGGTTTCAACAGACCCTCGCCTTAAAAGCCAAATCCCGCGGTTTTCATCTCGTTACCGATGAGATCCTCGGACAGCTGTCACGGCTTTCTGAGGTGCAAACCGGACTGCTGCATCTTCTGCTCCAGCATACTTCCGCCTCCCTGACCCTCAATGAAAATTGCGACCCGACCGTGCGCCAGGATATGGAAAGGCACTTTCTGAAAACCGTGCCGGACAATGGCGCCTATGAACATGATTATGAAGGCCCGGACGATATGCCTTCGCATATCAAATCATCTTTGTTGGGCGTGTCGTTACTGCTGCCCGTACATCGCGGGCAGGTTCAGCTTGGCACCTGGCAGGGCATCTGGCTGGGAGAGCATCGTATTCACGGCGGTTCGCGCAAAATTATTGCGACGCTACAAGGGGAATAAAAATGACCAATTCGGAGCTATTACAGTACTGCATGAATAAACCGGGCGCCGAGCAGAGCGTTCACAGCGACTGGAAGGCCACGCAGATTAAAGTGGCGGACGTGCTGTATGCGATGGTGCATGACGTGGAGAATCGCCCGGCGGTGTCGCTAAAGGCAAGCCCGGAGCTGACGGAATTACTGCGCGAGAGCCACAAAGACGTTTTTCCCAGCGCGCATCTTAACAAGGCGCACTGGAGCACGGTTTATCTGGACGGCACGCTGCCGGATTCGCAGATTTATTATCTGGTCGACGCTTCGTATCAGCAGGCGCTATCGCTGCTGCCCGAACAGACCAGGCAGCAGCTTGCGCAGTGATTACTTCAGCAATGGCTTAAGGAAGCGCGCGGTATGTGACGCTTCGCAGGTGGCGACCGTTTCTGGCGTACCGGAGACGAGGATTTCGCCGCCGCCGCTGCCGCCTTCCGGGCCGAGATCGACAATCCAGTCCGCGGTTTTAATCACGTCGAGGTTATGTTCGATAACCACAATGGTGTTGCCCTGGTCTCGGAGCTGGTGCAGCACTTCCAGCAGCTGCTGGATATCCGCAAAGTGCAGGCCGGTGGTCGGCTCGTCGAGAATATACAGCGTCTGGCCGGTGCCGCGTTTGGAAAGCTCGCGCGCCAGTTTTACACGCTGCGCTTCGCCGCCGGACAGGGTCGTAGCCGATTGTCCCAGGCGAATGTAAGACAGGCCCACGTCGATTAACGTTTGCAGCTTACGCGCCAGCGCCGGAACGGCATCGAAGAAGGCCCGGGCGTCTTCAATGGTCATATCCAGCACTTCGTGGATGCTCTTGCCTTTGTATTTAATCTCCAGCGTTTCGCGGTTGTAGCGCTTGCCCCGGCACTGATCGCACGGCACGTAAATATCCGGCAGGAAGTGCATCTCTACCTTGATTACGCCGTCGCCCTGACAGGCTTCGCAGCGTCCGCCGCGCACGTTAAAGCTGAAGCGGCCCGGCGTATAACCGCGCGCGCGGGATTCCGGCACGCCGGCGAACAGCTCGCGTACCGGCGTGAATACGCCCGTATAGGTCGCAGGGTTTGAACGCGGCGTACGCCCAATCGGGCTCTGGTCGATATCGATAACTTTGTCGAAATGCTCAAGGCCGTGTACGTCGCGATAGGCTGCCGGCTCCGCAATGGTGGCGCCGTTAAGCTGACGTTGGGCAATCGGGAATAGCGTATCGTTAATCAGCGTTGATTTACCCGAGCCGGAAACCCCGGTGATACAGGTAAACAGGCCAACCGGCAGCGTCAGCGTGACGTCTTTCAGGTTGTTGCCTCTGGCGCCAACCAGCTTCAGCACTTTTTCCGGATTGGCAGGCACGCGGTTTTCAGGCACGGCGATTTCACGTTTGCCGCTCAGGAACTGCCCGGTGAGCGACTCCGGCACGTCCATAATGTCCTGCATGGTGCCTTCAGCCACCACCTGGCCGCCGTGCACGCCGGCGCCGGGCCCGATATCGATGATATGGTCGGCGGCGCGAATCGCGTCTTCATCGTGCTCCACCACGATAACGGTGTTGCCGAGATTGCGCAGGTGGATCAGCGTTTCCAGCAGGCGTTCGTTATCGCGCTGATGCAGGCCGATAGACGGCTCATCCAGCACGTACATCACGCCGACCAGCCCGGCGCCGATCTGGCTCGCCAGACGAATACGCTGGGCTTCGCCGCCGGAGAGCGTTTCTGCGGAGCGGGAAAGCGAAAGGTAGTTCAGCCCCACGTTGACGAGGAATTTCAGGCGATCGCCAATCTCTTTTAGCACTTTTTCCGCGATTTGCGCCCGCTGGCCGCTCAGCTTCATGTTCTGGAAGAACTCCATCGCGTGGCCGATGCTCATATCGGAGATGGACGGCAGCGGCGTGTTTTCCACATACACATGGCGCGCTTCGCGGCGCAGACGGGTGCCTTCACAGCTGGCGCATGGACGGTTGCTGATGAATTTCGCCAGCTCTTCGCGCACCGCGGAAGACTCCGTCTCTTTGTAGCGGCGTTCCATATTGTGCAGCACGCCTTCGAACGGGTGACGACGTACGGAGGTGTCGCCGCGATCGTTCATATATTTGAATTCGATGGTTTCTTTGCCGGAACCGTTCAGCACGACGTTTTTCACCGACGCGCTCAGCTCATTCCACGGCGTCTCTACGTCGAATTTATAGTGCTCCGCAAGAGAGCGCAGCATGGTGAAGTAGTAGAAATTACGGCGATCCCAGCCGCGAATGGCGCCGCCGGCCAGCGACAGCTCGTCATTCTGCACCACGCGATCCGGATCGAAATACTGCTGCACACCCAGGCCGTCGCAGGTTGGACATGCCCCGGCCGGGTTGTTGAACGAAAACAGGCGCGGTTCTAATTCGCGCATGCTGTAGCCGCAAATCGGGCAGGCGAAGTTCGCCGAGAACAGCAGCTCTTCGGCCTTGTCGTCGTCCATATCGGCCACCACCGCGGAGCCGCCGGAGAGCTCAAGCGCGGTTTCAAAAGATTCCGCCAGGCGCTGGCCGATATCTTCGCGCACTTTAAAGCGGTCCACGACCACCTCAATGGTGTGTTTTTTCTGCAGCTCAAGCTTTGGCGGATCGGAAAGATCGCACACCTCACCGTCGATACGGGCGCGGATATACCCCTGGCTTGCAAGGTTTTCCAGCGTTTTGGCGTGTTCGCCCTTACGGTCTTTGATAATGGGCGCGAGCAGCATCAGGCGACGACCTTCCGGCTGGGCCAGCACGTTATCCACCATCTGGCTGACGGTCTGCGCCGCGAGCGGAACATTGTGGTCCGGGCAGCGCGGTTCGCCCACGCGTGCATACAGCAGGCGCAGGTAGTCGTGGATTTCCGTAATGGTGCCGACGGTCGAACGCGGGTTATGCGACGTGGATTTCTGTTCGATAGAAATCGCAGGCGACAGCCCTTCGATGTGGTCAACGTCCGGCTTTTCCATCAACGACAGGAACTGACGCGCATAGGCGGAGAGGGACTCAACGTAACGACGTTGACCCTCAGCGTATAAGGTGTCGAAAGCCAGCGAGGATTTGCCTGAACCCGAAAGCCCGGTCACGACAATGAGTTTGTCGCGGGGGATAACGAGATTGATATTCTTGAGATTGTGGGTGCGGGCGCCCCGAACTTCGATCTTATCCATTCACCTTTCCCGGATTAAACGCTTTTGCCCGGCCGCATGATGCCACCGGCGATCATAAACGGCTAATTATGACACAATAAAACCTGAATGGATATCCAGTGTTTTAATGCGATAATGTATAAAGCGCCATCATTCTGGAATCCATCCCGCAGCTATAAACATTAGGGGTGGCGTGGTAGAATCGAGGGTTTACACTATTCATAAAACGTTTCAGGAGACACGATCATGGCCAGCAGAGGCGTAAACAAGGTGATTCTCGTCGGGAATCTGGGTCAGGACCCGGAAGTACGCTACATGCCAAATGGTGGCGCTGTCGCCAACATTACCCTGGCCACGTCAGAGTCCTGGCGCGATAAGCAAACCGGCGAAACCAAAGAGAAAACCGAATGGCACCGCGTTGTGCTGTTTGGCAAACTGGCGGAAGTGGCGGGTGAATACCTGCGTAAAGGCTCCCAGGTTTATATCGAAGGCGCATTGCAGACGCGCAAATGGACCGACCAGGCGGGCGTTGAAAAATACACCACCGAAGTCGTGGTGAACGTGGGCGGCACCATGCAGATGCTTGGCGGCCGCGCGGGCGGCGGCGCAGGCGCACCGGCTGGCGGCGGCAACGGCGGCCAGCAGCAGGGCGGTTGGGGCCAGCCTCAGCAGCCTCAGGGCGGCAATCAGTTCAGCGGCGGCGCGCAGTCTCGTCCGCAGCAGCCGAGCGCTCCGGCTCCGTCTAACAACGAACCGCCGATGGATTTTGACGACGATATCCCGTTCTGATTGCGTTCAGAATAAAGCGTTCGTCGCATCAAACCGCAAAACCCCTGTCGCGCAAGCGGCGGGGGTTTTTGTTTATCTACCCCTTCAATACTCCCTAAAATTCCTGGGCTGTTACCCTTCATCGCTGTATATTTGTTTATATAACGTCAGAAGGAAACTATTTTGAACATGCTTTCTCGTCGCCTGCTTATTGGCGCACTACTCCTTATTTCCCCGCTCGCCGCTCTCGCTAACCGCGTTGTTACCGATCAATTAGGACGCCAGGTCACGATTCCCGATCGGGTTGACCGCGTTGTCGTGCTGCAGCACCAAACCCTTAACCTCCTGGTGCAGATGAACGCCTCGGATAAAATCGTCGGCATTCTTGCCAACTGGAAACAGCAGCTTGGCGACGGGTACGTGCGCCTTGCGCCGGAGTTAGAGCATAAAGCCATGCTCGGCGATTTGACCCACGTGAATACGGAAAGCCTGGTAGCGCTGCATCCGCAGGTGGTATTTGTGACGAACTATGCGCCGCAGGAGATGATCGATAGCATCAGCAAGCTTGGGCTGCCGGTGATCGCCATTTCCCTGCGTCATGACGACGCAGGCCAGAAGGCTAAGCTAAACCCTACGATGGCCGACGAAGAGCAGGCTTATAACCTCGGGCTAAAAGAGGGCATCACGCTGATCGGCGAGGTGGTCAACAAGCAGAAAGAGGCCAAAGCGCTGGTGGACGCCACCTTTGCCAACCGCCAGCTGGTCGCCGAGCGCCTGAAGGGGATTCCGGAAAGTAAGCGAGTACGCGCTTACATGGCAAACCCTGAAATGACGACCTACGGATCCGGAAAGTATACGGGACTGATGATGTCCCATGCCGGCGCGCTCAACGTTGCTGCTTCAACAATCCAGGGTTTTAAAGAGGTGGCTATGGAGCAGGTGATTGCCTGGAATCCGCAGGTGATTTTCGTGCAGGATCGCTATCCAAAAGTGGTAGGTGAGATTAACAGCAGCCCTCAATGGCAGGTGATTGACGCGGTGAAAAATCATCGGGTCTATTTGATGCCGGAATACGCCAAGGCCTGGGGTTATCCGATGCCGGAAGCCATGGGTATCGGCGAGCTGTGGATGGCGAAAAAGCTCTATCCTGAAAAATTCCGCGATATCGATATGCAGAAAATGGCGGACGACTGGTATCACCGTTTTTACCGCACCGATTACCAGGGCGTGAACTAACGATGTTAAAAGTGATGGCGGCAGGCAGCCTGCGTCTTGTCTGGATGCCGCTGATGGCGCGTTTTACAGCGGAGTCAGGCATCAGGACGCAAACGCAGTTCGGCCCGGCGGGCCTGCTGCGTCAGCGAATCGAAGAAGGGGAAGCGTGCGATTTGTTCGCTTCCGCAAACATGGCGCATCCGCTTACGCTGCAGCGGGCCGGAATCGCCCAGGAAGTGCATCCTTTCGCGGGCAATCGCCTTTGCCTGACGGTGAGGAAATCCCAGTTCGATGCGCGGGCAAGCTGGCTGGATATGCTCTGCCGCGACGAACTACGGCTGGCTACGTCCACGCCGGGCAGCGACCCGTCCGGCGATTACACCTGGCAGCTTTTCGATCGTATTGAACAGCTTCATCCGGGGGCGGGCATAAAGCTCAGAAGACGCGCTAAGCCGTTGGTCGGCGGCCCGTTGAGTATGAAGGTGCCTGAAGGCGAACTGGCAAGCGCTTGGTTAATTCGCAGCGGGCTTGCGGATATCTTTATTGGCTATCGAAGCTATGCGCCTGCGCTGCGTGAACAGTCCGACGTGGCGGTGATGGATATTCCGCTCGATTACAATATCCGATCGGTCTATGCGCTTGCGCAGTGCCGGCACGAGGCAAAACCGCTGGCTGATTTCCTGCTTAGTACGGATACGCAGCGGTTTTTAGTTGATGCGGGGTTTGAAGCTTAACAAATCAGGTCATCACTATTGGCCATTCTGGCGGCGTATGACTCATGATTTCCACCATCACGTCTTTAAACGAGGCCCACATGACCGGGAAATCCGCTAGCGTAAGGCCTAACAGTCCGGTAGCAAACCATAGCGCCGCGGCAATTCCCAGTCCGCTGCTCACCACGGCCAGAAACGCGTAATCAGATTTACGAAACTGAATATTAAGCGTGCTGGCAAGGAACATCAGAACCGCACTTACTAACGGCCAGCGCATCAGCAACACGCCGGTAGTGATTGTCGTCATGAAAACCGATCCTCTTAAGGTAAACTTATCAGGCGTAACGGTTAAGCACAAAGGCAGAGGTAGAAAAGGACCGTGCGGAAACCGTCAGGGGAATAAGTTTTTGCAAAAATGTAAAAAATAACGCTGTTGCATAAAGTGTGTGAAGTCTATCACATTTGTTCTTTTAATCGCCAGATGTGCGGCGCGTTTTTTGCGCGTTTTCCTTAAGACAGACGTTCCTTCATAAAGTCCCGGCAACGCGAGCCGTCGCAAAACCCTTGTATTTTTCAGGCTTAACTATCCTGCCTGTTTATAAGTATTATGATTTCACTTAACGAATTATTCTCTGCTATTTAAATTAAGATAATAAACATAAGCCGATTCCACGGCTCAATATTGCATCAGGAATGCCTGTTTTATATATCGCCGTTTCTTATTTTCAGCGATCTTTTATCGCTAAATAAAAAAAGACTATTGCTTATGCATGATTATTCATGCAACGTAATCGACGGCTTGCAGGTTTGTTCCAGTTAAACGACAACGGGCGGTAATAGCAGGGACATGTGACGACCATGAAAAAACGGATTTATTTACGTATTTTACGCGCCCTGGGCTTTATGCTGACGGTGTGTTTGCCCGTCATGCTGGCGGTGTACCTTGCCCACGATCGGGCCGCCAGTGAAACGCAGCAGCATCTACAATCCTTTGCGCAATTAGTGATAGCGAAAACCGAAATCGTCATCCAGCACGTTGAGGCGGCCCAGGATGAAGCGCAGCGCTATAGCGGGCCGGTCTGTAGTTTGGAACATATGCAGAAATTACAGGATATCGCGCGCAGCAAACTGTATGTCGAAGATCTGATTTACGCGCATGGAAATGCATTTATATGCTCTACCGTTTATAAACCTTCCGTGCCCTTTATTGCCCCAGCGGCTAATTACAAGCGCAAGCCGGCCATTTCAATATTCTATTATCTGGATACGCCTTTTTATAGCGGTCATAAAATGACGTATATGCAGCGCGGTGATTTTATCGTAGTGGTTAATCCGCGCACCTACGCCGACGTAATGTCAAGCGACCCCAGCCTGATTTATGGCGTATATGATACTGTCACCAAACAATTTTTCTCTTTAAGCGACCGGGTCGATATTAAACGGCTGCACAACTTTATTTTAAAAGACGATAATTATTTCACCGACGAAGGCCGGGTTTATACAGTAGAAAAATCATCGCACAGGCCAATTGCGGTGATTGTTTCTACTTCCGGGGAGCGTTTTAATAAAGAGTGGTATCACCAGCTGACGCTCACCGTGCCCTTAGGGATGATCTGCAGCGCAATAATATTGCTGATGTGGTCGCGAAGCCGCCGGCAGTTTAATTCGCCGCGGCGCATGCTGCTGCGTGCAATTGAGGACAACCAGCTAAAATTGCATTACCAGCCGGTTATCGATATACAAAACGGACGGTGCGTCGGGGCCGAAGCGCTTCTGCGTTGGGTTAATTACAGCGGGCAGTCGATTAGCCCCGGTACGTTCATCCCCCTGGCCGAAGCCGAAGGCTTGATGCAAAAAATCTCTGAGTATGTGATTAACGCCGTATTTAATGATTTCGGCGAGTTTCTTGCCGATCACCCCGATCTTTATATTTCCATTAATTTTTCCGCAGCGGATTTTCACTGTCCCCGGCTGGTGACGATGCTTTCTGAGAAAATAAAAAAATACGGCGTCAACGCCGGGCAAATAAAGCTTGAGGTAACGGAAAGAGGATTTATTGATGTGCCGAAAACGCGCCCTGTTATTCAGGCATTTCGTCAGGCCGGTTTTGAAATCGCCATTGACGATTTCGGCACCGGCTATGCGAATTTACACAATCTGCAATATCTTAACGTCGATATCCTGAAAATAGATAAATCCTTTATCGACAATATTCCTGCTGACCGGGCCTGTTATCTCATCGCTGAACATATTATTGATATGGCGCACAGCTTAAATCTTAAAACTATCGCCGAAGGCGTAGAGACGCAGGAGCAGGTCACCTGGCTTCAGGCGCGCGGCGTACAATATTGTCAGGGCTGGTACTTCGCAAAAGCGTTACCGCCACAGGAGTTTATCGCCTGGCTGTATCGGCCAGGCAGCGGTAAAGACGTCGCGTTTGCTGAGTAGCTCAGGCGTGATGACGGTAGTCGGTCGGCGTGCGGTCGAACTCGCGACGGAAAACGCGGGAAAACGTCTGTTGCGACACGTAGCCGTAATCCATTGCGATATCAAAGATCGGACGCTGGGTTGAACGCAGCTCTTTAGCCGCCAGCAGCAGGCGGCGCTGCCGAATGTATTCGCCCAGCGTCTGGCGCATTACGGTACGGAACATTCGCTGTAAATACCATTTTGAATAACCAGATTTTTTCGCCACCACGTCGATGTTAAGCGGCTGGTCGATGTGCTCATCAATCCATTCAGTCAGCGTATAAATGATGTCCTGGTGTGCCATGGGCCGTCCTTAATCAAAGTATTCGATTAGCAGGTTTTGTTGCCCGGGAGTATAATTCCTCAAGTTAACTTGAGGTAAAGAGCATTTTGGAAAAGAAATCACCCCGCTTTAAATCCTTACTGTCGCCGGGCGAGGTAGCCAGGCGCAGCGGCGTGGCGGTTTCCGCGCTGCATTTTTATGAGAGTAAGGGCTTAATAAAAAGTACGCGTAACAGCGGCAATCAGCGACGCTATACGCGCGACGTGTTGCGAACGGTGGCCATCATCAAAATCGCCCAGCGTATCGGTATCCCGCTGGCGACTATCGGCGAGGCGTTTGGCGTGCTGCCGAACGGCCACACCATCAATAAAAACGACTGGAAGAAGCTTTCATCGCTTTGGCGCGAAGAGCTTGACCGGCGCATTCATACGCTAACGGCGTTAAGGGATGAACTGGACGGCTGCATCGGCTGCGGGTGTTTGTCCGGCGCGGACTGTCCGTTACGTAACCCGGGCGATAAGCTGGGCGAAGAGGGAACCGGCGCCCGCCTGCTGGAAGACTAAAAAACTAAAGCGCCCGACTTCGGCGCTTTAGTTTGTTCCCGGTCTTTGTCTTTCGCTCTATCCCGCTTTTCGCAAGGAGGGTTTCCCCCGACATCAGCGCCCCTCAATCACAGGTTCTCAGGAGGTTCCGGATTGCGCTGACACTTTAAGTGTAGATCCCCTTATTAAGCTTTCAAGGTAAATTGTGCATTTTTTGAGCGATTTTTTTATCCGCAAATTACGCCGGGTTACCTATAGTTAAGCCATCTGCAAAAACAAAAGGTTAGCCGATGATTACCGTCCATCACCTGAACAACTCCCGTTCCCAGCGCGTGCTGTGGATGCTCGAAGAGCTTGAGCTGCCGTATCACATCGTTCGCTACCAGCGCGAACCCACCATGCTGGCACCCGAGGCGCTGAAAAAAGTGCATCCGTTAGGCAAGTCGCCCGTGCTGGAAGACAACGGGAACGTTATCGCCGAGTCCGGCGCTATCCTTGAATACCTGCAGGAAACTTACGATACCGAAAACCGTTTAAAACCCGCGGATGCGCAGGACAAGCTTCAGTACCGCTTCTGGCTGCACTATGCCGAAGGTTCGCTGATGCCGCTGCTGGTAATGAAACTGGTGTTCGGCCAGCTGGGCAAAGCGCCGGTGCCCTGGCTGCTGCGCCCGGTAGGCGGCCTGCTGGGGCAGGGCATACAGAAAGCCTGGTTGAATAAACAAATCGCCACGCATGCGCGATTCATTGAAGATCATCTCGGTCAGTCCCCCTGGTTTGCCGGACAGTCGTTCAGCGTCGCGGACGTGCAGATGATCTTCCCGGTGATTGCGTTACTCGCCCGCGGCGGCGATAACGACCTGCCAAACCTGCGGGCGTGGATGAAAAAAGCGCAAATGCGTCCGGCGTGGCAAAGAGCGATTCAGCAGGGCGGGCCCTTAGACATTCCCGGCGCCTGACCCATCCAAAAATCCTATGAGCCGGTAAAACCCTTTACCGGTATCTTGCAGTATTGTTGCGAAATTGCGCATTCACGATAACGTTTGCGCACGCTCTGGCGATTATTTCGCCAGCCAGCGTTATTTTCCGCAAAAAGCGATAAAGTTCGGTTGAAAATCCCCTCGGGAAGACCGGATAATCGTTTGCCTTCATTTTGACGCTCGGTTTTTACACGCGAAGTTAAACGTTTGCTTTTTTTGCGACGCCCTTTTTGTCGCAATCGCAGCACAGGGATAAGACGTTTAATCGGCAGCGGGAAGTCCTGCGCATGTAACGACCTAATTATAAAAATCTCAGGGGATTTTTCACTATGTCTACTCCTTCACCGCGTGCAACCGGCGGTCTTGACGCCTGGTTCAAAATATCCGCACGTGGCAGTACCGTCCGCCAGGAAGTCGTGGCAGGCCTTACTACTTTTCTCGCGATGGTTTATTCCGTCATCGTTGTGCCCGGCATGCTGGGCAAAGCAGGCTTCCCACCTGCGGCGG
>NZ_RCAA01000028.1:50301-52083 GCF_003628475.1 Enterobacter sp. R1(2018) | reverse complement strand
GGCGGGCGTGGGTTCTCTCGTCATGGGCCTGTGGGCGAATCTGCCGCTGGCAATCGGCTGCGCCATCTCGCTGACCGCGTTTACCGCCTTTAGTCTGGTGCTCGGCCAGCACATCAGCGTTCCCGTCGCTTTAGGGGCGGTGTTCCTGATGGGCGTGCTGTTTACTATTATTTCCGCCACCGGCATTCGCAGCTGGATTTTACGCAACCTGCCGATGGGCGTTGCGCACGGCACCGGCATTGGCATCGGCCTGTTCCTGCTGCTGATTGCGGCAAACGGCGTCGGCCTGGTGATTAAAAACCCGCTCGACGGTCTGCCCGTCACGCTGGGGCATTTCGCCAGCTTCCCGGTGATCATGTCGCTGATTGGCCTGGCGGTGATTATCGGCCTGGAAAAACTCAAGGTGCCGGGCGGCATTCTGCTGACCATCATCGGTGTTTCCATTATCGGGCTTATCTTCGATCCGGCCGTGCATTTCTCCGGTATTTTCGCGATGCCTTCCCTGAAAGACGAGGCGGGTAACTCGCTGATCGGCAGCCTGGATATTATGGGCGCGCTCAACCCAATCGTTCTGCCAAGCGTTCTCGCGCTGGTGATGACGGCGGTGTTCGACGCAACCGGCACTATTCGCGCCGTTGCCGGTCAGGCAAACCTGCTGGATAAAAACGGACAAATCATCGACGGCGGCAAAGCGCTGACCACCGACTCCCTGAGCAGCGTGTTCTCAGGCCTGGTGGGCGCGGCCCCTGCGGCGGTTTATATTGAATCCGCGGCCGGCACCGCGGCGGGCGGCAAAACTGGCCTGACGGCTATTACCGTCGGCGTGCTGTTCCTGCTGATTCTGTTCCTGTCCCCGCTGTCCTACCTGGTGCCTGCTTATGCCACCGCTCCGGCGCTGATGTACGTTGGTTTGCTGATGTTAAGCAACGTGGCAAAAATCGACTTCACCGATTTTGTTGATGCTATGGCGGGACTGATCACCGCCGTGTTTATCGTGCTGACCTGTAACATCGTTACCGGCATCATGATCGGCTTCGCTTCGCTGGTGATTGGCCGCATCTTCTCCGGCGAGTGGCGCAGGCTGAATATCGGCACCGTTGTGATTGCTATCGCGCTGGTCGCGTTTTACGCCGGCGGCTGGGCAATTTAATCTTTAGATCCTGCGGGCCGCGTCGTTGGCCCGCAACTTATTTCCTTTCGGGCTATTTCCTGTTTCATTTCGGTGTAGAAAGTTGTTTTATTATTAGAACAACATCCTGCAAAAAGGGTTTCACAACACACCGCGACTGACTAAGGAAAGCATGGAAATCTTCTTTACCATTCTCATCATGACCCTTGTGGTCTCTTTATCTGGGGTAGCAACGCGCATGCTGCCTTTCCAGATCCCTCTGCCGTTAATGCAAATTGCCATCGGCGCGCTGCTTGCATGGCCGCACTTTGGCCTGCACGTTGAATTCGATCCTGAATTATTCCTCGTGCTGTTTATTCCGCCGCTGCTGTTTGCGGACGGCTGGAAGACGCCAACCAATGAATTTTTGAACCATGGCCGGGAGATCATCGGGCTTGCGCTGGTGCTGGTGCTGGTCACCATCGTGGGCATCGGCTTCCTGATCTATTACCTGGTGCCCGGGATCCCGTTGGTTCCGGCGTTTGCGCTGGCGGCCGTGCTGTCGCCGACCGATGCCGTGGCGCTGTCCGGCATCGTCGGGGAAGGACGCATCCCGAAAAAAATCATGGGGATTTTGCAGGGCGAAGCCTTAATGAACGACGCCTCCGGCCTGG
>NZ_RCAA01000028.1:28444-50229 GCF_003628475.1 Enterobacter sp. R1(2018) | reverse complement strand
GCGGCGGGGATGACCATCACGCGTTCCGGCGTGCTGCGCAGCGCGCCGCTGGCCATGCGCCTGCGCGCTAACAGCGTCTGGGCGATGCTGGAATTTGTCTTCAACGGCATGGTCTTCCTGCTGCTGGGCCTGCAGCTGCCGGGGATTCTGGAAACCTCCATCACGGCCGCCAACGCCGATCCGAACGTCGAACTGTGGATGCTGTTCTTCGATATCGTAATGATATATATCGCGTTGATTGGCGTGCGTTTTCTGTGGCTGTGGTCCATGAAGCGCCTCAGCCTGCGCTTTATGAAGAAAAGCCCGCTGGAGTTTGCTTCCTTCACCACCCGCGAGCTGGCGGTCGCCTCTTTTGCCGGCGTGCGGGGGGCGATTACCCTGGCCGGTGTGCTCTCCATTCCGCTGTTTCTGGGTGATGGAACGCCGTTCCCCGCCCGTTATGAACTGATCTTCCTCTCCGCCGGCGTCATCCTGTTCTCGCTGTTCGCCGGGGTGATAATGCTGCCCGTGCTGCTGAAGAACGTCGAACTGGCGGACAAATCGGTGGCTCGTCAGGAAGAGCGTCTGGCCCGCTCCGCAACGGCAGAGGTGGCCATCGTCGCGATTCAGAAAATGGAAGAGCGCCTGGCGGCGGACACCAAAGAGAATATCGACGATCAGCTGCTTACGGAGGTGAGCTCGCGCGTTATCGGCAACCTGCGCCGCCGCGCCGACGGGCGCAACGACGTGGAAAGCAGCGCGCTGGAGGAAAATCTGGAACGCCGCTTCCGACTGGCAGCGTTACGTTCCGAACGCGCTGAGCTGTACCATCTGCGCGCCACGCAAAAAATCAGCAACGAGACGCTGCAAAAGCTGCTGCACGATCTCGACCTGCTGGAAGCGCTGCTGATTGAACAGCACTAGCTTCAATCCGTTTTACTGGCCGGGTAGCTCCGGCCAGAACTCTTTGCAGCAGGCAATCCACGCCTGCGCGCTTTGTGAAATATAAATCCCTCCCCGCCAGATCATTCCCAACTGCCAGGTCAAATCGCTCTCCAGCGGCAGCCACATTAGGGTGGTTTTATCCAGCTTCTGGCAGATGGGCTCTGGTAAAATCGCAATGCCGATCCCGGCCTGAACCATGGCCGCCAGGAAATCCCACTGCCCGCTTCTTACGGCGATACGCGGCGTAAAGCCGTGATCGCGGAACAGCTGCATCAGCTGGCGGCTGAGGGCGAAATCTTCGTTATAGATAAGCAGAGGATGAGCCGCGAGCTCATCGGGCTTAATGCTTGTACGCGCCATCCACGGGCCCGAGCGGGGCACCAGAACGCACAGCGGATGGCGAAACAGGGGCAGCGTGGAAAAAGCGTCTTCGTCTTCTACGGGAAGCGCCGTCATGGCTAAATCCAGATCGCCGTTTATCACCGCCTGCTGTACCGTCAGGCCGCCGAACTCGGAAATCTTCAGCTCCACGCCGGGATAGCGCTGGCGATACAGGCTGATGGGGCCGGTCATCAGCATCCCCACCATCGGCGGAATGCCCAGCCGCAGTACGCCTTTGCTGAGGTGATTAATATCGCCTAACTCCGCCTCAAGCTGGCGAAATTCGGCTAAAATCGTTAATCCTCGCTGATAAACAACCTCGCCGGTATCGGTAAGCAGCAGCCTGCGGCCGTTGCGGATCAGCAAAGTGCAGCCCAGCTCATCTTCAAGGTTGCGCAACATTTTGCTGATGGTCGGCTGGGTGACAAACATCTTCTCCGCTGCGCGGGTAAAACTTTGCTGGCGGACGACTTCAACAAAATAACGCAGCGTTCTGATATCCATAAGTATTCCCGTTAACTATACCTTCGATGATTTTAATTCATTTCTTGCCGGGCGAAGTGCTAACTATAATCTCCTCCTGCATTTTTCTGGAGAATAACCCCCATGGCCCTGGCGACAGGTCGCTTTACGCCGTTCGTTGTAAACCGCATACAGGTACCGCTTCAGGTCGCGCTGTATGCAGGCCTTTTTATCGCGGCTCAATGGGCCGTTGAACGCTGGCATTTGCCTTTACCCGCCAATATCGTCGGCATGCTAACCCTGCTGATGCTGATTATTTGCCGGGTAGTGCCGCTCAGGTGGGTGCGGGCAGGATCGCGCTGGCTGCTGGCCGAAATGCTGCTGTTTTTTGTTCCGGCGGTAGTCGCGGTGGTGAATTATCTGCAGCTGCTGATGGTGGACGGCTGGCGCATAATGCTGGTTATCGCGGTCAGTACCCTGCTGGTGCTGGGGACGACGGCGTGGGTGGTGGACAAGGTGTACCGTTTCGAACTGGCGCGTGAAGCCCGCAGGCAGGCCCGCGGTGAGTAGCTTTCAAATCAGCGTACTGTGTCTTGCGATCACGGTTATTCTCTATTGCGCCAATAAAAAGCTCTACCGCCGCTTTCACCGGCTGCCGCTTATGCCGCTGGTGCTTACGCCGATTCTGCTGGTGCTGATGCTGATAGCCGGCCATATCTCCTATCAGAATTACATGGGGGAAGCGCACTGGCTGCTGTGGCTGCTGGGACCGGCGACCATCGCCTTCGCGGTGCCGGTGTATGACAACCTTAAGGTGATAAAGCGCCACTGGATGTCGCTTTCCGCGGGCGTTGTGACGGCGACGGTGGTTGCGGTGACAAGCTCGGTCTGGCTGGCGCGCCTGCTTACGTTATCCGATGAGATCCAGCGCAGCCTTGCCGTCCGCTCCATCACCACGCCTTTCGCCCTTGCGGCGGCAAAACCTATTGGCGGGCAGCCGGAACTGGTCGCTTTGTTTGTGGTGATCACGGGTGTGTTTGGTATGGCGGTCGGCGACGTGCTGTTCCTGCGGCTGTCAATTCGCGAAGGCATGGCAAAAGGGGCGGGATTCGGCGCGGCGTCGCACGGCGCGGGTACGGCCCGCTCTTATGAACTGGGTCCGCAAGAGGGCGTGGTCGCAAGCCTGGTCATGATGCTCTCGGGCGTGGTGATGGTGATAGGCGCGCCGCTGATTAGCTGGCTAATGTTTTGATAGAGAGGAAAATCCCCGGCCGGATGACCGGGGATGTGGCCTTAGTGCGCGCGGCCTTGTTCAATACCAATCCCGGTCTGGGAACGGATGAACTGAGCACGGAATTTCGCGCGTTCGAGGTTGCCTTCCGGGCTGTTATCGGTGATTGAGAATACCCAGATGCCGATAAACGCCACCAGAATGGAGAACAGCGCCGGATACTCATAAGGGAAGATAGCCGTGGCGTGACCCAGCACCTGCACCCAGACCGTCGGGCCGAGGATCATCAGTATCACCGCCGTCAGCAGGCCAAGCCAGCCGCCGATCATCGCGCCGCGGGTGGTCAGTTTTGACCAGTACATAGAGAGCAGAATAATCGGGAAGTTACAGCTTGCGGCGATGGAGAACGCCAGGCCTACCATGAAAGCGATATTCTGGTTTTCAAACAAAATCCCCAGCCCGATAGCCACCACCCCCAGAATCAGCACGGTAATTTTCGATACGCGGATCTCATCGCGTTCGGAAGCGCCTTTGCGGAACACGTTGGCATACAAATCGTGCGAAACCGCAGAGGCGCCGGCCAGCGTTAAGCCCGCCACCACCGCCAGAATCGTGGCGAAGGCTACCGCGGAAATAAAGCCCAGGAACAGGTTGCCGCCCACGGCGTTAGCGAGGTGTACCGCCGCCATGTTGTTGCCGCCGATTAACGCACCCGCCCCGTCTTTAAACGCCGGATTAGCGCCGACCAGCATGATGGCGCCAAAGCCGATGATAAAGGTCAGAATGTAGAAGTAACCCATAAAACCGGTGGCGTAGAGCACGCTCTTACGCGCTTCGCGGGCATCGCTGACCGTGAAGAAACGCATCAGAATATGCGGCAGGCCCGCGGTGCCAAACATCAGTCCCAGGCCAAGCGACAGGGCCGAGATGGGGTCTTTCACCAGGCCGCCGGGGCTCATAATAGCCGCGCCTTTCGGGTGTACCGCCATGGCTTCGCTGAACAGATTGCTAAAGCTGAAGCCCACGTGCTTCATTACCATAAAGGCCATAAAGCTTGCGCCGAACAGCAGCAGCACGGCTTTGATGATTTGCACCCAGGTGGTGGCGAGCATGCCGCCAAACAGCACGTACATCACCATCAGCACGCCGACCAGCACCACCGCAACGTGGTAGTTCAGGCCGAACAGCAGCTCGATAAGCTTGCCCGCGCCGACCATCTGCGCGATGAGATACAGCGCCACTACCACCAGTGAGCCGCAGGCTGACAGAATACGAATCGGCCCTTGTTTCAAACGGTAAGAGGCGACGTCCGCAAAGGTATAGCGCCCGAGGTTGCGCAGGCGTTCGGCGATCAGAAACAGAATTATCGGCCAGCCGACCAGGAAGCCGAGCGAGTAAATCAGGCCGTCGTACCCGGAAGTGTAGACCAGCGCGGAAATGCCCAGGAAGGAGGCCGCCGACATAAAGTCGCCCGAAATCGCCAGCCCGTTCTGGAAGCCGGTGATATTGCCGCCGGCGGTATAGTAATCGCTGCGCGAGCGGGTACGCTTCGAGGCCCACCAGGTGATGTACAGCGTCAGGGCGACGAAGATGACGAACATGATGATCGCCTGCCAGTTGGTCGGCTGGCGCTGCACGGCGCCGGTAATAGCGTCGGCCGCCAGCGCCGTGGTGGAAAAGGCAAGCAGGGGCGCGGTGATCAATGCGGTCAGAAGACGTTTCATTATGCGTTTACCTCGCGCAGCATCGCCCGGGTCAGCCGGTCGAATTCACCGTTGGCCCGCCAGACGTAAACGGCGGTAAGCACAAAGGAAATCACTATGACGCCAATACCGATAGGTATGCCGCGCGTGACGCTGGTGCCCGCGTGCAAAGGCGTGCCCAGCCAGCCGGGCGCAAAGGCGATGAGCAGAATAAAGCCGACGTAAACCACCAGCATAATAATCGACAGGATAATGGCAAAACGCTGCCGTTTTTCGACTAGCTCCCTGAAATGCGCGCTGTCTTCTATCCGTTGATAAATGAGGTCATTCATCACAGAGTCTCCAGAGGTAAGGTTGTGTTGTGATTATATTGAGTGAAGCAGGGCCCGTTTCCCTCTCCCCGCCGGGGAGAGGGGTAAAAATCAACGCTATGAAGGCATGGTAATAGCTTGTTTTTCTTCCAGTAATTTTTCGACTACGCCAGGATCGGCAAGCGTCGAGGTATCGCCAAAGTTGCTGGTATCCCCGGCGGCGATTTTGCGCAGAATGCGGCGCATAATCTTGCCGGAGCGGGTTTTCGGCAGCGAGTCTGTCCAGTGAAGGATATCCGGCGTGGCAAGCGGGCCAATCTCTTTACGCACCCAGTTGCGCACTTCGGCATACAGCTCAGGCGTCGGCTCTTCGCCGTGATTTAGCGTCACGTAAGCATAAATCGCCTGGCCTTTAATGTTATGAGGGATGCCCACCACCGCGGCTTCGGCGACCTTAGGATGCGAGACCAGCGCTGATTCAATCTCTGCGGTGCCTAAACGGTGGCCGGAAACGTTCAGCACGTCGTCCACGCGGCCCGTTATCCAGAAATACCCGTCTTCGTCGCGACGCGCGCCGTCACCGCTGAAATACATATTTTTGAAGGTGGAGAAATAGGTCTGCTCGAAGCGTTCGTGGTCGCCGAACAGGGTACGCGCCTGGCCCGGCCATGAATCGGTAATCACCAGGTTGCCGTCGGTTGCGCCCTGCTGCGGGTTGCCTTCGTTATCGACCAGCGCCGGCTGCACGCCGAAAAACGGGCGCGAGGCGGAGCCCGCTTTCAGCTCGGTCGCCCCCGGCAGCGGAGTAATCATAAAACCGCCGGTTTCGGTCTGCCACCAGGTGTCGATTACCGGGCACTTCTCGTTACCGATTTTTTTCCAGTACCATTCCCATGCTTCCGGGTTGATCGGCTCGCCCACGGAGCCAAGGATCCGCAGCGAAGAACGATCCGTACCCTCAATGGCTTTATCGCCTTCGGCCATCAAGGCGCGAATCGCCGTCGGCGCGGTGTAAAGGATATTTACCTTATGCTTATCCACTACCTGCGCCATACGGTTTGGCGCAGGCCAGTTCGGCACGCCTTCAAACATCAGGGTGATGGCGCCGCAGGCCAGCGGGCCATACAGCAAATAGCTGTGTCCGGTGACCCAGCCCACGTCCGCCGTGCACCAGTAAACGTCGCCTGGATGGTAATCAAAAGCGTATCTGAAGGTGGTTGCGGCATAGACCAGATAGCCGCCCGTGGTGTGCACCACGCCCTTCGGCTTGCCGGTCGAACCTGAGGTATAAAGGATGAAAAGCGGGTCTTCGGCGTTCATTTCCACCGGCTGATGGTGAGCGCTGGCTTTCTCGACCAGCTCGTTCCACCACAGGTCACGGCCTTCGTGCCATTCGATGTCGCCACCGGTGCGCTTAAGGACGATAACGTGCTCAACGCTCTTCACGTTGGGGTTTTTCAGCGCGTCATCGACGTTTTTCTTCAGCGGAATAGAGCGTCCGGCACGAATGCCTTCGTCCGCCGTGATGACCAGACGGGAGCTGGAATCGATGATGCGTCCGGCTACCGCTTCCGGCGAAAAGCCGCCGAAAATAACGGAATGCACCGCGCCAATACGCGCGCAGGCCAGCATCGCTACGGCGGCCTCCGGCACCATCGGCATATAGATAGCCACCACGTCGCCTTTTTTAATACCCAGCTCGACCAGGGTATTGGCAACGCGACAGACGTCGCGATGCAGCTCGCGGTAGGTAATATTTTTGCTCTGGGTCGCATCGTCGCCTTCCCAGATTATCGCCGTCTGTTCGCCGCGCTCTTTCAGATGGCGATCCAGGCAGTTGGCCGCCAGGTTCAGCGTGCCGTCTTCATACCAGCGTATTGAGATGTTTCCCGGCGCGAAGGAGGTGTTTTTCACCTTCTGATAGGGTTTGATCCAGTCGAGGATTTTCCCCTGTTCGCCCCAGAATGCGTCCGGGTCATGGACTGACTGCTGGTACAAGGACTGGTATTGCTCCGGATTTATCAGGCAGTGTTCCGCAATATTTGCGGGAATAGCGTGTTTGTGTAGTTGTGTCATGGCTTTTTTTCTCCTTGAGGATGTTAATAATATGTCAAGCAAACGTTAATTGTAGGGGTATTGGCAGCTTTGTTTACTTTTTGGGCGACAGATCACGTCGTTATTTGAATTGGCTGAAAATTAATCAAACGAATCGTGAAGGAGAAATAATTCACCGCGAGGGTTATTTGAAAAAAGCATGAGTAAATATATTTTATAACAATAAGTTATAGCAGTAGATGTGACTAAAGTTCTGTTTAACGATGTATTTTGAGTGAATATCCCTGAACAGGCAGGGTTGCGCAGCATAGCGTACAAATGGTACTCATACAGCCGCTTGAAAAAGCCCCTCGTAATCCCCGACGTTTGTCCTACCCCTTTTACGTTTGTGACGTTCTCATTGGGCAGCATCCTGGGAATGGCGTTTTATTGAGGAATAAAATCGTTATGAAACAACCAAAGGTCAGCCTTGCCTGGCAGATACTGCTGGCGCTGGTGCTGGGTATCGCGCTGGGAAGCGTTCTACATTATCAGAGTGACGAGCGCGAATGGCTTATCACCAACCTGCTCTCGCCGGCGGGCGATATCTTTATTCACCTGATCAAAATGATTGTCGTGCCGATTGTGATTTCTACGCTGGTGGTAGGGATTGCGGGCGTGGGCGATGCTAAACAGCTCGGAAGAATCGGTGCGAAAACCATTCTCTATTTCGAAGTCATCACGACGGTTGCCATTATCCTGGGCATTACCCTGGCGAACGTGTTCCAGCCCGGGCACGGCATCGATATGTCGCAGCTTGCCAGCGTGGATATTTCGAAATACCAGCATACCGCCGAGGACGTTCAGAGCCACGCGCACGGCTTGATGGGCACCATTCTTTCCCTGGTGCCGACTAACATCGTGGCTTCGATGGCCAAAGGCGAAATGCTGCCGATTATCTTCTTCTCGGTGCTGTTTGGTCTTGGCCTCTCTTCGCTGCCTGCAACGCACCGTGAACCGCTGGTCACGGTATTCCGCTCGATCTCCGAAACCATGTTCAAGGTAACCCACATGGTGATGCGCTATGCGCCGGTTGGGGTCTTTGCGCTGATCGCGGTAACGGTAGCCAACTTCGGTTTTGCGTCGCTTTGGCCGCTGCTCAAACTGGTGCTGCTGGTTTATTTCGCCATTCTGTTCTTTGCGCTGATCGTGCTGGGGGCGGTGGCCAGGCTGTGCGGTTTGCGCGTCTGGATCCTGATTCGCATCCTCAAGGACGAATTGATTCTGGCTTTCTCCACGGCCAGCTCCGAAAGCGTTCTGCCGCGCATTATCGAGAAAATGGAGGCGTACGGCGCGCCGGCATCCATTACCAGCTTCGTGGTGCCGACGGGGTACTCCTTTAACCTTGATGGTTCCACGCTGTACCAGAGCATCGCGGCTATCTTTATCGCGCAGCTTTACGGTATTGAGCTGTCAATCGGTCAGGAAATCATTCTTGTGCTGACGCTGATGGTGACCTCAAAAGGTATCGCAGGCGTGCCGGGCGTATCCTTCGTGGTGCTGCTGGCAACCCTTGGCAGCGTAGGCATTCCGCTGGAAGGTCTGGCGTTTATCGCCGGCGTCGACCGTATTCTGGACATGGCGCGTACCGCCTTGAACGTGGTCGGCAATGCGCTGGCGGTGCTGGTTATCGCCAAGTGGGAACACAAGTTCGACCATAAAAAAGCGGCGGCTTACGAGCGTGAAATGTTGGGCGGCTTTACGGATAAAGCGAGTAGCTAATCCATTTTGAGAAGTAAAACTAAACGGCCCCGCGGGGCCGTTTTTTTATCCGGCAGCCAGCGTAAGAAAGGGCGGTTCATCGGCGGTGTGCAAAATTGACCGCGCGCGGCGGGCCGTTTGTGACGCTGCTTGGAATTTCAGCACGGGCAGTTGTCTTTTATGCGGCACTCCATTCACTATCGTTCACACTTACTTATCGACCTGAACATCCTCCCCGGAGAATAACAATGAAGCCTGCAATATTGGTGGTGGATGACGATCCGGCTATCTGCGACGTGCTGCGCGATACCCTTAACGAGCACGTCTTTGACGTGCAGGTTTGTCATAACGGCAACGATGCCTTAACGATGATTGCCCAGCGGCCGGCGATCGCGCTGGTTCTGCTCGATATGATGCTGCCGGATATCAACGGCCTGCAGGTGCTGCAACAAATTCAGCGGCAGCGTCCTGAGCTTCCGGTGGTGATGCTGACCGGGCTTGGCAGCGAGTCCGACGTCGTGGTGGGGCTGGAGATGGGCGCGGATGATTACATCGGCAAGCCGTTTAATCCTCGCGTGGTCGTGGCGCGGGTTAAAGCGGTGCTTCGCCGCACGGGGGCGCTGGCCGTAGAGTCCGCGGCGACAAAAACCAGCGGGCTACATTTTAACGGCTGGCGATTAGATACCGATCGCTGCCAGCTGTTTAACGCGCAGCACGAGCAGGTCGACCTTACCCAGGGAGAATACGGTCTGCTACTGGCGCTGATGCAAAATGCCCGCAAGGTATTGTCCCGTGAGCGGCTGTTGGAGCTTACCCACAGCGAAAGCCTGGAAATCTTCGACAGAACGATCGACGTACTCATTATGCGGCTGCGCAGAAAAATAGAGGTTAACCCTCATCAGCCGTCGTTAATCCGCACTATTCGTGGCGTAGGTTACGTCTTCGCCGCGGATATCATTCAGGCGGAACATAGCGCCGCCTGAGTTCTTTTTATTAATAACCGCCCGCCATGGTTAGCTGTTCTCATTAATAAACATCTGCAGTTCCGTAAGCGGTTGTGCGCCATCTATCGCATTGGCGCACAGCAAATTAGCGCGCGCGCAGGCGTGCGCCAGCTTCAGGCTATCGACCAGCGACCATTTTTCATGACAGCCGTACAGCATCCCGGCGCAAAACGCGTCGCCTGCGCCTACGCTGCCGATAATTTCTTCAGGCGCTAAACGAAACGAAGGCACCCATACGCCTTCGCCGCTCTTTTCCACGCCCCATGCGCCTTCCGGACAGTGAATGACCACGCGCTGACGCACGCCGGACTCAAGCAGCAGGCTGGCGGCCTGCGCGATATTTTCTACGTGCGGCGAACCGTCCGACCGGCGAATATCCAGCCCGCTAAACTCGCCGGCCTCCAGCTCGTTAATCACCAGGTAATCCAGCCAGCTCAGGGCGGGAAGCACCATCGGGCGATAGCGCGGATCGCCCTGCCTTGAAACTAAATCGAGAGAGGTTTCGTAGCCCTGCTGGGACATCTGCGCCAGCAATCTTGCGCTGCGCGTGCCGTATTCCGCATCCTCCATATCCAGGCTATCGAGCAGCAGCAAATAGCCGAGGTGAAAGATTTTAAATGACGTTTCAAGGCGGTCAAAGGCGGGCAAGTCGAGCAGGCGGTTAGCGCCGGGCGAGTGGAAGAAGGTGCGCTGCCCGCTGGGATCGGTCATTACCTGCGACATGGAGGTGGGCGCAAAGGTCGTGCGGTGAACGTGCTGGCGATTCACATGATACTGATCGAGCATCGCCATGATGTAATCGCCATCGTGATCTTCACCCACCAGCCCCACCGCCTGCAGCGGCAGGCCGACGTGCATTTTCGCCAGCGTCAGCAGCACGTTCAGCGGCGCGCCGCCCGTCGAGCGTTCGCTGTGGACAATCTCAGCCAGCCACCCGCGCTGCGGCCACTGGACGATTTGGTGCACATGATCCACCAGCATATTGCCGGCGGCGATAATCCCGCTGCGCTCTGTCATAGCAACTCCTTAGGCCTTACCCGAACTACCAAAAATCCGCATCTGCCCGGCGACAACGTCGGTAATAGCCTCTTCGATGCCGAGCAACAGTTCGGCGAATTCGTCATAAATCGCGTGCCGCTGGTTCATGCGTTGTTCGATGGCGCCAAGGGCCGCCTGCGACATACCCGTATAGAAATTTATTTTATGGATGCCGAGAGTTATCGCCTTGCGGAAATCCTCGTCGCTAATGCCGGAGCCGCCGTGCAGCACCAGCGGTATCCCGGTTTGCTGACGGATGGCGGCCAGGCGGTCAAAATCAAGCTTCGGTTCGCCCTTGTATTTTCCGTGCGCGTTGCCGATAGCGACGGCCAGCGTATCGATGCCCGTTCTGTCGACGAAATCACGCGCGACGGCGGGATCGGTGAATTTGTTGCTATCTGCTTCGCCGTACAGCGCGCCGCCTTCGTCGCCACCGACCGCGCCCAGCTCCGCCTCCACGGAAACGCCTACCGCATGGCACATCTTCACCACCTCGCGGGTCTGACGAATATTCTCTTCATATTCAAGTGTAGAACCATCGAACATGACCGAGCTAAAACCGAGGCGTAATGCGCGAACTACCGCTTCAAAATGCAGGCCGTGATCGAGATTGAGCACGACCGGAATATCATGCCTGGCCGCTTCGAATTTCACCGCCTCAACCAGCGAATCCAGCGACACGTATTTAAAATGCACTTCGGCGATATTGATGATAAAAGGCGATCTTTCCTGCTTCGCGGCGGCAAAAAGCGCGCGCAGAAAATGGCTGTCGAGTACGTTAAAAGCACCCAGCGCGTAGTTGTTGGCACGTGCGTGGGCAAGTCCGTCTGCAAGCGATATCAAAGCCATAGTGGTTCCCCCGGTGTTGGGAAAAAAGTGATGGGCCGTTTAAAAACGTTGGCGATACTCATTGCACAGCAGCAGTTGCGCCGGCTCGTCTTCAATAATGCTGTTAAAACGCTCAAGGGGCTTCAGGAAACGGTTGTCGTGGTCGTCATCGTTAACCATCGACACCTCGCCGACCAGCACGTCGCCATAGCCGGGCTCGCCCCAGAAACTGTGATAAACGCCGGGCACCAGGCAGATGCTTTCGCCGGGCGACAGGCGGAGCTGGCTGCCCGCCGCGTGGGTCTGGCGGCAGCCGTCGATGGTTACCGTCACGTCGCTCTCTTCGGGCTGCTCAAACTGATCGGAATTCCACAGCTCGACAATCAAATTACCGCCGCCGCGATTGATGATATCTTCTTGTTTTCGCCAGTGAAAATGCATCGGCGTGAGCTGTCCTTCGCGGACATGCATAATTTTTTCGGCGTAGCTTTTAGGGTAGGGCGCGCCTTCCGCCGAGCCGTTGCGCAAAGTGAACAGCGTCAGCCCCTGGGCCTGGAAATCGCTGCCGCCGAACGCCGTCACGTCCCAGCCCAGCTTCAAATCAAAGACTTCCTGCCAGATGGCTTTATCCAGCTGCTGCCATTTTGCCAGGTCATAAAAGGCGAACGGCGGCAGGTGGACGTCATGCTGGGTAAAGAAATGGCGGGTTCGGGAGAGGATCTGGTTCACTTCGGAGCGTTTCATATTGTCTCCTTATCCACACTCTCTTGTCGTAGGGCGGATGGCGCGTGGCTTATCCGCCCTACCATTTGCAGAGCGCTGGCGTTATTTCACCGTCCAGCCTTTGTAAGTACCGATATTGTTCTTATCGATCATGGTCACCGGGATCAGCACGGGCTCTTTAGGTGCCGGCTTGCCCTGCAGAATGTCGTAACCAATCTCCACCGCCTTCGCCGCCATTACCTGCGGGTCCTGCGCAGGCGTCGCCACAAAGAGCGAATTTCCACCGCGTTTCAGGGCTTCTTCTCCATCCGGGCTGCCGTCCACGCCAACGATAAAGAATTCGCTACGCTGCGCCTGCTTGGCCGCCAGATCGGCGCCGATCGCCGTCGGATCGTTGATGGCGAATACGCCGTCGATCTTAGGATTGGCCGCCAGCAGCGAGGTCATCACTTCCAGGCCGCCTTCACGGCTGCCTTTGGCGTTCTGGTTAGAGGAGAGGATCTTAATGTCAGGATGCTTTTTGAACTCGGTCACGCAGCCTTCAACACGGTTCTGCACGGCGGATACCGGCGGTCCGTTGATGATCACTACGTTGCCTTTCTCTTTTAGGCGATCCGAAATGTACTTACAGGCCATTTCACCCGCCTGGGTGTTGTCCGAGGTGATGGTCGCATCCGCGCCTTCCGCCGCCACGTCCACCGCCACTACCACGATCCCGGCATCTTTAGCGCGTTTCACCGCCGGGCCGATCCCTTTGGAATCCGCGGCGTTAAGAATGATCATGTCCACTTTCGCGGCGATAAAGTTATCGATCTGCGAAACCTGCTGACCCAGATCGTAACCGCTGGAGACCAGCGTTACCTTGACGTTGTCCCCCGCAAGCTTGCGGGCTTCAAGCTCGGCACCTTTGGTAATCTGCACGAAGAATGGGTTGGCGAGATCGCCCACCGTCACCCCGATAGATTTCAGTTCTTTCGCCTGGGCAAACGGCGCCCCGGCAATCATGGCTCCCGCGAGTAACGCGGTCACAATCGGCTTCAAACGCATGGAATATCTCCTGTGTAGGGTGTTTTTTGTTATGCACTTTGATGGTGACGGGTACGGTATTTATCTATCAGCACCGCAATGATGATCACCGCCCCTTTGATCACCAGTTGCCAGAAATACGAGACGCCCATCAGCGTCATGCCGTTGTTAAGCGTGGCGATAATCAGCGCCCCGACCAGGGTGCCGGTGATGGTGCCGATGCCGCCCACAAAGCTGGTGCCGCCGAGGATGACCGCCGCGATGGCGTCCAGCTCATAGCCCATCCCGAGGTTGCCGTTGGCGCTGTACAGCCGTGAGGCGCTCATCACGCCGCCGAGCCCGGAGAGCAGGCCGCTCATGCCGTAAACGAACAGCAATACCATCCACACTTTGATGCCCGTAAGGCGCGCCGCCTGCATGTTGCCGCCCACGGCGTAGATATGAACCCCGAGCGTGGTACGCCTGAGGATGAACCAGCACACCACAATCACCGCCAGCGCAATCACCACCAGCCACGGAATCGGGCCCAGATAGGCGTTGCCGATCCACTCAAAGTTGATATTGGAGTTAATCACCGTGGTGCCGTCGGCCAGCAGATAGGCCGCGCCGCGCAGGGCGGTATAGGTGCCAAGCGTAACGATAAACGGCGGCAATCCCGCCCAGGCCACCAGCATGCCGTTAAACAGCCCAAGCCCGGTACCCATCATCAGCGCGGCGGGAATGGACAGCGACTCCCAGCCCGGCATCAGTGAAACGACCATCGCCGTTACCGCCGTGGTGCCCAGTATTGAGCCGACGGAAAGGTCGATCCCGCCGGTCAAAATAATGAAAGTCATGCCCGCCGCCAGCACGATATTGATGGACGACTGCCGGGCAATGTTCAGCAGGTTGGATTCGGTAAAGAAGTTCGGCGCGATAAAGCCGAAAACGGCGACGATAAGCACCAGAATCGGCAAAATGCCGATGGTTTGCACCAAATCGCCGAACAACGCTTTTTTCAGCGAGGCGGTTTTTGCTACCTGTTGAGGCGTGTCCGCAACCGGCGCGCCTTTGCGTGGATCGATCGTATTAGCCATGGTTAACCACCTTGTTGTGGGCATCTTCCACGCCGGTTGCCAGCGTCATGATGCTTTCTTGTGTGATGTCCTTGCCGTGCAGCTCGCCTGCGATGCTGCCTTCGCGCATCACATATACCCGGTCGCTCATACCGACCACTTCCGGCAACTCGCTTGAAATCATCAGGATCGCCACGCCCTGTTTCGCCATCTGACTCATGATGCGGTAGATTTCGCTTTTGGCGCCGACGTCCACGCCGCGGGTGGGTTCATCAAGGATCAAAATGCGTGGGCCAATCGCCACCCAGCGCGAGATCAGCAGCTTTTGCTGATTCCCGCCGGATAATCCCCCGGCCCGTACCTGCGCGTGAGGCACGCGAATATTCAGCAGGCTGATGGCATCGTCGGAAATGGTTTGCGCTTTTTTACGATCCAGCCAGCCGTAATGGTCGTCGCGTTCCAGCGTCGCCATGGTGATGTTGTCCTGCGCCGCCAGCTCCAGGAATAAACCCTGCTCTTTGCGGTTTTCGGTAAGAAAGCCGATACCGTAGCGAATGGCTTCACGGGGTGAATGAATGCTGACCGGGTTGCCGTCGATTTCAATGGTGCCGGCGGACGCTTTACGCACGCCAAAAATAAGCTGCGCAAGTTCGGAACGCCCGGCGCCGACTAATCCCGCAAGGCCGACGATTTCTCCGGAACGTACCTGGAGGCTCACCGGCTGCACTTTGCCGCCGTCCGTCAGGTGTTGGACTTTCAGTCGCGTATTACCCAGCGGGATATCACGTTCTTTATTGAACAGATCGCTTAACGGCCGGCCCACCATCATGCGTACCAGCTCATTGGCGTTCAGGTTTTCGCGGGTCAGGCTGCCGACATACTGTCCGTCGCGCAGCACGCTGACCCGGTCTGATAGCTCATACACTTCCGCCATGCGGTGGCTGATATAGATGATCGCCATGCCCTCATCGCGCAGGCGCATAATCAGTTCGAACAGGCGGTGCGTTTCGCGGGAAGAAAGCGCCGCGGTAGGCTCATCCATGACTAAAATGCGGCTGTTGCGGTGTAGCGCGCGGGCAATCTCCACCTGCTGCTGTTCGGCGATGGTCAGATTCATTACCAGGTCGCTGGCCTTGAACTGCGCGCCAAGTCGATTAATTACCGTCTGCGCCTGCATGACCATTTCTTTGCGCTGTACCAGGCCTGCGCGTGACAGCTCGCTGCCGAGGAAAATATTTTCCGCCACCGTCAGGTTAGGGGCGAGCTGCATCTCCTGGTAAATCAGCGTGATGCCAGCGCTCAGGGCGTCTTTCGGCCCCTTAATGCTGTAAGGCTTGCCTTCAATCAGAATCTCTCCGCTGGTGGCAGTATAGGCGCCGGCAAGGATCTTCATCAGGGTGCTTTTCCCGGCGCCGTTCTCGCCCATCAGCGCGTGAATTTCGCCGGGAAACACCGTCAGGTCGACGCCTTTAAGCGCATAAAACTTGCCGAAAGATTTGGCAATGTTGCGCATCTCCAGAATGGGCACTTTACTCATGGCGCGACTCCTGCGGGTGAAAAATCGAGTGATGCCAGTTAACCCTCCGCAGGTAAATGCAAAATGTCAGAACCCGTTCATATTTGTCATATTCGTGAATAGTTAACCTTTGTCACATTCTCGTGATGTATCGATTTCCCTGATGCGGCGATGCAACTAGAAATGTAGGGTGGATTAGCAACGCGCCGTCCACCGCCCAATCGCCGGAAGATGGATGACGCCTGTGCTTATCCGTCCTGCATGCTGGAACTGGAGCCACCTATGCCGCAACCCCGCACGCCCTTCTTAGCCAGCGCCCGTGGCCGCCTGCTGTTCTTCAACCTGCTGGTGGTGGCGGTGACGCTGATGGTTTGCGGCGTGGCGGTGCTGGGGTTTGAACACGCCAGCCGCCTGCAGGAGCAGGTGCAGGGGCAAACGCTCAGCGACATGTCCGGCAGCATGGAGCTGGCGCGGGATACGGCAAACGTAGCCACCGCCGCCGTACGGTTGACGCAGGTCGTCGGCGCGCTTGAGTACCAGAGCGAGGCGGCGCGCCTGAAGCAAACGCAGCTGGAGCTGCAAAATTCGCTGAGTCATCTGGCGACGGCTCCCCTCGCCAGCCATGAACCCCAGCTGGTTAAACGCATTACCGAACGCAGCAACGAGCTGGAAAGCAGCGTAACGCGCATGCTGGAGCTGGGCCATCGCCGCCATCTGGAGCGCAACGAACTGCTTAGCGCGCTGTACCAGAACCAGAGCTATCTGCATCATATTCAGGACGTCAATGCGCGTGACGGGCTGAATATTCCCGACGCCGCGCTGCTTGCGCAGATGGACAGGCTTATCCTGATCGCCATTCAGACGCCTTCGCCAAAGGCGACGGTGGTGCAGCTTACCGACGTGATGTCAAAGCTGCCCAAACATGCTGATTCGCCGCTGGTCGATGAAATCTTGCAGGAATTTAACGCGCATTTACGGCAGCTGCTGCCGCTGTCCCAGCGGCTGGATAACAGCGATTTGGCCATCGCCTGGTTTATGTACCACATCAAAGCGCTGGTGGCCTTTCTCAATCGGGATATCAATCTTTACGTGCAGAAAGTGGCGCAGGAGTCGCTGAACCGCACCGAGCAAAGCCACAGGGATCTGCAGTCCATCATCTTCTTTATCGGCCTGTTTGCTTTGCTGGCGATAGTGATAACCGGCTTCGCGGGCTGGTATATCTACAAAAACCTTGGCTCGAATCTGACGGCTATCTCTCACGCCATGACGCGGCTGGCAAGAGGCGAGCGGGACGTCAGCGTGCCCGCTTTGCAGCGTCGTGACGAACTGGGGGAGCTGGCGCGGGCGTTCAACGTTTTTGCACGCAATACCTCTTCGCTGGAACACACCTCAAAGCTGCTGAAAGAAAAAAGCACGCAGCTGGAAACCACCTTTCACGCCATGCGCGACGGCTTTGCGCTGTTCGATAACGAAGGCTTTCTGGTGGTGTGGAATCCGCAGTATCCGCTGCTGCTGGGGCTGGCGTCGGAAAAGCTGCAGCGCGGGCAGCACTATCTCGACCTGCTCAAGCAGGCCACGCTGCTGCAGGAGCATATTCTGGAAAATCTTTCGCGTCCGCAGCCCAGGCCGCAGGAGCTGCGGCTGGCGGACAACCGCACCATTGAGCTGCGTTTCAGCCCTGTACCCGGTCGCGGCATGGTGAACGTGGTGCTTGAGCGCAGCGAACGCAAGGCGCTGGAAGAGGCGCTGGTGCACAGCCAGAAGATGAAAGCGGTAGGGCAGCTAACCGGCGGGCTTGCGCACGACTTCAATAATCTGCTGGCGGTGATTATCGGCAGCCTTGAGCTGGTTCCGGCGGATTCGCCTGACGCCACGCGCATCAACCGTTCCCTGAAGGCTGCCGAACGCGGCGCGCAGCTTACCCAGCGCCTGCTGGCGTTTTCACGTAAACAGTCGCTCCATCCTCACGCCGTGGCGATGAAGAGTCTGCTGGAAAACCTCGATCCGCTAATTCGCCATTCTCTGCCCGCCACCCTTACGCTTGAAATTGAAGCGCAGCAGCCCGCCTGGCCCGCCTGGATTGACGTCAACCAGCTGGAAAACGCCATTATCAATCTGGTGATGAACGCCCGCGACGCGATGGACGGACAAACCGGCAGCATAAAAATTCGCACCTGGAACCAGCGCGTCGTGCGCGCCAGCGGGGGCAAACAGGACATGGTCGCGCTGGAGGTGATCGACACCGGGCACGGCATGTCGCCGGAGATTAAAGCGCAGGTATTTGAGCCATTCTTCACCACTAAACAGACCGGAAGCGGAAGCGGGCTGGGTTTATCGATGGTTTACGGGTTTGTGCGCCAGTCCGGCGGGCGCGTGCAGATTGAAAGCGCGCCGGGACAGGGAACCCTGGTGCGCCTGCAGCTTCCTCGCGCGCCCGGGCAGGCGTTGAGCGAGCCCCAGCCGGAGGCGCCCGCCGCCAACGAAAACGAGGATCGGCTGGTGCTGGTGCTGGAAGATGAGCAGGACGTGCGCCAGACGCTCTGTGAGCAGTTGCACCAGCTAGGTTATCTGACGCTCGAAACCAACGATAGCCGGCAGGCGCTGCAAATGCTGGCCGACGTGCCGGATATCTGCATCGTAATCAGCGATCTGATGCTGCCGGGCAGCATGAGCGGCGCGGAGGTTTTACAGCACGCCCGCAGGCACCATCCTCACCTCACCCTGCTGCTGATAAGCGGTCAGGATTTGCGTCGCAGCGGACAGCAGCTGCCGGAGGTGGAGCTGCTGCGTAAACCTTTTAACCAGGTACAGCTGGCCCACGCTTTGCGCCGCGCCTGGCAGTCCCGACGGGTAAGCTAACGCCATCTGTAATCCGGCTGGCAAAAGCGAAAAAAGGTCATCCGTAAACCATTGACTCGGCACGCAGAAGCAGACATTAATAGAAAGCCCCTTCCAGTAAACCAGGAGGAAGCGGGTGGGATGTGGAACTTAACTTCAGCCGCCTTATTCATTGATATGCACCTCACTAATTATCCTGTAGCAAGGACTTAGCCCCTCTGCAAAGAGGGGCTGACTTGTGCTGGATTTCCCGTGTTTTATGTCAGGCATGTTTTATGTCAGGCAATAGAGATTCGTCCGCAGGCTCTGGATAAGCGGGGTCATTACTTACAACCTTGCTGATGCTGCGCCGAGATTGGGAATCCTCCGCTGTTGCGCGCGCTTTCCCTTACCTAGGCTACAGCCGGTCACCCTTTGAGACTGGCTTATGAACCGATACTCCACCGCGCTGCTGTTAAGCACGCTGTCCCTTACCACGCTTGCCCATGCCGACGCGCTCGACGGCCTGTTTGATAACGCCATCGTCAGTTCTGTTTCCCAGGCGATAAACGACGCCTATAGCCAGAATGACGGCCGCAGCAACGAAGACGATCGCCGCTGGGATGATGAAGACCGGCAGCAGAATTCAGATGAACGCCGCCGCTATGAAGACCGTCAGCGCCAGCTCGAAGACAGGCGCCGACAGCTCGACGACCAGCAGCGCCAGCTGGATGAACAGCGTCGCCAGCTTGAGGATGACGAACGTCGTCTGGATGAGGAATATCGGTAGTTTTCAAATTTGCGAAGTGTGTTCTGACGTTTTAATCGCTATCGGGAAGGGGTTATTAATCCTGATATGTTCAGGACAAGGCGGTGGATGGAGCTGGCGCTTATCCACCCTACAAACATATCGGCAATAGCAGGCCGGAGAAGCGCCCGCTGACAAAATCAACCGCTAATCCACACAAATTTCCAGCCCGTCAAACCCGGCTTCGAAGCCCTCCGGCAGCGTGTTTTCCATAAGCCAGCAGTCGAACTGGTGGCTGATATGCGTGAGGATGACGCGCGGGCAGCCGATGTGCTCGTTTAGCGCTATTACCGTATTTAAATCGCAATGATTTTTCGGCGTTTGCGGGCGCGGCTCGTGGCTGCAATCAATCACGATAACCTGCGGTTTGTTCGCTGTCAGAAACTTCAGGGTTTTCTCCGGCAGGCCTGCGGTATCGCTGAGCCAGGCTACACGGCTGTGAGGCGTTTCGAACAGATAGCCGAAGGTCAGTTTCGAATGGTTAAGCGGCAGCGGGGTGACGCGCAGGGCCTGTAGGGTAAACCAGACAAAAGGCTCAAGCGCGTGGCTGAAATCCAGTATACCCGGATGTTTAAAGAGATCGTCGCAGCCCTGTTCATCGGGCGGGCCGTAGACGCGGATCTTCTTGCCGACGCCCCAGCGCAGGGGAAACAGGCCCTGCACGTGATCCATATGGTAATGGGTCAGTAAAAACTGCTGAAAGTCTTCCGGCCGCCAGCGATCCATCAGATCCGGCATGCCGGCGTCCAGCAGCGTTACCGCATCGTTAAACTTCACCACCGCGCTGCAGGGTTTGCGACGATGGTGGGGATCGTTGCGGGCGCGCTCGCAGGCAGCGCAGCGGCAGCCAAAGGCGGGTACAAGCTGCGCGCCGCCGGTGCCGCTAAGGGTTAGCTTGAGGCTCATTCAGTGTCTCCACGGGTTTGGTAAACCGGAAATGGGTCTGCTGATAGCCTTCGCGCTCGTAAAAACGATGAGCGTCCAGCCTTCCTTTGCCGGTTGAAAGCTCCGTCAGCTCCGCGCCGGCGATCCGTGCCTGCTCTTCCGCCCAGGCCAGCAGCTTGCTGCCCACGCCGTGGCCGCGCGCCTGCGGCATGACCACCAGCTCCTGAATCTCGCCGATCCAGTTCGCATGATGCAAATGGAACTGCATATGCAAACCAATCATGCCGACAACCACGTCGTTCACCAGGGCAAGCTGATAGCGCAGGTTATGATCTTCAAGGTTTGCCGCAAAACCGACGTTAAACGCCTGCCGGTCAAACTCCGCCTGTTTCAACTCACAAATCAGGGCGTAGACGGTATCGCTATCGGCGAGCGTGGCGCGACGAAATTCAACGGTATCAGACATGACGGGGCTCCTTTGGTCGAAAATGGACGACGTTGGCGTTGCGCTGGCCGTTAACCAGACGCATAAACGACTCGACAGACTGTAGCAGACTGCCGTCGTTATTGAGTATCAGACACTCGTCCAGACCCGGGGCATAAAAAGCCGCCCGTTGCAGGCGCTGCTCGATTTGCCGGGGCGTTTCCCGCCCGCGCTGTTCCAGCCGCTGCCGCAGTACCTGCGTTGAGACGTGCAGGCAAATGGGCACCAGGGCGTTACCGTAGCGTTCGCGCGCCTGCTTAAGATGCTGACGCGAGCCGTTCACCACCACGTCGAAACCGGCCTCCAGCCAGATATCCAGCTCGACGCCAACGCCGTAGCTTTGCTGATGCGCCTGCCAGCTCAGGGCGAACAGCCCCTGCTGCTGACGCTGGGTGAATTCCTTTTCACTCAGGGAAATATGGTTTTCGCAGCCGGCGTCCGCGGGGCGGGTGATATAGCGGTGCGCTATCAGCAGCCGATTATGCTGCTGCTGGCGCAGCGCCGTCAGCAGGCTGTCCTTCCCGGAGCCGGATGCTCCCATTAACCAGACCACTTTGCTCATCAGAACACCCGAATTCCCTGACGCCAGACGTGTCCGACGCGTACGTGATCGCCATGCTGATGCGCCAGCACCATGTCCGCGCGCCTGCCCTCCGCCAGCACGCCCCGGTCTTCCAGGTGTAGCGCTTTGGCAGGATTACGCGTAACCAGCGCCACGGCCTGCGGCAGCGTAAAGCTGTTGGCATCGTCGTGCGCCACGCGGAAGGCGGCATCCAGCAGGCTCGCCGGGTAAT
>NZ_RCAA01000028.1:9549-28395 GCF_003628475.1 Enterobacter sp. R1(2018) | reverse complement strand
GCAGGCCAGCCTGCGCGAGCTGATGGGCCGCCACGTTCCCGGAATGCGAACCGCCGCGCACGATATTCGGCGCGCCCATCAGCACGCTTAGCCCCCGCTGGCGTGAGGCCTGTGCGGCCTCGTACGTGGTCGGGAATTCGGCGATGACGCTGCCCAGCTCGTGCGATTCCGCAACGTGCGCGGCGGTGGCGTCGTCGTGGCTGGCAAGAGCGATATTACGCGCCCGGCATTCCGCGGCAATCGCCTGGCGGTTTGGCTGCGACCAGCGTTCAGCAAGCGCCAGCTGATCGGCTTCGTAGCTGTCCATCTCCGCGTCGTTGAGCTGGTATTTGCCCTGATAGTATTCGCGGTACTTGATAAGGTTGGAGAACTGGCGCTGGCCCGGCGAATGGTCCATCAGCGACACCAGCGAGACGCCGCCGCGGTCAATCAGCTGCCGGAACAGCGGCAGAGTAGTGTGATGCGGCAGCTCGCAGCGCAGATGAAGCCGGTGTTCGGCGCGGTTCACGCCGCGCTGCTGGCTATGCATCACCGCGTTAATCATCTTCTCCAGGTTTTCCAGCCTGTCGCCGCCGTCGCGCACGTCGCCCAGCGCCACCGCGTCAAGCACCGTGGTGATACCGCTGGCCACCATCAGCGCGTCATGGCTGCTCATGGCGGAGTGCGCGGGCCAGTCCACCTTCGGGCGCGGGGTAAAAAATTTATCCAGATTATCGGTATGCAGCTCGATAAGCCCCGGCAGCAGCCAGCCGCCTTCGCCGTCCTGCGCCTGCGGAAGCTGGCTTGGGCTGTCGGCGAAGTTGCGTATAACCCCCTCGGCGACTTCCAGCGAGCCGTTGACCACTTCGTTTTCCAGCACCAGCCTGACGTTATTGAGAATCATGTTGTGTCCCCACCGTAGCCATAGAATGCAGACGATCCGCCACCTTGTTACGCACCGCCTCGTCGTGGAAAATGCCCACCACCGCCGCCCCGCGCGCCTTTGCCTCAAGAATCAGCGACACCACGGCGGCGCTGTTTTTCGCACCCAACGAGGCCGTGGGCTCATCAAGCAGCAGAATTGGATAATCGACGATAAAGCCGCGCGCGATATTCACGCGCTGCTGTTCACCGCCGGAAAACGTCGACGGGGCCAGGTTCCACAAACGTTCCGGTACGTTTAGACGCGTTAACAATGCCGCCGCTTTAGTCGCGCACGCCTCACGCGATACCCCTAAATCGAGCAGCGGCTGCATGACTACTTCCAGCGCAGAAATGCGCGGGATAACGCGCAAAAACTGGCTCACCCAACCGATGGTCTGGCGGCGCACCGCCAGCACGTCGCGCGCCGAAGCCTGCACGATATCCAGCCATTCGTCGCCATGCCTGACCCAAATATGGCCTTCATCCGGCAGGTAGTTGGCGTACAGCGAACGCAGCAGCGTGGATTTTCCGCTGCCGGAATGGCCGTGCAGCACCACGCACTCTGCGGATTTTACTTCCAGCGTCGCCTTCGCCAGCACCGGCAGGCGAATGCCGTGCTGATGGTGTAACACAAAGGTTTTGCTCAGGTTTTCTACCCGTAATCTGGTCATGCGCTCACCTAATTCTGAAGAACCGAAGAAACAAGCAGCTGGGTATAGGGATGGTGCGGGTCGTCCAGCACGCGGTCCGTTAGCCCGCTTTCCACCACCTGACCCTGCTTCATTACCAGCAGACGGTCGGCCAGCAGGCGCGCTACGCCCAAATCATGGGTAACGATCACCACCGCCAGGTTCAGCTCCCGTACCAGACCGCGCAGCAGATCGAGCAGACGCGCCTGAACGGACACGTCCAGCCCGCCGGTCGGCTCGTCCATAAATACCAGCTTTGGGTGGGTGACCAGGTTGCGGGCGATTTGCAGACGCTGCTGCATGCCGCCGGAAAACGTGGTCGGCAGATCGTCGATGCGCGAGGCGGGGATTTCCACTTCCTCAAGCCAGCGTCGGGCGGTAGCGCGAATGTCGCCATAGTGCCGGGCGCCGGTTGCCATCAGCCTTTCGCCGATATTGCCGCCGGCGGAAACGTGGCGGCGCAGGCCGTCCATCGCGTGCTGATGCACCACGCCCCACTCGGTGCGCAGCAGGCGGCGGCGTTCGCCTTCGCTCATGGCGTAAAGCGATGAGCCCAGATAGACAACTTCGCCGTTTTGCGGCGCGAGGCGGGCGGAAATCGACTTCAACAGCGTCGTTTTTCCGGAGCCGGATTCGCCGACGATACCCAGCACTTCGCCGGGATAGAGTTCAAAAGAGACGTCGCTGAAGCCTTTGCCGGGGGCGTAAAGGTGCGTCAGATTGTTGACCGAAAGCAGGGGTTGAGTCATTGGGAAGCGGCCTCGCTGTTCTGGCGGCAGAAATCGGTATCGGAGCAGACGAACATGCGGTTGCCCGCATCGTCGAGCACCACTTCGTCCAGGTAGCTATGACGCGAGCCGCAAATGGCGCAGGGTTGATCCCACTCCTGAACGGTAAACGGATGATCGTCAAAATCGAGGCTTGTCACGCGGGTAAACGGCGGCACCGCGTAAATGCGCTTTTCCCGTCCGGCGCCGAACAGCTGCAGCGCGGGCATCATGTCCATTTTCGGGTTATCGAATTTTGGGATCGGCGACGGGTCCATGACGTAGCGCTCGTTCACCTTCACCGGATAGGCGTAGGTGGTGGCGATGTGGCCGAAACGGGCGATATCTTCATACAGCTTCACCTGCATCACGCCGTATTCTTCGAGCGCGTGCATGGTGCGGGTTTCTGTTTCACGCGGTTCGATAAAGCGCAGCGGTTCGGGGATCGGCACCTGGAAAATCAAAATCTGATCTTCCGTCAGCGGCGTTTCCGGAATGCGGTGGCGCGTCTGGATTAGCGTGGCGTCTTCCGTGCGCTCGGTGGTGTTCACGCCGGTTACGCGCTTAAAGAAATTACGAATCGAGACAGCGTTGGTGGTGTCATCGGCCCCCTGATCGATGACCTTCAGCACGTCGGCTTCGCCGATTACGCTTGCGGTAATCTGGATGCCGCCGGTGCCCCAGCCGTACGGCATCGGCATTTCACGACCGCCAAACGGCACCTGGTAACCCGGAATCGCCACGGCTTTCAGGATGGCGCGGCGCAGCGTGCGTTTGGTTTGTTCATCCAGATAAGCGAAGTTATAGCCGCTCAGATTAGCCATTTTCGCGCTCCTTTATCAGACGGTTAAGCAGTTCCAGCTCGGCCTGGAAATCGACGTAGTGCGGCAGCTTGAGGTGCGAAACGAAGCCGGCGGCCTCAACGTTGTCCGCATGCGCCAGCACGAACTCTTCGTCCTGCGCCGGGCCGGCTACGTTTTCGCCGTAGTCAGGGGCCTGCAGGGCGCGGTCGACCAGCGCCATCGCCATCGCTTTGCGTTCGCTCATGCCGAATACCAGCCCGTAGCCCCGCGTGAAGTGCGGCGCTTCGTCATCCGGAGCGACAAAACCGTTGACCATTTCGCACTCTGTCAGCAGCAGTTCACCGACATTCACCGAAAAGCCCAGCTCTTCCGGCGTGATTTCAATATCAACGTAGCCGCTGCGAATTTCGCCGGCGAAGGGGTGGTTGCGTCCGTATCCGCGCTGGGTGGAATAGGCCAGCGCCAGCAAAAAACCTTCGTCGCCGCGCACCAGCTGCTGCAGGCGCGACGAGCGGGAGCACGGATAAACCGGCGGCTGGCGGGTAATATCGTCCGGCCGTTCGCCGTTATCCTCTTCGGCTTTTGCCAGACCCTGTTTTGCCAGCAGGCTAAAGACGTGCGGCGCGGGTTCGGCATTGTCATCGCCGGTGTTCAGGACCGGAGCCTCGCCGTTCGCCAGCAGCGTGAAGTCCAGCAGCCGATGGGTGTAATCGTAGGTCGGGCCGAGCAGCTGCCCGCCGGGCACGTCTTTGTACGTTGCCGAAATGCGCCGTTCCAGGCGCATTTTCGCGGTATCTAAAGGTTCGCTTACCGCCAGGCGAGGCAGCGTCGTGCGATAGGCGCGCAGCAGGAAGATGGCTTCTACCGTGTCGCCGCTGGCCTGTTTGATGGCAAGCGCCGCCAGCTCGCGGTCGGCGATGCCGCCTTCGGTCATCACCCGATCCACCACCAGGCCTAGCTGCTGTTCAATCTGCGCGACGCTGATTTCCGCATGGCTTAGGCTGCCGCGGCGGTTCTGCTCCTGCCGGGTATGGGCGGCGGCAATCGCCTTCTCACCCCCTTTCACGGCGACGTACATCAGCACACCTCCACGTGAGTGGTGCGGGGAATGGCCAGCAGGCGTTCACCGCAGGTAAGGATTAGGTCAATGCCCAGCGGGAACGGGTGCGGGCGTTCGGTTAACTCATGAAGCACGCATTCCGGCAGCTGCGGGGCGATCATGCGCTCTTCGCGTATACCCGCTCCGGTCAGGCGGAGCATGCGCCCGCCGCTCAGGCTGCTGACCTGCAGAATCAGCGTGGCGCTGGTGTCCGGGGCGACGTCGGTCCCCTGCGCCAGCGCGTTAAGCTCGTCGGCTGAGATCGTCTCGCCGGCAACGGCGAACTGCGCCTGCTCCGGCGCCAGGCAAAGGGGCGCATTCGTATGGAAACGCACGTTTTGCGTGGTGGCTTCGTTCGCCAGCGCCGTGCTTATCCATACCGGCGTGTCGTTATCGGCAAGGGTGAGCAGCACGCTGGTGGAGGCTACGTTTAGCGGCGCCCAGCCCTGGTTAAGCGCATGCAGGGCGACGATAACGCCCGGCTCGCTCATCGCTTTAAGCAGGCGGCGAAAGCTTTGTTGGGCGTCCTGTACGGGCAGGGTAAAAGCGGTCATCAGGGTCATGCGTTATCTCCGCGAACCAGGGTAAAGAAGTCGACTCGGCTGCTGTTTACTTCGGCGCGCCTTTTGGCCAGGCGCTGTTCACGATTGGCGGCCAGCGGCGCAATTAAGGTTTCTTGTAATGTCTGGAAATAAGCCTTGTCCTGCATCAGCGCGTCGATAACCGCGCAGCGCTCGGCGTGGGCTTTGTCGCGCCCTGATAAATAGCTGTAGCCGTAGATGCCGTCATCGAGCTGAACCACGGCGCGGGTGAGCGTGGCGTCGCCTGCAAAAAAGCGTTGCCCGGTGGCGCCCATACGCGCCTGAATCTGCACCAGGCCCGTTTCCGGCTGGCGGATAACCTGATAGGAAGGATTAAGCTTCAGGGCTTCCCAGCGGCTGGCCAGCTCTTGCGGTTCGCTGTGGGCGAGCACGGCCATCCACTGCTGGCGCTGTGCGATGTCAAATTGCGGTGCGTCCATTTAGTGCTCCATGGTGAATTCAATCATGTCGGCGCGGGTCAGGCTGACGGAGTATTCCGCCGGGCTTGCCTCGCCTTCGCGATGGTTTAAGGTACGAACACACAGCAGCGGCGCCATGTTGGGGATCTCCAGCAGGCGGCTCTCTTTCGCCTGGGCGCGGCGGGCGCTGATGCGGGTTTGCGTGCGTTTAAGGCTGATGCCGAGCTGCGTCTGAATAACGTCGTGCAGCGAACCGCTGTGAAACTGCTGCAGCGCAGGCCACCAGCAGAGGTCGGCAAAGTAATGGTCGATAAGGCATACCGCGATGCCGTTCACGCGTCTGAGGGTGCGCAGGTGAATAATGTCCTTGCCCTCGGTCACGCCAAGCGCGTCGGCGACCTGGCCGGAGGCCGGGCGAAGCACCGCAAGCATGCGTTCGCTGGTGGGATGGCTGCCCTGATCGAGCAGGTTCTGGCTAAAACGGGCCTGGGCATTTAACGGGTAGTCGAACGGGCGCATCAGCACTAATACGCCCACGCCCTGGCGGCGCTGCACCCAGCCTTTTTCCACGAGCTGATCGATGGCGCGGCGCAGCGTGTGACGGTTTACCTCATAACGCGCCGCAAGCTGGCTTTCGGCGGGCAGATAATCGCCGCAGCGGTAGTTTTTGCGCAGCTCCTTTTCAAGCAGGGCGGCGATTTCCTGATAGCGCGTTGGGTAGCTGGTCGGATGTCTGGACAAGTGCATTTCAGTCGATCCTCAGGATAGCTTTTGCAGAGTGGGTAAGCGTCAGCGCCGTCCACCGCCATGGTCGGGTGGCGCTACGCTTATCCGACCTGCGAAGGCGCTTTGCCATCGTTGTCACCTAAATAAAGTGTTTGCGCAGACGCTGCGACAGGAAATCCAGCAGGCTGACGGTGATGATAATGACGATCATCAGCGCGCAGGTTTGCTGGAACTGGAACCCGCGAATAGCTTCCCAGAGCGTGACGCCGATTCCGCCCGCGCCCACCATGCCGACCACCGTCGCCGAACGGACGTTGGACTCAAAGCGGTAGAGGGAGTAGGAGATAAGCAGCGGCATCACCTGCGGGAGTACGCCATAGAGGATTTCTTCCAGCTTGTTGGCGCCGGTGGCGCGAATGCCTTCAACCGGACCGGGTTCGATGGCCTCAACCGCTTCGGAAAGCAGCTTGGAGAGAACGCCGGTGGTGTGGATGAACAGCGCCAGTACGCCCGCGAAAGGCCCCAGACCGACCGCGACCACGAACAGCATCGCAAACACCATTTCGTTGATGGCGCGGCAGGCGTCCATCGCTCTTCGCATCGGCTGGTAAACCCACCAGGGCACGAGGTTGTCGGCGCACATCAGGCCGCATGGAATGGAGAGGAGGATGGACAGCGCGGTGCCCCAGACGGCGATTTGCAGCGTGATGCCCATTTCGCTGAGGTAAACCTGCCACTGGCTGAAGTCCGGCGGGAAGAAGTCGGCGGCGAAGGTGGCCATATTGCCCGCGTCTTTAAACAGCGTGAGCGGCGCCATCTCAGCACCCTGCCAGGAGACTATCAGCACGGCCAGTAAAATCGCCCAGCTTAACAGCGAGAACCAGCTACGTTTTGGTGCGGCGACCTGTATCGTTTGTTGCATGGATGGCTCCGTTTAACCTGAATCCGCAAGTTCGCAGGGCGGATAAGCCACGCGCCAGCCACCACATGGCCGGGCGCGGCGCTTATCGACCTGCAGAAAACGTGTTACTGCACCGCTTTATTCACGCTGCTCATGGCGCCCAGCGCGGCGGTCAGACGATCCAGGTCGTTCAGCTGGTTTTGCAGCTCGCTGACTTTGCTGGTTCTCTCTTTCTCATCCAGGCCCTTGTTGTCCTTCACGCCCTGCATCTGCTTAAACAGCGCCAGCTGGCGAATCGGCACCAGCTGCAGGTCGCTGGACGGGCGGAACGGCGCCCACGTCAGGCCTTTGAGCACCTGGGCTTCTTCCGGCGTTTTGCCGTAGTTCATAAAGAAATCGTAAATTTTGTCTTTGGTCGCTTCGGAGAGGTTTTTACGCCAGACGATCGGATCGCCCGGGATCAGCGGCGACTTCCAGATGACCTTCAGATCCTTGTATTTTTCCGGCGCGGTAAGCTTCAGACGATCCATGTTCTCGGTGTTGTTGGTCGCCACGTCCACCTGCCCGTTGGCGACGGCCAGCGCGTTGGTTTCGTGGTTGGCGTTTACCGAGCGCTTAAAGTCGCTGACGGCCACGTTGTTTTTAGCAAACACGTAGTAGCCGGGAACGAGATAGCCGGAGGTAGAGTTGGGATCGCCGTTGCCGAAGGTCAGATCCTTACGTTTGGCCAGCAGATCCTGCAGGTTATTGATCGGACTGTCTTTGTTAACGATCAGCACGCTCCAGTAGCCTGGGGAGCCGTCTGCCGCGACGGTCTGGGCGAATACCTGACCGTTGGCGCGATCCACCGCTTCCATAGCGGAAAGGTTGCCGTACCAGGCGATATCCACTTTGTTAAAACGCATGCCCTGGATAATTCCCGCATAGTCCGGCGCGAAGAAAGCGTTCACCTTCACGCCCAGCTTCTTCTCCATATCCTTCAGGAACGGATCCCACTGCGGCTTAAGGTTTTGCTGCGATTCGGTGGAGATGATGCCGAAGTTCAGGGATTTTTCTTGCTCATCCGCATGGGCTGCGTTGAACAGGGCACTGACGCTTAACAGGCTGGTAAAGGCGAGGGCTTTAACGGCTTTGTAGCTCATGACAGTTCCTTGAAATAGATAAAGTTTTAAGCAGCGACCGCGTCAACGCGGGCTATGCTGCGGTAAAGATTTCCCAGCCGTTCGTTGTCGAACGCTGAGCTGCTTCCGTCGTAAAAAATATGGCCCTGGCGTAACGCGACGATGCGTTCGCAGTAGCGCAGGGCGTAGTCCACCTGATGCAGCGTCACCACCACGGTGATGCCGTCCAGCCGGTTAATGTCGTACAGGGTTTCCATCACGATGCGCGCGGACTCCGGGTCGAGCGAGGCGATTGGCTCATCCGCAAGAATGACCTTCGCCTGCTGCATCAGCGCGCGGGCGATCGCCACGCGCTGCTGCTGCCCGCCGGAGAGGGTGGAGACGCGCTGCCAGGCCAGCTGCGCCATGCCGACGCGGGTCAGCGCCTGCAGCGCGCGCTGCTTCTGTTCGCGAGTGAACCAGTTAACGCAGGTACGCCAGAACGGCGTAGAGCCCAGCGCGCCGATTAACACGTTTTCCAGCACCGTCAGGCGATTCACCAGATTAAACTGCTGGAAGATGTAGCCGGTGTGGGCGCGGCTTTTACGAATGTCGCTTGCCAGACGGCCCGCTTTTTGTACCGTACGGCCAAGCAGCTCCACACGGCTTTCTGCTGTTTTATCAGAGGTAATCAAACCGCTCAGATGGCGTAAGAGGGTGGATTTGCCTGAGCCGGACGGCCCCAGCAGAGCGACCATCTCACCTGCGTTTACCTCAAGATCCACCGCGCTCAGCGCCTGGTGGTTATTGAAGGTTTTGCTCAGTTTGTTGACGCGGATAATCGTTTGCATACGCGGCCTCCTTGAAAAGTTGCCTCATGGTGCCGATGAAATGTGTCATTTCGGTTAAGAGAGGGTTTCGAAGAGATGAAGAGTGCGCCGCAGCGAGCCGGCTGCCGCAAAGTTACGATGTTAATCAGCTATTTGTCGTATTGTGACGCGCCTCGTTTTTGCCTTTGCTATAGGGATTACTCTGGGGAAGGCATAAACAATGAGCAAAAATATAATTTTTTGTGCGGACGGCGCCTGGCCAAATCCTGGTTTTGACGCGCGGGCGCACGAAGCGGCGGTCGTCAGCAACGTCTACCAGCTGTTTGTCGACATGAAGGGCCTGGTGGATAAACGCAGCCTGCTGCTGGCGAATGAGCAGGAAAAAACCTGGACCGACGGCCGTGGGGAGGTGGCGCAGGTCGCAAAGTACATTCATGGCGCGGGCGATCCGCATAACGGACTTATGAAGCTGCTGGACGGCGTCTTCGGCGCCAGCGTTATTACGCCCGTTGTGCGCGGCTATACCTTTATCAGCCGCCACTGGCAGCCGGGCGACCGCATCTATCTGGTAGGGTTTAGCCATGGCGCCTGGACGGCGCGCACGCTTGCTAACCTGATAATTGATAAAGGTTTAATTAATCGGGACAAGGTGCGTCTTGACGAGCGGCACAAACAAAAAGAAGAGGCCTGGCGGCTGGCGGCGTCCATCTGGGCGCAGCACCGCGCGCAGTCGGGGATAAACGGCAACCCGTCTGACACACTGCCCATAGATGTTCCGGCATACTTTTACGACAGCCTGGACCCTGCCTGCAGGGTAAACGACGTGCCCGTTGAGGCCGTGGCGGTATGGGAAACGGTAGGGCGTCTGGGCATTCCTGAATACTTTGGCGATAAGCGGATGGATATTTTCCGTTTCGGTAATAACGAACTGCATCCCCGGGTGAAGTATGGCCTGCAGGCCATCGCCATTGACGAACAGCGCGTCGATTTCGCTCCCGCGATGTGGGCTAACCGGGAGCGCATCGTTCAGGTCATGTTTCCCGGCACCCATCATGACGTGGGCGGCGGCTACGGCTGCTTTGAAGAGGAATGCGGGTTATCGAACGGCGCCTATTTATGGATGCGCGACGCGCTTGACGACCTGGGGATGAATCTTTTACGCAGCGAGGCGATAGCCAATCCGCTTGGGCGCTTGCACTGTGAATGGTTTCCGCCCACGCCCTGGTCGGGAATAGCTCCCCGCAGGCTGCCCGCGCCGCTTACATCTTCCATGATGATTCACCGTTCCGCAATTGAGCGTTTACAGGGCGGAGCGCTGCTGCCGTATCAGTCTGCGGACAGCGGGGAATGGCTAACGGGGCGCTATACCCCGCAATCCTTACGCGGCTATTTCCATACGCCCTGGGAAGTACCGAGAGAGTGGGCGGTGGCGATATAGCTTTGAACCAAAGAGGGGCACGCATTATGGGGCTGGCCGATTAACCCGCCGCTGATAACTCCACAGCCGTCGACAGGGCTATTATTTTTACATTCGGCAAGATCTATCGCGGCAGTTTAATTATCCGTAAGTCGTCACTTAAAAATAATAAAAAGCCGTATTCTTTTGAGTTAAAAAGGATTTTAGGCAGGAATATTAAGGCCTGCGCCAGCAGGCCTTAATATTCAGCGAGTTAAAAGTATCAGACGGGCTTTTCAACGTTTATCATCCAGTGGATGCCGTATTTGTCCGTGACCATGCCAAACCCTTGAGCCCAAAAAGTCTCGCCCCACGGCATGGTTACATCGCCGCCTGCCGCGAGATTATCAAACCAGCGTTCACCTTCCGCTAAATCTTTAGTCCCAAGGTTTAACGCATAACCGGTATGCTTAACTTTATCCGCACACATATTACCGTCGCTCATCATGACCTCGCCGCCGGCGATACGTACGTTGGCATGCAGAATTTTATCGTCCGACCAGTTAAAGCCGCTGTCGCATCCTTCTGCTTCCGGCGCCTCTTCTTCATGTGGCATTTCGCCAAAGGTCATTTTAAAAAGCAGCTCGGCGCCCAACGCCTGTTGATAAAAAGCGATCGCCTCCTCGCAGGTGCCATCAAAAAATATATAGGGTCCAACAGACATAATTAATTCCTCTTCTGTATGCGCTGTACTGAAGAAGTGTAGTTGCGGGCGCGGGAGCAAGCCAGGCGAAGGCAGAACGAAGGGAGAGCCTTGCAGACCTTCTCCCGGGAGAAGGCCGCAGAAGGAAAAGAGTTAGTTTTTCTTCACAAATTCAGATTTCAGCTTCATCGGGCCAAAACCCTCAATTTTGCAATCGATGTTGTGGTCGCCTTCCACCAGGCGAATGCCTTTTACTTTGGTGCCGATTTTCAGCATGGAAGAGCTGCCTTTTACCTTCAGATCTTTCACTACCGTCACGCTATCGCCGTCCGCCAGCAGGTTGCCGTTGGCATCTTTGACAATCAGCTGATCCGCGTCAGACGCAGGTTCAGCGTCGTTCCATTCGTGCGCACACTCCGGACAGATGAACATCCCATTGTCTTCATAGGTGTACTCGGAATTGCACTGTGGGCAATGAGGGAGTTGCATGTTGGTAACCTCAAAAAAGAATAAAAAATTGGAAATGACTGTAAAACAGGGATTTCAGCGAAAATGGCGGTGAACCGCCAAAAAGTACGAGGATTATACACAAAATCCTTACTTTTGTAGGGATTATCGGGCATGCATTCCGGATGGCGTTTAAGGAGAAATGTGAAGCTAAACGAAGAACTCTTCTTTCATCTCACGGAAAGTGAAATTTAGCTTAAAGACCTGACAAACTTTGCCGTTAATGACAGTAATAATTTAACTTAGTTTAACGTCATTCAGGAGAGCCGGGCCAAAACGCCAGGCGCGCGATAGCTGTTTGAAAAACAAAAAAAGCCTATTGCGCTGACACCTCCTGTCACTTGCCAGGGGTATGGTTGGGCCGATGGATGCATTGCTACAGAGGCATGAACCGATGAGAACGAAAGGCGCAAAAGTAAAAGTTGCGGACCGACTGGCCGAAATCATCTTAAGTCTTTATCAGGGAGAAATTTTCTCCGCTGATATTATTCGCCAGCGTTTTGATGTAGATATGCGAACGGCGTATCGTGATTTAAACAGACTCGGTGCTATTCTGGAGGACATCGGCGAGGGAAAAAAACGCCTTTCATCACATTTAAAAGGGCCGTTTAATGTAAATGATCTGCTGCGCCTGACAAAACGCGCAGGACTGGCTGCAGTTTATCCGTGGAACGATATAAAGACCTATAGACAGTTTATTCACCTGCGATCTATTCCGGATTTATTGGTGCTGGGTTATGAATATGAAAACAGTTCCCGCTTAAATAGCCATTTTTATGAATTAAGTAATCTGATAAATTCCCGACGTTATTGCCGGTTTATTTACAAAAATGCGCTGCGCTATGTGGCACCATACCGTCTGGCGACCCGCCTGGGCATTTGGTATCTGCTGGGCACGGAGAATAACCAGGCCGATACCTGGATGTTAAGCCAAATCAATTCATTAGAATCACTGACCGAAACATTTATACCCGACCCGGTGGTATTGACCCGTTTTGACGATGAGGAAGGAATGGATGATGCTCTGGTCAAAACGGAAGTGCTGCTGCAGGTCTCCGCGCAGGCGGCGGTGCACTTTAAACGACGGAAGTTACTGCCTTTTCAGAAAATGATGCAGGAGCTTGATAATGGTTGTCTTATTCTTTCCAGCCATATTGTCTCGCCGGAACAATTATTTCCGCTGGTGCAATACTGGATACCCCATGTAACGATTATTTCGCCGCAGGTCTGGCAGCATGATTTAAAAGCCAGAATTGCGGCCTGGTGCGACATTGAACAATAAAATATTTTCCTCACGTAATTATAAAAGCCGGCATTTTCATTAGCACAAAAAAAGAATGCTCTCATAAAAGCCGGATAGTTTGAGTTAAGGAAACATTTTTTATGCACACGCAAACAATTTTTGAATTAAGTCAGGAGGCTGAGCGGTTATTACAGCTTGCTCTGCAAAATCTTGATGCTTTAAAAACCATCCCGTTAGCGACACAAAATGATAAAAAATTAAATAATCCGCACTCCGCGGCGCCCGTTGTTCCTTTGCAATTTAGCGCCCGCGGCATTAGCGCGCAGCAGGCGATGTTACAAAATGAACTGCGTAAAATTAACCAGCACGAAATGGTGCTGGCGATTGTCGGCACCATGAAAGCAGGTAAATCAACCACCATAAACGCCATCGTCGGTACCGAAGTGTTGCCCAACCGCAACCGGCCGATGACAGCGTTGCCGACGCTGATTCGCCATACGCCGGGCCAGCGTGAGCCGGTTTTGCATTTTCCACACGTTGTCCCCATTGAAACGCTGATGGGGGAGCTGCAGCAGAAATTAAAAGCGATCGATCGCAAAGCGCTGACGCAGCGGCTGGAAATCGACCGGGACATGGACGAGCTACTGACGCGCATTGCCGCAGGCGGCACCTTCGAGAAGCATTACCTGGGCGCGCAGCCCATTTTCCATTGTCTGAAAAGCCTCAACGATCTGGTGCGCCTGTCCACCGTGCTTGAGGTTCCTTTTCCGTTTAAGGCTTATGCCGCGATCGAGCATGTGCCGGTCATCGAAGTGGAGTTTATCCACCTTGCGGGAATGGAAAAAGGATACGGGCAGCTCACGCTGCTGGATACGCCGGGACCAAACGAGGCAGGACAGCCTCACCTGCAAAAAATGCTGCAGGAGCAGCTTGCGCAGGCTTCGGCAGTGCTGGCGGTGATGGATTACACCCAGCTGAAATCGATATCCGATGAGGAGGTGCGCCGGGCGATTTTAGGCGTCGGAAAATCGGTGCCGCTGTACGCGCTGGTAAATAAGTTCGATCAAAAAGATCGCAACAGCGATGACGAAGCGCAGGTCAAGGCGTTGATCGCCGGGACATTAATGAAGGGCACTATCGAAACGGATCGCGTGTTCCCGGTTTCGTCCATGTGGGGCTATCTGGCCAACCGGGCGCGCTTTGAAATTGCAGAGCACGGCGGGCTGCCCGATCCGCAGCAGCAGCTCTGGGTGCAGGATTTTGCCGAGGCCGCGCTCGGCCGCCGCTGGCGCAGCTCGGATCTCGCCGATATCGAACATATCCGTCACGCGGCCGACCTGCTGTGGGAAGATTCGATGTTCGCCTTGCCCGTGCAAACCATTCTGCACGCCGCCTATGCCAACGCTTCCATGTATGCGCTCCGTGCGGCGGCCCAGAAGCTGCTTAATTACGCTCAGGGAGCCGAAGAGTATCTTAATTTCCGCTGTCAGGGGCTGCAGGTAGCCAATGAAAAGCTGCAGAGCAATATTCGTCTGCTGGAAGATGACCTGGCTTTGCTGCAGACCAGCCAGCAGGATATCAGCCGCATTATTCGTACCGATGTTGAAAAAGCGGTTAGCGCCATCGCGGAATTTATCACCCGCTATGAAAAACGCATCAGGGCGGACATCAACGACTATTTTCAGCAGGGAAAGGTGCATGAGGATATCGTGCGGCACTCGTTCAGGCTGTCCAGCGTGCGCAACCGTGATTTCGAGGCGGGGTGCGAGTCCATAACCGTTGCGGATGAACAGGCCGCGCGGCTGTTGCTCAATAAAATACGCGCCTCAAGCGAAACCATTTTGCTGGTAGCTCAGGAAGCCATGACCGAAGAGCTGTCGCTGCTGCTTAATAAACTTGAAATCTCGCTGATGGACACCTTGCGCGAGACGCTTAAGCCTGTTGAAAAACGCGTAGCGGAGGGGCTGGCGCTTTCAGGATTCAGGGCGCACATCAGCCTGCCCGCTTTTCAGGCCAGCCAGCTTAACTTCAATGCGCAGCACGCATTTAACGACGTTATCGACCATCAGGAGGTATCGGTATCGCAGCTTCGCCGTCAGAGCGGAATGCGTGGCACGGTAGCGCGCTGGCTGAACAGCGATGACTGGGGCTGGGAAGGTTACACATCGACCCAGAGCCGGTATGTCATCTCCCTGCCGGATTTACAGCAGCGGCTGCACACGCATGTTTCCGCTTTCCTGGCGCAGCTGAATAAAGCGATTGTCGCGCAGGTCGATATCTCGGTGATGGCGGGTATGGCGACCTTTTTTGCTGATTTTACCCAGGCGCTGGAAGCGATAAAAACTAATCTCCAGCAAAGCCTGATTGCGCGCCTGCAAAACGAAGAGGCGCTGCAAAAGCTGCAGAAACAGCTTCAGCAGTGTGTAAGAACGACGCGGTATATCCATGAAGATACGCGTTTATTAAGGGATGATATCCAGACGCTTTTTGCGGCGGAGCACCAATGAGCAGTTTATTACTGGCGGGTCCGGTCAGGACCCTTGAATGCATTACAGAGAAGTTTGTCGTCGATTTTGCCAACGGAATTGATGTGGCGCGCGATCCGTGGCGCAGCCAGCAGGGCAAAGCGTTTTACCAGCGGCTTAAGGAAGAGTTCGCCGGGCAGAACCGTAAGCGGTACTGGGGACTGGATGGCGCCGCGCCCGAGAATATGGAAGCCTCCCTTGCCTGGCTTGGGCAGCTTACCGGCACGGTGGCAAAAAGCTACCTGGCCGCCTGCCTGATACATGAACGTCTCAGCCAGATGGAAACGGCTTCGGCGCGCGTGGCCTACTACTCCGCTGAAGGGCGCGAGCAGCTAAGCCAGATAAAGAAAGTGCTGGAGCAGCGGGTAAGCAAGCTTGAGCTGCAGCTGCGAAATAGCGATCTGTATCGTCAGGGAACGGTGCACTGCGAGCAGATTTTCGCCCGCTGGCGTACCGGACACTATTTTTCGTTTTCGCCTGCCGGACGCTGCTATGTTGCGCTTCAGGAACTTCGTTGGGGGACGTTTGGCGACGCATTGCGCCTTTGCAGCGAGGAACAGGCCGAACTGCTGCTTGAGCTTGCGCACGGGCTGGCGATAAACCGCCTGGCTGAGGACGTTAACGCTTCACCGCGCACGCGTCATTATTATCACGAATGGCTGACCGCGCCGTCGGTGCCGGACTTAATGGAGCATAAAGATGCGCTGATTTGGCTGGGTAACGGCAGCGACAGCGATCGGCATCCGGTGAGTTATTCTGTGACGCAAAGCTGGCAGGGCATCACGCTGGGCATGCCGCGGATCTGCTCGGCTATGCGCCTTGGCAGCGCCATGGTGGAAGAGATATTTCGTTAAGCAGGAATTAAGAAAAATATAATAGTGACGCCGCCTGAAACTATAAGCTGAATGCTTGCACGGGCTTAATTTATATGTTTTATTCCGGATAATTTTTTTGTTACAAATGTGTCAGCGCTAAAAAATATTCTCGCTGACACATATTTATTCCATGGAAGGCATCCTGTGTTGGGTTATAAATTCAGATTCTCCCTTATTATTGCCCTCGTTTGTGGCACCTTTACCCATCTGGCGGCCTCAGCGCCTTTAAGCCCGGCAGAACGCAACCTGATAAATCAGGATCAGCAAAATTTATTGCTTAATAATCAAGAGCAACGTAACGAGCTGCAGCGCAGCCTGACGCCGGTGAACCCCTACGAGCGTGCCAGGCCTTCACCTGCGGGACCCTGTTTTAATATTCATAGAATATATATTAATAACGCGACGTTACTTTCTGATGCAACGCGGCAGAAACTCCTTAATCCTTATGCCGGACAGTGTCTTGGCATGGATAAGATCAATAATCTCATTCATAAAATATCAGACTGGTATATTCAGCGGGGTTATATAACCAGCCGGGCCTTTATTACCGAGCAGGATTTATCGACCGGTGAATTGCATATCTCCGTGCTGGAAGGACGGCTGGAGAAAATTCGTCTGGAAGGTGCGCCTTCCCGTCAGCTCCACATGGCTTTTCCCGGCCTTGAGGGGCAAATCCTCAATCTGCGCGATATTGAGCAGGGCATGGAGCAGATTAACCGCGTACGCAGCACGCCGGTGCAGATTGAAATCCTTCCGGCCGACAGGCCCGGCTACTCCGTCGTTAACCTGACGGCCGCGCCGGAATTTCCCCTGTCCGCTTCCGCAGGCTTTGATAACAGCGGCCAAAAGAGCACGGGCACCGGCCAGATAAGCGGCTCGCTGACGGGAAATAACCTGCTCGGACTGGCCGATAAATGGTTTATCAGCGGCGGGCGCAGCAGCGATTTTTCCAGCACGCACGATGCGCAAAATTTTCAGACGGGCGTTAGCCTGCCGTACGGCTACAGCCTGCTGGATTACAGCTACAGCTGGAGCAACTACCTCAATACCATTAATAACAACGGTTTTAACTGGGTTTCAACCGGTGACAGCGTGTCGCACCGCGCCACCCTGTCCCGCGTCCTGTTTCGCAACGGGGATATCAAAACCGGTGTTTCTGTGGGCATCGCCCATCAAATCAGTCGTAACTGGCTGAACGACGCAAAGCTCGACAGCAGCAGCCGTAAACTCACCAGCCTGCAGTTTGGCCTTAACCATACGCAAAAAATCTTCGGCGGCGTGGCGACCCTGAATCCGGGCTTCAGCCATGGTATGCCGTGGTTTGGCGCAGAGAATGACCGCGGGAAAAAAGGCGATGCGCCGAAAGCGCAATTCAAAAAATGGAGCATTAACGGCAGCTTCCAGCGCCCGGTCACGAACGATTTATGGTGGCTGACCAGCGTTTACGGCCAGTGGTCACCGGACAGGCTTTACGGCAGCGAAAGGCTGACCATCGGCGGCGAAAGCTCGGTGCGCGGCTTCAAAGAGCAGTACCTGGCCGGCGATAACGGCGGCTACCTGCGTAATGAGCTTAACTACGCGCTGTTTACCCTGCCGGTTATCGGCCAGGTGAGCGCGCTTGCGGCCGTGGACGGCGGCTGGCTGCAAAAAGATGCCAAAGATCCGTGGGCATCCGGCACCCTCTGGGGCAGCGCGCTCGGGCTGACTGCGGCCGGGCGTTATTACTCAAACCAGTTCACCGTAGGCCTGCCGGTGAAAGACCCGGCCTGGCTGGCGCCCGACCGCTTCAGCGTCTACTACCGCATCGCGTTTGTGATTTAAGGAACAAAATATTATGGATAATCATCAGCACCCGGTTCGCTTTTATCAACGCCTGCTTAGCTGGGTTATCAGCACCCTGCTGGCAACCCAGCCATTGCTGCCTGCCGTAGCCGCCACCTTGACGCCGTCCGCGCCGGGCACGCAAACCGACAGAGCGGGCAACGGCGTGCCGGTGGTGAATATTGCCACGCCGAACGGGGCGGGGATTTCCCATAATCAGTTCAAAGATTACAACGTCGGCAAAGAGGGGCTGATCCTTAATAACGCCACCGGGCAGCTGAACCAGACGCAGCTGGGCGGGCTTATCCAGAATAACCCCAATCTGAAAGCGGGCCAGGAAGCGCGGGGCATTATTAATGAAGTCAACGGCGGCAACCGCTCGCAGCTGCAGGGCTACACCGAAGTCGCCGGCAAAGCGGCGAACGTGATGGTCGCCAACCCGTACGGTATCACCTGCAACGGCTGCGGTTTTATCAACACCCCGAACGTTACCCTGACCACCGGCAAACCGGTATTTGATGCGGCCGGTAACCTGCTGGCGGTGGACGTGAAAAAAGGCGCCATCACGATTGAAGGCCAGGGCCTGAACGCCAGCCAGGCGGATGCGCTGTCGATTATCTCCCGCGCGACGGAAGTAAATGCGCAAATCCACGCCAAAGACTTAAAAGTGATCGCCGGGGCGAATCGGGTTGATGCCAATGGTAACGCCACGGCGATAGCCGGAGAGGGCGCCGCGCCTGTCGTTGCGGTTGATACCGGCGCGCTTGGCGGCATGTACGCCAACCGTATCCGGCTGGTATCCAGCGACAAAGGCGTCGGCGTTAACCTGGGCAACCTGAACGCGCGGCAGGGCGATATCCAGCTTGACGCCAGCGGCAAACTGACGGTGAAAAACAGCCTTGCCAGCGGCAGCTTAACAGCAAAAGGGGAAAGCGTTGCGCTGGGCGGCGAGCATAAG
>NZ_RCAA01000028.1:6186-9485 GCF_003628475.1 Enterobacter sp. R1(2018) | reverse complement strand
ACGATAATATTTCCCTTAGCGGCAACGGAAAAATTCAGATCTCCGGCAGCCAGCTCACCGCCGGGAACGATATCACTCTCTCGGCGCAGGACCTGACGTTGGATGGCACCAGCCGGGGCGATGCCTCCCGCGATATTCGTTTAGCAGCAAAGGGAACGGGGACGACGCAGGGCAAGCTGACGGCGGGGCGCGACCTCAGCCTCGGCGGCGGAAAGCTGACCAACAACGGTACGCTCGTCTCCAGGGGCAATATGCAGATTCAGGGGAGCGAGATTGCCAGCGGTGGCCTGCTGCAAAGCGGCGGCAACGCAACGCTTAAGGCTGGCCAGACAACGATAGGCGGAGCGGTCAGCGGCACGAAAGGCCTGAACGTTCAGGCGGATACCTTGAGCACCACGTCGGGGGCGCAGCTGCAGACCGACGGGGCGATAAACCTTGCCGCACGGCAGATCACGCTGAACGGCACCCAGGCCGCGAAAGGCGCCCTGACGGTCACGGCGGATAACCTCCAGCATAACGGCAAAAGCAGCGCGGCTGCGGCGACGCTGAACGGCAAAGCCATCATCAACAGCGGAACGGTGGTAGCGCCAGCGCTGACCCTTAACGGCGACAGCCTGACCAACAGCGGGCTGTTACAGGGGAGCCACACGTTGAATCTGGTTACCGCCCTGCTGAATAACCAGCGCGGCGGCACGATATCAACGGACGGCAGCCTGACGCTGGCCGTTCCCGATTTGTCCAACGCCGGGCTGATAACGACAGGCGGAAATCTTAACCTTAGCGGCAACACTCTGACCAACAGCGGCGAGATTAATGCCGCTAACCTGACGGCGAAGGCTGGGCGCCTTGCCAACCAGCACGGCGGCCTGCTGCTGGCGCAGGGTAGCCTGTCGCTCGGCGGGCAAGCGCTTGATAACGCAGGCCAGCTTGCGGCGGATAAGCAGAGCCTGAATTTCGACACTATCAATAATCAGGGCGCAATCCAGGGGGACAGCGCGCTGTCTCTGACGGCCAGAGAGGCCGGTAACCAAGGGACCGTTTTAACCGGCGGCGAAATGACGATTGCCGCAGATACTCTGACCAACAGCGGCGCGCTCCAGGCAACGTCGCTTGTCCTCACGCTTGCAAAACAGTTCACCAATGCGCAAAACGGCAGCGTTAGCGCGGCAAATTCTCTCACGCTTACGGCTCCGTCGGTCAGTAACGCTGGCCTGCTGAGCGCTTCAGACTCGGCTGTAAAAGCTTCATCCCTGATAAACAATGGAACCATCCAGGGCGCAAATCAGCTGACGCTTGATGCGGCAACGTTAAACCATCTGGGCGGCGTGCTGTTCAGCGGTGGCAACCTCAATGTCCAGGCCACAACGCTGACCAGCGCCGGGCTGATGCAGGGCAAAATCCTCAATCTGGCGACGGGCGACTGGATAAACACCGGCAATGCGCTAAGCGAGCAGAACGCTTCCCTGCGCGTGAACAAGACGCTAAATAACCAGGGGAAAATTCTCGGACAGAACGGCATAGATTTATCCGCCGCCTCGCTGGAGAACAGCGGCTGGCTGATTGCCAAAGCGTTGGACTTCCACGGTGATTTAGTCAACGGCGGCCTGATTCAGGGTGACGATGGCCTGACGCTGACCGGCGGCGCGCTGGCAAACCGCAGCGGCGGGCAGCTGTTGAGCGGCGGCCAGCAAACCCTGGGCTTCCGCAAGCTGGATAATCAGGGGGCCATGCAGGGCAAATCTCTGATCGTTACGGCAGATGAGTGGACGAACGGCGGCTATCTGCAGGCCCAGGATTCTCTCGCGGCTAACGTGAAGGGCACGCTGACCAACGGCGGGACGCTGCTTAGCCAGAACATTTTCGAGCTTCATGCCGACAAGGTCATCAACCAGGGCAGCCTGGCCGCGGACAGGCTTAGTTTGACCGCGCCTTCGCTCATTAACAGCGGTCTGCTGCAGGGCAATACCTCGCTGCAGCTGGCGATTGCGCAGATCCGTAACCTCCAGAACGGGCAGCTTATCAGCGGCGGGGCGCTAAATCTGGCGCTCGACAGCCTGGAAAACGATGGGCTGTTGCAGGTAAATGACGCGTTTTCGCTGACCGGAGAAAGCCTCACCAACCGGGGCAGCATTCTGGCAAATAACCTGGCGGTGGATTTACGCGGCGCGCTGGAAAACCTGGATAACGGGCAGCTTGTCGTCCGCGACAACGCCGCCCTTGCCGTGGGCTCATTAAATAACAGCGGCGTGCTGGCGGCGGACAAGCTTAACCTGCGGAGCGGTGATACCCGCAACAGCGGCACCGTTCAGGGGAATGGCAGTCTTGATATTACCGCTCAGCGGCTTGATAACCAGGCCGCGGGAAAACTCCTGAGCGGCGGTGCGCTCAGGGTTAACAGCGGCGCTACAACCAATGCGGGCGCATGGCAGGGCAAAACGATCGACGCCGATCTGGCGACGCTGGCTAACACCGGTTCGATTAACGGCATTGACCGGCTTACCGGAAGGATCGCGGGCGATCTCAGCAACGGCGGGCAGCTGTGGAGCCAGGAAAATCTTTCTCTTGAAGCGGCGGGACTGAGCAACACCGGTAAAATCATTGCGAAGAGCCTGACTTTGTCGGGCGATACGCTGATCAACAATGGCCTGTGGCAGGGCGCGGAAAGTTTGTCCATTTCGGGCGATGTGCTGACTACCGGAGCCGACAGCCGCACGCTGACCGGGGGCCTGTTAAGCCTGAACGTCGGGCAGCTCAGCACGGGCGGGACTCTTCAGGGCCAGCACGCTGATGTTACAGCGGGAAGCTGGCGCCACGAAGGTTCGCTTCTTGGTCTGGACGGGCTTAACGCGAACGTGGCTGGCACGCTGAATAACTCAGGGGATCTGCTGAGCCACGGCGGAATGGAAATTAACGCCCTGACGCTGAGCAGCACCGGCTCTTTGCTGAGCGAAGGCGATATGCGCCTTACCGGGAACGCGCTGGATAACCGCGGGGCGCTGCAGGGCAAAAATCTGACGCTGAACCAGACCAGCGTCACCAACACCGGGACGGCAATCGGCCTTGAATCTCTGACTCTGGAGGCCAGACAAACGCTGGCGGCGCGTATGCTCATGGCCGCGCCGCTGATGACGCTGGTGAACGGTGGGCAGATGCTGACCGGCGGGACGCTGAGCGTAAACGGCGGGGACATCACCAACGCGGGTACCTGGCAGGGCCAGCGCATACTGCTGGCCGCGCAAAGCCTGCAAAATAGCGGCGCTATCCAGAGCGCGGACGCGTTACAGATGACGCTGGCAGGA
>NZ_RCAA01000028.1:1783-6103 GCF_003628475.1 Enterobacter sp. R1(2018) | reverse complement strand
CCGCCGGCGGCAACGCGGTGCTTGACGCTCTGAGCCTGACCAACCAGGGGCAGTGGCTGGCAAAAAATCTTACGCTCAAAGGCGGCAGCCTTTCCAACGGGGGCGAAATTAGCGGCGTAAACGGTCTTAGCGTCGCCCTTAGCGGAGCATTCACCCAGCAGCAGGATAAAACCCTGCTGACGGCCGGAAAACTGACTCTGGAAGCCGCCTCGGTGGATAACCGCGGGCGCATACAGGGCGCGGAGCTGGATGTTAAGAGCGGTACTCTGACTAATAACGGGCGTTTACAGGGGGATAATGCCCTGACGCTGAACCTGACCGGAGAGCTGAACAACGGCGCGGCGGGCACCATCCTCAGCCAGCAAAACCTCAACGTTACCACGCCTTCGCTCATTAACTACGGCATCCTTCAGGGCGGTACTGTCAGCCGTCTCAGCGGTATGAACACCGCCCGAAACGACGGGAAGATCCTCTCCGGCGGGGAACTGACCTTCTCCAGCGGCTCTTTGACCAATAACGGCTGGCTGCAGGCGGGCCAGCTGGCGCTGAACGCCACGACGGCGATAAATAACGGGACGCTGCTGGCGGAGCAGCAGGGCACCCTCGCCGGAAACAGCCTGACGAATACGGGCATGGCACAGGGCGGCAACCTGACGGTGAACTACCAGCAGTTAACCAACGGCGGCACCGTTCTGGGCAGCTCCGGGCTGAACGTTACGGCAGGCCAGGTTAATCATCAGGCCGCAGGGAAGCTGTTCAGCGGCGGAGATCTGCTGCTGACCAGCACGGGGTTGGATCAGCTTGGGCAGGTTGTGGCGTTGGGCAACCTGACGCTGAAGCTGACGAATGCGTTCACCGCTAAAAACGTGCTTGCCGCCGGGAATACGCTGGCGGTGAACAGCAGCGGCGCTATCACTAATAACGCCGTGATGCAGGGCCAGGCCGTAAACCTTGCCGCAGGCGGCGCGTTGACCAATAACGGCCAGATAACCACCGGCAGCGGAGCCAGCACGCTGTCCGCAAGCCAGGTCACCTTTGCCAACGCGGGAGCATTACAGGCCGGCGGTGATATCACGGTGAACAGCAGCGGCAATATCACGGTGAACGGTTTTACCGGCACCAGCGGCAGCCTGACGCTTAATGCGGTCGGCAGCCTGTTAAACACCGCCCTGCTATATGCCGGCAACAATATGTATCTGCTGGCGAACAGCATCAAAAACCAGCGCGGCGATATTCTGGCGGGCAACAGCCTGTGGATGCAGCGCGATATGGCGGGCAACGCCAATAGCGAGGTGGTGAATACCTCCGGCAGCATCGAGACGCAGCGCGGGGATATTACGGTTAAGACCGGGCATTTATTGAATACAAGGGAAGGGTTGTCGGTCAAAGAAGTGACTACACCCGGAACGACTTTTCCTGGGTTAGGTGATGCGATCCTGAATGTGCATTATTCTCTTCTGCCAACGGGAAACTATGGGTATTACACAACAAAACAATACGTCGAGAATAGTGGGGTCTGTGGAGGGGCCGATGGTGGATGCCCTTCGTGGTTAGAAACAACCTATCACTACGCGCCATTTGAGGAATACGCTACACAAAAATTTGCTCTAAGCCAGACCAGCATAGAGGTTTACAGTACTGGAGGCGCGGGCCGCATAGCATCTGGCCAGCATCTGAATATTACTGCTGGCACATTGGAAAACCAGGCCAGCAATATATTAGCTGCAAAAAATATCATGTTGCAGGGGACACAGCTGCATAATCAAAGCTGGCAGAGCGGAACAGCAACAGATTCCCTTGTTTATCAATATGGTACTGGTTCAAATTCACAACCGGCATACGCTACTAATGTCCTCCCGGAAAATGGATTATCCAATAAGAACAATAACTACAATAAATATAATCAAATACTCTCTTTCTATCTGGTGGGTCGTGAAACTACCCAAGAGCCAGGAGAGATCTACCGTTCCGTCATCCAGGCGGGCGGCAACGTTGTCGCCAACTTCACCAGCGATATCAGCAACACCACCACCACGGCCAACGCAGGCGGCGTAAGCAATACTATTACTGCGCCTTCCCTGAACACTCTGAGCAACCAGAGTATTGGCGGCGGCGCACAGAAACAGAATCTGGCGAATGCCGATAAAGCTGCCGTTGGCTCCCCGCAGTGGCGCGATCAGCTGCAAAATGCGTTGGAGCAGATAAAAGGCGGCAGCGGGCTGGATAGCGCCGGTGGCAACCTCGCCGGGCTGGGTAACTTTGCCGTCAGCGGCAAGGGCGACGCCAGCCTGGGGAACGCCGCAACGCTGGAAAACGGCGCCGTGCCGGGAACCGGCCTGAAGGATTCAGGCAATAACGCGCTTGAGCAGCATCAGGGCAGCGGCGTGGATACAAGCGCCTGGCCGCTTCCTTCCGGTAACAACGGTTACTTTGTGCCGTCCACCGATCCGGACAGCCCGTATCTGATCACCGTTAACCCAAAACTCGACGGCCTGGGCCAACTCGATCAGAGCCTGTTTGGCGATCTGTATAAGCTGACGGGCATGAGGCCGGGCAGTGCTCCGCAGGAAACCAACAGCGCTTATACCGATCGGAATAAATTCCTCGGCTCATCGTATTTCCTTGAGCGCCTGAACCTGCACCCGGAATACGACTACCGCTTCCTCGGCGACGCGGCGTTTGATACCCGTTACGTCAGCAACTACATGCTGAACCAGACCGGCAACCGCTATATCAACGGGATCGGTTCGGATCTGGCGCAGATGCAGTACCTGATGGATAACGCGGCTCATGCCCAGAGCTCGCTGGGCCTGCAGTTTGGCGTGGCGCTCAACGCCGCGCAGATTGCCGCCCTCGATCACAGCATCCTGTGGTGGGAAGCCGCGACTGTCAACGGCCAGACGGTGATGATCCCGAAAGTTTACCTCTCGCCAAAAGACGTGACGGTGAACAACGGCAGCGTGATTGCCGGCAATAACGTCAGCCTCAGCGGCGGCAATATTACCAACAGCGGCAGCACGCTGAGTGCGAACAACAGCCTGAGCCTCGATAGCCAGAACAGCATCAGCAACCTGAACGGCGGCCTGATGAACGCGGGCGGTAACCTGCAGCTGAGCGCGCTGGGCGACATCAACAATATCGGCTCGACGATATCCGGGAAAACCGTCGCGCTCGAAAGCCTGGACGGCAGCATCAGTAACATCACGCTGGCGGAGACGTGGAGCCTCGACGGTGGGGGCAAATACGGCCACGTCGGTCTGTCCGGTACCACGGCGGGCAACACCGCCTCAATTACCGCGCTTGACTCGCTGAGCCTGAGCGCGGGCCAGGATATCACCCTCACCGGCGCTAACGTGGCGGCGGGCGGCAACCTGCTGATGGACGCCTGGGGTGATATCGCCGTTACGGCAAACCAGATGACCGGCAGCCACAGCCAGTCCGGCTTCCGGGGCAGAGACGCAACCAGCAAAGAATCCGTTACCAGCCAGGGCAGCACCCTCACCGCAGGCGGAAATCTGGGCATGCAGGCGGGCAATGACCTGACGCTTTCAGCCAGCGCGGTGAGTACGGGCGGCAACGCGACACTGACGGCAGGCAACGATCTGAACCTCAGCGCCGTGCAGACCGGTGAAAACGCCAGCCAGGGCAAAAGTGAATCCCACAGCACGGATATTGCCCGCACCACGGTCAGCAGCGGCGGCGACCTTCAGCTTGCCGCAGGCCGGGACATCAACAGCCAGGCGGCAGGCCTGGCCGCAGAAAATGATGTGGCGATGCAGGCGGGACGCGATGTGAACCTTCTGGCGCAGGAAACCACGGAAGGGAACAGCTACAAATCCAGTAAGAAAAAGGAAAACACGGAATCCGTCCGCCAGCAGGGAACAGAGATCCTCAGCGGGGGGGATACAACTATTATTGCCGGTCGGGATGTCACCGCAGCGGCTTCTGAAGTTGTGGCTGGAGGCGATATTGGACTGAACGCCGGGCGTGACGTGACGCTCACCACCGCAACTGAAAGTGACTATCACTACAAAGAAGAGAAGAAAAAAAGCGGCGGTTTCCTCAGCAAAAAGACCACCCACACCATTAACGAGGACAGCAACACAAGTGAGAAAGGCACGCTGCTTTCCGGGAACAGCGTCACCGTCAGTGCAGGTAACGATCTGAAGGTTAAAGGGTCAGATGTGGTGGCTGACCGTGACGTGGCGCTTGTCGCGGGTAACGATGTCTCGATTACCGCAGCCACCGATACGGACACTTCCTGGCGCTTTAAAGAAACGAAAAAATCCGGCCTGATGGGCACCGGCGGGATTGGTATCA
>NZ_RCAA01000028.1:0-1773 GCF_003628475.1 Enterobacter sp. R1(2018) | reverse complement strand
CGGCACCAGCAAGAGTACGCATGATCGGCGCGAAGCTGGCACGACGCAGAGCCAGAGCGCGTCGACCGTGGGTTCAACAACCGGTAGCGTCAGCATCACCGCAGGTAACCAGGCACGTATCAGTGGTTCAGATGTGGTTGCCAACCGGGATATCAGTATCACCGGCGACAGCGTCATCATCGATCCGGGTCATGACAAACGTTCGGTTAAGGAGAAGTTTGAACAGAAATCCACTGGGGTAACGCTGGCTCTGTCGGGTGTGGTGGGTGAAGCCATTAATTCAGCGGTTTCTTCTGCACAGGAAGCGAAAGAAAACAGCGACAGCCGCCTCGGTGCGCTAAAAGGGACCCAGGCTATTCTGTCCGGCGTGCAGGCGGGAGCAAATTATGGACTACAGCAGCAGAGCGCGGACCCGAATAATGGCATCGGGGTCAGCGTTTCTCTGAATCATCAACAGTCGAAATCCGAATCGAAATACCAGCACGATATGGCGTCAGGGTCGGGCATCAGCGCCGGTAACAATGTGTCCATTACTGCCACCGGCAAAAATCAGGGCAACGGCAACAGCGGCGATATCCTGATTGCGGGCAGCCAGGTGAAGGCGGGCAACGATCTGACGCTGGATGCGCAGAACGATGTTCTTTTAAGCGCCGCCGCCAATACGCAACAGACCACCGGCAAAAACAGCAGCAAGGGCGGCGGTGCGGGCGTCAGCTTTGGCGGGGGCACAAACGGCGGTGGGCTCAGTATTTTTGCCAGCATAAATGGCTCCAAAGGTAGTGAAAAGGGGAACGGCACCACCTGGACTGAGACCACCCTTGATGCAGGCCGTAACGTCGCTATTACCAGCGGGTGTGACACCACCCTGAGCGGGGCTCAGGTCAACGGGGAGAAAGTGACGGCAAATGTGGGTAACAACCTCACCCTCTCCAGCCTGCAGGACAGTGACCGTTACGACAGCAAACAGAGCAGCGTGGCGGCTGGCGGAAGCTTCACATTGGGTGGCGGAGGCGGCAGCGCGTATGTCAGTGCGAGTAAGGACAAAATCAAAAGTAATTACGATTCCGTGCAGGAGCAGAGCGGGATTTACGCCGGTAAAGGCGGGTTTGATGTCACCGTGGGGAACCATACCCAGCTGGATGGCGCGGTAATCGCCTCCACGGCAACGGCAGATAAAAACAGGCTCGATACCGGAACGCTCGGCTGGACGGATATCCACAACGAAGCGGACTATAAAACCAGCCACACCGGCATCAGCCTCTCCGGTGCATCGGGTATGTCGGCCAGCCAGATGGTGAGCTCAAACGCGATGGCGAATGCGGCAAATGCGCTCACAGGTATGTCCGGCAGTAAGGGCCATGCGGAAGGCACTACGTCGTCGGCTATCAGCGGCGGCAGCATTGTTATCCGGGATAAGGACAAGCAGAAACAGGATGTGGCTGACCTCAGTCGTGATGTGGAAAATGCCAACGGCAGCATTGCGCCTATCTTTGACAAGGAAAAAGAGCAGCAGCGCCTGAAGGAGGCGCAGGTATTCAGCCAGATTAACGGGCAGATGAGCAACATCGTCATCACGCTGGGTGAAACCGCAGGCATGAAGGCGGCAAGAGAGAAGCACGGTAACCTGAGCGATGCGGAGTTGCGTAACACTCAGGAATACAGAGATACCGTTAAAGGCTACGGCACGGGCAGCACGCCGCAGATGGTAGTGCAGGCCCTCACGGGCATACTGGGCGGGCTGAATGCGGACAACTTCGGCCAGGCGCTGGCAGG
>NZ_RCAA01000027.1 GCF_003628475.1 Enterobacter sp. R1(2018) | reverse complement strand
TAGCTCAGCTGGTTAGAGCACATCACTCATAATGATGGGGTCACAGGTTCGAATCCCGTCGTAGCCACCATATTATTGGGGTATCGCCAAGCGGTAAGGCACCGGATTCTGATTCCGGCATTCCGAGGTTCGAATCCTCGTACCCCAGCCATAAAAAAGACGTTTGCAGCTGCGAACGCACCCTGTTGGGGTATCGCCAAGCGGTAAGGCTCTGGTTTCTGATACCAGCATTCCGAGGTTCGAATCCTCGTA
>NZ_RCAA01000026.1:49411-53296 GCF_003628475.1 Enterobacter sp. R1(2018) | reverse complement strand
GCGCCTCGGGCGGGCGGCCCCATCCGCAGGGCGAGGCGCAGGTGATGGCGCTGCTGGAGCAGCTGGGGATAGCGCATCTGGCGTTAAGCTATCTCGACCAGCTATCCGGCGGGCAAAAACAGCTGGTGGGGCTTGCCCAGTCGCTGATCCGACGCCCTTCTTTATTGCTGCTTGATGAGCCGCTTAGCGCGCTGGATCTTAATTACCAGTTCCACGTCATGGATCGGGTGGCGCAGGAAACCCGCCTGCGCAATATCGTCACCGTTGTGGTGGTGCACGATATTAATATCGCCCTGCGCCACGGCGAACACGTGCTGATGCTGCGCGCAGGCAAACTTGTCGCCAGCGGCGAGCCGGAAGAGGTGATTACTCCGCAAAGCCTGGCGCAGGTATACGGCGTGAAGGGCAGAATCGAGCGCTGCTCCAGGGGAGTGGCGCAGGTGTTGATCGACGGATTAGTTGAAACGCCAGAGGGATAAGCCCGCAAACGAAAGGCCCGAAAGGCCCGCAATCAGGGGATCCGATTGCGGGCCTTTTAGCGTAGAACGCTACGATCAGAAGTTATAGGTTAAGCCTACGGTATAGCGGCGTCCGTCGAGAATAGTTTCGTAGTTTTCGTAATCGATAGTTTTATCAAAGACGTTATAAACCCCGGCGGAAACCGTCATGTCTTTATTCGCGTTATAGCGCAGACCGACATCGACCAGCGTGTAGGAAGGGGTGCCTTGCGTCATTGAGGTTCTGCTCAGGTACTCGGAGGTTTTCCCGCGCAGGTTCAGGCGGCTCCAGAAGCCCACGTCCGGCGTAGCCTGCCAGTCAAGCGTGGAGTTGAACATATGCTTAGGCATTTTGTTCAGCGGTTTGCCGGAGAACTGTCCGCTTTTTTGCTCCGACTCGGTGTAGGTATAGTTGCTGGTTAAGTTCAGCGCTGGCGTTATCTTCCAGCCAAAGGTGGACTCCACGCCGCGCATGTTGGCCTTATCTACGTTTACCCGGTCGCTGACGAAGTCATAGCTGTGGTTGCCGATGCGGCAAGCGGGATCGGCGCTGCTTTCACAGCGGCGCACTTCCGTGATCTTATCCTTAAAATCAGTATTAAACAGGGTGATGGCGGCATTCAGGTTATCGCTGTTATCCCACAGCAGAGCGATTTCTTCGCTCAGGCTTTTTTCCGGCTTCAGATCGGGGTTGCCGACGATGATGCCATCCAGACGTCCTCCGCCGGTCACCTGGCCCCAGTTAGCGGAAGACTGGCGTAAATCCGGCGAGCGGTAGCCTGCCGACACGCCGCCTTTCAGCGTCCACTGCTCAGCCAGATGCCAGACGCCGTAGCCGCGCGGCGTCCAGTGGGTGCCGTAGTTTTCGTCTTTATCCATGCGCAGGCCGCCCGTCAGCGTGAAGCTGTCGGTCATGGCCCACTCGTCTTCGCCGAACAGCGCCCAGCTCCAGCGCGTCAGTTTGTTGAGGCCCTGCGCGGCTTCAAGCTGGTTGCCGTCGTCTTTGAGTTTTTCGTAACGGTACTGCCCGCCGAGCGTCAGCGTGTGGTCGCCAAGGAAAAGCTGGTTTTGGTTATTGAGAATGGTGTTGTAAGACGCCATGGCACGCCCGGGGTTGTTGGTTTTCTCCTGCTGGACATAGGTCGTGGTATTAATATCGTCGTAGTAGCCGTGGTGGGTCAGGGCGTAGGTCGTATGCTCATAGCGGCTTTCGCTTTTGGTATTCGGCGTACAGGTTTTGCCGCATTTTTCAGCCGCCATGGATTCGCCGGGCGTGCTGTTGCGATCCTGAAGCTCCCGCGAAAGTTCGAGATCGAAATCGTTTTTATCATCCGGCGTCAGGTTGAAGGCGACCGAGCCGTTACGCATTTTCTGCTCGTTATAGCCGTTAACGATTTTGTCTTCCGCCCGGCGTGAGAGCAGGCCGGTGACCTTAGCGCCCAGCAGGCCGTCAATCAGCGGCCCGGAGGCGTAGAAATCCGTCTGGAAGATATCGCCGGAATCATGATTTTCCTGGAAGGTCGCATCGCCGTGAAGCGAGCCCGCCCAGCCGCGGGTGTTGGACGTTTTTTTGGTAATGACGTTAATCACGCCGCCCATCGCATCGGAGCCGTAGAGGGAGGACATAGGTCCGCGGATAACCTCAATACGTTCGATTGATTCAAGAGGCGGCATCCAGCCCTGCTCAATGCCTGCGTTATCGCTGTTCGGGCGCGTGCCCCGCGTGCTGATACGCTTGCCGTCGATTAAAAACAGCGTGTACTGGGATGACATGCCGCGAATACTGATATCGCTGCTGCTGCCGCCGCCGGTCACCACGACGCCGGGCACGTCTTTTAGCGCGTCGGTGATATCACGATAGGCCTTATCTTCAATTTGCTCTTTGCTGATAACCGAGATCGAAGCCGGCGCGTTTTGTATTTTTTGTTCAAAGCCCGTGGCGGTTACGACCAGCGTATCCTGGGTTTCTGCCTGGGCAAGGGAAGGTAATGAAGCTGCGCAGATAGCTGCGGCGATAAGTTTGATGCGAGGCATTGGCATAGTTTCCACTCCATGTGTTGAGAAAAGGCTCCATCAGACATGACCCGGTAATAATTGTGTGTATATCTTTGACTTCTAAGGCCTCTCAGCCGATGGAGAACCGTGGGGGATTGTACAAAAAAATCCTCTTTTGTAAACACGAATGATATTAATTATCATTTTGTTTCATTGTGGAGGAATTCGACAGGGCGTGGAAAAAAGGAAATAAAAGGGAAATAAAAGGCGGGGAAAGCCCCGCCTGACGCTATTTCAGCAGATGCTCCGCATGGAAGCGCAGGTGATCTTCTACGAAGGTGGCAATAAAGTAGTAGCTATGGTCGTAGCCCGGCTGTACGCGCAGGGTGAGCGGCCAGTTTTTTTGCCTCGCGAGCTCGGCAAACTGCGAGGGCTGGAGCTGATCGGCGAGGAACTGGTCCGCGTCGCCCTGATCGATAAGCGTTGGCAGGGCGTTTGCCGGATCGCTCGCCGCCAACAGGCAGCAGCTATCCCATTCCCGCCACTGGCTTTCATCCGTGCCCAGATAGGCACTAAAAGCTTTTTTCCCCCACGGCACGCGCGTTGGATTCACGATGGGCGCAAAGGCGGAAACGGAGCAGAAGCGGCCGGGGTTTTTCAGCGCCATGCTTAATGCGCCGTGTCCGCCCATCGAATGCCCAAAGATCGAGGCCTTTTCGCTAATGCTGAAGTTGTCGGCGATTAAAGCCGGCAGCTCGTCGCGAATATAGTCATACATGCGGAAATGTTCGGCCCATGGCTGCCGGGTGGCGTTAAGATAAAACCCGGCGCCCTGGCCTAAATCATAGCTTTCGTCATTCGGCACGTTCTCGCCGCGCGGGCTGGTATCCGGCATCACCAGCACGATGCCCAGCTCCGCCGCTACGCGCTGGGCGCAGGCTTTGGTGGTGAAATTCTCATCGTTACAGGTCAGTCCGGATAGCCAGTAGAGAACGGGTGGAGGAGTGGTGCGCGGCGGAGGCAGAAAAATACTGAACGTCATCGGGCAGTTAAGCGCAGAGGCGTCGTGACGCCAGCGCTGCTGCCAGCCTTCAAAACATCGGTGTTCTTCGAGGAGTTCCATCAGGACGTTTCCTTAATTATCTTCAGGATCAATGAACAACTTTCACTTCACCCCAGTCTAGTCATGCTGCATCATGCTGACAACGATATTGTAACAACTGAGGCTGATGTGGCGGCACGTATCGCGTTAACGGGTTTTCTGGTGCTGGTGGTGGCGATGGGCATAGGCCGCTTTGCGTTTACGCCGCAGGTGCCGCTGATGATAAGCGAAGGCCAGCTCACCTTAACCAGCGCCGGACTGGTGGCCGCCACAAACTATCTGGGCTATCTG
>NZ_RCAA01000026.1:49129-49360 GCF_003628475.1 Enterobacter sp. R1(2018) | reverse complement strand
CCGCCGCAGCGTGGAGCTGCGTTTGCTGGCCGGCGTCTGGGGCGCGGTGATCCTGACGCTGCTTTCGGCCTTGGTTGACGCGGCGCTCTGGCATGGTGTGATTCGCTTTCTGCTTGGCTGGGCGAGCGGCTGGGCGATGGTGCTGATAGCGGCATGGAGCAATGAGCGGCTGGCGCAGCTTGGCAAGCCTGGCCTGAGCGCCGCGGTATTTGCCGGGCCCGGAGCCGGGAT
>NZ_RCAA01000026.1:46681-49119 GCF_003628475.1 Enterobacter sp. R1(2018) | reverse complement strand
GCTGGCGGTGGGCATTCATAGCCTGGGGCTTACCGCCAGCGAGGCCTGGCTGGTTTACGGAATGCTGGCGCTGGTCTTTGTGCTGCTGATTGCGCGCAATCTGCCTCGTAAGGGCGAGCTGCATCGCCCTGATGCGGCGCCGGAACCGCTGATTCTGACTGCCCCGCTTAAGCGGCTGGCGTGGAGTTACAGCCTCGCGGGCTTCGGCTATATCTTGCCCGCCACCTTCTTATCGCAAATGGTCCACGCCCGCTTTCCGGACAGCGTATTTGCTCAGTTCGTCTGGCCGGTATTCGGCGGCGCGGCGGTTTTGGGGATAGTGCTCGGCATCGCCACGCGCCGGCTTCTGCACAGCAATCAGCGCCTGGCGCTGGTGCTCTGGCTGCAGGCGCTTGGGGTGTTCGCTGCGGATGTCGTCCCCGGTATGGCCGGCCTGGTGCTGGGCGCGCTGCTGGTCGGCGGCGGCTTTTTATGCGCGGTGCAGCTTGCGTTGCAGTACGGCCGCGAAATGGCGCCTGCGCACACGCGCTATCTGGCAGGGTTATTGACCACGGGCTACGCCGTTGGTCAGCTGGTCGGCCCCGCGCTGTCGGCGTTATCCACCGCCTTAACGCACCGTCTGGAACCGGCGCTGTATGTCGCCGGCGCCGCCCTGATCGTAGGCGGCGCCCTGGTCTGGAAAAGGAATTGACGATTTCAATAATTATCCTTTGCACTACTGGATTATGCGGACGCGCTCACGCACAATGAGCGCACACTTTGTCCCACGTAGGGCAGAGGTCAGCCACACCTGCAGGAGAAAACAGCATGTCTACACTCAGTAAAGAAGCCGCTTTGGTTCACGAGGCTTTGGTTGCGCGCGGCCTGGAAACGCCTTTGCGTCCGCCATTGCGCGCCCTGGATAACGAAACCCGCAAGCGCGAGATTGCCGAACATATGTCGGAAATCATGCAGCTGCTGAATCTTGACCTGAGCGACGACAGCCTGATGGAAACGCCGCATCGCATCGCCAAAATGTACGTCGATGAGATTTTCTCCGGCCTGGACTACGCCAACTTCCCGAAAATCACCGTCATTGAAAATAAAATGAAGGTTGATGAGATGGTGACGGTGCGCGACATTACGCTTACCAGCACCTGCGAGCACCATTTTGTGACCATCGACGGCAAAGCAACGGTTGCCTATATCCCGAAAGATACCGTGATCGGCCTGTCTAAGATTAACCGCATCGTGCAGTTCTTCGCCCAGCGCCCGCAGGTTCAGGAGCGTTTGACCCAGCAGATCCTCATTGCCCTGCAAACGCTGCTTGGCACCAACAATGTGGCGGTTTCCATTGACGCGGTCCATTATTGTGTCAAAGCCCGCGGGGTGCAGGACGCGACCAGCGCCACCACCACCACGTCGCTTGGCGGCTTGTTCAAATCCAGCCAGAATACACGCCAGGAGTTCCTGCGCGCCGTTCGTCATAGCTAACTCTTAGGTAGGCGGGATATATGGAGAGAAATGTCACGCTGGATTTTATTCGCGGCGTCGCTATTCTCGGCATCCTGCTGCTGAATATCGTGGCCTTCGGTTTACCGAAGGCGGCGTATATTAACCCCGCCTGGTCGGGCTCCATTTCCCTTAGCGATGCCTGGACATGGGCGACGCTCGACCTGTTTGCCCAGGTTAAATTCCTCACCTTATTCGCCTTGCTGTTCGGCGCCGGCCTGCAGATGTTGTTACCTCGCGGCAAACGCTGGATACAGTCGCGCCTTACGCTGCTGGTACTGCTCGGTTTTATGCACGCTTTGCTGCTGTGGGATGGCGATATTCTGCTGGCTTACGGTCTGGTGGGGCTGGTGTGCTGGCGTTTGATTCGCGACGCGCCGGGCACGCGCCAGCTGTTTAATACCGGCGCGCTGCTGTACCTCACGGGCGTGGGCGTTCTGCTGCTGCTGGGTTTTATCTCCGGCGATGCGCCTAACCGTTCCTGGGTGCCGGACGCGGCGAATTTGCAGTATGAAAAATACTGGAAAGTTAACGGCGGCATGGAGGCCATTAGCAACCGCGTTGATCTGCTTTCTTCAAACCTGCTGGCGCTGGGCGCACAGTATGGCTGGCAGCTGGCCGGCATGATGCTGCTGGGCGCAGCCCTTATGCGCGGCGGCTGGCTAAAGGGGCAGTACAGCCTGCACCACTATCGACGCATCGGCGCAGGGTTGATTGCGGCGGGAATGCTGATTAACCTGGCGGGCATCTATGCCCAGTGGCACGTCAACTGGAACTACCGGTGGTGCGCATTTTTGCTGCAGGCTCCCCGCGAGCTGAGCGCGCCGTTTCAGACCATCGGCTACGCCGCGCTGGCGTTTGGCTACTGGCCGTGGCTGGCAAAACGTCGCCTGGCGGGCGCCATCGCCTGCGTCGGGCGCATGGCGCTGTCGAATTATCTGCTGCAA
>NZ_RCAA01000026.1:35429-46671 GCF_003628475.1 Enterobacter sp. R1(2018) | reverse complement strand
CCACGCTGTTCTTCCGTTTTAAGCTGTTTATGGAATTTGACCGCCTGCAGCTGCTGGCCTTCGTTCCGGCCGTGTGGGCCGTTAATCTTCTTTTCTCGGTGCTCTGGCTGCGCTACTTCCGCCAGGGGCCGGTAGAGTGGTTATGGCGACGCTTAACCGCGCGTGCGGCGGGGGTATCCCTGAGCCGCTCGGCAAGATAATGATATACATCACAAAGGTTAACGAATTGTATGTAACCGTTTTCATGACTGTGATCGTCTTCACGTAAAACTCCCCCGACTCGCTGCCAGAATAGCTACCTTGTCAAAAACAGGGTGCAGCTATGAGACCGACTCTTTCAACGGCCTGGTATCAACTATGATCACCATTCGTGACGTTGCCCGTATCGCCGGCGTTTCGGTGGCGACGGTGTCCCGCGTGCTTAACAACAGCGCGCTGGTCAGCGCCGAAACCCGTGAAAGCGTGATGCAGGCTGTCTCCCAGACAGGATATCGCCCTAACGCAAATGCGCAGGCGCTCGCCACCCAGGTGAGCGACACCATCGGCGTGGTGGTCATGGACGTATCCGACCCTTTCTTTGGCGCGCTGGTAAAAGCGGTGGACGTGGTGGCGCAGCAGCACAATAAATACGTGCTGATAGGCAACAGCTACCATCAGGAAGAAAAAGAGCGTCACGCCATCGAGGTGCTGATTCGCCAGCGCTGCAATGCGCTTATCGTTCACGCTAAGGCCCTGAGCGACGCGGAGCTGGGGGAATTTCTCGACCATATTCCCGGCATGGTATTGATAAACCGCATTGTGCCCGGCTATGCCCATCGCTGCGTGGGCCTCGACAACGTAAGCGGTGCGGTGATGGCGACCCGCATGCTGCTTAATCAGGGGCATCAGCGCATCGGCTACCTTGCTTCCAGCCACAATATTGAAGATAACGAGCAGCGCCGGGAAGGCTGGCTGCGCGCCTTAACGGAGCAGGGCATCGCACAGCCGGAAAACTGGATTGGCGTGGGCTCGCCGGATATGCAGGGCGGGGAAGCGGCTATGGTTGAGCTGCTGGGACGTAACCTGCAGCTAAGCGCGGTGTTTTCCTACAATGACAGCATGGCGGCAGGTGCGCTTACCGCGCTGAAAGATAACGGAATTATTGTTCCCCAGCACGTTTCCGTTATCGGTTTTGACGATATTCCAATCGCCCGTTACACCGACCCGCAGCTAACCACCGTGCGTTACCCCATTGTTTCAATGGCCCGTCTGGCCACCGAGCTGGCGTTACAGGGCGCGGCAGGAACGCTGGACAGGGAGGCAACGCACTGTTTTATGCCGACTTTAGTACGACGCCATTCGGTTGCGCCAAAGCAAATTGTGGCGCCGATCACTCTCTGATTAAAGACTTTGATGTAACCGGTTTCAATCTGTGAGTAAATTCACAGTTAATTAACATGCCGCTGTCTATGATGTCAGCGTTTTATCAGCTGAAACACTATGTAACGGTGACTCCTCGGTTCCACCATAGGTATTCGGCGAAAAACACCTCATAAAATGCAGTTCAGGATCGTTACAGAACACGGAAGAGTAATTATTTCAGGATAATTTTCGGCATTCAGTAACGTTTTCATAACATTGCTGCCCTGCCATGAATTTAACCAGTACTACCCTGCAAAAAAACCGGAGATACCATGAATAAGAAGGTTTTGACCCTGTCCGCCGTTATGTCCTGCATGCTGTTTGGCGCGGCTGCGCACGCTGCTGATACCCGCATCGGCGTGACCATTTACAAATATGATGACAACTTCATGTCCGTCGTGCGCAAAGCTATTGAAAAAGACGCCAAGGCCAGCCCGGGCGTAGAGCTGCTGATGAACGACTCCCAGAACGACCAGTCCAAACAGAACGATCAGATTGACGTGCTGTTGGCGAAAGGCGTGAAGGCCCTGGCTATTAACCTGGTTGACCCGGCAGCAGCAGGCACGGTTATCGAAAAAGCGCGTGGCCAGGACATTCCTATCGTCTTCTACAACAAAGAACCTTCTCGTAAGGCGCTGGACAGCTACGATAAAGCTTACTATGTAGGCACCGACTCCAAAGAGTCCGGCATCATCCAGGGCGACCTGATCGCTAAACACTGGGCGGCAAACCCGGCCTGGGATCTGAACAAAGACGGTCAGGTTCAGTTCGTGCTGCTTAAAGGTGAACCGGGTCACCCGGACGCCGAAGCGCGTACCACCTACGTTATTAAAGAGCTGAACACCAAAGGCCTGAAAACCCAGCAGCTGCAGTTGGATACCGCCATGTGGGATACCGCTCAGGCGAAAGATAAAATGGATGCGTGGCTGTCCGGCCCGAACGCTAACAAAATCGAAGTGGTTATCGCCAACAACGATGCGATGGCAATGGGCGCGGTAGAAGCGCTGAAAGCACACAATAAATCTTCTATTCCGGTCTTCGGCGTGGACGCCCTGCCAGAAGCGCTGGCGATGGTTAAATCTGGCGCAATGGCCGGTACCGTTCTGAACGATGCCAACAACCAGGCGAAAGCAACCTTCGATCTGGCGAAAAACCTGGCCGACGGCAAGCCTGCCGCGGAAGGCACCAACTGGAAGATCGATAACAAAATCGTACGTGTTCCTTACGTCGGCGTTGATAAAGACAACCTGGCGGAGTTCGTCGGTAAATAAGTCAGACAGATTGCAACGGGCGTACGCAGGTGCGCCCGATTCAGATCTAACGCTCAGTGACACTATCGCAGCCAGGTATAACTATGGTCAGCAATCAGACATCTTCGCCTGAATACTTGTTGGAAATGACCAACATTAACAAGTCATTCCCCGGCGTTAAGGCACTCGATAATGTGAATTTAAAAGTGCGTCCTCATTCCATTCACGCGTTAATGGGAGAGAACGGTGCGGGTAAATCAACGTTATTAAAATGCCTTTTTGGGATCTACAGTAAAGATTCCGGCAGTATTCTTTTTCAGGGACAAGAAGTGAATTTCTCCAGCACCAAAGAGGCGCTGGAAAACGGTATTTCCATGGTGCATCAGGAGCTTAACCTGGTATTGCAGCGTACCGTGATGGACAACATGTGGCTGGGTCGTTATCCAACCAAAGGCGTGTTTGTCGATCAGGATAAGATGTTCCGTGACACCAAAGATATTTTTGATGAGCTGGATATTGATATCGATCCGCGCGCCCGCGTCGGCACGCTTTCCGTATCACAAATGCAGATGATCGAAATCGCCAAGGCGTTTTCCTACAATGCCAAAATCGTCATTATGGATGAGCCCACCTCATCGCTGACGGAAAAAGAAGTTAACCACCTCTTTAAAATTATTCGCAAATTAAAAGAGCGCGGCTGCGGCATCGTTTATATCTCCCACAAAATGGAAGAGATATTCCAGCTGTGCGATGAAATTACTATTTTGCGTGACGGGCAGTGGATCGCCACCCAGCCGCTTGAAGGGCTGGACATGGACAAAATTATTTCCATGATGGTAGGCCGTTCCCTGAACCAGCGTTTCCCGGACAAATCCAACATGCCGGGCGAAGTGATTATGGAAGTGCGCAACCTGACCTCCCTGCGCCAGCCGTCCATTCGCGACGTCTCCTTTGACCTGCGCAAAGGGGAAATTCTCGGCATTGCCGGTCTGGTAGGCGCAAAGCGTACTGACATCGTGGAAACGTTATTTGGTATTCGTGAAAAATCCTCCGGAACCATTACGCTGCACGGCAAAAAGATTAATAACCACACCGCAAATGAAGCGATTAACCACGGCTTTGCGTTAGTGACCGAAGAGCGTCGCTCAACCGGTATTTACGCCTATCTGGATATCGGTTTTAACTCGCTGATTTCAAACATCCGTAACTATAAAAATAAAGTTGGCCTGCTTGATAACACCCGTATGAAAAGCGATACCCAGTGGGTTATCGACTCCATGCGCGTTAAAACGCCAGGGCACCGCACGGCGATCGGTTCTCTGTCAGGCGGCAACCAACAAAAGGTCATTATTGGCCGCTGGTTGTTAACGCAGCCGGAAATTTTAATGCTTGATGAACCTACGCGCGGCATCGACGTAGGCGCAAAATTTGAAATTTATCAGCTGATTGCTGAGCTTGCCAAAAAAGGGAAAGGGATCATCATTATTTCGTCCGAAATGCCGGAGTTGTTAGGGATTACAGACCGTATTCTGGTAATGAGCAATGGCCTCGTTGCAGGAATTGTAGACACTAAAACAACCACGCAGAACGAAATATTACGTCTTGCGTCTGTGCACCTTTGATAATTTAGGGGCTATTGAAAAATGAGTGCGTTAAATAAGAAAAGTTTTCTAACTTATCTGAAAGAAGGCGGCATTTATGTCGTTTTACTGGTGCTGCTGGCGATTATTATTTTCCAGGATCCGACGTTTTTAAGCCTGATGAACTTAAGTAACATTCTGACCCAGTCTTCCGTGCGTATTATTATCGCGCTGGGGGTGGCCGGGCTGATTGTTACCCAGGGTACCGACCTTTCCGCCGGTCGTCAGGTTGGTCTTGCGGCGGTGGTTTCAGCCACGCTCCTGCAGTCTATGGAAAACGTCAACAAAGTGTTCCCGGATATGCAGACCATGCCTATTCCGGTGGTTATCCTGATCGTCTGCGTAATCGGCGCGATCATCGGCCTGGTGAACGGTATTATCATCGCTTACCTGAACGTGACGCCGTTTATCACCACGCTGGGCACCATGATCATCGTTTACGGCATCAACTCCCTGTACTACGACTTCGTGGGCGCATCACCGATTGCGGGCTTTGACAGTGGCTTCTCGACCTTTACCCAGGGCTTTATCAGAATGGGTGATTTTAAGCTCTCGTACATCACTTTCTACGCGTTGATTGCGATTGGCTTTGTCTGGATTCTGTGGAACAAAACTCGTTTCGGTAAAAACATTTTCGCCATCGGCGGCAACCCGGAAGCGGCGAAAGTATCCGGCGTAAACGTAGCGCTGAACCTGATTATGATTTACGCGCTGTCCGGCGTCTTCTACGCCTTCGGCGGGATGCTCGAAGCAGGCCGTATCGGCTCGGCGACCAACAACCTCGGCTTTATGTATGAACTTGATGCGATTGCAGCCTGCGTGGTAGGCGGCGTGTCGTTCAGCGGCGGGGTAGGTACGGTCATTGGCGTGGTAACCGGTGTTATCATCTTCACCGTTATCAACTACGGTCTGACCTATATCGGCGTGAACCCATACTGGCAGTACATTATTAAGGGCGGGATTATCATCTTCGCGGTAGCTCTGGACTCCCTGAAGTACGCTCGTAAGAAGTAATAGTCGCTATGTCGGGCGGCGCTGCGCTGACCCGACCGGTGAAAGACCTGCAGGTGGATATGCGTACGCGCTGTCCGCCTTTTTTCTTGCCTCGATGATGCCGCTCTACTTCTTCTCTTTCTTCTGTATTTCCAGCAGCTGCTCAGGCGTTACCGCCGGGTACGACTGCGCATCTTCCGGAACTTCGTGCAGAGCGGGAATCGGCACCAGCGGGCCGAGGAATCGCGGCTCACGTTTGAAAATATACACGTCAGCAAGCGCGCCCAGACGCGCGCCAAATTCACGAATGCGTACCGTCATCATATTTTTAGGCGAAGGCACGGCGTAGCACTGGGCCTGAATCCCCATATGCAGGGCGATAAACAGCGCCCGTTCGCAGTGGAAGCGCTGGGTAATGATAATAAAGTCGTTGGTGTCGAACACTTTGCGGGTACGCACGATAGAGTCCAGCGTGCGGAAACCGGCGTAATCCAGCACGATATCGGCAGGATCGACGCCTGCGGCAATCAGATCCTTGCGCATTGTCATCGGCTCGTTATAGCTGGACTGCGCGTTGTCGCCGCTTAATAAAAGGTAGTTAACTTTGCCGCTGTTATAGGCGTTTAGCGCGCCCTGGATGCGATAGAGGTAATACTGGTTGATGACGCCGGTGCGGTAATACTTGGCGGTGCCGAGCACCACGCCCACCTGGCGATAGGGCAGGTCCTGCAGTTCATCGTAAACGTAGGGGGCCGTTTTCCAGCTCATCCAGCGGTCAAGGCCAAGCGCGGTCAAAAGAGGCAAGCCGATGATGACTAACAGGCTGTAAAACAAGCGCTTCAACATTGACTTGCGGACTCATGAATAGGATGAAATTTTATCCAAGGCTACTTTACCCAGGGGTTAAGAGCAAGGCGCGCGCATTTGGTTGGCCTAAATTTCAGCAAAGCGGGTGTGGGAACACCCGCCACAGGAGGATTAACCCAGCAGGGTGCGATCGATGTTCTGGCAACCCAGCGCTTTAAGGGTGGCCACGGTTGCGTCCCATTGGGTCAGCGAGGCATCGGCGCGTTCGGCCAGAACGGCGCGTTGAATATCGCTGTAATCGTAGCCAGACAGGCTTAATACGTTCAGCGCGGCCTGCAGCGGAGGCAGCGACGGGTTAAAGGCCGCGTTCTCGGCGTAGCTGCCGCAGAGAATTTTGCCGTCCCGTAGTCCCAGCGCAACGCCCGCGGGCGCTTTGCTGTAGGGCGCATGGCTGCGGTTTGCGGCGGAAATCGCGGCCAGGTTTAACTCATCACCTTGCAGGGTAAAGCCGTGATCTGTCTCGTCTAACAGCAAGGTGGCGATATCTAAATCGCGCGGGCCGAAGGCATCGGGCAGGTAGTCGCCAAGCGTGGCGGGACTGCGGCCAGGAAGATTAATTTGCAGCTTCACGCCGCTGTTCAGCTCGTTCATAAACTGACGGCAGTGGCCGCACGGCGTGTAGTTAACCGTAATGGAAACCAGAGCTTTTTCGCCGCGCATCCACGCATGGGTAATGGCGCTTTGTTCCGCATGAACGGTTTGCTGCATGGTGGTGCCGGCAAATTCCATATTGGCGCCAAAATAGAGATTGCCGCTGACGCCGCGGGCTACGGCGCCCACGTTAAAATTCGATAAAGCCGCGCGGGCGCAGGAAGCGGCAAGCGGGAGCAGAGCAAAGGCCAGCGCATCGTCATCCAGACCCGTCTGGTTTTTCAGCGCTTCCACTTCCCGGGCGCTAAACATGGCCGGGAAATGGTCATCGGCAAGCAGGGGTTGCAGGGCGGTCTGCAGTGAAGCCGGGAGCTGTGCGAAAGCAGCATGAAAACGGGAACGCATGGGTTAGCCTCATAATAGGTAATGGAACCCTAGTGTACGGTGCTACAGAGGCTTTATATGTGATCGATATCTAATTGCAAATGCAACAGATGAAATAAAAAATGAAATTGCGCGATCTCTCGCAGGATTTTAGCCAAAAAGCGCCACGATAAGCGGAAACAGGAACGGGGCGATAAGCGACGTTATGATCCCGCAGATGACCAGCGCCAGCGAGCTGAAAGCCCCTTCCTGAAAATCCAGCTCCGCGCAGCGCGCCGTGCCGAGGGCGTGAGCGGCAGTGCCCATCGCCAGGCCACGCGAAGCCTTGGTCGTAATACGCATGATGTTCAGTAAAGTGTGGCCAAACACGGCCCCAAGGATCCCGACAAAAATCACGCACACCGCGCTGATGGCGGGGATACCGCCGATGCTGCCGCCTACCGCCATCGCAATCGGCGTGGTGACGGATTTCGGCAATACGGACGCGGCAATTTCCGGCGTGGCGCCCATATAGAGCGCAATAGCGGTGCCGCTTATCATCGCCACCATGCTGCCGATAAAACAGATGCTAATGATAGATTTCCAGCGCGCACGGATCTGGTGGAGCTGTTCATAAAGCGGAAAGGCGAGAGCGACAACGGCGGGCTGCAGTAAATCATTAAGCACCTCGCTGCCTTTAAAATAATGTTCATAGGGCGTGCCGGTAAAAATCAGCAGCGGAATAATCACCACCATTGAAACCAGCAAAGGATTCAGCAGCGGCGTTTTAAAACGCGCGCCAAGCCTGCGGGCGCCAAAAAAGACCAGCAGCGACAGCGGTAAAGACCACCACATATATTGCATCATTTTTTGTCCGCCTCGTTTTCACCGATAATTTTGCGTTCGCCGTGCACCAGATGAGAGCTCCAGCTCACGACAATCAGCACCACCAGGGTACTGATAAAACAGGACACCACCACCGGACCAAACTGCGCCTTCAGCACTTCATAATACTGCATCACCCCGACGCCAATCGGCACAAACAGCAGGGCCATATAGCGAATCAGCAGGTGGCAGCTCGGCTTCACCCACTTCGCCGGCAGGATTTGCAGCGAAAGCAGCACAAATAAAATCAGCATGCCGATAATGCTGCCCGGAATGGTAATCGGCAGCAGCGAAGCGATGGCGATGCCCGCATATAAGCACAGGTAAATTAAGATAAAAGATCGCAGATACTGCCAGATAACGGTGAGCGAGTTACGCATGGAAATGGTCCTTTAGGAAACGCATTCATCATACAATTAAACTTAATATTGTGCTACCGATCACAACATGAATTATGAGCATACCAAATATTCCCGCCATGAAGGGTGCGCGAAACTCTGCGCGTCTGGCCGGCGGGCAAAAAAAAGGCGACCCGAAGGTCGCCTCATTGCAGGACGGCAGCTTTAGTTCAGGCGTACCGGCATACCGGAACGGCTCTGAATCGCCTGGTCCACAACGTTGGTATCAACGTCCGGCTGAGCGGTAATCGCCGTCACGTTGCTTTTCAGCGTGATAGGCACGATTTCATCAGAGTTGAACTGCGCTTCGGTAGTAGACAGCGGGTTATGCACTTCAATATAGCGCGTGCCGTCTGGCTCTACGGATGCTTTCACCGGCTCATCAATGAACTGTACGCGCGTACCGACCGGCACATTTTCGAACAGGAACTTGATGTCTTCGTTACGCAGGCGCACGCAGCCGTGGCTTACGCGCAGACCGATACCGAAGTTGGCATTGGTGCCATGAATCGCATACAGGCGGCCAATATACAACGCATACAGGCCCATAGGGTTGTCAGGACCGGCTGGCACAACGGCCGGCAACGGAGTACCGGCGGCCGCGTATTCCGCGTGCATTTTAGCGGTTGGCGTCCAGGTTGGACCGGCTTTCTTACGTTCTACTTTAGTCGTCCAGTTGATCGGCGTGTCTTTACCCAGCTGGCCGATACCGATCGGCAGCACGATAACGGTGTTGGTGCCTTTCGGGTAATAGTACAGACGCATCTCGGCGCTGTTGATAACGATACCTTCATGAACGGTGTCCGGCAGAATAAGCTGCTGAGGAATGTTCAGGATAGTGCCGGGCTTTGGCAGATAAGGATCCACGCCAGGGTTGGCTTCGAGCATATTGGAAAGCCCCATCTGGTAACGCGCTGCAAACTCTTCCAGCGGCGCGGTGCTACCTTCAGGAATGGTGATAACCTGGTTCTGACCAATCAGGCGGCTGCCGTCGGTTGGCAGAGGATAGGTCACGGCGGAAGCTGTTTTGCAAACAGACACAACAGCCACAAATGCCAGTAAAATCGAGCGTAATTTTATATTCATGTTGTGCGAAGTATTTTGGCCACACAGGCTAGTTAGTTGAAAATCAGATGAGGTTCAGCCGCGCATTATATGTGCATTCCCCCAGTCTGGGAAATCAGATGTGGATTAAATCACATTTTTTTCACAGCGATTACATTATAGACAGCGCACAAGCAGCGCGATCCATAAACGCACTTATGGCATACTGTGCCCGATATCACAAATTACATTACTTCTTTTATCAGGACATCTCTGTGCTAGTTTCCAGTAACGTCACTATGCAGTTCGGCAGTAAGCCGCTGTTTGAAAACATCTCCGTCAAATTTGGCGGCGGCAATCGCTACGGCCTGATTGGCGCTAACGGTAGCGGTAAGTCCACCTTTATGAAGATCCTGGGCGGCGATTTAGACCCGACCCTGGGCAACGTTTCTCTCGATCCGAACGAGCGCATCGGTAAGCTGCGTCAGGATCAGTTCGCCTTTGAGAAATTCACCGTTCTCGACACGGTAATCATGGGCCACGCTGAACTCTGGGAAGTAAAAGAAGAGCGCGACCGCATTTACGCGCAGCCAGAGATGAGCGAAGAAGACGGCTATAAGGTTGCCGATCTTGAAACCAAATACGGCGAGATGGACGGCTACACCGCGGAAGCGCGCGCGGGCGAACTTCTGCTGGGCGTAGGTATTCCTGTAGAGCAGCATTACGGCCCGATGAGCGAAGTTGCGCCGGGCTGGAAGCTGCGCGTGCTGCTGGCGCAGGCGCTGTTCTCTAACCCGGACATCCTGCTGCTCGATGAACCGACGAACAACCTCGACATCGACACCATCCGCTGGCTGGAAACCGTGCTCAACGAGCGTAACAGCACGATGATCATTATTTCGCACGATCGTCACTTCCTGAACATGGTTTGCACCCACATGGCGGATCTGGACTACGGCGAGCTGCGCGTTTATCCGGGCAACTATGACGAATACATGACGGCGGCAACGCAGGCGCGTGAACGTCTGCTGGCGGATAACGCGAAGAAAAAAGCACAGATTGCCGACCTGCAATCCTTCGTGAGCCGCTTTAGCGCCAACGCCTCCAAATCACGTCAGGCGACCTCTCGCGCCCGTCAGATTGACAAGATCAAGCTGGACGAAGTGAAAGCTTCCAGCCGTCAGAACCCGTTTATCCGTTTTGAACAGGACAAGAAGCTGTTCCGTAACGCGCTGGAAGTAGAAGCGCTGAGTAAAGGCTTCGACGAAGGCCCGCTGTTTAAAGGCGTTAACCTGCTGCTGGAAGTGGGTGAAAAACTCGCGGTGCTGGGCACCAACGGCGTGGGTAAATCAACCTTCCTGAAAACCCTCGTCGGTGAGTTAGCACCGGACGCGGGCACCGTGAAATGGTCGGAAAATGCGCAGATTGGCTACTACGCGCAGGATCACGAATATGAATTCGAAAACGATCTCACCGTCTTCGACTGGATGAGCCAGTGGAAACAGGAAGGCGACGACGAGCAGGCGGTACGCAGCATCCTTGGCCGTCTGCTGTTCAGCCAGGACGACATCAAGAAGCCTGCTAAGGTGCTTTCCGGTGGTGAAAAAGGCCGCATGCTGTTTGGCAAGCTGATGATGGAACGGCCTAACGTGCTGGTGATGGATGAACCTACCAACCACCTGGATATGGAATCCATCGAATCGCTGAATATGGCGCTGGAAATGTATCCGGGTACGCTGATCTTCGTCTCCCACGACCGCGAGTTCGTCAGCTCGCTGGCCACGCGCGTAATCGAGATTACCCCGGAACG
>NZ_RCAA01000026.1:28693-35316 GCF_003628475.1 Enterobacter sp. R1(2018) | reverse complement strand
TTAAAAGAAAAAACCGCCGTTCAGGCTAATACCGTTAGTTTAAGTTTGTGATACCCCGGGGCGACCACCAGGTTTGGCGTCCCTCCGGGAGCCAAATCCTGATGTTTCCCTTATGCATCAGCTTAAATGAATGGTGTTAGCCGTTCAGGCGGTTTTTTTATGCTCGGATTCAGAGCGGATAAGCGCAGGCGTTATCCGCCGCCTGAACGCTACAGCATCCAGCGATCCTGCTCATTCCCTTCCACGACCAGTCGACGAGTCTCGCCCGCGGGCAGCGTCAGCTTCAGTTCTTTCCACGCCGGCTGATAATCGCCCCTGCGGTTAAAGGTGAGATGGATTTCCCGCGCGCTACAGCGAATCTCCCAGTCCAGCCACAGGGCGTTGCCCTGCTGATAGCCCCAGGATTCACCGTCGTCCTCGAACAGGCTACCCCGTGAAACGCCGGTGCCTTTCAGCGGATAAATCTTCAGCTCGCGGACATCGTCTGCGCCAGCGTCTACGTGCGTTATGCGTGCTGAATGAGGCAGGGCGGCGCCGGCGCGTACCAGCAGCGGCAGATGCTCAAGCGGCGCGTCCACGACGATATGCTGTCCGCCGCTGTACCACCGGCCGGTGTAATAGTCGTACCAGCCTTCACCGTTTGCCGGCAGCCAGACCTCACGTTCACGCAGCCCTGGCTCCACGACGCTTGCGACCAGTAAATCGCGGCCCAGCATAAAATCGTCGCACTCTTCGAAGGTCTTCGCGTCATGCTCGTGATCGAGGAAGGTGGGGCGCAGCATCGGCTCGTCGTCCGCATGCGCCTGCCACAGCAGCGTGTAAAAATAAGGCAGCAGGCGATAGCGCGTTTCAATGGCGCTGCGAATCGCCGGGGTGACGGCCGGGTACATCCACGGCTCGTTCACCGTCTGGTCATCATTCCACGAGTGGATGGTAAAGCGCGGGTGCATCACGCCGTTTTGCACCCAGCGTATAAACAGCTCCGCATCCGGTTTATCGCCGGAAAAGCCGCCCACATCGTGCCCCACGTTGTACAGCCCGGACAGGCTCATTCCCACGCCCATGCGGGTGTTGTAGCGCAGCGTATTCCAGCTGGTGCGGTTATCGCCGCTCCATGTTTGCACGTAGCGCTGCATCCCGGCGCAGCCGGATCGTGAAATCAGATAGGGCCTTTTCTCCGGCGCGAAACTCTGCTGCGCTTCAAGCGAGGCGCGGATCATCAGCAGCGGCATCACCGGGCGGATATTTTTGATGGCGATCTCTTCACCAAAGCCGTGGCAGCGGGCCTCGCCGTCCCATACCTCAAATTCGTTATTGTCGTTCCACGTTGAATCTATGCCCATTTCCAGCAGCTGCGTAGTGACGCCGTTTTGCCACCACTTCACCGTTTCCGGATTGGTGAAATCCAGGTGCGAGCCTTCGTCATCCCAGAAGCTTGAGCGCTCCGGCCCGTCGCGTTCTGAATCTTTAATAAACAGCCCGCGCTCCGCCACTTCCGCATAGCGCGGATGGTCCTGCAGCAGACAGGGTTTGATGTTCGCCGCAAGCTTAATTCCGGCATCGTGGAACGCCTGGCTCATCACCTTCGGCTGCGGCACCTTGTCGTGGTTCCAGTTAAAGACGTAGCGCTTGTTGTTGATGGAGGTATAGCCCGATGACAGCTGGAATGAATCGCACGGAATCGCGTGTTTATCGCACAGGCTGATAAAATTCATCAGCTGCTGCTGCGCGTCCGGCGCGTCGGTGTAATGCATGGTTGAGCCGCTGTAGCCGAGGCTCCATTTCGGACCAAACAGCGTTTTGCCGGTCAGGCGAACAAAGGACTTGGTGACGTCCAGCACCTTTGGTCCGAGGAACAGGTAGTAGTCGATGTCGCCGGATTCCGCCTGCCAGCGGCGGTAGGGTAAATGATAGTTGTCGATCTCGTTGCCTAAATCCAGCCAGCAGCTGCTGAGGTTGTCGTAAAACATGCCGAAGCTGACATCCGGACGCTTAGTGATGGTAAACGGAATATGTTTATACAGCGGGTCGGTCGACTCCGCGTTATAGCCCATCGCGTCGAGATTACGCATTTCATAGCGCTTACCGGTGCGGGCTAACGGCCCGGCTTTTTCGCCCAGCCCGTAATAGCTTTCTTCTTGATAACGGCGCTGGTAGTGCGCCACGCCGTCGCCGTGCGCGTTCAGCAGATAGGCGCTGGTCGGGCGATCGCTTGCCAGCAGCCGCCACTCGCCGTCGTCGTTTCTGTACTCCCACTCCAGCCACAGCGGCCGATGGATGGTAACGCGAAGCTTATCGGTGGCGATACGCAGCGCGTCGTCCCGCTCCTCTACCGTGAAGCCCGGTAGCGCAAAGCCTTCCAGACTTTCACGAGCGCGCCCTTCCCAGGGCACATCGTTAAGTGGTGCGATACTCCAGGTACGGCTCAGAGCCAGCCTGTTCTCGCGCTTAAGCAAAATGCGGAACATCCCTTGTTCCAGCACGTACAGACAGAGTCGATGCTTGCCGTCCACGCTTAATTCAACGTGATGCGCATCGGAATTCAACAGCGTCCAGTTCTTCAGGGTTTTCATAATTTACAATCCATATCAGGCGCGCCTGGCGCGGCGTTCAGCAATAAAAGAAACCAGGAATACGGCGCCAATCAGGTCAAAGAAGCCCATGGCGATAAACAGCGGGTTGTAGCCGATTTTGTCGGCGGTGACGCCAATCAGCAGTGAAAACAGGAAGCTTGCAATCCAGGCCGCGGAGCCGCGCATACCGTTGACGGTGGCCATCTGGCCCCGGTCAAAGGAGTCCACGACAAGGGCGCTTAGCATGCAGGAAATTATCTGGTGTCCAAAACCGCCCACCGAAATCAGCGCGATGGTGACGTAGGGATCCCTGACCATCGCCACCAGCGCAAGGGAGAGCATCAGGAAGGCGCCGGTCACCGAACTGGCAACGATAGAGTTCGTCCGCGAGCAGCCAAACCAGCGGGTATAAACCTTTGTCAGATAGCCGCTCGCCACGCTGCCGAGGTCGGCGGCAAGGAACGGCAGCCAGGCGAACATCGCAATCTGTTTCAAATCCATACCGCGTTCGCTTGCCAGATACAGCGGCACCCAGAAGCTCAGCACCGCCCAGGCCGGCTCGGCCATAAACGCCGGGATGGCGATGCCGTAAAAACGCTTGTTCTTAGAGACGGTCTTCAGCGCGGTAAAGAAAGGCAACTTCACGGCCGGCGGTTCATTATCCTGCTTGATGAAGGCCAGCTCTTCCTGACTCAGGTTCGGATGCCGCTCGGGGTTATGGTAGAAGAGCCACCACAGCGCCACCCACAGCATCGCCAGCACGCCGGTAAACATAAACGCGCCCTGCCAGCCGAAAGAGGCGTGAGCGAAATAAATAATCGGTGGCGCCAGCATGGCGCCAATGGAGAAACCGACGCCCGCCCAGCCCGCGGCGATGGGACGCTCCTTTTTTGGAAACCATTCGCCGATGGTTTTGGCGTTGGCAGGCGTTGCGGCAGCCTCCGCGCCGCCCATAAAGAAGCGCAGAATCGCCAGCTGCAGCCAGCTACCGGCGCCGGCGTGCAGCATGCAAACTATCGCCCAGACGCCGGCGCAAAGCAGAAAGCCGAGCTTCAGGCCAATCACATCAATCAGCCAGCCGCAAAGAGGCTGAAAGAGGGTATAGGCCAGCTGGAAGGCGCCGACTATCCAGGAGTACTGTTCGGTCGTGATGCCAAGAGAGGTTTTCAGTTCAGGGGCAAGAATGCCCAGCGAATTACGAGTGATGTAGTTAACGGTAACGCCCAGTAAAAACAGCACCAGCACCCACCAGCGTAAATTACGGATAGTGCGTCCGGTCTTTGCCGCCGTTACATCCTGTTGTATGCCATGGCTCATGTCGTTCTCCACGTAGCAGAGGGGTCAGTCGGAATTGGTATAACAGCCTTTTGGCCGCCATTAAATTAATAACTTTTTGATTAATATTGTTTTTCGTTGAATTTTTGGTTGTCGAATCGCGAAAAGCTGTTCGACAAATTGAGCCTAAAACAGTTATAAACGTGTCGACAGAAGATTTGATGCAACTATTTTCATAAGTACGTGGAGTAAGGCTTATGAAAAGAAAAATTGTCAGTAAAATAGCCGTTAGCGTAGCTATGAAAATTTTTTCATTGGCAAAGTGGGCGTAGATCACAAAATGAGCAAAAAGCTAAAAATTGCCGAAATAGCGGCGCAGACCGGGCTTTCCATCAGCACCGTTTCCCGCGTGCTGGCGGGCAAAGCCAATACCAGCGAGGCGGCCAGGCAGCAGGTGTTAAACTGCGCGCGGCAAAATGGCGTGCTCAAAGGCATCGCGGCGGGGCGATTGCTGCTCAATAGCCTGGTGGTGTTTGCGCCGCAGCGGGCGTTTGAAGAGCGGCTGGACGTGTTCTACTACCGCGTAATTCAGGGCATCAGCAAGGCGCTGGCCCCTCATGAAGTGCGGCTGCGCTACTGCGCTCTCGAAGAACTCGACAGCGACGCCAACCTTTTTCTGAGCAAAATGAACGAAGCGGAAACGGAGGCGGCGATCCTGCTGGGTATCGACGATCCGCATATTCACAACCTGGCGGCGGATCTCGCCAAACCCTGCGTGCTGATCAACTGTCGCGATCGCAAAATGCGCCTGCCTGGCGTGGCGCCGGATCATCAGCTAATCGGTGAATTCGCCGCTGGCTATCTGTTTGAGCAGGGACATAAGCACGTCGTTAATTTACTTTGTCTGCGCCGCTATACCATGGAGCTGCGCCTGGCCGGCATTCGCGATGCCTGGGAAGAGCACAACCTTCAGTTTGATGAGGGCCAGCATCTGATTACCGCGCAAAGCTTCAGCGCTAAAGAAAGCGAAAGGATTATCGAAGATTTTCTGGCGAACACGCCGCGGCACAGGTTACCGACGGCGCTGCTGGTGGGGGGAGATTTTATGGCTGCCGGCGCGGTCAGCGCCCTGCAAAAGGCGGGTTTACGCGTGCCGCACGATATTTCGGTCATGAGCATCGACGGATTTAACCTTGCGGCCATTCACGACGTGCCCCTTACTTCGCTGCATGTGCCACGCGATGAGCTGGGTGAGGAGGCCGTGCATCTTCTTCAGCAGCGGCTTATTCGCCCGGACGCGCCGGTGGGGAATCTGTTGTTAAACGGTTCGCTGGCGGTGCGGGAATCCGTGCGCCGTATACGCCATAACAAGAGCCATACGGCGGTGAGCAACGACGGGCTTTACGATGAGTGAGTTCCGCACACTTCACATTGGGCAAAACGCTGGAGTTTCATCTCGCGGAACTGGCAGGTCATGGCATCGTACATGACGATTTTTCCGACCGCAGGCTTGCCGTAATTCGCCAGCAGCTTAATGGCTTCCATCGCCTGCAGCGAGCCAATGACGCCCACCAGCGGAGCCATGACCCCCGCTTCGACGCAGGTTAACGCGTTGTCTCCAAACAGATGGCTCAGGCAGCGATAGCAGGGTTCCTCCGGCCGGTAGGTGAAAACGCTGATTTGGCCCTCCATACGGATTGCCGCGCCGCTGACCAGCGGCTTCTTCGCTTTAAAACAGCCCTGGTTGAGCTGATTGCGGATGGTAACGTTATCGGTACAGTCGAGCACCAGATCGTGCTTCGCCACTTCGTCTGCCAGCCGGGACTCGTCCAGCCGCGCGTTTATCGTTTCAAGCGTGATGTGAGGATTAATGGCGGCCAGCGCGTCCCGCGCGGAATCCACCTTCGCCTGCCCGATGGTCGCGTCGCGATGCAGCGTCTGGCGCTGCAGGTTAGACAGCGCTACCGTATCGAAATCCAGCAGCGTGAGATGACCCACGCCCGCGGCGGCAAGGTACTGCGCGGCGGCGCAGCCCAGGCCGCCAAGCCCGACCACCAGCACGCGCGCCTCTTTTAACGCTTCCTGTCCGTCGAAATCAAAGCCGCGCAGGATAATCTGGCGGTTGTAGCGCAGCATTTCCGCATCGCTCAGTTCGGCCGCCATCTTAGCCTCCAAACAGCGCGTTAAAAGGCTCGATCTCGACCCATTCACCGGCCTCGACGTTGGCGCGCTCGCGTTCCAGCACGATAAAGCAGTTGGCCTGGCTAAATGAGCTAAAAATATGCGAACCCTGATGGCCGGTGCTGAGCACTTCGAGCTGTCCGTCTTCCGCGGTACGCATGATGCCGCGCTGGAAATCCAGACGCCCCGGCGTTTTTTTGAGCCGGCCAACGGTACGTGCGCGCTGGCGCGGCGGCAGAGCGTTGCCCTGCTGGCCGCTTAGTCTGGCCAGCAACGGCTGCACCAGCTGATAGAAGGTCAGCGCCGCGGAAACCGGGTTGCCCGGCAGGCCGCAGAACCAGCTATTTTGCAGGCGGCCGAAGGCGAAAGGTTTGCCGGGCTTGATGGCCAGCTTCCAGAAGCCCACTTCGCCTAACTCTTCGAGGAGCTGTTTGGTGTAATCCGCTTCGCCCACGGAAACGCCGCCGCTGCTGATGACCACGTCCGCCTGGCCGTCGGCCTCAATAAAGGCCTCGCGCAGGGCTTCGGGGTCGTCCTTAATAATGCCTAAATCGATGACCTCGCAGCCGAGCTGGTCAAGCATCAGGTGCACCG
>NZ_RCAA01000026.1:27577-28582 GCF_003628475.1 Enterobacter sp. R1(2018) | reverse complement strand
CCCGCCGGCAGCGGAGCGCCGGTCATAATTCTTACGCAGGTGCCCGCAGGCCACTCGTCGCTAAACGGCTGTCCGGCAAAAGCCTTACCCGCAACCGGCAGGGCGCCGCCCGCAGCAATATCGGCCATGCGCACCGCGTAACCGTCCATGGCCGAGTTATCAAAGCCCGGCACATCCATGGGTGACGCGACCGCAGCGGCGGTAATGCGCCCGGCAGCCTGCAACAGCGGGATAGTTTGCGATTCGGTGACGGGAACAATACGCGAAAGCATTTGCTCCAGAGCGGTTTCAAGCGGGATCAGCCCGGCGGTAAATTCCATGAAAACTCCTGCGGCGGGGGCAAAGTAAGGCGCATATTATGGCAGATAAAGCGCCGTCGCTGAATGTTCCATTAGGGGTACGGCGCATCGTCAATTTTCTTTACAACACATTTACGTCTTTCTATATTCAAAAATCGAATTAGTTAACGGTAACGATTCTGATATCTATAGAAAAAGTGTTGCCGGATAACAGCTATGACAGGGCCATGTCGTTATGAACAAAGCGGTAATTGCGATTCACGGTGGAGCAGGCGCTATCACTCGTGCGCAGCTAAGCGTTGAGAAAGAGCAGCTCTATATCCAGGCGTTATCGGAAATCGTCGAGGCCGGACAGGCTATCCTGGCCGCAGGCGGCAGCGCGCTGGACGCGGTAACCGAAGCCGTGCGCATGCTTGAAGAGTGTCCGCTGTTCAACGCCGGCATCGGCTCCGTCTTTACCCATGCGGGCACGCATGAACTTGATGCCTGCATTATGGATGGCCATACGCTTAACGCCGGGGCGGTGGCGGGCGTCAGCCATATTCGCAATCCGATTATCGCCGCGCGCAAGGTGCTGGAAAACAGCCCGCACGTGCTGCTGGCAGGCGAAGGCGCCGAAGCGTTTGCGTTCGCGCAGGGGCTTGAGCCGGTATCGCCTGATATTTTTTCCACGCCGGAACGCCTGGAGCAGCTACGGCGCGCGCAG
>NZ_RCAA01000026.1:4748-27531 GCF_003628475.1 Enterobacter sp. R1(2018) | reverse complement strand
CCAGACCGTATTGGATCACGACGGCGGCGAGCCGCTGGACCCGGACACGAAATTTGGCACCGTCGGCGCGGTGGCGCGCGACACATTCGGCAACCTGGCGGCGGCGACCTCAACCGGCGGCATGACGAATAAAATGCCCGGTCGGGTAGGGGATTCTCCTCTCGTGGGCGCGGGTTGCTATGCTAATAACGCAAACGTTGCCGTTTCCTGCACCGGCACGGGGGAGGTCTTTATCCGGGCGCTTGCGGCCTATGATATTGCCGCCCTGATGGAATACCGCGGCCTGAGCCTGCACCAGGCCACGGAACGCGTGGTGATGGAGAAACTGCCCGCCCTTGAGGGCAGCGGCGGGGTTATCGCCATCGACAGCGAAGGCAACGTGGCGCTGCCATTTAACAGCGAAGGGATGTACCGCGGCTATGGTTATGTCGGGGATGCACCGAGCGTAGGAATCTATCGCGATCAGGAGCATTGATGCCGCACAGTGATGAACTGCCAGAAGATCGGGTGCTCAGCGTTAACGATCTGAACATTCGGTTTCGCCAGGAGAAAGCGTACAGCGAAGCGGTGCGCCACCTTTCGTTCGATCTCAAACGCGGCGAGACGCTGGCGATTGTCGGCGAGTCCGGTTCCGGAAAATCCGTTACCGCGCTGGCGTTAATGCGCCTGCTGGAGCAGTCCGGCGGCCTGGTCGAAAGCAAAAAAATCCTGCTGCGCCGCCGCAATAAGCAGGTTATCGAGCCATATACATTCAGCTCCTCGCAGATGCGCAAGGTGCGCGGAGCGGATATCGCGATGATTTTTCAGGAGCCCATGACCTCGCTTAACCCCGTGTTCCCGGTGGGCGAGCAAATCGCAGAATCCATTCGTCTGCACCAGGGGCTTGACGGCAGGGCGGCGATGCTTGAAGCGCAGCGCATGCTCGAACGCGTGCGCATTCCCGAAGCGAAGGCCATCCTCGACCGCTATCCGCATCAGCTTTCCGGCGGGATGCGCCAACGCGTCATGATAGCGATGGCGCTCTCGTGCCGTCCGGCGGTACTGATCGCCGACGAACCGACAACGGCGCTGGACGTGACCATTCAGGCGCAAATTCTTCAGCTTATCCGCGTGCTGCAGGACGAAATGGAGATGGGCGTCATTTTCATTACGCACGACATGGGCGTGGTGGCGGACATAGCCGACCGGGTGCTGGTTATGTACCGCGGCGAAGCGGTGGAAACCGGCAGCGTGGAGCAGATTTTTCGCGCGCCCGTTCATCCCTATACTAAATCGCTGCTGGCGGCGGTGCCGCGCCTTGGATCGATGAACGGTAAAGATCTGCCGCGTAAATTTCCGCAGGTCGACCCAAGGGATCCTGATAAATACGAGCCGGAAACCGAGCAGGACACCATCCCGGCAGGCACCGCGCCGGTTTTACAGGTGCGTGATTTAGTTACCCGTTTTGATATCCGCAGCGGCGTTTTCAATCGCGTGACTAAGCAGGTACACGCGGTCGAAAAAGTAAGCTTTGATTTATGGCCGGGTGAAACCCTGGGGCTGGTCGGGGAGTCCGGCAGCGGTAAATCGACCACCGGGCGTTCGCTGCTGCGGCTGGTGGAAACCCAGGGCGGCAGCATTTATTTTAACGGCCAGCGTATCGACAATCTGCCAAACGCGCAGATGCAGCATGTGCGCAAAGACATCCAGTTTATCTTCCAGGATCCTTACGCCTCCCTCGACCCGCGTTTGACGGTCGGCTATTCGATCATGGAGCCGCTGCTGGTGCATAAGATGATGTCAAAAGCGCAGGCGCAGCAACGCGTTGCCTGGCTGCTGGAGCGGGTCGGCCTGCTGCCGGAACATGCCTGGCGTTACCCGCACGAGTTTTCCGGCGGCCAGCGTCAGCGTATCTGTATCGCCAGGGCGCTGGCGTTAAATCCCAAAGTGGTGATCGCCGATGAATCCGTCTCCGCGCTGGACGTTTCCATTCGAGCGCAAATTATCAACCTGCTGCTCGACTTACAGCGCGAGTTTGGCATCGCGTTTTTGTTTATTTCTCACGATATGGCCGTTGTGGAGAGGATCTGCCATCGCGTAGCGGTGATGTACCTGGGGCAGATTGTCGAAATCGGCCCGCGCCGCGCGGTGTTTGAAAATCCGCAGCATCCCTATACCCGTAAGCTTATGGCTGCCGTTCCGGTTGCCGACCCGGCGCATCGTCGCCCGAACCCCGTTCTGCTTTCTGATGAGATCCCAAGCGCCACGCGCCGGCTTGGGGATGAACCGCACGTTGCTCCGCTGGTGGCCGTTGGTCCCGGGCATTTCGTTGCCCGCCACCCGATCGGAAGCCATGAAAACCATATTTAGGCAGGGATAATCAGGAGAATAACAATATGACATCAAACACTACCAAGAAATGGCTGGCTGCGGCAGGCCTCGCCTCCAGCGTACTGGCCGCCCCGGCCTTTGCGGCCAAAGATGTCGTCGTGGCGGTGGCTTCCAACTTCACCACGCTCGATCCGTACGATGCCAACGACACGCTTTCGCAGGCGGTGGCGAAGTCGTTTTATCAGGGGCTGTTCGGCCTTGATAAGGACATGAAGCTGCAAAACGTGCTGGCGGAAAGCTATACCGTTTCAGACGACGGCCTCGTCTACACCATCAAACTGCATCCGGGGGTAAAATTCCAGGACGGGACGGATTTTAATGCCGAAGCGGTGAAGATAAACCTCGATCGGGCCAGCAACCCGGACAGCCATCTCAAACGCTATAACCTCTACAAGGCGATTGCCAAAACCGAAGCGGTGGACGCAACGACCGTCAAGATCACCCTCAAACAGCCGTTCTCGGCGTTTATCAATATCCTTGCGCACCCGGCAACGGCGATGATTTCGCCTGCCGCCTTGCAAAAATACGGCAAAGATATTGGTTTCCATCCGGTCGGCACCGGCCCGTATCAGCTTGATACCTGGAACCAGACGGATTTTGTGAAGGTGAAGAAGTTCGCCGGCTACTGGAAACAGGGGCTGCCAAAACTGGACACTATCACCTGGCGTCCCGTAGTGGATAACAACACCCGCGCGGCGATGCTGCAAACCGGCGAAGCGCAGTTCGCGTTCCCTATTCCTTACGAGCAGGCGGGACGGCTTGAGAAAAACGACCGGCTGGAGCTGGTGGCCTCGCCATCCATCATGCAGCGCTACATCAGCATGAACGTCACGCAAAAACCTTTTGATAATCCAAAAGTGCGTGAGGCGATTAACTACGCTATTAACCGCCAGGCGCTGGTGAAGGTGGCATTCGCCGGCTACGCCACCCCGGCGGAGGGCGTCGTACCGCCGTCTATCGACTTCGCGCAGAAATATAAGCCCTGGCCTTACGATCCTGCCAAAGCGCGCGAGCTGCTAAAAGAAGCCGGCTTCCCGAACGGTTTTGAAACTACGCTCTGGTCTTCGCACAATCACAGCACCGCGCAAAAAGTGCTGCAGTTCACCCAGCAGCAGCTGGCGCAGGTGGGGATTAAAGTGAAGGTTACGGCGATGGACGCCGGCCAGCGCGCCGCCGAAGTGGAAGGCAAAGGGCAGGCGGAAAGCGGCGTGAGAATGTTCTACACCGGCTGGTCGGCTTCGACCGGCGAAGCGGACTGGGCCCTGTCGCCGCTGTTTGCTTCGCAAAACTGGCCGCCGACGCTGTTCAATACCGCGTTTTACAGCAATCCGCAGGTGGATAAAGACCTGAGCGAAGCGCTGAAAACCACCAACCGCGATGATAAAGCTAAGCTGTATAAAGACGCGCAGGACACCGTCTGGAAAGAGTCTCCGTGGGTGCCGCTGGTGGTGGAAAAACTGGTTTCCGCGCACAGCAAAACCCTGACCGGCTTCTACGTGATGCCGGATACGGGCTTTAGCTTTGATGATGCGGATCTACAGTAGAATCAGGCCTTTCGTCACAGGATGGATAAGCGTAAGCGCTATCCTGTGAAAAAACGGCGGGCGGCGCTTGCGCCTACCCGCCCTAAGTTAACGGGGTAACTTTGTTTAACTATTTCCTCAAGCGCCTGCTGGGCCTCATTCCAACGCTGCTTATCGTCGCGGTGCTGGTGTTTTTATTTGTGCATATGCTGCCGGGCGACCCTGCGCGTCTTGTCGCCGGGCCGGAAGCGGATGCCCAGGTCATTGAGATGGTGCGCAAGCAGCTGGGGCTGGATTTACCCCTGTGGCAGCAGTTCTGGCATTTCATTGGCAATATCGTACGGGGAGACTTTGGGATTTCGATGGTGTCGCGTCGTCCGGTGACCGAAGAGATCGCCAGCCGCTTTATGCCGACGCTGTGGCTTACCGTCACCAGCATGGTTTGGGCGGTCATCTTTGGTTTGTTTACCGGCATCGTCTCCGCCGTGTGGCGCAACCGCTGGCCGGACCGGATCAGCATGACGCTCGCCGTGTCGGGCATTTCCTTCCCGGCCTTCGCGCTGGGCATGCTGCTGATGCAGGTCTTTTCCGTCGAGCTGGGCTGGCTGCCCACCGTCGGAGCCGATAGCTGGCAGCACTACGTTTTACCGTCCATTACGCTCGGCGCCGCGGTGGCGGCCGTGATGGCCCGCTTTACCCGCGCCTCTTTTGTTGACGTGCTTCAGGAAGACTACATGCGCACGGCCCGCGCGAAAGGGGTGAGCGAAACGCTGATAGTGATAAAACACGGCCTGCGCAACGCGATGATTCCGGTCGTCACCATGATGGGGCTGCAGTTCGGCTTCCTGCTCGGCGGCTCGATCGTGGTGGAAAAAGTCTTTAACTGGCCGGGGCTGGGCCGCCTGCTGGTGGATTCGGTCGAAATGCGGGATTATCCGGTGATTCAGGCGGAGGTGCTGCTTTTCTCGCTGGAATTTATTGTTATCAATCTGGTGGTGGATCTGCTTTACGCGGCCATTAACCCGGCAATCAGGTACAGGTAAGGATGCGACTTTTTAACTGGCGACGTCAGGCGATACTTAACGAAATGCCGATGGTGCGGCCCGAAGCCGTGCGCACGCCGTGGCGCGAATTCCTGCGACGGTTGCGCAAACAGCCCGTCGCGCTGATCGCGGGAGCTTTTGTGTTGCTGCTGATAGCGGTAGCGCTTATCGCTCCGTGGATTGCCCCCTTCGATGCGGAAAACTACTTCGACTACGACAGGCTAAACGACGGTCCCTCCATGCTGCACTGGTTCGGCGTGGATTCGCTGGGGCGGGATATCTTCAGCCGCGTGCTGGTGGGCGCACAAATTTCACTAGCGGCGGGCGTGTTCTCGGTGCTGATCGGCGCGCTTATCGGCACCTTCTTCGGCCTGCTGGCGGGTTATTACGAAGGCTGGTGGGATCGCATCATCATGCGCATCTGCGACGTGCTGTTTGCTTTCCCGGGTATTCTGCTGGCTATCGCCGTGGTGGCGGTGATGGGCAGCGGAATGGCGAACGTGATTATCGCCGTGGCGATTTTCAGCATCCCGGCGTTCGCTCGTCTGGTGCGCGGCAACACCCTGGTATTGAAACACCAAACCTTTATCGAGTCGGCGCGCAGCATTGGCGCCTCGGACTGGACGATAATTTTTCGCCATATTTTACCCGGTACGGTGTCGTCTATCGTGGTCTATTTCACCATGCGTATCGGCACCTCGATTATTTCGGCGGCAAGCCTGTCATTTTTGGGGCTGGGCGCGCAGCCGCCAACGCCTGAGTGGGGAGCAATGCTCAATGAGGCAAGGGCGGATATGGTGATGGCTCCGCACGTGGCGATCTTCCCAAGCCTTGCGATCTTCCTGACGGTGCTGGCGTTTAATCTGCTGGGGGATGGTTTGCGGGACGCGCTGGATCCGAAGATAAAGGGGTAGCTGTAAAAAAAGTGGACGGCATGGGCGCCTGTCCACCCTGAAGAAGAAGGTTTGGCAGGGCGGGCAAGCCTGAGCGCCGCCCGCCGGGTCGCTTAAACCAGCGAACCCCACAGATCGTATTCGTCCGCGTTTTCAACTTTTACGCGCACCACGTCGCCCGGCTTCAGCTTAGTCTCGCCGTTCAGATAAACCGCGCCGTCGATTTCCGGCGCATCCGCCATGCTGCGGCCGATGGCGCCTTCCGCGTCCACCTCGTCAACGATAACCAGAATTTCACGGCCGACTTTTTCCTGCAGGCGTTCGGCGGAAATCTGCTGCTGCAGCTGCATGAAGCGGTTCCAGCGTTCTTCTTTCACCTCTTCGGGCACCTGATCCGCCAGTTCGTTAGCCGTGGCGCCTTCAACCGGGCTGTATTTGAAGCAGCCTACGCGATCGAGACGCGCTTCTTGCAGGAAGTCGAGCAGCATCTGGAAGTCTTCCTCGGTTTCGCCAGGGAAGCCGACGATAAAGGTGGAGCGCAGGGTCAGGTCCGGGCAAATCTCGCGCCACTGCTTAATGCGCTGCAGCTGGCGATCCGCACTGCCCGGGCGCTTCATCAGCTTGAGAATGCGCGGGCTTGCGTGCTGCAAAGGAATATCCAGATACGGCAGGATTTTGCCTTCGGCCATTAACGGAATGACATCGTCAACGTGTGGATAAGGATAAACATAGTGCAGACGCGTCCACACGCCGAGCTTAGAAAGCTGTTCACACAGGCTGACCATGCTGGTTTTAACCGGCTCGCCGTTGTAGAAGCCGGTGCGGTGCTTAACGTCCACGCCGTACGCTGAAGTATCCTGCGAGATAACCAGCAGCTCTTTAACGCCCGCGTCTACCAGACGTTTAGCTTCGGCCAGCACGTCGCCCACCGGGCGGCTGTCGAGATCGCCACGCATCGAAGGGATGATGCAGAAGGTGCAGCGGTGGTTGCAGCCTTCGGAAATTTTCAGGTAGGCGTAATGGCGCGGTGTCAGCTTCACGCCCTGTTCCGGCACCAGGCTCAGGAACGGGTTGTGCTTAGGCTTCGGCACGTAGTGGTGAACGTGCTGTAAAACCTGCTCGTAGCTGTGCGGCCCGGTGATTTCCAGCACCTTCGGGTGCACTTCGCGGATCTGATCTTCTTTAGCGCCGAGGCAGCCGGTGACAATCACTTTGCCATTTTCATTCAGCGCTTCGCCGATCGCTTCAAGCGATTCTTGTACGGCGCTATCGATAAAACCGCAGGTGTTTACGATAACCATATCGGCATCGTCATAGCTGGGCACGACGTCGTAGCCTTCGGTGCGCAGCTCGGTGAGAATTCGTTCTGAATCGACGAGGTTTTTTGGGCAGCCGAGAGAAACAAAGCCAATACGGGGTTGATGCATGGATGTACGCTCACAAAGTAAACAGGGAAATAAAAAACCGGGCGATTTTACACGGGTTTTGGGCAACCCACTACCAGTTGTTATCGCCGTCGGGTTTTCGACCTTTTCCCGCGCTTTGCGACATCTCTTATTTTGCTTGCCGCAGCGGTACGCTTTATTATCACTCCCGTTTCATCCAACGATAATGACCTCATCCACAAGGATCCCTTAATGCGCAAGATTCTCGCTTTAACCGGCATGGTTGCGGCCACGCTGCTGCTGTCCGCTTGTAACGCTATTCCGACGCCGCTTAATACGCCGCCGGACACCGCGCAGAAATTTGTCTGCGGCGGTGAAAAGCTGGCGCTGGACGGCGACTATGCCTGGTATAACGGCAGGCGCTATTCCTACCAGAACATGAGCGGCGGCCAGGCGCTGTACCGTTATCACAGCAGCCAGTTTGCGGTGAAAAAAGAGGGTAATAATCGTACGCTGGTGGTGGAACTGAGTTCGAAACCTTGTGTCGCCGCAAATTAATTCCCTGCCGACGGTGATGCTCGCCGGCCTGCTTGCGGGCTGCGGCACGCTTTCGAACGTCGCCCCCGTCGCGGAAATACCGCAGCGGGCGCAGCAGGCCTGCGGGGATCCCCAGCCGCGCGATATTAACCAATGGCTGCCGCTGATGGTTGAGCAACATTCGCCCGGCATGGTGGTGGGCATTATCGACGCCCGCAACCAGCGCCACTACTGGCGCTATGGCGTGACGGACCGCGAACATCGCAATCCGGTTAATGAAAATACGCTGTTTGCCGTGGGATCGCTCAGCAAGGGAATGACGGCGGAAGCCACGGCGGTGCTGGTGGCGCAGGGTCGCCTGCGCTGGTCCGATACCCTCGAAACGCTGCTGCCGCCTTCGGTTGCCCTAAGCGATGACGCGAAGAAAATTACGCTGCTGCAGCTTGTTACCCATATGTCCGGCCTGCCGCGGCAGAATATGGATTTGCCGATGCTGGCCGCGTTTGTCCGCTATCTGGGAAATGGTGAAAACTTTTACGCCCATCTCGACAGCGACGAGGTCGTTAACGACCTCGCGCACTTCGTAAAGCCGCCGGGCGATGAGCCGCGCTATTCAAATCTCGGCTACGCGTTGCTGGACTATGTGCTTAAGTACCAGACCGGACGGCGTGCGGATCAGCTTGTGGATTCCCTGCTGTTTGCGCCGCTGGGCATTCGCAACGCAAGCTTTACGCCGCAGAAGCTGAAAGCTTATCCGCTGCGGGCCATCGGCCACGCCGGCAGCCAGCCGAAGTTTGTCCCGGCCGGGCAGGTGGTGCCGGACTGGCAGTTTACCGGCAACATGCTGGGCGCAGGCGGGCTGTACGCCGACACCGCCGATCTGCTGACCTTTGCCGCCGCGCATCTGGGCAGTACGGGAAACGACCAGCTCGACCGCGCCATGCGCGAAGCCATGCAGGTTTATTATCCGCGCGATAAAGAGGCGGCAAATATCGCATGGGTCAGCGACACCTATGGCGAACAAACCATCACCTACCAGGTGGGCTATATCGGCGGCTACTCCAGCTATATCGGTATCGACAGGCAGCATCACTTCGCCGTAGTGGTGTTGCAAAATAGCTTCACCTGGCAAAATAATCTCGGACATAGCGTGCTGCGCCAGATGTGGCGCGAGCAGCATCTGGCCTCCGCCTGCGGCAAAACCTCTTCTATCTGACTTACGCGCCTCCCTTTTATTTGCGTAATGTAAAGATTATTGCGGCGGATCAAAATCAGCGGCAATAACATCCTGCCCGGCTAAAAAGTGACCATACTATTAATGGGTGTAATGGTTCACTGCATAGGGAGGATAAACGCATGTCCAGGAGTACGTTCCGACGCGATCTTCTGCAAAAGCTGATCGTCGCGAAAATCGATCTTTCCGCTTATCTCACGCTGCGTCGGGCGAAAGGCTATATGACGATCGTCGAGAATGAACATCTGCGCGATAATCTGTTTGACCTTTGTAACGAATATCGCGAGAAATTGCCTGAGGTGCAGGCGGGGCTTATGCCGCAGGAAATCACCTCTTTCGATCGGGGCATTGCGGCGGTTTCTTCCGCCGCCGTCTGTCTGATGACCGGACGGCATGACTGCCCGCACTATATTGCCGTCGACGCCGACAGGCTGGAAAGCTGTCTTGATCAGCTTGCACACAGCCTCAACGGGCTGCTTGTCTGCCAGCAGGCTATCGAAGCATGACCACGGGGGAGGCAGCTCCCCCAACCGCATTTTAATATTATGTAAAAAAACCTTGCCGGCGAAATCAGGCGGCTACCCTTATTCTGTAAACAGAAAAGGAGACGCGCTATGTCCATGCCTTTATCCCGCTTACTTATTCTCGCCGCCTTACTCTTCTCTTCGGCCATTGTTCAGGCCGCTGAGGCGAAAGTCGAGGTGCTGCAAAGCAAACTCGACCACCCCTGGTCGCTGGCGTTTTTGCCGGACAATAAAGGCATGCTGATTACCCTGCGTGACGGGCAGCTGCGCCGCTGGCAGCCGGGCGCCGGGCTGAGCGATCCCATCGTCGGCGTGCCCGAGGTCTGGGCCCATGGCCAGGGCGGGCTGTTCGACGTGGTGCTGGCGCCGGATTTCGAAAGCAGCCGCAGGGTGTGGCTCAGCTATGCCGAAGCCGGGGATAATGACAAAGCGGGGACCGCCGTGGGCTACGGCACGCTGAGCAGCAATTTCGAGCGCCTGGAGAATTTTAAAGTCGTCTTCCGCCAGCAGCCGAAGCTTTCCACCGGCAACCACTTTGGCGGGCGAATGGCGTTCGATGGAAAAGGGCATCTGTTTATAGCGCTCGGGGAAAATAACCAGCGGCCTACGGCGCAGGATCTCGATAAGCTGCAGGGAAAAGTGGTGCGTCTTAACGAAGACGGCACGGTTCCTACGGATAATCCGTTCGCAAACAGGCAGGGCGCGCGCGCTGAAATCTGGTCTTACGGGCATCGTAATCCGCAGGGGCTGGCGTTCAACCCTGCCGACGGCGCGCTGTGGCTGAACGAACATGGCCCGCGCGGCGGCGATGAAATTAATATCGTGCAGGCGGGCAAAAACTACGGCTGGCCTCTTGCGACCTGGGGGATTAACTACAGCGGACTGCCGATTCCGGAAGCGAAAGGCGGAATCGTCGCCGGCACCGAGCAGCCAAACTATTACTGGAAGGTTTCTCCGGCGGTGAGCGGCATGGCGTTTTACAACGCGGATAAATTCCCGCAGTGGAAGGGGAAACTGTTTATCGGCGCGCTCAAGGAGAAAAACCTGATTGAGCTGACCCTCAACGGCGACAAGGTGTCCGGCCAGCAGCGTTTATTGGGCGAGCGTAAACAGCGCGTTCGTGACGTGCGCGTCGGCCCGGACGGATATGTTTACGTCCTGACCGACGAATCTGACGGGCAGCTGCTGAAGCTCAGCCCGTCAGCTTAACGGAATCATGACCGCTTTCTGGAACGCCGGACGCTGGGTCAGCTGCTGATACCAGCGTCGTAGATGAACGTGCGCGCCCCATTCCACGTCAAGATTTAGCAATCCATAAAGAGTCGGCCCCAGCGCGATATCCGCGGGCCCAAACTCTGCACCGTCAAACCACGGCTGCTTCGCCAGTTCGGCGTCCAGAATGCTAAACAGCGCGTCGCACTGCGCAATACTTTCCTCAATGAGCTTCCGATCGCGCTGTGCCGGAGCGGTGCGCACAAGCCCCATAAAAACGCCGCGGTACGGAGTCACCAGGGTTGATGCCGCCCAGTCCATCCACTTTTCGCCGTATGCCCGCTTCGCGGGATCGCTGATCCACAGCGAGTCCTGACCGTATTGTGCCGCCAGGTAGCGCACGATGGTATTGGACTCCCACAGCGTCAGGTTTGTCGCATCATCGTGAATACAGGGCACCAGCGCGTTAGGATTCATCGCCAGATAGTCGGCATCGTGCGTTTTACCAAACTTTCCGCCGGCCGGAATAGAAAGGTACTGCTGGCCCAGCTCTTCCAGACACCACAGGACCTTCTTCACATTGGTCGAATTATCTCTGCCCCAAACGGTTATCATATTTGCTCCTGATGGATAAGTGCGTGTCATCATGTCGGGCGTTTAAGAAAACACCTTTTATCCCGGCAGGCCACAAAAAAATAAGCCAGACGGCAGCAGCCGGGGCAAATTTCGAATAAACTTAACAAACTTTACCAACACTATATTTCTTTAAGTGAATTCGCACGCTAGCTTACTTACAACTTGAAATGCGAAGTGACGGCGCGCGTCGTGACTTTTTTGAATGGATACTCGGGTGGTTTTATGAAGAGTTTGCTAATCCCTGCGTCGTTACGGGCCCTGCTTGCAGGTTCGACCCTTCTGTTACTGGCGGCGCCGGCGGTCGCGGCTGAACAAACAACGGCAAGCGCGCCACAGATTGACGCCAGAGCCTGGATTTTAATGGATTACGCCAGCGGTAAAGTGCTGGCGGAAGGCAACGCCGACGAAAAGCTCGATCCGGCAAGCCTGACCAAATTAATGACCAGCTACGTGGTCGGACAGGCGCTGAAAGCGGAAAAAATCCACCTGAACGATATGGTCACCATCGGCAAGGACGCATGGGCAACCGGCAATCCGGTGCTGCGCGGCTCCTCGCTAATGTTCCTGAAGCCGGGGGATTTAGTTTCGGTTGAAGACCTGAACAAAGGGGTCATTATCCAGTCGGGCAACGACGCGAGTATCGCCATTGCGGATTACGTCGCGGGCAGCCAGGATTCGTTCGTCAGCCTGATGAACAACTACGCGCAAAAGCTCAATCTCACCAGCACCACCTTTAAAACGGTACACGGCCTGGATGCGCCGGGGCAGTTCAGCACCGCGCGCGATATGGCGCTGCTCGGCAGAGCCCTGATTCACGATGTGCCGGAAGAGTATGCTATTCACAAAGAGAAAGAGTTCACCTTCAACAAAATCAAGCAGCCAAACCGCAACCGCCTGCTTTGGAGCTCAAACCTTAACGTAGACGGCATGAAAACCGGCACGACGGCCGGGGCGGGTTATAACCTGGTCGCTTCCGCAACCCAGGGCGATATGCGCCTGATCTCCGTAGTCCTCGGCACCAAAACCGACCGCATTCGCTTTAACGAAAGCGAAAAGCTGCTGACGTGGGGCTTCCGCTTCTATGAAACCGTTACGCCAATCAAGCCGGACGCCACCTTCGTGACGCAGCGCGTGTGGTTCGGGGACAGTAGCGAGGTGAAACTTGGCGCCGGCGAAGGCGGCTCGGTCACTATCCCACGCGGCCAGTTGAAAAACCTGAAGGCCAGTTTCACGCTGAACGAGCCGCAGCTCACCGCTCCGCTGAAAAAAGGCCAGGTCGTGGGCACCATCGACTTCCAGCTCAACGGCAAATCCATCGAACAGCGTCCGCTGATGGTGATGGAGGCCGTGGAAGAGGGCGGCTTCTTCAGCCGGATGTGGGACTTCGTGCTGATGAAATTCCACAACTGGTTCGGCAGCTGGTTCTCCTGATTACCAAATCAGTTTGATGTTCTCCGCCGCGGCGTAATCCACAAACTCCGCGGCGGGTTTTTCATTGCTGATAATGCTGTGGAACGACGACAGCGGCCCCATGCAGGCTGGCCGCACCTTGCCGAACTTACTGCTATCCACCACCAGCACGCACAGCTGCGACATTGCAAGCGCCCAGTGTTTTACCGGCAGCTCATCAAGATTAAAACAGGTTGCGCCGTGACGCGTGTGCAGGCCCGCCGCCGAGAAAAAGGCGACATCCGGGCAAAGATTGCGCAAACACTCCTGAAAGTTAATCGGCTTGAAAATCGCATTGCTGGCGTGAAACTCGCCGCCGCTTAAAATAACGCGGCAGTTGGGTTTGTCCTGCAGGGCGAGAAAAGTATTCAGGGAATAGCAAACGCCGGTGAACGTCAGCTCATCATCCAGCGCCTCAATGATGTAGGGCGTAGTGGTGCCGCAATCAAAAAACACCGTCTGATGCGGGCGGATCGTCGCCGCCGCCAGCCGCGCGGCCTGGCGTTTTTCTTCAATCTGGCGGGTCTTCTGGTCGCTCAGTAAATAGTGGCTGGCGGTTGCGCTGCGCGGTTCGAGCACCACATAGCCGCCCAGCAGCATAACGGGCGCGGATTCGCTATTCAGATCGCGACGAATGGTCATTTCTGACACGCCCAGCAGGGCGGCTGCGTCCTTCAGATGAATTTTATCGCTGCGTTTTAACGCCTGAATCAGGCGATTGATGCGTTCGTCGCGCCGGGTTTCCATAAGGCCTTCTGCACATTCGTATTCTCTTGCCCCAAAGGGGCAAGAGTCAGAACGCGGGGAATGAATAAGTTAACGCATATTACCTGCGCCAAAACGCTTAGTCACGCACCCAGCCCTTACGAATAAACAGCGCGAAGCAGAAGCGGTGCGCCTGGTGCAGGCGTTTATAAATCTGCGCTCCCCAGAAGTTCCATACCATTTGCGCCAGCCCGCATGAGCACAGGCCCACCAGCAGGCCGCCCAGCATATCCAGCGGCCAGTGTACGCCCAGATACACCCGCGACCATGCGATCGCGCAGGCGAGGGTAAAGAGCACCACGCCGGACCACAGGCGATGCCAGAAGCCGAAAGCCAGCGCGCAGGTGAAGATAACCGTGCCGTGGTCGCTCGGATAGGAGTCATCCGGGGCGTGGTGCAGGAAGTTGAAGCCGATGCCCTCAACAAACGGACGATCGTGCGGGAACAGATGACCGATAATCCATGACAGGGAGATGCTGATAATGATGGCCACCGCGGTTTTAATCACCGTTTCGCGCTGGGCGGCGATCTGTTGACGCTGGCCCCACAGCCAGAGAACCACAATCAGCAGCGGCACAATGTTGATAAGATCTTTGGCGATAAAAATGGCCATTCTGATTATCCATTCCGGCGAGGCCGGGGTGGCATTAATCAGCAAAAATAGCGTCTGGTTGAGTTGTTCCATCATACCGTTTTTGGTTCCTTAACTATCCAGGTGGAGACGATGCCGTACCCCACTAACTGCGTTAACCATACCCACCAACCTGCCCACAGGTTGTGGCTGAAAAAGTGCGCGCCGCGCATCACCTGGCCGTAGCCCATAACCAGCCCTAGCGCTATGCCGCCTGCCAGACAGCACCATGCGAGGGCCGGACGCTCGCGGTAGAACAAAAAGAACAGCGCCATAACGGCAAAGCCGCTCGAAGCGTGACCGCCCGGGAAGCAGCGTCCGGGACCGCTATGCGCCGGTACCTGGCCGAACAGCGGGTAAGAAACCGCTTTGCCGCCGTACTCCAGCAGATCCCACGGGCAGGAGTGGTGGCTGGTTGCCTTCAGGATGCCCACCGTCAGGGCGCCCAGCCCAAACAGCACGGCGACCGTTATCAGGCGCGGCTGACGGCGAATCAGCCCATAAAACAGGCCGACCGCGCCACCGGCAATCACGAGGTCTTTCAGCAACCGATGATTAAGCAGATCCAGCAGGTGGTTCTTCTGCAATGGAAAACTATGGCTTGCGGCGTCATACCAGTAGCCCGTGATCAGCCGGTCCAGGCCTTCGTTGCGTGACAGCCAGCTAAACACGGCCGCAAGCACCGTCAGGCTGAGTAACTGATAAAGGTAAAAGCGCGTCGGCAGGCGGTAAAGCGGGTTTGTCTTAATTACCACATCATTAACCGCTAAGCGGGGATTGTCCTGGGCAGCCATAGCAATATTTTTAAAGAGGAAAAATGCAGCATACGCAGGTGATATTAAGAAAACCTTAAACAAAACGCCGGTTAGGCACTGTCCGCCCGCGTCATTCATAATTCACTATCTACGGCGCGGGCAATTTATTAAACTGCGCGTGATTTTCGTTTCTTCAAGTCATTATCCTCTCGAGTAACTAATGCAAAATAACAAGCGACTTGGTCGCCAGGCGCTGCTGTTCCCGCTGTGCCTGGTCTTGTATGAATTTTCAACCTATATCGGCAACGACATGATCCAGCCCGGCATGCTGGCGGTTGTCGAGCAGTACAACGCCGGCATCGAATGGGTGCCCACTTCCATGACCGCCTACCTGGCGGGCGGGATGTTTTTACAGTGGCTGTTAGGCCCGCTTTCCGACCGTATCGGCCGCCGTCCGGTGATGCTGACCGGCGTGGTGTGGTTTATCGTCACCTGCCTTGCCACGCTGCTTGCGCAAAACATTGAGCAGTTCACCTTCCTGCGCTTTTTGCAGGGCATCAGCCTGTGCTTTATCGGTGCGGTGGGTTACGCGGCGATCCAGGAATCCTTCGAGGAGGCGGTGTGTATAAAAATCACCGCGCTGATGGCGAACGTCGCGCTGATTGCGCCGCTGCTCGGCCCCCTGGTCGGCGCGGCCTGGGTGCATTATGCGCCCTGGGAATCGATGTTTATCCTCTTCGCGGTGCTGGCGGCGATCTCCTTCTTTGGCCTGCATAAAGCCATGCCGGAAACGGCGACGCGGCTGGGCGAGAAACTTTCGTTAAAACATCTCGGCCACGACTACCGGCTGGTGCTGAAAAACGTCCGTTTTGTGGCGGGTTCGCTGGCGATAGGCTTTGTCAGCCTGCCGCTGCTGGCGTGGATCGCCCAGTCGCCGGTGATTATCATCAGCGGCGAGAAGCTCAGCGCCTACGAATACGGCCTGCTGCAGGTGCCGGTTTTCGGCGCGCTTATTCTCGGCAACCTCGTGCTGGCCCGCTTAACCTCGCGCCGCAGCATCCGCTCGCTGATTATCCTTGGCGGCTGGTGGATTATGCCGGGGCTGTTGGTTGCGGCGGCGGCTACCGTTGTTTCATCTCACGCCTACCTGTGGATGACGGCGGGCCTGAGCCTGTACGCCTTTGGTATCGGTCTTGCCAACGCCGGGCTGGTGCGCCTGACGCTGTTTGCAAGCGAGATGAGTAAAGGAACGGTTTCAGCGGCGATGGGCATGCTGCAGATGCTGATCTTCACCCTGGGCATCGAGGTGAGCAAACACGCTTATCTGCACGGCGGCAGCGGCCTGTTCAGCCTGTTTAATCTGCTGGGCGGCGTGCTGTGGCTGGGGCTGATGTTTGTGTTCTTGCGTGATAAACGCGTAGGGAACCAGACGGACGTTTGAGTATTGCGCATGAATACGGGGGAACGGCGTATTTGCTTATCCAGCTTGCGATCCCACTCCACCCATATTGGATAAGCGTTAACGCCATTCTTCATGTAAAAAAATACCCCGGCTCGCCGGGGTATTTTTTATTACTTAACGGCCATTCCTGGCTGCGCGCCGCTGTCCGGGCTGAGCAGGAAGATATCTTTTCCGCCAGGGCCCGCGGCCATCACCATGCCTTCAGAAATGCCGAAGCGCATTTTGCGCGGCGCCAGGTTTGCCACCATGACCGTCAGGCGGCCTTCCAGCTTCTGCGGGTCCGGGTAAGCGGAGCGGATGCCGGAGAATACGTTGCGCTTCTCGCCGCCGAGATCCAGCGTCAGGCGCAGCAGCTTGTCGGAACCTTCGACAAACTCCGCTTTTTCGATCAGCGCGATGCGCAGATCTACTTTGGCGAAGTCGTCAAAAGCGATGGTTTCGCCAATAGGATCGTCCGCCAGCGGGCCGGTCGCCGGCGCGGCTGCGGCTTTCACCTCTTCTTTTGAAGCCTCGACCAGCGCTTCAACCTGCTTCATCTCGATGCGGTTATACAGCGCCTTAAAGTTGTTCACCTTGTGGTTGAGCAGCGGCTGCTGGATGGCTTCCCAGCTCAGCTCGGTATTCAGGAAGGCTTCGGCGCGTTCGGCAAGCGTCGGCAGAACCGGTTTCAGCCAGGTCATCAGCACGCGGAACATATTGATGCCCATGGTGCAGATGGACTGCAGGTCGGCGTCGCGGCCTTCCTGCTTCGCCACCACCCACGGGGCCTGCTCGTCAACGTAGCGGTTCGCCACGTCGGCCAGCGCCATGATTTCGCGCACCGCGCGGCCAAACTCGCGGCTTTCCCAGGCTTCGCCGATGCTTGCTGCCGCATCGGTGAAGGTTTTGTACAGCGCCGGGTCGGCAATTTCCGCGGAAAGCTGGCCGTCGAAACGCTTAGCGATAAAGCCCGCGTTGCGGGAGGCCAGGTTCACCACTTTGTTGACGATATCGCTGTTCACGCGCTGGACGAAATCTTCCAGATTCAGGTCGATATCGTCGATGCGTGAAGAGAGCTTCGCAGCGTAGTAATAACGCAGGCTGTCGGCGTCAAAGTGGTTCAGCCAGGTGCTGGCCTTAATGAAGGTGCCGCGAGACTTGGACATCTTCGCGCCGTTTACCGTCACATAACCGTGCACGAACAGGTTGGTCGGCTTGCGGAAGCCGCTGCCTTCCAGCATCGCCGGCCAGAACAGACTGTGGAAATAGACGATATCTTTGCCGATGAAGTGGTACAGCTCGGCGGTGGAGTCTTTCTTCCAGTATTCGTCGAAGCTTTCAGCGTCGCCGCGCTTGTCGCACAGGTTTTTGAACGAGCCCATATAGCCGATCGGCGCGTCCAGCCAGACGTAGAAGTATTTGCCCGGCGCGTTCGGAATTTCAAAACCGAAGTACGGCGCATCGCGGGAGATATCCCACTGTTGCAGGCCGTGCTCGAACCACTCCTGCATTTTGTTCGCCACCTGCTCCTGCAGCGCGCCGCTGCGGGTCCAGGCCTGCAGCATTTCGCTAAACGACGGCAGGTCGAAGAAGAAGTGCTCGGAGTCACGCATTTCAGGCGTCGCGCCGGACACCACGGATTTCGGATCGATAAGCTCGGTCGGGCTGTAGGTTGCGCCGCATACTTCGCAGTTATCGCCGTACTGATCCGGGGATTTACATTTTGGGCAGGTGCCTTTCACGAAGCGGTCCGGAAGGAACATGCCTTTTTCCGGATCGTAAAGCTGGGAGATGGTGCGGTTTTTAATAAAGCCGTTGCCTTTCAGACGGCCATAGATTAGCTCCGACAGCTCGCGGTTTTCATCGCTGTGCGTGGAGTGATAGTTGTCGTAGCTGATATTAAAGCCGGCAAAATCAGTCTGATGCTCCTGGCTCATTTCGCCAATCATCTGCTCAGGGGTAATGCCTAACTGCTGTGCTTTCAGCATGATAGGGGTGCCGTGGGCGTCGTCCGCGCAGATGAAGTTGACCGTATTGCCGCGCATTCGTTGGTAACGGACCCAGACGTCAGCCTGAATGTGCTCCAGCATGTGACCGAGATGGATTGAGCCGTTAGCGTACGGAAGTGCGCACGTTACCAATATTTTTTTCGCGACATGAGCCATAGTAGGAATTGCATCTTCTATAGAGAAAAGGGCTTTGATGTTAACCGAAAGCCCGCCCTGCGGTAAACCACACAAGGTGCACAAGGAAATTTTATCGCCCCTTACGCCTTCTGGTATGCTTATCACACTGCAATGTACGATAAAAAAACATAAGGAGTCGGGATGAGCTCTCAATCCCAGGCAAGCAAGTCCCCGGAGCAGCTGCGTGCTATGGTCGCCGGGACGCTGGCCAATTTTCAGCACCCAACCTTAAAGCACAATCTCACCGCGCTTAAAGCCCTGCACCATGTCGCCATGCTCGACGACACGCTGCACGTGGAGCTGCTGATGCCGTTCGTCTGGCGAAGCGGTTTTGAAGCGCTGCAGGAACAGTGCAGCTCGGATTTATTGCGTATTACCGGCGCGAAGGCCGTGGACTGGAAACTCAGCCACAATATCGCCACCTTAAAGCGTGTGAAAAACCATCCGGGCATCAACGGCGTAAAAAACATTATCGCCGTGAGTTCGGGTAAGGGTGGGGTAGGGAAGTCGAGCACGGCGGTTAATCTGGCGCTGGCGCTGGCGGCCGAAGGGGCGAAAGTGGGCATTCTGGATGCGGATATTTACGGTCCGTCCATTCCAACCATGCTCGGCGCCGAGCATGAACGTCCGACTTCGCCGGACGGCACGCACATGACGCCAATCTCCGCGCACGGCCTTGCGACCAATTCCATTGGTTATCTGGTTACCGATGAAAACGCCATGGTGTGGCGCGGTCCGATGGCGAGCAAGGCGCTGATGCAGATGCTGCAGGAAACCATGTGGCCGGAGCTGGATTATCTGGTGATAGATATGCCGCCGGGCACCGGCGACATTCAGCTTACCCTTGCGCAAAATATTCCGGTAACGGGAGCGGTGGTGGTGACCACGCCGCAGGACATCGCGCTCATCGACGCCCGTAAAGGCATTGTGATGTTCGAAAAAGTCGACGTGCCGGTGCTGGGCATCGTTGAGAACATGAGCATGCATATCTGTAGCAACTGCGGCCATCACGAGCCGATTTTCGGCACCGGCGGCGCGCAGAAGCTGGCGGATCAGTATCATGTCGCCCTGCTGGGGCAGATGCCGCTGCATATCACGCTGCGTGAAGACCTGGACGCCGGAAAGCCCACGGTTATCAACCGCCCGGACAGCGAGTTCACCGCTATTTATCGCCAGCTCGCAGGGCGCGTAGCGGCCCAGCTTTACTGGCAGGGTGAGGTCATTCCTGCGGATATTGCTTTCAGAGCCGTCTAAATCTTCCTTTGGCGGATGGGCTTGCGCTTATCCGCCCTACCCATTGAGGGCAGACAGGAAAGCGTCATCCGTCGCTCAAACCACAAAGTGCATCAGGAAATATTCTCCGTCCGGCCCTTCGCCGCGCGCTTCAATTCGCCAGCCGTGCCGCTGGTAAAACTTCTGCGCGTGCAGATTCTTCACCAGGCATTTCAGCGCGCCCGTGCCGCTAAATTCTGACTGCACTTTTTCCAGCAGGGCATGGCCGACGCCCCTTCCGGCGTATTCCGGCGCGACAAATAGATTATGCAGAAAGTTATCGTTCACCCGGACCGAGGCAAAACCCAGCCGGTGCCCGTTTTCTTCGGCTACCCAGATTTGTTCATCTTTGATCGCCTCGTCGAAATCCTCCAGCCGCCAGCGGCTGCCGTCCAGCCAGGGCCAGGCTTCACGCCGGGCATGCAGATACAGCGTTCTTAAAAAGGGACGATCGCTTTCTGTCCAGCAACGAATTATCACGGCTACTCCTTAAGGTTTTAACCAGGCTAAAATTTCTGAAAGAGGCATTGGGGTGAAAAGCGATGTAGTTTTTATTTCATTACGGCGGCATCCCGATATACTGCCCGCTTTTCGAGAGTTTGAACGAGAGCTATCCATCATGATGAACAACGACGTATTACGCAGCGTGCGCTACATGCTGAACCTGAACAATGATGACATGGTGAAAATATTCGCCCTGACAGATACCGCGGTCACCGCCGAGCAAATCGTCACCTGGACCAAAAAGGAAGACGAAGATAAATTCAAGCTCTGCCCGGATATCCTGATGGCAAACTTCTTAAACGGCCTGATTTACTTCCGTCGCGGCAAAGATGAAAGCAAACCGGTGCCGAAAACCGAGCGCAAGATAACCAACAACATCATCCTGAAAAAGCTGCGTATCGCCTTCGACCTTAAAAGCGACGACGTGCTGGAAATCCTCTCTTCACAGGAATTCCGCGTCTCCATGCCGGAAATTACCGCCATGATGCGTGCGCCGGAGCATAAGAATTTCCGCGAATGCGGCGACCAGTTCCTGCGTTATTTTCTGCGTGGCTTAACGGCGCGGGTTCAGAAAAAATAAATCTGTGCGGCGGAAATTTCGTCCGGACGGTAAAAATAGCAGGGCGGGTAAGCAAAATGCCACCCGCCCTTTGAAACCGCTTTATATCAGGTTTCTTGTCATCAGGTTTTTATAAAGGACGATCCGTCGTTACCACCACTTCTGGCTGTGAACGGCGGCCAAACATCCCCATCGCGCCGGCAAGAACGGCCTCAATGATGAGCATGAAGAAGGAGAACCAGCTCGCTTTTGCTGTGGCAGCGGCGGCTTTATCTGCTGCTTCACGTGCTTTTTGCTCGGCCTCTTTCTTCAGTTCTTCATATTTAGCTCGTGCAGCCTGATAGTTTTTCTCGGTCTGATCGACTATCTGCTCGGCTTCTGCATCAGATTTACCCGTTCTGGCAATAATAATATTTTTTAACGCCTCACGGTCGGCGGCCTGGAAGGTGCTGTCATTCCGCGCGGCAAGGCCCTTAATAAAGCTGCCGATATCGCCGCCCTGATTTAGCTGATTCTGAGCCTGGTTACCTTCGCTCTGCGCCTGATTTTTTAAAGCTTCTGGCTGCAGTTCCGGTTTGCCGGTCTGACGCAGGGTGGTTTCAAGCTCATTTTGCAGGCTATCGAGATTGATATTATTTTCGTCAAGCTTATCTTTTGCCATCCTGGTTACCGAAGGCGCGACTGCGGATATCCCGCTGCCCAAAGTTTGCAGACCTGCGCCGGCAATATTGGCGGCACCGCTCAACGCGCTATTAGCCAGTGAAATAAGGAACCAGGTACAAACCAGAGTATTTACGCCAAACATCAGCACGCCGTGCAACGCACCTTCACGATGTGCCAGGCGTCCGCTGATATATCCCCCGGCCGCAATAGAAATTAACATACTTAAACCGGTCCAGATGGCGGCACCTGTTGCAATACCGTCCAGTGGATTCTGTTCTTTTAACGGATCGATTGTCGTTGTACCAATTGCCGTTCCCAGAATAGCGAGCAGCAAATAAACCACCATAGAAGTCACTACGCCGGCAAAAATAGCACTCCAGGAAATACGTTTTAGCGGAAGGTAATTATGCCTGGCATAGGCAAGGTCATAATCTCTGTTATCTGGAGTTTGATGATCTATCATGACAGATCTCCCTATTTTCAGCTTGGAAGGTGAGAATGGAAAAGGATGTGTGAAATTAAAATCTAGTCCTTAATTTAAATTCTGTGAAGGACCGGATGATAAATTAAAACGTAAAGCCGCCGGAGAACTGATCTAATTCCTGAAGAACATTTCATTCCTGCGGCTTATCAAATTAACTATAATGGCCTTACAGGATCGCCAGGTTCAATAATCTCATCTGGGTCTTCAGGATCGAAATCATCCGGTAAAGGTTCCTCATCGTCAGGTACGCGAGGAACAGGTTCATCATCAGGAAGCGGATCAACGAAATCAGGACGTTCGGACATAAAAACCTCCAGCTAAAACCTGCATTTATTCGGCTAACCAAAACTCATTTCTGGTTTTGTTTAGGCTTCTTGTCATCATCTTTAGGCGTTTTTTTCGGGGTCTTCGGCTGCTCTTTTGAAACCTGCAAAATAATGTTTTTCATCATAAACTCCGCTAGGGTAAGTAGCATTTTGCTACCCTCGAAGTATAGTTATTTACCCTTATTACCGCGAGCGAAGCGGCATAGCTGTTGGGAGCATTAAGCTGCTATAAATTTAAAAAGGGTTTTAAAATCAAAGGCGAGTTATAAATAAAAATCCGATAATATATCCGCTTCGTTAGTTTAATTAACGGTTTCTCTCCGCGATCGGCGTCGCGCTGACCATTTTTATCAGCAAAGAAGATTATGCCAGGCTTAATAATATTTCTTAT
>NZ_RCAA01000026.1:0-4738 GCF_003628475.1 Enterobacter sp. R1(2018) | reverse complement strand
ATTCCGGACATCCTTGAGCGCTTGCCGTTTTTTAACGGTTCTGTTCGAAAGAAAACGGGTCACGGCCGGTAACCTGCCGTGACCCGAGGCGTTATTCTTTCGCTACCAGTCTGTTTGCGGGCCGATCGATAATCATCGTCTGCGTCTGGCTAAGGCTGATACCCGCCTCACGCAGCATTTTGAGGATTTCATACAGCAGGTCGCTGCGCGTTGAGCTAACCATACGCGGGCTGTTCACATAGCCGGTCACGCTCAGCACGATACCGGTTGGTCCCAGCTCTTTAAAGCTCACCGCGGGCGCCGGCGCTTCCAGAATGGATTCATGCAGGTTATAGGCTTCAAGCAGTAGATTGCGGACCTGTTCGGGATCGATATCCAGCGGGAAGGTCAGCGTGATAGTCGCCACGCCCTGGGCATTGCCCATGGTTGCGTTGCGCACGTTCTGCGAAATAAGCTGTGAATTCGGCACGATAACCGTGGATTTATCGCCAAGCTGAATTTCGGTGGCGCGCACATTAATGCGGCGAATATCGCCTTCGACGCCGCTGATGCTGACCAAATCGCCCACTTTTACCGGCCGTTCGGTGAGCAGAATAAGACCGGAGATAAAGTTCTTCACAATCTCCTGCAGGCCAAAACCGATACCTACCGACAGGGCGCTGACGATCCACGCCAGCTTGTTCCACTCGATGCCCAGCATCGAGAGCGTCAGCATGATGATAAGTACATAGCCTACGTTAGTGAACAGGGTGACCAGCGAGGCGCGCAGCCCTCTGTCCATCATGGTTTTCGGCAGAAAATCGTTATCCAGCCAGCGACGCGTGGAGCGCAGCATGTACCAGCCAATCACCAGGCACAGCAAGGCGTTTACCGCATGAGCCGGGATGATATTCATCCCTTCAAGCCCTTTACCGCCCCAGATATCGACGATTTTATTCAGCAGTTCCAGCGGCGTCGTGGTGCCGAAAGTACCGTTAAGCAGCGCAACGGCGGCCATCAACAGGAGGGAGGTTTTGCCCACTGCGGATAACAAGGTGGAAGCGAGCGACAGGTGACGGTCATTCACGCTCAGCGTGCTTTTCAGGATTTTGCCGCTGTGGGTATTAGGGGAAAACGCGCTTTCGCATAAATCCACCACGAAGTGGATGAGCAGATACAGGCAGCTCACCACGAGGCCAATCCACAGCAGCTCGAAGGTCACAAAGCGTGCCAGCGGAATGTAGCCGATGAGCAGCGCCATCAGGATCACGAAAGCCGTCAGGCTGATAATAAGGTGGATAATGCCGGCAAGCGTCGAGCGGGCCTCGGTTTGCACGCCGTCCGCGCGCATTTTACGGCGCATACGGTTAACGCGGATGGGCGCCACGAGGCAGTTAATGGCAACCAGCAGCGCCGATAAACCGTTACCGAACAGCGTGGCGTCGATGCTGGCGCCAACCAGCGCGTTGAGCTGTTCGATGATGCCGAAAATAAAGATGAAGGTCGCCAGCAGGATAGGGAAGGTGGCCAGCGTTTTCGCCAGCGGATCGGCAATGCCCGGCAATCGCCATGAAGGGTGGCGGTTGGACAGCAGCGCAATCCCCAGGCCGGCGATGATCGCCGAGAAATAGGTAAGCTCAACAAGCTGCTCGGCAAACTCGAGCACCTGCGTGGAGGTGTCCGGCAGACGCGTAAAAATGTAGCACAGCAGCTGCATGCTGATCCCCAGCGTCAGCATGGTGCTCAGGGTGGTAAAGCAGGCGAGGAAGCTGCGGCGGAAACGCCCCTGCGGCAGCCAGCGCGGCAGGATCCAGTTAATCGGCATGTCCAGCGCCCGGCGCCCGAACAGGCCGATGCCCAGCGCCAGCAGCAGGTAGAAACCCGTGCCGAAACGCCATTCTTCGTCCCATGCCTGGCTCCAGGCATCGCTGACCTGCGAACCAAAGTCGTTAAAGCGATTGGCGTCTTTATCACTGGGATCAAGAAGAGGCGTCCAGAACTTGTCGCTCAAAATACTGCCGGTGTTGAGGGCTATTTGCGTTTTCAGCGCGTCGCGGCGCAGCCCGGATATTTGTGCCGACAGGTTTTGCGCGCCAACGGCGATAGCCTTGGTTTGCTCAATTTGCGTGGTAAGAAGGGTTTTGCTGTTGTTTAGCTGCTTACGCTGGCTGATAACCTGCGGGGTTTCCGTCAGCGTGCCGGGCGCCGGCGCCGGGCCAAGGACATCCAGCTGGGCCTGGACCTGCGTCAGCTGGGGGGCGAGCGCCACGGCCAGTTTATCGGCATCGCTGACGAGCTTCTGCGCGTCGTCATTCAGGGTAGTGAACTGCTTATCGGCCTTGGCGGTAGAAACCCGCTGTTTTAATGAATCCAGGCGTTTTTGCAGCGCCGGCAGCTCGGCGCTGGCGTTAACTTTTACCGGTTTTTCAGCCTCGGTTTGCCCGGTGCTTTCATCCGCCTGAGACAGAAACGGTGTAAACATCAGACAGGACAACAATGCCAGTAACAACGGCACTCTTAACATTTTTTGCATAGCAGATGGTACCCAGGAATTCGAAAGTAACGAGTTGAAAGCAACCGGCTAAGGATACCCGTTATTTACAGGAAAAATAGCTCTCTTTGTCTGACTCGGCCCGAGTTGGCGAAGGTTACGCTTAGAGAGGCGTACGGACCGGATGACTGGCCATTGTGTTTCCAGCCTGGCAGAAGCCGTTATGGACTGTTCTTTTAACAAAACCATCCCTGGTTAAGTCGATTTGGCTGACGAAATCCCTGCACCGATCGATAATTTTAATTAAGAGTTAATTTCTTAACGGCGAATTTAAAAAATTACTTTGCATATCCTTTAAATACATCGTTTTCCATCACCGCTATTTTCAAGTTTTTATAGGTAATGATTTTATAAATGCCTTGTTGCCACGTTGCACCATAACTCCCGCTTTCAACCAGTGAAGCTGGCTTATCGTCAACCTTAACCCCTTCATTCTGTCTCCATTCAATTTTCATCCCGTTGTAATGCTTCACAATCACTTTATCTTTCTGAGGCGCGGCGGGGTTAGCTGTAGTGTTACATTGCCCGTTAGCTTCCTGTACCTGCGTACAGCCCGATTTAGCTAACTCTTCACGATGAGAATGGTTAATAGCGAAGGCGTTACTAACCATGAATGAAGAAACAACAACGGCAAAGAATAACTTTTTCATAACATCACCTCTATGATCTGATAACTTTTTAATAGTAGAACAGCTCTATGCCAGAAAACGCCTGTCGCGGTCAAATTCTCAACTAACAGGGTTTTCTGTTTTTAATTTCTATGGAAAAGAACTAATTACCAGGATGATTTTTGTGCTCTGCCTCATCCAATGCTTTAGCGCTATTTTTTAATGCTTGTTTCTGATAAACGGTTTCCATTGCCGTTTGGCGATCCATGTCCTTGGCATAACAAGTATCAATGCTCACCCCTAAACTCTGACATTTAGCTAATCTATCTGCTTGAGTTGTACAGCCACTTAGCAGAATTACCGCTAAACAAATAAACTTTTTCATTCAAAATCTCTAACGTTAATGAATAATAAGCTCCTGTGTAAATTTCAGGAGCGGAATTAAAAGTGTTTACCAGCCAACGGCCGCGGAAACGGCAACTACTGCATCACCATCAGATGTATCAGCAGCAGAAAGAGTAGCGGCCGCGTTATCCGCAAACTTATGACGATAACCGAGCGCATAACCTTGCGAATCTTTAAAATCAGCGGCCCCAACGGCTACGCTATTATCGGTGTTTTCCACATAGTGCAAGCCAGCGATAGCGCCAACGCCCGCAATCCCGCTGCGGTATTCTTTGCGATCGTCTGATTGCTGTTTTTCGATATCAGAGAAGCGGTGGTTAGTGCTTTGCTCAAAGGACTGTTGGCGGCTGGCAAGGGTGCTTACAGCATGGGAAGTTGCAAGGATAGCCCCGCCTTCCTGATTAGCGTAAGCGTTATCAGGCTGTACCTGTTTAACCTGCTTCACCGGCTTAGATACATTAACGGTAATTGCGTTAGCCTGAATAGCAGGCCGCTTTGTAGCGATGACGCGAGGCTCCACAGAAACAGCCTTAGCAGGTATTACAACGGATGCAGCTTTAACAAGCGCTGATTGCTGCTGTGTTACAACAGAACGATAGCTAATACCAGTGATGGAAGGCGTTTTAGCTGTCTGCACAGGTACGCTTTGCGCTGGCATCACCGGGGCAACAATGGGTTTACCGGTCGGATCGTTTTTAGTTATTTTTTCAGGTACGGCAATAACAGACATCATCGGGATTTTCTGTACAACCTGAGCCGGCGCATTAACTTGCGGATCAACAAGCACGGTAGCGGTTTTCATCATTGAAGGGGGTTGTTGGACACCTTGTGTTACCTGAGGACGGCTGGCTACGCCGGTTGAATAGACCCAGTTACGGTTAGTGCCGGTTTGTGCAAAACGGTCCTCATGGCTTAGCGCTTCAGCAGCCTGGTTATTATTGTTTTGGCTATTTAAGTCCAGGGTGTACTTATAACCTATTGCCGATTCATACTGACGCGCCTGATTACGTTCACCTTCATCCATTCGATCCCACTCTTTTTGCGCTTGAGCAAAACTAGTGCGATTAGATACAAGGTTATCAATAAAGCTGACAGCGTCAGCATAGGCGAAAGATGAAATTGCAGACAAAACAGCAATAGCAACCAGAGATGTAACACGATATTTCATTTTAAAACTCATAGCGAATTAAGGGAT
>NZ_RCAA01000025.1 GCF_003628475.1 Enterobacter sp. R1(2018) | reverse complement strand
CCTCCGGCTATTCCTGCTGCTATCGTCGCCAGCGTGCTGATTTGCTGGCGCTCCTGCTCGCTCAGGTTATCAGTTTTTCCACCATAGTAGTTATTGATAATGTACTGTGCTGCCGCCTCACCGCTGAACGCCCCTGCCGCTCCCGCTGCGGCACTGTTCCCGCCAAGCTGGGCTGCCAGTGCGCCCCACACCGCATGCGCCATCAGGTTCGCTTCCCGGTTATCCCCGGTGGCATGCTTGATGGCCTGCGCCATCGCCGGACTGAGCCCTCCTGCCAGCGCCTGGCCGAAGTTGTCCG
>NZ_RCAA01000024.1 GCF_003628475.1 Enterobacter sp. R1(2018) | reverse complement strand
ATCGCTATGCACGATGACCTCGCCGTCCGGTTTCCGACGCCAGACCGCCATTATCAGCGCGTCCAGCGCCAGTTCGCGTGAGAGCGTGGGCTTCATCGACCAGCCGACCACGTTACGGGCGAAGAGAGCGATAACCACCGCCAGATACAACCAGCCCTGCCAGGTGCGGATGTAAGTGATGTCTGTGACCCAGACCTGATTGGCCCGGACAACGGTAAACTGCCGCTGCACGCGATTAGGGGCAACAACTGAAGGCCGGCCAGCGATACGACGCGGTGCTTTATAGCCTCGTACGGCTTTGATCCGGTTCAGCTGCATAATACGACCCACCCGGTTTTTGCCGCAGGTTTCACCGATTTCGTTCAGATCGCCATGAACCCGCCGGTAACCGTATACGCCTCCGCTCAGTGAATATGAGTCGCGGATAAGCGTCAGCAGACGCTGGTTATCTTTATCACGCACCGAGACCGGGTTGTGCAGCCACGCATAGAACCCGGCCCGGGCGACATTCAGTACCCGACACATCGTCATCACACCCCATACAGTGCGGTGCTCATTGATAAAGCGGTACTTCAGTCGGGCTCCCTTGCAAAGTACCGCGCGGCCTTTTTCAGGATATCCCGTTCTTCTTCGGTGCGTTTTAGCTGCGCCCGTAGTTTCAGGATCTCGCTTTTGGCTTCCAGTAAATCACGGGCATGCTGTTCGCTGTTATCGGGTTTAATAGCCCGCAACCAGTTATAGAGACTGTGTGCTGAAACGCCCAACCGGTCAGAAACTTCGGCGACGGAATAACCGCGTTCCGTTATCTGACGGACGGCTTCTTCCTTAAATTCAGGTGTAAATCGTGGTGTGCCCATACGCTCCTCCTATGCTCAAACTATAGGGCAGGATCGTCTACCGG
>NZ_RCAA01000023.1 GCF_003628475.1 Enterobacter sp. R1(2018) | reverse complement strand
CTGATTTGAAAGAATTCATACCATATTTGGAAAAAATATGGGAAAATCAATGGCTTACAAATAATGGCCCTTTCCATCAGAAATTAGAAGCTGAACTTTGTGATTTTTTAGGAGTAAAATATATATCATTGTTTAACAATGCAACAATTGCTTTAGTGACTGCATTGCAGGCATTAAGAATTTCTGGAGAAGTTATCACTACTCCCTATTCATTTGTAGCAACAAGCCATTCCATTATGTGGAACTCGCTTACGCCGGTTTTCGTTGATATAGATGCGGAAACTTTTAATATTAATCCTGATAAAATAGAGCAGGCAATTACTCCTAATACAACGGCTATTATGCCTGTGCATTGCTATGGAAACCCTTGTGACGTTGAGAGAATCCAGAAAATTGCAGATAATTACGGTTTGCGTGTGATATATGATGCGGCTCATGCATTCGGTGTTAATTATAATGACAATAGCTTATTAAATTTCGGGGACTTGTCTATTTTAAGTTTTCATGCGACGAAAGTATTTAACACATTTGAAGGGGGAGCCATTATTTCTCATGATATTAAAACTAAAGAAAGAATAGACCGGCTAAAGAACTTTGGTATTGCTGATGAACTCACTGTTACTGCTCCGGGAATAAATGGAAAAATGAGTGAGATTAATGCTGCATTTGGCTTGCTACAGCTAAAACATATTCCGGAAGCAATATCTGCGAGAAAGCAGATTGATGCAAAATACAGAGAACAGCTGTCAGCAGTAAAAGGGATTACAATTCCTATACTCTCTAAGTTATCAAATAGTAATCATTCTTATTTTCCTGTCATTATTGAAGATGACTATCCAATGAGTAGAGATGAATTATATGCTCATTTGAAAAAGCATGAGGTACTTTCGCGCCGGTATTTCTATCCGTTAATAAGTAATATGCCAATGTACCGTGGTATAAGTTCAGCTTCTTGTGATAATCTACGTATTGCTAATTATATATCGGACCGAGTGTTGTGCCTTCCTATATTCACGAGTATGACTTCTGAAGAGCAAGCTCTAGTTATTGGGCTACTGAGAGGCTAGAATGAGCTACTATACTCTGGAAGAGCTGTCTCAGTTGGGTTTTAATAATCTAGGAAAGAATGTACGAGTTTCTAAAAAAACGTCATTCTATGGTATTCATAATATTTCTCTGAGCGACAATGTCCGAATTGATGATTTTTGTGTTTTATCGGCAGGAGATGGCGGTATTGAAGTTGGAAAAAATGTTCATATAGCTGTCTATTCATCTTTGATCGGTAATGGACGTATTATCGTTTCAGATTATTGTAATATATCTTCCCGGGTGGCTATTTACTCAAGTACAGATGATTTTTCTGGGGAATATATGTCAAATCCTACTGTACCTGCTGAATATACTAATGTATATACAGCTTCGGTAATTTTGAAACCTCATGTATTAATTGGTTCAGGAAGCATAGTATTACCTGGCGTAACATTAGCAGAAGGCGTTGCAGTTGGTGCTATGTCCCTTGTAAAAAACGACATGCCTGAATTTGTTATATGCATTGGTCAACCAGCGAAAATATTAAAAGAGAGGAAACGTGACCTGCTTGAAATGCAGAAGAGATTAGAAGAAAATGAATGATTTTAATACGCTGCACATCGTTCCTGATGATAAATTTTCGAACATGGTGCACCGAGATTTCGAGAGCTTTAGTGAAAATAATAAATATGTCGTTCTTGGGAAAGTAAAAAAATATAAGTACATAAAAGATTGGTTTCCTGAAAATATAAAAAAACAATCACTTTGTAAATATATTATAAATAATAATATCAAAGTGGTGATATTCCATTCTTTATTAGACAAATTTATGGTGACAAAGCTGCCTAAAAACTTAATTATTGTTTGGTGCGGTTGGGGATATGATTACTATCCTTATTTAATGTCAGGTCTCTACCCGCATGGAATGGTTTTAACAAAAACGAAAGCTATTCTTAATGCAAATTCGAAAATAAAAAATAATAGTCTTATTGGTTTTTTGACCGGTGCGTACAGAGTTGGAAGGAGAAAATTATTGAACCTATTCTATCCACCTCAGAAGGTTATTAAAAATATTGATTTTTTTATTCCTATAATTAGTAGCGAATTTAAAATTATCAAGGAAATGAACCCATGGTTTACTTGTAATTATGCATCATGGAATTATGGTACTATAGAAGATGATTATTCTATTGATTATTCAGAATATTCCGCAGGGGAAAATATTTTAGTAGGTAATAGCGCGACACCTGAAAATAATCACATTGAGGCTTTTAATTACATATTGGAAAATATTAATTGGCAGCAATGTAAAATATACTGTCCGTTAAGTTACGGCAATGCCGAATATGGAATTAAAATCTGTAATTATGGAAAAAAATTGTTTGGAGAAAATTTTATCCCACTCTTGGATTTCATGGACAAGAAAAAATACAATAAAATATTGGCGTCTTGCAAGTTATTTATTTTTAATCATATCAGACAACAGGCCTTAGGTAATATTATCAGTGGATTGGCCATGGAAAAAACTATTATCTTAAATAAAATAAATCCACTTTGCAGTTGGTTAGAAGAAAATAATATAATGTTTATTACTGCTGATAATACATTGCCCTTAAAAACTCTTTCTAATGATGATCTAATTAATAATAAAAAACAAATTGAAAAAATATGGTCAAGATCGGCTATCGCCGCTAAGACCAGCAGGTTAAATGAATTACTTCATGAAGCAGCAATGCAAAAGAACTAAAGATTCTAGGAGATTGTAATGAAATTGTTTGATAAAAAAATAGCAATCATTGGCTTAGGTTATGTGGGTTTGCCTTTGGCTGTTGAGTTTGGTAAAAAATATAACACTATGGGCTTCGATATTAATGTTAGTCGCATTGATGAACTTAAAAATGGTATTGACATTACCAAAGAATGCTCATCTGACGAACTTAAACAGGCGTCTTTGTTAAATTATACTTCTGAACTTATTAAAATAAGCGATGCTGATATCTATATTGTTACTGTTCCAACCCCTGTAGATAAGCATTTTAAACCTGACTTGTCACCTTTAATTAAAGCGAGTCAAATGCTAGGTAAAGTAGTTAAACAGGGAAATATTATTATCTATGAATCGACAGTTTACCCTGGTGCTACAGAAGATGATTGTATACCAGAAATTGAGAAAGTGTCTGGCTTGAAATATAATGTTGATTTTTATGCAGGTTACAGCCCAGAAAGAATTAATCCTGGCGATAAAATTAACCGCTTAACGACGATCAAAAAAGTAACCTCTGGTTCAACAAAAGAAATTGCAGTAATAGTTGACGAACTATATAAATCTATTATTCAGGCTGGTACATTTCCCGCTACATCTATTCGTGTTGCTGAAGCAGCTAAAGTAATTGAAAATACACAACGCGATGTAAATATTGCATTGATGAATGAATTCGCAATGATGTTCAATCGAATGAATATTAATACCTTCGATGTGTTAGAAGCTGCTGGAACAAAATGGAATTTCATTAAGCTGCAACCTGGATTAGTTGGTGGTCATTGTATTAGTGTTGACCCATATTATCTTCTTCAAAAAGCCAACGAATATAATTATGCACCAGATATGATTCGTTCTGCCCGCGAAATCAATAATAGTATGGCAGGTTTTGTATGTTCTCAAATTATCGATAA
>NZ_RCAA01000004.1 GCF_003628475.1 Enterobacter sp. R1(2018) | reverse complement strand
CGCTGCTTGAAGATCTGCAAAGCAGCGGAGTATGGCTGATTGTCTCCTCGACGCATGGCGCAGGAGATCTGCCGGATAATCTGCAGCCCCTTTACGATGCAATAAAGGAAGAACGCCCGGATCTGAGCAACCTTCGTTATGGCGCAGTGGGTATCGGCAGTCGTGAATACGATACTTTTTGCGGCGCTATCGAAAAAATGGACGCCTTGCTTAGCGATTGCGGAGCAAAACGAGTGGGTTCTTTACTGAAGGTGAATATCCTCGATCATGACATTCCTGAAGATCCGGCTGAAGTTTGGGTCGGATCCTGGAAAGATTTACTCCAGGATTTGTAAAGATCGGGCTTTTTTTTGTGTATAACTAGGCTTAAAAGCTCGTAATAAGCGGTAGTTATCCAAAGAACAACTGCTGTTCACTTTTTGAGTTGTGCATAACCCTCGCTTTTGATCCCAGCTTATACTGCGTGGGATCACCGATCATTCACAGCAAACGATCTATCCCAATTATTTGATCTCTTTAACTTAAAACGGGTTATCCACAGCACAGGTCGATCCTAATAAGAGATCATAATAAAGAGATCTTTAAATAAAAAAGATCTTCTTTTAATTAGTGAGGATCCCGGTACTTTCTCCATCGACTAAAGTTGAGTAGAATCGCCAACCCGGGAATCAGTCACCCTCCCGTTTAACCACGAGGCAGTCACCATGTTTTATCCAGATCCTTTTGACGTCATCATCATTGGCGGGGGTCATGCAGGCACCGAGGCCGCGATGGCCGCAGCCCGAATGGGTCAACAGACCCTTCTTCTGACACACAATATCGACACGCTGGGACAGATGTCCTGTAATCCGGCGATCGGCGGTATTGGCAAGGGACATCTGGTTAAGGAAGTGGACGCCCTGGGTGGATTGATGGCGAAAGCGATCGATCATGCTGGCATACAGTTTAGGATACTAAACGCCAGCAAAGGTCCTGCGGTACGGGCTACCCGGGCACAGGCAGACCGCGTGCTTTATCGTCAGGCCGTGCGCACCGCGCTGGAAAACCAGCCCAATCTGATGATCTTCCAGCAGGCCGTTGAAGATCTGATTGTGGAAAACGATCGTGTCGTCGGCGCGGTTACCCAAATGGGACTGAAGTTCCGTGCCAAAGCCGTGGTGCTGACGGTCGGAACTTTCCTCGATGGCAAAATTCATATCGGGCTGGACAACTACAGCGGTGGCCGCGCCGGCGATCCACCGTCCATCTCGCTTTCACGCCGCCTGCGTGAACTGCCGCTGCGCGTCAACCGCCTGAAAACGGGTACGCCTCCGCGTATCGATGCCCGCACCATCGATTTTAGCGTCCTTGCGCAACAAAACGGCGATAATCCGATGCCGGTGTTCTCGTTTATGGGAAATGTGAACCAGCATCCTGCGCAGGTGCCGTGCTACATCACCTATACCAACGAAAAAACCCACGACGTTATTCGTAATAACCTCGATCGCAGCCCGATGTATGCAGGCGTTATCGAAGGTATTGGTCCACGCTACTGCCCGTCTATCGAAGATAAAGTGATGCGATTTGCCGATCGCAATCAGCACCAAATCTTCCTTGAGCCTGAGGGGCTGACCAGCAACGAAATTTATCCAAACGGCATTTCCACCAGCCTGCCGTTTGACGTACAGATGCAGATTGTTCGCTCCATGCAGGGCATGGAGAACGCGAAGATCGTCCGTCCGGGCTATGCCATTGAGTATGACTTCTTCGATCCACGCGATCTGAAGCCTACGCTTGAAAGCAAATATATTCAGGGTCTGTTCTTTGCGGGCCAGATCAACGGCACCACCGGTTACGAAGAAGCCGCGGCGCAGGGCCTGCTGGCAGGGCTGAACGCCGGCCGCTATTCTGCCGAGAAGGAAGGCTGGGCACCACGTCGCGATCAGGCATACCTTGGCGTGCTGGTGGACGATCTTTGTACCCTCGGCACTAAAGAGCCATACCGCATGTTTACCTCGCGTGCTGAATACCGCCTGATGCTGCGCGAAGATAACGCCGATCTGCGTTTAACCGCCGCCGGCCGTGAAATGGGCCTGGTGGATGACGAACGCTGGGCGCGCTTTAACGAAAAACTGGAAAATATTGAGCGTGAGCGCCAGCGCCTGAAAGATATCTGGCTGCATCCGCACTCGCCACAGGTTGAAGAGGTGAACGCGAAGCTGAGCGCGCCTCTGTCGCGGGAAGCTAACGGCGAAGATCTGCTGCGTCGCCCGGAAATGACCTACGCCGACATGATGGAGCTTTCGGCTTTTGCGCCGGGGCTTGAAGATCGGCAGTCTGCGGAACAGGTAGAGATTCAGGTTAAATATGAAGGGTATATCGCTCGTCAGCAGGACGAAATCGATAAGCAGCAGCGCAATGAGAACACCGTGCTGCCTGCCACGCTGGATTACCGTCAGGTAAACGGCCTTTCTAACGAAGTGATCGCGAAACTCAACGATCATAAACCTGTGTCGATCGGGCAGGCATCGCGTATTTCCGGGATCACCCCCGCCGCGATTTCAATTTTGCTTGTCTGGCTAAAAAAACAAGGGTTGCTGCGTCGCAGCGCCTGATAAGGCGTTAATCAGGGCCAGGTTATCCTGGCCCCTTTTTTTGATGGGTACTGAAAACCGTGTTAAAGAAACTGAATCGTCTGTTGGAAAACGCCGGCATTGCGCTTCCTGAAAACCAGAAGCAACAGCTGGTGGGTTACGTCGAGCTGCTCCACAAATGGAACAAAGCGTATAACCTGACTTCGGTACGCGATCCTGACGAGATGCTGGTCCGCCATATACTCGACAGCATCGTCGTTGAGCCGCATTTGCAAGGGACGCGTTTTATTGATGTGGGCACAGGCCCGGGTCTGCCCGGCATTCCGCTGGCCATTGTTCGTCCGGATGCACATTTCACCCTGCTTGATAGCTTAGGCAAACGCGTGCGTTTCCTGCGCCAGGTTCAGCACGAGCTGCGTCTTGACAATATCACGCCGGTGCAAAGCCGCGTGGAAGACTTCCCTGCCGAACCCAGGTTTGACGGCGTCATTAGCCGTGCGTTCGCTTCCCTGACTGATATGGTGAACTGGTGCCATCACCTTCCCGCGGAGCAGGGACGTTTCTATGCGCTCAAAGGCCTGCGCCCGGACGATGAAATCACCGCGCTACCTGCGGCCTTTAGCGTAGAAGAAATTATTCGTTTGCAGGTCCCTGCGCTTGATGGTGAACGGCATCTGGTGATTATTAAGCCAAACAGAAATTAATATTTGTCAAAAAAAGTGGAAAAAAGGATGTTTCAACGAGGTTAAAAAGGCGGGCCATTATTATTGACATCGACGGTTACATTTAACTAAGTGGCAACAAATTTTTTCGTGTTTTTTAACCACGCCGGTATTACTAAGCAGGAAAATAATCAACGCTGAAAATATAAACCTGCTAAAAATCCATCCGCAGAACGGAATGAAAATTTGTTAAAGGTTTAACAAAAATGTCAATAAAAGGTTTTTATCGTGTAGCGCTTTATTTTCAAAAGAGTATGCCGCAATCAGCTTATTTATCAATCACCTGTCATTATTGCTTTCAGAGACAGACAAATGGATGACGAATGTGAGTTGTCTAATATGTGATCGGGAACACGCTTTGCTAAGCCGTCCATCAGCATATTTGCACTTTTTCAGGAAATGTCCAGGAATCAGCAAAAGTTGAAAAATAAGCGTGCAGAAAATTATTTAAACATTTGTTCACCTTTTTGCTACTTAATGTTTGAAATCACGGGGCCGCACCGTATAATTTGCTCGCTTTTTGAGGCTTGACTCTGAGTCGTAAAGACAGTTTTATACGACACGCGACATACCTCTAAGGGAGAAGGGAACGTCATGTCTGTGTCGCTTTTAAGTTGGAACATGGCCCGTAAGCTTCTGTTCGTTCAGTTGCTGGCAGTAATAGCGATAGGATTGCTGTTTTGCCTCAAAGACCCTTCATGGGGCGCTTCTGCTGTCGGCGGAGGCCTGGCAGTCTGGCTGCCAAACGTATTGTTTATGATTTTTGCCTGGCGTCATCAGGCGCATACACCCGCTAGAGGCCGTGTGGCCTGGACATTCGCCATCGGTGAAGTGTTAAAGGTGGTTGCGAGTTTTATCATTCTGGTGGTGGCGCTGGCAGGCTTTAAGGCGGTGGTTTTGCCGCTGATAGTGACCTGGTTATCGGTGCTGGTTGTGCAGATACTCGCACCAGCTGTAATTAACAACAAAGGGTAAGAGGCATCATGTCTGCAGGAGAAATCTCTACACCGCAGGAGTATATAGGCCACCACCTGAATAACCTTCAGTTGGACCTGCGTACTTTCTCGCTGGTGGATCCGCATAACCCCCCGGCCACCTTCTGGACGCTCAACATTGACTCCATGTTCTTCTCAGTGGTTCTGGGTCTGTTGTTCCTGGTTATCTTCCGCAAGGTTGCGAAAACCGCTACCAGCGGCGTACCGGGCAAGTTCCAGACGGCGATTGAGCTGATTATTGGCTTTGTGCATGGCAGCGTGAAAGACATGTACCATGGCAAAAGCAAGGTTATCGCTCCACTGGCCCTGACGATCTTCGTCTGGGTATTCCTGATGAACCTGATGGACCTGCTGCCAATCGATCTGCTGCCGTACATCGGCGAGCACGTCTTTGGCCTGCCTGCGCTGCGCGTGGTACCGTCTGCGGACGTGAACATCACCCTGTCCATGGCGCTGGGCGTATTCATCCTTATTCTGTTCTACAGCATCAAAATGAAAGGCATAGGCGGCTTCACGAAAGAGCTGACGCTGCAGCCGTTCAATCACTGGGCATTTATTCCTGTCAACTTAATCCTTGAAGGGGTAAGCCTGCTGTCCAAGCCGGTATCACTGGGTCTGCGACTGTTCGGCAACATGTATGCCGGTGAGCTGATTTTCATTCTGATTGCTGGCCTGCTGCCGTGGTGGTCACAGTGGATTCTGAATGTGCCATGGGCCATTTTCCACATCCTGATCATTACGCTGCAAGCCTTCATTTTCATGGTTCTGACGATTGTTTATCTGTCGATGGCATCCGAAGAGCATTGATTTTACTTACCACTACTGCGTTTTAACTGAAACAAACTGGAGACTGTCATGGAAAACCTGAATATGGATCTGCTGTACATGGCTGCCGCTGTGATGATGGGTCTGGCGGCAATCGGTGCTGCGATCGGTATCGGCATCCTCGGGGGCAAATTCCTGGAAGGCGCTGCGCGTCAACCTGATCTGATTCCTCTGCTGCGTACTCAGTTCTTTATCGTTATGGGTCTGGTAGATGCAATCCCGATGATCGCTGTTGGTCTGGGTCTGTACGTGATGTTCGCCGTCGCGTAGTGAGCGTTGCTTAAGATACCAAGCAATATCAGAACGTTAACTAACAAAGAGGCATTGTGCTGTGAATCTTAACGCAACAATCCTCGGCCAGGCCATCGCGTTTGTCCTGTTTGTTCTGTTCTGTATGAAGTATGTATGGCCGCCGTTAATGGCTGCCATCGAGAAGCGTCAAAAAGAAATTGCTGACGGCCTCGCTTCTGCAGAACGTGCACACAAGGACCTTGACCTTGCAAAGGCCAGCGCGACCGACCAGCTGAAAAAAGCCAAAGCAGAAGCTCAGGTGATTATTGAACAGGCGAACAAACGCCGTGCTCAAATCGTTGAAGAAGCTAAAACCGAGGCAGAGCAGGAACGCAACAAAATCGTCGCACAGGCTCAGGCAGAAATCGACGCAGAGCGTAAACGCGCTCGCGAAGAGCTGCGTAAGCAGGTCGCTCTGCTGGCTATCGCCGGTGCCGAGAAGATCATTGAACGTTCCGTGGATGAAGCTGCTAACAGCGACATCGTTGATAAACTGGTCGCTGAACTGTAAGGAGGGAGGGGCTGATGTCTGAATTTGTTACTGTAGCTCGCCCCTACGCCAAAGCAGCTTTTGACTTTGCCGTTGAACACCAAAGCGTCGATAACTGGCAGCATATGCTGGCTTTCGCCGCCGAGGTGTCGAAAAACGAAGAAATGGCAGAGCTTCTTTCCGGAGCCCTGGCTCCGGAAACGCTCTCTGAGTCGTTTATCACTATCTGTGGTGACCAACTCGACGCGAACGGCCAGAACCTGATTCGGGTAATGGCTGAAAACGGGCGTCTGAGGGTTCTTCCTGATGTTCTGGAGCAATTCGTGCAACTGCGTGCAGCCCAGGAGGCCACGGTTGAAGTCGAAGTGACTTCCGCCAGCGCACTGAGTGAAGCACAGCTCTCGAAAATCAGCGCCGCGATGGAAAAACGTCTGTCACGCAAAGTGAAGCTGAATTGCAAAATTGATAAGTCTGTAATGGCAGGTGTCATCATCCGTGCGGGTGATATGGTCATTGATGGCAGCGTACGCGGCCGTCTTGATCGCCTGACAGACGTCTTGCAGTCTTAAGGGGACTGGAGCATGCAACTGAATTCCACCGAAATCAGCGAACTGATCAAGCAGCGCATTGCTCAGTTCAATGTAGTGAGCGAAGCTCACAACGAAGGTACTATTGTTTCCGTAAGTGACGGTATCATCCGCGTACACGGCCTGGCCGATGTTATGCAGGGTGAGATGATTTCCCTGCCGGGAAACCGTTACGCTATTGCACTGAACCTCGAGCGTGACTCTGTAGGTGCAGTAGTCATGGGTCCGTACGCTGACCTTGCCGAAGGCATGAAGGTTAAGTGTACCGGCCGTATTCTTGAAGTTCCTGTCGGTCGTGGCCTGCTGGGCCGCGTGGTGAACACCCTGGGTGCGCCAATCGACGGTAAAGGTCCACTTGAGCATGACGGTTTTTCCGCTGTTGAAGCGATTGCACCGGGCGTAATCGAGCGTCAGTCCGTAGACCAGCCGGTTCAGACCGGCTATAAGTCTGTTGATGCCATGATTCCAATCGGCCGTGGTCAGCGTGAGCTGGTCATCGGTGACCGTCAGACCGGTAAAACCGCGCTGGCGATCGATGCCATCATCAACCAACGTGATTCCGGCATCAAATGTATCTACGTTGCTATCGGCCAGAAAGCGTCAACCATCGCTAACGTGGTGCGTAAACTGGAAGAGCACGGCGCATTGGCTAACACCATTGTGGTTGTCGCTACCGCTTCTGAATCCGCTGCGCTGCAGTACCTGGCACCGTATGCCGGTTGCGCAATGGGCGAATACTTCCGTGACCGCGGCGAAGATGCGCTGATCGTATACGATGACCTGTCCAAACAGGCCGTAGCTTACCGTCAGATCTCCCTGCTGCTTCGTCGTCCACCAGGTCGTGAAGCTTTCCCGGGCGACGTATTCTACCTCCACTCCCGTCTGCTGGAGCGTGCTGCGCGTGTTAACGCCGAATACGTTGAAGCCTTCACCAAAGGTGAAGTGAAAGGGAAAACCGGTTCTCTGACCGCGCTGCCAATTATCGAAACGCAAGCTGGTGACGTTTCCGCGTTCGTTCCGACCAACGTAATCTCCATTACCGATGGTCAGATCTTCCTGGAATCCAACCTGTTTAACGCCGGTATTCGTCCTGCGGTTAACCCGGGTATCTCCGTATCCCGTGTTGGTGGTGCAGCTCAGACCAAGATCATGAAAAAGCTGTCCGGTGGTATTCGTACCGCTCTGGCGCAGTATCGTGAACTGGCTGCGTTCTCTCAGTTTGCATCTGATCTTGACGATGCGACCCGTAAGCAGTTGAGTCACGGTCAGAAAGTGACCGAGCTTCTGAAACAGAAACAGTATGCGCCGATGTCCGTAGCGCAGCAGTCTCTGGTTCTGTTCGCTGCTGAACGTGGTTACCTCGAAGATGTGGAACTGGCTAAAATCGGTAGCTTCGAAGCCGCTCTGATGGCGTACGTTGACCGTGACCATGCTCCGCTGATGCAGGAAATCAACCAATCTGGTGGCTATAACGACGAAATCGAAGGCAAGCTGAAAGGCATCCTCGATTCCTTCAAAGCAACTCAGTCCTGGTAAAGTCTGGCGGCTTGTCTTAGGGCAAGCCGCAAGGCATTGAGGAGAAGCTCATGGCCGGCGCAAAAGAGATACGTAGTAAGATCGCAAGCGTCCAGAACACGCAGAAGATCACCAAAGCAATGGAAATGGTCGCCGCGTCCAAAATGCGTAAGTCGCAGGAACGCATGGCCGCCAGCCGTCCTTACGCAGATACCATGCGTAAAGTGATTGGCCACCTTGCTCTGGGTAATCTGGAATACAAACACCCCTACCTGGATGAACGCGAAGTCAAACGCGTGGGCTACCTGGTGGTGTCCACTGACCGTGGTCTGTGCGGTGGCTTGAACATTAACCTGTTCAAAAAGCTGCTGGCTGACATGAAAGGGTGGTCCGATAAAGGCGTTCAGAGCGAAATCGCGATGATCGGCTCTAAGGGCGTCTCTTTCTTCAACTCTGTGGGCGGCAATGTTGTTGCTCAGGTGACCGGTATGGGCGATAACCCTTCCCTGTCCGAGTTGATTGGCCCGGTGAAAGTGATGTTGCAGGCCTACGACGAAGGCCGTCTGGACAAGCTGTATGTTGTCAGCAACAAATTTATAAACACTATGTCTCAGGTTCCGACAATCACCCAGCTGCTGCCGTTACCGCCAGCAGAAGACGGCGAATTGAAAAAGAAATCCTGGGATTATCTGTATGAACCTGATCCTAAAGCGCTGCTGGATACCCTGCTGCGTCGTTATGTGGAATCTCAGGTTTATCAGGGCGTCGTAGAAAACCTGGCCAGCGAGCAGGCCGCACGAATGGTGGCGATGAAAGCCGCTACCGACAATGGCGGCAGCCTGATTAAAGAGCTGCAGTTGGTATACAACAAAGCTCGTCAGGCCAGCATTACTCAGGAACTCACCGAAATCGTCGGTGGCGCGTCCGCGGTATAACCAGGTTTACGAATTACGTAGAGGATTCAACAAGATGGCTACTGGAAAGATTATCCAGGTAATCGGCGCCGTGGTGGACGTCGAGTTCCCTCAGGATGCCGTACCAAAAGTGTACGACGCCCTCGAGGTTACAAACGGTAATGACCGTCTGGTGCTGGAAGTGCAGCAGCAGCTCGGTGGTGGCGTGGTTCGTACCATCGCCATGGGTACTTCTGACGGTCTGCGTCGCGGTCTGGTTGTAACCAACCTCGATCACCCAATCGAAGTACCGGTAGGTAAAGCCACTCTGGGCCGCATCATGAACGTATTGGGCGATCCAATCGACATGAAAGGCGACATCGGTGAAGAAGAGCGTTGGGCTATCCACCGCCCTGCTCCAACCTACGAAGAGCTGGCAAGCTCCCAGGATCTGCTGGAAACCGGCATCAAGGTTATCGACCTGATGTGTCCGTTCGCTAAGGGCGGTAAAGTGGGTCTGTTCGGCGGTGCGGGCGTAGGCAAAACTGTAAACATGATGGAGCTGATCCGTAACATCGCGATCGAGCACTCTGGTTACTCCGTGTTTGCAGGTGTGGGTGAACGTACTCGTGAGGGTAACGACTTCTACCACGAAATGACCGACTCCAACGTTCTGGATAAAGTTTCCCTGGTCTACGGCCAGATGAACGAGCCACCGGGCAACCGTCTGCGCGTTGCGCTGACCGGTCTGACCATGGCGGAGAAATTCCGTGATGAAGGCCGTGACGTTCTGCTGTTCGTTGATAACATCTACCGTTATACCCTGGCCGGTACGGAAGTATCCGCGCTGCTGGGCCGTATGCCATCTGCGGTAGGTTACCAGCCTACGCTGGCAGAAGAGATGGGTGTTCTTCAGGAGCGTATTACCTCCACGAAAACCGGCTCCATCACTTCTGTTCAGGCAGTATACGTACCTGCGGATGACCTGACTGACCCATCTCCAGCCACCACCTTTGCGCACTTAGATGCAACCGTGGTACTGAGCCGTCAGATCGCCTCTTTGGGTATCTATCCGGCAGTAGACCCGCTGGACTCCACCAGCCGTCAGCTGGATCCGCTGATTGTAGGTCAGGAGCACTACGACACCGCGCGTGGCGTGCAGTCTATTCTGCAACGTTACCAGGAACTGAAAGACATCATCGCCATCCTCGGTATGGACGAGCTGTCTGAAGAAGACAAACTGGTGGTAGCACGCGCGCGTAAGATCCAGCGCTTCCTGTCTCAGCCGTTCTTCGTCGCGGAAGTCTTTACCGGTTCTCCAGGCAAATATGTGTCGCTGAAAGACACCATCCGTGGCTTTAAAGGCATCATGGACGGCGAATACGACCATCTGCCAGAGCAGGCGTTCTACATGGTTGGCTCTATCGACGAAGCCGTTGAGAAAGCTAAAAAACTTTAACGCCTTAATCGGAGGGTGACATGGCAATGACTTACCACCTGGACGTCGTCAGCGCAGAGCAACAAATGTTCTCTGGTCTGGTCGAAAAGATCCAGGTAACGGGTAGCGAAGGTGAACTGGGGATTTACCCGGGACACGCCCCGCTGCTCACCGCCATTAAGCCTGGTATGATCCGCATCGTGAAACAGCACGGACATGAAGAGTATATCTACCTGTCCGGTGGTGTGTTGGAAGTGCAGCCGGGCACGGTTACCGTGCTGGCTGATACCGCAATTCGCGGCCAGGATCTCGACGAAGCGCGAGCTCTGGAAGCGAAACGTAAAGCGGAAGAGCACATCCACAGCTCCCACGGTGATGTGGACTACGCTCAGGCTTCTGCTGAACTGGCTAAAGCGATCGCGAAACTGCGCGTTATCGAATTGACCAGAAAAGCGATGTAACTACCTGCTTGAAAAGACAAATGCCAGTGAGTATTTCCTCACTGGCATTTTTTTTGCCATCAATATGACAAATTTACTGCTTCTTACCGCCGCCGCCCGGCTTTATTCCCGATCGAAAAGAAGCGCTAATCCAAAGAGATGCCGCGATTAAGGCCGATGGACTATACATTTTTGGCCCGAATCTGCCTACACTTGAGCGCAGCCGGCAGGATAAAACCTCGTGAAAGCGTGAATTTCCGGCGATGGGTTTTTTGCTGCAAAATATGTAGAAATTTCAACGTGAAATCGTTTTACTTCTCTCACAATTAAAAGTCAGGACGCGTATGTCAAACAGTGCGATGAGCGTGGTGATCCTTGCCGCAGGCAAAGGGACCCGCATGTATTCCGACCTCCCAAAGGTGCTGCATACCCTTGCCGGGAAACCAATGGTGCAGCATGTTATTGATGCGGCTAATAATTTAGGCGCCCAGCGCGTGCACCTGGTTTACGGCCACGGCGGCGATCTGCTCAAACAAACGCTAAGCGATGGCTCCCTGAATTGGGTTTTGCAGGCCGAGCAGCTGGGTACAGGCCATGCGATGCAGCAGGCAGCCCCGTTCTTTGCGGATGATGAAGACATCCTGATGCTGTACGGCGACGTGCCGCTGATTTCCGTTGAAACGCTAAAGCGCCTGAGCGAAGCCAAACCGCAGGGCGGCATCGGCCTGCTGACCGTAAGACTTGACGATCCAACCGGATATGGCCGCATCGCCCGTGAAAATGGCAACGTTATCGGCATTGTGGAACATAAAGACGCCACGGAAGAGCAGCGCAAAATCAACGAAATCAACACCGGCATTTTGATTGCCAACGGCGCGGATCTTAAGCGTTGGCTGGGCAAGCTGGATAACAATAATGCCCAGGGTGAATTCTATATCACCGATATCATCGCTCTGGCGCATCAGGAAGGACGTGAAATCACGGCGGTGCATCCTGACAGGCTGAGTGAAG
>NZ_RCAA01000022.1:68375-101915 GCF_003628475.1 Enterobacter sp. R1(2018) | reverse complement strand
AGAGCGCACCCTTGGTAAGGGTGAGGTCCCCAGTTCGACTCTGGGTATCAGCACCAGTTTTTAAGTTAAAGTTCGTCAATTTAATAAAGAATTTGCCTGGCGGCAACAGCGCGGTGGTCCCACCTGATCCCATGCCGAACTCAGAAGTGAAACGCCGTAGCGCCGATGGTAGTGTGGGGTCTCCCCATGCGAGAGTAGGGAACTGCCAGGCTCCAAATAAACAAAAAGGCCATCCGCAAGGATGGCCTTTTTGTTTTTCTGCATGGCTAAAAAAGACCGCAAAAGCGGTCCTGGAATATCAATGGATAACCTGTGAGAGGAACGCGCGGGTACGTTCTGACTTAGGATGGGCAAAGAATTCATCCGGCGGCGCCTGCTCAACGATTTCTCCACGATCCATAAAGATAACCCTGTCCGCCACCGTTCTCGCAAAGCCCATTTCATGCGTTACGCACAGCATTGTCATACCTGACTGAGCAAGGCCAATCATAGTATCCAGCACCTCCTTAACCATCTCCGGATCGAGCGCAGAAGTTGGCTCGTCAAACAGCATGATTTTAGGCTTCATACACAATGAGCGGGCAATCGCCACGCGTTGCTGCTGTCCGCCGGAGATTTGTCCTGGAAATTTATGAGCGTGTTCAGCGATACGTACCCGCTCCAGATAATGCATACCGAGCGCTTCGGCCTCTTTCTTCGGCATCTTTTTCACCCAGATCGGCGCCAGCGTGCAGTTTTGCAGTACGGTCAGATGAGGGAAAAGGTTAAAATGCTGGAAGACCATTCCTACCTCGGTGCGTACTTTCTCAATGTTGCGTAAGTCATCATTCAGCTCGGTTCCATCAACGATAATGCGGCCCTTTTGATGCTCTTCGAGATGGTTGATACAGCGAATAGTGGTTGATTTTCCGGAACCTGACGGCCCGCAGAGCACGATACGTTCGCCCTGTTTAACTTTTAAATTAATGTCCTTCAGAACGTGAAACTGTCCGAACCATTTATTCACGTCTTCCAGCAGGATCATTGCATCAGCAGGTTGCATAGTAACTTGACTCATTTTTATCCTCAGTGCGGTGCTCGCCCGGTGTTAAAGCGCTTTTCCAGGTGCTGGCTGTAGCGCGACATGCTGAAACAAAAAGCCCAGTAAATCAGGGCAGCAAAGACATAGCCTTCCGTGGACATTCCCAGCCAGGCGGGATCCACCGTCGCCTGCTGTACGCTGCTAAACAGATCGAACAGGCCGATAATGATCACCAGGCTGGTATCTTTAAAGAGCGCAATAATCGTATTGACCAGGCCCGGGATAACCAGTTTTAGCGCCTGAGGCAGGATAACCAGCCCCTGGGTTTTCCAGTATCCCAACGCCAGCGACTCCGCCGCCTCGTATTGACCTTTAGGCAGAGCCTGCAGGCCGCCACGTACAACTTCGGCAACGTAAGCCGACTGGAAGAGGATCACCCCGACCAGGGCGCGGATCAGCTTATCGATGCTGGTTCCTTCAGAAAGGAACAGCGGCAGCATGACCGATGACATGAACAGCACGGTTATCAGCGGAACGCCACGCCAGAACTCAATAAAGATCACCGACAGGATCCTCACCACCGGCATGGTTGAGCGGCGCCCGAGGGCCAGTAAAATCCCAAGCGGCAAAGCGCCGGCGATGCCGACCGAGGCGATGATCAGCGTTAAGGTCAGCCCGCCCCACTGGCGAGTCTCCACCCGCTCCAGCCCCAGAAAGCCGCCGTACATCAGCCACCAGACTACCAGCGGATAAATGACTGCCCAGGCTGCGATATAGCGCCCGCGCCGCGGCATAGCATTCCAGAACATAGGTACGATTGAGAGCAGGCCAACAATCAGCGCAAGGTTGATGCGCCAGCGCTGGTCATGCGGGTAAAGCCCATACATAAACTGGCCGAAACGGGCGTGAATAAACACCCAGCAGGCTCCCTCTTTGGTGCAGTCCGCACGCGTTTCGCCCGTCCAGTTAGCCTGAAAAAGCGCCCAGTTAAGCAACGGCGGAATGAGTTCCCACATCATCCATAAACAGAATATTGTCAGCAGACCGTTGGACCAGCTGGAAAACAGATTTTTACGAGCCCATTGCAGCGCACCCGTACGAACGGCTTTGGGGGGCGCCTGATGGGAGGTTAATGCTTTCGTCATCGTGGGTCCTTAGCGCTCGATCAGGGCGATGCGGCGGTTATAAATATTCATCAGCAACGAGATGGTCAGGCTGATAATCAGATAAACCGACATCGTAATGGCGATGGTTTCAATGGCCTGCCCGGTCTGGTTTAGCACCGTTCCCGCAAATAGCGACACCATATCCGGATAGCCGATAGCGGCCGCCAGAGAGGAGTTTTTCACTATGTTGAGATACTGGCTGGTTAACGGCGGAATAATGACTCGCAAAGCCTGCGGGATAATGACCTGGCGTAACGTCACCGTATGTGGCAGCGCAAGAGAACGAGCGGCTTCATGCTGGCCGTGCGGGACCGACTGTATACCGGAGCGGATAATCTCTGCGATAAAAGCTGAGGTATAAACCGACAGGGCGAGCGTTAAAGCCGCAAGCTCAGGAATCAGCACCATCCCGCCGCGGAAGTTAAAGCCGCGCAGGGCGGGCACGTCCCAGTGCACAGCCGCACCGAAAATCCACTGCGCCATAGCCGGAAGCAAAATCAGCAAACCTAACGCCACGGGCCACGTGCGGCGCAGCTGTCCGGTTTTCATCTGATGCATTTTGTTATAGCGAAACAGGCCGGCGGAAACGACCAGCGCGACGGCTATCGCAATGACGAAGGCCAGCGCCCCTTCCCCCATCTGCGGTGAAGGAATATATAAACCGCGGTTGCTAAGAAAGAGCAGATCGAACGCGTTTACCGCCTGCCGGGGGCCGGGCAAATTGCGCAGTACGGCAAAGTACCAGAAGAAGATTTGCAGCAGCGGCGGGATATTGCGGAATGTCTCAATATAGATGGTCGACAGTTTGCGTAACAGCCAGTTTTCTGACAGGCGGGCAAGGCCCAGGAAGAAACCAATAAAGGACGCAAACACGATACATAACGCGGATACCAGCAGGGTATTCAATAATCCGACGACAAACACCCGGCCGTAGGTATCGCCCTGCTCATAGTCAATGAGGTGCTGGACGATGCCGAAGCCGGCGGCGCGGTCGAGAAATGCAAAACCTGAGGTAATGCCACGATTATTTAGGTTAGTGACGGTGTTGTGTATCAGGTAAGCGGCGATGCCAACAACGATGGCAACGGCGATAATCTGAAACAGCCAGGCACGAACCGCGGGATTAGAAAAGGAGAGGTCTCCTTTTACGGTTGGGCGGCGTTGGAGCATAAGCAAACCTCAGTAACAGAAACTCTAACCCTGGGCACTGCTTATGCAGTGCCCATTCCTGACGTTTCGCTTAGCGAACTGGCGGAGCGTACTGGATGCCGCCTTTGTTCCACAGGTTGTTCTGGCCGCGTTTGATTTTCAGCGGGCTTTCGGAACCGACGTTGTGCTCGAAAATTTCGGCGTAGTTACCGACCTGCTTCACGATATTGTAAGCCCATTTATTATCAAGCTTCAGATCCTTGCCGAAGTCGCCCTCTTTGCCTAACAGATGCGCCATATCCGGGGTTGTCGGGTTAGCAGCCATCTGGTCGACGTTTTTAGAGTCCACGCCCATTTCTTCGGCGTTCAGCATGGCAAACAGCGTCCAGCGCACGATAGCGAACCAGTCTTCGTCACCACGGCGAACGACCGGCCCCAGCGGCTCTTTAGAAATAACTTCCGGCAGCACTATCCATTCAGCCGGGTTGCTCAGCTTGATACGCAGCGCGTACAGCTGGGACTGGTCAGAGGCGAGGGTATCGCAACGGCCGGACTCCAGCGCTTTAGCTGATTCATCGGAACGGTCAAAGGTGACCGGCGTGTACTTCATGTTATTGGCTTTGAAGTAGTCCGCTACGTTCAGCTCGGTATCGGTACCGGCCTGGATGCAAACCGTTGCGCCATCCAGCTCTTTGGCGCTCTTCAGGTCTGCTTTATTGTGCGTAAGGAAACCGATGCCGTCATAGTAGGTAACGCCGGTAAAAATCATCCCCATGCCCGCGTCGCGCGAAGAGGTCCAGGTGGTATTACGGGAAAGGATGTCGACTTCGCCTGACTGCAGGGCGGTGAAGCGTTCTTTGGCGGTCAGCGGCGTGTATTTAACTTTAGAAGCGTCTCCAAATACCGCGGCGGCGACGCCTCGGCAAACGTCCACATCAATACCGGTAAATTTGCCGTTCGCATCGGCATACGAGAAGCCCGGCAGGCCGTCGCTGATGCCGCATTGCACAAAACCTTTCTTTTTCACGGCATCAAGCGAAGTACCAGCATGAGCCTGATTTGCAAGGGCTAACAGCGAGCCGGCTGCAACCAGAGTGGCGATCATCATCTTTTTCATAATGCATCCTGTGTGGCGAAATTATCGTTATATTTGTGGCTCCCCTGAGGCGCCGTTTTCAATCTGTGGCAACTGCCAGTCTTTCTAAAGCAAAGGGAGTGCCAGGTTTGCGACTGGCGTATTACGTGTACGTTCGCCGCGGTAAGCTGAGTGTAGACAGGAAAATATGCGCACAACGCCCTTTGACGGTGCAAAATTGAAACCTGTGCCACATTTCGGAGCAAAAAAGTTTCAGGATTTGATCGGGAGAAAGGAACTGATTGCAGACGTTAATAGTAGCAGGGACAGGAACTGCGCCGGGATGTGAGAATTATCACGCTGTGAAATGCAATTGAATAAACTGACGTGATTTTGAGTGATTAGTTTCACGTTTCATTATTAGCGTCGATCGCTGATGGCGCTAAAATTTTACGCCGTATTAAAAAGTTGCACCTCAATAAGGCAAAGCAAAAAAAAAGCGCGAGCAGAGACTCGCGCTTTTCCTGTCAATGCAGAATCATTTGGTCAGCGCAACGATGCCCAGCGTCAGACCTGCAAGAGCGGCAGCGCCGCCGGCGATAGCACCCGCTGTTTCCCAGTTATCCTGCGTCGTGCCTTTCATACAGGTATTGGTATGCACCAGACGGCCCTGGTCATCATAGACCGGTACGCAAGGGGAGTTGGTAGCACAGCCGGCCAGCAGGGTGGAAAGCACAGCAGCGGCAATAAGCTTTTTCATTTTCAACCTCATTAATACAAACACAGGGGCAGGGATACTTTCATTGGCGATCTAACAACGCTGAGTCTTCACGGCGTTCACCCCGATATGAATGTGCTGATTTTATCACCGCTATAACCGCTTAAGGAGCAGGGAATAATTGCAATTCATGTGCAGTGTAAACAAAGTGGAGAAAAGCGTACTACAGCGAAAAACTGAGGAGAAAAAGTGGAGGCCAGAGACAATTCCTGAAGATAAAAAAGGCGCTTCCCCATGCCGAGTAGCGCCTTCTTAAACAACACTAACTGATTAGTATCAGTTCATGCCGTATTTTTTCAGCTTTTTGCGCAGCGTACCACGGTTGATGCCCATCATCAGAGCAGCACGGGTTTGGTTGCCACGGGTGTATTGCATCACCATGTCCAACAATGGCTGCTCTACTTCAGCCAGTACCAGCTCATACAGATCGTTTACATCTTGACCATTCAGTTGAGCAAAATAGTTCTTCAGTGCCTGTTTCACAGAGTCACGCAGGGGTTTTTGGGTAACCTGATCCTGAGAGTTAACGGTAGAAACGGTCAGTACGTCAGAATTTACGCGTTGTTCGAACATAGTTCTGTCAGCTCTTTATTTCTGTTTACGCAAAATTTTCGAAGTATGCCTCCAACGCCTCAAGCTGTTCGCTTGTATCTTCAATGGCGTTGAATGTGCGCCGAAACTGGTCATCCGGAGCGTGTTCCTGGAGATACCAGGATACGTGTTTGCGCGCAATTCGGTATCCCTTTACCTGACCATAAAAGTCATGGAGTTCCCGAACGTGTGCGCAAAGTAAGCGCTTCACCTCTACCAGAGGTAAGGGTGGAAGCAGCTCTCCGGTGTCCAGATAGTGCTGGATTTCCCGAAAGATCCAGGGTCTTCCCTGAGCTGCACGTCCTATCATCAGGGCATCAGCCCCCGTATAGTCGAGCACAGCTCTGGCTTTAAGCGGGTCAGTAATGTCGCCATTCGCGATAATCGGAATGGAAACTTTCTGCTTAACTGCCCGAATGCTGTCGTACTCAGCGTTTCCCTGAAATAAACAGGCGCGGGTGCGTCCATGAATTGTCAGGGCCTGAATGCCACAGTCTTCAGCCAGTTGGGCAATCTCTACACAGTTACGATGCGCCGTGTCCCAGCCAGTGCGAATCTTCAACGTCACAGGAACGTCCACTGCCTTCACCACCGTCGTCACGATAGACTTCACCAGACTCGGGTACTGCAGAAGGGCTGAACCTGCCAGTTTGCGATTCACTTTCTTTGCCGGGCAACCCATATTGATATCAATAATCTGAGCGCCATTCGCCACGTTAATGCGTGCGGCTTCTGCCATTTCTTCAGGTACGCTTCCGGCAATTTGCACGGTGCGAATACCCGGCTCATCGACATGCACCATCCGTAAACGGGATTTGTCGCTCGCCCAGACTTCCGGGTTAGAAGACATCATCTCGGAAACGGTTAAACCTGCTCCCATCTCATAACACAGCGTTCTGAATGGTCTGTCGGTAATGCCAGCCATAGGTGCTGCGATAAGGCGATTTCTGAGCTGGTGGTGTCCGATGCGCATGAGTTAAGAAATGACCATACTGTACCTGCAAGGCGGCGTATATTACGCATTTTTTACCAGAGATGAAAGGACAAACTTTGAGCAATCCTCTGTTGTAGATCAATGAATCATCAAGCTGTAGCGGTCATTCATTTTATTTATATTTAATATCAATTACTTAAGTAATTTTGATTGATTTGTGCTCTTTTAAATTTTGCTAAAAATCATCAATAACTAACCGATATTAAAGCGGTTGTTACCAGATAAACTGCTGGATTCTTGCTCTGTTTCGGTGTTTTTATGCGAGCGAGGTCTCATTTTCCTGCCGGAAACGAGGTCTGGTGAGCGTTCTGTTGCAGGAGTAGCCGCTTGGTAAACAACCGTGGAAAAGGCTTTTTTACAGGGGGCGTAACGCCCCCTGAAAATTTAGCGCTTGATGCCCGTGATACGACACCACTCTTCTTTTTCAGCCACCGGGTCAAGGGTGAACTTATCGGCATAAGCTTCACATACGCCTTCCGCCTGGCTCGCCAGCACGCCAGAAAGGCCCAGTAAGCCGCCCTGAACCGGCAGCACGCTGATTAAAGGCGCCAGCTCACGTAAAGGGCCTGCGAGGATGTTAGCGACCACCACGTCGGCGCTCATGGCTTCTGGCTGATCCTGCGGCAGATAAAGCTCCAGACGTTCGGAAACGCCGTTGCGCTGGGCATTATCACGGCTGGCCTGAATGGCCTGGGGATCGATATCGATGCCGATCGCTTTCGCCGCCCCCAGCTTCAGCGCCGCAATGGCCAGAATGCCGGAGCCGCAGCCGAAATCGATAACGGTTTTGCCTGCCAGATCCAGGCCGTCGAGCCATTCGAGGCAAAGTGAAGTGGTAGGATGCGTGCCGGTGCCGAACGCCAGGCCCGGATCGAGCATCACGTTCACGGCGTTTACGTCAGGCACGTCGCGCCAGCTTGGGCAGATCCATAAACGCTGACCGAAACGCATCGGATGGAAGTTATCCATCCACTCACGCTCCCAGTCTTTGTCTTCGAGCTGCTCGATTTTATGGCGGAAGCCCTGGCCGAGCAGCGGGTGGCCTTCCAGAATGGCGACCACCTCTTTCATATCGGCTTCTGCGTCAAACAGGCCGATGACATCGGTATCGCCCCACAGACGAGTCTCACCCGGCAGGGGTTCAAATACCGGCGTATCGTGCGTGTCCTGAAAGGTAACGGATACCGATCCGCTTTCAATCAGGGCATCGCCGAGCTCTTCAGCGTTAGCGCCGGTGGTATTAATCTTCAGTTGAATCCATGGCATGGTGAAACTCTTTATTTATCAGTAGTTGAAACAAGCGCTGGCTCCGGCACCCTGTGGCCGAAGCGGTTGCCGATAATGAAGGCCAGCAGGCTTAATAATAGTGAAGGAACAATCGGATGGAAGCTGAACAGCTGGATATTAAAGCTTGCCAGCACGGCATACAGCACGCCGCCGACGATCATCGCGCTTAAGGCGCCCGTTGCGTTTGCTTTTTCCCAGTACAGGCCCAGCACCAGCGGCCAGAGGAATACGGCTTCCAGGCCACCAAAAGCGAGCAGGTTAAGCCAGATGATCATCTCCGGCGGACGCCAGGCGGCAAGCAGCAGCAACGCGCCCAGGATCAGCGTGATCAGGGAGGACATTCGCTTGAGGCGTTTCTCGTTATGGATCTGCTCTGGCCGCATGTTGAGATAGAGATCTTTTACGATCGTCGCAGAAGACTGCAGCAGCTGCGCGTTAATGGTCGACATAATGGCGGCCATCGGCGCGGCGAGGAAAATCCCGGCCGCAACGGGGGGCAACACCGTTACCATCAGGGTTGGGATCACCAGATCCGGCACGTGCAAATCAGGGAGCACGGCTCTGCCCAGCGCGCCCGCCAGGTGCATACCCAGCATCAGCACCGCCACCACGATGGTGCCGAGGATAATGCCCCGATGCACCGCTTTGCTGTCCTTATAGGAGATACAGCGCACGGCGGTATGCGGCAGGCCAATCACGCCAAAGCACACCAGCACCCAGAAGGAGGTCATAAAGGCGGGGGAGAGAATATTGTCAGCGCCCTGCGGGGAAACCAGTTTCGGATCGATATGCTGAAGTTTATCCACCGCGCTGCCCAGTCCCCCGGCGGCGTGAACCACGCCCACCAGCAACAGGATGGTGCCAAGCAACATCACCAGCCCCTGCATAGCGTCGTTCAATACGCTGGCGCGGAAGCCGCCGAATGCGGTATAGAGCGCGATACTGATACCGAAGATCAGCAGGCCAGTTTCGTAAGGGATGCCCGCCGCGGTTTCGAGCAGGCGTGCGCCGCCGATGAACTGTACCGTCATCGCGCCGATAAAAGCCACCAGCAGACTCAGGCTCGCCAGCCATACCAGCAGCCTGCTCTGGTAACGGCCGTAGAGCATATCATTGAGCGTTACCGCGTTATAACGGCGGGCGAGAATGGCGAACTTCTTGCCCAGAATGCCCAGCGACAGCCAGACGGCGGGAAGCTGAATCATCGCCAGCAGCACCCAGCCCAACCCGTATTTGTAGGCGGCGCCCGGCCCGCCAATAAATGAACTGGCGCTGATATAGGTGGCCGTAAGGGTCATCGCCAGCACGAATCCGCCCATTGAACGGCTGCCCAGGAAGTATTCGTTAAGAAAATTGCCCGTGCTCCGCTTGCGCATGGCATAGACGGAGAGGCCAAACACCACCAGCAGATAGGCTACCAGCGGCAATACGACTTCAAGCTGCATGATCATCCTCCAGAGGGATGTCACGGAAAATAAGCTTTACCATCATCCAGCACAGCCCGATAAAGATTACGGGCACCAGCAGGCAGGCCAGTTCAAACCAGTGCGGCAGACCGGTCGGGCCGATCTCATCACCAGGTAAGTAAGCAGCCACTAACCAAGCTGCGAGATAGGCCAGGGTTAGCCACAGCGCCCAGCGCGCTTCTTTATGGGCCTGAACAAAACGCGTGTCCATTGTTATCCCTTGAGTTCGCGGAAAGCGGCGATTGTAACGCATAGCTGCGGGTGGGGGATCAAAAAAGAAAAGGCCGCGGGAGCGGCCTTTTTAGCGACGTGGTGGAAAAACTTAGTCCTGAAGACCCAGTTTTTTCTCCAGATAGTGGATGTTGGTGCCACCATGCTGGAAATGTTCGTCGTTCATGATGCGGGTCTGCAGCTCAACGTTGGTTTTAATACCGTCGATGATGAGCTCTGCCAGGGCGTTCTTCATACGGGCAATCGCCACTTCACGGGTTTCGCCGTAGCAGATCAGCTTGCCAATCATGGAATCGTAGTACGGCGGCACTGTATAACCGGCGTAAATATGCGATTCCCAACGCACGCCAAAACCGCCCGGCGCGTGGAAGCGGGTAATTTTACCCGGGCTCGGCAGGAAGGTGTTCGGGTCTTCGGCGTTAATACGGCATTCTACCGCGTGGCCTTTAACGTGAACTTCATCCTGCTTGATTGACAGCGGCTGACCGGCGGCAATGCGCAGCTGTTCTTTAATCAGGTCAACGCCGGTGATCATTTCGGTTACCGGATGCTCAACCTGAATACGGGTGTTCATTTCGATGAAATAGAACTCGCCGTTTTCGAACAGGAACTCGAAGGTGCCCGCCCCGCGATAGTTGATATCGACACAGGCTTTTGCACAGCGCTCGCCGATGAAGCGACGCAGTTCAGGGGTGATACCCGGCGCCGGCGCTTCTTCAACAACCTTCTGGTGACGACGCTGCATTGAGCAGTCGCGCTCTGCCAGATAGATGGCGTTACCCTGACCGTCTGCCAGTACCTGAATTTCGATATGGCGTGGGTTTTCAAGGTACTTCTCCATATAGACCATGTCGTTGTTGAAAGCCGCTTTCGCTTCCGCACGGGTCATATTAATGGATTGTTCCAGTTCCGCATCGCTGCGCACCACGCGCATACCGCGACCGCCGCCGCCGCCGGACGCTTTGATAATCACCGGATAGCCGATGCGTTTCGCATGGGCGCGGTTTTTATCCATATCGTCATTCAGCGGGCCGTCGGAGCCTGGTACGCAAGGCACGCCGGCTTTTTTCATGGCGTTGATAGCAGAAACTTTGTCGCCCATCAGGCGAATAGTTTCGGCACGCGGGCCGATGAAAATAAAGCCTGAACGCTCAACCTGCTCGGCAAAGTTGGCGTTTTCAGACAGGAAGCCGTAGCCCGGGTGAATCGCTACCGCGCCGGTAATTTCGGCGGCGGAGATGATCGCCGGGATATTCAGATAGCTTTTTACGGACGGAGCCGGGCCGATACAGACCGTCTCATCCGCCAGCAGTACGTGTTTTAAGTCGCGGTCCGCGCTTGAGTGCACGGCGACGGTCTTGATACCCAGTTCTTTACAGGCACGAAGAATTCGCAGAGCAATCTCGCCACGGTTAGCGATAACAATTTTATCCAGCATGTTCGCCTCGTTACTCGATGACGACCAGCGGCTCGTCATATTCTACCGGTTGACCGTTTTCAAGCAGGATGGCTTTCACCACGCCGGCTTTGTCAGCTTCAATCTGGTTCATCATTTTCATTGCTTCAACGATGCACAGGGTGTCGCCAACGTTAACTTTCTGGCCAACTTCAACGAACGCTTTCGCATCCGGGCTTGGGGTGCGGTAGAAAGTACCGACCATCGGGGAACGTACGATGTGACCACTGACTTCAGCAGCCGCTGGCGCTTCCATTACCGGCGTTGCGGCAGGCGCAACGGCGTTAGACAGGCCTGGTTGCGGCTGTGGCTGGTACATTGGCGCGGCGTAAGCCTGCTGCATCATCGGGAAACCATTGTTTGCCGGTGAGCGACTGATGCGTACAGACTCTTCGCCTTCAGAAATTTCCAGTTCAGCGATGCCTGATTCTTCAACCAGCTCGATCAGTTTTTTAATCTTACGAATATCCATGAGTGGGTTCCGTACTCTTGTTTAGATGGATTTTGACAGGCGTTTTACCGCCGTCTGTAGTGCAAATAAATAACCGTCAGCGCCTAATCCGCAGATAACGCCGACAGCTTTATCAGAAAGATATGAATGATGGCGGAACGGTTCGCGCGCATGCACGTTGCTAAGGTGAATCTCGATAAATGGGATATCCACCGCCAGCAGGGCATCACGCAGAGCAACGCTTGTATGCGTAAACGCGGCCGGATTGATCAGGATAAAGTCCACGTTGTCTTTAGCCTGATGAATTCGATCGATTAGCGCATATTCCGCATTCGACTGCAGGTGGCTGAGCGACACATTGAGGGTTTTCGCTTCGTCTTCTAGCGTGTTGACAATCTGTGCCAGAGTCTGGCTGCCGTACTTATCCGGCTCGCGTGTTCCCAGCATGTTCAGATTTGGACCGTTCAAAAGCAAAATGTGAAATTTACCCGACATCGTGCTGCCATCTCCCGCAATTTGTAGGCATTTTACAAAATATACCTAAGTTGCCCGGTTGTCACCTTCAGAGCCTGAAAATAGCCCCTCGGAAAAACCAAAGTCGCACATTATAACGATTTCGTAGCATTTGGCAGCTAAATACTGGTCTTATCAGGGAAGATGATCAACCCATATCGCTTTGAAGGCCCGCTGGCAGAGGGATTTTAGTGCGGCACGGTTCACATTTTCAGAATTACCGCCACCACTGGCGGAATTTTTTATAGCGCAGAGCGAGGAGGATGAAGGCACCCAGCGCATAAAGCAAGGGTTGCGGAGAGATAATCTTTACCGACCAGAGATAGTGAATCGGCGCAAGGATGGCGGCCAGATAGACGAAATTATGCAGTTTTTGCCAGCGAGAGCCGAGCTTGCGCTGTGCTTTTTGCGTGGACGTCGCCGCCAGGGCCAGCAGCACCAGCCAGCTGATGATGCCCAGCGACAGATAAGGGCGCGTCACCAACTCCTGGCCGAGCAGGCGCAGGTTATCGATCCCTAATTCAAGCAACGAGTAGCTGACCAGATGCAGCGTCGCCCAGGCAAAGCACCACAGGCCCAGCAGCCGACGAGTACGAATCAGCAGGGGCTGCTTAGCGTAGCGGGCAAGAGGCGTTACCAACAGCGTCGCCAGCAATAATTTCAGCGCCATTCTGCCGGTAAAGTGCTGAATATCTTTCGCGGGATCCGCGCTGAACAGCCCCTGGCTTGCGGCATAGAACAGCCATATAAAAGGTAAAAACGCCGCGAGATGTAAAATGACTTTTAGCCAGGTGATTTGTTTCGCTGTGAGCCTCACTCAAAAATTCTCCTTAAGATTCAGTCCGCGATATAAAGAGGCGACCTGTTCGGCATAACCGTTGAACAGCAGCGTCGGCTGGCGTTTTACATCCAGCACGCCGCCGGAGCCGATAAATCTTTCCGTCGCCTGCGACCAGCGGGGATGATCGACGTGTGGGTTCACGTTGGCATAAAAGCCGTATTCGTCCGGCGCGGCCATATTCCATGTCGTTGGCGGCAGGTCGCGAACCAGTTTGATACTGACGATAGACTTAATACCCTTAAAGCCATATTTCCAGGGCACGGTGAGGCGGATCGGCGCGCCATTTTGCGGCGGCAGCGCTTTTCCGTAGACGCCCACCGTCAGCATCGTCAGCGGATGCATAGCCTCATCGAGGCGCAGGCCTTCTACATAAGGGTATTTCAGGCCGCCGCCGATAAAGCGATCCTTCTGGCCCGGCATTTGTTCAGGAGCATAGAGCGTTTCAAAGGCGACATACTTCGCGTTGCTGGTGGGTTCCACAAGCGCCAGCAGCTTGCTGAGGGGAAAGCCAATCCACGGCACCACCATCGACCAGGCCTCTACACAACGCATACGGTAGATGCGTTCTTCCAGCGGAAAGCGCTTATATAAGTCATCCAGATCGAGCGTCAGCGGCTTTGCGACCTCGCCGCTGATTTTCACCTGCCAGGGATCGGTTTTCAGGCTGCCCGCGTTGGCGGCCGGATCGGCTTTATCCAGTCCGAACTCGTAGAAGTTATTGTAGCCGGTAACCTTATCTTCCGGCGTCAGGGACAGCTTTGCCTGCCACTGGGCGGGTTTGCTGAACTGCAGAGGTTTACCCGACGGCGCCGGCGGCCGGTCGTTTCCTTTAAACCACGAAAGGACGTCCGCGTCGGCCGCATGCGGAAGGGACAGCGCCGCTGCGCCGATCCCCAGAGCTTTAATTATCTGGCGGCGCTTGAGCAAAAAAACGGTTTCTGGTGTAACGTCCGCTTCGGTCAGATCGGTAACTTTCTTCATGGCAGTCTCCGGTAGTGCTTTTACCTAAGCATGACGGAGAAGTGGCTTCCCGGCGAATATGTCACGAAAAATTGAAAATTAAGTCCGCTTCCCGTCCTGCACGGGACGGCGATGGGAAAAAACGCGCGGAGGGCTATACTCGCTAACTGGTGCGTCGTGTCCCTTTTTCGCAATAAAAGGCGATATTTCGCCTGTGGGTATTTGCCAGGCAAAGCCTTTTGCTATGTAATGCCGCGTCAATCCTGGCCCGGCTTAAGGCGACAAATTTCATCATACGGAGTTAACTCAAGGATGCGATTAACGACGAAACTTTCAGCTTTCATGACCTTACTGACTGGCCTTGCGATCTTCGCCACGCTGGTCGGCTGTTCGCTGAGCTTTTTTAACGCAGCGCATGAAAAAGTTAACCACCGGGTGCTGGCCGTTGCCACCATTATTGATAACGAACTGGTCACCTCTTCCCCGCAAATTTTGCTTGCCCGCCTCAATGAGGTGATGGTTCCTGTCGATATCACGGAAATTCATCTCAGTCTGGGCGACAAAGTGGTGTATGAACATGCGCTGAAACAGGTTTATAACCCGGCCGGCAACCAATATGGCTACCGCAGCGTGACGGTTGAATTAATGAAGCACCCCGGAATGTTCGTCAGCCTGACCTTCCGCGATCCGGTGTCCAATTACTATAATTCCCTGTTTAACACCGTGCCGCTTACGCTCGCCGTCGGCTTTATGATCGTAGTGCTGTTTTTCGCCATTCGCTGGATGAAAAAGCAGCTGGCGGGACAGGAGCTGCTGGAAAGGCGCGCAACGCGGATCCTTAACGGCGAGCGTAGTTCAGAAGTGAGAGGATCGGTGCTTGAGTGGCCAACCCGCGCCAGCAGCGCGCTTGATGTGCTGCTTTCTGATTTACAAAATGCGAGCGAACAGCGCAGCAGAATGGATACGCTGATACGCGCTTTCGCCGCCCAGGATGCCAAAACCGGCCTGAACAACCGTCTGTTTTTCGACAATCAGCTGGCGACGCTGCTTGAGGACCAGGAGCAGGTGGGCGCCTACGGCGTCGTCATGATTATTCGCCTGCCGGATTTTGACACCCTGCATGACACCTGGGGCCGTCCGGCCACCGAAGAGTATCTCTTTACGCTGATTAATATGCTGTCGACCTTCGTGATGCGCTATCCCGGCGCGCTGCTGGCGCGCTACTTCCGCAGCGATTTCGCCGTCCTGCTGCCCCATCGCACGTTAAAAGAAGCCGACGGCATCGCCAGCCAGCTTCTGACGGCCATAGATACCCTGCCTCCGACCCGCATGTTGGACAGCAGCGATATGCTGCATATCGGCATTTGCGCATGGCGTAGCGGGCAGACTAAAGAGCAGGTAATGGAAAATGCTGAGGTGGCGACCCGCCATGCCTCTTTGCAGGGCGCCAATAGCTGGTCGGTGTATGACGATAAGCTACCTGAAAAGGGGCGCGGAAACGTTAAGTGGCGTACGCTCATTGAACAGGCACTGCGGCGCGGCGGGCCACGCTTCTACCAAAAGCCGGCGGTAATGCGCGACGGTTATACCCATCATCGGGAAATCATGTGCCGCATCTTTGATGGAGAACAAGAGGTGCTTTCGGCTGAGTATATGCCGATGGTAAGACAGTTCGGGCTGTTCGAGCAGTATGACCGCCAGCTGATAACGCGCACGCTTCCGCTGCTCGGCTTCTGGCCGGAAGAGACGCTGGCCGTTCAGATTACCGTCGACTCGCTGATCCGCGCGCCTTTCCAGCGCTGGCTCAGAGATACGTTAATGCAGTGCGAAAAATCGTTGCGGAAACGAATTATTTTTGAACTTGCGGAGGCAGATGTTTGTCAACACATCAGCCGTTTACAGTCGGTTATACGTTTAATAAAGGCTTTGGGTTCGCGCGTGGCTATTGTGCAGGCAGGGTTAACCGTCGTTAGCACAGCCTATATCAAAGCGCTGGATGTCGAGCTTATCAAGCTCCATCCGGGGCTGGTGAGAAATATCGAGAAGCGGACCGAAAACCAGTTATTTGTACAGAGCCTTGTTGAGGCCTGTAATGGCACGCAAACGCAGGTTTTCGCCACGGGGATCAGGACGCGTGGCGAATGGCAGACGCTGGTAGAAAAAGGGGTAAGCGGCGCTCAGGGAGATTTTTTTGCCGCTTCAGCGCCGCTGGACAGTAACGTGAAAAAATATTCTCAAAGATACTCGGTTTAACCTGCCGTTTATTAAGTTTTCACGTAGAATAACGCGCGCTGCATCTCATGGGGACGTGTGCGTCTGCCGGTCAGATTGTCGCAGCGTTTAATGTATTGGTTTGCTACTGAGGCCTGTTCGTTTAACCTACAGCGTTTGTTCACTTCCCGAGCGGTTTGCGAACCAGTGTTTGTCAGGTGTATCAGGTGAAGTAAACTGCACAAATTTTCACCGTTGCAGAACATTTATGCGCCTTGTCGCTGCAGCGTGTGGTTGGTAAAGTAAGCGGATTTTGTTTCCGCCCCAGCTTTCAGGATTATCCCTTAGTATGTTGAAAAAATTTCGTGGCATGTTTTCCAATGACCTGTCCATTGACCTGGGTACCGCGAATACCCTGATTTATGTAAAAGGACAAGGCATCGTACTGAATGAGCCCTCCGTCGTGGCCATTCGCCAGGATCGTGCCGGTTCACCCAAAAGCGTTGCTGCCGTAGGTCATGACGCAAAACAGATGCTGGGTCGTACGCCCGGCAACATCGCGGCTATTCGTCCAATGAAAGACGGCGTTATCGCTGACTTCTTCGTGACTGAAAAAATGCTGCAGCACTTCATCAAACAGGTTCACAGCAACAGCTTCATGCGTCCAAGCCCGCGTGTGCTGGTGTGTGTGCCGGTTGGCGCAACTCAGGTAGAACGTCGCGCCATCCGTGAATCCGCACAGGGCGCCGGTGCGCGTGAAGTGTTTCTGATCGAAGAGCCAATGGCGGCCGCCATCGGCGCCGGCCTGCCGGTTTCTGAAGCAACCGGTTCCATGGTGGTGGATATCGGTGGCGGTACGACCGAAGTAGCCGTTATCTCTCTGAACGGCGTGGTTTACTCCTCTTCTGTTCGTATCGGCGGCGACCGTTTCGATGAAGCCATCATTAATTATGTGCGTCGTAACTACGGCTCCCTGATTGGCGAAGCGACGGCCGAACGCATCAAACATGAAATCGGCTCTGCTTATCCTGGCGATGAAGTTCGTGAAATCGAAGTTCGTGGCCGTAACTTAGCGGAAGGCGTGCCGCGTGGTTTCACCCTGAACTCCAACGAAATTCTCGAAGCGCTGCAAGAGCCGCTGACGGGTATTGTTAGCGCCGTTATGGTTGCGCTGGAACAGTGCCCGCCGGAGCTGGCTTCCGATATCTCCGAACGCGGCATGGTATTGACCGGCGGTGGCGCACTGCTGCGTAACCTTGACCGTCTGCTAATGGAAGAGACCGGTATTCCAGTAGTGGTTGCAGAAGATCCATTGACTTGCGTAGCCCGTGGCGGCGGCAAGGCGCTGGAAATGATCGACATGCACGGCGGCGACTTGTTCAGCGAAGAGTAATCAGCCGCGGGTAAGGGGGAGTCTTTGACTGCCCCTTTCTTGTTGGCCTGGGAATACGCATAGCCTATGAAGCCCATTTTTAGCCGTGGCCCGTCGCTGCAGTTTCGCCTGATCCTGGCGTTGCTGGTAGCGATTGGCGTCATTATCGCCGACAGCCGCCTCGGTACGTTCAGCCAGATTCGAACGTACATGGATACTGCCGTCAGTCCTTTCTATTTTGTTTCAAATGGTCCCCGTGAGCTGCTTGATAGCGTGTCGCAAACGCTCGCCTCCCGTGACCAGCTTGAACTTGAAAACCGGGCGTTGCGTCAGGAGCTGATCCTGAAAAACAGCGAATTACTGATGATGGGCCAGTACCGTCAGGAAAACGCACGCCTGCGTGAATTGCTCGGCTCACCGCTGCGACAGGATGAGCAAAAGATGGTGACCCAGGTCATCTCTACGGTAAACGATCCCTACAGCGACCAGGTAGTGATTGATAAAGGCAGCGTAAACGGCGTTTATGAAGGCCAGCCCATTATCAGCGACAAAGGCGTCGTCGGGCAGGTTATCGCCGTGGCGAAGCTCACCAGCCGCGTGTTGTTGATTTGCGATGCAACCCATGCGCTGCCGATTCAGGTGCTGCGTAACGATATTCGCGTGATTGCCGCCGGCAACGGCTGTACTGACGATCTTCAGCTGGAGCATCTGCCGGCGAATACGGATATCCGCGTCGGCGACGTCCTTGTCACTTCCGGCCTGGGCGGTCGTTTCCCTGAAGGTTATCCGGTGGGCGTCGTGTCTTCCGTGAAGCTTGATACTCAGCGCGCCTACACTGTGATTCAGGCCCGCCCAACCGCTGGTCTGCAGCGCCTGCGTTATTTACTGCTGCTGTGGGGCGCCGATCGCGAAGGCAAAACGCCGATGCCGCCTGATGAGGTGCACCGCGTGGCTAACGAACGCCTGATGCAGATGATGCCGCAGGTACTGCCGCCGGCGGATTCAGTCGGGCCGCCGGCGCCGGTTCCGCCGCCAGCCACCGGTATGCCGCACACGCCTGCTGTGGAGAATCCTCCCGCAACTGGTACCCAGGGAGGGCAGTAGTGGGGAGTTATCGTAGCCAGGGCCGTTGGGTTATCTGGCTGTCATTTTTGGTTGCCCTGTTACTGCAGGTCATGCCCTGGCCGGACGACATGAAAGTCTATCGTCCGGACTGGGTATTGTTGCTCCTGCTGTACTGGATCCTCGCGCTGCCCCATCGCGTAAATGTGGGCACGGGTTTTGTCATGGGTGCCATACTTGATCTGATAAGTGGCTCCACGCTGGGCGTTCGCGCCCTGTCACTGAGTATTGTCGCCTACCTGGCCGCATTAAAATTCCAGCTGTTCCGCAACCTCGCGCTCTGGCAACAGGCACTGGTGGTGATGCTTTTATCACTGGTCACCGACGTCATTGTTTTCTGGTCGGAGTTTTTGGTGATTAACGTCTCTTTCCGGCCGGAAGTGTTCTGGAGTAGCGTAGTGAACGGCGTGCTCTGGCCTTGGATCTTCCTGTTGATGCGAAAAATTCGCCAACAATTTGCCGTGCAGTAAGGGTAAACATGACATCTTTATATCTTGCCTCTGGTTCACCGCGTCGCCAGGAACTTCTCACCCAGCTGGGCGTAGCCTTTGAACGCATCGTGACGGACGTGGAAGAGCAGCGTCTGAGCCATGAAAGCGCGGAGCAGTACGTTCGCCGTCTGGCGCGGGACAAAGCGCAGGCGGGCGTGGCGCTGGCCGGGCAGGATTTACCGGTATTAGGCGCAGACACTATTGTTATCTACAATGGTGAGGTGCTGGAAAAGCCGCGCGATCAAGAACATGCGGCGCAGATGCTAAGATTACTCTCCGGACAGCAGCACCAGGTGATGACGGCGGTTGCGCTGGCGGACAGCCGGTCGGTGCTCGACTGCCTGGTGATGACCGAAGTGACATTCCGAAGCTTATCAGAACAGGATATCGCCGGTTACGTTGCCAGCGGTGAACCCATGGACAAAGCAGGGGCATACGGTATTCAAGGACTGGGCGGCTGTTTCGTCAGGAAGATTAACGGCAGCTACCATGCCGTGGTCGGACTGCCGCTGGTAGAAACGTATGAACTACTGAGTAATTTTCACGCATTGCGTGATGGACGAGGAAAAGATGACGGCTGAATTACTGGTCAATATTACCCCTTCAGAAACGCGGGTAGCCTATATTGACGGCGGAATACTGCAGGAAATCCATATTGAGCGCGAAGCGCGCCGTGGGATCGTAGGGAATATCTACAAAGGTCGTGTTAGCCGGGTGCTACCAGGAATGCAGGCGGCATTTGTAGATATTGGCCTTGATAAGGCAGCGTTTCTTCACGCCTCCGATATCATGCCGCATACTGAATGCGTTGCGGGTGAGGAGCGTAAAAACTTTACCGTGCGCGACATCTCCGAGCTGGTCCGCCAGGGGCAGGATCTGATGGTGCAGGTGGTTAAAGACCCGCTTGGCACCAAAGGCGCGCGCCTCACTACGGACATCACGCTTCCTTCCCGTTACCTGGTGTTTATGCCGGGCGCCTCGCACGTCGGCGTTTCTCAACGCATCGAAAGCGAAGAAGAGCGCGAACGTCTGAAACGCGTAGTCAGCGCCTACTGCGATGAGCAGGGCGGATTTATTATTCGTACCGCGGCCGAAGGCGTATGCGAAGAAGATCTCTCTTCCGATGCCGCTTATTTAAAACGCGTATGGACCAAAGTCAGCGAGCGTAAAAAACGCAATAAAACGCGTTGCCAGCTTTATGGCGAGCTTGCGCTGGCCCAGCGCGTGCTGCGTGATTTTGCCGACGCGGCGCTGGACAGAATTCGTGTCGACTCCCGCCTGACCTATGACAGGCTGCTGGAATTTACCGCGGAATACATGCCGGAAATGACCAGCAAAATCGAACACTACAGCGGCCGCCAGCCGATATTCGACCTCTTTGACGTCGAAAATGAAATCCAGCGGGCGCTTGAGCGAAAGGTTGAGCTGAAATCCGGCGGCTATCTGGTTATCGATCAAACCGAGGCGATGACCACCGTGGATATCAACACCGGCGCGTTTGTCGGCCATCGCAACCTTGACGATACTATTTTTAATACCAACATTGAGGCCACCCAGGCCATTGCCCGTCAGCTGCGGCTGCGTAATCTTGGCGGCATTATCATTATCGATTTTATCGACATGAGTAATGAAGACCATCGCCGTCGCGTGCTGCACTCGCTGGAACAGGCGCTGAGCAAGGATCGCGTGAAAACCAGCGTGAACGGCTTCTCGCAGCTGGGTCTGGTTGAAATGACGCGCAAGCGCACCCGCGAAAGCGTGGAGCACGTGCTCTGCGCCGGCTGCCCAACCTGCCACGGCCGCGGCACGGTGAAAACGGTGGAAACGGTCTGCTATGAAATTATGCGTGAAATCGTGCGCGTTCATCATGCCTACGATTCCGATCGTTTCCTGGTTTACGCCTCCCCGGCGGTTGGCGAAGCGCTGAAAAGCGAAGAATCTCACGCGCTGGCAGAGGTGGAAATCTTTGTCGGCAAGCAGGTAAAAGTACAAATTGAGCCGCTTTATAACCAGGAGCAGTTCGACGTCGTGATGATGTAACCCATCGTACGGGCTGTACTTTTTGAGGTACCGAGCCGCAAGGCTGACAAGGAGAGATATGTGAGGCGACTGCCCGGCATTCTGCTGCTCACAGGCGCAACGCTGATTGTTATCGTCGCACTGCTGGTGAGTGGTCTGCGTCTCGTTTTGCCGCACCTGGACGCCTGGCGTCCGGCGCTGCTGGAAAAGATCGAGGCCATGACGGGGACGCCGGTGGACGCCAGCCAGATTCAGGCAAGCTGGCAGAACTTCGGCCCTACGCTCGATGTCCGTGACATCAAGGCCGGGCTGAAGGACGGCGGCGAGCTGAGCGTTAAGCGCGTCACCCTGGCGCTGGACGTCTGGCAAAGCCTGCTCCATGCGCGCTGGCAGTTTCGCGATCTCACTTTTTATCAGCTGCACATGCGCACCAACACGCCCCTCAGCCAGAACGGCAGCGACGATAAAATCGAATCCGGTAAAATCAACGATCTCTTCCTGCGTCAGTTCGATCACTTCGATCTGCGCGACAGTTCCCTGAGCTTTCTTACGCTCTCCGGCCAGCGCGCCGAGCTCGCCATCCCGCAGCTGACCTGGCTTAACTCGAAAAACCGTCACCGTGCCGAAGGGCAGGTCAGCCTTTCCAGCTTCAATGGCCAGCACGGTCTGGCAAACGTGCGTATGGACCTGCGCGACGAAAACGGCCTCCTCAACAACGGCAAGGTATGGCTGCAGGCCGACCAGGTGGACGTTAAGCCGTGGCTGGGCCGCTGGATGCAGGAAAATGTCGATCTTCAGGACGCGGATTTTAGCCTTGAAGCCTGGATGGATATTAAAGGCGGCGATATCGCGGGCGGTAATATCTGGCTCAAGCAGGGCGGCGCCAGCTGGAAAGGCGAGCAGACCGTCCACCATTTATCCGTCGATCATTTAGTGGCCCGCGTAAATCGTTCCGCCGCGGGCTGGAACCTTGCGATTCCCTCCACCAACATCACGCTTGATGATAAAAAATGGCCGCGAGGCTCCCTGAGCCTTGCGTGGTTCGAGCCGCAGGATGTGGGCGGCAAGGAAAGCAAACGTAGCGAAGAGCTGCGCGTGCGGGCAACGAATATGGAGCTGGAAAGTTTCTACGGCCTGCTGCCGATCGCCGCCAAAATCTCTCCTGACCTGGGCGAAATCTGGAACGCCCTGCAGCCGCGCGGGCATATCGACGTGCTGGCGGCGGATATCCCGCTGCAGCAAACCGAAAAAACGCGCATGCAGGGGCGCTGGAAAGACGTCAGCTGGAACCAGTGGAAGATGCTGCCCGGCATCCAGCATTTCTCCGGCTCGATCACCGGCGGTATGGAGCATGGTCAGCTCAATGCGCAGGTTATCGACGCCAGCATGCCGTATAAAACGGTATTCCGCGCCCCGCTGGAAATCGAACGCGGCGTAGCGACGCTTGAGTGGCGCAAAAATGCCGCAGGCTTCCAGCTTGACGGTAAAGATCTTGACGTTAAGGCCCGCTCGGTCTGGGCGCGCGGCGACTTCCGCTATTTCCAGCCTGTCGAGGGCGATCCCTGGCTGAGCATTCTGGCGGGCATCAACACCGACAACGGTGCGGACGCCTGGCGCTACTTCCCCGAAAACCTGATGGGCAAAGAGCTGGTCGATTACCTGAGCGGAGCTATTCAGGGCGGCCAGGCGGAAAACGCCACGCTGGTTTACGGCGGCAACCCGCATCTGTTCCCTTATCAGCACAACGAAGGGCAGTTTGAAGTACTGGTTCCGCTGCGCAACGCGAAATTTGCCTTCCAGCCGAACTGGCCGGCGCTGGAAAATCTAAATATAGAGCTGGATTTCATTAATGACGGCCTGTGGATGAAGAGCGACGAGGTAAAACTCGGCGGCGTCACCGGCCGCAATCTCACCGCAACCATCCCGGACTACTCGAAAGATAAACTGCTGATTGATTCTGATATCAGCGGGCCCGGCAGCGCTATCGGGCCGTACTTCAAAGAGACGCCGCTTGACGATTCGTTGGCCGCGGCCCTTGACGAACTCCAGATCGGCGGTGATGTGAATGCTCGCTTACATCTCGATATCCCGCTAAACGGCAGCCTGACCATGGCGAAAGGCGATGTGGTGCTGAACAACAACACGCTGCTGATAAAGCCGCTCTCCAGCACTCTGCATAACCTGAGCGGTAAATTCAGCTTCGTAAACGGCGATCTGCAAAGCGAGCCGCTGCGGGCGACCTGGTTTAACCAGCCGGTAAATATCGATTTCAAAACTAAAACCGGCGAAAAAGATTATCAGATAGGCGTTAACCTGAACGGTAACTGGCAGCCTAATAAAACCGGCGTATTGCCGGAGCAGATAAATAAAGCGCTGAGCGGCAGCGCGGCATGGCAAGGCGTGGTAGGCGTAACGCTGCCTTATCGCGGCAGCGCCACTTATCAGGTCGATCTGAATGCCGATCTGAAAAATGTAAGCAGTCGCTTACCTGCGCCGGTCAATAAATCCGCCGGGGAGCCGCTGCCGTTGAAGGCTGCGGTAAAAGGCGATCTGAATAGCTTTAACCTGACGGGCAGCGCCGGAGCAAACAATCATTTTTCCAGCCGCTGGCTGCTTAACAAAAAGCTCAGGCTCGACCGCGCTATTTGGGCGACGGACAGCCATACGGTTCCGCCGCTGCCCGAGCAGCCGGGGCTGGAGTTAGATCTTCCCGCGATGGACGGCGCGCAGTGGCTGGCGCTGTTCAGCCAGGGCGCTGCGACGGGCGTCAGCGATTCGGCGGTTTTCCCTTCCAATATTACGCTGCGGACGCCGGCTTTAACCCTGGCCGGACAGCAATGGAACAACCTCAGCCTGGTTTCGCGCGCCGCGCCGGGCGGTACTCAGGTTAATGCCCAGGGCCGTGAAATTAACGCGACGCTTAATATGCGTAATAACGCGCCATGGCAGGCGGCGATCAAATATCTTTATTTCAACCCTGACTGGAGCGTGATCCAGCCCACCGCCGCGCCGAGCGGTACGTCTCAGCCGTCCGCGCAGGATAAAATCAGCTTCCGCGACTGGCCTGATGTGCAGCTGCGCTGCGCCGAGTGCTGGCTGTGGGGGCAAAAATACGGCCGCGTTGACGCCGATTTAGCCATTCAAGGCGACAACCTGACGCTCACGAACGGCCTGGTTGACACCGGTTTCGCGCGCCTGACGGGCGAGGGTGAATGGGTGAACAGCCCGACGGAAATGCGCACCTCGCTGAAAGGCAAGCTGAAAGGCCAGAAGCTGGATGCGGCCACCAACTTCTTCGGCGTGAAGACGCCGGTGCAGGGCTCCTCATTCGACCTGGACTATGATTTACACTGGCGCGACGTGCCGTGGCGGCCGCAGGAATCCTCCCTGAACGGCATTTTGCATACCCGGCTGGGTAAAGGACAAATCGCCGATCTGGGCACCGGCCATGCGGGCCAGCTGCTGCGCCTGGTAAGCTTTGATGCGCTGATGCGCAAGCTGCGTTTTGACTTCAGCGATACCTTTGGCGACGGCTTCTACTTTGATTCCATCCGCAGCACGGCGTGGATAAAAGATGGCGTACTGCATACCGACGACACGCTGGTAGACGGCCTGGAGGCGGATATTGCAATGAAAGGCTCGGTGGATTTAGTACGCCGCCAGCTCGATATGGAGGCCGTGGTCGCGCCGGAAATTTCCGCGACGGTCGGCGTGGCGGCCGCCTTTGTGGTCAACCCTATCGTGGGCGCGGCGGTATTTGCCGCCAGCAAGGTGCTTGGGCCTTTGTGGAGTAAAATCTCCGTTCTGCGCTACCACATCACCGGTCCGGTAGATAATCCGCAGATCAACGAAGTACTGCGCCAGCCGCGCGTGAACAAAGCTAAGTGATTTGACGCGGGCAGCTAATTGCCGCAAGCTCAATAGATATCCCCAATCGATAGACAAGAAGAGTATTCAAACGATGAGTCTGAACCTGGTAAGTGAGCAGTTGCTGTCTGCGAATGGCTTAACCCATCAAGATCTGTTTTCCATTCTCGGCCAGCTGTCCGAGCGTCGGCTCGACTATGGGGATCTCTATTTCCAGTCCAGCTATCACGAATCCTGGGTATTAGAAGACCGCATTATTAAAGATGGCTCGTACAATATTGACCAGGGCGTCGGCGTACGCGCCGTCAGCGGTGAGAAAACCGGCTTTGCCTATGCCGACCAAATTAGCCTGCTGGCGCTGGAACAAAGCGCCCACGCGGCGCGCAGCATCGTTCGTGAGCAGGGCGACGGCCGCGCGCGCACCCTCGGCGCGGTAGAGCACAGCGCTTTATATACCAGCGCCGATCCTTTGCAAAGCATGACGCGCGAAGAGAAACTGGACATCCTTAAGCGCGTCGATAGCATAGCGCGTGCGGCCGATCCCCGCGTTCAGGAAGTCACCGCCAGCCTGACGGGCGTGTATGAATTAATCCTCGTGGCGGCGACGGACGGTACGCTTGCGGCGGATGTTCGCCCGCTGGTGCGTTTGTCCGTCAGCGTTCAGGTAGAAGAAGACGGCAAGCGCGAGCGTGGCTCCAGCGGCGGCGGCGGTCGTTTTGGCTATGACTATTTCCTCGAAACCATTAACGGCGAAGTGCGTGCCGATGCGTGGGCGAAAGAAGCCGTGCGTATGGCGCTGATCACCCTCTCCGCCGTGGCGGCGCCGGCGGGCATGTTCCCGGTGGTGCTTGGCGCGGGCTGGCCTGGCGTGCTGCTGCACGAGGCGGTTGGCCACGGTCTGGAAGGCGATTTTAACCGTCGCGGCACCTCCGTGTTCAGCGGCCAGATGGGGCAGCTGGTCGCCTCCGAACTCTGCACGGTAGTGGATGACGGCACCATGGCTAACCGCCGTGGCTCCGTGGCCATCGATGATGAAGGCGTGCCGGGTCAGTACAACGTGCTGATTGAAAACGGTATCCTGAAAGGCTACATGCAGGACAAGCTCAACGCTCGTCTGATGGGCGTTGCGCCAACCGGCAACGGGCGCCGCGAGTCCTATGCGCATTTGCCCATGCCGCGCATGACCAATACCTACATGCTGGCAGGGAAATCGACGCCGCAGGAAATTATTGAATCCGTCGAGTACGGTATCTACGCGCCAAACTTCGGCGGCGGTCAGGTGGATATCACTTCCGGCAAGTTCGTGTTCTCAACTTCAGAAGCCTATCTGATTGAGAAAGGCAAAGTTACCAAACCGGTAAAAGGCGCGACGCTTATCGGTTCCGGTATCGAAACCATGCAGCAGATTTCTATGGTTGGTAACGACCTGGCGCTGGATAACGGCGTCGGCGTTTGCGGCAAAGAAGGCCAGAGCCTGCCGGTAGGCGTCGGTCAGCCAACGCTTAAGGTGGATAACCTTACGGTTGGCGGTACGGCATAAAACGAAACGGCCGGGTTAACCCCGGCCGGTTTCTTTCCCACGCCCGTTTGTTTCCCGCACGCCCTGGTACAGCTGCGCCACCTTCACAAAATACTCCGTCAGATAGTTAATGCACACCTGCACCTTCAGCGGCAGCTTGTCCTTTTCCGTATACAGCGCATAGACCGGACGAGGATCCGACTGATAGCGGGGGAACAGGATCTCAAGCTCGCCATTGTTGATCTCATCGATCACCCACATCAGCGGCACGTAGGCTATCCCGGCGCCGGCCTTCAGCCAGCGTGAAAGCGTCATCGGATCGTTTGTCACAAAGCGCCCCTGCGGCAGCATGCGCGTGGAAATACCTTCGGGAGCGATAAGCTCAAATTCATTGTCAGGACGCACGCTGTATTCGAGCCACGAATGGTTGGCCAGGTCAGCAGGTTTTTCCGGTACGCCATTTTGCAGGAGATAGCTTTTTGCCGCGCAGATAACCATCGGCATCGATCCGAGCCGTTTTGAAAACAGGCTGGAATCCTGCAGCGCCCCCACGCGAATAACCACGTCGAGGCCATCAGCAATCAGGTCCGGGGCAGGGATGCCGGTCACCAGGTTAACCGTCAGGCCCGGATACTCTTTAAGCATGTCCGCCGTCATATTGGCGAGGACATTCTGTGCCATGGTTGAAGAACTGCCGATGCGCAGCGTGCCGATAGGGGTATTGTTGAAGGCGTAGAGCTGCTCATGCACCTCCTGGACTTCATGCAACATCTTGCGACAGCCGAGATAGTAAATCTTACCCGCTTCGGTGAGGCCAATGCTGCGGGTGCTGCGGTTCAACAGCTTTACCTGCAGTTCATCCTCAAGCTTTGAAACCGTCTGGCTGATGGACGATACGCTCATCTGCAGTTGCCTTGCGGCGGCGGTAAAAGAGCCGAGGTCGACCACTTTGGCAAAAACCGACATGCGTTTAAGTCTTTCCATTGTTCACTCTGAGTTAAAAGTGATTTAGATCACATATTATAGATAACAGGATAACAGTTACGTTAATATATTATTATTAACACAGTCTAAACCGCGTTCTCGCCTGCCGTTCCTGGCCACCTTTAGTCGCGGATAACTGTCCAGAGTCTGTGGCGCCTGCACTATCCTTAACAAGGTTAACATGAGTTTATTTCCGGTTATCGTGGTATTCGGTCTTTCCTTTCCACCGATATTTTTTGAGCTGCTCGTTTCGCTGGCGGTCTTCTGGCTGGTGCGCCGTTTGCTTACCCCGACGGGTATTTATGATTTCGTCTGGCACCCGGCATTATTCAATACAGCGCTTTATTGCTGCCTGTTTTATCTGATCTCGCAGCTGTTTGTTTGAGGTTGATGTGAAAACACTAACAAGAAAAATGATCCGTACCGCCATCACGCTGATCCTGGTGCTGCTGGCTTGCATCGCTATCTTCCGCGCATGGGTGTTTTACACCGAGTCACCCTGGACGCGCGACGCGCGTTTTACCGCTGATGTTGTAGCGATTGCGCCTGACGTTTCCGGGCTGATTACCGCCGTGAACGTGCACGACAACCAGCTGGTTAAAAAAGACCAGGTGCTGTTTACCATCGACCAGCCGCGTTATCAAAAGGCGCTGGAGGAGGCGCAGGCGGACGTGGCTTATTATGAAGCTTTGGCAAGTGAAAAACGCCGCGAGGCCGGACGCCGTAACAAGCTCGGCATCCAGGCGATGTCGCGTGAAGAAATCGATCAGTCAAACAACGTTCTGCAGACCGTGTTGCACCAGCTTGCGAAGGCGCAGGCAACGCGCGACCTGGCGGAGCTCGACCTGCAGCGTACCGTTGTACGCGCCCCGGCTGACGGCTGGGTAACCAACCTGAACGTGCACGGCGGCGAGTTTATTACTCGTGGCTCAACGGTGGTGGCGTTAGTAAAACAGCACTCGTTCTACATTCTCGCCTATATGGAAGAGACCAAGCTCGACGGCATTCGTCCGGGATATCGCGTTCAGATAACGCCGCTGGGCAGCAACCGCATATTACGCGGCACCGTAGACAGCATCTCCGCCGGCGTGACCAACGCCAGCAGCACCAGCGATGCGAAAGGCATGGCTACCGTGGATTCCAACCTGGAATGGGTTCGCCTGGCGCAGCGTGTTCCGGTACGTATTCGTCTGGATGAGCAGCAGGGCAACCTGTACCCGGCCGGCACCACGGCTACGGTCGTCGTCACCGGTGAGAAAGATCGCGATACCGAGCACGATTCGGCATTTATAAAATTCATGCATCGTCTGCGTGAGTTTGGGTAAGCCTGGCGACTATGTATTTTATCTCCCGACTGCATCTGCGCTTTGCGTTTAAGCTGGCGTTCGCCATCGTGCTGGCGCTGTTTGTGGGTTTCCACTTTCAGCTTGAAACGCCGCGCTGGGCGGTGTTAACCGCGGCGATTGTGGCGGCCGGCCCCGCGTTTGCCGCAGGCGGCGAGCCCTATTCAGGCGCGATTCGCTATCGCGGCATGCTGCGTATCATCGGCACCTTTATCGGCTGTATCGCGGCGTTGGTTATCATCACCTCGCTGATTCGCGCGCCGGTGGTAATGCTGCTGGTGTGCTGTATCTGGGCCGGTTTTTGCACCTGGATCTCTTCGCTGGTTAAGGTGGAGAACTCTTATGCCTGGGGGCTTTCAGGCTACACGGCGCTGATTATCGTCGTCACAATCCAGCTCAATCCGGTTACCACGCCGCAGTTCGCCGTTGAGCGCTGCAGCGAAATCGTTATTGGCATCGTTTGCGCCATTCTTGCGGACCTGCTCTTTTCCCCGCGCTCCATCAAACAGGAAATCGATCGCGAGCTGGATAACCTGCTGGTGGATCACTATCGGCTGATGCAGCTTTGCGTTGCGCACGGCGATAAAGAAGAGGTCGATAAAGCCTGGAGCGGCATGGTGCGGCGCACCACCGCGCTTGAGGGCATGCGCAGCAACCTCAAGATTGAATCTGCGCGCTGGGGGCAGGCAAATCGCCGCCTGAAAGCCATCAATACCCTTTCCCTGACGCTGATTACCCAGGCCTGCGAGACGTTCCTGATCCAGAACACTCGCCCTGAATTCGTTTCGCCAGAGTTCAAACTGCTGTTTGAAATGCCGGTAGAAACCGCGGCGGACGTTCATAAGCAGATGAAGGTGTTAAGGCGCTACATCTCTTCATTTGGTGAGAAAAACACTCCAGTGACCATCAGCAGCTGGGTCGGTGCCGCGACGCGCTTCCTGCTGTTAAAACGTGGCGTGGCAAGCAACACCCGCATTAGCGCTATCGAAGAAGAGATCCTGACCGACGAGGTGGTGATTAAGGTTCAGTCGGCCGAGCGTCATCACGCGATGATTAACTTCTGGCGTACCACCATCTCATGCCTGCTGGGCAGCCTGTTCTGGCTATGGACCGGCTGGACCTCCGGCAGCGGGGCGATGGTGATGATCGCCGTCGTGACCTCTCTTGCGATGCGCCTGCCCAACCCACGCATGGTATCGCTGGATTTCCTTTACGGGATGCTGGCCGCCCTGCCGCTTGGCGCGCTCTATTTCCTGGTTATCATACCTTCCACCCAGCAAAGCATGCTGCTGCTGTGTATTAGCCTCGCGCTGCTGGGCTTCTTTATGGGGATTGAGGTACAGAAGCGGCGGCTGGGCTCGATGGGGGCGCTGGCCGGGACGATTAACGTTATCGTGTTGGATAACCCTATGACCTTTCACTTCAGCAGCTTTCTTGACAGCGCGCTGGGGCAAATCGTCGGCTGTTTCCTGGCGATGATGGTTATTCTGCTGGTGCGGGATAACTCAAAAGAGCGGACGGGACGCACGCTGCTCAATCAGTTTGTTTCGGCTGCGGTGTCCGCGCTGACGACGAACAATAACCGCCGTAAAGAGAACCACCTGCCGGCGCTCTATCAGCAGCTTTTCCTGCTGTTGAACACCTTCCCGGGAGATATCGATCGCTACCGCCTGGCTTTAACTCTGATAATCGCACACCAGAGGCTGCGCGACGCGCCTATTCCGGTGAACGCGGATTTGTCTGCTTTCCACCGCCAGTTGCGCAACACGGCGGACAAAGTCACCTCCGCTTCCAGCGATGATAAGCGGCGTCGTTACTTCAGGCAGCTGCTGGGCGAGCTGGATATCTATCAGGAAAAGCTGCGTATCTGGGAGGCGCCGTTACAGGTTACCGAGCCGGTAAAAAGGCTGGCGGATATGCTGCATAAGTACCAGCATACCCTAATAGATGCTTAAACCGCGCCCCGGAGCCGACGTCATGCGTCGGCTTTTTTGTATCTATACTTAGCGGATGTGCAATTTATAACAGGAGAAAATTATGACAATTCAGGTACTCCAGGACAGTGAACTTTTCAATACCGGCTACCTGGTTAACGGGGAATGGCGCAAGCTTGATAACACTTTTGACGTCCTGAATCCCGCGACGGGCGAAGCGATCGCCAAAGTGGCGAAAGCCGGTAAGAAAGAGACCGAAGAGGCTATCGCCGCGGCGGCAAAAGCTTTTCCGGCGTGGCGAGCCAAAACCGCAAAAGAGCGCTCGACGATTCTTTATCGCTGGTATCAGCTCATTATTGAAAATAAAAGCTGGCTGGGGCAGCTGATGACCACCGAACAGGGCAAGCCGCTGAAAGAGGCCGAGGGAGAAGTCGAATACGCCGCAAGCTTTATTCAATGGTTTGCCGAGCAGGCCAAACGCGCCAACGGTGAAATCATTCCACCGGCTAAGCCGGGGTCAAGGATCCTCGCAACACGTGAGCCTGTTGGCGTAGTAGCCGCTATCACCCCGTGGAATTTCCCGATGGCGATGCTGACCCGTAAGCTTGGCCCGGCGCTGGCTGCGGGATGTACCGGCGTGATTAAACCCGCCAACAATACGCCGCTTTCCGCTTTTGCTTTACTGGCGCTGGCGAAACAGGCCGGCGTGCCGGATGGCGTGCTTAACGCGGTAGCGGGCAACACCCAGGAAATCAGCGATGCGATTATGGCAAGCCCCGAGGTGCGCAAAATTTCCTTCACCGGCTCCACCGCCGTAGGCAAAACGCTGGTGCGCAACGCCGCTGAAACCATGAAAAAAGTGTCGATGGAACTGGGAGGCAATGCGCCGTACATCGTGTTTGACGATGCCGATATCGATGAAGCTGTAAAAGGCGCGATCGCCAATAAATTTCGTAACGCAGGCCAGGTATGCGTCAGCGTGAACCGCTTCTTTATTCAGGAAGGAATTTACGATCGTTTCGTCAATAAGCTGGCGGAAGCGGTGAAGGCGCTGAAAGTCGGCAATGGTATGGATGAGGGCGTGGTGGTCGGGCCGCTTATCGAAAAGTCCGCCGTAGAAAAAGTCCGTGAGCATGTGGAAGACGCTTTAGCTAAGGGCGGTAAAGCGCTGGTGGGAGGTAAAAGCCACGAGCTGGGAGGCAACTTCTGGCAACCGACGGTTATTATCAATGCCGGTGACGAAATGAAGCTGGCGCAGGAGGAGACTTTTGGTCCACTGGCGGCCTGCTTTAGCTTCAAAACGGAAGAAGAAGTTATCAGGCGGGCTAATAATACCCCCTTTGGCCTGGCCGCTTACTTCTATACTCAGAACCTGCAGCGCGTGTTCCGCGTATCCCAGGCGCTTGAAAGCGGGATGATTGGCATTAATGAATGTGCCGTATCTACCGAGCTGGGGCCGTTTGGCGGGGTGAAAGAGTCCGGCCTGGGTCGGGAAGGGTCCGTGCTGGGGCTTGAGGAGTACCTGGAAGTTAAAACCCTGCATATTGGCGGCCTGTAGGCGCGCGTTGGCACGGCTTGTTCTGGTTGGGGTGGCCAGAGATGAAAAAATATACCTTTGATTTTAATAATATAGAAGATCAACCGGCATTCTATCGCCTCTTTACCCAGTTATTCGCACTGGAGAAAAAAAAGGTCCACGATCTCGACAGTCTGTGGGACGTGGTGGTAGGAGGAAGCCTGCCTCTGCCGGTAGAGATTGAGTTTCTCCATCTGCCGGAGATACAACGGCGGCGCTATGGCGCGCTGATTTTGCTGTTTGATGAGGCGGAAGAAGAGCTTGAAGGGCAGCTGCGTTTTAATATTCGCGGTTAAGCGTTAAGCAGGCATAAAAAAGCCCCCGGCGAGCGGGGGCAAGGTCGTCGGACGTGACGACGAGGGTTTATTTATACAGTTCAGCGGTTGCGTGCCAGGTATCGCCAGTACGTGCTTCAGTTACGCGATAAGCTGAAGCTCCTTTTTCTGTCGCTTTCTGTGATAATTCATGACGCATATCCATAGGCGCGCTGCCTACCTGGCTTACGGAGATGCTGCCCATAGACTGCATGCTCTGGGCCTGTTCGTCGGAAATCTGTTGTGCTGCTGCGCTGGCGCCAAAAGAGAGAACGGACAGAAGGCTAACGGATGCGATGGTTAATTTGGTTTTCATGGTGTCTACTCCTGAATATGTTTTTCAACGGCCGGAAGGGCTAAATAGCGTTTTTTGTTCTTGGGGCCGTTGTCTGAGATTGTCTTTTCTTTATGCTTATTGCACGGTTGTCAGAGCTGGGCGTTATTTATACAGCTCAGCCGTTGCGTGCCACTGATCACCGGTACGGGCTTCGATAATGCGATAAGAAGAAGCGCCTTCCTGCTCGGCTTTTTGATTCAGCTGCTGGTGCATATCCATCGGTGAACTACCGACGCTGCTTACGGAGACGGTACCTACTGACTGCAGGTTTTGCGCCTGTTCTGCATTGATGGATGTGGCAGCAAAAGCGCCAAATGACAGCATGGAGAGCAGGCTTGCGGTAACTAAAGTGTTTTTCATGTTCATAATTTTTACCTCGTCGTATTCTTTTATTGGGGCCATCGTTTCGTGACCCTCATCACAAAATCAAGTATACACTAGTAACGGGAAAAATTAATACCCTGCTAACAAT
>NZ_RCAA01000022.1:52202-68305 GCF_003628475.1 Enterobacter sp. R1(2018) | reverse complement strand
AAAATCAATTGAATAGCGCAATTTGATTATTTGTGCGATCTCTCACAGAACAAACGTTGTTTTAGTGCGCTATTACCAGAGATACGGTCTGTAGGATGGAATCGGAGCGGCAGATTAGACAGGTAAATAAGTATAAAGAAGGATAACCCGCCGTGGAGGCGGCGGGTATAGCAGGCATAAAGCTCTCAGAGCTCCTGTTCAAACAGCACCAGAATCGCTTCGTAAAGTTCTTTAACGGTAAAGCCGTTGGCTGGGGTCGTAAAGATAGTGTCGTCGCCGGCAATGGTGCCGAGAATACCTTCCGCTTTGCCCAATGAATCCAGCAGACGCGCAATCAGCTGCGCAGCCCCCGGGCTGGTATGAATCACCACCACCGCGTCGTTATAGTCGATATCCAGCACCAGATTTTTTAACGGACTGGAAGTGGTCGGCACGCCAAGCTCGGCGGGCAGGCAGTAGACCATCTCCATTTTTGCGTTACGCGTGCGCACCGCGCCGAACTTGGTCAGCATGCGGGAAACTTTGGACTGGTTGATATTGTCGAAACCGTCGTTCTGTAATGCATGGACGATCTCGCCCTGAGAACTGAATTTCTCTTCTTTTAAAAGCGATTTGAAAGCCTTGATCAATTCTTCTTGTTTTGAGGAATTACGCATGAGTCACCTGAGCATAGGTAAACGGATAACATTATTATGCATTTAAATGAATTTTTATGCAAATGCATGAAGGGGCGCTAGCCTGAAATAACGTTATGAAAGAGGCGAATTTTATCAAATTTTGTTATCGAGAAACATGCCTGCGTCACGACTCGAAAATAAGCTTTTAAGTAAACTAAATGTTATCAAAATGATGTTGTTTTGATGCGGGCGTAAGGTGTAATGTAACCGCCTGTTGATGTGACAACATCAGGTAGTGACCGGGCGCCCAGGCGTCGTTTCCACCCGGCGAGTAAATGCAGCAGTAACGCATGAGGATTGCGCAAGCTCGCAATCTGAAGGCGGGAAGATTGTAATTACCCCATCTCTGGATTATGGTCGCCACCGTATGGAGTTACGGCACGTTTTTGCTAACCATAATAAGGAGTTTAGGATGAAAGTTGCAGTCCTCGGCGCGGCGGGCGGTATCGGCCAGGCGCTTGCCCTTCTACTCAAGACCCAACTGCCTTCAGGTTCAGAACTCTCACTGTATGACATCGCACCGGTTACCCCAGGGGTAGCGGTGGACCTCAGTCATATCCCTACAGATGTAAAAATTAAAGGTTTCAGCGGCGAAGACGCGACGCCGGCGCTAGTGGACGCGGACGTGGTACTGATCTCGGCAGGTGTGGCTCGTAAACCAGGTATGGATCGTTCGGACCTGTTTAACGTTAACGCCGGCATCGTGAAAAATTTGATCCAACAGGTTGCTCAGACCTGCCCGAAAGCCTGTATCGGTATTATCACTAACCCGGTGAACACGACGGTTGCTATCGCGGCCGAAGTACTGAAAAAAGCGGGCGTCTACGATAAGAACAAACTGTTTGGCGTGACCACGCTGGACATCATCCGCTCCAACACTTTTGTAGCGGAACTGAAAGGCAAACAGCCTACAGATATCGAAGTGCCTGTGATTGGCGGCCACTCTGGCGTGACTATTCTGCCGCTGCTCTCCCAGATCCCGGGCGTGAGCTTTACCGAGCAGGAAGTTGCCGATCTGACCAAACGTATTCAGAACGCCGGCACCGAAGTGGTGGAAGCTAAGGCCGGCGGCGGGTCCGCAACCTTGTCTATGGGTCAGGCTGCCGCACGTTTCGGGCTGTCGTTGGTACGCGCGCTTCAGGGCGAGAGCAACGTCGTGGAATGCGCCTATGTGGAAGGCGACGGCCAGCACGCGCGCTTCTTCTCTCAGCCTCTGCTGCTGGGTAAAAACGGCATCGCCGAGCACAAACCTTACGGCACCCTGAGCGCGTTTGAGCATCAGGCGCTGGAAGGCATGCTGGATACGCTGAAAAAAGACATCGCGCTGGGCGAAGAATTCGTTAACAAGTGATGCGCTGATAGCGAATGGATGAAAAAAACCGGAACGAATGTTCCGGTTTTTTTATGTCTGCAATCAGTTCTCCGCCGGGTATTCCTGAATGGTAACCTGCATCGTAAGCTTTTTATCCTCGCGCATGACCTCAACGGGAATCACCGAGCCCGGGCGAATTTCTGCCACCTGATCCATCGTCTCAAGGGCGGAGATGGCCGGTTTATTGTTCACCGAGACAATCACGTCGTTGACCTGAATACCCGCTTTTGCCGCAGGTCCGTCCGGAGAAACTTCGTTAACAATGATGCCCTGAATGCGGTCCAGACCGGTTGCCGGACCGTGCAGAGGCGTTATCTCGCGCCCGCCGATACCGATATAACCGCGGATAACCCGACCGTCGCGGATGAGCTTATCCATGATTTTAGTGGCCAGCTGCGTTGGGATCGCAAAGCCAATGCCTTCCGGCGTCTCACCGTCGTTGCTCTTATCAAAGGAGAGCGTATTGATGCCCATCAGCTCGCCGAGCGAGTTCACCAGCGCGCCGCCGGAGTTACCGCGGTTGATGGAAGCGTCGGTCTGCAGGAAAGATTGACGGCCGGAGGGGCTCAGGCCAATACGCCCCGTTGCGCTGATGATACCCTGGGTAATGGTCTGGCCGAGGTTATAGGGGTTGCCGATGGCCATCACCACGTCGCCAATATGCGGCAGCCGTTTACTGTTTATCGGGATCAGCGGCAGGCCGGTGGCGTTAATTTTTAACACGGCCAGATCGGTCAGGCTGTCGGAACCGACCAGCAACGCTTCGAAGACGCGACCGTCCTGCAGAGCAACGATGATTTGCTCCGCGTCGTTAATCACGTGCTTATTAGTAATGATGTAGCCGCGCTCATCCATAATTACCCCGGAACCGAGGGTTTTTATTTCCAGCTGGTTTTGAGTGTTGCTTCCCACGCTGCGGTTATAGACGTTTACCACGGCAGGGGCGGCGCGGCGCACCGCGGTGTTATAGCTCAGCGGCGTTTCGTCGGCACTGTCGAACTTTGAAGGAGCCAGCGGCGTAATTTTCTGGCGTAATGAAGGCAGAGATACCAACAGAATGCCCGCCACAATCAGGCCGATTGCCACCGAACGTAAAATCTTCAGAAACATGGGTTTGTTAAAGTCCGTGAGAAAACGAACGCAGAATAGCATGAGTTAATCGGACACCGCACTCGCGATGTCCGATTACTGACCAAATTAACGCAATAACAAATAGAGCGTATCTTCGCCGCGTACGACGCGCAGGGCGATCACCGACGGCTTGCTTTCCAGCAGCTTACGCATTTCCGCAATGGTGCGAATGCGTTCACGGTTGATGCCGATGATGACATCGTCTTTATGCAGCCCGATCTGCGCGGCCGGCGTGCCTTTTTCTACGCTGTCGAGCTTCACGCCTTTAGCGCCGTCTTTCAGCTGGCCGTCGCTTAGCGTCGCGCCCTGCAGAGCGGGAATAATCAGTTCTGCGTTGGCTGAGGAAGCGGTGCTTTTATCGAGCGTAACGCTGACTTCCAGCGGCTTACCATCGCGAAGCAGGCCAAGCTGTACCACCGTACCCGGTTCGGTTGTGGCGATTTTAGCGCGCAGCTCTGCAAAGCTGTTGATGTTTTTACCGTTCAGGCTGGTGATGACATCTCCCGCTTTGACGCCCGCTTTCGCTGAGCCAGACTGCGGCAGCACTTCGCTGACGAACGCGCCGCGCTGCGTGGTCAGATTGAAGGCTTTGGCGATGTCGGCGCTCATTTCGGTGCCCTTAATACCGAGCAGGCCGCGCTTGATTTCGCCAAACTCCATCAGCTGTTTGGCCAGCGTTTGCGCCATATTGCTTGGAATAGCGAAGCCGATGCCGACGCTGCCGCCGCTTGGGGCGAGAATAGCGGTATTGATGCCGATGAGTTCGCCGTTGAGGTTAAGCAGCGCGCCGCCGGAGTTCCCCCGATTGATTGAGGCGTCCGTCTGGATGAAGTTCTCCAGCCCTTCCAGATTGAGGCCGCTGCGGCCTAAGGCTGAAACGATGCCCGACGTAGCGGTTTGGCCCAGCCCAAAGGGGTTGCCGACGGCTACCGCGAAGTCGCCCACGCGCAGCTTATCGGAGTCGGCCACGGCGATTTGCGTAAGGCCCGTTGCGTTTTGCAGCTGAATAAGGGCGATGTCGCTCTGATCGTCACCGCCGATAAGTTTGGCTTCAAACTCGCGCCCGTCGTTAAGCTGGACGCTGATTTTTTCTGCGTGGCTGATGACGTGGTTATTCGTAAGCACATAACCTTTGGCTGCGTTAATAATCACCCCAGAACCCAGGCCTTCAAATGGTTGGGATTCCGAAGGCGGCAGATCGTCGCCGAAGAATTTTTTAAACTCCTCCGGGACCTTTTGCGTTGGCGCAGCGGCCGTGCCTTCAACCTGCACGCTCACTACCGCAGGCAAAACCTTTTCCAGCATCGGCGCAAGGCTTGGCACCGCAGCCTGTCCGGGAACCTGAGAAGGGATAGCGGCAGCTGCAAAAGGTGATGCGCCCAGAGCTAACCCGACACTTAACGCTAACGCACTCAATAACCGTGTTTGTTTCTTCATTGATGGCTTGCTCTCGTGACCTGGAAAAAGGAAAACCCGATAACACTCCGATGTTATTGAAATATCAGCCGGGTAACAATGTCGTTATTAGATGAGACGAGACTATTAAATGATAGCTGCGGTGAGGGGAGATTTGGGGCACGAAACGCGTGCCCCGGGAAAAAAATTTACCGCTGTGATTAATCGCGTTTTGTACGCTCGTTACGCAGCAATCCGGACGCACCTTCCGAATAGTCGCGCGGTATCTGCACCGGCGCCTGATCGTTGCTGGCTTCGGATTCGGCCAGACGGTTGCGGAAAGGATTGGCTTCGGCTGAGAGCTCGGGCAGCAGGCTGCTGGAGCTTTTTGCCATGTGTTGATACAGCTGGCGATAATCGTGTGCCATGTTATCAAGCAGCTCTGCACTCTGGGCAAAGTGGCTGACCAGTTCTTCGCGGTACTCTTCAAGCTCCGCTTTGTTTTTCTCAAGCTCGTACTGTAAAGCCTGCTGCTGGCGCAGTTTGCGGTTGCCAAAACGCATGGCGACGGCACCAATGATAACTCCGACAACTAACCCAATTAGCGCATATTCCCAGGTCATGAACTTCTCCCGTTATCTTGTGTTTCCGTAGGGTAATGTAGCCACTATAACCGCTAACCTAAGAGAAGTGGAATCCTGACGCAGCATCGCTTAGGGTAGAACGACCTTTTTTTCGACATCCGTACTTAAAGAACACCAGTAAACGGCAATACGATTTTTAAGGGAACATCATAATACCATGCAAAATCTTTCCCCTACATTACGCTACCAGCAGGCTCTGGCCGAGGGCAGCTATCAGCCCGACGACGTTCAGCGCGAGGCCGTAACGCGTCTTGAGGCGATTTATCAAGAGCTTACCAATAAAAGTCCTGCGCCCGCCGAAGCCGGTGGATTAATGGCGAAGTTTGGCAAGCTGCTAGGAAAGCGTAACGCGCCCGTTAACGATGAACCGGTGCGCGGGCTGTATATGTGGGGCGGAGTAGGGCGCGGCAAAACCTGGCTGATGGACATGTTCTTTCAGAGTTTACCTGGCCGGCGCAAGCTGCGGCTGCATTTCCATCGCTTTATGCTGCGCGTGCATGAAGAGCTCACCGAACTGCAGGGGCACAGCGACCCGCTTGAAATCGTGGCGCACGGTTTTAAAGCCGAAACGGACATTTTGTGCTTCGACGAATTCTTCGTTTCGGACATCACCGACGCCATGCTGCTGGGCACATTAATGAAGGCGCTGTTTGCCCGCGGCATAACCCTGGTGGCCACGTCGAATATCCCGCCCGACGAACTTTATCGTAACGGCCTGCAGCGGCCGCGATTTATCCCGGCTATCGAAGCGATAAAACGACACTGCGACGTGATGAATGTGGATGCGGGAATCGATTATCGGCTGCGCACCCTGACCCAGGCGCATCTCTGGCTGTCGCCGCTGAATGAGGCGACGACGCAGCAAATGGAGCGTTTATATACCGCGCTGGCAGGCGCGCCGCGGGAAGGCGCGCCGGTTCTGGAAATTAACCATCGCCCGTTGGCGACCCTGGGAACCGCCAACCAAACGCTGACGGTGGATTACCAGACCCTGTGCGCGGACGCCCGCAGCCAGCACGATTACATCGCCCTGTCGCGCCTCTTCCATACGGTTATGCTGTTCAATGTACCGGTCATGACCACCAAGAATGAAAACGAAGCCAGGCGCTTTATCGCCATGGTGGATGAGTTTTACGAACGGCACGTGAAGCTGGCCGTTTCCGCCGAGGCGTCATTATTCGATATATATCAAGGCGAAAGGCTTAAGTTTGAGTTCCAGCGTTGCCTTTCGCGCCTGCAGGAAATGCAAAGCGAAGAGTATTTGCGCCTGCCGCATATGCCCTGAATATCGATATGCAGCGGGAAAGATAAATTGTGGTCGATCTTTGGGGACGACTTCTCTATAATCTTGCGACCCCACGTTACAACCAAAGTTTTTTTCCCAAAACTTTTGTCGTGCCGGCATAGGCTATTCGAAGGGGTAGGTTTGCTGGACAATGTCGCGTGAACCTCAACTGATTTTAAACGTTTGGGTGTTCACCAACGTGTAACTATATATTGGGTAAGCTTTTAATGAAAACTTTTACAGCTAAACCAGAAACCGTACAGCGCGACTGGTATGTTGTTGACGCTGACGGCAAGACCTTAGGTCGCCTGGCTACTGAATTGGCTCGCCGTCTGCGCGGTAAGCACAAAGCGGAATACACTCCGCACGTTGATACTGGTGATTACATCATCGTTCTGAACGCAGAAAAAGTTGCTGTAACCGGCAACAAGCGTACTGACAAAGTGTATTACCATCACACCGGCCACATCGGTGGTATCAAACAAGCGACCTTTGAAGAGATGATTGCCCGCCGTCCTGAGCGTGTGATTGAAATCGCGGTTAAAGGCATGCTGCCGAAAGGCCCTCTGGGTCGTGCTATGTTCCGTAAACTGAAAGTTTACGCGGGCAACGAGCACAACCACGCGGCGCAGCAACCGCAAGTTCTGGACATTTAATCGGGATTATGGCAATGGCTGAAAATCAATACTACGGCACTGGTCGCCGCAAAAGTTCCGCAGCTCGCGTGTTTATCAAACCAGGCAGCGGCAAAATCGTTATCAACCAACGTTCTCTGGAACAGTACTTCGGTCGTGAAACTGCCCGCATGGTAGTTCGTCAGCCGCTGGAACTGGTCGACATGGTTGAGAAACTGGATCTGTACATCACCGTTAAAGGTGGTGGTATCTCTGGTCAGGCTGGTGCGATCCGTCACGGTATCACCCGCGCTCTGATGGAGTACGATGAGTCCCTGCGTGGCGAACTGCGTAAAGCTGGCTTCGTTACCCGTGATGCTCGTCAGGTTGAACGTAAGAAAGTCGGTCTGCGTAAAGCACGTCGTCGTCCTCAGTTCTCCAAACGTTAATTGTTCTGCATTGCGCAGAAAACAATTGGCAAAAAACCCGGTCCTGTACCGGGTTTTTTTATGCCTGAATTTATATTATTTATTTTAACTGTTTGAAATAAATCACCTTTCTCGCTAATTTCGGATCCGCTCCCCACAAAACTGGTAAAATCTGGTAAACTATCAACCAATTTTCTGCCCAAATGTCGGCATCAGTTTGTTTTCGCCTTGTTTTCTGGCGGCTGATGGCAGTCCGAGTGAGTTGGGTAATAAACAGTCAGGTTAGTCGCCGCTTGCGGCTATTAGCAGTAATTTTCTGAATAAACTTGGAGGTTTTCATGGCTGTCGCTGCCAACAAACGTTCGGTGATGACGCTGTTTTCCGGTCCTACTGACATCTATAGCCATCAGGTACGTATCGTGCTGGCTGAAAAAGGTGTCAGCGTTGAAATTGAGCATGTGGAAACGGATAACCTGCCTCAGGATCTGATTGACCTCAACCCAAATCACAGCGTACCGACCCTGGTTGACCGCGAACTGACCCTGTGGGAATCCCGCATCATCATGGAATATCTTGATGAGCGTTTCCCGCATCCGCCGCTTATGCCGGTTTATCCTGTGGCACGTGGTGAAAGCCGTCTGTACATGCACCGCATCGAAAAAGACTGGTACACCCTGATGAACACCGTGCTGAACGGTTCAGCTCAGGAAGCGGACACCGCGCGCAAGCAGCTGCGCGAAGAGCTGCTGGCCATTGCGCCCGTCTTTACCCAGAAACCTTTCTTCCTGAGCGATGAGTTCAGCCTGGTAGATTGCTATCTGGCGCCGCTGCTGTGGCGTTTACCGCAGATGGGCATTGAGCTCACCGGCGCAGGTTCTAAAGAGATGAAAGGCTATATGACTCGTGTATTCGAGCGTGATTCCTTCCTCGCCTCTTTGACCGAACCCGAGCGCGAAATGCGTCTGCAGACCCGAGGCTAATTGATGGATATGTCGCAATTGTCACCGCGTCGTCCCTATCTGCTCCGTGCTTTTTACGAGTGGCTACTGGACAACCAGCTCACACCGCACCTGGTTGTGGATGTGACATTGCCAGGCGTGCATGTGCCGATGGAATATGCGCGCGACGGGCAAATTGTCCTCAATATCGCGCCGCGCGCGGTAGGCAACCTGGAGCTGGCCAACAACGAAGTGCGTTTTAACGCGCGCTTTGGCGGCGTGCCGCGCCAGGTCTTTGTTCCTATGGCGGCGGTGCTGGCAATCTACGCTCGTGAGAACGGCGCTGGCACTATGTTTGAGCCGGAAGCCAGCTATGACGACGTTGAAAGCCACAACGATGACGAACAGGCATCAGCCGATCCGGAAATGGTGATGCAGGTAATCGATGGCGATCGCCCGGATCACGAAGAAGATGACAATAGCCCGGATGACGATCCCCCTCCGCGCGGCGGCCGTCCGGCTCTGCGCGTGGTGAAGTAAAGCTAAAAGCCAGTCTGTTGACTGGCTTTTTTATTACCCGCACTCGTCTGGCTCTTCTTTCGTAACTCTGGAACTGCTGTGTTATGATCCAAAAAATTACTCGTTTCCTATCCTTAAAAACGGTCCCTTTCTGACGCTATGAGCACATTTGACGACCAGGCAGACCAGACGACTGAAACCATCGGGCATGCGATGCGCCGGCGCCCGCTGGCGCGTAAAAAGCTTTCGGAAATGGTGGAAGAAGAGCTTGAGCAGATGATCCGCAGACGCGAGTTTGCGGAAGGCGAACAGCTGCCCTCCGAACGCGAGCTGATGGCCTTTTTCAACGTCGGCCGTCCTTCCGTTCGTGAAGCGCTGGCGGCCCTCAAGCGCAAAGGCCTGGTGCAAATCAGTAATGGCGAACGTGCCCGTGTTTCACGTCCTTCCGCGGACACCATCATTGGCGAGCTGTCCGGCGTGGCGAAAGATTTCCTTTCTCGTCCCGGTGGTATCGCCCATTTTGAGCAGCTGAGGCTGTTTTTTGAATCCAGCCTGGTGCGCTATGCTGCGGAATTCGCCACCGACGAGCAGATTGCCCGTCTTGGCAAGGCGCTGGAGATGAACAGCCAGGCGCTGGACGACAACGAACTCTTTATTCGATCCGATATCGAATTTCATCGCGAGCTGGCCGAAATCCCCGCCAATCCGATCTTTATGGCCGTACACGTCGCCCTGCTGGACTGGCTAATCGCGGCTCGTCCCGCCGTTCCCCAGGAAGAGCTGCATGCGCATAACAACGTGAGCTATCAGCAGCATATTGAAATCCTCAAAGCGATCCAGGCACGGGATCCCGACGCTGCGGAAGCCGCCCTGAAAGCCCATCTGAAAAGCGTATTTGCCGCTTATTATGCCGCCCCGCGCAAGCGCAGCCTGAAAAAATAACGCCCGCTGAGTTGCGATCTGCTGCAAGTCTTTCTGCAATACGCGATCAATCATAGTAATTTCATATGAACAAGATCACATCCTGACGCTCTGCCCGTAGGGTGTTTTCTTTTCTGTCTGGTATAACAGGTATAAAGGTATATCGTTATGTTTAAAAACCAGACAACCAAGAGGCGTTTATGACACAGAATCTTCGGGGCGTGATGCCGGCACTGCTGACTCCCTTCAATCAACAAGAGCAGGTGGATACGGACAGCCTGCGCCGTCTTGTACGCTTCAACATAGAGCAGGGCGTGGACGGCCTGTACGTCGGCGGTTCCACCGGCGAGGCATTTTTGCAAAGCGCGAAGGAGCGCGAGCAGGTATTGGAAGTCGTTGCTGAGGAGGCGAAAGGGAAGCTAACGCTGATTGCTCACGTAGGGGCGATCAGCACCCAGGAGAGCCAGGCTCTGGCAGGCGCGGCACACCGCTATGGCTTTGACGCCGTGTCCGCCGTGACGCCGTTCTACTATCCGTTTAGCTTTAACGAGCACTGCGATCATTATCGCGCGGTGATCGACGCCTCCGGCGGCCTGCCGATGGTGGTCTACAATATCCCAGCCTTAAGCGGCGTGAAGCTGACGTTGGATCAGGTGACCACGCTGGTTAATTTGCCAGGCGTAGGCGCGCTGAAACAAACCTCCGGCGATCTGTACGAAATGGAAAAGATCCGCCGCGCGCATCCCGATCTGGTGCTTTACAACGGCTACGACGAAATCTTCGCTTCCGGCCTGATGGCGGGCGCGGATGGCGGTATCGGCAGTACCTATAACGTGATGGGCTGGCGTTATCTGGCCATTAAGCGAGCCATCGAGGAAGGGGACGTGCAGCGCGCAATGCAGCTGCAAAGCGAGTGCAACAAAGTTATCGATCTGCTGATTAAGGTCGGCGTCTTCCGCGGGCTGAAAACGCTGCTGCACTACATGGATATCGTTGCCGTGCCGCTATGCCGCAAGCCTTTCTCGCCGGTGGACGAGCAGCACCTGCCGGAACTCAAGGCGCTGGCGGCTCAGCTGCAGGCGGAACGCGCCACGTTCTGATACGCGATGCCGGGTAACCGGCATTTATCAAACCTAATCAGACCTAACTAAAGGGCGGGTTACAGCTAATCCGCGCCGGGAGTGCTTTATGAATAACACTGCCCAACAGATCCCATGGTATCGCCATTTAACTAAGCCGCAATGGAAGGCTTTTTCCGCAGCCTGGATTGGCTACTTGCTGGATGGTTTTGATTTTGTCCTGATAGCGTTAGTGTTGACTGAAATACAAAGTGAATTTGGCCTGACTACCGTGCAGGCCGCGAGCCTCATTTCTGCAGCGTTTATTTCCCGTTGGTTTGGCGGCCTGGTGCTGGGCGCGATGGGCGATCGCTACGGGCGTAAGCGCGCGATGATTGCCAGCATCGTCCTGTTTTCCGTCGGCACCCTGGCCTGCGGTTTCGCGCCAGGTTTTACCACCATGTTTATCGTCCGCCTGGTTATCGGCATGGGAATGGCGGGTGAATATGGCTCCAGCGCGACCTACGTTATCGAAAGCTGGCCAAAGCATCTGCGTAACAAGGCGAGCGGCTTTTTAATCTCAGGTTTCTCCGTCGGCGCCGTGCTGGCGGCGCAGGTCTACAGCGTAGTGGTGCCCGAATGGGGCTGGCGCGCGCTGTTTTTCATCGGCATTGTGCCTATTATCTTCGCTCTGTGGCTGCGTAAAAATATCCCGGAAGCGGAAGACTGGCACGAGAAGTTCGCCGATGAAAAGCCGGTTAAAACTATGGTCGATATTCTTTATCGCGGCGAACACCGGATTATCAATATGGCCCTGACGGCCGTAGTTGCGACAGCGCTCTACTTTTGCTTTGCGGGCGACGTGGGCAATGCCGCTGTCATCGCGATTCTGGGGCTTATCTGCGCCGCTGTATTCATCAGCTTTATGGTGCAAAGCAGCGGTAAACGCTGGCCGACGGGCGTCACTCTTATGTTTGTGGTGCTCTTCGCCTTCCTCTATTCGTGGCCGATCCAGGCGTTATTGCCGACCTATCTGAAAACCGATTTGGCCTACGATCCCACCACCGTTGCCCACGTACTCTTCTTTAGCGGCTTTGGCGCGGCGGTAGGGTGCTGCGTGGGCGGCTTCCTTGGCGACTGGCTGGGCACGCGTAAAGCCTACGTTTGCAGCCTGCTGGTTTCCCAACTACTGATCGTTCCCGTATTCGCCATCGGCGGGGGAAATATCTGGGTGCTGGGGCTGCTGCTGTTCTTCCAGCAAATGCTTGGCCAGGGGATCTCGGGCATCCTGCCAAAACTCATCGGCGGCTATTTCGATACCGAACAGCGGGCGGCGGGGTTAGGCTTTACCTATAACGTTGGCGCCCTCGGCGGCGCGCTGGCTCCGGTTATTGGCGCGACCATCGCCCAGCGTCTGGACCTGGGAACCGCTTTGGGTTCGCTCTCATTCAGCCTGACCTTTGTCGTCATCCTGCTTATCGGCCTTGATATGCCCTCGCGCGTACAGCGCTGGATCCACCCTGAAGCCTTGCGCACGCACGATACCATTGACGGCAAGCCTTTTAGCGGCGCGGTGCACTTGCGCAGCAAAAGTGCTTTAGTACACAAGGCGGTGAAATGACGACGCTTGCCATTGACCTTGGCGGCACGAAGCTTGCCGCCGCGCTGATCGATAAGCACATGCATATTATCGACAGATGCGAAGCGATGACTCCCGCCAGCAGAACGCAGGACGCTCTGCAGGCCTGTCTGGCGGAAGTGGCCACACCCTTTGCGTCTCGCGCGCAACGTGTCGCCATCGCCTCGACCGGCATTATTCAGGATGGCGTGCTGAACGCTATTAACCCCGAAAATCTCGGCGGCCTCGCCCGCTTCCCGTTAGTTGAGGTTATGACCCGTCTGACCCGACTTCCGTGCATCGCCGTAAACGATGCCCAGGCGGCCGCCTGGGCGGAATATTATCCGCTGCGCGGCGATATCAACGACATGGTGTTTCTGACGGTCTCGACCGGCGTCGGCGGCGGGATCGTCAGCAATGGCCAATTGCTGATCGGAACGGGCGGGCTTGCCGGGCATCTCGGTCATACCCTTGCGGATCCAAACGGGCCGCGCTGCGGCTGCGGGCGTATCGGCTGCGTTGAGGCGATAGCTTCGGGTCGTGGTATCGCGGCGGCGGCAAAGGGTGATTTGGCAGGAAGCGACGCAAAAACGATTTTTACCCGCGCGGCTCAGGGACATCCTCAGGCCAACGCGCTAAAGCAGCGTTCGGCGCAAACGCTGGCGCGCCTGATTGCCGATATCAAGGCTGCCACGGACTGCCAGTGCGTGGTTATCGGCGGCAGCGTTGGCCTGAGCGAAGGCTATCTGGATTTGGTTCGCACCTTTCTTAACGAGGAGCCGGCAACCTATCGTACCCCGCTGCTGGCCGCTCGCCATCAACATAATGCGGGCCTGCTTGGGGCCGCGCTGTTAGCACAGGAAGTTATGTCATGATTACCGGAGAAAGTCTTTATCCTGAATCCGCAGGGCTGCCCGAGCCGTTGATTAACGCCATTCGTCTGGCGCTGGCGCAGAAACCGGAGCATTTGGCGCCGGGCAGCTATCCCCTGCGGGGCGAGACGCTGTTTATGAACGTTATGGAGTTTTCTACTCAGCCGCCGGAGGCGAAAAAAGCGGAGCAGCACCGGGAGTACATCGATATTCAGGTGCTGTTAAAGGGCAGCGAGCGGATTTATTACGGATTTTTTGAAAGCGCGCGGGAAAGTGAAGAACTTCATGTGGATGAGGATTACCAGCTCTGCCGTCGTATTGAAAACGAACAGGCGCTGACGCTTCGTCCCGGCCAGTTTGCCGTCTTTATGCCGCTGGAACCCCATAAGCCCGGCTGCGTGGTTGACTCGCCGGGAGCGTTGAAAAAAGTAGTGATCAAGCTGCATCGCAGCGCGCTGGAAGTATGAAAAAGCCCGGAAGCGGTAACGCCTCCGGGCTGAAAATTTGGTGGATGGCGCAGGCGCTTATCTACCCTACGTTTAAGCGGTCCTGCAGGTCGGAGCGAAGCGCGACCCGACGCCACATATAAACACATTCACGCAGGTCGGGTGAGCGCCAGCACTATCTGATACAACGATAAGCGCATTCTCGTAGATCGGGTAAGCGAAGCGCTACCCGACGCTACTTACACTTCGAGGAAGTTCAGGATCCCATCAGCCGCCTTGCGGCCTTCGGCAATCGCCGTCACCACCAGGTCAGACCCACGTACCGCATCGCCGCCGGCGAAAATTTTCGGGTTGCTGGTCTGGAACGCGTTTTCGCTGCCTTCCGGGGCGATAATGCGACCCTGGCTGTCCAGCTCAACGCTGTGTTTTTCCAGCCACTGCATACTGTGCGGACGGAAACCAAACGCCATCACAACCGCATCGGCAGGAACCACATGCTCCGAACCGGCAACGATTTCCGGACGACGGCGTCCGTTAGCATCCGGCGCGCCCAGTTCAGTGCGGACAAACTTCACGCCCGACACTTTACCGTTAGCGTTAATCTCCACGCCCAGCGGCTGCACGTTAAACTGGAACTCTACGCCTTCTTCCCGCGCGTTTTTTACTTCGCGGCGCGAGCCCGGCATGTTCTCTTCGTCACGGCGATAGGCACAGATAACGTGCGTTGCGCCCTGGCGAACGGAGGTGCGCACGCAGTCCATCGCGGTATCACCGCCGCCCAGCACCACAACGCGTTTGCCTTCCATGTTCACATACGGCTCTTCGGCGGAGTCGCCAAAGCCCATGATTTGCTTGGTGTTAGCGATGAGGAACGGCAGGGCGTCGAACACGCCCGGCGCATCTTCATTCTCTAAACCGCCGCGCATGGACTGATAGGTGCCCACGCCGAGGAATACGGAATCAAACTCGCTGAGCAGGTCGTCGATTTGTACGTCGCGTCCCACTTCGGTGTTGAGTTTGAACTCGATGCCCATGCCGCTGAAAATCTCGCGGCGCTTGGTCATCACCTCTTTTTCCAGTTTGAACGCCGGGATACCGAAGGTCAGCAGGCCGCCGATTTCCGGGTGACGATCGTAAACCACCGCTTTCACGCCGTTACGCGCCAGCACGTCCGCGCAGGCCAGGCCCGCCGGGCCCGCGCCGATAATTGCCACGCGTTTACCGGTTTGCTTCACGCCGGTCAGATCCGGTTTCCAGCCCATTTCAATCGCTTTATCGTTGATATAGCGCTCGATGTTGCCGATGGTGACCGCACCGAATTCATCATTCAGGGTGCAGGAACCTTCACACAGGCGGTCCTGCGGGCAAACGCGGCCGCACACTTCCGGCAGGCTGTTTGTCTGGTGCGACAGTTCAGCCGCTTCGATAATGCGCCCTTCGTTGGCAAGCTTCAGCCAGTTCGGAATGTAGTTATGTACCGGGCATTTCCATTCACAGTACGGGTTGCCGCAGGACAGGCAGCGGTCTGCCTGCGCCTTGGCCTGGCCTTCTGAGAACGGCTCGTAAATTTCCACAAATTCAATTTTACGGATCTTGAGCGGTTTCTTTGGCGGATCAACGCGCTGTAAGTCGATAAATTGATATACGTTTTGACTCATCGTGACCTCTTACTGCGCCTGCACCCGCAGCTCGGCTGCGGAACGACTACGGTGACCCAACAATGCTTTGACATCGCTGGACTTCGGTTTAACCAGCGTGAATTTCGCCGCAAAGGCTGGCCAGTTCGCCAGGATCTCTTCGCCGCGCTGGGAACCCGTCAGCTGCACGTGCTCGGTAATCATGCCGCGCAGATGCTCTTCATGGATGGCCAGCTCTTCAACGCTGAGCAGCTCAACCAGCTCAGGGTTAACGCGCTTACGGAAATCGCCGTCTTCGTCGAGCACGTAGGCGAAACCGCCCGTCATGCCCGCGCCGAAGTTCACACCGGTTTTACCGATGACGCAGACGATACCGCCGGTCATGTATTCACAGCCGTTATCGCCGATGCCTTCCACAACGGTAATAGCGCCGGAGTTACGCACCGCGAAACGTTCGCCCGCGCGGCCTGCGGCATACAGCTTGCCGCCGGTTGCGCCGTACAGGCAGGTGTTGCCAATAATCGTCGCTTCGTGGCTGCGGAAGGCGG
>NZ_RCAA01000022.1:42826-52127 GCF_003628475.1 Enterobacter sp. R1(2018) | reverse complement strand
CCGCCCGCCATGCCTTTGCCCACGTAGTCGTTAGCGTCGCCGGTCAGGTGCAGCTCAACGCCGCCTGCGTTCCAGACGCCGAAGCTCTGGCCTGCGGTACCGCTGAAGTGCGCCTTAATCGGATCTGCTGCCAGACCCTGATCGCCATTATGCTGGGCGATATAGCCGGAGAGCATCGCACCGACCGAGCGATCGGTATTGCGGATATCAAACCAGAAGGTTTTGCTCTGCTTGTCGTCCACATACGGCTTCGCCTGGGCCAGTAACTGCGCGTTCAGATCGCCTTTATCAAACGGCGGGTTATGCTCGGTGCAGTAGACCGCTTTGCCCGGCATCGGCTCGGCCGTTTTCAGCAGATTCGACAGATCCAGGTTTTGCTGTTTGGCGGTGAAACCGTCCAGCTCTTTGAGCAGGTCGGTACGGCCAATCAGGTCCACCAGACGTTTCACGCCCAGCTGCGCCATGAGTTCACGCGTTTCACGAGCGATGAAATCAAAGTAGTTGGTCACGCGGAACGGCAGGCCGTGATAGTGGTTCTTACGCAGCTTCTCGTCCTGGGTTGCAACGCCCGTCGCGCAGTTGTTGAGATGGCAAATACGCAGATATTTACAGCCCAGCGCAACCATTGGCCCGGTCCCGAAACCGAAGCTTTCCGCGCCGAGAATCGCCGCTTTGATGATATCGAGGCCGGTTTTCAGGCCGCCATCAACCTGCAGACGAATTTTGTGGCGCAGGCCGTTCGCCACCAGCGCCTGCTGCGTTTCGACCAGCCCCAGCTCCCACGGGCAGCCCGCGTATTTCACCGATGACAGCGGGCTTGCGCCCGTGCCGCCGTCGTAGCCGGCGATGGTGATCAGATCCGCATAGGCTTTTGCCACGCCGGTCGCGATGGTGCCCACGCCCGGTTCAGAAACCAGCTTCACGGAGATCATCGCTTTTGGATTGACCTGTTTCAGATCGAAAATCAGCTGCGCCAGATCTTCGATAGAGTAGATATCGTGATGCGGCGGGGGTGAAATCAGCGTAACCCCCGGCACGGAATAGCGCAGTTTTGCAATATACGGCGTGACTTTATCGCCCGGCAGCTGGCCGCCTTCGCCAGGCTTGGCGCCCTGAGCGACTTTAATCTGAATAACGTCGGCGTTGACCAGATAAGACGGGGTTACGCCGAAGCGGCCGGAAGCCACCTGTTTGATGCGGGACACCTTGTTGGTGCCGTAACGCGCAGGATCTTCGCCGCCTTCGCCGGAGTTGGAATTCCCGCCGATGCTATTCATCGCCTCCGCCAGGGATTCATGCGCTTCCGGGCTCAGCGCGCCGATGGACATGGCTGCGGTATCGAAGCGTTTGAACAGCTCGCTTGCTGGCTCGACTTCTTCAATACGCACGCTTTCGCCCTGCGGATTGAGCGCGAGCATATCGCGCAGCGTTGCCACCGGACGTTCGTTCACAAGCTTCGCGTATTCCTGATAGTCCTGGTATTCGCCGCTCTGCACCGCTTTTTGCAGCGTCTGCACCACATCCGGGTTGTAAGCGTGATATTCGCCGCCGTGGACGAACTTCAGCTGCCCGCCCTGATCCAGCGGTTTGCGTACCAGCCACGCGCGTTTGGAGAGGTTCAGCAGATCCTGCTGGAAGTCGCTAAAGCCCGCGCCGCCGATACGGCTGACAACGCCCTGGAAGCACAGCTCGGAAACTTCTTTATGCAGGCCCACGGCTTCAAACAGCTTCGAGCAACGGTAAGAGGCGATAGTCGAGATGCCCATTTTGGACATGATCTTGTACAGCCCTTTGTTGATGCCGTTGCGGTAGTTCTGCATCACGGTACGGTAGTTTTTATCAATGGCGCCGGTATCCACAAGCCTTGCCAGTGATTCGTAGGCAAGGTACGGGTAGATTGCCGTCGCGCCGAAGCCCAGCAGCACCGCGAAGTGGTGCGGGTCGCGCGCGCTTGCGGTTTCGACAATGATGTTGGCGTCGCAGCGCAGGCTCTTCTCAACGAGACGAGTCTGAATGGCGCCCACCGCCATCGGTGCCGGAACCGGTAAACGGTTTTTGGCGATGTTACGGTCAGAGAGCACCAGCAGAACGGTGCCGCTGCGTACCATGCGTTCGGCTTCGTCGCACAGCGCGCTGACGGTTTCGTGCAGCGATTTCTCCGTCACATCGTAAGTGATGTCCAGCGTGTCGGCGCGATAGTGTTCTTCTTCCAGCTGGGTGAGCTGCTGGAAATCCGACCACAGCAGAATCGGGGATTTGAAACTCAGACGGTGCGCCTGGCCTTCTGCTTCACAGAAAACGTTCATCTCACGACCGATGCTGGTGGCAAGGGACATAACGTGCGCTTCGCGCAGCGGATCGATTGGCGGGTTGGTGACCTGCGCAAACTGCTGGCGGAAGTAATCGTAAATAACGCGCGGCTGGCTGGAGAGCACGGCGAACGGCGTATCGTCGCCCATAGAGCCCACCGCTTCCTGGCCGTTTTCACCCAGCACGCGCAGGATGGAATCCAGCTCTTCGCTGCTGTAGTTAAACTGTTTCTGGAAGCTGGCAAGGGTATCGTCGTCCAGCTCGCGGGTGCCCACTTCTTCATCCGGCAGGTCTTCGAACGGCACCAGACGACGAACGTTGTTTTCCATCCACTCTTTATAAGGGTGGCGACTTTTCAGATCGTCATCGGTTTCCGCAGAGTGCAGAATGCGGCCGACGCGGGTGTCGATAACCATCAGCTCGCCGGGGCCAACGCGGCCTTTTTCCACCACTTCATCCGGCTGATAATCCCAGATGCCGACTTCGGAGGCGCAGGTGATGAGCTTGTCTTTAGTGATAACGTAGCGCGCAGGGCGCAGGCCGTTACGGTCCAGGTTACAGGCGGCGAAGCGCCCGTCGGACATCACGATACCGGCCGGGCCGTCCCACGGCTCCATATGCATGGAGTTAAAGTCAAAGAAGGCGCGCAGCTCCGGATCCATGTTCGGGTTGTTCTGCCAGGCTGGCGGCACCAGCAGGCGCATGGCGCGAACGATGTCCATACCGCCGGCCAGCAACAGCTCAAGCATATTATCCAGCGAGCTGGAGTCCGAGCCGGTTTCGTTAACGAACGGGGCTGCGGATTGAAGGTCAGGGATCAGCGGAGTCTGGAACTTATAGGTACGCGCGCGCGCCCACTGACGGTTACCGGTAATAGTATTGATTTCACCGTTGTGCGCCAGATAGCGGAAAGGCTGCGCCAGCGGCCAGCGCGGCACGGTGTTGGTAGAAAAGCGCTGGTGGAACAGGCAGATGGCCGATTCCAGACGCAGATCCGCCAGGTCCAGGTAAAAGCGCGGCAAATCTGCCGGCATACACAGACCTTTATAGATGTTTACCAGGTTTGAGAGGCTACAAACGTAGAAGTCTTTATCCTGGATGCGTTTCTCAATGCGGCGACGGGCGATAAACAGGCGACGTTCCATATCACGCGGACGCCAGCCGGCCGGAGCATTAACAAAAATTTGTTCGATGCGGGGCTTGGAGGAGAGAGCGATTTCACCGAGCACGTCTTCGTTGGTCGGCACCTGGCGCCAGCCAACAATCGACAGCGTTTCGTTTTGCAGCTCTTCTTCCACAATACGGCGACTTGCATTAGCCAGCGCTTCGTCTTTACTTAAGAAAATCATGCCGACGGCATAATTTTTGGCTAAGCGCCAGCCGCGCTCTTCAGCAACGATGCGGAAGAAACGATCGGGTTTTTGTAACAGCAGGCCGCAACCGTCGCCGGTTTTACCATCGGCGAGTATCGCGCCACGGTGCTGCATTCGGGCCAGTGCGTGAATAGCGGTACGCACTACCTTGTGGCTAGGTTCGCCTTCTATGTGGGCGATCAGGCCGAAACCACAGTTATCCTTCTCAAGGGATTTATCGTACAACATATCAGTGAACCTCCCCAGGCTCTACGTGATTCCCGATACCGTTTGCGCGTGGGCGCAGCAAGGGCATGGCGACGGGGTTTGCGCATTCTACGCCGACCTCGCGTGTCGCCCTCATCAGACCAACGCATCCGGTGTCACAAGTGTTGAGGACTTGCTTTAGAGGGAATCTTAATTACTGCATAAATATGATGGGCACAGAACCCACCCAGAAAGCTTCCAGCGGATTTCCAAGTTATCGGGAAAGCGCACACAGGTCAAATGGCATTCTTATTTATACATATTTGTGCTAAGTGGGATTTAATATTTTGATTATTAAAGAAATTAAGGCTTTTTATTCACAATTAAGCCCCTGGCGAGCGCATCGGGTTATGTGATCTCTCTCACTGTCTGCAAGGCAGCAAAATTACAGTCCATGCTGGCATCATCAATATTGCCAGCATGTTGTGCTGCAATAGGCCGTGAGCGTGCAGCATGACACTGTTTTTAACCGGACGTCATATTCTTTCAACGACGGGCGGCAATATAAGGAAAAGTAATCATCCAGACGATGCGTAGAGTTGCACTTATTGTGAATGGTTATTCAATAGATAAAGCTGCGCCGGTGCGATTGATCCAGGTCATCGCCGTTTAACGCAGAAAATGGCAGGCTACGTCCCTTTCTCGGGCCGGCCCATCAGATTATGCAGTTACAGAAATTAGTCAACATGTTTGGTGGGGATCTTACTCGCCGCTACGGGCATAAAGTCCATAAACTCACCCTTCACGGCGGCTTTAGCTGCCCGAATCGCGACGGTACCATTGGCCGCGGTGGATGCACTTTTTGCAACGTCGCCTCCTTTGCCGATGAAACGCAGCAGCAGCACTCCATCGCTGAACAGCTCGCCCGTCAGGCGAAGCTGGTAAATCGCGCGCAGCACTATCTCGCCTATTTTCAGGCCTACACCAGCACATGGGCGGAAGTGCAGGTGCTGCGTTCCATGTACCAGCAGGCGGTCAGCCAGGCGAACATCGTCGGTCTTTGCGTGGGAACCCGACCTGACTGCGTGCCGGAAAGCGTGCTGGATTTGCTTAGCGAATACCGCGAGCAGGGCTTTGAGGTCTGGCTGGAGCTGGGTTTACAGACCGCCCATGACAAAACGCTGCACCGCATCAACCGCGGCCACGACTTCGCCTGCTATCAGAACACCACCCACCGCGCCCGCCGGCGCGGCCTGAAGGTATGCAGCCATCTGATCGTCGGTTTGCCGGGCGAGGGGCAGGCGCACTGCATGGAAACGCTGGAAAAGGTCGTGGAGACGGGCGTAGACGGTATAAAGCTTCACCCGCTGCATATCGTCGCCGGCAGCACCATGGCGAAAAGCTGGCAGGCGGGGCGTTTGCAGGGTATTGAACTGGAAGACTATACGCAGACCGCCGGCGAGATGATTCGCCATACGCCGCTTGATATTGTCTTTCATCGCATTTCCGCCAGCGCCCGCCGCCCGACGCTGCTTGCGCCGCTGTGGTGCGAGAACCGCTGGACCGGCATGGTTGAAATCGACAGATACCTGCTTGAACATGGCGCGCAGGGATCGGCTCTCGGAACGCCGTGGGATCTCACTCTGCTCTCGTAATTCTGAGCGTTGTCTTTTTTTGCGGTATATTTAGCGCATTGTTGGCGAAGGAAAGGTTCCATGAAGCAAATCCGGTTACTGGCGCAGTATTACGTTGATTTAATGGTGAAGCTCGGCCTGGTGCGCTTCTCTTTGCTGCTGGCTTCGGCGCTGGTGGTGCTGGCTATCGTTGTGCAGATGGCGGTTACCATGCTGCTGCGCGGCCAGGTCGAAAGCATAGACGTCGTGCGCTCCATCTTTTTCGGCCTGCTGATTACGCCCTGGGCGGTCTATTTTCTTTCCGTGGTGGTCGAACAGCTCGAGGAGTCGCGCCAGCGGCTGTCCAGGCTGGTGGAAAAGCTTGAGGAGATGCGCGAGCGCGATCTCAAGCTCAACGTGCAGCTTAAAGACAATATCGCGCAGCTTAATCAGGAGATCGCCGACCGTGTGAAAGCGGAAGATGAACGTCAGACCATGCTTGAGCAGCTCAAAGTCGAGATGCAGGAGCGCGAAGAGACGCAAATCCTCCTTGAGCAACAGTCCTCGTTTTTGCGTTCCTTCCTCGATGCCTCGCCGGATCTGGTCTTTTACCGCAATGAAGATAAAGAGTTCTCAGGCTGCAACCGCGCCATGGAGCTGCTGACCGGCAAAAGCGAGAAGCAGCTTATCAGTCTGAAGCCGCAGGACGTTTATTCGCCAGAGGCGGCGATGAAGGTTATCGAGACCGACGAAAAGGTGTTCCGGCACAACGTTTCTTTGACCTACGAACAGTGGCTGGATTATCCGGACGGGCGCAAAGCCTGTTTTGAAATCCGCAAGGTGCCGTATTACGACCGCGTAGGCAAGCGCCACGGCCTGATGGGCTTTGGGCGCGATATCACAGAGCGTAAACGCTATCAGGACGCCCTTGAGCGGGCCAGCCGCGACAAAACCACCTTTATCTCCACCATCAGCCATGAGCTGCGCACGCCGTTGAACGGCATCGTCGGGCTGAGCCGTATCCTGCTGGATACCGAGCTGAACGCCGAGCAGACCAACTACCTGAAAACCATCCATGTTTCGGCCATTACGCTTGGCAATATCTTCAACGACATTATCGACATGGATAAGCTTGAGCGTCATAAAGTCCAGCTTGATAACCAACAGGTCGATTTCACCAGCTTCCTCGCCGATCTTGAAAACCTTTCCGGACTGCAGGCGCAGCAGAAAGGGCTGGCGTTCGTTATGGAGCCAACGCTGCCGCTGCCGCATAAAGTGGTAACCGACGGCACCCGCCTGCGCCAGATCCTGTGGAACCTTATCAGCAACGCCGTGAAGTTTACGCCGAAAGGCGGGCAGGTCACGGTACGCGTGCGTTACGAAAATGAAAGCAGCCTGCGTTTTGAAGTTCAGGATTCCGGCATCGGGATTCCGCAGGACGAGCAGGACAAAATCTTCGCCATGTATTACCAGGTAAAAGATAGCCAGGGTGGCAAACCCGCCACCGGCACCGGTATCGGGCTTGCGGTTTCTCGCCGCCTGGCGAAAAGCATGGGCGGGGATATTACCGTCAGCAGCAGGCAGGGCGAAGGCTCGCTGTTTACGCTGACGGTGCAGGCTCCGCGCGTGGCGGATGAAGTGGAAGATACCTTCGAGGATGACGAAATGCCGCTGCCGGCGCTGCACGTGCTGCTGGTGGAAGATATTGAGCTGAACGTTATCGTCGCCCGTTCGGTGCTGGAAAAGCTGGGCAACAGCGTTGACGTCGCCATGACCGGCAAAGAAGCGCTGGAGAAATTCACGCCGGGTGAATATGACCTGGTGCTGCTGGATATTCAGCTGCCGGATATGACCGGGCTGGATATTTCACGCGAGCTCAATGTCCGCTTCGACAAAGCCGATCTCCCGCCGCTGGTGGCGCTGACGGCGAACGTCCTGAAAGATAAAAAAGAGTATCTGGATGCTGGCATGAACGATGTCCTGAGCAAGCCGCTTGCGGTACCGGCGCTGATGGCCGTTATTCAGAAATTCTGGGATAACCAACAGACTGACAACGAGAAGGAACCTGTAATGACTCAAGTTGATAGCGAAAAACAGCAAGCGTTACTTGATATACCGATGCTCGAACAGTACATGGAATTAGTCGGGCCGAAGCTTATTACCGATGGCCTGGCGATGTTTGAAAAAATGATGCCGGGTTATTTAAGCATTCTGGACTCGAATATGACCGCCCGCGACCAGAAGGGCGTGGTTGAAGAAGGCCATAAAATCAAAGGCGCCGCCGGGTCCGTCGGCCTGCGCCATTTGCAGCAGCTTGCCCAGCAAATTCAGTCGCCGGATCTGCCTGCATGGTCAGATAATGTAGGTGAGTGGATTGAAGAGCTGAAACAGGAGTGGCAGCACGATGTGGACGTTCTGAAGGCCTGGGTCGCGAACGCGCCCAAAAAATGACCCCGGATAAACCGGGGTGCGCGAACACTGCGCCAACACCAGGGAAAACGTGGATTGCGTCGATTATTTATAAATTGGCATCAAGCGGCGCGACCCGTTATTCGCGGGATGCTCACGGATTAAGATAGCAAATCTTAAAACGTTTGTTACATGAATCAGTAAAATGTGTGAACCATAGCGGCCAAATTAACCTGACTGATAATTATGGCCGCATGACCAAAAGGAAGAGTCGGATGAAGAAAGTTGGCGTGGTGCTTAGCGGTTGCGGCGTCTACGATGGCAGCGAAATTCACGAAGCGGTGATAACGCTTCTGGCGATAGCGCGTGCGGGAGCGGAGGCCGTCTGTTTTGCGCCCGATAAACCTCAGGCAGAGGTTATCAATCATCTTACTCACGAGGCGGCCAATGAAGGACGCAACGTACTGGCGGAAGCGGCCCGTATCGCCCGCGGCGCGGTCGCCTCGTTAGCGCAGGCTAACGCTGACGAGCTCGATGCGCTGATTGTGCCCGGCGGATTTGGCGCGGCTAAGAACCTCAGCAATTTTGCGACAAAGGGCATCGACTGCCAGGTCGACGACGAACTGCGTCGTCTCACGCGCGCGCTTCACGAGCAGGGTAAGCCCGTTGGCTTTATGTGCATTGCGCCGGCCATGTTACCTAAAATTCTGGATATGCCCGTGCGCCTGACGATTGGCACGGATATCGATCTGGCCGAGCTTCTCGAAGAAATGGGCGCGGAACACGTTCCCTGCCCGGTAGATGACATCGTGGTCGACGAAGAGCATAAGGTCGTCACGACGCCTGCTTACATGCTGGCGGGCCGCATTGACGAAGCGGCTGTCGGTATAGAGAAGCTGGTGGCTCGCGTACTGGATCTCAGCGCATGAAGAAAGGGCGTTTTGCGCTCTGGACCTCGATCAGACGCTGGATTTTACGTGTAGTACTGGCTGTTGTTGGGCTATGGCTTGCGGGCATCGTCCTGTTTAGCTTTCTGCCGGTGCCGTTTTCGGCGGTGATGGCTGAGCGTCAGCTCAGCGCCTGGCTGACGGGCGATTTTGGCTATGTAGCGCATTCGGACTGGGTGAGCATGGATGAAATTTCCCCGTGGATGCCTCTTGCGGTAATCGCCGCCGAAGACCAAAAATTCCCCGAGCACTGGGGATTCGATATGGCCTCCATTGAAAAAGCCCTCTCCTACAACGAACGCAACGTGAGCCGCGTGCGCGGCGCTTCCACGCTGTCGCAGCAAACGGTAAAGAATCTCTTTTTGTGGGACGGGCGTAGCTGGACGAGAAAAGGCCTGGAGGCGGGGCTTACGCTCGGCGTGGAAGCCGTGTGGACGAAGCGTCGTATTCTGACCGTTTATCT
>NZ_RCAA01000022.1:36527-42737 GCF_003628475.1 Enterobacter sp. R1(2018) | reverse complement strand
GTCGCTTAACCGCCTCCGAAGCCGCTCTGCTTGCCGCGGTGCTGCCAAACCCGATTCGCTTTAAGGCGAACGCGCCTTCCGGCTACGTGAGCCAACGCCAGCAGTGGATTTTACGGCAGATGCGCCAGCTGGGAGGGGAGTCATACCTGGCGCAGCATAAGCTGAAGTAGTTAGTCTTCGTCGAAACCGGCGTTAAACAGCGCGACAACCGCTGCCAGCGCCTGCTCCTCCTGCGGGCCGGTAACCTCGATTTCGATCTGTCCGCCTTTGGCCGAGTCCAGCATCAGCAGGGCGATAACGCTGCTGGCTTCGGCCTCGGTTCCCGCTTCATTCCGCAGCATCACTTCCGCATCGAAGCTCTGCACCAGCTCAAACAGTTTCATCGCCGGGCGCGCGTGCATGCCCAGCTTATTAGTGATTTCAACGGTATGCTTTACGGTCATGTTTTACGTTTTTCCAGCGTACGGTGACGAGACTGAACGTTTTTACCGCGCGAGCGGAAGTAGTCGGCCAGCTGCTCGGCGATATAAACGGAGCGGTGCTTGCCGCCGGTACAGCCGATGGCGACGGTCAGATAGCTACGGTTGTTGGTTTCCAGCATGGGTAACCATAGCTCAAGGTAGCTGCGGGTCTGGTAAATAAAATTGTGAACTTCCGTGTGCCTGTCGAGGAAGGCGGCGACGGGACGGTCCAGGCCGGTCATTGGACGCAGCTTAGGATCCCAGTGCGGGTTCGGCAGGAAACGCACGTCGAAAACGTAATCGGCATCAATGGGAATGCCGTGCTTGAAGCCGAAGGACTCAAAGACCATCGTCAGCTCGCGTTCGCGCTTGCCCAACAGGCGGGTGCGCAGCATTTCCGCCAGCTCGTGCACCGACATTTCAGAGGTGTCGATAATCAGGTCGGCACGGGATTTAAGCGGTTCAAGCAGGTCGCTTTCTTCGTCGATGGCGCTTTCCAGCGACAAATTCTTACTTGAAAGCGGGTGCAGGCGGCGGGTATCGCTATAGCGACGGATCAGGGTATTGCGATCCGCATCAAGGAACAGAAGCTGCGGGGAGAAGGCGTCAGGCAGGTTGGTCATCGCCTGTTCGAAAATCTCCGGATTTTCCGGCATGTTACGCACGTCGATACTGACCGCTGCGGATATCTGCCGCTCGGCGAGGGTTTTCGCCAGATCCGGCAACAGCACTACCGGCAGGTTATCCACGCAGTAGAATCCCATATCTTCCAGTGCACGCAAGGCTACAGACTTCCCTGAACCAGAGCGGCCGCTGACTATCATCAGCACCATTTCATCATTCCCCCGCCATCGCAAACCGCGGCATTCGCCATGCCGCAGCCAGATTATTCACTTTTATTACCGTTTTCAGTATCGGTAATGATCTGATAAAGCTCTTCGTCGCTGCTCGCTGCACGCAGGCGGCGGCAGATAGTTTTGTCCGCCAGGCGCTTTGCCACCAGCGACAGGGTGTGCAAATGTGTTTTGGTCTGGTCGGCAGGCACCAGCAGCGCAAACAAAAGGTCGACGGGCTGGTTATCAATCGCATCGAAAGCGATAGGCGTTTCCAACTGGATAAATACCCCAACCGCGCGCAGGGTATCTTCTTCAAGCTTCCCGTGCGGAATGGCGATGCCGTTGCCAATGCCGGTACTTCCCATACGCTCGCGCGTGAGCACCGCTTCGAAAACAATCTGCGGCGCCAGGCCAAGCTGCTTCGCAGCCAGCTCGCTGATGATTTCCAGCGCGCGTTTTTTGCTCTGGCAGTGGACGCCACTTCGGGTACATTCCTGGTTAAGGACACTACTAAGCTGTAGAACGGAATCGTTGTTCATCATAAGTTCACCTAAGCACCCTGTTATGCTAACGGCCCGTTGACCTTGGGACAACGAGCCGTCGAGGCGTAAACAGAGACCTGGATTATCAATGTTGTTTTAGTTTATCTTTATGTTTAGTTAACTGGCGAGCCAGTTTATCGATGAGGCCGTCAATGGCCGCGTACATGTCCTGGCCTTCGGCGCTGGCATGTAGCTCCCCTCCGTTTACGTGAAGCGTCGCATCCGCAAGGTGGGTAACTTTTTCCACTTTTAATACAATGTAAACCTGATTAATGCGTTCGAAGTACTGCTCCAGTTTGGCAAATTTCGCATTCACAAAATCGCGCAGTGCGTCCGTGATTTCGACGTTTTGTCCTGTAATGTTGAGCTGCATAGTGTCTTCCTTATCAGTTGAGTCAGACCAGCTGCTTACGCTGATTTGACGGTGGTATGGATAAAGACTCTCGGTACTTCGCAACAGTGCGGCGCGCCACCATGATCCCCTGATCTGACAGCATAGTCGTTAACTTACTGTCGCTAAGAGGTTTCACGGGGTTTTCCGCAGCAATTAACTTCTTCACCAGCGCACGTATTGCCGTCGAGGAGGCTTCGCCGCCGCTTTCGGTGTTGACATGGCTTGAGAAGAAATACTTCAGTTCAAAAATGCCCCTTGGGCTGTGCAGGTATTTCTGCGTCGTGACGCGTGAAATGGTGGATTCGTGCATTTCCACCGCCTGCGCGATATCCGCCAGCACCATGGGTTTCATGTGTTCTTCGCCGTGCTCGAAAAAACCCTGCTGCTGCTCAACGATGCAGCGGCTGACGCGCAGCAGCGTATCGTTGCGGCTCTCCAGGCTTTTGATCAGCCATTTCGCATCCTGCAGGTTGCTGCGGATATACTGCGAATCGCTGTCGTTTCTGCTGCTGGTGCCGAGCGCGGCATACTGCTGGTTTATTTTCAGGCGTGGAATGCTATCTGAATTGAGCTCGACGATCCATTTTCCCTGGGCTTTACGCACCAGCACGTCTGGAATCACGTATTCCGGCTCGCCGGTTTGAATGGACTGCCCCGGGCGCGGGTCTAAAGACTGGATCAGGCACATTGCCGCTTTTAGCACGTCTTCTTTCAGGCGCGTAACGCGCATCAGGCTGCGAAAGTCGTGATTGGCGAGCAGATCCAGATGTTCGCTGACGATAAGCCGGGCCTCGTTCAGCCACGGCGTCTCTTTGGCATATTGTGAAAGCTGGATCAGAAGGCAGTCGCGCAGATCGCGTGCCGCCACGCCGATGGGATCGAAACGCTGCACGCGCTTGAGCACCGCTTCCACTTCATCGAGGCTTACCTCATCGTCGCCCATGCTTTCCAGAATCTCTTCAAGGGTGACGGTGAGATAGCCGGTTTCATCAACGGCATCCACGATGGAGGTGGCAATAGCGGCATCGGTGTCGGTAAAAGGAGTCAGTTCGACCTGCCACATCAGGTAGTCCTGAAGCGACTGGGTGGTTTCGCCCTGATAAACCGGAAGCTCATCGTCGATGTAGTCAGTTCCGGTGCCGGAAGGCGTTCCTGCAGTGTAGATTTCATCCCAGCTCGCATCCAGCGGCAGTTCGTCAGGCATCTCTTTTTGTTCGAGAGCCTCACGGGTGTCCAGCGCTTCGTTTTCGCGAGTTTCCTGGGCGTCGATTTCTTCATGCGGGTCGGTTTGCTCAAGCAGTGGATTATTTTCCAGCGCCTGTTGAAGTTCCTGCTGTAGCTCCAGCGTCGACAGCTGCAACAGACGTATGGCCTGCTGCAGCTGTGGAGTCATAGCAAGTTGTTGGCTAAGCCGAAGTTGCAAACCTTGCTTCATATTCAGAGCGAACTTCCTCAGATGTACAGGTTAATGCTTCCTACCCTATCAGAGTCTGAACTCTTCGCCCAGATAGACGCGCTTAACATGCTCGTCTTCCAGGATTTCACCCGGCGTGCCGTGTGCGATTAGCTGGCCCTGGCTGACGATATAAGCACGTTCACAAACGGCGAGGGTTTCGCGTACGTTATGGTCAGTAATCAGCACCCCGAGCCCGCTGTCGCGTAAATGCTCGATGATTCGCTTGATGTCGATGACGGAAATCGGATCGACCCCGGCGAAAGGTTCATCAAGAAGAATAAATTTTGGATTGGCGGCTAAAGCGCGGGCAATTTCCACACGACGACGCTCGCCGCCGGATAAGGACTGGCCGAGGTTGTTGCGCAGATGCTCGATGTGAAACTCTTCCATCAGATCGTTGGCGCGGTCTTCGCGCTGTTCCGGGCTCAGATCGTCACGGATTTGCAGGACCGCCATCAGGTTATCAAACACGCTCAGACGACGGAAAATCGAGGCTTCCTGCGGCAGATAGCCGATGCCGCGACGCGCGCGCGCGTGCAGCGGCAGCATGCTGATATCTTCATCATCAATGATGATGTTGCCCGCGTCACGCGGCACGATGCCGACGACCATATAGAACGTCGTGGTTTTCCCCGCGCCGTTTGGCCCGAGCAGGCCGACAATTTCGCCGGAGTTCACGGTCAGACTGACGTCTTCCACCACGCGGCGGCCTTTATAAGCCTTGGCGAGATTCTTCGCGATTAAAGTTGCCATAACGAATTAGTTACTCTTTTTCGGTGCTGCAGGAGCGGGTGCCGCCTTGCCGTCTTTATTCTGCAATTGTGAAGGCACCAGAATGGTGGTCACACGCTTGCCTTTGTCGCTAAAGGCCTGCATTTTCTGCTCTTTGACCAGATAGGTAATCTTGTCGCCTTTGATGTTGCTGTCGAGCTGTTCCAGGAACGCATCGCCGGTCAGCACCACAAAATCATTCTGCAATTCATAATGCATTTTTGACGCATGGCCTTTCACCGGCTTGCCGCTGTCCTGCATCTGATAAAAGGTTGCCGGGTTGCCGAAGCCATCAATGATTTCTTTGCCCTGTTCGCCGCCCGGGCGGGTCACGATGACTTTATCGGCATTGATCTTGATACTGCCCTGGGTCACAACGACGTTCCCGGTAAAGGTCACGATGTTGCCCTGCATATCCAGCGACTGCTGATCGGATTCAATGTGAATAGGCTGGTCGGTATCGCCGGTCAACGCGAAGGCCGAAAAACTGGCGGCCAAAAGCGTACTGGTTAGCACCAGGTTACGGCTGAGTTTGTTTATTCTGGATTTCATAGGATGTTCTAACCTTTTCAATCAGCTCGGCGTTTTTGCTGCGTAAATTTCCACGCATTTTCAGGCCGCTGGAGTTAAAGCTGGTACCGTACAGCGTCACTAAATCATCAGACGCAACATCCTGAGTGATCAAGTTAACCTGCGCATTGTCTGTGGTAATTTTGCGTAACTGCGAATCGGGAGTCAGGGCCGTAAGTACAACATTCCCATACAGATACAGCATCCGGTCATTAGTTAGTTTGGCGCGATCTGCACGTAATGACCAGGTGGCAACTTTATTTTCATCGTACTGCGTCATCACCGGATTGGTGAACCACGAAATAGCCGTGTCCGCAAAATATTCAACGTGTTCTGCCACCAGATGATAATTCAGCGCGCCCTCGGGGTTGTAAACAACCGTCGTGGAGTGCTCGCTCTTGTAGGTTGGCTCGTTGCTGTTCACGTTAGCCGGCGCGACGATGTCTTTGTCAGCAAGATTAATGCCGATAAGCACCAGCGCCGCCAGCGAAAGCAGGATGATAACCCAACGCCTTGTTTTACTCATATGGATAGCCCTTTGGCCTCATCAAGCTTCCCCTGTGCCAGTAATAACAGGTCACAAACTTCGCGTACGGCGCCGCGTCCGCCGTTGATGCGGGTCACGTAGTGCGCGCGCGGCGTCAGCAGCGGATGCGCATCGGCAACCGCGACGCTCAGCCCGCATTCCGCCATCACCGGCCAGTCGATAAGATCGTCACCGACATAAGCCGCCTGTTCCGGCGCCAGGGCGAGTTTATCCAGGAGATCGCGAAAAGCCAGCAGCTTATCGGATTGCCCTTGATAAAGATGGGTAATACCTAAGGTTTCACAGCGGTCTTCAAGCAGCTTTGCCTTCCGGCCGGTAATAATAGCGACCTCAATGCCGGAGGTAAGGGCGCAGCGAATGCCGTAGCCGTCGCGCACGTTAAAAGCTTTCAGCTCTTCGCCGCTGTTGCCCATAAAAATCAGGCCGTCTGACATGACGCCGTCAACGTCCAGAATCAGCAGGCGCACCTTTGCTGCCCGCTCCATCACGCGAGCGCTCACGGGCCCATAGCAGGTATCGAGCGACGCTTCGTGGTTACTCATTAATTCTAATCCTTTGTTAAACCACGCCTGCGCGCAGCATATCGTGCATATGTACCACACCGAGCAGTTGGTCGCCATCGGCAACCAGCAC
>NZ_RCAA01000022.1:26131-36463 GCF_003628475.1 Enterobacter sp. R1(2018) | reverse complement strand
GGCGGGACTGCATCAGGTTTAAAGCGTCTACCGCAAGGGTCCCTGGCCGGACGCGAATACCGCCCGCCGTCATCACATCGGCAATGTTGAGGGTATGCAAATCGACGCCCATATCAAAGACCCGGCGTAAGTCGCCGTCGGTAAAGATCCCTTCGATTTTCATCAGGTCGTCGCAGATAACGGTCATGCCCATATTTTTACGGGTAATCTCCAGCAGTGCATCTCGTAAGGTTGCCTCTTTGCTGACGTGGGGAATTTCGTCGCCGGTGTGCATGATGTCGTTAACACGTAACAGCAGTTTACGCCCCAGCGCGCCGCCCGGATGAGAAAGGGCAAAATCTTCCTGCGTGAAGCCGCGGGCTTTGAGCAGCGCGACCGCAAGCGCATCGCCCATCACCAGCGTGGCCGTGGTGCTTGACGTGGGGGCCAGCCCCAGCGGACAGGCTTCCTGCGGCACTTTGATGCAAAGGTGAATATCGGCGGCGCGGCCCATGGCGCTATCAGGACGGCCCGTCATACAGATCAGCGGCACCTGAAGACGTTTAAGCACCGGGATCAGCGCAAGGATTTCGTTGGATTCGCCGGAGTTGGAAATGGCGATTACCACGTCCTGCGCGGTAACCATACCCAGATCGCCGTGGCTCGCTTCGCCCGGATGGACGAAAAACGCCGGCGTGCCGGTACTGGCGAAGGTAGCCGCCATTTTTTTACCGATATGGCCCGACTTGCCCATGCCCATCACGACGACTTTGCCTGTGCAATAGAAAATCTTCTCGCAGGCCTGCGAAAAGTCGGCGTTAATGTATTGATCGAGCTGCGCCAGACCTTCACGTTCAATGTTCAGGACGTCCCGGCCTGCCTGTTGAAAGTCAAAACCCGGCTGTAAATCTGCTTGTGACATATATTCCCGTTTCCGCTTTATCCAACGACTGGTGACGCCACAAACCACAGCATCACGATCCATACGATGAAACCACATGTTAACAGAGCGCCCGCCGCCTTGCCGATAGAGCGAGGCCTGCGCCAGCAAAGTAGTGCAAAAATGGCACTTACCGCTAACATTACCCAGTAATCCCGCGCAAAGGCCAGCGGGTCGAAGCCGCCCGGGGCGATGAGCGCCGGAATGCCCAGTACAAAAACTATATTAAAGATATTCGAACCGATAATGTTGCCGATGGCGATGTCATCTTCGCCTTTGCGTGCGCCTGCTATGGTTGTCGCCAATTCCGGCAGGCTGGTGCCGACCGCGATAATCGTCAGGCCGATAACCAGCTCGCTCACGCCGAAATAATTCGCGAGCACGGCGGCGTTGTCGATAACCATGCGCGTAGCCATCGGTAAAACAATCAGCGCCACCGCGAGCCAGAGATAGGCCACGGAGCGGCTGCCTTCGCGCGGCAGCTCCGCCATTTGCTCCCGCGTCAGGCTATCCTGCCCCTGCTTTTCAGCCAGGCGCGCAATCTTCACGATAAACAGCAGGTACAAAACGGCCATCGCGATAAGCAGCAAGCCGTCGAGGCGGCTTAGCTGATTATTAAAAAGGAAAAATCCCGCCACCGCGCTCACGACTAACATTAGGGGCAATTCGCGACGCAGGATATCGGAATTCACGGTAAATGGATGCAAAAGCGCCGCGAGCCCGAGTATCAGCATGATGTTAGTAATATTGGAGCCCAGCGCGGTGCCGATAGCTAAATCCAGCTGGCCGTGCAGGGCCGCCGAACCCGCGACTATCATCTCCGGGAGGGAAGTGCCGATACTGACGACGGTCATGCCGATAATGAGCGGTGGGATGCCGAAACTGCGACACAGTAGAGAAGCGGCAAACACCAGGCGATCGGCACCATAGACCACCAGGAGTAAACCGATAATTAACAGAGCCGTAGCTAACAGCATGCAAAATCCTTTATTAAGGTATAATCGCCGGTCCTGGCCTGGAAAATCCCGGCTTGCGTACAGATCTGAAGAGCGTGGCAATCATGTTTAATTCTGACTTTATGCGCCCGAAAAGTAAAACAAATGCCTGCTTTCGCTAAGTGCAGCAGGTAATATTCTGTAAAAATGATGGGTTTCCGCCGTGTTTTAACACCATGCTTGATCAACAGACTCTTTAAAAGGAAGGATGATGAGCCAGACCGCGACGAATCTGGTCGACATCCGCGGGGTGAGTTTTTCCCGCGGCGATCGGCGCATTTTCGACAATATTTCTTTGACCGTACCGCGGGGCAAGATCACTGCCATTATGGGGCCTTCCGGCATAGGAAAGACCACCTTGCTGCGTCTGATCGGCGGTCAAATTCCGCCGGACAGCGGCGAAATCCTCTTTGATGGTGAAAACGTCCCGGCTATGTCGCGTTCGCGGCTGTTTACCGTGCGCAAGCGCATGAGCATGCTGTTCCAGTCCGGCGCGCTGTTCACCGATCTTAACGTCTTTGAAAACGTCGCCTATCCGCTGCGCGAGCACCTTCGTCTGCCGGAACCGCTTTTACATAGCACGGTGATGATGAAGCTCGAAGCGGTAGGGCTGCGCGGCGCGGCGAAGCTGATGCCGTCGGAGCTGTCAGGCGGGATGGCGCGCCGCGCCGCGCTCGCGCGGGCGATTGCGCTGGAGCCGGACCTCATCATGTTCGATGAGCCTTTCGTAGGCCAGGACCCTATTACCATGGGCGTGCTGGTAAAATTGATCTCGGAGTTGAACAGCGCGTTAGGGGTGACCTGTATTGTGGTTTCCCACGACGTTCCGGAAGTGCTGAGCATCGCCGATTACGCCTACATTGTCGCCGACCGGCATATCGTGGCCGAAGGCAGCCCTGAAGCGCTGCGTGAAAACCAGGAGCCGCGGGTGCGCCAGTTTCTCGACGGTATCGCGGACGGCCCGGTGCCGTTCCGCTATCCCGCCGCGGACTATCAAAGTGATTTATTATCAGAAACAGGGAGTTAGGGAATTATGCTCTTTAACGCACTGGCATCGTTCGGACGACGCGGCTTAAAAACCTGCGCCTCGTTCGGCCGTGCCGGGCTGATGCTCTTTAATGCGCTGATAGGGAAACCGGAATTCCGTAAGCACGCGCCGCTTCTCATGCGTCAGCTCTATAACGTCGGCGTGCTGTCGATGCTGATTATTATCGTCTCCGGCCTGTTTATCGGTATGGTGCTCGGCCTGCAGGGCTATCTGGTGCTGACCACCTACAGCGCGGAGTCAAGCCTCGGCATGCTGGTGGCGCTCTCGCTGCTGCGCGAGCTGGGGCCGGTGGTTGCAGCGCTGCTCTTTGCTGGTCGCGCGGGCTCCGCTCTTACCGCTGAAATCGGTCTGATGCGCGCCACGGAGCAGCTTTCCAGCATGGAAATGATGGCCGTCGATCCTCTGCGCCGCGTAGTTTCGCCGCGCTTCTGGGCGGGCGTCATTTCACTGCCGCTGCTCACCCTGATTTTTGTCGCCGTCGGTATCTGGGGCGGAACGCTGGTCGGGGTGAACTGGAAAGGCATTGACGCCGGCTTCTTCTGGTCAGCCATGCAGAACGCCGTTAACTGGCGTCTCGATTTAGTAAACTGTGTCATTAAAAGCGTGGTATTCGCCATTACCGTAACGTGGATCGCGTTATTTAATGGCTACGACGCTATTCCGACGTCCGCAGGGATTAGCCGGGCAACGACACGTACCGTTGTGCACGCTTCACTGGCCGTGCTTGGCCTTGATTTTGTGCTCACAGCACTGATGTTTGGGAATTGAGTTCATGCAAACAAAGAAATTTGAAATCTGGGTTGGGGCTTTCCTGCTGGTGGCGCTTATCGCCATTATCTTCCTGTGTCTGAAAGTGGCTAACGTCACCTCGCTGCGCAGTGAGCCAACCTATCGTGTGTACGCCACCTTCGACAACATTGGCGGTTTAAAGGTAAGTTCACCCGTTCGTCTGGGCGGCGTGGTTATCGGCCGCGTGGACGATATCTCTCTTGATGAAAAAACCTACCTGCCGCGCGTGACGATGGAAATCGAAAAACGCTACGACCATATTCCGGATACCAGCTCGCTGGCGATTCGCACTTCCGGCCTGCTGGGTGAGCAATATATTGCGATGAATCTTGGTTTTGACGATCCGGAACTGGGCTCGTCTATCCTTAAGGATGGCGGCACCATTCAGGATACGAAATCAGCGCTGGTGCTTGAAGACCTGATCGGCCAGTTCCTGTATAAGAGCGGCAACGGTGACAAAGAGAATGCCGGGGATTCCCAACCGGCGCCAGCACAGAGTAATGAAGCAGCGCCGCAGTCAGGCACGACGAACTAATCAAAGAGGATATTATTATGTTTAAACGTCTTGTGATGATCGCCATGCTGGTGATTGCGCCGCTGGCGATGGCGGCGGACCAGAGTAACCCTTACAAGCAGATGGGCGAGGCGGCGCAGAAAACCTTCGACCGCCTGAAGAACGAACAGCCTAAAATTCGCCAGAATCCCAACTACCTGCGCGATATCGTTGGCCAGGAACTGCTGCCTTACGTGCAGATAAAATACGCCGGCGCGCTGGTTCTGGGCCGCTATTACAAAGATGCTACGCCTGCCCAGCGCGAGGCGTACTTCAAGGCCTTCGAAGAGTATCTGAAACAGGCCTACGGCCAGGCGCTGGCGATGTATAACGGCCAGACCTATCAGATTGCTCCGGAGCAGCCGCTGGGTAATGCCGATATCGTCGCCATCCGCGTCACTATTGTCGATCCAAACGGCCGTCCGCCGGTGCGCCTGGATTTCCAGTGGCGTAAAAACAGCCAGACCGGCAACTGGCAGGCTTACGATATGATTGCCGAAGGCGTCAGCATGATCACCACCAAGCAAAATGAATGGAGCGACATTTTGCGCACCAAAGGTATCGATGGCCTGACCGCGCAGCTGAAGTCTATCTCTCAGCAGCCAATTACCCTGGATAACAAAAAGTAATGGAGCAGCTGAGCTGGAAACGCGAAGGCGGTACGCTGATTCTTGCTGGCGAGCTGGACGGCGATACCGTCGAGCCCCTCTGGCAGGCGCGTGCTGAGGCCATGAGCGGCGTTCAGGCCTTCGAGCTTTCAGGTTTGACGCGCGTGGACACCGCCGGTCTTGCGCTGCTTATCCACCTCGTCGCTTTCGCCAGGAAGCAGGGCAGCGAGGTAATATTGCAGGGCGCGAGCGACAGACTGCAAACGCTGGTCAAACTTTATAACCTGCCCGACGGCCTGCTGCCCGCCTTTGCAGGCCAGTAATTTCATAGCGTTACTGTTCATGCCCTCGATCCGTTGCGATCGGGGGCTTTTTGCTTATTTAAGCCGACGCCACTTTCCTCTAAGATGTGTGGCTAATTCATTAACCGACGAATATATATCCCATGGAAAATCATGAAATTCAGACAGTGCTGATGAACGCACTGCCCCTCCAGGAAGTCCACGTTTCCGGCGACGGTAGCCACTTTCAAGTGATTGCGGTGGGTGAGCTATTCGGCGAGTTAAGCCGCGTGAAGAAGCAGCAGACGGTCTATGCGCCGCTGATGGAATTTATCGCCGATAACCGCATTCACGCCGTGTCGATCAAGACCTATACCCCGCAAGAGTGGGATCGCGATCGTAAGCTAAATGGTTTTTGAGCAGCCTGCCGTACGCGGGTTGTAACGAGTTGAATTTAAAAGAGAGCTGTTGTAATGGATAAATTTCGTGTGCAGGGTCCGACCCAGCTAAGCGGTGAAGTGACGATCTCAGGGGCAAAAAACGCCGCGCTGCCGATCCTTTTCGCAGCCCTGTTAGCTGAAGAGCCGGTTGAGATCCAGAACGTTCCCAAACTCAAAGATATCGACACTACGATGAAGCTGCTCAGCCAGCTGGGAACCAAGGTTGAGCGCAATGGCTCCGTATATATTGATGCCAGTGAGGTCAACATCTTCTGCGCGCCTTACGATCTGGTGAAAACCATGCGCGCCTCTATCTGGGCGCTGGGCCCGCTGGTGGCTCGTTTTGGCCAGGGCCAGGTTTCCCTGCCGGGCGGCTGCGCAATCGGCGCGCGTCCGGTTGACCTGCACATTACCGGTCTTGAACAGCTGGGCGCTGAAATCAAACTGGAAGAAGGCTACGTTAAAGCCTCGGTGAATGGCCGCCTGAAAGGCGCGCACATCGTGATGGACAAAGTGAGCGTTGGCGCCACCGTGACCATTATGAGCGCGGCCACCCTTGCGGAAGGCACCACCGTCATTGAAAACGCGGCGCGCGAGCCGGAAATCGTCGATACGGCGAACTTCCTTAACACGCTCGGCGCGAAAATCAGCGGCGCAGGCAGCGATCGTATTACCATCGAAGGCGTTAAGCGCCTGGGCGGCGGCGTTTATCGCGTGCTGCCGGACCGTATCGAAACCGGGACTTTCCTGGTGGCGGCGGCGATCTCGAGGGGCAAAATCGTTTGCCGTAACGCGCAGCCGGATACGCTGGACGCGGTGCTGGCGAAGCTGCGCGAAGCGGGCGCGGACATCGAAGTGGGCGCGGACTGGATTAGCCTCGATATGCACGGCAAGCGTCCGAAAGGCGTCACCGTACGTACCGCGCCGCATCCGGGCTTCCCAACCGACATGCAGGCTCAGTTCACGCTGTTGAATCTGGTGGCAGAAGGCACCGGCGTCATTACCGAAACCATCTTCGAAAACCGCTTCATGCACGTGCCGGAACTGATTCGCATGGGCGCGCACGCTGAAATCGAAAGCAACACGGTTATCTGCCACGGCGTTGAAAAACTTTCCGGCGCACAGGTCATGGCCACCGATTTACGCGCATCCGCAAGCCTGGTGCTGGCGGGTTGTATTGCGGAAGGGACCACCATCGTCGACCGTATTTACCACATCGATCGCGGCTACGAGCGTATTGAAGATAAGCTTCAGGCGCTGGGTGCCAACATTGAACGTGTTAAGGGCAGCGGCGGCGAATAAGCTTCCTGAAACAGAAAACCGGGGATAGCCCCGGTTTTTTTTGCCCGGATTCGGCACCTTTTCTTCATCTCGCTAGAGGACGGCTTCCTCTTCCGCTAAACGTACATCCGCTTCGCTGACGATGGCTTCCAGCTCGCTCAGCATCTCGTCATAGCTCAATTCAGCTTCGGCGCTTTTCGTCTTCGCCACTACTGGTGCAGCGGATTGCACTACTTTTTTTCTATTCTTCCTGTTGTTTGATTTCTTATTCATTAAATAATCCCGCTTTAATAACGTAATTTATTCTTTATACAGGTAAATCTATCAACAAGGCACGCAGCGGGGTATCGGCGACCAGCGTAATGTTAGCCTCGTCGCGGATAAACGCGCCGTCGCCGCAGGTTAGCCCTTCTTTTTCTTCCGTATGGGTAACCGCATGCACCGTGCCGTGAATGGACTGCAGATAGGCGCGCGGCCCGTGCAGCTGGAAGCTTAGCTGCTCGCCCTTCTCCAGCGCAATATGATGGATCCATACCTGCTGACGCAGTTGCAGGCTCTCTTTACTGCCGTCCGGCGAGGCGATTAGCTGGCGGGCTACGTCGGCAATCGCAATTTTTTGCACCGGTGCGTTTTCCCGCTCGGGACAGGCATCCAGCCAAAGCTGCATGCGCGTCAGCGATTTTTCCTTGCTGAGGTTATGCTCGCTGTAGCTGATGCCCGGCTGGGTAGCAAGCAGCAGCGCTTCGCCGGCTTTAGCCTGAACGTGGTTGCCTTCGCTGTCACGGTACTCTGCTTCGCCTTCCAGAATCAGGTTCAGAATATCAACTTTCGGATAGGTTCGCGGCTGGAATGACGCGCCGGGCGCCAGCACTTCCTGGTTAAGTACGCGCAAAGAGGCATAGCCCAGCAATTTCGGGTCGAAATAGTGTCCAAAAGAAAACGTATAGCGCGCCTGCAGCCACCCGTAATCCGCTTTCCCGCATTGTTTGGCAGTTCTTGGCGTAATCATAATGTCCTGACCTCTTTTTACACTCAACCCATGGTAAAGCTCTGGACGATGCATTGTTAGCCAGTTAATCTGCTCGGTATGTTCAAATTTCCTGAATGAGAACGAGATGGCTAAAGATAAAGCATTGACGCTTGAAGCGTTAAGGGTCATGGACGCAATCGACCGTCGCGGCAGCTTTGCCGCTGCGGCGGACGAGCTGGGGCGCGTGCCTTCGGCGCTGAGCTATACCATGCAAAAATTAGAAGAAGAACTGGATGTGGTGCTGTTCGACCGTTCAGGACATCGTACAAAATTCACCAACGTAGGGCGCATGCTGCTTGAGCGGGGACGCGTGCTGCTGGAGGCGGCAGACAAGCTGACTACCGACGCCGAGGCGCTGGCCCGCGGCTGGGAAACCCATCTCACTATCGTCACCGAAGCGCTGGTTCCTACGAACCGCCTGTTCCCGCTGATTGATAAGCTGGCGGATAAAGCCGACACCCAGCTTTCACTTATCACCGAAGTGCTGGCCGGCGCATGGGAACGTCTTGAACAGGGCAGAGCGGATATCGTCATTGCGCCGGACATGCACTTTCGCTCATCCTCAGAAATTAACTCGCGCAGGCTCTACACGGTGATGAATGTCTACGTCGCCGCGCCCGACCATCCCATTCATAGCGAACCGGAACCGCTGTCAGAGGTGACGCGCGTGAAATATCGCGGTATTGCGGTAGCGGACACCGCACGCGAACGTCCGGTATTAACGGTACAGCTGCTGGATAAGCAGCCGCGCCTGACGGTGAGCACTATCGAAGATAAACGGCAGGCCTTGCTGGCCGGGCTGGGCGTGGCAACCATGCCTTATCCGCTGGTGGAGCAGGATATCGCCGAAGGGCGGCTGCGCGTGGTGAGTCCGGAATACACTAATGAAATTGATATCATTATGGCGTGGCGACGGGACAGCATGGGCGAAGCGAAAGCCTGGTGCCTGCGGGAGATCCCGAAGCTATTGAAGTAAAAAAGCAGGTGCGATGAGCCCCCTCGTCCTTGCGGCGAGAGGGCTTGAGCGAGAAAGGAGCTATTCGCTGACTAACGTAGCGTCCAGCATTTTTGGGTCGGCCCCAAACTTATTCATACCCGGCGTACCGTTCTGGCAGTTAAATGCCAGGATAATCAGCCAGCCCACAACAGGGATAAGCAGCAACAACAGCCACCAGGCGGAACGATCGGTATCGTGCAGGCGGCGGAACTGAACGGCCCAGTACGGCAGGAAAATAAGCACGCCGTAAAGGGTGGTCAGCGCGCCTTCATCTTCGGCAATTCGCAGTCCTGACATCTTATCCAGAATGCTCAAAACGCCGGTCAGCACCAGGTTGACGAGAATAAACATCCAGTACTCTTTACGGCGAGCACGTCCGCCAAATCCAACGTAATTTCTTAATACCTTGATATACCAATCCATATGCGGCCTGCCTTGAGTCTTCTTCAATCAATTGATCTCTAAGCGATCTCTATCAAGAATAGCCGCGAATGACACAGACGTAAATTATCGTTCTGCTGAATATTATCAACCCCTGCTAAACCGAACGTCGCGCCCGTGCGGCTCGTCCAGATCCTGCGCGGGGCCGATGGAAATAATGCCGGTCGGGTTGATGTTTTTGTGGCTGCGATAATAGTGGTTGCGGATATGCGGCAGGCTGACGGTTTCAGCAACGCCCGGTAGCTGATAAATATCACGCAGGAATCCGTACAGGTTCGGGTAATCGCTAATCCGGTGCTTGTCACACTTGAAGTGCGTAACATAAACCGGATCGAAGCGTACAAGCGTCGTCCACAGCCGGATGTCCGCTTCCGTCAGGCGGTTGCCGGTGAGGTAACGATGCTTATCGAGGATCTGCTCCAGGCGCGACAGCGACACAAATGCTTTCTCAACGGCCTCGTCGTAGGCTTCCTGCGTTGTGGCGAAACCGGTCTTATACACGCCGTTATTTACCGTGTCATAAATCCAGCCGTTGAGCTCGTCAATCTGTTCACGCAGCTCCGGCGGGTAATAATCGCCGGCGCGGGCGCCCTGCGCATCGAAAGCTGTATTAAACATGCGGATGATATCCGCAGATTCATTGCTGACGATGGTCTGCGTTTTCTTATCCCACAGCACGGGAACGGTCACGCGCCCCGTATATTCAGGATCGGCCTGCAGGTAGAGCTGATAGAGATATTCGTGCTGGTAGAGCCCGTCGCCGGTGGCGTCCGGGAAATCATCGTCGAACGTCCAGCCGTCCTGCAGCATTAGCGGGCTAACCACGGAGACGGGGATAAAAGCTTCCAGCCCTTTTAGCGTGCGCATAATCAAAGTGCGGTGCGCCCAGGGGCAGGCGAGAGAAACATAAAGATGGTAGCGATCTTTCTCGGCGGCAAAACCGCCTTTGC
>NZ_RCAA01000022.1:16958-26021 GCF_003628475.1 Enterobacter sp. R1(2018) | reverse complement strand
GCGCCCGCCGGTGGATTTGGTGTCATACCAGGTATCGTGCCAGACGCCGTCGATTAGCTGTCCCATGCTTCTCTCCTTTCATTGAGTGCGGCAAACCATAATAAAAAAACGAAGGCGTAGCCTTCGTTTGATTGTTATTCAGTATAGAACTCTTACCACTTTTTATTCAGCAGGCGGTCGATGCTATAGGCGCCGGGTCCGAAGATTGCCAGCAGCAGGTAGCCGCCCGCGATGGTGAAGTTCTTCATGAACATGATAGAGTTTGGACCCTGAGCGAAATCCGAATGGAACAGGAAAGCCGTCAGCAGGGTGAACACCGCGGTAATAATAGCGGTAGTACGGGTCAGAAAACCAAACAGAATCGCCAGGCCGCCGCCAAATTCCAGCAGGATGGTCAACGGCAGCAGGAACCCCGGAACGCCCATTGCTTCCATGTACTGCTGGGTGCCGGCGTAGCCCGTAATTTTGCCCCAGCCCGCCACGATAAACAGCACCGGCATCAGGATACGCGCTAACAGAACGCCAGCATCATCTAATTTTTTCATTTTATTCTCCAACGAATTTTGTATGGGCGTTATAAACCCGGGGTTTAATGTCTGTGCAATTTCCGGTGGTTACCGGCGTTTGCTGTCGTTGGAGGGGATAATAAACGTGACGGTTGGGGATTGTTAGCAAGGAAAACTGTCAAAGTTCTTCAAATATATTGAGTGAACTTTAGAGGGCAAAAAAATGCCGTCCCTGAGGACGGCATATTGTTTAGCGCGTTTGCTGCGCCATCGTATTGCGCAGAAGACGCCATGCGCTCCACGCGCCAAAGCCGCGCTTGGCCCAGCGCATCAGGAAGCTGGGATGACGAACGGTCCAGATAGCCATCACGCTGCTTGCGACCAACGCGTAGCTACGCAGGCTTAACAGCGTATGCCAGCCGCGGTCATAAGCCCCTGTCGCTTCCAGCCAGTCACGCTTTCCCGCGCTCAGATCCAGCCTTTGCTGCTGAATACGGCTCAGTAAAAGCGCTTTTCGCTTGTCGCGCTCGCGGTCGCTCATGACTTATCCTCCTCCAGCAGCTCGCGGTCGTTTTCAAGCTCGCGACGCGTATGGCGCAGCAGGGTGGATTTACGGGATTTATGCAGCGTCCACAGACCGCCGATCAGCGCCAGAGCCAGCAACACAACCGTTGTGGCAATCATCGCATTAAGGCGATACTGCGGATCTATTGCCCAGATAACCAGCACCATCAGACTCATCAGCCCGAAAGCGGCAAACAGCATGGTTAAGCCAAGCATAAGCAGCAGCTGGACGATATGCGCCTTCTCTTCTTCCAGCTCAACCACCGCGAGACGCACCCGGGTTTCCACCATGCCGACGATGATGGTAACCAGACGCTGACCGATACCTAGGACCCCTTTACCCGGCCCCTGAGTTTGACGGGAATCAGCCATAATCAACGACGCGTCATCAGAACGCCCAGCACGACGCCAATCGCCGCACCGATACCCACGCCGGTCCATGGATTTTCACGAACGTAGTCTTCCGCTTTTTCGGCGGTTTCGCGCGTTTGCTTCACGATAGCGTCGCTGGTTTCACCCAAGCGGGAGCGGCTTTCTTTCAGGGCTTTTTCCGCCTTGCCGCGCAGTTTTTCCAGCTCGCTTTTCGACTTGCCCGTCGATGCGCTCAGCACCTCTTCAAGGGTATCTGCCAGGGATTTCAACTCAGCGCGCAAATGTTCTGATGTAGTATCTTTTGACATAGTTCTCTCCAGGTGTTTGAGGATAATCCTTAGGCTTTAGTAATCACGCGCTTCTAATGCTTTCAGCTCGTGTTCTGCTTCAGATAACTTTTTTTCCCGCTTGGTAATTTTTTCCGCATCGCCTTTCTGACGCGCTTTCTGAAGATCCGCTTTACGTTCGGCGACCTCTTCTTTTTGTTTGGTGACTTTCTTTTGATGTTCGGCGCGCAGGCCGCTGTCGCTACAGTTAGCGCGCAGCTCTTTAAGGGCTTTGTTCAGACCGTCGATACGGTTCTGGTTGTGGTGCTTTTCCGCATAGCCGATTTCACGCTGTATATCCGCTTCTTTTTCGCTGCACGGCGAAGCCGCCTGCGAGGCAGAAGTTAATGACAGCAGAGCAATAGCCAGTACGGTACGGTAATTCATGATAGTGACCTTCCATTGTGAATGCGTGTAATAGCCGCGAAGCCTGACACCCATAGTCCAGTAATGCCGATAAAGACGCTGATTTCTGGCGCTTAATGCAAATTCAAGCATAGTCAGAAATTGGGTAAAAACCCAATTTCCGTTAACAAATTAAGAATTCTGGAGAGGGATTAGCCGATGCGATCGCCGTGGGTGCGCAGGCGGGAGAGCCAGGCGCTGGCGCTGTTGTCATCATCCTGCTGGGCAATAACGTAGCCGTGGGGCAGCGTTTTATAAAGCACCGCTTTGGCGGCTTCACTCTGGGCGCTGGAATCAAACTTGATTAATAAAGAGTCGTTTGCCGGCGTGATGCTATTAAAACGGATGCCGTTGGCGTCCAGGTGATGCCAGACAAAGAAGCCGTCAGGCATGACGATGCCCTGCTGGGTGGCGCGGATTTGCAGGGTGGAGCCGTTACTTTGCATGCCGGACCACGCAAGCCATGCGCCTGCGACAAGACAGGCGAACAGCGCCGCCACCCGCAGGCGACGCGTAAATTCTATTTTCATTGTTATTCCCCTAGCCGCGGTTACCGTATTTTTTACGCCAAAGCACAATTAACGAACCGATCAGGCCAAACACCAGCAGCACGACGGGCAGCAGCATCAGGCAGGACATCAAGGCATCTTCATACTTCAAAAATACCGGCGTTTTGCCGAGTAAATATCCCAGGGTGGTGAGAATTAACACCCACAGCAAACCGCTCATCCAGTTAAAAAACTGGAAGCGAGCATTATTCAGACCCGACAAACCGGCAATAGTTGGCAGCAGGGTGCGAACAAATGCGATAAATCTGCCGACCAGCAGCGCGGACAGGCCGTGCTTATGAAAAAGATTATGCGCCCGCTGGTGATAATGGGCAGGAAGATGCGAAAGCCAGTTTTGTACGATGCGCGTGTTGCCAAGCCAGCGCCCCTGAATATAGCTGAGCCAGCAGCCCAGGCTTGCGGCGGCGGTCAGTAAAATTATCGTTTCCGGAAAACCCATCGCGCCTTTGGCAATCAGCACCCCAACCAATACCAGCAGGCTATCGCCGGGCAGGAAGGCGGCCGGAAGCAATCCATTTTCTAAAAAGAGAATCATAAAGAGGACAAAATAAAGCATGCCGATCATCCCTGGCCTGGCGAGTGTTTCAAAATCCTGGCTCCACAGAGCGTTAAGCAGTTGCGTCAAAAGTTCCATTCAGTGTTCCTGGCACATCGATTAAGGTCGCCGGTTTAAAACGGGTGGGGAAATGTAACGGCACTGTCAGAATTTTTTATTAAGCCGCCCGTACCCACAGCCTGATGAAAGCGTATCGCCACCCTTCCTTGTGAATGCGATATAGCCTGGTGGAGGATAAATGAGCCCTCACCGACGGTGAAATTAAGTCTAATTGTAACAAAGCCGCGCGGAGTGCGTCATAGTATTTATGCTTTGTTGACGATTGATTTTGCTTACTGCGCGGGAGGCTGGCGAGGGTATTTACAAACGCTGACACTATTGTTGGTTTGCTTACCCTCGCGCAAGAAAACTACTATTTTTGACCGTTTGCCGCCGTATCTAAATGAACCACCGGATTTTCAGCAAACAGATAGCGGTCGGCGTTAAATTCGAAATCGTCGCTGGTGGCGTTAAACAGCATCTGCTTAGTATTTTCCAGGTGCTGCCACATAGCGAGTTTTGCCGCGTTAGGGTCTTTGCGGATCAAAGCTTTAAGGATGTTATCGTGATCGTCGCACCAGTTGTCCACCGTGCGCATATCGATATGTTCGTGGAGCTTTTGCCAGTAAGGGTTGTGGATACGCTGGCTCCACATTTTTTCAACAATCGCCGCCAGCGCGCTGTTCTGCGTGGCCAGCGCTACCTGGGTATGGAAGTGCAGATCCCACTCTGAATCGCGGAAACTTTTCTCGTTGCGCGCCATTTCCTGGATTTCCATGAGTTTCACGATATCTTGCTTGGTCACCTGGGTGGCGGCGAACTCGGCGATATTGCTCTCAATAAGCTGACGCGCCTGCAAAAGCTCAAACGGTCCAAAAGTTGCGAATTCAAAGCGTTCATCGGGAAGGGTGGTGTATTTCGCCTGGCTGGAGATAACGTGAATGCCCGAGCCTTTACGCACCTCCACGTAGCCCTCCACTTCGAGCATGATGATCGCTTCGCGCACCACGGTACGGCTGACGTTCTTCTCTTCGGCGATAAAGCGCTCTGCCGGAAGCTTTTCGCCCACCTGATATACGCCGTTTTCAATGCGATGTTTTAGCTCAGCGGCCAGCTGTTGGTAAAGGCGACGAGGTTCCATGACTTCCATAAGTGCTCCGGGAGATGCGGCGGGGTGACCTGATTTGTTATACCACTTTTCTCAACTTTGCTCCAGAAGGTGCGGAAGGGTAAAAATGAAAAAAGCCGCCCTTAAGGCGGCCTGGTTAAGCATAAAAGTGGCTAAGGCTGGGTGACCGCCGGGCCGGTATTCGGCGTTTTCGCCAGCTCGCTAATCGGCTGGTTCTTCAGCACGGTCCAGATAACCACCGCGCCGAGCAGGTCGAAGACGGCCAGAGCTGCGAACAGAGGGCTGAAGCCGAGGGTGTCAGCCAGCGCGCCCACAACTAAGGCAAACAGGGTGCTCGCCGTCCATGCCGCCATCCCCGTCAGGCCGTTAGCGGTCGCGACTTCGTTACGGCCGAATACGTCTGAAGAAAGCGTAATCAGCGCGCCGGAAAGGGCCTGGTGAGCGAAGCCGCCAATGCACAGCAGAGCGATCGCCGCGTAAGGGCTGGTGAACAGACCGATGGTGCCCGGACCAATCATCAGCACCGCGCCCATGGTCACCACCATCTTACGGGAAACAATCAGGTTGACGCCAAACCAGCGCTGGAACAGCGGAGGCAGGTAGCCGCCAAGGATACAGCCGAGGTCGGCAAACAGCATAGGCATCCAGGCGAACATCGCAATGTGTTTTAAGTCAAAGCCATAGACTTTGAACATAAACAGCGGGATCCAGGCGTTGAACGTGCCCCAGGCCGGCTCTGCCAGGAAACGCGGCAGGGCGATACCCCAGAACTGGCGGTTCTGTACGATCTGCCAGGCGGACAGTTTTTTGCTGTTGTTGACCTGGTGATGGGCTTCCTGGCCGCCGATGATGTACTCGCGTTCTTCTTCGGTGAGCTTCTTCTGGTCGCGCGGGTGTTTATAGAAAAACAGCCATGCCATCGCCCAGGCGAAGCTCAGCACGCCGGAAATCACGAAGGCCATCTGCCAGCTGTGCATCAGAATCGCCCACACCACCAGCGGCGGAGCAACCATCGCGCCAATAGAAGAGCCGACGTTGAAATAGCCTACCGCAATAGAACGCTCTTTTGCCGGGAACCATTCGCTGCTGGCCTTCAGACCGGCAGGGATCATCGCCGCTTCAGCGGCGCCGACCGCGCCGCGCGCAATCGCCAGTCCGCCCCAGCTTCCCGCCAGCGCCGTTGCGCCGCAGAAAACGGCCCAGGCGATAGCAAAGAACGCATAGCCGATTTTCGTACCCAGAATATCAAGCACGTAGCCTGCGACAGGCTGCATGATGGTATAGCAGGCCGAGTAAGCCGCGATAATATAAGAGTATTGCTGAGTGGAGATGTGCAGTTCCTGCATCAGCGTTGGCGCGGCCGCCGCCACGGTGTTACGGGTAAGATAGCCCAGCACGGTGCCCAACGTTACTAACGCAATCATGTACCAGCGTAAGCCTTTGATCTTTCGCATTTCTAACCTCATCCCATCTTATAAACGGCCCTGTAAACGGGGCCGCAGGCGCCAGGCTTTACCTGAGCGTTAGTTATGTTCTGGGGTGCATGCCGGGGCGTTGCCCGATAAGACCCGTACCTTGCCATATAGAAAAATGTTTCTGGCAAACGGCTTCCGTACCGCTGTGCGCTGATTGTCATGCCAGCGTGTGAAGCTATCCGTAATCAGAGATATTGCGACGGGTGCAAGATAACTTGTCATACACCTTTAAAAGTTGAGTGACATCACAAAAGTATTTTTCGGCGCGATCCAGGACGGAAGGGGCTTTAAGGCCAGTGGCGGCGCGGCTTTAAGGGCTTTTAGGGGCGAAATATTGACAATAATTGTGTGGTTTTTGTGATGAATACCCCAAAAATCCATTCGGTCTGCGTAAATTGGTGTGATAACTTTGTCACCATTATGCGAAAGCATCGAACCGATACGTAAAGAGGAAGCATGGATATGAACCAGTTTATGACTGAAGATTTTCTTCTTGATACCGAATTCGCCCGTCGTCTGTTTCACGAATACGCGAAAGATCAGCCTATTTTCGACTACCATTGCCATCTGCCGCCGCAGCAGGTAGCGGAAAATTACCGCTTTAAAAACCTGTATGACATCTGGTTAAAAGGCGATCACTACAAGTGGCGCGCGATGCGCACCAACGGCGTGGCGGAGCGCCTGTGTACCGGCGACGCAAGCGACCGTGAAAAGTTCGACGCCTGGGCGGCGACTGTGCCGCATACCATCGGCAACCCGCTCTATCACTGGACGCACCTGGAGCTGCGCCGTCCATTCGGCATCACCGGCAAGCTGCTTTCCCCGGCGACGGCTGACGAAATCTGGCACCGGTGCAACGAACTGCTGGCGCAGGACGATTTCAGCGCCCGCGGCATCATGAAACAGATGAACGTGAAAATGGTCGGCACCACCGACGATCCGGTCGACGACCTGCGTTATCACCGCCAGGTAGCGGAAGACGGTTTTGACATCAAGGTGTTGCCAAGCTGGCGGCCGGATAAAGCCTTCAATATCGAACTGCCGACCTTTGCCGATTACATGAGCAAACTGGCCGAGGTTTCAGATACCGACATCCGTCGTTTCAGCGACCTGCAGGCCGCGCTGAGCAAACGTCTCGACCACTTCGCCGAGCATGGCTGCAAGGTATCGGACCACGCGCTGGATATTGTGCTGTTTGCGGAAGCGGATGAAGCCACCCTTGACGGCATTCTGGCGAGCCGTCTTGCGGGCAACGACTTAAGCGAGCAGGAAGTGGCGCAGTTTAAAACCGCCGTGCTGGTCTGGCTGGGCGCTGAATACAGCCGCCGCGGCTGGGTGCAGCAGTATCACATCGGCGCGCTGCGCAATAACAACCTGCGCCAGTTTAAGCTGCTGGGCGCGGACGTCGGCTTCGACTCGATCAACGACCGTCCGCTGGCCATTGAGCTGTCCCGCCTGCTCAGCAAGCAAAATGAGAACGACGAGCTGCCGAAAACCATTCTTTACTGCCTGAACCCGCGCGATAACGAAGTGATCGGCACCATGGTCGGCAACTTCCAGGGCGAAGGAATGCCGGGGAAAATGCAGTTTGGCTCCGGGTGGTGGTTTAACGATCAGAAAGACGGTATGGAACGCCAGATGACGCAGCTTGCCCAGCTGGGCCTGCTGAGTCGTTTCGTCGGCATGCTTACCGACAGCCGCAGCTTCCTGTCCTATACCCGCCATGAATATTTCCGCCGCATCCTGTGCCAGATGATTGGCCGCTGGGTGGCCGCGGGCGAAGCGCCTGCCGATATTAATCTGCTGGGTGAAATGGTGAAAAACATCTGCTTTAACAATGCCCGCGACTACTTCGGCATTGAACTGAACTAACCGGCTTCGAGGTTGATATGCAATACATCAAGATCCATGCGCAGGACAACGTCGCCGTCGCGTTAGTGGACCTGACAGAAGGCGAAGCCGTTACCGTCGAGGGCGCAGAGATTACGCTGCGCCAGCCGGTTTCGCGCGGCCATAAATTCGCGCTGTGCGCCATTGCGCAGGGCGAAAACATTATCAAGTACGGCCTGCCGATTGGTCATGCGCTGGCGGGAATTGAACCGGGTGAGCATATTCACTCGCACAATGCGCGTACCAACCTGAGCGATTTGGACGAGTATCGCTATCAACCTGACTTTCAGGCGCTGGCAGCGCAGGCCGCGGATCGTGACGTAAAGGTTTATCGCCGCAGCGGCGGCAAGGTGGGCGTGCGTAACGAACTGTGGATCCTGCCGACCGTGGGCTGTGTAAACGGCATAGCGCGGCAGATCCAGAACCGTTTTCTGAAGCAGAATAATGACGCGGAAGATATCGACGGCGTCTTTCTGTTCAGCCACCCGTTTGGCTGTTCGCAGCTGGGCGAGGACCATATTAACACCCGCACCATGCTGCAGAATATGGTGCATCACCCGAACGCGGGGGCGGTGCTGGTTATCGGCCTGGGCTGTGAGAACAACCAGGTCGACGCCTTCCGTGAAACCCTGGGCGACTACGATCCGCAGCGCGTGCGCTTTATGATCTGCCAGCAGCAGGACGATGAGGTAGAAGCGGGGCTGGAACAGCTGCAGCAGCTCTATGAGGCCATGCGCCACGATAAACGCGAGCCGGGCAGGCTCAGCGAGCTGAAGTTTGGCCTCGAGTGCGGCGGTTCGGACGGCCTGTCCGGTATTACCGCCAACCCTATGCTTGGACGTTTCTCCGACTATATGGTGGCCAACGGCGGCACAACGGTGCTGACCGAAGTCCCGGAAATGTTTGGCGCGGAACGCATCCTGATGAGCCACTGCCGCGACGAAGCGACGTTTGAAAAAACCGTCACCATGGTGAACGACTTCAAACAGTACTTTATCGCGCATAATCAGCCGATTTATGAAAACCCTTCGCCGGGCAACAAAGCCGGCGGCATCACCACGCTTGAGGAAAAGTCGCTCGGCTGTACGCAAAAAGCCGGGGAAAGCGAAGTGGTGGACGTCCTGCGCTATGGCGAGCGGCTGAAAACGCCGGGGTTAAACCTGTTAAGCGCGCCGGGTAACGATGCGGTGGCCACCAGCGCGCTGGCCGGGGCGGGCTGTCATATGGTGCTG
>NZ_RCAA01000022.1:9764-16890 GCF_003628475.1 Enterobacter sp. R1(2018) | reverse complement strand
GATATCGCCAACGGCAAAAAAACCTGTAACGAACGCAATGATTTCCGCGAGCTTGCCATCTTCAAAAGCGGCGTAACGCTGTAAGCGATTTTGTCGGGCGGGCAGGCAACGCGCCGCCCGCCGGTTTTTTGATGCATGGCCCTGAGGCGGGCAAGGAGCTGTCATGAGCGCATACTGGATTGCTCAGGGCGTAGGCGTTCTCGCCTTTATGGTCGGGATAACCACTTTTATCAACCGCGATGAGAAACGTTTTAAGCTACAGCTGGCAGGCTACAGCGCCATTATCGGCCTGCACTTCTTTCTGATGGGCGCAAGTCCGGCGGGCATGAGCGCCGAACTTAACGCCCTGCGCACCCTTATCTCTTTACGCACCCGCAGCCTGTGGGTGACGATGATTTTTATCCTGCTTACGCTTGGCCTGGGGCTGGCGAAGTTTAATCATCTGATGGAACTGCTGCCGATTGTTGGCACGGTGGCCAGCACCTGGGCGCTGTTTCGCTGCAGGGGGCTGACCACGCGCTGCGTGATGTGGTGCTCCACCGCCTGTTGGGTCACGCATAACTTCTGGCTGGGATCGATAGGCGGAACGTTAATTGAAGGCAGCTTTCTGGTGATGAACGGCCTGACTATTTTTCGCTTCTGGCGCATGCAAAGAAGAGGAATTGACCCGTTTAGCCTGGAGAAGAAAGTGCGGGAGCAAAAACAGCTCCCCGCCGCTGTCGACGGGGAGAAGGGCGGTTAGCCGCGTAAAAGATTGTTATTCGCCAGGCGCGCGTCTTCCGCCTGGCATGCCGCGGCGGTGAACAGCACGTCGGTTGAGGAGTTAAGCGCTGTTTCGCAGGAGTCCTGCAGCACGCCGATAATAAAGCCAACCGCAACCACCTGCATGGCAATCTCGTTAGGGATGCCGAACATGCCGCAGGCCAGCGGGATCAGCAGCAGCGAACCGCCCGCCACGCCCGAGGCCCCGCAGGCGCACAGCGACGCCACGACGCTCAGCAGCAGCGCGGTTGGCAGATCGACAGGTATGCCGAGCGTATTAACCGCGGCCAGCGTCAGTACGGTAATAGTAATCGCCGCCCCGGCCATGTTGATGGTGGCGCCCAGCGGAATAGAGACCGAGTAGGTATCGCGATCCAGATTTAGCTTCTCGCTCAGCGCCATATTCACCGGAATATTGGCGGCAGAGCTGCGGGTGAAGAAGGCGGTCACGCCGCTTTCACGCAGGCAGGTAATCACCAGCGGGTACGGGTTACGGCGGATTTTGTACCACACCAGCAGCGGGTTAATGATAAGCGCCACGCCCAGCATGCAGCCGATAAGCACCAGCAGCAGCTGCGCGTAGCTCCACAGCGTTGAGAAACCGGTGGTGGCAAGCGTTGAGGCGACCAGCCCGAAAATACCGATCGGCGCAAAGCGGATCACCACTCTGACCAGGAAGGTCACCGCATCGGAAACGTCGTTAATCAGGTTTTTGGTGGTTTCATTGCCGTGACGCAGGGCGAAGCCCAGGCCCACGGCCCACACCAGAATGCCGATATAGTTAGCGTTTAAAAGCGCGTTTACCGGGTTGGCAACCATGCTCATCAGCAGATCACGCATTACCTCAACGATGCCGGAGGGAGGCGTAATATCCGTTGCGCCGGTAGTGAGGTGCAGGGTGGAAGGGAAGATAAAGCTGACGACGACGGCGGTCAGCGCTGCCGCGAACGTGCCCAGCAGATAAAGGAACAGAATAGGGCGGATGCTGGTTTTTTGTCCGTGCTGATGGTTGGCAATAGACGCCATTACCAGCATCAGCACCAGCACCGGCGCAACGGCCTTCAGGGCGCCAACGAACAGCGTGCCCAGCAGGCCGGTGGCGATGGCGGCAGGTTTTGAAACCAGCGCCAGCGCAATGCCGAGCACCAGGCCAATAAGAATCTGTTTGACCAGGCTGCCCTGCGTGAGGCGCTTAATCAATCCCGGGGATTGTGTAGCCATTTAGTACCTTCCTGTAGTGTGTCGTTTCATACCGCGTCTGCACTCTGGGGAACATTTGTGAGCGGATGTAAGTAAATGTGTTTTCCCGGTCGAGTATAAGGAAAAGTGGCGGGTCAGGAAGCGTTAATGACTAAATATTTAGCCGATATCCAGGTTTTATAACTGTTGATTAACAAGTTTGTGACATTGTCGACAAATGCCGGGGAAAGGGTTCGCTTCGTTTTGGCGGATAGCGCTTGCGCTTATCCGCCCTATAGAAATGCGCGTCGGGTAGCGCTTGCGCCACCCGCGGTAATTATTTAGCCAGTTTCTTCCGATCGTTACGCGCGTTCACCACGGCGTTAATCACCAGCGTCAGCGCCAGAATACCGCCCACTACGCCCAGCGAAATGGCAATCGGGATATGCCAGAAATCGACAATCAGCATCTTAACGCCGATAAACACCAGGATAACCGACAGGCCGTACTTCAGCATGGAGAAGCGCTCCGCCACGCCCGCCAGCAGGAAGTACATGGCGCGCAGGCCGAGGATGGCGAACAGGTTAGAGGTCAGCACGATAAACGGGTCGGTGGTCACCGCGAAAATAGCCGGGATGCTATCGACCGCGAAAATCACGTCGCTCAGCTCAACCAGAATCAGCACCAGCAGCAGCGGCGTGGCGAATAGCAGGCCGTTTTTGCGCACGAAGAAATGCTCGCCTTCGATTTTGTCCGTCATGCGCAGATGGCCGCGCAGCCAGCGCACCAGTGGTTTATCGCCGATGCCGCCTTCGTCTTCCTTCGCCAGCGCCATTTTAATGCCGGTGAACAGCAGGAAGGCGCCGAACACGTACAGCAGCCACTCAAACTGGGTAATCAACCAGCTGCCGGCGAAGATCATCACCGTACGCAGCACAATCGCGCCCAGCACGCCGTAAACCAGCACGCGGCGCTGCAGGGCTGCGGGCACCGAAAAGTAGCTGAACAGCATCAGCCAGACGAAGACGTTATCTACCGCCAGCGCTTTTTCGATCAGGTAGCCGGTGAGGAAGGCGAGAGCCTGGGTATCCGCCACTTCGCGGCCGGCGGTGCCGGTGAGATACCACCAGAAAGCCGCGTTAAACAGCAGTGAAAGGGTTACCCACACCACGGACCAGGCGGCGGCCTGCTTCATGGACATGGTATGCGAGCCTTTGCGGCCCTGAAGCAGGAGGTCGACTGCCAGCATGATGATGACGACGACGGCAAAACCGCCCCAGAGTAACGGCGTGCCAACACTATTCATAAGAGTTTCCTTCAAAACAAAAACGGCCAACGTCGGAAGACGCCAGCCGCTTTCGCTTGCATAAGGGATCTCGCCTTCCGGCAAGGTCTCACTTACAGCGCAGAACGATTGTGAAAACCATTCGCGTTGCCCGGTAACCGGGTGCTTGCGCACCGTAATGACGATTAACCGGCAATGAAGTTACTCCCCTTTGCAGGTAACAAAATATTACGAGATATAAACCCCGTCAATATATGCCGCCCGGCCTTACACAGTTTTACGCCGTGAGGGAGGCGGGCATCTCGTCGGCGGGGAATTTCACGCCGGTCTGGGCTCGAATTTCCGTGGCTAACGCGGAAGTAATACGCGATATCTCCAGGCCCGGATGATTGACCTCGTTGTCCGCCACCAGGCGGGCAAAGGTTTCGGCTTCATACAGCATGGTATTGATATGCTGCGGAAGCGACAGATCCTGCGGCTTGCCGCCGCGCGGCACAAAAGTAATGCGCTGGCATTCGGAGATTTTTTCGATAACCAACGAACCCGCTTCGCCCTGAATCTCGCTCGGGATAACCGAATCGCTCACCTTGGAGTGCAGCAGGTTAACGTCGAAATCGCCGTAGTTCATCTGCACCGAACCGTGGGCATCTACGCCGCTTTCCAGCAGGCTGGCCGTGGCGTGCACCGCATGCGGCTGGCCCCACAGCGCGACGGCCGAGGCCAGGGTGTAGAAGCCGATATCCATAATCGAACCGTTGGACCAGGCCGGATTAAAGGTGTTTGGGTTTTCGCCGTCCAGATAACGCTGATAGCGTGAGGAATACTGGCAGTAGTTGAGCAGCGCCTTGCGGATCTTGCCGACTTTCGGCAGCGCCTGCCGCAGAGCGATAAAGTTCGGCAGGCTTGCGGTTTTAAAGGCCTCGAACAGCACCACATTATTTTCCCGCGCGCAGGCAATGGCGGCTTCGACTTCACGAATATTTGAAGCGAGCGGCTTTTCGCAAATCACATGCTTTTTATGGCTTAAGAACAGCAGGCTTTGCGGAGCGTGCAGGGCGTTCGGGCTGGCGATATAAACCGCGTCAATCGCATCGCTCTTTGCCATCGCCTCAAGATCGGTAAACAGGTACTCAACCGGATAATCGCTGGCGAAGGTCTGGGCCTGCTCAAGGGTGCGGGAGTAAACGGCGGTGAGCTTATAGTGGCCGCTTTCGTGGGCGGCATCCACAAACTGACGGGTGATCCAGTTAGTTCCAACAACGGCAAATCGAATCATAAAGGGGTCCAGGTAAGAAGTTTATCGGTATATTTTTATCATAATTGACGCAGGGTGGATAAGCGCAGGCGCCCTCCAGCGGCGTTTTATGCGGAACCTTTCAACGCCAGCTGCGTCAGCCACAGACGGGTATCGAACTCGAACTGGTGATACTGCGGTTCCATATGGCAGCACAGCGAGTAAAACGCCTTGTTGTGATCTTTCTCTTTCAGGTGCGCCAGTTCATGCACCACTATCATGCGCAGAAAGGCTTGCGGCGCGGATTTAAAAACCGTCGCCACGCGGATCTCCGCTTTCGCCTTGAGCTTGCCGCCCTGCACGCGCGAAATCGCCGTGTGCAGCCCCAGCGCGTTATTCAGCACGTGAATTTTACTGTCGTAGGCTACTTTGTTGATGGGCGGCGCGTTGCGCAGATACTGGTTTTTCAGATCCTGGGTGTAGGCGTAAAGCGCTTTGTCGGTGGCGATATTATGGCTGTCCGGATAGCGTTTTTGCAGCACCTCGCCAAGGCGTTGTTCCGCAATCAGCGTGCGAACCTGGGAGAGCAAATGCTCGGGATAGCCGTTTAAGTAAGTCAGTTCGCTCATTCGCACGCTCTTGAGAAGGAAAAAGGGTATACTCACGCCCCCATTCGGGGATAACGCCGAAATTTTACCATCCAGGAGGGCCGATGAGCCAATCAGACAACGGTTTCCGTTCACTGACTTTAAAACGTTTCCCGGAAACGGACGACGTCAACCCGCTGCAGGCGTGGGAAGCGGCGGATGAATATCTGCTGCAACAGCTGGACGACACCGAAATCAGCGGCCCGGTCCTGATTTTTAACGACACTTTCGGCGCGCTTGCAACCGTGCTCGCCGGGCATAAGCCGTACAGCATCAGCGATTCGTACCTGAGCGAGCTGGCCACCCGCCAGAACCTCAGCAACAACGATATCGTTGAATCCAACGTGACGTTTCTGGACAGCACCGCGCCTTATCCGCAGGCGCCGGGCACCGTGCTTATCAAGATCCCAAAAACCCTGGCCCTGCTGGAGCAGCAGCTTCGCGCCCTGCGTAAAGTGTTGACGCCGGAAACGCGAATTCTTGCCGGCGCCAAAGCCCGCGACATTCATAATTCGACGCTGGAGCTGTTCGAGAAAATCCTCGGGCCGACCACCACCACGCTGGCATGGAAAAAAGCGCGCCTGATCAATGGCACCTTTACCAGGCCGGAGCTGAAAGACGTGCCGGAAACCCTGAGCTGGAAGCTGGCCGGCACGCCGTGGACCATTCATAACCACGCGAACGTCTTCTCCCGCACGGGTCTGGATATTGGCGCACGCTTCTTTATCGAGAATCTGCCGACCGGCCTGGAAGGGGAGATTGTGGATCTGGGCTGCGGCAACGGCGTGGTGGGTCTGCACCTGCTGGATCAGAACCCGGAAGCGAAGGTAGTATTCGTTGATGAATCGCCGATGGCGGTGGCGTCAAGCCGCCTGAACGTGGAAATCAACATGCCGGAAAATCTGCACCGCTGCGAGTTTATGATTAACAACGCGCTGTCCGGCGTGGAGCCTTACCGCTTCGACACCATTCTGTGCAACCCGCCGTTCCACCAGCAGCACGCGCTGACCGATCAGGTGGCGTGGGAAATGTTCCACCATGCGCGCCGCTGCCTGGTGAACAACGGCGCGCTGTACATTGTGGCTAACCGCCATCTGGACTACTTCCGCAAGCTGAAGAAGATCTTCGGCAACTGCGAAACCGTGGCTTCCAACACCAAATTCGTGGTGCTGAAAGCCGTGAAGCTAGGCCGCCGCCGCTAAATCTCCAGCGCTAAACGGGTGCCCTGCGCGATAGCGCGCCGGGCATCCAGCTCCATCGCCACGTCCGCCCCGCCGATCAGATGCAATGTTTTCCCCAGCTCGCGCAGCGGCTCCGCCAGTTCCCGGCGCGGATCCTGTCCCGCGCAGATAATCACGTTATCCACCGCTAACGTCTGCGGTTCGCCGCTCACCGTGATGTGCAGCCCTTCGTCATCAATGCGCTCGTAGCTTACGCCCGCCAGCATTTTCACGCCCCGCGCCAGCAGCGTGGTGCGGTGAATCCAGCCGGTGGTTTTGCCAAGGCCTTCTCCGGGTTTGCTGCTTTTACGCTGCAGCATCACGATCTGGCGCGGGCTTTTCGTCAGATGCACGCCTTCCGGACGCAGGCCGCCCGCGTGCCGCAGGCTGGTGTCGATGCCCCATTCCACGCAAAACTCGGCGATATTCTGGCTGGTGGACTCGCCCTGCTGGCTGAGGTACATCGCCGTATCAAAGCCGATGCCGCCCGCGCCGATAATCGCCACGCGTTCGCCTACCGGCGCTTTTTCCCGCAGCACGTCGATATAGCTCAGGACTTTGGGATGCGTAATGCCGTCGATAAGCGGTATGCGCGGCTCGATGCCGCAGGCGAGAATCACCTCGTCGAACGCCTTAAGCATCGGCGCGGTGACATATTGATTCAGGCGGATATCCACGTCCGTCAGCCGCAGCATGCGGCGGTAGTAACGTAGCGTCTCGTAGAACTCTTCCTTGCCGGGGATCTGTTTGGCGATATTGAACTGCCCGCCGATTTCCGCCGCCGCGTCAAACAGCGTGA
>NZ_RCAA01000022.1:2642-9705 GCF_003628475.1 Enterobacter sp. R1(2018) | reverse complement strand
CCGCAAACGCCAGGCCTGCCGGGCCCGCGCCGACGACCGCCAGGTTTTTTCGGCTCCGGGCGGGCACAACCGGCATTTTGGTTTCGTGACAGGCGCGCGGATTTACCAGGCAGGAGGTCACTTTGCCGACAAAAATCTGGTCGAGGCAGGCCTGGTTACAGCCGATACAGGTATTGATCTCATCTTCACGCCCCTGCTGCGCCTTTGACACCAGCTCCGCGTCGGCAAGAAAAGGCCGCGCCATCGAAACCATATCCGCATCGCCGTTGGCCAGAATCTCCTCGGCGGTTTTCGGATCGTTGATGCGGTTGGTGGTGACCAGCGGGATCGAGACCAGGCCTTTGAGCTTGCGCGTCACCCAGCTGAAGGCGCCGCGGGGAACGGGCGTGGCAATGGTGGGAATGCGCGCCTCGTGCCAGCCGATGCCCGTGTTAATCAGCGTGGCGCCAGCCGCTTCCACTGCTTTTGCAAGCTGGACGGCTTCGTCGAAAGTGCCGCCGCCGTCGACCAGGTCAAGCATCGAAAGGCGATAAATAATGATGAAGTCCGGCCCGACTTTTTCCCGCACGGCGCGCACCACCTCAAGAGCAAAACGCATGCGGCGCGGATAATCGCCGCCCCATTCGTCGTCGCGCTGGTTAGTGCGCGCGGCTAAGAACTGGTTAATCAGATAGCCTTCGGAGCCCATGATTTCCACGCCGTCGTAGCCTGCCTGTTTTGCAAGATCTGCACAGCGGGCGAAGTCTTCAATCAGCGCCAGGATTTCGCCGTGGGTTAAGGCGTGAGGTTTAAAACGGTTGATGGGCGCCTGAATGGCGGAGGGCGCTACCGGGTTGGGCTGATAGCTGTAGCGGCCGGTATGCAGGATCTGCAGGGCGATTTTACCGCCTTCGCGGTGTACCGCATCGGTAACGACCTGGTGATGGGCAAGCTGGCTTTCATCGTTCAGCACCGCGCCGCTTTCCACGCCCACGCCGGAAGGCGAGGGGGCAACGCCGCCGGTGACAATCAGCGCCACGCCGTGGCGGGCGCGCTCGGCATAGAACGCCGCCAGCCGTTCGGCGCCGTCTGGATGCTCTTCAAGACCGGTGTGCATCGAGCCCATCAGCACACGGTTTTTCAGCGTGGTAAAGCCAAGATCAAGCGGGGCGAACAGCGACGGATAGCTCATATTCTCTTCCTGCAGGTCATTATTATTATGTGGTCGGATGAGTTAACAATTTAGCCACATCCGCCAGGAATGGGTAAAAGAGATCGAGCGATTGTGACGGGATTCAAAGAACGCTGCTGCGGGAGGAAGGGGATAGAAACGCAGGGCGGATAAGCCTGCGCCATCCGCCTGCTTTCGGTGCACAGCTCGCGGACGACGCTGCGCTTATTCACCTTCCGGGGCTGTGGTGGGCATTGGCGAATGGCGCTACGCTAATGTCAGAAAGGGATAATCAGCGCCTGCGGCCGCCCATAATGCTGCCCAGCACGCCGCGAATAATCTGGTTGGTGACCTGCCGCGCCGCGCTCTTCGCCATGGTCTGTACCACGCCGTCTTTCTTGCCGCCTCTTGGCCCGGTGGTGCCGAACAGAATATCTTTCAGTCCGCCGAGAATACCGCCGTCCACGGCTACCGCGTCGCCTTTTGCCGGCGGCGCGTTCTGCTTTTCGCCCGCCGCCTGCACGCCCTGCTGCAGCCTTTCATAAGCGGATTCGCGGTCTACCGTCTCATCGTATTTACCGTACAGCGACGAATGGTTCAGCAGGCCGTTGCGCTCGTCGTCCGTCACCGGGCCCATGCGCGAGCAGGGGGCAATCACCATAACGCGCTCTACCATCGTCGGGCTGCCTTTCTCGTCCAGAAAAGAGATCAGCGCCTCGCCGGTGCCGAGCTCCTGAATCGCTTTTTCAGTATCAAACGCCGGATTAGCGCGCATGGTTTGCGCCGCCGTTTTGACCGCCTTCTGATCTTTTGGCGTAAAGGCGCGTAGCGCGTGCTGAACGCGGTTGCCTAACTGCCCGAGCACGGTATCCGGAATATCCGATGGATTCTGGGAAACAAAATACACCCCAACGCCTTTGGAGCGGATAAGTCGAATAACCTGTTCGATTTTATCCAGCAGTACCTGCGGAGCGTCGTTAAACAGCAGGTGCGCCTCGTCGAAGAAGAACACCAGCTTTGGTTTCTCCGGATCGCCCGCTTCCGGCAGCTGTTCGTAAATTTCCGAGAGCATCCACAGCAGGCTTGCGGCATACAGCTTCGGCATCTGGTAGAGCTTTTCCGCCGAGAGGATATTGATGACGCCCTTGCCGTTCGCGTCGGTGCGCATCCAGTCTTTGATATCCAGCATCGGCTCGCCGAAGAAGTGTTCCGCGCCCTGCTGTTCAAGCTGCAACAGCCCGCGCTGAATGGCGCCGACGGAGGCGCTGCTGATATTCCCGTACTGGTTCTGGAAGGACTTCGCGTTATCGCCGATGTACTGCGTGGCGGCGCGCAGGTCTTTAAAATCAAGCAGCAGCAGCCCCTGATCGTCGGCAATACGGAAGATGATTTGCAGTACGCCGGACTGCACCTCGTTAAGGTTCAGCAGCCGGGAAAGCAGCAGCGGCCCGAGGTCTGAGACGGTAGCCCGCACCGGATGGCCTTTCTCGCCGAAAATGTCCCACAGCACCACCGGATTGCCGTGCGGCGACCAGTCCGTGACGCCGATGTTCGCAAGCCTTGCCAGCAGCTTTTCCGACGCCGCGCCTTCTTCAGCCACGCCGGTTAAATCGCCTTTCACATCCGCCATAAACACCGGCACGCCGATTTCCGAAAAGGATTCGGCGAGCTTTTGCAGCGTGACCGTTTTCCCGGTGCCCGTCGCGCCGGTAATCAGACCGTGGCGGTTGGCCATCGTGGGCAGTAAATACAGTTGTTTGTCGATAGTTCTGGCTATTAGCAGCGGCGCGGTCATGATCGTTTCCCTGATGTACTTTTCCATAAGCATAGCAATCGCATAAATATCGTCATCGGCATATTCCCATGTTTGCGGCGACTCCCGAAGTAAGAACTATGCTTTGCATACGTTTTTCAGATTTTAAGGAACCTATGTCCAGATTCTTCTTTAATGACCGCAAACAGCTGGTCAACGACGCCATAGAAGGCGTTATCATCAGCTCTCGCTACCGCAATCTGACGCGCCTTGAAATAGATCCCGCCATCCGCGTAGTAGCGCGTAACGATTGGGATAAAAGCAAAGTCGCGATTATTTCCGGCGGCGGTTCCGGCCATGAGCCCGCGCACGTAGGGTTTGTGGGCAAGGGCATGCTCACCGCCGCGGTGTGCGGCGACCTCTTCGCTTCGCCAAGCGTGGACGCGGTGCTCAACGCCATCGTGGCGGTAACCGGCGACCGCGGCTGCCTGCTGATTGTGAAGAACTACACCGGCGACCGCCTGAACTTCGGCCTCGCCGCGGAAAAAGCCAAAAAGCACGGCCTGAAGGTCGAGATGGTGATCGTCGGCGATGATATCTCGCTGCCGGATAATAAACAGCCGCGCGGCATTGCCGGCACGGCGCTGGTACATAAAATTGCGGGTTTCGTCGCAGAGCAGGGCAAATCCCTGAGCGACGTAAAAGCCATCGCCCAGCAGGCCTGCGACAGCGTCGCCAGCATGGGCGTGGCGATGCAGACCTGCAACCTCCCAGGCAGCGACGATGAAGAAGGACGCATTAAAGGCGGCCACGTTGAGCTGGGGCTGGGCATTCACGGCGAGCCGGGCGCCAGCACCATAGACACGCAGAACAGCAAAGAAATTATCGCTACGCTGGTCAAACACCTGCGTCAAAAGACCGGCGCGGAGGCAAAACTTGCGGTGCTGATTAACAACCTCGGCGGCGTGTCGTCGCTGGAGATGGCGCTGCTGACCAGAGAGCTGGCGCATTCCGATCTTAAAGATCAGCTCGCCTACCTGATTGGCCCGGCGCCGCTGGTGAGCGCGCTGGATATGAAAGGCTTTTCGCTTTCGGCCATCGCTCTGAATGAAGACTTTATTAAAGCGTTACAGGCTGATGTAGAAACCGCAGGCTGGCAGCCGATGGTGAAATGCCACGCTATGCCAACGCAGAAGCACAGTCTGCTGCGCCGCGACGTGGAAATTACCCCGTCCGACAACGCCGCCGCGAAAGCGCTGGTGGCAAGCGTGGCGAAAACGCTTATCGAACAGGAAAACCACCTGAACGCGCTGGATGCGAAAGTGGGCGACGGCGATACCGGTTCCACCTTCGCCGAAGGGGCGAGGGATATCGCGCAGCTTAACGACAGCGGCAAACTGCCGCTCAACGATCCGGCAGCCCTGCTGGAGCTGGTGGGCGACAGGCTGGCGACGGTGATGGGTGGCTCAAGCGGCGTACTGATGTCGATCTTCTTTACCGCGGCCGGGCAAAAAGTGGGCGAGAAAAAATCGCTGCCGGAAGCGCTGCTGTTTGGCCTGGAGCAAATGAAACGCTACGGCGGCGCGGATCTTGGCGATCGCACGCTGATCGACGCCCTGCAGCCGGCGCTTGAAGCATTGCGGGATAAAGATCTGAAGGCCGCGGCACAGGCGGCACAGAAAGGCGCAGACGCGACGGCGCAGATGCAAAAAGCCAACGCGGGCCGCTCGTCCTACGTTAACAGCGGCAATCTGGACGGCGTGAAGGATCCGGGCGCGGTTGCCGTGGCCGAGGTTTTTGCCGCTCTGGTTAACTAGCCTTCCTGTCTCTGAAGTTAACAGGCCCCTCAACGAGGTAACACCGTTAGTTTAAGTTTGTAATACCCGGGGCGACCACCAGGTCTGGCGTCCCTCCGGGAACCAAATCCTGGTGTTTCCCCTAATGCATCAGCTTAAGTGAACGGTGTTACCCTTACAGGAGCATTTTCAAAAGCCACCTTCTCAGAAGGTGGTCTTTTCACATCAAAAATCAGCCTTCAGCACCACGCGATAACGGGCCTTACCGTCGCGCACGTGCTGAATAGCCTCGTTGATTTTCGACATCGGGAACAGCTCGGTCTGCGGCGCCACCTTCGCGCGTCCGGCAAGCTTCATCAGCGTGCGCAGCTCGTGCGGGGAGCCCGTAGCCGAACCGGTAATACTGCGGTCGCCGGCAATGAGCTTGAACGCCGGAACGGCGAACGGCTTCATTACCGCACCAACGGTGTGGAACTTGCCGCCATAAGCCAGCGCTTCGAAGTACGGCAGCCAGTCCAGATCGACGTTGACGGTATTGATGATGAGATCGAACTGCCCGGCGAGCGCCGTCAGCGCCTGCGGATCGCGGCTGTTAACCACTTTATCCGCGCCCATCTTCAGGATTTCCTGCTCTTTAGACGGGTTGGAGCTGAACGCGGTGACCTCGCAGCCCATGGCATGCAGCAGCTTGATGGCGATATGCCCGAGGCCGCCGATACCGATCACGCCCACGCGGCTGGTGGCCGTAACGTGATGCATCAGCAGCGGTTTAAAGACGGTAATGCCGCCGCACAGCAGCGGGCCGGCGGTTTCGATATCGATGGATTCCGGCAGAGGGATAACCCACTGCCAGTCGGCGCGGATTTTATCGGCAAAGCCGCCGCGGTTGGCGATTGTCGGCACGCTGCCCTGCTGGCAGTTAATCTGATTGCCGCTGATGCAGGCGTCGCAGTGCCCGCAGCTGCGCGCCGTCCAGCCGATACCCACGCGCTGGCCCACCTTCAGACCTTTGTTCTGCGCCGCGCTGCCAAGGGCGTGCACGCGGCCCACCACCTCGTGACCGGGCACCAGAGGATACTGCGAGAAGCCCCATTCGTTGTCGATCATCGACAGGTCTGAATGGCAGATGCCGCAGTATTCGACTTTAACCTCAACGTCTTCCGGCAGCAGTTCGCCCGCGTCGTATTCATAGAGCTCAAGCTCTGCGCCGGCCTGCTGCGCGGCGTAACTTTTTATAATGGACATCAGCTTTTCCTCTGTGTTGGCTCAGCCAACCAGTGTAGAGCAAATCCCGGTGCAGGGCAGCGTGGCGTGCGGTCAGCGCATCTTATGGATAGCAAAACCCTCTGCGCCCGGGGCGATATCTTCACGCAGCGTCAGCTCCGGAATGGCATAGGCCCCGCCGTTTTGCCGGTGCCAGGCAATGGGCTGCGTCTGCGCCAGCGTGTCCAACCGCTTTCCTAACGCATCGCAAAGCTGAGCGTACTTTTGCTCGTCCACCCGGCTGGTGCGGTACACCACAAACGGCGGCAGCACCGCGAACCCCGGATACCACAGAATGCCGTGCTGGATGGGAAACAGCAGATCGTCAATCGGGCCATTCACCCCGCGCGGCCCGTAGTGCGACGCCCAGCCGCCCGCCGTCACGATAAGCATCGCCCGCTTGCCGGCCATTCTCCCCTCGCCGTAGCGGTCGCCCCAGTGGCTGTCCGAATGTTCGCCGACGCCATAGGCAAAACCGCAGGCGTACACCCGGTCTACCCAGCCTTTCATAATGGCGGGCATGGAGAACCACCACAGCGGGAACTGCAGGATCAGCATATCGGCGCGGTCGAGCTTTTGCTGTTCGGCGGCGATGTCGGCGCTCTGCAGCCCGTTCTGGAAAGCGTGAAGCGAGGCGGAAGAGGGATCGAAGCGCTGTTGTACGTCGAATTCCGCGCTGTCGTGCCGGTCCAGCGCTGCTTTCCAGTTCATGGCGTAGAGGTCTGAGACCTCCACGTGGTGCCCGGCATTGCTCAGGCGCTCAACGGTAAAGTCTTTTAGCGAGCCGTTAAGCGACTGCGGCTCCGGATGGGCGTAAACGATTAAGATATTCATGGGCGCTCCTGCAGGTAATTGATATCAGCAGGGTAGGCCGCCGCGAGGTATAGTTGAAATGAATAGCTACTATACTAGGTATTAAGATGAGTAATCTTCGCCGCATCGACCTCAACCTGCTGCTGACGCTGGATGTCCTGCTGAAGGAGCAGAACGTCACCCGCACCGCCGAACGCCTGCATTTTTCGCAGCCGTCGATAAGCGTGCATCTTGCCAGGCTGCGGGAAATATTTGATGACCCGCTTCTGCTCCCCGGCCCGCGCGGGA
>NZ_RCAA01000022.1:0-2565 GCF_003628475.1 Enterobacter sp. R1(2018) | reverse complement strand
GGCGATTGCGCCCGCCGCGCCCTTCGATCCACAGCGGGATGCCCATACCTGGCGCGTGGCCGCCTCGGACTACAGCGAATCCGCCATCTTAATGCCGCTGATGGCGGAGCTGCGTCGGCAGGCTCCGGCTACGCGAATGGCGATTGTTGAACATGCCCCGCAGCGGCTGGCGCAGCAGACGGTGCAGGAAGGCGTTGACCTGGTGTTTCACACCGGCGACGAAGGCGCGCAGGGATTACGGCAGCAGGTGCTGTTTAGCGAAAAGTATGTGCTGGCAGGAAGAGCGGACCATCCACGGCTCCGGCAGCCGCTCACCCCGGAAGCCTTCTGCGAGCTGGAGCAGGTTATCGTCTCGCCCACTGGCGGCGGCTTTCAGGGCATTACCGATGAAATTCTGGCGGGCAGAGGCCTGTCCCGCCGCGTGGTGCTCTCTGTGCCGCACTTCCTGTTTATGAAAGCGGTGCTGGAAAGCAGCGACCTGGTTGCGATGCTGCCCGCAAGGTTAGCGATGGCGAACCCGGCGCTGATCGTCCTGCCGCCGCCGGTCGAGCTGCCGGGCTTTGAGATGGCGATGTTCTGGCCCGAGCGCGTGCACCGCGACCCGGCGCACCGCTGGCTAAGGGAGTTTATACGGGCGGGGATTTCGGGTCCTGCGTAATACGGCGTTCAGCCAGGTCTCGTCGCGATCTGGCCGCTTATCCAGCGTGAGCCACTGCTCAACCACCTCGATTGCCGATATGTTTTTCAGCAGCGCCGCAAAGCTGCTTTCGTTCATATCCGTAAACCGACGACCATCTTTTTCGCGCTCGCCGTCGCCGTACTTAAAAGAAACATACCAGATGCCGCCGGGCTTAAGCGCATGAGCGAGCTTCTGCATCACTTCGGGCAGCCCGGCTGCAGGAACATGCAGCAGGGACGCGCAGCACCAGATGCCGTCGTAACGTTCCTGTACGTCAATATCCGCAAAAGACATTTGCCGCACGGGCAGGCCAGTATGCCGCTGCGCCAGAGCAACCATGGCGGAAGACGCGTCAAAAGCGTCAACCTGATAACCCCTCTCGTGAAATGCCTTAGCGTCGCGCCCGGAGCCGCAGCCCGCGTCCAGAACTTGCGCATCAGGCGCAAGTTGTCGGGTAAAGGTTTCATACAGCGAGGACATATCGACGTTAACCGTGCCGTCGAAAAAGGTCTGCGCGTTGTGCTGGTAGTAGTGGATGGTCATCAGAAGGTGGCCTCTCCTTCGGCCTGTGGTTCCCACGTATGAAACAAACGTAGTCTGGCGATGTTCCAGTTATTCACAAGGTAATTCCTGCGCTGTTCGGGCAGCCTGCCGGTCTGATTGACGATGGTTTCATGCAGCGGCAGCTTGCTCTGAATAAAATACTCGTTGCGGGCGTAAAGCCGGGCTAAAAGTTTTTGTCCCGGCAGGCGCGCCGATTTGCCCGCTTCGCCACGGTTGCAGCATTTGCACGCCAGTACCAGGTTCCAGACGCCGTTGATATTCGGTACCTCATCGCGGGCCACCCATGGAATAAAGTGGTCCACGTCCGCCAGCTCGCTGTGCCCCGGCGTAAGGCTGATGGGGCGGAAGCAGTAAAAACAGCGCCCCTTCTGGTAGCCGTTAAGGCTGTCGCGACAGCTGGTGATATTTACCCTGCGGGCGTTAACCCGGCTGAACAACAGCTTATCATCCGCGTCGTATTCAACCGCAAGCAGGTTGCGAGAAATGCCCATCGTCCAGGCCTGCTCGACGAGGTTCCAGCGCGCCGTCGTTTCATAGGCGAGGTTCTGATACTGCTGCCGCTCGCTCAGATGGTAGAAGTTTTCCGTAAGCCGTATGCCGCCGTTGGTTTTGCGCTCGTCGAGGAAAAAGCGTTTTTCAATCTCTCCTGAATTCACATTGTGGAAGGCGTCGATAACGTTATTAAAGCCGAGCCGCACCGTGATTTCCGTGAGCTTATCCTGCGAAAGCTCGCCGCTATTGAACTGCGCGCAGGCTGCCAGATACTTGCTGCCGCGGGAGGTGATTTGCTTTGGCGCATGTAAGAGATGCTGACAAAGATGACGGCTAAAGGGTACGGCAAGCTGATCAAGCGTAACCAGATCGCTGCCGGATTTATCCACCTCGTAAAGGGCGTGGGCGAGAGCAAATTTGTAAGTCGCGACATTTCTGCCAAAAAGAATCACGCCCCGCCAGTAGTTTTCAAGCGTGGGGTCCGCCTGGTAAAAATGCATATGTAATCCTGTTGCGGCCCGGCTCGCAGAAAGCGGCAGGTGAGTAACTAAAACCTGTAACAGGATCACATAACAAATGAAAGGTGATGTAAACCGAGGAAACATAGATTTGGTGAATTTGTGAAGCTGAGCGAAAAGCGGCAGGCCGGACAGGGCGGGGACCGGGCTGAGTATACGCTGAAAATTTCAGCACTTAGCGCAGCTTGCGAAGGGCGGCGCTTGCAAGGTAGCCAGCGACAGGTATAATCCACAACGTTTTCCGCATACCTCTTCGTGCCGAAGTGGCGAAATCGGTAGACGCAGTTGATTCAAAATCAACCGTAGAAATAC
>NZ_RCAA01000021.1 GCF_003628475.1 Enterobacter sp. R1(2018) | reverse complement strand
CAACGATAGCAGCAGGAATAGCCGGAGGCCTGAGCGGCAACAGCACGGAGGCAGCAGGGGCCGGGGCTGTGGCCGGGAAGAATGCGGTTGAGAATAACTATCTGAGCGTGTCGGAGAAGACAGAGCTTGAGCTGGCGAAGCAGAAGCTCAACAGCCAAGACCCGGCAGAGCGGGAAAAAGCGCAGCAAACTGTCAATGCGCTGCGTGAAAAGGACATCGCCAGCGACCAGAAAGTAATAGCGGCGTGCGGTAACGGAGGTGCGGCAAGTGCTGCCTGTGCGAGTGCAAGGCTTGAGGTTATCGCGGCGAAAGGTGAATACGAGAACACCGGCAACTATAACTCGAAGGCCAGCCAGCAGTACGCAGATGCTTACGGGCAGATAGTGAACCTGCTGGACATCACCAGCGTTGATGCGCAGAACCAGCAGCAGGTGAAGGATGCGCTGACGCAGTATGCAATGGATGCGCTGGGCGTGGATCGCCAGACTGCTCAGGGCTATGCCGAGACGAAGCAGGGAATGGATATTATTGTTGCTTCGGTGACGCCTATATTAGGTAGTGCTGCGGCAAGTAAACTGGGAAATATAAGTGTAGAAGCCAATACAAAAGCATCATTACTTAAAGAAATGACATCTCAAGGAATAAAATACACTCCTGAAAATATTGTACAGGTTGCCAAAAATGCGGATGGCAAAATTGTCTTCCTTGAAACTGGTAATAGTAAGGCCGGATTGCAACACATCATTGGAGAACACGCAAAAGACTTTGCTAATATAGGTGTATCTGAAGCACAAATACCTGGCGTGGTGATGAAAGCTGTCGCAGAAGGAAAAATTGTTGGATATCAAGGGAAAGGAACAGGACGCCCAATATATGAGACAGTTATAAATGGTGAACTTCATCGCCTCGCCATTACTGTATCTAGTAATGGTTTTATGGTAGGTGCTAATCCTGCCGGGAGAGTGAAATGAAAATGATAAAATTAATGGCGGATTATTACTCATTTCCACTATGGGAAAATTCTCCTGGAGAAGTCGGTAATATTGATCCAGAAAGCTTACCTCTTTCTGAGAAACTAAAAGAACGACTTGATAGTTGGTCAGAAAAATATGACTCAATATTAAATGATGAAGACCCAGCAGCATCAGGCTTTGAGACAAAAGAAGATGAATTGAATTTTATTAGAGAAGGTAGTGAGTTAGCTAAATGTCTTCAGCTAGAATTAGGCGACACTTATCAAATTACATATTACTCTGATTATTAAATGAACTAAATCCCGACCATCGAGCCGGGATTTTACTTTATCTACCAGCCAGTTACTGCCTCATCTCTGCGGCTTACTGATCACCTCGATCAGCTCCGTGACCTGGCGCTGCTTGCGGGCGGAGAGCTTGCAGACCTTGCGCAGCGTCTGCATAATCTCAGGCTCTTCCGGCGGGGTCGGTACTGGGCGGGCTGAATACGGACAACTTCGGCCAGGCGCTGGCAGG
>NZ_RCAA01000020.1:102544-113863 GCF_003628475.1 Enterobacter sp. R1(2018) | reverse complement strand
GGCTCCAAACCAGTAAAAAGCCCTGCACTTCGTGCAGGGCTTTTTGCCGTCTGTAATTTAAAGAAAATTAACCTGCCCTAAGGCAGGCTATCTTCATTTCTCAAGCCATCCGGCAATGAAATCAGCGACTTTTTCAGGTGTATTAATATCTATAACGGGAATGTTGAGCCCGTGAATAGCCATATCACTGGCGACAGCAATGACATGGGTATCAATTTCTAACTCTTCGGGTTTCCGCGACAAGCCATGGCGATAAAGCAGGATCTTTGGCACTGCTTCATGCTTAAAACCCTCTACGAGTATGACATCCAGGGAAGATGCATCCATTCGGCTGGCGAGCCAGTACAAATCCAGTTCTTTCTCTTCTGGTGTTTCAGTCATTAGCGCCCAGCGCTTTTGGTTGGCTACTATCGTTTGCGCCGCGCCAGCTTTTCGTAGTTCGTAGCTGTCCTTTCCCGGTTTATCTACATCCACATCATGATGAGTGTGCTTAATTAATCCCGGGCGAATGCCGCGCTCATTAAGTAAAGGAATCAGCTTTTTTAAAAGGGTGGTTTTACCCGTACCGCTCCAGGCTGCAATGGCAAGTAGTGGCACCATCTATTTGCTCTCCCACACGGCAAGATCTTCGGGTGAATTAACGTTGATAAAATTTTCCTTCTGATGCGGGAACACAACAGCATGACCGCCCGCTTCGCGCAGGAAGACCATTACACGACGCTCGCCTGCCTCCAGGTAATTCTCAAGCGGAGCTATAAGTTTCCGGTGGATAAGCGCAATGGTTGGATGATCGCGTTCGCCATCGTTTACCCAGACTGCCGGATATTGTCCCCGGGCGTCCCAAAGCCGTGATGCGAGATCTTGCGGAATCATTGGCGTATCACAGGGGCAAAACAGGAACCATTCGTTATCCAGCTTCTGCATTACCGACAATATTCCCGCCAGAGGTCCTGGATAATCCGGGAGCGTATCGCTCACTATATCTATGTCGGCGGAACGATATTTTTCAATATTACGGTTGGCGCTTATGGCTAACTTACCGACCTGTGGCGCGAGCTTTTTTGCAACATGCTCAAACAGCGGCCGACCATTTAATATAACCAGTCCTTTATCCTGGCCGCCCATTCTCGTTGCGCGCCCACCCGCCAGCACCACTCCTGCTACTTCTGTTAAACGTCTCACTAATATCGCCTCTTTTAATGTGGGATTGAGCCTGCTAACGTGTGTCATTCCGCAAGTGAAAGGAGCACTACCATGAAATGTAAGCGTCTTAACGAACTGCTTGAGCTGCTTCAGCCCGCATGGCAAAAAGAGCCAGATCTCAACCTGATTCAATTTTTGCAGAAACTCGCTGAAGAGTCAGGTTATACCGGTGAACTGGCCGATCTCACTGATGATGTACTGATCTATCATCTGAAAATGCGTGACTCCGCAAAAGATGCGGTTATTCCCGGTATTCAGAAAGACTATGAAGAAGATTTTAAAACCGCTCTGCTGCGCGCGCGTGGAGTAATTAAAGAGTAAAAGCTTGTAAGCCAGTCCACTATAGCGGCTACGAAATGTTATCCTGAATTATTCGTATTTATTGCCGGTTGCCTGGATGACGGACAGCGCTTTCAATTTTCAAACTCTACATCCGGATACCATCATGGATGCTCTTTTTGCACAGGGTATACGGGTGGATTCCGGGTTAACTCCCTTAAACAGCTTTGAGAACCGCGTCTATCAGTTTCAGGACGAGGATCGCAAACGCTACGTGGTGAAATTTTATCGTCCTCATCGCTGGTCTGCAGAGCAGATCGAAGAAGAGCATCGATACGCAATCGAGCTACTGGCGGATGAAGTGCCGGTCGCCGCTCCCCTTTCTTATGCCGGCAGTTCGTTGCTCAGGCATCAGGGTTTTATGTTCGCGGTCTTTCCAAGCCTGGGCGGACGGCAGTATGAAACCGATAATATCGATCAAATGGAGTGGGTTGGGCGCTATCTTGGTCGCATTCATCAGACCGGCCGGCGCAGGCTTTTTGCAAAGCGGCCTGCAATCGGACTGGATGAATATCTGTTTGAACCCAGAGCCCTGTTTGAAAAAACCTCTTTAGTGCCGGCTGCGTTGAAGCCTGTTTTTCTTAAGGCGACAGACGCATTAATCGATGAAGTAAAACTTCACTGGCACGATGGCTTTGACGCTCTGCGCTTACATGGCGATTGCCATCCCGGTAATATCCTCTGGCGCGACGGCCCCTTATTTGTCGATCTTGATGACGCTCGTAACGGCCCCGCTATTCAGGATATCTGGATGCTACTCAACGGCGATAAAGCCGAACAGCGCATGCAGCTTGAAACTATTATCGAAGCTTATGAAGAGTTTACTCCCTTCGATACAAATGAAATTGCCCTTACTGAACCTTTAAGGGCGATGCGTATGGTTTATTATCTCGCGTGGATTATGCGGCGCTGGGATGATCCCGCTTTTCCCAGAAATTTTCCCTGGCTTACCGAGGAAGATTACTGGCGGAGACAGACTGCAACCTTCACAGAGCAGGTCCGGGTTCTGCGTGAACCTCCATTAAAATTAACGCCAATGTATTAGTCAGTACTATTCAGGAGAGAGTGGATTATGAAAAAGATTTGGCTGGCACTAGCGGGTATGATTCTGGCATTCAGTGCCTCGGCTGCCCAGTTCACCGATGGTAAAGAGTACGTTACCCTCGATAAACCCGTTGCAGGCGAACCGCAAGTGTTAGAGTTTTTCTCGTTCTACTGCCCGCACTGCTACCAGTTCGAAGAAGTGCTTCATGTTTCTGATAACGTGAAGAAAAATCTGCCGGAAGGCACAAAAATGACTAAATACCACGTTGAGTTCCTGGGCCCGTTGGGCAAGGATCTGACGCAGGCATGGGCCGTAGCAATGGCGCTTGGCGTGGAAGATAAAATCACCGCGCCTATGTTTGAAGCCGTGCAAAAAACGCAAACCGTTCAGAACACTGCTGATATCCGTAAAGTGTTTATCGACGCGGGTATAAAAGCCGAAGAGTACGATGCGGCCTGGAACAGCTTTGTGGTGAAATCTCTGGTCGCTCAGCAGGAGAAAGCCGCCGCCGATCTGCAGCTGCAGGGCGTGCCTGCCATCTTTGTTAACGGTAAATACCAGCTGAATCCGCAGGGTATGGATACCAGCAGTATGGATGCAATGGTTAAGCAATATGCTGATGTAACCAAATTCCTGGTGCAGAAAAAATAATAAAAAAGCCGGTCACTGACCGGCTTTCTTCTTTTGCATAAGGGTGGTGAGCAGGACATCCTTTTCATGCCACAGCGTATTAAGCCATGCCTGGAAGCGGCGTTTAAAGCTTTTGTCATTGACGTAGTCGCCATGTAACTCTTCCATAACGGGCATCAGCGAAACGCGTACCACAATTCTCGTCATCTTCCCGGTTAACATGTCATAAAACGGAGCGCGCGCGTTTTCCGGATAGCACAGCGTGACGTTTAAAAGCTTATCGAACTGCGAACCAAGGACGTTCAACGCCATCGCAATCCCGGCAGCCTTGGGAGGCAGCAGATTCTGGAAAAGCCGAGCGCGTCTCAAGGTGTTTTTCCCGGGTAAATCGCGAACCTTCGACAAAGTTAACTATCGTCGTAGGATGCGAACGAAATTTTTCACAGGAACGGCGTGTTGTTTCTACGTCCTTGCCGCGTCGCTCAGGGTGGCGTAATAAATAGCTGCGTGAGTAGCGCTTCATAAAAGGCATATCCAGCGCCCAGCAAGCCAGCCCGATAAAAGGCACCCATGCCAGCTGCTGCTTAAGAAAGTATTTATTCGTAGGGATATGTTTGCGAAACAGCACGCATAAAATCACGATATCTGCCCAGCTACGATGGTTGCAGATTAATAAATACCAGCTTTTCTTATTCAGACCTTCAAGGCCCGCGACGTCCCATTTCAAATGGGGGTTAAGGCGCAGCAGCAGAGCTAATCCTTCGCACCAGCAGTACATCATAAAGTCTGCAAATAACGAGATTGATCGCCAGATAACAGGAACCGGTAACAGAAGCTTAATGATGCCGGCGATAATAATCGGCACGGAGCATGCGACCGTCAGCAGAATGGTCAGAGCGACACTCAGCATTAGGGTTATCGCAGAGAAAAATCTCGACATAAGTATAACTTTCAGAAGGATATGAAAACGGGATGATGGGTTCAGGGTAACAAGCGGGGAATTTTACCAGAGTTTAAGGCCGGAGATTACTCAAAAAGCCGTACTCTTCGCAATGTGTTTCATTCCACAAGGAAATATTCGCGGCTTATAACATAAATTGTTTTTATATCCACATTCAATGATAACGAAAATCTACCGGCCTGTAAGAATAAAAACCCTATAACCGTTTGATAAAAAAAGGAATATATTAACGATGTTAAAATAATTCCTTCAGGATATTAATCAGTTATAAAACTATACACAAAGTTATCCACAATCACGATCTTGCGTAAGATCTCGCGGATCAATAAAACTTTTTGCCTAATATGCCCCAAAAGCTCATGTTTTTGGCCAGGCTATGGCATCCTTTAGCTATATATTTAAAACCAGGCATGGAACGGAACACTATGGTTCAGATCGCGCAAAACCCGCTTATCCTCGTTGATGGCTCCTCCTATCTTTATCGGGCTTATCATGCCTTTCCTCCTCTGACTAACAGCCGCGGTGAACCAACGGGCGCTATGTACGGCGTGCTGAATATGCTGCGCAGCCTGTTGCTGCAGTATCAACCGACCCATGCTGCGGTAGTCTTTGATGCGAAGGGTAAAACTTTCCGCGACGAGCTGTTTGAGCACTACAAATCCCATCGACCACCGATGCCGGACGACCTCCGTGCTCAGATTGAACCTCTTCATGCCATGGTTAAAGCTATGGGCCTGCCGTTACTGGCGGTTTCAGGTGTAGAAGCGGACGACGTCATAGGTACGCTGGCGCTGGAAGCTGAGAAAGCGGGGAGGCCGGTCCTGATCAGCACCGGGGATAAAGATATGGCCCAGCTGGTCACGCCCGGCGTTACGCTAATCAACACCATGACCAACACTATTTTGGGTCCGGAAGAAGTTTGCACCAAATACGGCGTGCCGCCGGAGCTGATTATCGACTTCCTCGCGCTGATGGGCGACTCCTCAGATAACATTCCGGGCGTTCCCGGCGTCGGGGAAAAAACTGCCCAGGCGCTGCTTCAGGGATTAGGCGGTCTGAACGCGCTATACGCTAATCCGGAAAAAATCGCCGGGCTCAGCTTCCGCGGCGCGAAAACCATGGCCGCGAAGCTTGAGCAAAGCAAAGAGGTGGCTTACCTCTCCTATCAGCTTGCGACCATTAAAACCGATGTCGAACTGGAGCTCACCTGCGAACAGCTGGAAGTGCAGCAGCCTGCGACGGAAGAGCTGCTTGGCCTGTTTAAGCATTACGAGTTCAAACGCTGGACGACAGATGTTGAAGCCGGAACCTGGCTGCAGGCTAAGGGTGTCAAAGCCGCCGCGAAACCGCAAAAAACGGTTGAGATTGAAGTCGAGTCTGAGGCCGAAGAAGAAACAAGCGCACTTTCTTATGACAACTACACCACCATTCTTGATGAGCAAGAGCTGCAGGAATGGATCGTCCGCCTGAAGAAAGCGCCTTACTTTGCCTTTGACACCGAAACCGATAATCTCGATAACGTTAGCGCAAATTTGGTCGGTCTCTCGTTTGCAACGGAGCCGGGTATTGCCTGTTACATCCCAGTTGCGCATGATTATATTGATGCGCCCGATCAGCTTCCTCTTGAGCGGGTGCTTGAACTCCTCAAACCGCTGCTCGAAGATGAAAAAGTGCTTAAAGTTGGTCAAAACCTGAAGTTTGACCGCGGCATCGTTGGAAACTACGGCATCGAGCTGCGCGGCATCGCCTTTGATACCATGCTGGAGTCCTATATTCTGGATAGCGTAGCGGGCCGTCATGATATGGACAGCTTGTCCAGCCGCTGGCTTAAGCATAAAACCATTACTTTTGAAGAGATTGCCGGTAAAGGCAAAAAACAGCTGACTTTCAACCAGATCGATCTGGAACAGGCCGGGCGCTATGCGGCGGAAGATTCGGACGTCACGCTGCAGCTGCACCTGAAAATGTGGCCAAAGCTCGAAAAAATCGAAGGGCTGCTTAACGTCTTCAATAATATTGAAATGCCGCTGGTGCCCGTGCTTTCGCGTATCGAACGCAACGGCGTGAAAATCGACCCGGCCGTTTTACATACGCATTCTGAACAGCTCACCAAACGTCTTGCCGAGCTGGAGATTAAAGCGCACGAGATCGCCGGCGAGGCGTTTAATCTTTCATCTCCGAAACAGTTGCAGACTATTCTTTTTGAAAAGCAGGGCATTAAGCCGCTGAAGAAAACGCCGGGCGGCGCGCCGTCAACCTCGGAAGAAGTGCTGGAAGAGCTGGCGTTGGACTATCCGTTGCCGAAAGTCATTCTTGAGCACCGCGGGCTGGCGAAGCTGAAATCGACCTATACCGATAAGCTGCCGCTGATGATTAATCCAAAAACCGGGCGGGTGCATACTTCTTATCATCAGGCCGTTGCGGCGACGGGGCGTTTATCGTCTACCGATCCAAACCTGCAAAATATCCCGGTGCGTAACGAGGAAGGGCGTCGTATTCGTCAGGCTTTTATCGCACCGGAAGATTACGTCATTGTTTCCGCCGACTATTCGCAGATTGAGCTACGTATTATGGCGCACCTTTCCCGCGACAAAGGCCTGCTTAACGCATTTGCTGAAGGTCTCGATATCCACCGGGCGACGGCGGCTGAGGTCTTCGGGCTTTCGCTGGAAAGCGTGTCCGGAGAACAGCGTCGTAGCGCAAAAGCGATTAACTTCGGTCTCATTTACGGCATGAGCGCTTTCGGCCTGTCACGTCAGCTCAATATTCCGCGTAAAGAGTCCCAGAAATATATGGACCTCTACTTTGAGCGATACCCTGGCGTACTGGGATACATGGAGCGTACGCGCGCTCAGGCCAAAGAGAAGGGCTATGTTGAAACGCTTGATGGCCGTCGTTTGTATCTGCCGGACATCAATTCAAGCAACGCCGCGCGCCGCGCAGGCGCTGAACGTGCGGCGATCAACGCCCCGATGCAGGGGACGGCGGCAGATATTATCAAACGCGCGATGATCGCCGTAGATGAATGGCTGCAAAAAGATAAGCCGCGCGTGAAGATGATCATGCAGGTTCACGATGAACTGGTGTTTGAAGTGCATAAAGATGATGTTGAAGCCGCGTCCGGCAAGATCCGCGAACTGATGGAAGGCAGCACGAAGCTGGACGTGCCTTTGCTGGTGGAAGTGGGCTGCGGTGCAAACTGGGATGAAGCTCATTAAACCATCAGCTTTGGTGCCATTTTTTTGTAACTAAGCAACATAAGTCATAGCTTTTTGTGATGATGCTTCAAGAACGGTATGTAAATAGTGAAAAAAAACTACAAAAAATGCTTTTTCAACCGGATAAAAAGGAGTAGAGTTATTTGCGTAGGGTACAGAGGTAAGATGTTCTATCTTTCAGACCTTTTACTTCACGTAATCGGATTTGGCTGAATATTTTAGCCGCCCCAGTCAGTAATGACTGGGGCGTTTTTTATTGGGCGCGACCCAAAACAGGCGGACGAAACCGCCTGCTGTTATTCTTCGGCGCCTTCTTCCTCGAACGCCGGTGGAATGTCGTTATACCAGCTGTCCAGCTTGTGGCGCAGCTTATCGACGCCAATTTTCTTCAGGGAAGAAAAGACTTCAATCTCAATATCCCCACCGAAAGAGGCAGCGGCTTCGCGCACCATATTAAGCTGTGCTTTACGCGCCCCTGAAGCCAGTTTGTCTGCTTTGGTTAACAGCAGCATCACCTGAATATTGCTCGCCACGGCCCACTGAATCATCTGCTGATCGAGATCTTTAAGTGGATGGCGGATGTCCATCAGCACCACCAGCCCCTTCAGGCTGTTGCGTTTTTGCAGGTATTCGCCCAGCGCGCGCTGCCATTTAATTTTTACTTCTTCCGGTACTTCCGCGTAACCGTAACCCGGTAAATCCACCAGGCGTTTCCCCTCGGCAACCTCGAACAGGTTGATAAGCTGGGTACGGCCAGGCGTTTTACTGGTGCGCGCCAGGCTTTTCTGATTCGTCAGCGTGTTTAACGCGCTCGATTTCCCCGCGTTAGAGCGGCCTGCAAAAGCAACCTCAATACCGGTATCGGAAGGCAGATGGCGAATATCCGGCGCGCTAAGCACGAAATGGGTCAGTTGATAGTTCCAGTTTGTCAAAAGGTTGTCTCCGTCAGGATGAGCATTGAGGGGATTATACCTGAACGTACGGAAAAGACCGTGTTTCTCACCGGGTGCAGACATTCCCTTACACACTGTGAGACATCTGCCATTGCTGCTGGCAGACATCGCGGAGCCTTTCGAATGAGCAATCTGGGAATAAAGTTAATTAACAAGCAATTACCTTCGTATAGCCTGCAGTTTACTGAATTTAAGTAAAATTATAACCTTGTTGTCTTTATGGTTAAGCGTAAAGTAAGCGGCACAGGCAAGGGAGCCGGAAAGGATAACAACTCAGGATGAGGGTTCAGGATCGTCAGGATGACGAAGAACCAGGAAATGCCAGGAGGCAGCGTCTGGAGACGCGGTAAAAGGATTAGGGACACAACACGGAAGTTGCTTGCGAAGGAAAGACAGGGCGTCGTACGCAGACAGGGATTGTGTGGCCCGGAAGGGTTGTGAAACAAGAAAAAGGCGGCAGGTTAACCTGCCGCCTTTTTTCTTTGCTTGCTTTCTGCTAGATTCCGCCGCAATTCTATACTGAATGAAACGGCTTAAGACAACTCATCATGAAGCAACAAAACTCAGCGTCACAAGGCAACAAACCGGCGAAAGTTCGTCGTAAATCGCGCGAAGAGATAGACCAGGAAGCGCGCGACCGTAAGCGCCAGAAAAAACACCGCGGCCATTCGGCCGGCAGCCGTGCCAACGGTGGTGTTCAGGCGCAGGGCGGTAAAGGCGCGGGGCAGCCAAAAGACCCGCGCATTGGCAGCAAAAAACCCGTCGCTCTGGGCGTTATCGATGCCCCGGTCGCGAAGCCAAAACAGCACAAACCGAAGAGCGAGAAACCTATGCTAACACCACAGGCCGAGCTGGATATGCTGGAGAACGATGAGCGCCTGGACGCGCTGCTGGAACGTCTTGAAGAAGGCGAGGCGTTAAGCGCCGAAGAACAAACCTGGGTCAATGAAAAGCTCGACCGTATTGATGCGCTGATGGAACAGCTCGGCATCGCTTATGATGACGATGAAGAAGAGGACGATAAAGGCGACGACTTAATGCGTCTGCTGAAGGGTGGTAACTAACGTTTACTCCCATGGGATTACTTGTTTTTATCGTGGTTATTCCGCTGGTGTGTTATCTGCTGTGGTTATTCGTTAAACTACGGCGGTTGTCGCGATTGCAGAATTCGTTGCGCCGCAGGCTCTTCGCTCAGGGGAAGGTCCTGCCGTCTACGCTTCGTCAACGCAGGCGGCATCACCGGAAGGAGTGAGTATGTCTGAGCAGTTAATCGACTGGGATCTGGCCCTGATCCAGAAATATAATTATTCAGGGCCCCGCTATACCTCTTATCCCACCGCGCTGGAGTTTTCTGAAAACTTTGGCGAGGCGGCGTTTCTGCAGGCGGTGGCTCGTTATCCCGAGCGCCCGCTTTCGCTATACGTGCATATCCCGTTCTGCCATAAGCTGTGTTACTTCTGCGGCTGCAATAAGATAGTTACCCGCCAGACCCACAAGGCGGATCGGTATCTCGACGCGCTGGAACAGGAGATCGCACATCGTGCACCGCTGTTTAAAGGCCGTCACGTCAGCCAGATGCACTGGGGCGGCGGCACCCCTACCTACCTGAGCAAAGAGCAAATCAGCCGTCTGATGGGCCTGCTACGCGGCCATTTTGACTTCAATGCCGATGCTGAGCTGTCCATCGAAGTGGATCCGCGGGAAATCGAGCTTGATGTGCTCGACAGGCTGCGTGAAGAAGGCTTCAATCGCCTGAGCATGGGCGTGCAGGATTTCAATAAAGAGGTGCAGCGTCTGGTGAACCGCGAGCAGGACGAAGCCTTTATCTTTGCCCTGATTAACCGCGCTCGCGAACTGGGCTTCACTTCGACAAATATCGATCTGATTTACGGCCTGCCGAAACAAACGCCGGAAAGCTTCGCCTATACCTTAAGCCGCGTTGCCGAACTTAGCCCGGATCGTCTGAGCGTTTTTAACTACGCCCATTTACCGACGCTGTTTGCCGCACAACGTAAAATCAAAGACGCTGACTTGCCAAACGCCCGGCAAAAGCTCGATATTTTGCAGGAAACCATAGGTTCGTTGACCGCCGCTGGCTACCAGTTTATCGGGATGGACCATTTTGCCCGTCCGGATGATGAGCTGGCCATTGCCCAGCGTGAAGGAAAGCTGCATCGCAATTTCCAGGGCTATACAACGCAGGGCGATACCGATCTGCTGGGCATGGGCGTATCCGCCATCAGCATGATCGGCGACTGCTATGCGCAGAACCAGAAAGAACTCAAAAACTACTACCAGCAGGTTGATGACCGGGGTGACGCGCTGTGGCGAGGGCTGGCGTTAACGCGCGATGACTGTATCCGTCGCGACGTTATCAAGTGGCTTATCTGCAACTTCCAGCTGAAGTTTGCCGACGTTGAACGCCAGTGGGACGTGAATTTTGCAGAGTACTTCGCCGAAGACCTTAAGCTGCTTGCGCCTCTGGCAAAAGACGGGCTGGTGGAGATAGACGAGCACCGCATTCAGGTCACCCCAAAAGGCCGCTTGCTGATCCGCAATATTTGCATGTGCTTTGACGTTTACCTGAGACAGAAAGCGCGCCTGCAGCAGTTCTCGCGGGTTATCTGAATAAAAAGGCGGGTTATGCGACCCGCCTTTTTTGCTTTACTCCATTCCCAGCTCTTTTAGCTTGCGCGTCAGGGTATTTCTTCCCCATCCCAGCAGCCGGGCCGCTTCCTGTTTGTGCCCCTGCGTATGACGCAATGCGGTTGTCAGCAGCGTGCGCTCCATTTCAGGCTGAGCTTCTGAAAGCAGGTTTTGATGACCGGAACGCAGGGCGCGATCGGCCCACTGCGCCAGCATGGTCGCCCAGTTATCAGGCAGCGTCTGCGACGTACCGGTTTCCGGCACCGTGGTTTCAAACAGTTCGCCCGGTAAATCCTGAATCAGCACCTCCTGACCGGCGGCCAT
>NZ_RCAA01000020.1:0-102482 GCF_003628475.1 Enterobacter sp. R1(2018) | reverse complement strand
CACGACGTTCGCGCAGCGGCGGCAAATGCACGCGGATAACGTTCAGGCGATGGAACAGATCCTCACGGAATTTACCTTCCTGCACGCGCAGCTCAAGGTTCTGGTGGGTGGCGGCGATAATGCGCACATCCACTTTCACCGGCGCATAACCGCCAACGCGGTAAAACTGACCGTCAGCCAGCACGCGCAGCAGGCGGGTCTGCACGTCCAGCGGCATATCGCCGATTTCATCCAGGAACAGCGTACCGCCATCCGCCTGCTCAAAACGGCCCTGACGAATCTGATTTGCTCCGGTAAACGCGCCTTTTTCATGGCCAAACAATTCAGACTCAATCAGATCCTTTGGGATTGCCGCCATATTTAACGCGATAAAAGGGGATTTAACGCGCGGGCTGTGGCGATGCAGAGCGTGAGCGACAAGCTCTTTACCCGTACCCGATTCGCCGTTGATCAGCACGCTGATGGAGGATCGGGACAAACGGCCGATAATGCGAAAGACGTCCTGCATGGCAGGCGCTTCGCCGATGATATCGGTGGTGGGTCCGAAGACCGGCGCATTGCGCGGCTGCTGCTGCTCCTGATAATGGCTGATGGCGCGCTCAACCAGCGCGACGGCTTCGTCAATATCAAAAGGTTTGGGCAGATAATCAAACGCTCCCTGCTGATAGGCGCTGACGGCCGCATCCAGATCGGAATGCGCGGTCATTATGATGACCGGGAGCATAGGATGCCGTTGTTTTATCTGCTTTAGCAGCGCCAGCCCATCCATCCCCGGCATACGAATGTCGGATAACAAGACGTCCGGGGTTTTGGTTGCAAGGGCGTCCAGCACCTCATTGCCACTCTCAAACGTGGTGCAGCTTAAACCAGCTCCGGTCAGCGCGCGTTCCAGCACCCAACGGATGGAGCTATCGTCATCAACGATCCAAACTATCCCTCGTTGCATACAAACCTCTACTTACGAATAGGCAGGTAAACGGAAAATTCGGTATGGCTCGGCCAACTGTTGAATTCAATTTTCCCCGAATGCTGATCGATAAGGTTGCGCGCAATAGACAGGCCCAGACCGGTGCCTCCTTCGCGTCCGCTTACCATCGGATAGAACAGCGTATCCTGAAGCGCGGCCGGGATACCCGGACCGTTATCTTCAACGTCAATCCGGGCAGCCAGACGGTAGCGTATACCGTGCAGCGTTAACTGGAAGGCGGTGCGGGTACGCAGAACGATTTCACCCCCGTCGCTCCCCAGCGCCTGCAATGCGTTGCGCACAATATTTAATAAAACCTGCTCAATTTGGTCGGGATCGTGAGCGAATTCCGGCAGGCTTGGATCGTAATCCCGCACCAGGGTGACGTTTTCAGGCAGCTCCATTGACACCAGCTGCATAACGCGCTCGGTAACCTTATGAATGCTTTCCGTTACGTGCATGCCCGGCTGCTGCGGGCCTAACAGCCTGTCGACCAGGTTACGCAGACGGTCCGCCTGCTCAATAATCACTTTGGTATATTCGGTCAGGGACGGATCCGGCAACGCTTTCGCCAGAAGCTGTGCCGCCCCTCGTAAACCACCAAGAGGGTTTTTGATCTCATGCGCCAGGCCGCGAACTAAATCGCGTGCGGCAATCTGCTGGGCATGCTGTAACTGTTCCTGGCTCAGGCGACGCTGGTTATCCATCGGCGCCATTTCCATCAGGATTAACCCTTCCGGCAAACGCTGCGCCGTCAGAGAAAGAATATGGGAGCGCCCGTCTATCACCAGCGTTACCTCGTTATCGGTAAAACCCTGGCCTGCTATCAGGCTCTCCTGCATTAATTCGACATTAAGTGAGAAATAGCTCAACAGATCCGGTAACGGCGTGCCGTAAAGCTTGCGTGAACTTTGCGCCAACAGCTGCTGTGCCGCCGGGTTCGCGTAGTGGACCGCCAGTTCGTCATCCACGAGCAGGATGCTATTGATTAAAGAATTCAGGATCTGCCCAGCATCGGGCAGCGTGCCAGTTGCCATATAGCAGTCTCCGTTTTTATGCACTATGTTGGTGCATTATAGTTGTCGACTAACAAAAATCCTTGTTGCGGCAGGGTATTTGTGGAGAAAAAAGCCCATCCGAAGATGGGCTGAAAGTTTCCACGGCAACAAAAAATACTTAATCAGACGCTGTAGTACAGCTCAAACTCAACCGGGTGCGGAGTCATGCGCACGCGGTCGTTTTCTTCGATACGCAGAGCGATATAGGCATCGATCGCATCATCGGTGAACACGCCGCCTGCGGTCAGGAACTCACGGTCCTGATCCAGCGCGTTCAGTGCTTCTTCCAGAGAGCCTGCAACCTGTGGGATCTCTTTCGCTTCTTCCGGCGGCAGGTCATAGAGGTTTTTGTCCATCGCTTCGCCCGGATGGATTTTGTTCTTGATGCCGTCAAGGCCGGCCATCAGCAGCGCTGCAAAGCACAGATATGGGTTAGCCGCCGGATCCGGGAAGCGAACTTCGATACGACGCGCTTTCGGAGAAGCAACCACCGGAATACGGATGGAAGCAGAACGGTTACGGGCGGAGTAAGCCAGCATAACAGGCGCTTCGTAACCCGGGACCAGACGCTTATAGGAGTTGGTGGTTGGGTTAGACAGGGCGTTAATCGCTTTAGCGTGTTTGATCACGCCGCCGATGTAGTACAGCGCTTGCTCAGACAGGCCTGCATATTTGTCGCCTGCGAACAGGTTAACGCCGTTCTTGGACAAAGACATGTGGCAGTGCATACCGGAACCGTTATCGCCAAACATTGGTTTTGGCATGAAGGTCGCAGTTTTGCCGTAAGCGTGAGCTACGTTGTGCACAACGTATTTGTAGATCTGAATTTCGTCAGCTTTTTTGGTCATAGTGTTGAAGCGGGTAGCCACTTCGTTCTGACCAGCCGTTGCCACTTCGTGGTGGTGAGCTTCAACCACCAGGCCCATCTGTTCCATGGTCAGACACATTGCAGAACGCAGGTCCTGAGCTGAGTCAACCGGTGGAACCGGGAAGTAGCCGCCTTTTACCGCAGGGCGGTGGCCTTTGTTGCCGCCTTCGTATTTGGTGCCGGTGTTCCATGCGCCTTCGATATCATCGATAGCAACGTGGGAGCCGGAGATGGAGCTGCCGAAACGAATGTCATCGAACAGGAAGAACTCTGGTTCCGGCCCGAACAGGACGGTATCAGCAAGACCGGTAGAGCGCAGGTAGTCTTCAGCGCGTTTCGCGATGGAGCGCGGGTCGCGGTCATAACCCTGCATGGTGCCTGGCTCCAGAATGTCGCAACGAATAATCAGGGTGGAATCCGCGAAGAACGGGTCGATGACGGCGGTAGACGCGTCTGGCATCAGCACCATGTCGGATTCGTTGATGCCTTTCCAGCCACCAATCGAGGAGCCATCAAACATTTTGCCTTCTTCGAAGAAGTCAGCATTTACCTGATGAGCTGGGATTGTGACGTGCTGTTCTTTACCTTTGGTGTCAGTGAAGCGCAAATCAACAAATTTCACTTCATGCTCATTCAGCATCGTCAAAACGTGTTCAGCGGACATACTTAACTCTCCCGGATTATCATTGTCGTCGTGGTAACGAGGTCTTCTAACTTTATTTAAAGTGGCTGTTCGCCCTGAAATGTTTAAAGCGAAATCTGTGCCAACTTTTAAATCACCCTAAAAAGGCGTTATCATGCGCACTATAGTGCAAAAGGGTCGCACCATGATGGATAACTTGCACCAATATAGTGCTCCAGCGTCAGTTATGGGCACCATATTGGTGCAATTTACGTTATGGCTCCCTTTTTAGCTCCGTGAAAGCGATCACAAACCCTTACTTTTCACATTGTTTGTAAAGGTTCTTTGTGATCCTGTTCTGTCCTTCGATTAATACGTGTACAATAACGCGCTATTTCTAATGCCTGAGGCAAAGTTGTGATCGAAAATCTGCGTAACATCGCCATCATCGCGCACGTTGACCATGGTAAAACTACCCTGGTTGATAAGCTGCTACAGCAATCCGGTACTTTCAGCGAACGTGCTGAGACCACTGAACGCGTGATGGACTCCAACGATTTGGAGAAAGAGCGTGGGATTACCATCCTCGCTAAAAACACCGCTATCAAATGGAATGACTACCGTATCAACATCGTTGATACCCCTGGGCACGCCGACTTCGGTGGTGAAGTTGAACGTGTAATGTCCATGGTAGACTCCGTGCTGCTGGTCGTTGACGCAATGGATGGCCCAATGCCGCAGACGCGCTTCGTAACCAAAAAGGCGTTTGCCCATGGTTTGAAGCCAATCGTGGTGATCAACAAAGTTGACCGTCCCGGCGCGCGTCCTGACTGGGTTGTCGATCAGGTGTTCGACCTGTTCGTAAACCTCGACGCGAGCGACGAGCAGCTCGATTTCCCAATCATCTATGCATCCGCATTGATGGGTATCGCGGGCAACGATCACAATGATATGGCGGAAGATATGACCCCGCTGTACCAGGCGATTGTTGACCACGTTAAAGCACCAAGCGTTGACCTTGACGGTCCGTTCCAGATGCAGATCTCCCAGCTCGACTACAACAACTACGTTGGCGTAATCGGCATCGGCCGCATCAAGCGTGGTAAAGTGAAGCCTAACCAGCAGATCACTATCATCGACAGCGAAGGGAAAACGCGTAACGGTAAAGTCGGTAAGGTTCTGACCCACATGGGTCTGGAGCGTATCGAATCCAGCGAAGCAGAAGCGGGCGATATCATTGCTATCACCGGTCTGGGTGAGCTGAACATCTCCGACACCCTTTGCGATACGCAAAATGTTGAAGCGCTGCCGGCGCTGTCCGTTGATGAACCAACCGTGACCATGTTCTTTAACGTCAACACCTCTCCGTTCTGTGGCAAAGAGGGTAAATTCGTTACCTCTCGTCAGATTCTTGACCGCCTGAACAAAGAGCTGGTGCACAACGTTGCACTGCGCGTTGAAGAAACCGAAGATGCGGACGCGTTCCGTGTATCCGGTCGTGGCGAACTGCACCTGTCCGTTCTGATCGAAAACATGCGTCGTGAAGGCTTCGAACTGGCCGTGTCCCGTCCGAAAGTTATCAACCGTCTGATCGATGGCCGTATGCAAGAGCCGTTCGAAAACGTCACGCTGGATATCGAAGAGCAGCACCAGGGCGCGGTCATGCAGGCGATGGGCGAACGTAAGGGCGACGTCAAAGACATGATCCCTGACGGCAAAGGCCGTATTCGTCTGGACTACCTGATCCCGGCTCGTGGCCTGATTGGCTTCCGTACCGAGTTCATGACCATGACTTCCGGCACCGGTCTGCTGTACTCCACCTTCAGCCACTACGACGACGTTCGTCCGGGCGAAATCGGCCAGCGTAACAACGGCGTGCTGATCTCTAACGGCCAGGGTAAGGCGGTTGCCTTTGCTCTGTTCGGTCTGCAGGATCGCGGCAAGCTGTTCCTGGGCCACGGCGCAGAAGTTTACGAAGGCCAGATTATCGGTATTCACAGCCGTTCCAACGACCTGACCGTAAACTGCCTGACCGGTAAGAAGCTGACCAACATGCGTGCTTCTGGTACTGATGAAGCAACCACCCTTGTTCCGGCGCTGAAAATGTCCCTGGAACAGGCTCTGGAATTCATCGATGACGACGAACTGGTAGAAGTCACCCCAACTTCCGTTCGTATCCGTAAACGTCACCTGACTGAAAACGACCGCAAACGCGCAGGTCGTGGCAGCAAAGAAGCCTGAGTTTCTTTCCCGCCGTAAATCGAAGCCCTGTCTGCAAAGACGGGGCTTTTTTTTGCACAACGCCTCGCAGAATTGAAGAGCAAACGAGGCTGAGATAGTCAAAGCATCCCTTTACCGCTACAGTTGTTTGTCCATGGCGTAAAGGAGAGGCTTATGCTGTATATCTTTGATTTAGGTAACGTCATCGTTGATATCGACTTTAAACGCGTGCTGGGCGTCTGGAGCGATTACAGCCGGGTTCCGCTGGCGAATCTGCAAAAAAGCTTTGTGATGGGAGAAGCGTTCCATCGTCATGAGCGGGGGCAGATTTCTGATGAAGAGTTCGCCGCAGCCTTATGCCAGGAGATGGATATGGCGCTGAGCTTCGATCAGTTCGCCGCAGGCTGGCAGGCCGTATTTGTGGCGCTGCGTCCTGAAGTCATCGCTTTGATGAAGCAGCTGCGTGAGCGGGGGCATCGTGTGGTCGTGCTCTCCAATACCAACCGTTTACACACAAACTTCTGGCCCGGCGAGTACCCGCAAATCGCGGCCGCAGCGGATAAAATCTATCTGTCCCAGGAAATGGGCATGCGCAAGCCCGACGCCGAAATTTATCAAAAGCTGCTGGAAGAAGAAGGTTTTTCCGCCGATCAGGCCGTCTTTTTTGACGACAACGCCGATAATATTAAAGGAGCCCAGCAGGTGGGCATCACCAGCATTCTGGTGACCGGAAAAGAAACGGTGCCGGCTTATTTCGCAAAAAATCCATGCTAAAAGACGTTCATCACCATACCCGTAAACGCCTCAGGCCCTTTGTCGCCTGGGGTAAGCTGCTCTGGCAGCGCATTGACCAGGATAACATGACGACGCTTGCGGGCAATCTCGCGTACGTGTCGCTGCTATCGCTGGTGCCTTTTATCGCCGTTGTGTTTGCGTTATTCGCCGCTTTCCCTATGTTTTCCGATGTCAGCGTGCAGCTAAGGCACTTTATCTTCTCTAATTTCATTCCCGCCACGGGCGATATCATTCAGCGCTACATCGAGCAGTTTGTTGCAAACTCCAGCAAGATGACGGTAGTAGGCGCATGCGGGCTTATCGTCACTGCTTTATTATTGATGTACGCCGTGGACAGCGCGTTGAATACCATCTGGCGCAGCACGCGCACGCGGCCAAAAATTTACTCCTTTGCCGTTTACTGGATGATTCTCACGCTCGGGCCGCTGTTAGCCGGTGCAAGCCTGGTTATCAGCTCCTATTTGCTGTCGTTGCATTGGGTGACGGGGTTTAACAGCATGATCGATGAGGTGCTGCGCATCTTCCCGCTGCTGCTCTCCTGGCTCTCATTCTGGTTGCTCTATAGCATCGTTCCTACCACGCGCGTCCCGGTGCGTGACGCCCTGATTGGCTCGCTGGTCGCAGCCCTTCTCTTTGAGCTGGGTAAGAAAGGCTTCGCGCTTTACATCACCATGTTCCCTTCTTATCAGCTGATTTACGGCGTGCTGGCGGTGATCCCCATTTTGTTTGTCTGGGTCTACTGGACCTGGTGTATCGTGTTGCTCGGGGCGGAAATTACTGTCACCCTCGGGGATTACCGTAAACTTCGCTCAGAAGCTCAGCAGGAAAAACTGGAAGAACCATGATTGCATTAATTCAGCGCGTAACCCAGGCTCGCGTCACCGTGGAGGGTGAGGTGACGGGTGAAATCGGCCCGGGACTTTTGGTGTTATTGGGTGTCGAAAAAGAAGACAACGAGCAGAAAGCGAATCGCCTGTGCGAACGGGTGTTGGGTTACCGTATTTTCAGTGATGAAAATGACAAAATGAATTTGAACGTTCAGCAGGCCGGCGGCAGCGTGCTGGTGGTGTCGCAGTTTACCCTCGCGGCAGATACCGAGCGCGGCATGCGTCCGAGCTTCTCGGGCGGCGCGGCGCCTGACAAAGCCGAGGAGCTGTATGAATACTTCGTTGAGCGATGCAGGCAACAAGGGATCGACACCCCGACCGGCCGTTTCGCCGCTGATATGCAGGTATCACTTACCAACGACGGGCCGGTGACGTTCTGGCTGCAGGTATAGACTACCGGCCCCGCGTAACGAGAGAGTCGAATATGTATCACCTTCGCGTACCGCAAACCGAAGAAGAGCTTGAAAGTTACTATCAGTTCCGCTGGGAAATGTTACGTAAGCCGCTGCATCAGCCTAAAGGCTCCGAACGCGACGCCTGGGATGCTATGGCTCATCATCAGATGGTGGTGGACGAAGAGGGCAACCCGGTGGCCATAGGCCGGTTGTATATCAACGCCGATAACGAGGCGGCGATCCGCTTTATGGCGGTTCATCCTTCCGTCCAGGACAAAGGCCTGGGCACGCTGGTGGCAATGACGCTGGAGTCCGTCGCCCGTCAGGAAGGAGTGAAACGCGTGGTTTGCAGCGCCCGCGAAGACGCGGTGGAGTTTTTCGCCAAGCTGGGATTTGTAAATCAGGGCGAGATTACCACGCCGCAAACGACGCCGGTGCGGCATTTCCTGATGATTAAGCCCGTAGCTTCCCTCGATGATATCCTGCATCGCGCCGACTGGTGCGGGCAGCTTCAGCAGGCCTGGTACGAACATATTCCGCTTAGCGAGAAGATGGGCGTGCGTATTTTGCAGTACACCGGCCAAAAATTTATCACCACCATGCCGGAGACAGGCAATCAAAATCCGCACCAGACGCTATTTGCGGGCAGCCTGTTTTCACTTGCGACCCTTACCGGCTGGGGGCTTATCTGGCTGATGCTGCGCGAGCGCCATCTGGGCGGCACGATAATTCTGGCTGATGCCCACATTCGTTACAGCAGCCCGATCACCGGGCGCCCCGGGGCCATTGCCGATCTGGGTTCGCTCAGCGGCGATCTGGACAGACTGGCACGCGGCCGTAAAGCGCGCGTGGCTTTGCAAGTTGAGCTTTATGGCGATGAGAAGATGGGCGCGGTTTTTGAAGGCGTATACCTGGTATTGCCTGCTAAACCGTTCGGGCCGCTGGAAGAGGGCGGTAATGAAGAAGAGTGACCGCCCCGGTAAGCTTTTCGGAGGCTCAGGCGCCGGGCACTTCGCCTTTCTGCATTGTCTGTTTTAACTGTTTTCCGTCTGCGCCGGTGGCCTGAAGCGTTCCGTTCACCGTTGGTTTGAGCGGTGCCTGCGCGGTAAGGTTACCGGTGACAGACAGCTGTAAATCGCCGTCCCCTTCCAGCGGCAAAGCAGGCCATCCCCACTGCTGCAAAGTGTTAACAGGTACAGATCGGCCGCGAAGATTGACTGCCGTAAAGCGCTGCGGCGACTGTGAGACGGCCCCCGTCGCTTCCAGCATTCCCTTTCCGGCAAACGCGCTGAGCTCCGTAACGGAGATCTGTTTTGCATTCGCCGTCAACGCTATGGAAGGACGACGAACGTCCACGCGGTTAAACGTTGCCGCCGCGGCGTTCAGGCTGATATTGCCATTCCACAGCCCCCATTGCCTGTCGCGCACTACTTCCAGGTTATTTCCCGTTCCATCCAGAGAGGTAAGCTGAAAAGGGAAGGCTGGATCGATATCGATAATCAGGTTTCGATTAGCAGAAAGTTTCTTAATGGTGACGTCGTTTAACCACTCAGGAACAGGCTCCAGCCAGAGCTTTTTCCATGTTTCCGGCAGTGTGTACTCCAGTCCGGCCAGCACCACCTCGTCCAGCGCCAGCCGGCTGTCGTTACGTATCCACTGGCCGGACGCGCGAACCATGCCCCTTTCCCATCTGGAGGTGAACTGGCGCAGCACGGCGGCCTGCGGCGTAAAATCGATATTCACGATAGGATCGTTGAACTGCAGCGAGCCGTTAATAAAATCGCTGGCATTAAGGGACAGCCTGCCGTCATCGCTTTGCCATCCGCCGTTAACGAGCGTCAGATTGCGCAGGCTCAGATCTAAATCGGTTACCGCCCAGTCTTTGCCTTCCAGACGCGCATCGGTGACCTCCAGGCTATCGATTTTCAGCGATGGGATGCTGGCAATGGGCGCCAGGAAATCACTGATGGATTTATCCGTCTGCAGGCGAATATCGTTCAGGCGCAGGCTGCCTATTTGCCACGAGCCGTCCGCGTTGCGGCTTGCCGTGCCGGTAAGCGAGCCGCGGGCCATATCGGCTCCGATAGTAGAAAGCGTCACCTGGCCGTTATGAATCGCGCCTTGTAACAGCACGCTGCTTGCCGGCACGCCGTTGAGGGTCATCGAGCCCGCGCTAAACTGTACGTCTGCCGTATCGCCCAGCACTTTTCCCTGCTTCGGCTGCCACGGCGTAACCCCGCCGTTCACCCGCTGAGCACGTAAATCCCATTCGGAATCAGGGCTGTTAAGGGCCATGTCGCTGAGCTGCAGCGCGTCAGCCTGGAAAGGAAGAGGGGCGGCGTCCGGGCTGAGGTTCAGCGTGCCGTTTCTGAGCAAAATAGTCTCAACGTGCAGCGGCTGAGAAAACTGACGCGAGCTCAGGCCGATATCAACGCTTTGCGCAACCAGGGTTGCCGGCTGGCCTTTGCGTCCGAAGGAAACCTTATTGAGCGCGACGTGCATCGGAGAGGCCCAGCGGTGATCCATCTCCTCAAATGAAAACTGATAGTCGCTTTTTTCATTAATCAGATTGCTGACCTGGGCTGCGCCCCAGCGTGTTTGCAGCAAAATGTAGGCGGCAATCAGCATGACCAGAACGATCGCCGCAATTACCGTAATAAGCTTTCCGAGAAATTTCATCGTCTTCCATCCCATGAAGTTTCGGTAAGGGTGTTATGCCCCATTTACCGTTATAGCTCAAGGAGGAGTTTGTCAGGACGGGATTCACGCGCCGATGACAACAAATCACCGGCGCGTGAGGTACATCAATCTTTCTCAGGCGGGAAAATCAGATTCAGAACGATTGCGGTGATACCGCCGGCCGCGATCCCGGAGGAGAGCAGCGTTTTCAGCCAGTCAGGCGCAAACTGCAAAATCAGCGGCTGCTGGGACACGCCCATACCGACGGCCAGAGACAGCGCGATAATCATAATCGCACGACGGTTCAACGGCTCGCGGGAAACGATACGCACGCCGGATGCAGCGATGGTGCCGAACATCACAATCGTTGCCCCGCCGAGCACCGGCTCGGGAATATGCTGAACAAAGCCGCTTACCGCAGGGAACAGGCCCAGCACGATAAGCATCAGCGCCACGACAAAACCGACGTAGCGGCTGGCGACGCCGGTAAGCTGAATCACGCCGTTGTTCTGCCCAAAACAGGAGTTCGGGAAGGTATTGAAAATGGCGGAGACGCAGGAGTTCAGGCCGTTAGCCAGCACGCCGCCCTTAAGGCGCTTCATATAGAGCGGGCCGGAGACGGGCTGCTCGGAAACATCAGACGTCGCGGTAATATCGCCGATGGTTTCCAGCGAGGTCACCATAAACACCAGCATCAGCGGGATCAGCAGGTTCCAGTCGATGCCCAGACCGTAATAGAGCGGCGTCGGCACCATAATCAGGTCGGTATTCGTCGGCGCGGTGGTGGCAGGCAGCATGTCCATCGCCCAGGCCAGCGCGTAACCTACAGCCATCGCGATGACCAGCGAGGCGACGCGCAGATAAGGATTTCGCTGGCGGTTCAACAGGATAATCACCAGCAGCACGGCGCCGGCCAGCAGCAGGGTTTTCGGCGCGCCCAAGGTATGATCGTTCAATGCGGCGTAACCGCCGCCGATAGAGTTAAGGCCAACCTGAATTAATGACAGTCCGATAATCATCACCACTACGCCGGAAACCAGCGGCGTGATAATACGGCGGGCCAGGTGCAGCACCCGGGAAAGCGCCATTTCTGTACAGCTTGCCAGCATCAACGTACCGAAGAGCGCCGCCATCATGGTTGGCACGTCCGCGCCGCCGTTTTTTAGCGCCATGCCGCCCATAATCAGCGGCGAGACGAAGTTGAAGCTGGTGCCCTGAATCGACAGCAGGCCCGAACCCACCGGCCCCCACGCTTTGATTTGAATAATAGAGGCTATGCCTGAGGCAAACAGCGACATGCTGATGATGTGCTGCGTGTCTGATGCCGGTAACCCCAACGCCTGGCAAATCAGCAATGCCGGCGTGATAACCGCAACGAACATCGCCAGCAGGTGCTGACAGGCGGCGAAAAGCGTTTGCGGAAGGGGAGGTCTGTCTTCGAGGCGATAAATCAATTCACTTGGACGAGTCGAAGCAATCGGTTGCGCTTTTTCTGACTCAACGGCATTTACAGACATCAGAGGAATTCCCGTGGTGGAAAAGCGGAGATTTTAACGAACTGAATCGCAAAAGCAAACGATTGCACAGGGAAATTAAGTTTGCAGCGGATCACAAAAGTTTGCTGATGCTGGCGGGAGCGTTATTAGGCGTTTGAGTAGCGTTCCGTTTCGGGCATCCAGCGTTCAATCAGCGCCGTCGCCTGTTGCGGATAGCGTTCGTGAATATGGCGGGCAAGGCGCTGCACTTCTGGAATCATCGCCTGATCGCGTAATAAGTCCGCCACCTTAAATTCGGCGCTTCCCGTCTGTCGGGTGCCGAGCAGCTCGCCGGGACCGCGGATTTCCAGATCTTTTTGCGCAATCACAAAACCATCGTTGCTGTCCCGCAGAACCTGCAAACGCAGCTGAGCCGTTTTGGACAACGGTGATTTGTAAAGCAGCACGCAATGAGAGGCGACGGCGCCGCGGCCAACGCGGCCACGCAGCTGGTGAAGTTGCGCAAGCCCCAGCCGTTCCGGATTTTCGATAATCATCAGGCTGGCGTTCGGTACATCCACGCCAACCTCAATAACCGTCGTAGCGATCAGCAGGTGAATATCGCCCGCTTTGAAAGCCTGCATTACCGCCTGTTTCTCCTGTGGCTTCATGCGTCCGTGCACTAACCCAACGTTGAGTTCGGGCAGAGCAGCCTTGAGTTCTTCCCAGGTGACTTCCGCCGCCTGCGCTTCCAGCAGTTCCGACTCCTCAATCAGCGTACAAACCCAGTAGGCCTGACGTTTTTCCGTGATGCAGGCGCCGCGGACGCGCTCGATAATTTCATTACGACGCGTATCCGGGATGGCAACGGTAGTGACGGGCGTACGGCCCGGCGGAAGCTCATCGATAACCGACGTATCCAGATCGGCATAAGCCGTCATGGCGAGCGTGCGGGGGATTGGCGTGGCCGTCATGATGAGCTGATGCGGATGGAAGCCCTGAACCTGCCCCTTTTCCCACAGCGCCAGCCGCTGGTGAACGCCAAAGCGATGCTGTTCGTCGATAATCACCAGCGCCAGCCCGGCAAACTGCACCTGTTCCTGGAAGATGGCGTGGGTGCCGACAATCATCGACACCTGGCCGTTGGCGATAGCCTGCTGCTGCGCAATACGCGCTTTGCCCTTTTGCTTACCGGCAAGCCAGCCCACCTCAATACCCAGCGGCGCAAACCACTGTCGGAAGTTGTTGGCATGCTGTTCGGCGAGCAGTTCCGTAGGAGCCATCAGGCCAACCTGCTTACCGTGGGCAATAGCCCGAAGTGCGGCGAGCGCGGCGACCAGCGTTTTACCGGATCCTACATCGCCCTGCACCAGACGCATCATCGGCACGTCCAGCGCCATGTCATGTTCAATTTCCGCAACCACCCGCGCCTGCGCGCCGGTTGGCCTGAACGGTAAAGACGCCAGCAGGCGGTTTTTTAGCTCATCATGATTAACTAACGGCAACGCGTGATAACGCTGCGCGCCTGCTCGTAGCGCCAGCATGCTCAGGTTATGCGCCAGCAGCTCTTCAAGGATTAAGCGCTGCTGGGCCGGATGTTTACCTGTCTCCAGATCCGCCAGACGCATGTCTGGCGGCGGGCGGTGCAGCGTACGCAACGCTTCCGGCAGGCTCATCATTCCCTGGTTTAATTCCGGCGGCAGGAGTTCGTTAATGGCGCAGGTATCGAGCAATTCAAGCGCCTGATCGGTCAGCTTACGCAGCGTGGCCTGACGAATACCTTCAGTGGTGGGATAGACCGGCGTTAGCGTTTCCTGTAATTCCGGCGTGCTGAGATCGCCCTGAACGCGATATTCCGGATGAATCATCTCTGCGCCGTGCGTGCCGCGCTTTGCCTCACCATAAGCAAGCACGCGCTTGCCCGTTGCAAGGCTGTTTTTCATCGCCGCGTTGAAATTGAAAAAGCGCATCGTCAGGATACCGGTGCCGTCGGTAATCTGGCAGGTCATCATGCGGCGGCGGCCAAAACTGATATTGCAGTTCAGCACTTCCCCTTCCACCGTGGCATAAACGCCGGGCTGCAGATCCTGAACAGGGCTGAGGTGGGTACGGTCTTCGTAACGCAGCGGAAAATGCAGCAGTAAATCCTGAATGGTGTGCAGGCCAATTTTGGCCAGTTTGCCGCTCTGGCTGGCGCCAACTCCGGCAAGCGTGCTTAACGGTATGGCATCCAGCAAACGGCCTTTCATGGCTTACTCCGCGGACTGCATGGTGGCCCACCAGGCGGCGTCAGCTTCGATTTCACCTTGCTGATTCACATGGGGGTAAGGCAGGCCTTTACGGCGGGAAACGCGCGCCAGCACCGGATAGCCGCCTTCAAACAGCAGGCGCTGTTGTTCGGATTCCGGCAGAGTGCTGTTTTCGCGCTGATACATGCCGGCGTTTTGACGCTGGCGTTGTGCTTCATAAAGGATAAGCGCGGAAGCCACGGAAACGTTGAGCGACTGCACCATGCCGATCATCGGAATAATGATGTCCTGGTCCGCCAGCGCTAATGCTTCCTGGGTGATGCCGGTTTTTTCCTGGCCCATCAGAATGCAGGTCGGCCGCGTGTAGTCGATTTCGCGAAAATCGACGGCCTTATCCGAAAGGTGGGTGGCGAGGATTTGCATCCCGCTACTTTTCAGTTGGGATACGGCGTCATCAATGTTGCGATGAGTTTTCACCTCTACCCAGGAATTACTGCCTGCCGCAGAAGAAGCCATAGTGCGCATACGATTTCCCGGCCAAACGGCGTGGACCTCGTGCACGCCTACCGCGTCCGCGGTGCGGATGATCGCCGAGACGTTATGAGGCTTATGGACCTGCTCCATGCAGACGGTCAAATCAGGCTGGCGTCTGGCGAGCATTTCGCAGATACGCGCATACCGTTGTGGATTCATAACGCTAGTTTCTGTTTCGGGTGACTTTAATCACGTCCGGCATCACGCGGATTTTTCGCATGATATTCGCCAGATGGATACGATCGCGGGCGGTCAGGCGAATGAACGCACTGTAAACGCGGCCGTCTTTCTCTTCGGTATTCAGGCTTTGAATATTCGAACCCGCGTTATTCAGCGCGGCGGTAAGATTCGCCAGTGCGCCCTGATGGTTAAACATATCCACCTTAATTTCGGTGATGAACTCCTGCTCGGCCTCTTTATCCCATTCTACGGCCATAAACTTCTCTGGCTCTTTCTGATAACCGCGGATATTGCGACAGGATTCATGGTGGATAACCAGCCCTTTGCCGGGGCTGACGTGAGCCACAATCGGATCACCGGGAATAGGGCGACAGCATTTCGCAAAGGTAATCAGCACGCCGTCCGCGCCTTTAATCGGCAGATGGCTATGCGGTAATGCGTTCGTCTGCAAGGCGGCCTGCGCTTCTCCCTGCAGGTTCTTCGCTACTACCACGCTCATGGCATTGCCCAAGCCAATCTCCGCCAGCAAATCGTCAAGCGAGGCGAGCTTCATGCGCTCCAGCTCACGCTGAATATTTTCTGGCGGCACTTCGGCCAGTTTGCGGCTGCCGCCTAAGGCATGATTTAACAGGCGACGCCCCAGGTTGACCGAATCGTCTCGCTTGAGGTTCTTCAGCATCTGGCGGATTTTGGCGCGCGCTTTAGAACTGACCACAAAGTTCAGCCAGGCGGCGTTCGGACGCGCGCCCGGAGCGGTAATGATTTCGATCGTCTGGCCGCTGGTAAGCGACTGCGATAAAGGATAGGGCTGGCGGTCTACCCGGGCGCCGACGCAGGCGTGGCCGATATCGGTATGTACCGCATAGGCGAAGTCCACGGGAGTGGCGCCCGCCGGGAGTTCGACAATTCGCCCTTCCGGGGTGAAAACGTAAATCTCATCCGGGAAGAGATCGGATTTTACGCTCTCGATAAATTCAAAGGAGCTACCGGCGCTCTGCTGCAGCTCCAGCAGGCTTTGCATCCAGCGCTGGGCGCGGATTTGCGCGGTAGTGCTGCTCTCGCCCTGTTCTTTATAAGCCCAGTGAGCGGCAACCCCCATCTCAGCCATCTGGTCCATATCTTCGGTACGGATTTGCACTTCAACAGGCACACCATGTGGGCCGATCATGGAAGTGTGCAGGGACTGATATCCGTTGGCCTTTGGAATGGCGATATAGTCCTTAACCCGCCCCGGACGAGGCTTGTAGAGGCTGTGCATCTGCCCAAGAACGCGGTAACAGGTATCCATATCATGCACTATTACGCGAAACGCGTAGATATCCATGATCGAATGGAAACGCTGCTCTTTGAGCGTCATTTTGCAGTAGATCGAATAAAGATGTTTTTCGCGACCGCTGACGCGGCAGGGAATGCCCGCCTCCTGCAAACGCCCATCGATTTCCGAGAGGATTTTTTGAATCATCTCTTTGCGGTTACCACGCGCCGCTTTGACCACCTCTTTAATAACGCGGTAGCGGTTCGGGTAAAGCGCTTCAAAACCCAGCTCTTCCAGCTCGGTTTTCAGATGGTGAATACCAAGGCGGTGGGCCAGCGGACTGTAAATTTCTAGGGTTTCGCGGGCGATACGGCGTCGCTTGTCCGGACGCAGCGATCCAAGAGTACGCATGTTATGCGTACGGTCGGCGAGTTTGATCAGAATGACGCGGATATCCTGCACCATCGCCATGATCATTTTGCGAAAGTTTTCGGCCTGAGCCTCTTTCTTATCGCGGAACTTCAGTTTGTCCAGTTTAGAAACCCCCTCCACCAGCTCGGCAACGCTTTTGCCAAACAGCTGTTCCATATCCTGGTAGGTGGCAGGGGTGTCTTCAATCACGTCATGCAGTAACGCCGCCATCAGCGTTTCATAGTCGAGTTTCATCTCGGCCAGAATGCAGGCAACCGCTACGGGATGGGTGATATAGGGTTCACCGCTTGAACGTGCTTGTCCCTCGTGAGCATCACGCGCGACAAGATAGGCCTGCCGGAGGCGCTTTATCTGCTCCTCGGGCAAGTATTTTTGAATCAGCTGATTCAGGCTTTCAAACAGATACAAGGGCTACCCGCAGGGCTAATTAACGACGACCTTCAGCAATAGCGGTAACGGCCTGCAGTTCTGCGGCTTCCTGCTCTTGCTGCTCCTGACGATCACGAACATCAAGAATCTGGTTGGTGATCAACCCTTCTTCGATTTCGCGTAATGCAATAACGGTCGTTTTATCGTTTTCTTCAGGTACCAGAGGATCTTTACCACCGGTTTGCATCTGACGAGCGCGACGTGCGGCGACCAGTACCAGGTCAAAACGGTTACCAATTTTCTCTACAGCGTCCTGAACGGTTACGCGTGCCATATTTTAAAGCTCCACAGATGAAGAAATGACTGGGCATGATACTGAAACTGGGCTCAGTCTGCCAATAGTTTGCTGATTAAAGCGTCATGTCGTGCTTTTTGACGGCCCATTCGCAGACGCTCGGCGCGAATAATAATCTTTAAATCTGACAGCGCGGTGTCGAAATCGTCATTGACGATAAGATAATCATATTCCGCGTAATGGCTCATTTCTGCAACAGCCTGCTCCATACGCCTGGCGATGACTTCTTCGCTATCCTGCCCACGGCCGCGCAGGCGACGATCTAATTCATCTTTTGACGGCGGCAAAATAAAGATGCTGCGCGCGTGCGGCATTTTATTACGAATTTGCTGCGCGCCTTGCCAGTCTATATCAAGGAATACATCCACGCCTGTCGCCAGCACCTGTTCAATCGCATGGCGCGAGGTGCCGTAGTAATTACCAAAAACTTCCGCATGTTCAAGGAAGGCGTCTTCAGCGATCATCTGCTTGAATTCGTCCTGGCTTACGAAGAAATAGTGTTCGCCATGCTTCTCGCCGGGACGTACGCCGCGCGTGGTATGGGAAACAGAAACCTGTGTGTCGTACAGCGGTTGTGTTTTTAACAGAGCCTGAATGAGGCTGGATTTCCCCGCGCCGCTTGGGGCGGAAACAATATAAAGCGTGCCTTGAGCCATGGATTCTAACTTATTCGATAAGGATAAAAAGAAGAGCGTCTACCGCCCTATTATACACGTCGGCACGCTGGCACGGGGAATTTGTCATGTTCCCGGTGCGCTTTTCTGTCGTTTTGCGTAATGCTTTCCAGTTCGTACCACTCGTTTCTGCAACTTCAACGCTTTATCTGAAAAGATCCCGCATCGCTTGAATTTCCTCCTCGCGGCTGACGCTTTCCCACGCTATATCTCATCCCCGACTGACAGGGAGGGCGTTATGAAAGGGTTAATCAGGCTGGGTTTGACGTTGAGTATGCTAACGGGGGTCGCTTCGGCTTCATGCCCGGTCTGGTCACCTTTACAGGCGAACCAGGAGATAAAAAAGCTACAGGATCAGCTTAACCGGTGGGATGAAGCCTATTACCGTGAAGGGGAAAGCCAGACCAGCGATGCGGTGTATGACAAGCTTCGTTCACGATTAAACGAATGGCGGCGCTGTTATCAGCCCGCCGCCCCGCTGCTGCAACCCATGCTTTCAACGCGTGGCAAAACTCGACATCCGGTTGCGCACACGGGCGTTAAAAAATTGTCCGACGGCGCGGCGGTGTCCCGCTGGATCGAAGGTAAAACTGATTTATGGGTTCAGCCGAAAGTCGATGGTGTGGCGATCACTTTGGTGTACAGACAGGGCAAGCTGGCAAAGCTCCTCAGCCGTGGCGACGGTCTTAAGGGAGAGGACTGGTCCGCAAAAGCCGCGCAGATCGATTCTATTCCCAAAACGCTTCCCGGCCCCCTGGCCGACAGCATACTGCAGGGGGAATTGTTCCTGAAGCGTGAGCGGCATGTGCAAAAAACCATGGGCGGCATTAACGCCCGCGGCAAAGTCGCCGGCGCCATGATGCGGCAGACGGACTCCGACCTGCTTAATGACCTTGGCGTATTCATCTGGGCATGGCCTGATGGGCCGGCAGATCTCAGACAAAAGTTGAATTTACTCGCTAAGGCTGGGTTTCCACTCGCCAGCCGGTGGTCAAAACCCGTTACCTCGATAAACGATATAGCTTCTCTGCGAGAAAGGTGGTTCGCCTCATCTTTGCCATTCGTAACCGATGGCATTGTGATCCGCGAGGGCAACGAACCTGCCGGAAAGTTTTGGCAGCCGGGACAGGCTTCCTGGCTTGCGGCCTGGAAGTATCCGCCAGCGCAACAAATTGCAGACGTAAAAAACATTCGATTTAACGTGGGGCGTACCGGGAAGATTGCCGTGGTACTGGATCTTGAACCTTTCCAGCTTGACGATAAACAGGTCAAGCGTGTCAACATCGGGTCGGTTAAACGCTGGCAGGAATTGGATATTGCGCCGGGGGATCAGGTCATGGTGAGCCTGGCAGGCCAGGGAATTCCGAGAATCGACGAAGTTGTCTGGCGTATAAGCCTGCGCGATAAGCCGCAGCCGCCGACGCAGAAAAATATTACCCCGTTAAGCTGCCTCTATAGCGCAGCGGAATGCCGCGAGCAGTTCTTTGCCAGGCTGACGTGGATGAGTTCACCGGCCGTGCTGAATATCAAAGGCGTCAGCAAGCGCACGTGGCAGAAGCTCAGCCAGTCATATCCTCTGGAACATGTTTTTTCCTGGCTGCTGCTAAGCCATGAATCCCTGGCGCAGCTAAACGGCTTTTCAGTCGGCAGGGCTGAGCAAATCTGGCATCAGTTCTCGCTGGCCCGCCGACAGCCTTTCCAGCGCTGGTTAATGGCTTTCGGTCTGCCTTTGCCGAAGCCCGCGTTGAACATACTGACAGATACCCACTGGCATCAATTAGTGATGCGGGACGAGTTGAGCTGGCAAACGTTGCCAGGCGTAGGTGCCGAACGGGCGAAAAAACTGGTGCAGTTTATAAATCACCCTCAAATCAGCAGCCTGGCGGATTTTCTTGGAAAGCAGGGGATAGTCGGTTTTGTTAATTAATGATCGGCATGGCTGTAGTGAAAAACAGGCAATCCCAGCCGCAGACGTAGCGCTAATAAACGTGCGGAAAAACCGAAGATAAGCGTCGCTATCACCACCACATCATGGCTTGATACGTAATGTTGCAGCGCTATGTAGAGCACAGCGGAGGCAAAAGCGATGCCAGCGTAGAGCTCTTTTTGAAAAACTAGCGGAATGCGTTTGCAGAACATATCCCGCAATACGCCTCCGAATACGCCCGTTATGACAGCGGCAATAATTGCGATGATCGGGCCTTCGTCCATATCCAGCGCAATCTGCGCGCCGATAATGGAAAACACTACCAGGCCCAGAGCGTCAAGAACGAGGAAAAGCCGTCGCAGATGGGGCATCACCGGGGCAACGATAGTGGTCATTACTGCCGCTACGGCGACGATCACCACATATTCAGGGTTTTTTACCCAGCCTAAAGGGTAGTGTCCTAGCAGGATATCGCGCACCGAGCCGCCGCCAAGGGCGGTAGCGGTAGCAATAATTATTACGCCGAAAGTATCCATGCGGCGTCGACCAGCCGCCAGCGCGCCGGTCATGGCTTCGGCGGTGATACCAATAAGATAAAGAATATGTAGCAGCATGAAACCCTCCAGACAGACGGGCAAAGAGTAGCGTTTTGTGAAGTAAGTCGCGATTGAGATTTTCTAAGCTGAGTGGTTTTAGATTAGTTTAAGTAATTCCATATTGCGATTTTATGCAGACTTAAAGGGTTTTTCAGCCTTGTTATTATTAAAAAAGGATAAATTTAACTATTCCTTTGTGAAGGGAGTCATAACGATGAATACTGCGAAAATACTAAGAGCGCTGGCCAACGGTATCAATCCCGATACCGGCGAATTACTTACGCATTCCTCAGTTGCCCATACGCCTGAAATGATACGTATGCTATTTGCGTTATCTGATGAACTCATGGGGCAGCCGGAGAAGAATAAAAAAACGAAGCTTTCTCCTCTGGAACGCGAGCAGAAAAATATTGCGGAGGGTAAACCTGCGAAATCCTATTTTCCCTGGGCGGAGGAAGAGAAAAAGCAGCTTGAAAAAGAGTATGCGGCAGGCAAAGCGGTGGAGCAGCTGAGCGCCGGGCTGGGTCGTTCCGTTCGCGCGGTAGCTATTCAGCTTGAAAAAATGGGGCTGATTACGGCAGAACAGCTCATTGGCTATAGCTGATTGGGGACATTAAAAGCCCGCGCAGAGCGGGCTTGCATCGGCGAAGCTGAGTTATTCGATATTCTGGATCTGTTCACGCATTTGCTCAATTAGTACCTTAAGCTCAATGGCGGAGTTAGTAACGTCAGCGTTGATGGATTTAGAGGCCAGGGTGTTCGACTCTCGGTTGAACTCCTGCATCATAAAGTCGAGGCGACGGCCAACGGCTTCTTTTTTCTTAAGAATGTTGTACGTCTCTTTAACGTGCGCTTCCAGACGATCGAGCTCTTCAGCAACGTCTATACGCTGCACCATGAGTACCAGCTCCTGCTCAAGGCGCGTATTTTCAAGCTGAACCTGGGCTTCTTCGAGCTTGCTTACCAGGCGCTCGCGCTGCCATTTAACCACTTCCGGCATCTGCGCGCGCACTTTAACGACTTCAGCGCTCACGCCTTCAAGGCGCTGCTCGATCAAAGTCTTCAGCGCCTGGCCTTCAGTTTCGCGGGCAACGATGAAGTCATCCAGCGCGCCGTCCAGCGCGGCCAGAATTTCGGCGGTAATGGCGTCCAGATCCTGCTCCGCTGCGGACATCACGCCCGGCCAGCGTAAGATATCAACCGGATTGATTTCGCCTTCGTCGCTTTGCATTTTGACCCAGTTCGCGGCTTCAACGAGCTGTTTGGCCAGTTTTTCGTTGAGCAGAAGAGAGCTTTGCGCACGGGCGTCAGGCTCGAAGCGAAGATTACACTCGATTTTTCCGCGAGTTAAGCGAGAACGGATGCGTTCGCGAGCCACAGGTTCGAGGCTACGGAACTGTTCCGGCATGCGAATATAAGTTTCGAGATAACGTTGGTTTACCGAACGTAACTCCCAGGAGGCGCTGCCCCATTCGCCTTTTACTTCACGGCGGGCATAGGCGGTCATACTGCGGATCATATTTCGTAACCGTATTGAGCAATGGATGGGGGGATTATAGCCATGCCTGGCCGGGCAGGATAGGAATAAGCGCTCGAAGTCCGTATAATGCGCGCCACATTCGTTTTAGCCGGAGATAAGCCCATGCGTCCATCAGGTCGTAGCGCCGAACAAGTGCGCCCAGTCACCCTGACCCGTAATTACACCAAACACGCTGAAGGTTCCGTGCTGGTCGAATTTGGCGATACCAAAGTCCTGTGCACCGCCACCGTTGAAGAAGGCGTACCGCGTTTTCTGAAAGGTCAGGGACAAGGTTGGATTACCGCCGAATATGGCATGTTGCCGCGTTCCACCCACAGTCGTAACGCGCGCGAAGCGGCGAAAGGCAAGCAGGGCGGCCGTACCCTGGAAATCCAGCGTCTGATTGCCCGTTCTTTACGCGCAGCCGTGGATTTAAAAACGCTTGGCGAATATACCATCACCCTGGATTGCGATGTGCTGCAGGCCGATGGCGGTACCCGCACTGCATCCATCACCGGCGCCTGCGTTGCGTTGGCGGACGCTTTAAACAAGCTGGTGGCAACCGGCAAGCTAAAAGCCAACCCGATGAAAGGAATGGTCGCTGCGGTTTCCGTTGGCATCGTCAATGGCGAAGCGGTATGCGATCTGGAATACGTTGAAGATTCTGCCGCTGAAACCGATATGAACGTTGTGATGATGGAAGATGGCCGAATGATTGAGATTCAGGGCACCGCCGAAGGCGAGCCGTTCTCCCACGAAGAGCTGCTGACGCTGCTGGCGCTGGCGCGAGGGGGAATTGAATCGATCGTCACGTCGCAGAAGGCGGCGTTAGAAAATTGATTTTTAAGGCGACTAAAGCAGTCGCCTTTTTTATGCCTACAGAAACATAAAGGAGCGAATCCATGAAACCGTATCAGCGCCAGTTTATTGAATTTGCGCTTAACAAGCAGGTACTGAAGTTTGGCGAATTTACGCTGAAATCCGGGCGCACCAGCCCTTATTTCTTCAATGCCGGGCTGTTTAATACCGGGCGCGATCTGGCACTGCTGGGCCGTTTTTACGCCGCCGCGCTAATGGATTCCGGTATTGATTTTGATTTGCTGTTTGGGCCTGCCTACAAAGGCATTCCTATCGCAACGACTACCGCCGTTGCGCTGGCAGAACATCATGAACGTGACGTGCCTTACTGCTTCAATCGTAAAGAAGCCAAAGATCATGGGGAAGGCGGCAATCTGGTAGGCAGCGCGCTTCAGGGCCGCGTAATGCTGGTGGATGACGTTATCACCGCCGGTACTGCGATTCGGGAATCTATGGAAATCATCGCCGCAAATGGCGCAACGCTTGCAGGCGTATTAATTTCGCTGGATCGCCAGGAACGCGGGCGTGGCGAAATCTCTGCCATTCAGGAAGTTGAGCGTGATTATCACTGCCAGGTGATCTCTATTATCACGCTGAAGGATTTAATTGCGTATCTGGAAGAAAAACCGGAGATGGCCGATCATCTGGCTGCGGTGCAGGAATACCGCACCCAGTACGGCGTATAAGAAAAAGGGCCTTTGTTTGACAGGGCCCTTTTTAATTTAACGAAGCTGCGCGGCAATTAAAGGCCAGCGGGTATCAAAATCATCCGTTGGCGAATAGCGGAATTCACTGCGTACAAAGCGAGAAAGCATTCCTTCGCAGAACGCCAGCAGCTGGCTGGCCAGCAGCGCTTCATCCGTACTGTAGCCTTCCCCTTCACGCATCTTTTTCTCGCGCATAACCTGCCGTAGCTGCACTTCGATGCGTTCAAACAGCTGGTTGATGCGGCCCTGTAAGCGATCCTGCTCAAACATCAGCGCATGACCGGTCAGGATACGCGTCAGGCCGGGATTCTTTTCACCGAATCCCAGCACCAGCAGGACGATAAGGCGCAGACGAGCCAGCGTATCTTTTTCATCTTTCAGGATAAGATTGATGCGGGTTATCAGGCTGTCTTCAATAAATTCGATCAGGCTGTCGAACATCTTCGTTTTGCTGGGAAAATGACGATACAGCGCCGCTTCAGAAACGCCCACCGTGGCTGCAAGTTTAGCGGTAGTGATGCGCTGGCTACCGTCGCTGGATTCAAGCATCTGGGCCAGAGACTGAAGTATTTCCTCGCGACGATTCCTTTTCGCAGTTTGTTTTTCTGCCATGTTGTAAAATACCCCTGAAATAAAACACCTGCCAGGCAAGCAGCCACACAGCGCCCGCAGGCATATCGCTTGCGGTCTGTTTTAACGTTATGAACGCGTGTGGTTACGTTTATAGAACGAGTTTACTGGCGGCCGGAATGGCCAAAACCGCCTTCGCCCCGGTCGCTGGTATCAAAATCTTCGACCAGGTTGAATTCGGCTTGTACAACAGGCACGAACACCATCTGCGCGATACGTTCGCCCGGCTCGATGGTGAAGCTATCCTGCCCGCGATTCCAGACGGATACCATCAACTGGCCCTGATAATCAGAATCTATCAGCCCGACCAGGTTGCCAAGCACCACGCCGTGTTTATGGCCAAGGCCCGAGCGTGGCAGGATGACGGCGGCCAGAGACGGATCGCCAATATGAATGGCAAGACCGGTTGGCACCAGCGTGGTTACGCCCGGCGCCAGCTCTACGGCATCGTCCAGACACGCACGCAGATCAAGCCCGGCAGAGCCGGTAGTAGCATAAGTCGGCAGTGGGAACTGCTGACCCACACGCGGGTCCAGAATTTTAACGTCGATTTTTTTCATCATAACGGATAACGATCTCGTCCAATAAAAGATGGCCAAGGAGAGACTTACGCTCAAGGGGTAAGACTTTATCTCCCTCCTGCCAGAAAAGGTGTAACGCATTGCTTTCGCTGTTAAATCCTTGGCCTGCTTGTGACACATCATTGGCGCAAATCAGGTCGAGGTTTTTTCGGATACGCTTTTGTCGGGCGTATTCTTCCACATTAATAGTTTCGGCGGCAAACCCAACAACATAAGGCCGGTTGCGTGCAAGCGCGGCGACGCCGGCAACAATATCCGGGTTTTTAACCATTTTTAACGTAATTTCATCGCCTTGCTTTTTGATTTTTTCATCGGCGACGCTTGCGGCGCGGTAGTCTGCTACCGCTGCGCAGCCGATAAAAATATGCTGACCCGATACATTCTGTTGAACGCTGGCTTCCATTTCCAGAGCGGAGGTAACGTCAATGCGTTTCACGCCTGCCGGAGTCGGCAGGGATACCGGGCCGGAAACCAGCGTTACATTGGCGCCTCGCGCGGCGGCGGCGGCGGCAATCGCATATCCCATTTTTCCCGAGCTGTCGTTGGTGATATAGCGTACCGGGTCGAGTCGTTCCCTGGTCGGCCCGGCCGTAATCATGACGTTAAGATGTTGCAGATCTTTGACGATGTTAAAATGACCAGCGGCCAGCTCTACGATATCTAACGGGTCGAGCATGCGACCTGGGCCTACATCACCGCATGCCTGGCTGCCGCTGTCCGGTCCCCAGATCGATAAACCGCGGGAAGCCAGCACCTCAAGGTTGTGCTGGGTTGCCGTCGCCCTGTACATCTGCTGGTTCATGGCGGGAACAATCGCGACGCGAGCGGGCGTTGCCAGACAGATGGTGCTAACTAAATCGTTCGCCATGCCTGCCGCCACGCGGGCAATCAGATCGGCGGTGGCGGGAGCGAGAATAACTAAGTCCGCCCATTTACCTAATTCGATATGACCCATTGCGGCTTCCGCTGCGGGATCGAGCAAACTGTCTGATACCGGGTATCCGGATACGGCCTGCAGGCTCAATGGCGTAATGAAGGCTTTTGCCGCCTCGGTCATTGCCACACGCACATCTGCTCCGCGATCGCGCAGACGACGCACCAGTTCAGGCGTTTTATAAGCCGCGATACCGCCGCTAACACACAGAACAATTTTTTTGCCGGAAAGCCCCATCATGATTTTTCCACCGGAAGTCTGAATCGTGGGCTTATTTTACCACACTCCTCAGAACACGACTTTTTGCAGTTTGCGAGATATCCCGCACGCTGAAAATCTCCCTGTCGCGAGCGGTCCGGGAGTCATGCACAATAGCCGCACAAAGGGATATGGAGGCCAATATGGATATAAAAAAGGACTGGGATAAAAGCGGGTTACCGCGTGAGAAGCTCCTCAAATTCGGCGTCAGCTCACTGACTGACGTAGAACTGCTGGCGCTCTTTTTACGCACGGGATTAAGGGATATCAACGTACTGGCCCTGGCGACTAGCCTACTGGAAAAATTTGGTTCATTAAGCGGGCTGCTTTCCGCAGACTATTCGCAGTTTAGGGACATTAAAGGAATTGGCGAGGCAAAATATACCCAGCTAAACGCGATCGCAGAACTGGCAAGGCGCTATTACTCTTCGCGCGGAGTAGAAGAACTCACGCTAACGAGGCCTGATACGGTGCGGGAATTTATCCAGAGCCAGCTGACCACGGAAGAACGTGAGATCTTTATGGTGATGTTTCTCGATAACCAGCATCGAATTATTAAACACGCGGCTATGTTTTCCGGCACGCTGAACCACGTAGAGGTGCATCCGCGAGAAATTGTGCGCGAAGCGATGAAATCTAATGCAGCGGCGGTCATTCTTGCGCATAATCACCCGTCGGGTAGGGCCGAACCGAGCAAAGCTGACCGTGCCATTACCGAACGTATCGTGAAAGCCTGCCTTTTTATGGAAATTCGCGTGCTTGACCATCTGGTTATCGGTCGCGGAGAGTACGTTTCTTTTGCTGAACGTGGGTGGATTTAAGCCGATTTGCGCGATCCTTGGGGATCTTTGTCTGTTCGGGACTTGAGCACATGCGTCAGGCAGCGTATACTACGCCACCTTTGAGAATCTCGGGTTTGGCATTATGCGCCTGGCACTGTGGTTCACATTGAACCGCCAGGGACCAGGCTTGCAGCCTGACGAGGCGCCATAACCCTATACGAAGCTCGAGCTAATTTGATTTTTGGAGAATAGACATGTCCCGAGTCTGCCAAGTTACTGGCAAGCGTCCGGTGACCGGTAATAACCGTTCCCACGCAATGAACGCGACCAAACGCCGTTTCCTGCCGAACCTGCACTCTCACCGTTTCTGGGTTGAGAGCGAGAAGCGTTTTGTCACACTGCGTGTATCTGCTAAAGGTATGCGTGTAATTGATAAGAAGGGTATCGAAACGGTTCTGGCCGATCTTCGTACCCGTGGCGAGAAGTACTAAGAGGAACTAAGTCATGGCTAAAGGTGTTCGCGAGAAGATCAAGCTGGTTTCTTCTGCTGGTACTGGTCACTTCTATACCACCACGAAGAACAAACGTACTAAGCCGGAAAAACTGGAACTGAAAAAGTTCGATCCAGTTGTTCGTCAACACGTACTGTACAAAGAAGCTAAAATTAAATAATTTCAGTGACTTTGATGAAAAACCTCGCTTCGGCGGGGTTTTTTTGTTTTGCGCTTTATACCCGGAGGAGAAATGCCAGAGTTACCTGAAGTTGAAACCAGCCGCCGCGGCATTGAACCGCATCTGGTAGGCGCAACCATTCTGCATGCCGTGGTGCGCAACGGTCGCCTGCGCTGGCCTGTTTCTGATGAGATTCACGCGCTGAGCGACAAGCCCGTACTGAGCGTTCAGCGCCGGGCGAAATATTTGCTTCTCGAACTGCCGGACGGCTGGATTATTATCCACCTTGGTATGTCTGGCAGCTTACGTATTCTTCCTGAGGAACGGCCTGCTGAAAAGCATGACCACGTTGATTTGGTGATGAGCAATGGCAAAGTGCTGCGTTATACCGATCCGCGTCGCTTCGGCGCCTGGCTTTGGGTTAAGGAGCTGGAAGGAAGCAATGTGCTGGCGCATCTCGGGCCGGAGCCGCTGCATGAAGAATTCAATGCCGAATACCTGCTTGAAAAGTCCGCTAAGAAGAAAACCGCCATTAAACCCTGGCTGATGGATAACAGGCTGGTGGTGGGCGTCGGGAATATCTATGCCAGCGAATCGCTGTTTGCCGCCGGGATCCATCCCGATCGCGCTGCGCAGTCATTGTCAAAAAGCGAATGCGAACTGCTGGTGAAAGTGATCAAAGCGGTATTGTTAAGATCGATTGAGCAGGGCGGCACGACGCTAAAAGACTTTTTACAGTCTGACGGCAAGCCCGGTTATTTCGCGCAGGAGCTGCAGGTTTACGGACGAGAAGGGAAGCCGTGCAGAGTTTGCGGCGCGCCTGTTATTGCCGGTAAGCACGCCCAGCGCAGCACGTTCTATTGCCGAAACTGCCAGCATTAAAGCTGCTTTAGTTTCTCAAGCAGAGCCTGACAGACGGGCTCGGGCAGAAAATGCGCGACATCGCCGTGATGGCGCGCCACTTCTTTTACCAGCGAAGAAGAAACAAAGGACCACTCTTTAGAAGGCATCAGGAAAACGCTCTCCAGCTCCGGCATCAGGTGACGGTTCATATGAGCGAGCTGCATTTCGTATTCGAAATCCGCCGCCGTGCGTAAACCCCGAACCAGAACATTGGCCTGCTGCGCCTTCGCAAAATTCGCCATCAGATCGCCAAATCCCACCACCTCAACGTTCGGCAGATGCGCCGTTACCTGCCTGGCCAGCGCTACACGCTCATCGAGGGAGAACATCGTTTTTTTGTGCGGGCTGTTGGCGATAGCGAGAATGATGGAGTCAAACATCATGGCTGCGCGCTTCACGATATCCAGGTGACCGTTCGTGATGGGATCAAAAGTACCGGGGTAAATCGCTCGGGTGCTCATAGCTGCTCTTTTTCCGTATAACCCTGGTTTAAGGCCCAGAGTTCAGTGTACTTATTAAACGTATACTGCGCGTTAACCACCGCTAATAGCCAGCCCTGTTTACCGTCAAGAAAACCGGCACGTAAAAGCAGCGTTTTGCAGAAGGCTCCCAAAGTGTGGCCGAAAATTCCGGCCAGCGAGACTTTTTTACCGCGCTGATGACGCTCATGGGCCCATGCCGTTGCGTAGCTCAGCTGCTTACGCTGGAAGCTTGCGAAATCGCGGCAGGTTAGATGCAGCAAATCTCCTTCAAGCGCGATGATTTTCGCGCCGGGAGCTTCTAATGATTCATGAACCTGGTTGTCGTTGTAACGGTAACGTTCGCGGGCATAAAGACGGATTACCCGGTCCGGATACCAGCCGCTGTGGCGCATAAAACGCCCCAGAAAAAGGTTACGGCGAGCAATGCTATAAACGGCGTCAGGCTGTGGGTTGGCAAGGACAGCTTTTAGCGCGGCGGCAAGTTCGGGAGTTACCCGCTCGTCGGTGTCGATCATCAAAATATAGTCGCCGCTGGCGTAGTCCTGAGCGCGCTGGCGCTGTATGCCAAAACCCTGCCAGTTTTCGTCGACGAACACTTTTACGCCGGCCTGGCGGGCAATAGCAATGGTGGCATCAGCGCTGCCCGAATCCAGCAGGACCACCTCGTCCGCCCAGGCCACCGATAACAGACAGTCCGGCAGAATATCCGCCGCGTTTTTGGCGATCATTACTACCGACAGACGGCTGGACATCAATTAATGGCTCCGCTGCGGCAGGTGGGGCTGCAGTAGCTGCAGCAAACGTTGCAAAGCGCCCTGATTTTGATGCAGCACTTCTACAGCGTGACGACCGTAATACATACGATAGTCTTCATCGGTCAGCAGCGTGGTGATTTCGTTCACCAGCGACGCCGCGTCGGTGACGGTGATCATTCCGTCGGCCTGCTGTAGTTTTGCGCAGATATCTTTGAAGTTGAAAATGTGCGGGCCCATCAGTACCGGTATGGCGTGAGCCGCCGGCTCCAGCGGGTTGTGGCCGCCTCGCTCTACCAGGCTTCCGCCTACAAACGCCAGGTCGGCAATACCGTATAACAGCATCAGTTCGCCCATCGAGTCGCCAATCACCACCTGGGTGCTGCCCGATGGGATTTCACCGCTGCTGCGTAAGGTGTAGCTGAATCCGCCTTTTTGCACCAGCTCTTTGGCATCTTTAAAACGTTCCGGATGGCGCGGCACCAGAATCAGTAGCAGATCGGGGAATTTTGCCAGCAGCTGGCGGTGCGCATCCAGAATAATGCTTTCTTCGCCATCATGGGTGCTGGTGGCGATCCAGACTTTACGGCGCGGAGCCCACTGGCGACGCAGCGTAATCGCGCGGGCAGCAAGCTCTGGCGTGACAGAGATATCGAACTTCAGGCTGCCGGTAACCGTCAGCTGAGAGCGTTTCAGACCCAGCTCAAGGAAGCGACCGGCATCTTCTTCATTTTGTGCGGCGATAAGCGTGATTCTGCTCATCAGGCGGCGCGTGAAATTACCCAGCTTTTTGTAGCCTTTCGCGGAGCGTTCGGATAAACGAGCGTTGGCGATGACCAGCGGAATTTTGCGGTTATGCAGCTCGGTAATCATGTTCGGCCACAGCTCTGTTTCCATAACGATGACCAGTTTTGGCCGCACGGTATCCAGAAAACGTTTCATCGCGCAGGGCAAATCGTAAGGCAAATAAACATGATGGACGTTTTTACCGAAGGCCGATTGCACTCGTTCGGAACCGGTTGGCGTCATGGTGGTGACGGTAATAGGTATAGTCGGATAACGGTGGCGGAGTGCACGAACCAGCGGAATCGCTGCGAGGGTTTCTCCTACGGAGACAGAGTGCAGCATGATACCGTCCGGCGCGACTTTCCCTCGACAAAAGCCATAGCGTTCTGCCCAGCGTTTACGGTACGCAGGAGCTTTACGACTACGGAGCAAAAGTCGCAGCCACACAAAGGGCTGAATGAGGTAGAGCAGGGCGGTATACAACGATTCCAAGCGAATTTTCCGTATTTTCATTATCGGCGGGCAAATTCTAAGCATTCACAGGGCGTAAAGCTATTGTTTTGGTGATATTTGACGGCTTTACCGATTGTTCAGACAACTTGATGACGAAATAGCCTCATTTACGGACCGCCGGTTACGGTCCGCTAAAAGCAAACTTATCCCGCTATACGCGCTGCTTTTTTCAGCTTCAGGTAGCGGCGGCCCAGGCGCCAGCGCAGACGGAACCCCCGGGCATTCTTCCAGATGAGACGCCAGATCCCACGGTCAAAAAATTCCTGAATAATCATCCTTTTTTTCTGCGGGTCTTTCATATTATTGAAAGTATGCAGAATACCCAGCCCTTCTTTAGCGATCTGCCAGTTGCAGGCGGGGATGTTTTTTACCTGTTCCGGATAACGCTGATTAATGGCCTCGAGCATCTCAAGGATTTTGATGTAATGGCGCGCCGAGCGAATCAGCGTGTCATCGGTATCCGGTTTATGGGAAACCGACGCGGAATGAATGTAGTAATCGTAGAACCTTTCGCTCGTGTACTGCACGCGCTGCGCTGCCAGTAATACTTCAGTAGTCCACGGAATATCCTGATGACGTAAGCCGGGCTCGAATTTAAAACCGTGCTCGCGGATAAAATCATGGCGATAAAGATTTAGCCAGGTAACGTGCAGAAACTTACGCGAATCCAGCGCCTTTTTCAGCCAGGCGGGACCGCTCATCACGCCGGTCGACTGCAGTCTGTCCTCAGGAAAGATGGGGCGCGAGGGTTTCTTATTGTTTTCGTAGACATAGTTGCCGTTACAGGTCACTACGTCCAGATTGCCCGCCAGCGCCAGATCGAGCAGACGACGGTACATACCCGGTTTGAAATCATCATCGATGTCCGGAAAAGAAAGATACTGACCCGTTGCTACGGCAAGCCCGGTATTACGGGCAATGGATACGCCCTGGTTTTCCTGCTCAATGACCAGCATGCCCGGAAACCTGTCGCGCCAGGCGTCGATAATGGCCATGGAGCCATCGGTTGAACCATCGTTCACCATGATGACTTCCATTCCTTCAATGGCCTGGGCTTCAAGACAGGCGAAAAATTTCGCCAGGAAAGGTTCGCCGTTATAAACAGCCACGACAACGCTAAGTAAAGGAGTCTGGGTCTGGGGCATAAAAGTTACCTGAAAATACCGTTATTTTTTTTCTGTCGCCAGGGACAAGTACTGCTGGCAAATGGCGCCGATGCCGTAGGTTTCAATAAGGCTGGCTTCGATAGCCGGGGGATTGTTGTAAATATCCACCATCGTGTCCGCCAGCTGGTTGTCACTCATGCCGGAGAGGCCGCGAGCCAGCGGGCCGATGAGAATTTCCTCCGGTCCGCCCGGGCAGTGAGTGCTGACAGCCGGGGTCTGACAGATAAGCGCTTCAACCAATACGTTGCCAAAGCCTTCACAGTCTGAGCTCAAAAGAAGCAGGCGGGCATTGGCTATCCATGGATAGGGATTAGGCGCGAAGGGCTTGATTATCACGCGATCGGCAACGCCTGCGGCGGTAGCCATCATTTTTATCTGCGCAATGCGCTCATCGCTGCCGTTACCCATCAGCACCAGCGGCGCCTGAATGCCGCTTAACGCATAGGCTTTGATCAGGCGGTCATGGCGTTTATGCTCATGGAAACGGCCAACGTGGATGAGATAATCCTCGCCCGCCATTTCACATGGTTCTTTCGCACGCTGGCGAATGCCGTCGATATCAAAGGGGTTATGGATAACCGTGCTTTTTGCAAGATGTATGTCGAACCGCTCGGTAATGTCGCGCAGTACCGCCTTCGATACGGCAACTACGTTGCTGTTCTCGTAAACGCGTTTTATTTTCTGGCGTTTTAACCAGCGGGAGAAGCCGTGGCGATGCAAAAGATAAGAAAAAGAGAACATGCCGTGTACGCAATACCACAGCTTGTCACGGGGAATGTTTTTGGTTTGCGCAACGATGCGGTCCGTTTTGTGCAAATGAGAGAAAATAAGATCGAACTGCCCCTCTTTTTGCGCCTGTTCTACGGCTCTATCCAGCAAAGCGGCGCGACGCGTTAACTCGGTGAGCTTGCGCCACGGTTTTTTACAGGTATCCAGAATGATTTGGTAATCGACTCCGTCCGGGATCTCATAATCACAGACGCGACGCAAAGAGAAGACCGAAACCTGATGGCCCATACCGACCAGCCCCCTGGAAAGGGTAAGCACGGTTTTTTCAGCACCGCCGCCGGGTAATCCATCAATAATCATTAGGATGCGCATCGTCTAATCCAGTATGTTTTGATACAGCGAAATAAGTTGCTGTGAAAGTTTTTCCGGCGTCGCTTCCCTGACCCGTTCACGCGCATGTATGCCCATGGTTTCATTCAGATGGCGTGCCGGAATAGCCATAACCGCATCCGACAGCTGCTGAATGTTCAGGGCATCGCAAACATATCCGTTTTGTCCGGTCGTTATGAATTCAGCTCCGCCGCAGGTGGGCGTGGTAATGACCGGTAAACCACATGCCATGGCTTCTAAGATCACATTCGGAAAAGGATCGTAAAGCGTTGGCAGCAATAATCCATCAGCGGCCTGATAAAAAGGCAGCGTGTTTTTCTGCATTCCCATAAATACTACCCGATTCTGGCACCCCAGAGTTTGTGCCAGCGCCCGGTAATGCTTTTCTGCTTTGTCCTGCCCTACCACAATCAGATAGCGATCGGTATTAGCTACGGCCCGGATAGCGCTGGCAAGTCCTTTGCGCTCAAACCCCGAACCCACAAATATCAGCGCGACAGCCTGCTGTGGAAGATTGATTTCTTCACGCCACTTTTTCCGTTGTTCAGGCGTCGCAGGAACGAAGCGGGAGGAATTAATAGCATTATAGATGACATGTATCTTATTAGCAGGTATAGCAAAATCTTCGATAATCTCACGCTTTACCATTTCGGCATTACAGATGACGGCTTTCAGTTCCGGCGCCTGGTACATGTCCTGTTCGGCCCGCATCACATAGCGATGATAGCGATCGCGAAGCAGCAGCTGCTGGCGCCATGCCGGCAGGATTCGGGCGCGCTGGAGCAGCCAGCGGCGGTGCACGCCATCGCCGGCGCGATAGATATCACAGCCGGCTATACGTTCGTGGCTCTGTACGAGATCAAAATTCTCACGCTGCCAAAGCGTGCGCGCTGCGTCCGCAAAACCTTTCTCACGGCTAATGCGGCCCCATTTCATCGGATCGCAAATATGAATATGCCAGTTTTCCTGGCGCTCGCCCTGCCACTGGCGGGTGATAACGTTCAATTCTAAATCGTGCGCGCTCAGAGCTTCCAGAGCGCGTGAGACAAAGCGTTCGGCACCGCCATCCGGACGGTATTTTTGGCGTACGATGGCCAGACGGCAGCGTTTCATCACAGTTGTTTCCTTGCGCTCGCAACCACGACATCCACTGGAATCGCGTCCAGATAGCGTTCGCTGGTTTTTGTATCAATCCGATCCGGGTCAGGAAGCGGGCCATAATCACCGGCCCAGATAACTTCACCTTTTACCTGCCATGGACTCCAGAAGGTTAATTTCGATGGGCCAAAAAGGGCGACGCAGGGCGTTTGTAACGCGGCAGCCATATGCATTGGAACGGAGTCGACGCCGATAAAAAGGCTGGCATGATCGATAAGCGCTGCCAGCTGACGCAGACTTAACTCACCGGCCAGAGAGCAAATACGTTCTGGCGGACATAGCGCAAGTATGGTTTCAATCATCTTTTTTTCGTTCTTATCCGGCCCGGAGGTAAGCACAATCGTGTGCCCATCGTTTTGGAGCGCGGAGATTGTTTCTGCCATTTTCCTTTCATCCCAGCATTTAAAAAACCAGCGGGATGTGGGCTGCACTACGATAAATGGACCTTCAATACCTTTAGCAGCCAGCTTGGTCTGCACCCTAAGCCAGTCATCCGGCTGATAGCTCATGGTGACATGATGAACCGGCGGGATATGTAAGGGAGCCAGTATGGAAAGGTTTTGCTCGACGGTATGCATCGTTCGATGGTCGGCAACGGACGCGAGTTCGCTATGGCAATGGCTCCAGAACCAGCCGCGACGCTTGTTAAAATCAAAGCCAATGCGAACCGGTGCGCTGGTAAAGCGGGTGACAATGGCGCTACGCCACTGATCGGCGAGATTCACCACCAGGCTATATTGCCGCTGACGCAGCGTTTTCAGGAGCTGCCACTCTTTGCATAAATGCCGGCGGGTGCCCAGTTTGCGCCATTTTCGATCGATGCCGTAAACGCGATGAATAAAAGGATGAGCCGCCAGCATATCGCGCGTTTCTTCATAAAGCAGTACATCAATCTGGGCCTGCGGCCATGCCTGATGCAGCGCATTAATCACCGGCGTTGTCAGCAACATATCACCGTGATGGCGCAGTTTTATGAGTAATATACGAGTTTGCGGCCCGTCAGCGAATGTATGCGCAGCGTTATTCATTATCATCTTTAGGTGATTAACCAAAGCGTGATTCTAATAGACCTTGAGTATGGTTGCTACAACTCTGCTCAGTAGTCGGTGCATTCCTGGAAAGCGGTTTGCCCTTATCTTCCAGGCTGCGTAACATGGCGTAAATATCGTTAGCTCAGAGATGGCCATGACTACCCCTGCATTTATCATCACCATTGATACCGAAGGCGATAATCTGTGGCAAAACCACCGGCAGATCAAAACAGAGAACGCACGGTTTCTGCCACGTTTTCAATCGCTTTGTGAAAAATATGCTTTTAAACCCGTCTGGTTAACCAACTACGAAATGGCCGTTGATGCGGATTATATCGCTTTTGCCAAAGACGTTATTGCGCGCGGACAGGGTGAGGTTGGTATGCACCTGCATGCCTGGAACAGCCCGCCCGAATTTGATTTAACCGGCGATGACTGGCGCTGGCAGCCTTACCTTATTGAATATCCGGATGAAATTCTTCGTGAAAAAGTGGTTTATATGACCACGCTTCTTGAAGAAACTTTCGCAACTAAAATGGTCAGCCATCGGGCCGGACGCTGGGCTTTTGATAGCCGCTATGCACGTTTACTGACGGAGCTGGGTTATAAGGTCGACTGTTCAGTTACGCCCCGAGTGAACTGGCGAAATGCCAAAGGTGCGCCAACGGGCAAGGGTGGAACGGATTATCAGCATTTCCCTACAGGCTCCTATTTTATGGATCTGGACGCCATTAATCAGCCGGGCAATTCGCCATTGTTAGAGGTGCCAATGAGCATCCAATATAAACACAGCGCCCTGATGAACGGTTTTAAGCAAGGCTACGATCGGCTAAGGGGAAAATATCGTAGTCCGTCAGTTAACTGGCTGCGACCGGCGGGTGGTAACGCTTCGCAGATGATTAACGTCGCGCAGAAAACGCTGGCTGAAGGAAATGACTACGTGGAGTTTATGCTTCATTCGTCAGAATTTATGCCCGGCGGTAGTCCAACTTTTAAAAATGAAGCTGATATAGAAAGACTGTATAAGGATCTGGAAACGCTGTTTGCATGGCTTGCCGAGCGAACGCGGGGGATGACTTTAGCAGAGTACTATGAACAAAAGGTAAAAAAACCGGGCTAAGCGCCCGGTTTGTATTTAAACTTTTTCGTTTTGCCTGGTAAGCATAACGCTACAGATTCCTATTAATGCCATATAGAATAAAATGGCTTCAGAACTTAAGAGTAAAACATCGCTAAGTCCATAAACGATCATGCAATTGAGCGTAAATAATAAAGGAGTATTACGATTCTTGAGCGAAACCCATATGATGCTAATATAAAACCAAAGTAACGCCATTCCGCCAAAAATACCCTGCAACGAAAGAGTTTCAATCAGTTCGTCATGTAAATGGACAGAAATAAACTGCATCGCAGTACGGTATTGTGGTTTTTCATGTACATAGTGCGCACTGTAATCGAATCTTGATTTAAATGATTGCCCAAACGGGGCGTGGGAGAAGTTATTTAATCCTACTTTCCACATTGAAAAACGCGCACCCAAAGACGAATTATCGCGCCCCTCTTGATAAAGAGTCACTTCATTATAGGTTTGGATAATCCTTGGATGTATATAATGATTATATAAGAATGCGATAGCAATTGTCGAGACCACAAGAACTATCACAATAGATTTAAAATGTATTTTTTTGAAATGATAAAAAGTCATACATGCAATAATGAGTAAATGACAAATTATCGCGGCTCTTGTCCCGGTAAGAATCGTAATGATAAAAGATATAACGATTATCAATGCGGCGAGACAGTAGTAAAGAGCATTCTTTTTCTCATATAAGAAATAAACAACAATAATACTTAGTGTTGAGTAAATATATGCGGAAATAGTGGCTCTATTAATAGCCATCTCTGCACGTCCGGCCCCTTGTAAGGATTGCCAAATAGCATAGCCGGAAGCAAATATAAACCCAGCTCCTAAAATTAACAATGTCAATTTTTTAAAGTCAATGCTTTTTAAATAATCGGTGAACTGTGAGAGATAGAAAATTAAAAAACCACCTAAGAGTAATTTTTTACCACCATTGAACTGGTCGCTATAAAGATTGTAACCTTGTGGCTCATGCTGGAATATAAAAAACCAGCTAATTTTCACCAGCCCAATAATTAATATGGGATAAGCGATATTAAATTTTTTAAGAGTCAGTTTTTTCCGCTCGAAGATTATACCTACTATCGCGAGATAAACAGCGATATAGTAAAAATCTTTTTGCCTTCCATTGCTTAATAAAGCAAAGGCGATGGACAGCAGAGCAAAGAAGAAAACAGCTATATAAAGTCGTGATCTTAATTTTTCCATAATGTACTCAATGCTTTTCTCTTATAGCTAAAACGCACGGTTATATTTAGAAAAAATCCTGGCGAATGCGTCATCAGGACATGTTTTTTCACGGTTTCCTTTTGGCTGTCATTTTTTAAAAGGTTGCCATATTTAATAAAAATATCCAGCCAGTGACATAAAATTAAATAATGGAATTTCTTAGGTAAAACCTCTTCCATTCTTTGTGTACAAGCAATCAAATTGGATATTTTATCTTCATCCGGAGTTGAGGATAAGCTTCCCGCGCGTTTTATATAATAATAATGGCTATCGCGCTGGAAATATATATTACTGGAATCCATTAGGATGCTGGGGAAAATATAAAAGTCTTCATAACAGGTCATTGCTGGAATGCTATGCTTAAGGTAAATCTCTCTCTTAATAAATTGGCCAATTAAGTGAGCCTGAAGTTCTTTATGAATTAAAAATCGAGTAATAGTATCGTTTCTGGAAATCTTTTCAGGACTTAAGCCGGACCAGTAATGATCGATTTTATTAAGGTCGCGAATCTCATGCAGACGGGTTAACAATAAATCGGGATGTTTATTATGCAGAAAATCTATAATGTCAGGGAGACTGCCTGCTTTCATTAAGTCATCGCTATCCAGCATGGTTATGTATTCACCGCGGGAGAGAGAAATACCATGCTGACGTACCTTGCCTATGTTTTTATAGTCAACGCTGAAGACAGAAATCTGTGGGTAGCTTTTAGCAAAATGAGAGATTTTCTCGCCAGTATCATCCTCGGAGGCGTCATTAATAATAATAACTTCAGCTTGTTCTATAGCCGAGCCGAGAGCTTTAAGCAGGCTCTGAAACGTAGCATCGATGGTCTTTTCGCAGTTATGCGCTGCGATAATTATACTCAGAAGTGGTTTGTTGGCCATATCCCTACTCATTAATACAAAAGCTAATCGAAACTATCATTCTTTAATGATCTTTTCAGATAAATGTTTAGTAATGAAAAGATGAATTGCGTTCAGATCCGCTTCACTCAAACCAAACAACTCTTCTCGAGTAGTATCAAAATAATAAGGAGCTTCGAATATAAATGATTTCTCATTTTCTTTTTTACCAAGAAGCAAAACATTGCCTAATGGCCTTTGTTCGGTCATACAACATGGCCCATAGATGAGGACAATAGGCACGCCTACGGCATCAGCTATATAAACATTTCCGGAATCGGAGGCTATATAAAAATCCATTTTACTAATAGCAAAAGGAACATCTTCTAAAGGAAGCTGTCCAATCAAGCTAATAATGTCCTCACGCGTTTCTATTTCGCGATTCAAATCGTCGAGCCATACCTGCTCGTTTTTGGGACCAAAGATATAATAAACACATTTTAAATCAGCGAGTGATTCAAATATTTTTTTCCAGATAACCGGTGGAATAGTTTTTGATTTATTCCCCGCTGAAATGCTTAGCCCTATTTTTATTACATTTTGTTTATCAAGCGAGACGGGATAAGTTGTTGGCCTTCTTAAAGGATAAGTAGCGTGTTTCGGATAGTCGCGCCAGGTGAGATTACGATCCGCAAGCTTAAGATAATCATCAACGGTCAGCTGGTCTTTGGTATGTTCCACGACGCCATTGGCGGTCAAGTAAAACAGAGCATGGTACCAACGACGTGTATAAGTGCTTAAAAACTGTTTATTGGTGGCATTACAGACAGCGGCAAAGAACAGATTCAGGCTGTTAGGCTGCAACAGGTAAACATTTTCATAGCGGTTCATCAGCCTGAAGACGAGGCGAAATTTACCCCACAGGCTTTTTTTATGTTCTTCTACCAGAAAAATGGTGTCGATAGTTTCGTCGTTTTTAGCCAGCGGTAAAACCGCCTTACCGATCAGGACGTCGCTGTGTTTCAGATGAGCGAGCAGAGGCGTAACGTTTATGAAATCGCCGATTTTAGCCGTCTGAATCACCAGATTACGGCCTGACTTTTTATAAAATAGCTTACCGATCAGCTTGAAAGGCAGCAAAAGGATGAAAAGTAATAGATAGCTCATTAATCGTTATTCTGTAGCTAATTGAGTCGAAGTCTGGAGTACGCTAAATGCTTCAGCTGCCGTGATGTTAGCCATACTTTTTCCTGCGCCGGTGATTTCATGCTGATTCTGCCCGTAACCGCCAATCAACCCCGGATCGGTCGGTCCATACAGCGTAATATTTGGCCGATTGAGCGCAGCGGTGAGATGGCTCAATCCGGTATCTACCGAGACGACAGCTAACGCCCCCGCAAGTTGCTTTGCCACCTGTTCAAGGGATAAACGAGGCAACACCTCAACATAATCGAATCCTTCAGCCAGGCGGGTTGCCCTTTCACGTTCATGCTCTGCACCCCACGGGAGTTTAATACGTAAGCCCGTTTTGTGCATTAATTGAATAAGATCCCGCCAGTTTGATTCTGGCCAGTGCTTTTCATCACGCGTAGTGGCATGAAGAAAAACAACGTACTTATTCGCATCAGCAGGCGCACCGGCAAGGAAATGCGGTGCTATTGCATAATCGCCCTGCTGCGCAGGTTTTTCATATCCAATGCTTTTGGCAAATAATTCTCTTGTACGTTCAACCGCATGCTGCTGTTTTGCAATAGCGTGCTTTTTGTTATAGAAGAGGCTTGCCAGCGGCTCGCGGGCACTGTGCCAGTCCATGCCATGCTTCACGCCCCGGGCTTTACGGGTGACCAACGCGGCGCTTTTGATCAGCCCTTGCGCATCAATAACGGCATCGTATTGTGCAGCACGCAACGACTGGTAAAACGCTTTTCGCTCTGCTTTAACAGGCGCTGAAAACCAATTTTTCCGCCAGCGGCGAATGGCGACAGGAAAGACTTTATCTACCGCAGGGTGCCATGTGGGGATCTGTGCAAAACCTTCCTCGACCGCCCAGTCAAAGCGTATGCCTGGAATCGCCTTTGTGGCATCGGTTAGCGCGGGGAGCGTGTGCAGGACATCGCCCATGGATGATGTTTTAACGATCAGTACCCGCATTAAACTTCCTTCCCGGCTGACAGCAGAGCGGTTAACTCGTCCATTACGCGCTCGGGCGTGATATCAATCAAACTTTGGTGATAGCCTTCGGCGGCATCGCCTTTACGCACTTTATGATAGCCGCTTATAAGGCGAATCACTCGTGCCTGATGGGACAGCGGCGGCGTAAAGTCCGGACTGCTCGGCCCATATAACGCAACCAGAGGACGATTAAGTGCCGCAGCGACATGCATCAGGCCGGAATCGTTGGTGACGACGCCCTTACAGGCGGCCAGTAAAATGACGGCCTGCTCCAGCGCGGTATCACCCGCCAGATTGCGGCAGTGCCCCTGCTGGCTGGTTGTTAAAGCGGCGAGGATATCATTCCCTGTTTCTTTGTCTTTCGCAGAGCCAAACAGCACGACCTGATAACCTGCATCAATGAGCTTACCGGCAAGCGTTGCATAGTGATAGTGCGGCCAACGTTTAGCCGGACCAAATTCGGCTCCCGGACAAAAGCCGATAATCGGACGTGAGGCATCGAGGTTAAAAGCCGCGCACGTCTGGGTTTTTTCGCTTTCGTTGACCTGTAACTCAGGCCACAGTAACGGCTGGGGAAGATCCTTCGCCGACTGCATTACACCTTTGTCATAAGCCAGGGCAACGTAGCGCTCCACCATCAGCGGCCAGGCTTGTTTATCCAGCACCCGCGCGTCGTTAAGCACGCCGTAGCGCATCTCGCCACGCCAGCCCGTACGCTGCGGTACTTTAGCGAAGAAGGGGACGAGTGCGGATTTGAAAGAGTTGGGCAACACATACGCCCGATCATAGCGCTTTTCTCTCAGGGCATGGCCCAGACGACGGCGTTCGCCGATTTCCAGCGCGCCGTGGCCGAGCGGCATCGCCAGCGCCTCGTTGACTTCCGGCATACGCGACAGCAATGGACGGCACCATGCCGGTGCCATCACATCGATTATCGCCTGGGGATAGCGTGCCTTGAGCGTGCGATAGAGACTTTGCGACATCATCATGTCGCCCACCCATGACGGGCCAATCACCAGAATTTTCATACTTCAGGCTACCTGCTTATGCGTCACGGTTAAGCCAGGCCATATATTCTGTTACGCCTTCGGCAACGGTTTTGAATGGCTTGTCATAGCCCGCGGCACGCAGATTAGTCAGGTCGGCCTGGGTAAATGCCTGATAGCGGCCTTTAAGTTTTTCCGGGAAAGGAATGTACTCAATGCTGCCTTTTTTATGGAAAGCCAGGGCCGCATCGGCGATAGCCTGGAAGGACTCGGCGCGGCCGGTACCGCAGTTATAAATGCCGGATACGCCGTTCTGCCAGAACCACAGATTAACCGCCGCAACGTCGCCCACGTAGATGAAATCGCGCTTAAAGCCGTCGCTGCCTTCAAACAGCTTCGGATTTTCGCCATTGTTTAGTTGGGTGTTCAGATGGAAAGCTACGCTTGCCATACTGCCTTTATGACCTTCGCGAGGCCCATAAACGTTGAAATAACGGAAGCCGGTAATCTGCGAGCTGGTTTCCGGCAGGATCTGGCGGACATATTCGTCGAACAGGAACTTAGAGTAGCCGTAAACATTGAGCGGCTGCTCGTATTCGCGGGATTCGATAAAATCGCTGTTACGGCCGCCGTAGGTCGCTGCGGAAGAGGCATAGAGGAACGGAATTTCACGCTCCAGGCAGTAATGCAACACCTCTTTAGAGTACTGATAGTTATTATCCATCATGTACTTGCCATCCCACTCGGTGGTGGATGAACAGGCGCCTTCATGGAAAATCGCTTCGATTTCGCCGAACTCTTCACCCGCCATCAGCTGGATTAAGAAATCTTCCTTATCCATATAATCGGCGATATTCAGATCGACCAGGTTTACAAACTTGGTGCCATCCTTCAGGTTGTCCACCACCAGAATATCTTTATAACCAATATCATTCAGCGACTTAACAATGTTGCTGCCGATAAAACCGGCACCACCGGTGACAATAATCATAAGCGTGACCTTAACAATATAGGGGGTCGCAAGGTACGATACCTCACGCGCTAATGGCTCTTATCATACCATTACAATCAAAGACCCGCCTAATCAGACGAAGTTTCCGACCCTCGTGATTTATCCTGCAAAATTCAATTTCTCTGAAGCGTAATCTCGTCTCCTGGTATAGGTTTGGGTAAGATGTGCCGAAATTTGCCCTGCCTGGAGAATCGCGATGCGCGAAGATTTTTACCAACAGTTAACGTCCCAGCTTGATACCGCACGCCTGGAAGGCCTTTTTAAAGAAGAACGTATTATCACCTCAGCGCAACAGGCTGATATCACCGTTGCTGACGGCAGCCACGTTATTAACTTCTGCGCCAATAACTATCTGGGGCTTGCAAACCACCCGCAGCTTATCGAAGCGGCGAAGCAAGGGATGGATAAGCACGGTTTCGGGATGGCTTCAGTTCGCTTCATCTGCGGCACGCAAGACAGCCATAAAGAACTGGAAGGCAAGCTGGCGGGATTCCTGGGAATGGATGACGCCATTCTTTACTCCTCCTGCTTTGACGCCAACGGCGGGCTGTTTGAAACCCTGCTTGGGCCGGAAGATGCCATTATTTCCGATGCGTTAAATCATGCCTCCATCATTGACGGCGTGCGTTTATGTAAAGCACAGCGTTATCGCTATGCCAACAACGATATGCAGGAGCTGGAGGCGCGCCTGCAGGAAGCACGTGCGGCAGGCGCTCGCCACGTGATGATTGCAACCGACGGCGTCTTCTCGATGGATGGCGTCATTGCCAACCTGAAAGGCGTGTGCGATCTGGCGGACAAGTATGATGCGCTGGTCATGGTCGATGATTCCCATGCTGTTGGCTTCGTAGGTGAAAACGGACGCGGCACCCATGAATACTGTGAAGTAATGGATCGTGTGGACATTATCACCGGTACTCTGGGTAAAGCGCTTGGCGGAGCTTCCGGCGGCTATACCGCCGGTCGTAAAGAGGTCATCGAATGGCTGCGTCAGCGTTCTCGTCCTTATCTCTTCTCCAATTCCCTGGCGCCGGCAATTGTTTCAGCCTCGATCCAGGTTCTGGAAATGCTGGAAACAGGCGCCGAACTTCGCGAACGTCTGTGGGCTAACGCACGCCTGTTCCGCGAAAAAATGACGGCGGCGGGATACACCCTGGCGGGCGCCGATCACGCCATTATTCCCGTTATGCTCGGCGAAGCGGTCGTGGCGCAAAACTTTGCCCGCGAACTGCAAAAAGAAGGCATTTACGTCACCGGGTTCTTCTATCCGGTAGTCCCAAAAGGTCAGGCGCGTATTCGTACACAAATGTCTGCGGCGCACACTACAGAGCAAATTGAACGTGCGGTTGCCGCATTTACGCGTATCGGTAAACAGTTGGGCGTTATCGCCTGAGGGAGCGGTCATGAAAGCATTAGCAAAACTGAAAGCAGAAGAGGGCATCTGGATGACGGATGCGCCCAAACCGGAAATGGGCCATAACGATCTGCTGATCAAAATCCGTAAAACCGCTATCTGCGGGACCGACGTGCATATTTATAACTGGGATGAATGGTCACAGAAGACCATCCCGGTGCCGATGGTCGTTGGCCATGAGTATGTGGGTGAAGTGGTTGGCATCGGCCAGGAAGTAAAAGGCTTTAAAATTGGCGATCGCGTTTCTGGCGAAGGGCATATCACCTGCGGCCACTGCCGTAACTGCCGCGCGGGCCGCACTCACCTTTGCCGCAATACTACCGGCGTCGGCGTTAACCGTCCGGGCTGTTTTGCGGAATATCTGGTGCTGCCAGCCTTTAACGCCTTTAAGGTCCCGGACAATATTTCTGACGATCTGGCCTCTATCTTCGACCCGTTTGGCAATGCGGTTCACACCGCGCTGTCTTTTGACCTGGTCGGAGAAGACGTGCTGGTGTCCGGCGCCGGCCCGATTGGCATTATGGCCGCGGCGGTCGCTAAACACGTTGGCGCGCGTAACGTCGTGATAACCGATGTGAACGAATATCGTCTTGAGCTGGCGCGCGAAATGGGCGTGACCCGCGCGGTGAACGTCAGTAAAGAAAACCTCAACGACGTGATGAAAGAGCTGGGCATGACCGAAGGGTTCGATGTGGGCCTGGAAATGTCCGGCGCGCCGCCGGCTTTTCGTACTATGCTCGATACTATGAACCACGGCGGCCGAATCGCCATGTTGGGTATTCCTCCTTCAGATATGTCTATCGATTGGACTAAAGTTATCTTCAAGGGTTTGTTCATTAAAGGGATTTACGGACGAGAAATGTTCGAAACCTGGTACAAGATGGCGGCGCTGATCCAGTCTGGTCTGGATCTTTCGCCAATCATTACCCACCGCTTTGGCATCGATGATTTCCAGCAAGGCTTTGATGCAATGCGTTCCGGACAGTCCGGGAAAGTTATTCTCAGCTGGGATTAACAAAGTCTGAATGAAGAAAAGGCCGGGAAACCGGCCTTTTTGCTCTTCACTTATCGGATCTTACTTGCTGGCGGTTTGTTTTTCCGCATCCGTCAGATAACGGACTTTGCGCGTGTAATCCTGACCTTTAAACAGCAGCTCGCTCTCGGGCGAGGCAAGATATTTCTGCCATTCGGACAGCGGGAAACCGCCGTGGGCGCCAACGACCGGTTTAGGGATAACCGAGGGTGTGCCGCCGATTTTCTTCGATACCGGCCAGTTCATCCAGTCACCCAAATTCACCGTGCGGATATCCAACATGTCCAGCAGTGCGGCCAGCGGCAGCTGATCCGTAGGCGGCTGGCTATCATCCATCAGCTCCCAGGTATCCTGGAATAGCGTCAGCCATAAAGGACAAATTCGGCGCCAGGTTTTGCGCGTTGCCGCTAAAAATGCGCCGTTTACGTGATCAACAATATATGGACGAACCGTATCTTTATAATAGGCCGGGATTTTTTCGGCAGGCGCGCCGTTCAGCTTGGCAATCATTTTCCCCTGGCGGAAGCTGGAGTAGATATGCTGCTCTTCGATTTTAAATTTTGGCATCTGCAGCAGGTTGAGGTCTGAATCGATCATCAAAATGCCGTCTGTGCGCGCCTGCAATGGAGCATTCAGTTTGATCAACCGGCTCAGATAGATTTGTTTATAGCGGTAACCTTCTTCGCGCTGCGGTAAATTAAGCGTGGCAACGCGGGTTTTAGCCGGTAGTTCGCCAAACTCTTCGGCCGGACGATCGGAAACAATCACGATTTCTTGTACATCAGGCGCGAAACGCGCGGCAAACGTCGCTGAAAGCAGTCCTTCTTCAATGTAATCCGCACCAGCGCAAGGAATAACAATAGAGGTTACCGGCACGGCTTTTGAGCCTGAAGCGGGCTCCTGATAAGGGATATTATGTCGCGCCTTAATATGGCGATATTTCGCATTGAGAAATTTAAACATGATTATTCCGGTTTGGTTTCACCGCGCCGAGAACGCTTTCGACGCCGGCAACATAATGTTCTATCGCATAATTATTAATTACGCGCTGGTGGGCTTGCTGAATAAGGACATCACGTAGCGCGCTGTCTTGCCAGACCGCCTGCAGATGTGATGCCAGTGCCAGGACGTCGCCGTAAGGATAAAGCAGGCCGGTTCGGCCGGAGTCAATCAACTCCTCCGTGCCGGTGACGTTTGAGCCGATAACAACGGTCCCAAGCAACATAGCTTCAAGCACAACGCGCGGCAAACCTTCGCTTTTTGAAGCCAGGATAAAAGCGTCAAAGGCCGCGAGATAATCGAGAGGATTATTGCGAAAGCCGGTAAAAATTACGCGATCGGCAAAGCCGTAGCCATCTGCCTGTTGCTGCAACTTCTCTTTCTCCGGCCCTTCGCCGACCAGTAAGAACTTCCATTTAGCTTCAGGATGCTGCTGCTGAAAGCGATGCAAAGCCTCAAGGGTATGGTGGCAGGATTTACGCGGAATAAGCGAGCCGATGCTGCCGAACACAAAGGTATTTTCATCCAGCTCCAGCGCTTCGCGTATCGCTTTCCCATCCGGTAGGGGCTGATGAATGTCAATCGCATTAGAAACCGTGGTACAGAGCGATTGATCGACGCCGTTGGCCAGCAGAACGCGCTCAACGCCATGGGAAACAGCGATTACCGCCTGCGCCACCTGATTGACCGTTTGCGTAATGTGTCCGTTCATAACGGGTTCGATACGGCAATGCTGCACGACGGCGACGTTTAAGCCGGCTGCCGCAAGATAACCTTCCAGATTGGAACCCGGCTGGTTATTCATATAAAGGATTTCGTAGCCGCCACGCTGCAGCAGGTCGCGTATGCGCTTCGCATTGGGGTTGATGCGCCATTGTTTATCAACGATATCCGCGACTTTCTTGCGCATTGCACGGCTGAAGAATACGAATGCGCGGGCCGTTTCTTTACTGATTTTTGCCCACAGCGGTTGTCCGGCCTGCGGCAGGAAAATCACCGGGATCCCGATGCCGTTAAGCACCCGCTCAATGGTTTCGCCTTCTCCACGCGCGTAGTTGTAGTAGAAACAACACGTGATATCAAAACGTTGTCGGTCAATGCGCTTGAGCAGCTCCAGCATGCTGTTGGTGCCGCCGCCCCACTCTTTACCGTTATCCAGCAGGAGAATTTTACGCCTTTGTTGCGTCATTGAAGCCCGGATCCCCGTTGTGTTAATCAGCCGGCATTATAAGTGTTCGAAACGCAGGTTCATACGCCGTGTTTTGGTGACGTTGCGAAATTTCAGGAGCGGGGCGCGTCCGATCCCCAGCCCTGCCACTGATGCTGTAGATATTTCATTAGCGTACTCTGGCTGATGCTGTCACTCAGCACCCTGAAGTAGGTCGTAACATAGACCGGCTCCAGCGGCTTTTTAGGTCTGCAAAGCTTCACGCCGCTGAACGGATTACGCGGCTTTTCTGCCGGTTTGTCGGGCTTAGCTGGGATCGCGTTATTCGGCGTCGAGGTATCCACCTGTGGCTCATTCAGCAGGCTGCCCGGCGTTACCAGCGTAATATCCGGCGGCAGGTTATAAACCATCTGCTGTAATACACGCACGGTGGTTGGATGCGGATGTCCGATGGCGATGGCCGACCCGTTACGGCGAGCGAGCGCAACGGCACGGTTGAACTGGGACCGGATATCGGCTTCGTTCTGAGTATCGTCGAGAAATACTTTCCGCTTGATGACTTTGACTTTCGTTCCCGCTGCGGCGCGCATCGACTGGCTGTTGCCGATGGTCATGCTGTCGAGAAAATAAAGGTTGTACTGATCCAGCGCCTGCATCACTTTTTGCATCCCAAACAGGCTCGACGTCATGGCGCTGCCCATATGGTTATTTAAGCCCACGGCGTAGGGCACTTTATTGACGGCATCGCGGATAATGCGTTCGATCTCGCTGCTGCTCATTTCCGGGCGAAGCGTGTCTTTTTCCAGCGGCTGTTTGCTAAGCGGAGCCATGGGCAGATGGATCAGAACCTCGTGTCCGGCGTTATGAGCTTTAATGGCCATTTCACGGGCGTGCGGAGCATTAGGCAGAACGGCGACGGACAGAGCGGATGGCAGCGCGAGGACCTGATTTTCCTGCTGCGGGCGATAGCCAAAGTCATCAATAACAATCGCCAGCCTGCCGGCATACCCTGGAAACGCCAGCGTTAACGCGCAGGCAAGAGAAAAAACAACGTGACGAAATTGAAGCAAAACTTATCTTCCCAACCACGGTTGTGGATTGACTGCCTGGCCCTGGCGACGAATTTCGAAATAGAGTGACGGGCGGCCCTGACCACCACTGTTGCCCACCAGCGCGATGGGCTGACCGGCGCGCACCTGCGAACCAACGCTCACCAGCGCGCTCTGGTTGTAGCCATACAAGCTCATATCGCCTTTACCGTGTTCCACCACTACCACCAGCCCGTAGCCCTGCAGCCAGTCGGCCAGAATCACGCGTCCATCAGCGATGGCTTTAACTTCTGTGCCTTCTCCCGCTGCGATAACGATACCTTCCCAACGTAGCTCACCCTGCAGCTGTTCGCCATAACGGTGCAGCAGTGAGCCGCGCACCGGCCAGAAGGCCTGGCCCTGCGGTGACCCAAGACCGCCTGTTCGGGACATTAAAGAGCGCTCGTCCTGAGTGGGTTTGTAGGTACTGCCTTTGCTGGCGGCTTCCTTCTGGCGGGTACGAACCTGTTCTGCTTCCCGCGCTTCTTTTTCAGCGCGCGCTTTGGCGGCGGCCGCGGCGCGGGCTATTTGATTCTGCAGGCGGGATTCATTCTGGCGCATTTCGCCCAGCTTCTGCTGATCCTGCTGGATAGAGGATTCCAGGCCGGACAGCGTTTTCTTGCGTTCGTTGCGGGCGGCCTCAAGCTTAGCCTGTTGAGCCTGCTGCTCGTAAAGCAGCGTTTGCTGCTCGCTTTGTTTGGCTTCAAGCGTGGCTTTTTGCTCGTCGACTTCCGCCTTCGTTTGCTTTAATTCTTCAATGGTCTGCTGGCGGGCGGCATTCAGATAACCGAAATACGCCTGCAGGCGCTGGCCGCGCTGACTCTCTTCGCCGCTGAGAATCAGCTGGATCCCCGTGTGCTGTCCCTGCCGGAACGCCGCATCAAGCTGAGCCGCCAGGTTTCTTTCCTGGGTAGCCTGCTGCTTTTGCAGCTTCATGAGGGAAGCGTTCATGGTATCAATCTGGCGGTTAAGCGTGGCAAGAGTGGTTTGCGTATCGCGTAATTTACGGCTTGCCGCAGCTATTGCCTGTTCCTGCTCTTTTAACTGCGCGAGAAGCGCGGAGCGCTGCTGCTGCTGCTGGCGTACCGCACGCTCTTTGGCGGCGATATCCTGCTGGATGGATTTCAGCTGGGCGCTGTCATCTGCATGGCTGGAAAAAGGGCATAGCAATACGCCAGCGCTAAGTACGCTGGCGTAGATAACGGGCCTGACTGAAAACCGTTTCGGTTTCACGGCCCATGTTATTGAAAAAATCGCCTTTCCCCTCATGGGGAAGGATTATTCCACGATGAACAGCGGCTTGCCAGTCATCTCTTGCGGGATTTCCATGCCCATCAGGCTCAGCATGGTTGGAGCGATATCAGAAAGCTTGCCGCCTTCTACCGCTTTTACGCTGCGTTCGCCGATATAAATCAGCGGTACAGGCAGGCTGGTGTGCGCGGTGTGCGCCTGGCCCGTTGCCGGATCGCGCATTTGCTCTGCGTTACCGTGGTCCGCGGTGATCAGCAGCTGGCCGCCTGCATTTTCCACGGCGGAAACGACCTGCGCGATACAGTTATCCAGCGCTTCAACAGCAGAAATCGCCGCTTCGTAAACGCCGGTATGACCGACCATGTCGCCATTTGGATAGTTACAGATGATGGTGTCGTACTTGCCGCTGTTGATGGCGGACAGTAATTTTTCAGTCAATTCTGCAGAGCTCATTTCCGGTTGCAGATCGTAAGTCGCCACTTTAGGCGAATTGATCAGCACGCGGTCTTCGCCGGCAAACGGCTCTTCAACGCCGCCGTTATAGAAGAAGGTTACGTGAGCGTATTTTTCAGTCTCGGAAATACGCAGCTGGGTTTTGTCATGCTTCGCCATCCACTCACCAAAGGTATTGGTCAGGGACGCCGGCGGGTAAGCACAGGCGGTTTTAATATCGGCCGCATATTCGGTCAGCATGACGAAATCACCGAAATTAACCACTTTCTTGCGCGCAAAGCCGTCAAAATCGGCGTTGACGAAGGCGCGGGTGATTTGACGAGCACGATCGGCGCGGAAGTTCATGAAGATCAGCGCGTCGCCGTCGTTCATAACTGCCTCAGCTTCGCCTTCGGCGCGAATCACGGTTGGTTTAACGAACTCGTCGTTTTCATCACGAGCGTAAGCCGCTTCCAGGCCCGCCGCTGCGGTAGCCGCCTGATATTCGCCTTTAGCCTGGGTCAGCAGGTCATATGCCAGCTCTACGCGGTCCCAACGGTTATCGCGGTCCATGGCAAAGTAGCGGCCAATAATGGAGGCAACGCGGCCTTTGCCAACGGCTGCAAACTTATCGGCAAATTTTTTCAGCGAGGATGCTGCGCTGCGCGGCGGCGTATCGCGGCCATCCAGGAAAGCATGCAGGTAGATAGCCTGTGCGCCGCGCTCTGCGGCCAGTTCGATCATCGCCAGGATATGTTCTTCATGGCTGTGAACGCCGCCTGCGGAAGCGAGGCCCATAATGTGTACAGCCTTACCCGCCGCAACGGCTTTATCCACAGCGGCGGTTAACACCGGGTTGGCGAAGAAATTACGTTCTTTAATTTCAACATCCAGACGGGTCAGATCCTGATAAACGATTCGGCCAGCGCCGAGGTTTACGTGACCCACTTCGGAGTTACCCATCTGTCCGTCAGGCAGACCCACTTCCAGGCCCGACGCATTGATCAGGGTATGCGGACGCTGCGCCCACAGGTTATCCATAACCGGGGTTTTGGCATTCAGAATGGCGTTATCCTGCTGCTCTTCACGGTGGCCGTAGCCGTCCAGAATCACCAGAACCATAGGTTTTTTAGTAGCCGACATTGCAAGAACCTCTAAGTCAAAGACAAAAAATTTGCGTAATTTTACTACAGGCGTTGTCGGCAAATAGCCGCAGAAGATCAAAGAAAGGGCCCGGATAACCGCAGCTTTCATCCCGGAGCGGCCATTTTTTTCGTAACAGCACGCAGAATCCACAATACATCATGCTGACTGGCTGTAATTGCCACAATGCGAAGGTATACTCCTTGCCTGGTTTTTTCATATTACTTAGTCGGGAGTTATCACCCCCCATGCAAGAAATTATGCAATTCGTTGGTCGTCATCCCATACTTAGTCTGGCATGGGTTGGTTTACTGGCCGCCGTGCTGTTCATGACCTTTAAAGGTTTAACCTCGAAGGTCAAAGTGATTACCCGTGGAGAAGCCACGCGTTTAATCAATAAGGAAGATGCCGTTGTAGTTGATGTGCGCCAGCGTGATGACTACCGCAAAGGCCATATCGCAAACTCGCTTAACGTGCTGCCAAATGAAATCAAAAGCGGCAATTTCGGTGAGCTGGAAAAACACAAAGCTAAGCCGGTTATCGTGGTTTGCGGCAACGGTATTTCCTCACAGGAATCAGCAGCGCTGCTGACAAAAGCCGGCTTTGAGCGCGTAACTTTGCTTAAAGAAGGCATTGCCGGCTGGAGCGGTGACAATCTGCCGCTGGTTCGCGGTAAATAATCTGAGCGTATTCTGAGGTAAGCCATGGCGAATATTGAAATCTACACCAAAGCAACCTGTCCTTTTTGCCACCGTGCAAAAGATTTACTCACCAGTAAAGGGGTGGTGTTCCAGGAGTTGCCTATTGATGGCGACGCCGTTAAACGGGAAGAGATGATCAAACGCAGTGGCCGCACCACGGTGCCGCAGATTTTTATTGATGCACAGCACATTGGTGGCTGTGATGACTTGTATGCGCTTGACGCACGTGGTGGACTCGATTCCCTGCTGCGATAGCGCGGTTTGTCTGCCGTTAGTCGCGGATAAATAAAGGACGTATTAATTTTTTAAGGGTTTATAAATGTCAGAACAAAACAACACAGAAATGGCTTTCCAGATTCAGCGCGTTTACACCAAGGACATCTCTTTTGAAGCGCCAAATGCGCCTCATGTTTTCCAGAAAGACTGGCAGCCGGAAGTTAAGCTGGATCTGGACACCGCTTCCAGCCAGCTGGCAGACGATGTATATGAAGTTGTGCTGCGCGTAACCGTGACCGCAACTCTGGGCGAAGACACCGCGTTCCTGTGCGAAGTGCAGCAGGCAGGCATCTTCTCCATCGGCGGTATCGAAGGCACGCAAATGGCACATTGCCTGGGTGCGTACTGCCCGAACATTCTGTTCCCGTATGCGCGTGAAGCAATCACTAGCCTGGTTTCTCGTGGTACCTTCCCGCAGCTGAACCTTGCACCGGTTAATTTCGATGCGCTGTTCATGAGCTATCTGCAGCAGCAATCTGGCGAAGGTGCTGAAAACCATCAGGATGCCTGATGAATAGCCTCAATGCTTCAATGACTGTGATCGGTGCCGGCTCTTACGGCACCGCTCTTGCCATCACGCTGGCGAGAAACGGCCACCACGTCGTCCTGTGGGGCCACGATCCAAAACATATTGCTACCTTACAGGCCGATCGCTGTAACGTAGCATTCCTCCCTGACGTCGCCTTCCCGGACACGCTGCACCTTGAAAGCGATTTAGCCACTGCGCTTTCAGCAAGCCGTAATATTTTGATTGTCGTGCCGAGCCACGTATTTGGCCAGGTATTACGTCAAATCAAACCGCTAATGCGCCCGGACGCGCGCGTAGTTTGGGCAACCAAGGGCCTGGAGGCAGAAACCGGTCGTCTGTTGCAGGACGTTGCGCGCGAAGCGCTGGGGGAAAGCGTACCGCTGGCGGTTATCTCCGGACCCACCTTCGCCAAAGAGCTTGCTGCTGGTTTACCGACGGCGATTTCTCTGGCGGCGACCGACGACGCTTTCGCTCAGGATCTTCAACAGCTGCTGCACTGTGGCAAAAGCTTCCGCGTCTACAGCAATCCGGATTTTATCGGCGTGCAGCTGGGCGGCGCGGTGAAAAACGTCATTGCGATTGGCGCAGGAATGTCAGACGGCATCGGCTTTGGCGCTAATGCGCGTACCGCGCTTATTACTCGCGGCCTGGCCGAGATGACCCGCCTCGGCAGCGCGCTGGGCGCAGATTCAGAAACCTTTATGGGTATGGCAGGCCTGGGCGATCTGGTGTTGACCTGTACCGATAACCAATCCCGTAACCGCCGTTTTGGCATGATGCTGGGGCAGGGAATGGACGTGGATTCGGCGCAGGAAAAGATCGGGCAGGTGGTGAAGGCTACCGCAATACGAAAGAAGTGCGGGAGCTGGCGGCGCGTTTTGGCGTCGAAATGCCAATAACCGAGGAAATTTATCAGGTATTATATTGCGGAAAAAACGCTCGCGAGGCAGCATTAACGTTGCTTGGTCGAACACGCAAGGATGAACGAAGCGGCAACTGAAGCAGTTGCGACTGATGGAACATTATAACCGCAATAACTGAAGCGCTCCGGTACCTGGTGCCGGGACGCTGTTTTCTGTCTGGAGAGAGCAATGTCGTCTGAAGAACTGGATCTGGTGTGGAGCAATATTAAAGCTGAAGCGCGAGCCCTTGCCGATTGTGAACCTATGTTGGCCAGTTTTTACCACGCAACTCTCCTGAAGCACGAAAATCTCGGCAGCGCCCTGAGTTATATGCTGGCTAACAAGCTGGCGTCACCGATTATGCCTGCCATCGCCATCCGGGAAGTCGTGGAGGAAGCCTATGCGGCAGAGCCGCAGATGATCGCTTCCGCCGCCTGCGATATTCAGGCCGTACGCACCCGCGACCCGGCGGTAGATAAATATTCCACGCCGCTGCTTTATTTGAAAGGCTTCCACGCGCTTCAGGCCTATCGCATTGGCCACTGGTTATGGAAAGAAGGGCGTCGGGCGCTGGCTATTTTCCTGCAAAACCAGGTTTCCGTATCCTTTCAGGTCGACATTCATCCGGCGGCGAAAATTGGCTGTGGCATCATGCTGGATCACGCTACCGGTATCGTGATTGGTGAAACGGCGATCGTAGAAAACGACGTATCGATTCTGCAGTCGGTTACCCTCGGCGGCACCGGTAAAACGAGTGGCGATCGACATCCAAAAACCGTGAAGGGGTGATGATTGGCGCCGGGGCGAAAATCCTCGGCAATATTGAGGTGGGGCGCGGCGCGAAAATCGGCGCGGGTTCAGTGGTGCTGCAGCCTGTGCCGCCTCATACCACGGCGGCCGGCGTACCGGCTCGCATTGTCGGCAAGCCGGAAAGCGATAAGCCTGCCATCGATATGGATCAGCACTTCAACGGAGCCAACAACGGCTTCGAATACGGCGACGGAATCTAACTTCTCAGTACGGCGCCGGGATAACCAAGCTGGCGCCACGCCTCGTAAACCACTACGGATACCGCGTTGGAAAGGTTCATGCTCCGGCTGTCAGGCATCATCGGAATGCGAATTTTTTGTTCGGCAGGTAGGGCATCCAGAATCGTCATCGGCAGCCCACGCGTTTCCGGACCAAACATCAGATAATCCCCATCCTGATAGCTCACGGCGCTATGGGCAGGCGTTCCCTTAGTAGTTAAGGCGAACAGGCGCTGCGGATTTTCGGCGGTAAGAAAGGCGTCGTAGTCTTTATGGCGATTAACGGCGGCGAATTCGTGGTAATCCAGCCCTGCACGACGCAGGCGCTTATCATCCCAGCCAAAACCCGTAGGTTCGATAATATGCAGGCGAAAGCCGGTGTTGGCGCACAGGCGGATAATGTTCCCGGTATTAGGTGGGATTTCAGGTTCAAACAACACGATATTTAGCATACAGCCCCCATAAGACAAGGGGCGCAGAATAGCAAAGTTTATCGCAGGAAGGAAAACAGGCCCTGGAGGGCCTGTCAGTTACGATGATAAAGCGGCAGCCAGATAACCAGGCGTAAGCCGCCCAGCGGACTGTCTTCGGCTTTCACCCATCCTCGGTGCTGCTGAACCGCCGTTTCTACAATGGCAAGTCCCAGGCCCGTTCCGCCTGATTCGCGGTCGCGCGCCTCGTCTGTGCGGTAGAACGGCCGGAAAATCTGTTCGCGGTCTTCCGGGCTTACTCCCGGACCGTCATCGTCCACGGTGACGGTAATGCCTTGGTTATCCACAGAGAAATTCACGGCGATTTTCGTATGAGAATACCGCAGCGCGTTGCGGACAATATTTTCCAGCGCGCTTTCCAGCGAATTAGGGTTGCCGTACATCAGCCACGGGCCCGGTGGATAGGTAATTTCCAGCGATTTGCCCATCTGCTCCGCTTCAAAGGCCGCATTATCCAGCACTTCTGACCAGATTTGGTTGGCTTTCATGGTCTCGCTGGCAAGAGCGTTTTTCTGCTGGTTGCGGGACATCACCAGCAGATCGTTGATCATGCCATCCAGACGCTGCGCTTCGGTTTCGATGCGTTCAAGCTCTTTACTTTCGCCGCTTTTCCGGCGCAGCAGGGCGGTACCTAGCTGCAGACGTGTTAGCGGGGTGCGCAGCTCGTGTGAAATATCCGACAGCAGACGCTGCTGCGTCGTCATCATTCTTTCCAGCGCGGTCACCATCTGGTTGAAACTGGCGCCGGCGGCAAGAAATTCCTGCGGACCCGCCTCCAGTTCAGGGTGCTGACGTAAATTCCCCTGCGCTACTTCATCAGCCGCGTTTTTCAACTTACGCGCGGGTTTTGCAAGGCTCCAGGCAAGCCACAAAAGCAGCGGCGAGCTAACCAGCATAGTGACGATCAGCAGCAGCAGCGGCCGGTCAAACAGCAGGTTAATAAAGTCGGACTGGGAGCTGCTGGCCGGACGAATAAGGTAGAGCTGATAGTTATCTTCCCCATCGCGTACGGAAAACGGCCCTATTAACTCAACGCGGCCATATTTTTTCTTCTGGGGATGATCTGAGTTGTCAGATTGGCCGATAAAGTTACGGATAATCTGCATTTCGTTGCGCTGGGCGCCAATCACGCGTCCTTCGCTGGTCACCAGCAACAGGCGCTGTCCTGGCGGCGCCCATTTATCAATGGCCCGAAACAGGCGGCGCCACCACATCAGGTCATTAGGCGGGTCGTTTTCCAGCTCCGCCTCGACGTGCTGTTCAATCATAATGCCTTGACGTTGCTCATTTTCCATCAGTTCGGTCATTTGACGCGAATCCAGTTTTGGCAGCATCAGCACCAGCATCAGCACCAATGCTAACGTCAACCAGAAGATGGCAAAAATACGCGCGGTAAGGCTACTTATCATGAAGCGGATACCATCAGGTAACCACGTCCACGCAGGGTTTTAAACCAGGGATGGCCATCCTTACGCTCCGGTAATTTACGACGCAAATTAGAGATATGCATGTCGATGGCGCGGTCAAACGGCGTCAAACGCTTTCCTAAAACTTCCTGGCTCAGATGTTCACGGGAAACAACCTGGCCGAGATGCTGTGCTAACAGATACAGCAGGGTAAATTCGGTACCGGTTAAATCGAGCGCATGGCCGTCAAAACTGGCTTCCTGGCGACCAGGATTGAGGCTTAATCCGTCAACTTCTACGGTAGGCGATCCATTGTCGCTACTTTGCTGCTGCTCACTCCAGTGTGAACGGCGCAAAATAGCGCGTATACGGGCCACCAGCTCACGATCGTTGAATGGTTTAGGGAGATAGTCATCAGCGCCCAGTTCAAGGCCGAGAACGCGGTCCAGCTCGCTTCCGCGCGCGGTAAGCATAATGACAGGCGTCTGGTGCGTCTGGCGTAGCTCTTTCAAAGTATCGATGCCGTTTTTCTTCGGCATCATCACGTCGAGCAATAACAGGTCGATGCTGTCGTCTAAAAGCTCTAACGCCTGTTCGCCGTCGTGCGCGACAAGTACGTTAAAACCTTCCATGTCGAGCAATTCCTTTAACAGGGAAGTAAGCTCTCGGTCATCATCAACTAACAGAATTTTATTCATTGTTAAATTACCTCCGAGGCAGAAATTACGTCATCAAGGCGCGCTAATCCATGACTTTACGTTGTTTTACACCCCCTGACGCTAGTTTGCAGCGGGAATCGTAGACTGGCTCTCGTTGAATCGCAGCACATATGATTTCGGGAGCAAGTGATGCGCAATGTTACCGCTGCCGTCATGGCCTCAACACTGGTATTTGCAACGCCAGCCAGCCAGGCCACAGATTTATCGAACAGCGATAACTGGCAACACGGCGAAGAGCTGGTCAAGCGTACCAGTGTTCAAAACCAAATGTTTGACGGTATTAATTTAACTGAACAACAGCGCCAGCAGATGCGCGATCTGATGCAGCGTGCAAGGCATGATAGCCCACCCGTGAACGTTCGCGAAATGGAGGCCATGCATAAACTGGTCACCGCAGAGAATTTTGACGAAACGGCTGTTCGTATTCAGGCAGAAAAAATGGCACAGGAACAGGTTGCTCGCCAGGTTGAAATGGCGAAAGTACGCAACCAAATGTACAACCTGCTGACGCCTGAACAGCAAGCCGTTTTGAATGACAAACACCAGCAGCGCATGAATCAGTTTCGTGAGCTGTCGGACCTACAGCGGACATCTTCGCTGCAGGCAATGAGTAGTAGCAACACCCGTAGTAACCAGTAACAAACCCTGTTTTCCTTGCCATAGACACCATCCCTGTCTTCCCCGCCTTAAACGGCGGGGTTTTTTTTGCCTGAGAGCACGGTCCGATCCGCTATACTAGCCAGCATTAATTTGTTGGAGCGCCCTATGAATCAACAATATGGACAACTGGTCAGCCGTGCGGCTATCGCTGCCACGGTGATGGCGTCGCTGTTACTTTTGATTAAAATTTTCGCCTGGTGGTATACCGGCTCGGTCAGTATTCTGGCGGCGCTGGTTGATTCGCTGGTGGATATTGCTGCGTCGCTAACCAACCTCCTTGTTGTGCGTTATTCGCTACAGCCAGCGGATGAAGAACATACCTTCGGCCACGGCAAAGCGGAATCGCTGGCGGCGCTGGCGCAAAGCATGTTTATTTCAGGTTCGGCGCTATTTCTGTTTTTAACCGGGATTCAGCATCTGGCCGCTCCGACGCCGATGAAACAGCCCCTTACAGGCGTTGTGGTTACCGTAATCGCCCTGTTCAGCACGATAATTCTTGTGACTTTTCAACGCTGGGTGGTGAGGAAAACACAAAGTCAGGCCGTTCGTGCGGATATGCTTCATTATCAGTCTGATGTTATGATGAACGGCGCGATTCTTATCGCGCTGGCGTTATCCTGGTATGGCTGGCACCGTGCTGATGCGTTGTTTGCATTAGGGATCGGCGTCTATATTTTGTATAACGCGATTCGCATGGGCCATGAGGCCGTGCAGTCTCTTTTAGATCGTGCGTTACCGGACGCTGAGCATCAGGCCATTATTAATATCGTTACCTCATGGCCGGGCGTCAGGGGAGCGCATGATTTACGTACGCGGCAGTCAGGGCCGACCCGCTTTATTCAGCTTCATATCGAAATGGAAGACAATTTACCGCTGGTTCAGGCACACGTTATTGCTGAACAGGTGGAACAGGCGATCCTGCATCATTTTCCTGGGTCAGATGTGATCATTCACCAGGATCCCTGCTCGGTCGTTCCGACGGAACGACAGGGACATTTTGAGCTTTAGTTTTTCGTTGTAGTAAAGCAGACATGGGCGGCTTTTTAGAGATAAATTACCGCCTTTTGGCCTGACCTGAATCAATTCAGCTGGAAGCGGTTGATATACTATTGCAGCAGAGTCGAAGCCTCGGCTTGCCCGCAGGCTGTTTCCGGCAACAGGATTAATTTTGCATTCAAAGTTCAGAGGTAGTCATGATCAAAAAAATTGGTGTGTTGACGAGTGGCGGTGATGCGCCGGGCATGAACGCCGCGATTCGCGGTGTGGTTCGTGCCGCATTGTCGGAAGGTCTGGAAGTAGCGGGTATTTACGATGGCTATCTCGGTTTGTATGAAGACCGCATGATCAATCTGGACCGCTACAGCGTGTCTGACATGATCAACCGCGGCGGTACCTTCCTCGGCTCCGCTCGTTTCCCGGAATTCCGTGATGAGAAAATCCGTGCGGTGGCTATCGAGAATCTGAAAAAACGCGGTATCGATGCGCTGGTTGTTATCGGCGGTGACGGCTCCTACATGGGGGCTAAGCGCCTGACCGAAATGGGCTTCCCATGCATCGGCCTGCCTGGCACCATCGATAACGATATTAAAGGCACCGACTACACCATCGGTTTCTTCACGGCGCTGGAAACCGTTGTTGAAGCAATTGACCGTCTGCGTGATACCTCTTCCTCCCACCAGCGTATTTCCATCGTAGAAGTGATGGGCCGCTACTGTGGTGACCTGACCCTGGCCGCGTCCATCGCCGGCGGCTGTGAGTTCGTGGTGCTGCCGGAAGTTGAGTTTAATCGCGAAGATCTGGTGGCAGAAATCAAAGCCGGTATCGCGAAAGGTAAAAAACACGCCATCGTGGCTATCACCGAGCACATCTGCGATATCGATGAGCTGGCTAAATATATTGAAACCGAAACCAAACGCGAAACGCGTGCAACTGTCCTGGGCCACATCCAGCGCGGCGGTTCTCCGGTAGCCTACGACCGTATTCTGGCTTCCCGTATGGGCGCATACTCCATTGAACTGCTGCTGCAGGGCCACGGAGGTCGTTGCGTAGGCATTCAGAATGAAAAACTGGTTCACCATGACATCATCGACGCTATCGAAAACATGAAGCGTCCGTTCAAAGGTGACTGGCTGGATTGCGCTAAGAAACTGTACTAAGTCCGCTTTTATCAGGAGCCGGGGAAACCCGGCTTTTTTATGCCGCTGTATATTTCCAATAGTTATAGCCAATCTTTTTTTATTCTTTAATCAATGCATAAGTTTCTGGCAGGCTGAGTTCATTAAACTACACAGAAGAGAGCGTGCGATGAACAAGTGGGGAGTAGGATTAACATTACTTTTGGCGTCTGGCGGCGTATTAGCTAAGGATATCCAGCTACTAAACGTGTCTTACGACCCGACGCGTGAACTGTACGAAGAATATAACAAGGCTTTCAGCGCGCACTGGAAGCAGGAAACCGGCGACAACGTGGTGGTGCGTCAATCCCACGGTGGCTCAGGCAAACAGGCGACCTCCGTCATCAACGGCATTGAAGCTGACGTGGTAACCCTTGCGCTGGCCTACGATGTCGATGCTATTGCCGAACGCGGCCGTATTGATAAAAACTGGATCAAACGCCTGCCGGATAACTCCGCGCCTTATACCTCCACCATTGTATTCCTGGTGCGTAAGGGCAACCCGAAACAAATTCATGACTGGAACGATCTGATTAAACCGGGCGTTTCTGTTATTACTCCGAACCCGAAAAGCTCCGGCGGCGCTCGCTGGAACTATCTGGCCGCATGGGGCTATGCCCTGCACCACAACAATAACGATCAGGCCAAAGCACAGGATTTCGTGAAGGCGCTGTTTAAAAACGTTGAGGTGCTGGATTCCGGCGCGCGTGGCTCAACCAATACCTTCGTGGAACGCGGCATTGGCGACGTGCTCATCGCCTGGGAAAACGAGGCGCTGCTGGCGACCAACGAGCTGGGCAAGGACAAGTTTGAAATCGTTACGCCGAGCGAGTCTATTCTGGCCGAACCTACCGTTTCCGTTGTCGACAAAGTCGTTGAGAAGAAAGGGACGCAGAAAGTCGCCGAAGAGTATCTGAAATACCTTTACTCCCCGGAAGGCCAGGAAATTGCCGCGAAGAACTACTATCGCCCGCGTAATGCGGACGTAGCGAAAAAATACGAAAATGCCTTCCCGAAACTGAAGCTGTACACCATCGACGAAGAGTTCGGCGGCTGGACGAAAGCTCAGCAAGAACACTTCTCTAACGGCGGTACCTTCGACCAAATCAGCAAACGCTAATCCAGACGGCCCCCCAGGGGCCGTTTTTCTTTCAGCGTTAAATGCGAGCAATTATCAACGCCAATTTACATTCCTGCCGCTCCGCCGTAGACTGCTGAAAAAATCCGCAGGAGACAGGTATGTCACACTGGTTTATCCATCCCTTATTCCTTCCTGGTCTGGTTATCCTTGTTACCATCGCCCTCTGGGCTACCTCCGCGCTACCTGAATACCTTACCGCCCTGCTGTTTTTCGCCGTAGCGATGGTGGCAAAAATCGCTCCTGCCGAAGTTATTTTCAGCGGGTTCGCTTCCTCAGCATTCTGGCTGGTCTTTAGCGGATTTGTACTGGGCATTGCGATCCGCAAAACCGGACTTGCAGACCGCGCGGCAAGGGCGATATCCGCCAATCTGACCGATTCCTGGGTACGGATGGTCGGCAGCGTGGTGTTGCTCAGCTACGCGCTTGCATTCGTTATGCCCTCAAATATGGGGCGCATCGCTTTGCTGATGCCCGTTGTGGCGGCGATGGCGAAAAGAGCCGGCATTATGGAAGGATCGAGAGCCTGGTTTGGCCTGGCGCTGGCGGTTGGATTCGGCACCTTTCAGCTTTCCGCCACCATTTTGCCCGCCAACGTGCCCAATCTGGTGATGAGCGGCGCGGCTGAAGGTTCTTACGGTATCCATCTCAACTATCTGCCCTATCTCTGGCTACATACGCCGGTGCTGGGAGTTTTGAAAGGCCTGGCGCTTGTCGGCCTGATTTGCTGGCTCTTTCCAGGCAAACCCCGTGCTCCGGAAAAAGTGGAGTCTCCCGGCCCGATGAGCGGCGATGAAAAGCGGCTGGCATGGCTGCTTGCGGCTGTGTTAATGCTGTGGGTCACTGAAAGCCTGCATGGCATTGGTCCGGCCTGGGTGGGGCTTGTCGGCGCCTGTATTACCTTGCTGCCGCGAATTGGCTTTATCACCAGCGAAGAGTTTGCAAGCGGAGTGAACGTACGCACCTGTTTCTATGTGGCGGGCATTCTGGCGCTGGCCTCTACGGTGACAGAAACCGGATTGGGCAGCATGGTAGGTGAGAAACTGCTGGCCGTGATGCCTCTCGATCCCGAACGTCCCTTCACCAGCTTCGTTGCTCTGACGGGCATAACCAGCCTGCTGAACTTTATCGTCACGGCAAACGGCGTACCGGCGCTGTATACCACGCTTGCGGAAAGCTTCTCGCAGGCGACGGGGTTTCCGCTGTTATCGGTAATCATGGTGCAGGTTTTGGGTTATTCAACGCCTTTACTACCCTATATGGCCTCGCCTATTGTGGTAGCGATGGGGCTGGGACAGGTGCCCGCAAAGGCCGGGTTAAAACTTTGCCTTGCGCTGGCGTTGGTAACCTTTATGGTGCTGATGCCGCTGGACTACGGCTGGTTCCGGCTGACGGGAAAGCTATAAAAAAAGGCCCCGCAAGCGGGGCCTTTCCACATTATTTCTGCGTTAATTACGCTTTTTTCGCTTCAGCTGCAGCCTTAACGATAACCGCAAAAGCGTCGGCTTTCAGGGAAGCACCGCCAACCAGCGCGCCGTCAATGTCCGGCTGAGCGAACAGCTCGGCTGCGTTTTTATCGTTTACGGAACCGCCGTACTGGATGATGACTTGTTCAGCCACTTTCGCATCGGCTTTAGCGATGTGATCGCGAATGAATTTGTGAACGGCCTGAGCCTGAGCAGGCGTTGCTGATTTGCCAGTACCGATTGCCCATACGGGTTCGTAAGCGATAACGACGCCTTCGAAAGCAGCCGCGCCCTGAGTTTTCAGAACGGCGTCAATCTGACGAGCACAAACTTCTTCGGTTTTGCCCGCTTCGTTTTCCGCTTCGGTTTCGCCGATGCACAGTACCGGCGTCAGGCCAACTTGTTTCAGGACGGCGAATTTCTTCGCGATCAGTTCGTCGGATTCAGCGTGATAGGTACGACGCTCGGAGTGACCGATGATGATGTATTTAGCACCGATGTCTTTGAGCATTTCAGCGGAGACTTCACCGGTGAAGGCGCCGGACAGGTTTACGTCAACGTTCTGAGCACCAAGAATGATGTGGCTACCGGAAGCGGCGTGTTTTGCCAGGTCCAGGTACATGGTCGGAGGAGCGATAGCTACGCCACAACCATCAACGCCGGACAGTTCTTTGCGCAGGCCAGCAATCAGCTCGTTAACCATGTGCTTGCTGCCGTTCAGTTTCCAGTTACCCATCACTAAAGGATGTCGCATTTTAATTCTCCACAAGGTCAAGCAAATAAAAGAATCGCTGCCCTCAGGGCAGCATGGTCTGTGAAATAGTATAGAGACTCAACGAGTGAAAGGCTTTGCTTTTTGTCATTTATTCACCGTTGTTTAGCGTTTCCGAAAGCGCCAGCTTAATCGGTTCAACAGCGAAAGTTAGCCCCTTTTCGCCGTTATCTGCCACTACGTAGCGAATCGCCCCTTCAGTCTGCGCGAAGTAGCGTTTGTTCTTACCGGCGCTGAGTAATTTGTTCAGTCTGTCCTGGCTTTGCTGCTTAGAAAACGTGGGGGTGAAGCTGCGCAGCAGAGCAGCCATATACTCCATCGCTTTCGCCTGCGCGGCTTTCTGCTCCGGCCCCTGAATCGGCAGCCAGGTCATTTGGATGGATTTGATTTTCAGCGTGCCGCGTTCCAGCGCCGTCGATGCGTAGAGATTTTCGTTAATCTTGCTGGCCGCTCGCGTCAGGTTCGTCCTGTCGCGGCTGGCGTCGATGGCGCGAAATTCATTGATCGGCAGCTTTGGGTTATCGATATTAAATTTTTCACGAAACTGCGTAATCGTCAGATCGAAGGTCGGCGAGCCGGGCAGCAGGTAGGGCGCGGCGGGTAAGGTGGAGAGCGTTTCTGAAGGCGGGTCTGCCCGGCTCACTGCAACAGGTAGCGTGAACAGCGCAAAGGCGCAGAGCAGATATTTCATCAACAGCTTCTCCAGGACATTCATTGCACCGATTAAATCGGCAATCTGTTGGCTTGTCAAAACCCGGCTCGGCCAGGGTACACTACGCCGCATAATTTTAATAAGGACCTTACCATGACCATACAGCAATGGCTGTTCTCTTTTAGCGGGCGTATTGGACGGCGCGATTTCTGGATTTGGATTGGCGTGTGGATTGCCGGCCTGGCGATTTTGTTTACCCTGGCCGGGGAAAAAATTATGCCTTACTCGACCGCTGGCTTCTTTTTGTCGGGGTCACTCATTCCTACGGCTGCGGTTATCGTCAAACGCCTGCACGATCGCAACAGGAAAGGCTGGTGGGCGCTGCTGTTTATACCGGCATGGTTGCTTCTGGCGGGTAACTGGGAGGTTTTTGGCGGCGTAGCGCAGTGGGGACTGGGGCGCTTTATCCCCACGTTGATTCTGGTGATGATTATTATGGACCTGGGCGCGTTTGTCGGCACCCAGGGCGAGAACAGATTCGGCAAAGATACCAGCGAAGTAAAATACCGCTGAGTTTACCAGTAATGTTCTGCGGTCATATGGCCCGGACGGCGACGCAAATGTTTGGTCATCTGCCGGGTATCTTTCAGCAGCTGCTGGGTATCGCGCACCATTTGCGGGTTGCCGCACAGCATGACATGGCTGGTTTCGATATCCATCGCTAAGCCAACGGCGGCTTCCAGCTCGCCGCTATCGATCAGCGCAGGTACGCGTCCGTGCAGCGAACCGGCGATGGTTTCGCGGCTCACCACCGTCTGAATGCGTAATTTCCCTTCATAGCGCCGCTGAAGCTGCTGCATTAACGGCAGGTAGCTCAGGTCGCTGGCATAGCGCACGGCATGCAGCAAAACGATGTTCTCAAAGCGTTCAAGATCTTTGCCTTCCTGCAGAATCGAAAGATAAGGGCCAAGCGCGGTACCGGTCGCCAGCATCCACAGCGTTTTGCAGTCCGGGATTTCTTCCAGAACAAAGAATCCGGCGGCCTCACTTACCACCAGTACTTCGTCGCCGGGTTGCATAACGTGCAGGCGCGGGCTGAGTTTACCTTCCGGCACGTTGACCAGGTAGAATTCGAGATCGGGATTGCCCGGCGCGTTGACATAAGAATAGGCGCGCTGCACGCGTTCCCCGTCGATTTCCAGCGCCAGCTTGGTAAATTGCCCGGCGGTAAACGGGGCGACAGGAGCCTGAACCGTAAGGCTGAAGAGAGAATCGGTCCAGTGTTGAACCTGAGTAACTTTACCTTTGACCCAATCCGCCATGTTGCGCTCCTGTTGTTGCTCTTGCCTTATCTTCACCAGAAAAATGAGAGATTTCCAGCCTGCGCGGGCTGGAAAGCTCAATCAGACAAACGGTAGCCTTACAGAATATGGGTCTGCACGTCCGGGTCTTTGCGGTCGAGATAGTGAATGGATTTGATACGGCGAATGGTGCGCGATTTGCCGCGAATCAGCAGCGTTTCTGTGGTCGCCATATTACCTTTGCGAGCGATCCCCTCAAGCAGATCGCCTTTGGTGATGCCGGTGGCCGAAAAGATAACGTTATCGTTGCGCGCCATGTCGTCCAGCTTCAGAACTTTTCCTGCTTCAATGCCCATCTTTTTGCAGCGTTCCAGCTCCTGTTCGCCGATGCGGCGGTTTACTTCATTGTCGCCCTTAACGTGATGACGAGCCAGCAGTCGTCCCTGCATATCGCCGTCCAGCGCGCGGATAACCGCCGCGGAAATCACCCCTTCAGGCGCGCCGCCGATGCCGTACATCACGTCCACTTCGCTGTCCGGCATGCAGGTCAGAATCGACGCGGCAACGTCGCCGTCTGGAATGGCAAAAACGCGCACGCCCAGCTTCTGCATTTCGGCGATCGTGGCCTCGTGGCGCGGTTTCGCCAGAATGGTGACGGTGAGCTCGCTGAGCGGTTTATTGAGCGCAACGGCAATGTTATGCAAATTTTGCGCAAGCGGCAGGTTGAGATCGATAACGCCTCGTGCGCCAGGGCCAACGATCAGCTTTTCCATATACATATCAGGCGCGTTCAGGAAACTGCCTTTATCGCCTACGGCTAATACCGCCAGCGCGTTGGCCTGGCCCATCGCCGTCATGCGGGTGCCTTCTATGGGATCAACGGCGATATCTACCGCGTCGCCTTGTCCGGTTCCCACTTTCTCGCCGATATAGAGCATCGGCGCCTCGTCAATTTCCCCTTCGCCAATCACAATCCGACCGTCGATATTGACCTGGTTAAGCACGATGCGCATGGCATGAACGGCTGCGCCGTCAGCAGTATTTTTATCGCCGCGGCCAAGCCATTTATAGCCTGCAAGCGCTGCGGCTTCCGTTACGCGGGAAAATTCGATCGCAAGTTCTCTTTTCATCACATACTCATTTAGCAAGCTTAATTGCGACGGAGTGTAGCACAGGCGGCTGTCGGCCAGGAAAACCCTGCAAGGGGGAAGGGGAGTGAAAATGGCCCCTTTCGGGGCCGTATAAAGGGCTTAAGATTCGTCGTGCTCTTCCCATGCAAGCGCGCGTTTCACCGCTTTCTTCCAGCCTGCATAACGGAAATTGCGCTCGGTGGTTTCGATACCCGGACGGAACTCTTTCTCGATGACCGCTTTCTCGCTGACTTCATCAAGGTTTTGCCAGAAACCAACCGCCAGACCTGCCAGATAGGCTGCGCCCAGAGCGGTCACTTCACGCACTTCGGGGCGTTCGACGCGAGTGCCGAGAATATCGGACTGGAACTGCATCAGGAAATTGTTGGCCACCGCACCGCCGTCCACGCGTAAGGCGTGCAGACGAATGCCTGAGTCAGCCTGCATAGCTTCGAGCACATCGCGGGTTTGATAAGCGATGGATTCCAGCGTAGCCCGAATGATGTGGTTTGAATTTACCCCGCGCGTCAGGCCGAAAATCGCGCCGCGTGCATACGGATCCCAGTACGGCGCACCAAGACCGGTAAACGCGGGAACGACATAGACACCGTTGGTGTCTTTCACCTTAGTGGCGAAATATTCAGAGTCGAAGGCGTCGCTGATCAGCTTCATCTCGTCGCGCAGCCACTGAATGGAAGCGCCAGCCATAAACACCGCGCCTTCCAGAGCATAATTCACTTCACCTCGTGGACCGCAGGCGATAGTTGTCAGCAGACCATGGCTTGAGGTCACGGCTTTTTCGCCGGTGTTCATCAGCATAAAGCAGCCGGTGCCGTAGGTATTCTTCGCCATGCCTTCTTTCACGCAGAGCTGGCCGAACAGCGCCGCCTGCTGATCGCCTGCGATACCGGCGATAGGAATACGCGTGCCGCCTTTACCGCCAATGTTCGTCTGGCCATACACTTCGGATGACTTACGCACGTCCGGCAGCATAGCGCGTGGAATATCCAGCGCTTCCAGCATGCGGTCATCCCAGTCCAGCTCATGGATGTTGAACAGCATGGTACGGGAGGCGTTGGTATAGTCGGTCACATGCACGCGTCCCTGCGTCATTTTCCAGATAAGCCAGCTATCAATGGTGCCGAACAGCAGTTCGCCGCGGCGAGCGCGCTCGCGTGAACCTTCCACATGGTCGAGGATCCATTTTACCTTGGTGCCGGAGAAGTAAGGGTCGATAACCAGGCCGGTATTGTGGCGGATGTACTCTTCCATGCCGTCACGCTTGAGCTTCTCGCAAATCTCCGCGGTGCGGCGGCACTGCCAGACGATAGCGTTATAAATAGGTTTGCCGGTTTCACGCTCCCAGACCACGGTGGTTTCACGTTGGTTGGTGATGCCGATGGCCGCGATCTGATCGGAATTAATATCTGCTTTCGCCAGCACTTCTACCAGTGTGGAGCTTTGGGTCGCCCAGATCTCCATCGGGTCATGCTCCACCCAGCCTGGCTTCGGATAGATCTGCTCAAATTCACGCTGTGACACGCTGATGATATTGGCGTCATGATCCAGGACGACGGCACGAGAGCTGGTGGTGCCCTGGTCGAGCGCAACGATGTACTTTTTTTCTGTGGTCATAAACTTGTCCTGAAGTCAGTGGTGCTTAAGAGGCGTTTTGTTGTGCGGATGAGCGTGAAGCTTTCTCTTCAACATCTTCGCAAACGTCGCACGGCAAATGGCGACCAATCAATTTACGATACCCGAATGCGCCTAAGGCCGCGCCCGTCAGCGGGCCGAATACGGGTACCAGGAAGTAGGGAATATCCTTGCCGCCGGTAAAGGCAATCTCGCCCCAGCCTGCCAGCCAGGCGAACATTTTCGGACCAAAGTCGCGTGCCGGATTCATGGCAAAGCCGGTCAGCGGGCCCATTGATGCGCCGATTACGGCTATCAGTAAACCAATCAGCAGCGGCGCCAGCGGCCCGCGTGGAATACCGTTGCCATCATCGGTCAATGCCAGTATCACGCCCATCAGAATGGCGGTAATCACCATCTCTACGGCAAACGCCGGCACAAGATTGATATGCGGGTTTGGATAAGTAGAGAAGATGCCGGCCAGCTCAAGGCTTTCTACGCTGCCACGCACCATGTGATGGGTTTGTTCATAATCAAGGAACAGATTGTAATATAAGCCATATACCAGCGCTGCGGCGCAGAAGGCGCCTGCGATCTGCGACACAATAAAGGGCACGACTTTACGTCCGTCAAAGCAGGCGAAAAGCCACAGCGCGATGGTGACGGCAGGATTAAGGTGCGCACCAGAAACCCCGGCGGTTAAGTAGATGGCCATCGCCACACCTAAACCCCAGATGATGCTGATTTCCCACTGACCAAAGCTTGCGCCTGCCACTTTTAATGCCGCCACGCATCCTACCCCGAAGAAAATCAACAACGCGGTACCCATAAATTCTGCGATGCACTGGCCTTTTAAGGTTGGTGAAGCTGTCTGACTCATAAGTAGGGTCCTGAAGGCAAAATTAATGATTATTGTGATTTGAGCGTCCCTGCCATCCTGTTGCCATGTAGGCATGGTGTTAATTTATCGTTAACGAACATAAACGAGAAATATCGAACCTTAAATTTGTGGCTTTCGTCATAAAAAGCGCGTTTTCGAGCCATAAATGAGCACTATCACACAGTAAAAACAGGGGAATGGCCGCCTTTTAAACACGTATTCTTTAACAATTAATGGGTAAACAGGCTGTAGTCTCTCGGCATAAGCTGAAAAACGTTATGTTACGCAAAGAGCTCGGGAAGCCGCTGGACACGCGCTGCGGCGCTACTTACAATCGGGGAAACGCTGCGTGGTGCGCATATGTTCACAAAGGCGTCGCCGGACATCCCGGGACGAGGATAGCCATCCATCAACGCCTTGCAATTCAGGAGAGATTTGACATGTCATTTGAAGTTTTTGAAAAACTGGAATCGAAAGTACAGCAGGCGATTGACACTATCACGTTGTTGCAGATGGAAATCGAAGAGCTGAAAGAGAAAAATAACAGCCTGGCTCAGGAAGTGCAGCAGGCACAAGGCAATCACGAAGAGCTGGTCCGCGAGAATAATTCTCTGAAAGAACAACAGCATGTCTGGCAGGAGCGTCTACACGCGCTGCTGGGTAAAATGGAAGAAGTGTAGGTCACAGGTTGAAATAAAACGGGCGCCTCAGGGCGCCCGTTTTGCATGTTATAAGCTACTTATTCGATATCAAGCGGATCTTCGGAAAGGATAATGCCGGTGTTGTCCGCGTAAAGGTGATCGCCGGAGAAGAAGGTTACGCCGCCAAAATTAACGCGCACATCGCTTTCACCAATGCCTTCGCCCGCGGAACCTACCGGAATGGCGGCAATGGCCTGGATTCCAATATCCAGCTCTTCCAGATCGTCCACCTGACGCACCGCGCCGTAAACCACAATGCCTTCCCACTCGTTCTGCGTAGCCAGACGAGCCAGTTCACCATCAACAAGGGCACGGCGTACAGAACCGCCGCCATCGACCAGTAAAACACGGCCACGGCCATTCTGTTCGAGCAGATCGTACAGCAACCCGTTGTCCTCGAAACATTTCACCGTAATGATTTGCCCGCCAAACGACGACCGCCCACCAAAGTTGGAAAACAGCGGTTCAACGACGTTGACATCTTCCTGGTAGATGTCACAAAGCTCGGAAGTATCATATTTCATAGGATTTAATTTCTGTTGCTGCAGGAGCTGTCAGTATATCGCTTAATGTTAACTGTTGGCAAAACCATCAATTGTTAATTGATATTTATGGGGGGCATTGTTTCCCGTTCAGGCTGATATATTTCCGGCGGCGGCGTTGAAAGCTACGCAACGGGCGGGCTATTTGACAGCCGGAAAAGTGCTATTATATGCTCATTCTGTCCTTCACATCTCATTAGAGGTATTCGTCCAATGCGCAATTAATGCCCTCCGTCACCTTTGACGGCCTTCCTGCAGCTCCTTTCGGGCGTTGCTTTGGTGCATTAATTTCAAGGTTATCGCATGACGAATTCTACCCTTACGCTGGCACGCGTTTCTTTTGTATTGCCTGACGGCAACACGCTTTTTTCAGAGCTCAACGAGCAATTTGACTATCGCCATACTGGCCTGGTGGGAAGAAATGGCGTCGGCAAGAGCCTGCTGGCGAAGATGCTGGCGGGTTTGGTTAGGCCGACCTCCGGCCACTGCCATGGTTCAGGTAAAGTGAGGTATCTGGCGCAGCATCTTTCGCCGCTGAACTACCATAATGTTGCGATGCTGGCGGGAGTCGATGCCCGCTTAGCGGCGTTACAGCGCATTGAAGCAGGAAGCGTCGATTCGGCTGATTTTGACCTTGTGGGCGACGGCTGGGACTTACGCCAGCGGCTGCAAATACAGCTGGAGTTCGCGGGGCTGGGCTACCTCACGCCGGATTCGACGGTCAACAGGCTGAGCGGGGGGGAAGCGATGCGGGTGGCGCTTACTGGCGCGATGTTATCCGATGCGGACTTTCTTATTCTTGACGAGCCTACCAACCATCTGGACGGCGCCAGCCGGTTAGCGCTCATCCAGCAGCTGCAACGTTGGCCTCGCGGCCTGCTGACGATCAGCCATGACAGAACGTTGCTGCAGCAGATGACAAGGATTGTCGAACTCTCATCGCTGGGTTTGCGCAGCTACGGCGGCAATTATGCTTTTTATCAACAAATGAAAGCGCAGGAAACTGCCGCCGCCTCGCAAAAGCTTGAACGCCTTAAAACCGAGCGTAAGCGGGAAGAGCAGGCGCTGCGTGACCAGCGTGAACGGTTTGAAAAACGCCAGCTTCGTAGCGATCGCCAGAGCAAAGTGGCCAATCAGGCGAAGATATTACTGGGCCGTCAGAAAGGCCGCAGCGAGGCCTCGGCAGGCAAGCTGACGAAACAGCAAGCGGAAATGCGGGCGCAGCTGAGCCAGCAGGTGCAGGAAGCGGCGAAGAAAATTGAAACATCCGCCCATATCGTCATGCATTCCATGCCGTCATGCACGGCACTCTCGCAGAATGTGGCTGCGCTTAACGAGGCTATTTTACCGTTCGTCCCGGCACCTTTCAGCCGGATAACATTAGCTATCAACGGCGGTCAGCGAATTGGTGTCGTCGGCCCAAACGGCTGCGGTAAATCGACGTTGTTAAAAACGTTAGCAGGCCTGCTGCCGCTGGCGTCCGGTCACTGTGAAGTGCGGGTTAAAGCGGCATACCTTGACCAGCAGCTTTCCATACTGCATCCCGAGGAAACGGTTCTTGAGCAACTTAAGGCGGTTAACTCGCAGGCAGGAGAAGCGCAGCTGCGTATGCAGCTTGCACAGCTCGGATTAGATGCGACGAAGGGCTCGCTGCCCTGCGGCAAACTCAGCGGAGGAGAGCAGCTGAAAGCCGCGCTGGCAACGGTAATTTATGCCGATCCGCCCGCCACTTTTTTACTGCTCGACGAGCCGAGTAACCATCTGGATTTCCCTTCCCTGCATGCGCTGGAATCTTTACTCAATCAGTATCGGGGAACCCTGATGGTGGTGTCGCATGATGAGGTTTTTCTCAGCCAAATCGGGCTGACGCACAGGCTTGTTGCAGGTGACAAAGGCTGGGAACTTCTCGCTCATCAGGATCCTGCATGGCCTGAATGAATGCATCCGTTAAAAATGCGTTCTGCTGAGCGCGACGCCTATTGCAAACAACAGATTAACCAACAAAGCTGCTTTCACCGTACGTTCAAGCATCGGGCGGATAGCGACAGGCTCCATTTCTCGCGTGATGTAAATCGCCTGTTTGATGAGCAGCGGCGCCGCCAGCATAAACAGCCATCCCCACAGGCTTTTGAGCCAAACCAGATTAAAGACGGCCAGGCACAGCAACGCGCCCATCAGCAGACAAACATGGTAGCGGCGGGCCAGAACCGGACCCAGGCGAACCGCCAGGGTGTTTTTGCCGTTTTCCCGGTCGCTGTCGATATCACGTAGGTTGTTGATATTTAGCACGGCAGTAGCCAGCAGGCCGCAGGCCGTAGCGGGCAGGAAGACCAACGGCGCAAGCATATGCGCCTGCAGATACCAGCTGCCAGCCACGCTCAGCCAGCCGAAAAACACCAGCACGGAAATATCGCCAAGGCCCATATAGCCATACGGGCGGGTACCAACGGTGTAGGTTATTGCCGCGACGATGGAGGCCAGCCCGAGCACCAGAAAACCGAAAAAATCGGCCGGGGTATGACAGGCGACGGCGACCAGAGACAGGCCGGAGAGGCAAATAAGCACGACGGTGATAACCAGCGCGCGCTTCATTTGCGCCTGGGTGATCGCCCCTTTCTGCATACCGCGCAGGGGCCCGATGCGATCTTCTTTATCGCTGCCTTTTACCGCATCGCCATAATCGTTCGCCAGATTCGAGAGAATTTGCAGCAGCCCCGCCGTCAGCAGCGCAAGTCCCGCCACCGCCGGATCGAATACGCCCTGCCAGTAGGCCAGCGCGGAGCCGCAGACGATAGAGGCAAAAGCCAGCGGCAGGGTGCGGAGGCGCAGGCTTTCCAGCCAGGCCCGCGTTATGCTTATAGAGTGCGAATCGTTCATCGTGATAGCTGCCAGTAAAAAAAATGGAGGGCATAAGCCCTCCATTTGAAATGAAGAAAATACGTTGGGCGCGATTATAAGATAAAACGGCTCAGATCTTCATCTGCTACCAGCTCATCCAGATGCTTACTGACATAATCAGCGTCAATGCTGATGGACTGGCCGCTCAGATCGCTGGCTTCGTAGGAGATATCTTCTACCAGGCGTTCGAGCACCGTATGCAGACGACGCGCGCCGATATTCTCGGTAGATTCGTTCACCTGCCATGCCGCCTGAGCGATACGACGGATACCGTCTTCGGTGAAGTCGATATTCACGCCTTCCGTCCCCATCAGCGCTTTGTACTGCACGGTAATGGAAGCGTTTGGCTCAGTCAGGATGCGCTCGAAGTCTTCCACGGTCAGCGCCTGCAGCTCAACGCGGATGGGCAGACGCCCCTGCAATTCCGGAATCAGATCGGACGGGCTTGCCACCTGGAAAGCGCCGGAGGCGATAAACAGGATGTGGTCGGTTTTGACCATGCCGTGTTTGGTGGAGACGGTGCAGCCTTCAACCAGCGGTAACAGGTCGCGCTGAACGCCTTCGCGGGAAACGTCCGGGCCGGAGGTATTGCCGCCGCGCTTGCAGATTTTATCGATCTCGTCGATAAACACGATGCCGTGCTGCTCAACCGCGTCAATCGCATCCTGCTTCAGCTCTTCCGGGTTCACAAGCTTCGCCGCTTCTTCTTCAATCAGCAGCTTCATTGCGTCTTTAATTTTCAACTTGCGCGGTTTCTGCTTCTGGCCGCCCAGGTTCTGGAACATGGACTGCAGCTGGCTGGTCATTTCTTCCATGCCGGGAGGCGCCATAATTTCAACGCCCATCGGCGCTGCGGCCAGGTCGATTTCGATTTCTTTATCGTCCAGCTGGCCTTCGCGCAATTTTTTGCGGAATGCCTGGCGCGCCGCGGATGGCTCCTGCGCCGTTTCGGACTGGCCCCAGTTGTTCTTGGCCGGTGGGATCAGCGCATCGAGAATGCGTTCTTCGGCCATCTCTTCGGCGCGATAGCGGTTTTTCTCGATCGACTGCAAACGCACCATTTTCATCGCTGAATCGGTCAGATCGCGGATGATCGAGTCTACTTCTTTCCCCACATAGCCCACTTCGGTGAACTTGGTGGCTTCGACTTTAATGAATGGCGCATTAGCAAGCTTCGCCAGGCGACGGGCGATTTCGGTTTTACCCACGCCGGTTGGGCCGATCATCAGAATGTTTTTCGGCGTCACTTCATGGCGCAGCTCTTCGTCCAGCTGCATACGGCGCCAGCGGTTACGCAGCGCGATCGCCACGGAACGCTTGGCGTTGTCCTGGCCGATAATGTGTTTGTTCAGTTCGCTGACAATTTCGCGTGGAGTCATTTCAGACATGGGGGATCCTTACGCCTTAGACGCTAATTCTTCGATAGTATGGAAATGGTTGGTGTAGATGCAGATATCACCGGCGATCCCCAGCGATTTCTCAACGATGTCGCGTGCGCCCAGCTCGGTATTTTCCAGCAGGGCACGGGCAGCTGCCTGCGCGTACGGGCCGCCAGAGCCAATGGCGATAAGGTCATCTTCCGGCTGAATGACGTCACCGTTGCCGGTGATGATCAAGGAGGCATTTTCATCGGCTACGGCCAGCAGCGCTTCAAGCTTGCGCAGCATGCGGTCGGTACGCCAGTCTTTAGCCAGCTCAACGGCGGCTTTCACCAGATGGCCCTGGTGCATTTCAAGCTTGCGCTCAAAGAGTTCGAAAAGGGTGAAGGCATCGGCTGTGCCGCCCGCAAAGCCAGCAATGACTTTGTCGTTGTAGAGGCGACGAACTTTTTTCACGTTGCCTTTCATTACGGTATTGCCGAGCGTGGCCTGACCATCACCACCGATTACGACATGGCCATTGCGGCGCACACTTACTATTGTTGTCACGAGCAGACCCCTTATTGCATCAGCTGAATACGTGCCCCAAAACGTGTTTGGGGCTGAATGCAATTATAGATGGGGGAGATTTCGGGGGTTTCAACCCCCGCCGAGACGAATGCAGTTGGAGTGGCCGGCCATCTTCAGACGATTCAGGGTGCCGTCAGCGTTATCTTTACCTTTGATTGGGCCAATCACTACGCGATTCCAGCCGTTGTTGGTAGTAATACGCGAATCAAAACCTTCAAAAGCAAGCTGCGCGCGGACCGTTTCCGCCTGTTCGCTACCTTTGAATGAGCCACACTGCACCATCCAGCGTTTTTCATCCTTTTTCTCCTGGGCGACTGCAGCAGGCTTGGCGGCTTCAGGCTCATGAGTAACGGGCGCGGCTTTTGGCTGCGCCTGAACCTGCTCACGAGGCTGCGTGTTTTGCGCAGGCGTTCGCTGCTGAGAGGTGTGCGGCGGCGTTTGCAACAAATCCTGGTACGGCTGAGATGTTGTAGAACGCGGCTGCTGCGGAACCGTTCTTTGCTGCTGCATCTGCTGAACAGGAGCCTGCTGCGCGCTCCTCGGCTGCTGATAAGGCTGCTCGGTAACGCGTTGCTGCAGGCGAGGCTGCTGCATTTGCTGTTGCAGCTGCTTTTGCCGCTGCAACGTTTGCTGACGCTGGGCCGGAGTTTGTTCGTTCCACGGCACTTCGTTTAGCTGCGTCGGCTGCTGGCGCATATCCGCCTGCATTTGCTCAAGCAGCTGGCGCTGTTCATTGGTGAGCTGGTCTTTATTCTGTACTTCTCCACCGGCGGTAGGCTCGGTTGGAATACGTACGCCAGGCTGGCGGTTCTCCAGCTCTTTAATGTAACGCCAGCGTTCTTCAGGTTTCGGAGGAAGCCCATTTCCGGTCACTTTATGGCCCGGCAGAACTTCACTTTCCTCTTTTTTATGATGGGTAATGAAGTACAGAGCACCAATAAAGGTCACCAGAACGGCGGCCGCAATGGCAACCATTGTCGGCGAGATGGATGGCAGGTTACGTTGCTTTTTGCGGGAGGTGCTCTTCTTGCGCCGTGTCCCTGCCGATTGCCCGCGGCGTACATAATCTCTTTGTGCCACTATCGATTCGCTGTATTTATTCGTTTGTCAGCCCGCCATGTTACTTAAGGGGGGCCCCTTTGACCAGATTATGGAGTCCTAAAGCGGTTCATTTTCTTGCGCCCGGCGCGCTGGTGGTTCCTCGCTCAATGAGGTCGCAGTCCAGCAGGCGCGATCCGCTGCTAACGATTTCGCCGTGCAGCTGATCTAATAACAACAGCATAGCTTCCCTGCCGATATCGAAACGTGGCTGCTGGACCGTGGTGAGCGGCGGATCGCAAAACTGCGATAGGGCAATATCATCAAAGCCCATAATGGATAAATCTTCCGGGATACGCAGCCCGCTACGTTTAGCCTGTGAAAGCGCGCCCAGAGCCATAACGTCGCTATGGCAAAAGACCGCGGTAGGCGGAACGGGAAGGGATAAAAGCTGCGCAAGGGCTGCCGCACCGGCTTCATAAGTAAAATCGCCGCGCGCGATATAATGCGGATCGACGACCATGCCCGTACGACGTAAGGCCTGTATGTATCCCTGCAGACGATAGTGGCAAAGCGGCATCTCTTCCGGCCCGGCAATACAGGCAATTCTTTCGTGGCCCAGCTGCTGCAGATAATAAACCGCGTTAAACGCAGCGGTGAGATTGTCGATATGAACCGTCGGCAGCTCCAGCTCAGGAGCAAACTCGTTGGCCATTACCATAGGAGGCAGATTTCTTTGTTCCTCAAGGCTTGCGTCAAACGGCAGACGTGAGCCAAGCAGCAACATGCCGTCGATTTGCTTGGTGATTATCAGGTCGATAAACGTTTTTTCCTGTTGATTCTGATGGGCGCAGTCGCCGATCAGCACCAGATAACCTTGTTCAGCGGCGGTGACTTCAATGCCGCGAATAATCTCGCTGAAGAACGGATCGCATATGTCCGGAACAATGACCAGAATCGTGCGCGATTCGTTACGCTTTGCATTGCGGCCTGGCGAATGAGGCAGATAGCCCACTTCTATTGCAGCCTGCTCTACCCGGCTGCGCGTGCTTTGTGAGACCTTATCCGGGTTCATCAATGCACGGGATACCGTTGCCGTTGAGACTTTCGCCTGTAGGGCAACATCTTTCATGGTTGCATTAGCAACCTGCTTCTTCGGCTTCAACTTCTTCTCCTCGCATGCACTCCGCAGGTCATGATGCATCCTTGCTGCCCGCTCGTGCTCACATTCTTAGCAGAATATTACTGCCGCCTGTTACAGAAATTTCATTAAAAATGTGACGGGTACATAATTTTTCGATCCGCTTCGCATAACCAGTCGGTCATGTGCTAGCCCTCAATCGGATCGACATCCAGCATCCACTTCACCTTACGCGACTCCGGCAGGGTATTTACCAGCGTCAGGGAGTGGCTTATCAGGTGCTGCAGTCGGGCGCGTGACGGATGCTGAAGCAGAATCTGCCAGCGGAAGCGGCCGCCGCGCTTTGGCTGCAAAGACGGCACCGGCCCCATGATCCATAGCTGTTCATCACGCAGCGGGCTGGCTTCAAGCAAATTGCGCAGCTGTTGCAAAAAAAGCGGCGCCATGTGGTTGTTTTGATCCTCAGCGCGGAAGATAACGTGGCTGGTAAAAGGAGGCAAAAATACCGTCTGGCGCTCCACCAATGCCTGGCCTGCGAAGGCGTCGTAGCCTTGGGTCAGCAATGTCTGCAGCAAGGGGTGCTCAGGATGGTGGGTTTGCAGCACCACTTCACCCTGTTTACCGGCGCGGCCTGCACGGCCGGAAACCTGACGTAAAGCTGGGCAAAACGCTCGGCTGCGCGAAAATCTGCCGAGAACAGGGCGCCGTCAACGTCAAGCAGCGCAACTAAGGTGACGTCAGGGAAATGGTGGCCTTTAGCCAGCATTTGCGTGCCGATCAGAATGCGTGCGCCGCCGCGATGAACCTCTGCCAGATGCTGTTCAAGCGCGCCCTTACGGCTGGTGGTATCGCGGTCGATACGGGAAAGGGGAACGCCCGGGAATAGCGGCGCCAGGCTTTGCTCAAGCTGTTCAGTCCCTATGCCTACCGGCACCAGGTTTGTCGAGCCGCAGCCCGGACACTGATTGGGAATGGCCCGCTGGCTGTCGCAATGGTGGCAGCGCAAATGACGCTGGCCCTGATGCAGCGTGAAATAGCGATCGCAGCGCGGACACTCTGCTATCCAGCCGCATTCGTGGCAGAGCAGGGCCGGGGCGAATCCCCGGCGATTCAGAAACAAAATGACCTGGTTATCCGCCTTCAGATGCTGTCCAATTTTCTGAATCAGCGCCGGCGCAAGGCCTGATTTAAGCGGCTGGCCTTTTAAATCCAGCACCTGTTGCAAGGCTGGACGCGCATTCCCCGCGCGTTTGGTCAGGTGCAGCTGACGGTATTTGCCGAGCTGTACGTTATGCAGCGTTTCCAGCGCCGGCGTCGCTGAGCCGAGAATAATCGGGATATCCTCCGCATGAGCGCGGTACACCGCCAGGTCACGAGCATGGTAGCGCCAGCCTTCCTGCTGCTTATAGGAGCTGTCGTGTTCCTCATCGATAACGATAACGCCAAGGCGGCAGAAAGGCGTAAACAGCGAGGAGCGAGTGCCGATGACAATCGCCGCCTCGCCGCTACGTGCTTTCAGCCAGACGGCAAGGCGCTCGCTGTCGTTCAGCCCAGAGTGCAACACTTCTACCGGTGCGTTAAATCTTTCGCGGAAGCGGGCGATAGTTTGCGGTGTCAGGCCTATTTCCGGCACCAGCACCAGAGCCTGCTTACCTTGCGCGAGGACGTTTTCCAGCGCGCTCAAATAAACTTCGGTTTTGCCCGAACCGGTAATACCCGCCAGCAGCCAGGCGGAGAAATGGTCAGCCGCGCTATGAATGGCACCCACCGCCGTGGCTTGTTCGGTATTCAGACGTAAACGCTCGCCCGTGACAGAATAAGTGTCTCGCCAGTCGGTTGTGGCTGGCGCCGCGCTTTTCAAATCGCACAACCCTTTGGCTCGTAGCGCCTGCAAACCTTGCTCGCTGATATCCATCTCGCTCACCTGATGACGCCAGATGTTTTTTTGCCGCACTGCCGCGAGCGCCTGCTGCTGTTTAGGCGCTCGCTTCAGGCTGTTAAGATCGACGGCCTTGCCTTCTTCTGTAGCAAACCAATACCACAGCGGCGCGTGATGCGCGGGCTTTCCCTGGCGCAGCAAAATCGGCAAAGCGTGAAACAGCACATCGCCGATGGGATGGTGATAATAATCTTTTGCCCACAGCAAAACGCGCCACAAAGAAGGAGGAAATAAAGAAGCGCTATCGAGCACATCAACGACCGGTTTCAGCTCGCTGAGCGGAAGTTCGCTTTTATCACTGACGGCGACTACAATCCCCACGGCCTCACGTTTGCCAAACGGAACCATTACGCGACAGCCCGCCGCGACCTGCATCCCGGCAGGGATCAGATAGTCAAAGGTACGGGCAAGTGGAACCGGCAGGGCGACGTGAGCGACAGGCATGAAAATATCCGGGATGATAAAAAAGACGAGATAGTGTACACTGTGTGTTCGCGAAATTGCGGATCAGTTTGCATGCATCGATAGTATTCTGTATGATTCGCCGCCTTTGATGCGCAGTTTCGGCTTCGAATAAACCTACTTTATTAACATCGCGTGGTGTCTGGCGTTAGGGCTGGAAGAGCGACGCGGCCTTAGACCTGAGGTTTTCCATGAAAAAAGATATCCACCCTAAATATGACGTAATTACTGCAAACTGTTCTTGCGGTAATTCTATCAAAATCCGCTCTACTGCGGGTCACGATCTGAACCTGGACGTTTGCGGCGAATGCCACCCGTTCTACACTGGTAAACAGCGTGACGTTGCTACCGGTGGCCGTGTTGACCGCTTCAACAAGCGTTTCAGCATCCCAGGCGCTAAATAAGTTAGCAAGCCCGGAAAAGAGAAAGGCGCCGCAAGGCGCCTTTTTTGTATCTGTTACTTTTACAACCGTTAGCGTCAGGCCGCAACCAACGTTCTGCAGCCTGAAGGATGACGGGTAGAATCAGTATTCCCACGTATCCGGGTCTATCCCCAGCTCGCGCATAATTACCTTCGCTTCTTCCGGAATTTCATCACTACGCTCCTTGCGCAGATCCGCATCGTTCGGCAGAGGCTGGCCAGTAAACGCATGCAGAAAAGCTTCGCACAGCAGTTCACTGTTTGTTGCGTGGCGCAGGTTATTCACCTGGCGACGGGTGCGCTCATCGGTGAGGATTTTTAACACCTTCAGAGGAATGGAAACCGTAATTTTCTTTACTTGTTCACTCTTCTTCCCGTGCTCAGCGTAAGGGCTGATATATTCGCCGCTCCATTCAGCCATGAGATACCTTTAATCCTCTTATCAATTAAACATGCTTAAACCGGGCGAGGCACGATTTCAGCGATTATCTGTCTTAGTGTACAGCCCAGACACCTGCGCAGTCTGCGACGCTATCACGCTAAAGCATATAATTTTAACGGCTATTTCGCGTTTGCTCAATCTATACGCAAAGAAGTTTAGATGTCCAGATGTATTGACGTCCATCTTTGCAATGTTTACTCTGATGCCTGACCTTTATTCGACCAGCAAGGATCAGGGAACCCATGACGCGCAAACAGGCAACCATCGCAGTACGCAGCGGTTTGAACGATGACGAACAATACGGCTGTGTTGTTCCCCCCATTCATCTTTCCAGCACTTATAACTTCACCGGATTCAATGAACCGCGCGCGCATGACTACTCGCGTCGCGGCAACCCTACGCGCGATGTTGTACAGCGTGCGCTGGCAGAGCTGGAAGGCGGCGCGGGCGCGGTGATGACCAATACCGGCATGTCGGCCATTCACCTGGTGACCACGGTATTCCTGAAGCCTGGCGATCTGCTTGTTGCCCCACACGACTGTTACGGCGGCAGCTATCGCCTGTTTGATAGCCTGGCAAAACGCGGCGCGTACCGCGTTTTATTTGTCGATCAGGGCGATAAAGCCGCTTTAAATGCGGCCCTGGCCGAAAAACCGAAGCTGGTACTGGTAGAAAGTCCAAGTAATCCATTGTTGCGCGTGGTAGATATTGCGAAAATATGCGCCGCGGCGCGTGAGGCCGGCGCAATCAGCGTGGTGGATAACACCTTCCTGAGCCCGGCGCTGCAAAATCCGCTGGCGCTGGGGGCCGATCTGGTTCTGCACTCCTGCACCAAATATTTAAACGGCCATTCGGACGTGGTTGCAGGTGTAGTGATCGCTAAAGATGCCGATACTGTCACCGAGCTTGCCTGGTGGGCGAATAATATTGGCGTCACCGGCAGCGCCTTTGACAGCTACCTGCTGCTGCGCGGTCTGCGTACGCTGTCGCCACGTATGGAAGCGGCTCAGCGGAACGCGCAGCTGATAGTTGATTTTCTGAAGACACAACCGCTGGTGAAAAAGCTGTATCATCCATCGCTGCCAGAAAACCAGGGGCACGAGATCGCGGCCCGTCAGCAAAAAGGTTTTGGCGCGATGTTAAGTTTTGAGCTGGACGGAGACGAGCAGACGCTGCGTCGTTTCCTGAGCGGGCTGTCGCTCTTCACGCTGGCGGAATCGCTGGGTGGAGTGGAAAGCCTGATTTCTCACGCGGCAACCATGACTCACGCGGGTATGGCGCCGGAAGCCCGAGCTGCGGCTGGCATTTCCGAAACATTGCTGCGTGTGTCTACCGGTATAGAAGATGGTGAAGATTTAATTGCTGACCTGGAAAATGCCTTCCGGGTGGCAAGAGAGGGGTAAGCATGAGTGTTTCAGCACCAGCAGGGACGCCGGTTCGTCAACTGCATAAGTTTGGCGGTAGTAGTCTTGCAGATGTGAAATGTTACCTGCGCGTGGCGGGTATCATGACCGAGTATTCCAGACCGGGCGACCTGATGGTGGTTTCTGCCGCTGGCAGCACCACTAACCAGCTGATTAGCTGGCTCCAGCTGAGCCAGAGCGATCGCTTATCTGCGCATCAGGTTCAGCAGGCGCTGCGTCGTTATCAAAGCGAGTTAATCAGCGGCCTGGTCCCGCCTGAAGTGGCGGATGGCCTGATCGGAGAATTTATTCACGATCTGGAACGTCTGGCCGGCCTGCTGGATGGCAAAGTCACCGACGCGGTATATGCCGAAGTCGTCGGCCACGGTGAAATATGGTCTGCACGTCTGATGTCTGCGGTGCTGAATCAGCAGGGAATTGAAGCGGCCTGGCTTGATGCGCGTGATTTTATGCGCGCCGAGCGGGCGGCTCAGCCCCAGGTTAACGAAGGCCTTTCCTGGCCGTTGCTGCAAGAGCTTATGGCGCAGCACCCGCATAAACGCCTCGTGGTTACCGGCTTTATCTGCCGTAATGACGCCGGTGAAACCGTGCTGCTGGGGCGTAACGGCTCTGACTATTCTGCCACGCAAATCGGCGCGCTGGCGGGCGTTTCCCGCGTCACTATCTGGAGCGACGTGGCCGGGGTGTACAGCGCCGACCCGCGTAAAGTAAAAGATGCCTGTTTGCTGCCTTTGCTACGTCTGGACGAAGCCAGCGAGCTGGCGCGTCTTGCGGCGCCTGTGCTGCACGCGCGTACGCTGCAGCCGGTCTCCGGCAGCGATATCGATCTGCAACTGCGTTGCAGCTACTCCCCGGAGCAAGGCTCAACCCGCATTGAACGCGTTCTGGCGTCAGGCACCGGCGCGCGCATTGTCACGAGTCACGATGACGTCTGTCTGATTGAGTTTCAGGTCGCCCCGCAGCAGGATTTTAAACTGGCGCAGAAAGAGCTGGATACGCTGCTTAAACGCGCGCAGGTTCGTCCTTTGTCCGTCGGCGTGCATCCCGATCGCAGCCTGCTGCAGCTTTGCTATACCTCGGAAGTGGTGAACAGCGCCCTGCAAATCTTGCAGAATGCTGGCCTGCCGGGCGAATTACGTCTGCGTGAAGGTTTAGCGCTGGTGGCGATGGTAGGCGCGGGCGTTTGCCGTAATCCTTTGCACAGCCACCGTTTCTGGCAGCAGCTGAAAGACCATCCGGTTGAGTTTATCTGGCAATCGGAAGATGGCATCAGCATGGTTGCCGTCCTGCGCGGCGGCCCGACTGAAAATCTGATTCAGGGGCTGCATAAATCTCTGTTCCGCGCTGAAAAACGTATTGGGCTTATGCTGTTCGGCAAAGGGAATATCGGTTCTCGCTGGCTGGAGCTGTTTGCCCGCGAGCAGGAAACCATCTCCGCCCGTACCGGTTTTGAATTTATCCTTGCCGGGGTAGTGGACAGCCGTCGCAGCCTGCTGAACTATGAAGGGCTCGACGCCAGCCGCTCGCTGGCATTTTTCAATGATGAAGCGGTAGAGCAGGACGAAGAATCCCTGTTCCTGTGGATGCGAGCGCACCCGTACGACGATTTAGTCGTGCTGGATGTTACCGCAAGCGAGCAGCTTGCCGACCAGTATCTGGACTTTGCAAGCCATGGCTTCCACGTTATCAGCGCTAATAAGCTGGCGGGCGCGGGCAACGGTCAGAAATATCGTCAAATCCGCGACGCCTTTGAAAAAACGGGCCGCCACTGGCTATACAACGCCACCGTAGGCGCCGGTTTACCGGTCAACCACACGGTGCGAGACCTGCGCGAAAGCGGCGATGCGATTCTGGCGATTAGCGGCATTTTTTCCGGTACGCTTTCCTGGTTATTCCTGCAGTTTGACGGTACGGTTCCCTTTACCGATCTGGTGGATCAGGCATGGCAACAGGGACTCACGGAGCCCGATCCTCGCGTCGATCTTTCAGGGAAAGACGTTATGCGCAAGCTGGTGATCCTTGCCCGTGAAGCGGGCTATGATATCGAGCCCGATCAGGTTCGCGTGGAATCCCTGGTACCGAACGGCTGCGAAGAGGGGTCGGTGGATCATTTCTTCGAGAACGGCGAAGCCCTCAACGAGCAGATGGCGCAGCGCTTTGAAGCCGCGCAGGAGATGGGGCTGCTCCTGCGTTATGTGGCCCGCTTTGATGCGAATGGCAAGGCGCGTGTCGGCGTGGAGGCGGTTCGCCCTGAGCATCCTTTGGCGGCGCTGCTGCCGTGCGATAACGTTTTCGCTATCGAAAGCCGCTGGTATCGCGATAATCCGCTGGTGATCCGCGGGCCGGGCGCTGGTCGTGACGTCACCGCCGGGGCTATTCAGTCCGATATTAATCGCCTGGCGCAGCTGCTTTAAATTATCTGAAACCAGGACGCGAGAAGGCCAGCTTATGCTGGCCTTTTTATTGTGGTGCTTTTGACCATGAAGAAAATTCATCTTCAGTGAGAATTCCTCAGTTCCGGTGGTGATTTTTCAGTTGACGGCCTGGCTCTTTTCCTTCATCTTGCTATCTGGACGTCTAAACGTCTGGACAGCAGTCAAACACAACAACACATTATTACAAATGCGATTGATGAGGTAAGGGTATGAGTTTTTTTCACGCCAACCAGCGGGAAGCACTGAATCAGAGTCTGGCCGAAGTCGCCGGACAAATTAACGTTTCCTTTGAGTTTTTCCCGCCGCGCACCAGTGAAATGGAACAAACCCTGTGGAACTCAATCGACAGGCTCAGCAGCCTGAAACCTAAGTTCGTCTCCGTCACCTACGGTGCAAACTCCGGCGAGCGCGATCGCACCCATAGCATTATCAAAGGGATAAAAGACCGCACCGGGCTGGAAGCGGCGCCGCACCTGACCTGTATCGATGCCACCCGCGACGAGCTGCGCACCATTGCCCAGGACTACTGGAACAACGGCATCCGTCATATCGTTGCTCTGCGCGGCGATTTGCCGCCGGGCGGCGGCAAGCCGGACATGTATGCTTCCGATCTGGTTACCTTGCTTAAGGAAGTCGGGGATTTCGATATTTCGGTTGCTGCCTATCCGGAAGTGCATCCGGAAGCGAAAAGCGCGCAGGCCGATCTTATCAACCTGAAGCGCAAAATCGATGCGGGCGCTAACCGCGCTATCACGCAGTTCTTCTTTGATGTGGAAAGCTATCTGCGCTTCCGCGATCGCTGCGTGGCAACGGGTATTGATGTTGAAATCGTGCCGGGTATCCTGCCGGTCAGTAACTACAAGCAGGCGCACAAATTCGCCACCATGACCAACGTACGCGTGCCGCACTGGATGGCGCAAATGTTTGAGGGGCTCGATGACGATGCGGAAACCCGCAAAATGGTCGGGGCAAACATTGCGATGGACATGGTGAAAATCCTCAGCCGTGAAGGGGTGAAAGATTTCCACTTCTATACGCTGAACCGTGCCGAGATGAGCTACGCGATTTGCCACACTCTGGGCGTTCGTCCCGGGATGTAAAAAGTCATTAAAGCAGTAAAAAGAAACCCCGCATAAGCGGGGTTTTGTTTTGCGAGAATTTTCAGGTTAACCGGTATTACGCATTCCGGCAGCAACGCCGGCGATGGTCACCATCAACGCCTGCTCGACGCGGGCGTCCGGCTCTTCACCTTTCTCTTCCGACTGGCGCGAACGGTGCAGCAGTTCAGCCTGGAGCACGTTTAGCGGGTCGGTGTAGATGTTACGCAGCGTGATGGATTCGGCTATCCACGGCAGGTCTTCCATCAGGTGTGAATCGTTGGCGATAGCCAGCACCACTTTGATGTCCGCTTCCAGCTGATCGCGCAGCTGCTTGCCAAGTTTCCACAGTTCCGGTTTCACCAGGCGCTGATCGTAGTATTCCGCCAGCCACAGATCGGCTTTCGCAAATACCATCTCGAGCATGCCAAGACGCGTAGAGAAGAACGGCCAGTCGCGGCACATGGTTTCCAGCTCGCCCTGCTTGCCGTTTTCCACTACCTTTTGCAACGCGGCGCCGGCGCCCAGCCAGGCAGGCAGCATCAGACGGTTCTGCGTCCAGGCAAAGATCCACGGAATGGCGCGCAGCGACTCGACGCCGCCGTTCGGACGACGTTTGGCCGGACGCGAACCGAGCGGTAATTTGCCCAGCTCAAGCTCAGGGGTTGCTGAACGGAAATACGGAACGAAGTCTTTGTTCTCGCGAATATAGCCGCGATACATATCGCAGGAGGTGGCAGACAGCTCCTCCATAATATGTTTCCACTCTTTCTTCGGCTCCGGCGGCGGCAGCAGGTTAGCTTCGAGGATCGCGCTGGTATAGAGCGAAAGGCTGCTGATGGTGATTTCAGGCAGGCCGTATTTGAAGCGAATCATTTCGCCCTGTTCGGTGACGCGCAGGCCGCCTTTCAGGCTTCCCGGCGGCTGAGACAGCAGCGCTGCATGGGCAGGCGCGCCGCCACGACCGATGGAACCGCCGCGTCCGTGGAACAGCGTCAGGGTGATGCCGGCTTTTTCACAGGTTTTAATCAGCGCGTCCTGTGCCTGGTACTGCGCCCAGGAAGCGGCCATCACGCCCGCGTCTTTCGCCGAGTCGGAATAGCCGATCATGACCATCTGTTTGCCCTGGATAAAGCCGCGATACCAGTCGATGTTCAGCAACTGGGTCATCACGTCGTCGGCGTTGTTCAGGTCATCAAGCGTTTCAAACAGCGGGGCGACCGGCAGCGCGAAGGTGCAGCCGGCTTCTTTTAACAGAAGATGTACCGCCAGCACGTCGGACGGCGTTTTCGCCATTGAGATAACGTAAGCGGCGATAGAGCCGCGAGGCGCTTCGGCAACCACTTTGCAGGTTTCCAGCACTTCGCGGGTTTCTTCGCTCGGCTCCCACTGACGTGGAAGCAGCGGGCGCTTGGAGTTCAGTTCGCGGATCAGGAAGGCCTGTTTGTCAGCTTCGGACCAGCTTTCGTAGTCGCCAATGCCGAGATAGCGGGTCATTTCGCCCAGCGCTTCGGTATGGCGGGTGCTTTCCTGACGAACATCAATGCGCACCAGCGGTACGCCAAAGCTTTTCACGCGGCGCAGGGTATCAAGCAGCTGGCCGTTGGCGATGATGCCCATGCCGCAAGCCTGCAGCGATTCGTAACAGGCATACAGCGGTTCCCAGAGCTGCTCGTTTTGCGTCAACAGGCCTTCTGGTTTCGGCAAGCGCTGGCCTTTCAGACGCGCCTCCAGCCAGGCCTGCGTGGACAGCAGCTGCTGGCGCAAACCTTTCATAATGCAGCGGTAAGGTTCCTGTGCGGCATCCGGGCCTGCCAGTTCGCTCAGCTCCGGCGTGCACTCCACCATTGAAAGCTCGGAAATCAGCACCTGAATATCGCGCAGGAACAGATCGGTAGCTTTCCAGCGGCTAAGCAGCAGGACGTGACGCGTAATATCGGCCGTGACGTTCGGGTTGCCGTCCCGATCGCCGCCCATCCAGGAGGTGAAACGCACCGGTACGAAGTCTACCGGCAGTTTGTAGTTCAGGTTTGCTTCAAGCTGTTCGTTCAGCTCGCGCAGATAATTTGGTACGCCTTCCCACAGGCTGTTTTCGACAACCGCAAAACCCCATTTGGCCTCGTCGACCGGAGAAGGGCGATGCTTACGGATTTCGTCGGTATGCCAGGCCTGAGCCACCAGCTGGCGTAGACGGCGCATAATCTGGTTACGTTCGTAATCGGCGATATCGCTGTGGTCGAGCTGCTTCAGACAGCTGTTTACTTCCACCAGCTTGTGAATCAGGGTGCGACGGGTGATCTCAGTAGGGTGCGCTGTCAGCACGAGTTCCAGGGAGAGGGATTCCACAGCATCACGAATGGCGGTTTCGCTAATATCCGGCTGATCTTTTAATTTTTGGAGGGTTTTAGCGATAACTTCGGGATTGCTGGCGGCTTCGCCGTTGGCGGAAATGCTGTGATACTGTTCGGCGGTGTTGGCCAGATTGAGGAACTGACTAAACGCACGGGCTACCGGGAGTAGTTCGTCGTTAGACAGGTTCTGCAACGTGGTTAGCAACTCCTGACGGTTTGCTTCATTGCCCGCCCGTGAAGACTTTGATAACTTACGGATTGTTTCTACCCGATCAAGGATGTTTTCACCTAACGCATCCTTAATGGTATCCCCGAGCAACTTGCCGAGCATACTGACATTACTTCGCAAAGCGGAATACTGTTCGTTCATATGACCCCAGACACCCATCTAATTTGTAACTTAATTTCACCCGTGAAGGCTCAACACCGTCTTTTATAAAGCCACGTCTCAAAGCGTTCGTCAATTGCTACGAAATCGTTTCAGCAAACGAGGAAATGCCGCAAATTCATGAAATTTAATTACCAAGTTTGCGCATAAGCATTTCTTATAAGAATCCAGAAAAAACCAGCGAAAAAAGGGGCAAAAACCCCTTTCTCCGCTATTTTTCAATGCCAGCAAAAATGATTTATAACCTGCGTGATGAGTTTACGCGTCGGCTCGATAAAACGCGTTTCGATATATTCATCCGGCTGGTGCGCCTGGTTAATCGAACCCGGCCCCAGAACCAGCGTTGGGCAAATGGTCTGGATAAACGGCGCTTCGGTACAGTAGTTCACCACTTCGGTTTGCGCGCCCAGCAGTTTCTCAACCACCTGTACCAGCTGATGATCTGCGGCGCACTCATAGCCCGGAATCGGCGGATGGAGTTCGGAAATCGTCAGGCGCCCCGGCCAGCGCTGGCTAACCGGCTCCAGCGCTTCATTAAGTAAACCGTTCAGATCGTTTAATGTCAGGCCAGGCAAGGGGCGGATATCCATATGCAGCTCGCAGCAGGCGCAGATGCGGTTTGCCGCGTCGCCGCCGTTGATATGGCCCAGGTTCAGCGTTGGGTAAGGCACGGTAAAGGCATCGTGGTGGTAGCGCTCTTTCAACGTATTTTTTAAAGACATAATGTGCCCGATAGCATCGTGCATGAGTTCGATAGCGTTCACGCCTCGTGCCGGATCGCTTGAGTGGCCGGACTGGCCGAGGATGCGGATCGCGTTAGAGATATGGCCTTTATGGGCGCGAACGGGCTGCAAGGATGTCGGCTCGCCGATGATCGCGCAGTCCGGGCGCAGAGCGGTAGTTTCAGAGAAATAACGGGCCCCGGCCATAGTGGTTTCTTCATCGGCGGTCGCCAGAATATAAAGAGGTTTTTTCAACGTCGTGACATCAACGTCGCGCAGCGCGTCGAGAATAAAGGCAAAGAAGCCTTTCATGTCAGCGGTGCCAAGACCATAGAGTTTGTTTTCGTGTTCCGTCAGGGTGAAGGGGTCGCGCGTCCAGCGTCCATCGTCAAAAGGAACGGTATCGGTGTGGCCCGCCAGCAGCAGCCCGCCCGCGCCGGAGCCGGTACTGGCCAGCATATTGAATTTATTGCGTGTGCCCGGTACGGGCTGCACTTCGACGTCAAAACCCAGGTCGCGGAACCATCCCGCCAGCAAATTGATTAAAGACTCATTGCTCTGATCCAGCGCGCTGTCGGTGGCGCTGATGGAAGGAGTCGCGATCAACGCGCGGTAAATCTCGATAAAAGGAGGTAATTTCATCTTCACTGTTGACAGGCCTTAGGTTAGGATAGTATCAATATTCATGCAGTAATTATGAATAAAAATACAATAACGTTGAGCGTAAAGGAACACTTAAGCGTTCCGGTGAATAAAACCACGCTCGCAGACGTGGGTGATAGCCTCAAGGCTTCTTCCCTGAGCAGACACGACGTAAGAAGGTGAACAGCCCAGATGTTGAATACGCTGATTGTTGGTGCCAGCGGTTATGCAGGCGCAGAGCTTGTAACCTATTTGAATCGCCATCCTCATATGAACATAACCGCATTGACGGTTTCAGCGCAAAGTTCAGATGCAGGAAAATTGATATCTGATTTGCATCCACAGCTAAAAGGCATTGTCGACATGCCGTTACGGGCGATGTCTGACATCAGCGAATTTACCGATGGCGTCGACGTTGTGTTCCTGGCGACAGCCCATGAAGTGAGCCACGATCTGGCGCCGCAATTTTTGGCCGCCGGCTGCGTGGTGATTGATTTATCCGGAGCGTTTCGCGTTAACGACGGCGAATTTTATCAACGTTACTATGGATTTACCCATCAGCATCCTGAACTGCTTGAGCAAGCGGTTTATGGCCTTGCGGAATGGCAGAGCGAGAGATTAAAAGACACCAACCTGATCTCCGTCCCGGGCTGTTATCCGACAGCTTCCCAGCTGGCGCTCAAGCCGCTGATTGACGCGGGCCTGCTGGATTTACAGCAGTGGCCGGTGATTAACGCCACCAGCGGCGTCAGCGGAGCAGGGCGCAAGGCGGCTATTTCCAACAGCTTCTGCGAAGTGAGCCTGCAGCCGTATGGCATCTTTAACCATCGCCATCAGCCGGAAATCGCGACGCATCTTGGCACGCAGGTTATTTTCACTCCTCATTTAGGCAGCTTCCCGCGCGGGATCCTGGCGACTATTACCTGCCGCCTGAAAGAAGGCGTTACGCAGCAGCAGGTTGCCGATGCCTTTAATCAGGCTTATCAGGACAAACCTATGGTGCGCCTGTATGACAAAGGGGTGCCGGCGTTGAAAAACGTGGTGGGCCTGCCGTTCTGCGATATCGGCTTTGCCGTGCAGGATCAGCATCTGATTATCGTGGCGACCGAAGACAATCTTCTTAAAGGCGCGTCGGCTCAGGCCGTACAGTGTCTGAACATTCGTTTTGGCTTCGCCGAAACGCAGTCTCTTATTTAACCGACAGTCGGGTGAAATGATGAATCCGTTAATTATCAAATTAGGTGGCGTACTGCTTGATAGCGAAGAGGCGTTGGAGCGTCTGTTTACCGCGCTGGTGAACTATCGTCAGTCCCATCAACGCCCGTTGGTGATTGTGCACGGCGGCGGCTGCCTGGTGGACGAGTTAATGAAAAAACTCTCCCTGCCGGTGAAAAAGAAAAATGGCCTGCGCGTTACGCCAGCCGATCAAATAGACATTATTACCGGTGCCTTGGCGGGCACGGCGAACAAAACGCTGCTGGCGTGGGCGAAAAAGCATGGCATCAACGGCGTCGGCCTGTGCCTGGGCGACGGCGACAGCGTAACGGTCACTAAACTGGATGAAGAACTGGGCCACGTAGGCCTGGCTAAACCGGGTTCAGCTAAGCTGATTACCGCGCTGCTTGATGGCGGCTTCCTGCCCATCGTCAGCTCTATCGGCGTGACGGCAGAAGGTGATCTGATGAATGTAAACGCTGACCAGGCGGCAACTGCCCTGGCAGCAACCCTGGGCGCGGATTTGATTCTGCTCTCAGATGTAAGCGGTATTCTGGACGGTAAAGGGCAGCGTATTGCTGAGATGACGGCGGCCAAAGCCGAGCAGCTTATCCAGCAGGGCATTATTACCGACGGAATGATTGTGAAAGTAAACGCGGCGCTGGATGCAGCCCGCACGCTGGGTCGACCGGTGGATATCGCCTCCTGGCGCCATGCGGATCAGCTCCCCTCTTTATTCAACGGCGTGGCAATCGGCACCCGGATTCTGGCTTAGTTCTGGCCTGGTTTAGAAAAAGTATTTGAAGGAAAAAGACAATGGAAAATCACGGCATCAAAAAAATCGTTCTCGCCTACTCCGGCGGCCTTGATACTTCAGCCATCATTCCATGGCTGAAAGAAAACTACGGCGGCTGTGAAGTGGTCGCCTGCGTGGTGGATATTGGCCAGGATCGTGACGATCTGAAAGGCGTGGAGCAAAAAGCCCTGCGCTCCGGCGCGACTGAATGCTATGTAGTGGATGCGCGTGAAGAGTTTATCAGCGACTACGTTTATCCGGTTCTGCAGACTGGTGCGCTGTATGAAGGCAGCTATCTGCTGGGCACCTCAATGGCTCGTCCATTGATTGCAAAAGCGCTGGTGGACGTGGCGAATAAAGTGGGCGCGGATGCGCTGTGCCATGGCGCAACCGGCAAAGGCAACGATCAGGTGCGTTTCGAATCTACCTGGGCTGCGCTGGCGCCGCATCTGAAAGTGGTTGCACCATGGCGTGAGTGGAACCTGCGTTCCCGTGAAGCCCTGCTCGACTACCTGAAAGAACGCGATATCCCGACGACCGCGTCGCTGGAAAAAATCTACAGCCGTGACGAAAACGCCTGGCACATCTCCACCGAAGGCGGCGTGCTGGAAAGCCCGTGGAACGCGCCGAATAAAGATTGCTGGGTCTGGACCGTCGATCCGCAGGAAGCCCCGGATGAGGCAGAGCAGGTTACCGTCACCGTTAAGCAGGGCAAAGTTGTTGCCGTTAACGGCGAGGCTATGAGCCCGTTTAAGTGCCTGGAAACCCTGAACGCGATTGGGTCTAAGCACGGCATTGGCCGTATCGATATCGTTGAGAACCGCCTGGTGGGCATCAAATCCCGCGGCTGCTATGAAACCCCGGGAGGCACCATCATGATGGCTGCGCTGCGTGGCGTTGAGCAGCTGGTGCTGGATCGCGACAGCTTCAAATGGCGCGAGCAGCTGGGTCTGGAAATGTCCTACGTGGTTTACGATGGCCGCTGGTTCGCGCCGCTGCGTAAATCCCTGCAGGCTTCCGCAGAATCGCTGGCAGAAGAGGTCAACGGCGAAGTTGTGCTGCAGCTGTACAAAGGACAGGTCACGGCGATCCAGAAAAAATCTCCGAACAGCCTGTATAGCGAAGAGTTCGCGACCTTTGGTGAAGATGAAGTGTACGACCACAGCCACGCGGGCGGCTTTATCCGTCTGTTCTCGCTGTCTTCGCGTATCCGTGCTTTGAACGAGCTGAAGAAGTAAAAATCGTAAAGGGCGGGTGACGTAGGCTTACCCGCCGGTAAAAGTAATAACGAAATTAATGGAGCACGACTATGGCACTTTGGGGTGGACGTTTTACTCAGGCAGCAGACCAGCGGTTTAAACAGTTCAATGATTCATTGCGCTTTGACTACCGGCTGGCCGAGCAGGATATCGTGGGTTCCGTCGCCTGGTCCAAAGCGCTGGTTACCGTCGGTGTTCTGACGCAGGCGGAACAGGTCGAGCTCGAGCAGGCACTGAACGTGCTGCTTGAAGAAGTACAGGCCAACCCGCAGGCCATTCTTGAGAGCGACGCGGAAGATATTCACAGTTGGGTGGAAGGCAGACTCATCGATAAAGTCGGCGCGTTGGGTAAAAAACTCCATACCGGCCGTAGCCGTAACGATCAGGTCGCAACCGACCTGAAGCTGTGGTGCAAAACGCAAATTAGCGAGCTGCTGGCGGCGACTCGTCAGCTGCAGCAGGCGCTGGTAGAAACCGCTGAAAATAATCAGGACGCGGTCATGCCCGGCTATACCCACCTCCAGCGTGCGCAGCCGGTGACGTTTGCCCACTGGTGCCTGGCTTACGTAGAAATGCTGGCGCGCGATGAAAGCCGTCTGCAAAGCACGCTGGAACGCCTTGACGTCAGCCCGCTTGGCAGCGGCGCGCTGGCCGGCACCGCGTATGAAATCGACCGTGAGCAGCTGGCCGGCTGGCTTGGTTTTTCCTCCGCTACCCGCAACAGCCTGGACAGCGTTTCCGATCGCGACCATGTGCTTGAACTTTTATCCAATGCGTCGATCGGCATGGTTCATCTGTCGCGCTTCGCTGAAGATCTGATCTTTTTCAATACCGGCGAGGCTGGCTTTGTTGAGCTTTCGGATCGCGTAACTTCCGGCTCTTCACTGATGCCGCAGAAGAAAAATCCGGATGCGCTGGAACTGATCCGCGGCAAGTGTGGCCGCGTCCAGGGCGCGCTGACCGGCATGATGATGACGCTAAAAGGACTGCCGCTGGCCTACAACAAAGATATGCAGGAAGACAAAGAAGGTTTATTCGACGCCCTCGATACCTGGCTTGACTGTCTGCATATGTCCTTACTGGTGCTGGACGGCATTCAGGTGAAACGTCCGCGCTGTAAAGAAGCGGCCGAGCAAGGCTATGCCAACGCCACCGAGCTTGCAGATTATCTGGTCGCCAAAGGCGTTCCGTTCCGTGAAGCGCACCATATCGTGGGTGAAGCCGTCGTAGAAGCGATTCGCCAGGGTAAAGCCTTAGAAGCTTTATCGCTTACGGATTTGCAAAAATTTAGCGCGGTCATTGCTGATGACGTGTATGCCGTTTTATCTCTGCAATCCTGCCTGGATAAACGCGCCGCAAAAGGCGGCGTGTCGCCTGAGCAGGTGGCGCTGGCCATTGCGGAAGCGAAACAGCGTTTGGTTTAACCTTTCAGAACGCCTTCACTTCCGTGAGGGCTCTTCCCGAATTCAGTGCAAAAAAAAGCGGACATCAAGTCCGCTAAAATTTCACGTTGGCTTTTCATAGTAGGCATTCAGAGAACAGAGAGTTTCTCTGCAGCGGAACCATCCGTTGAGGGGTCAAACGTTGGATGGTTCGTGCTGTTGCCGCTTATTATTCCTATTCGTTCTTGATAGGGATAATCGTTCGTTGCTATGCTATCTATCGCCATGGGCTATCATGGCGCTGGAGGATGGACAATGAATATTCGTGATCTTGAATACCTTGTGGCGTTAGCTGAGCATCGTCATTTTCGCCGGGCAGCGGATGCCTGTCATGTTAGCCAGCCAACCCTGAGCGGCCAAATCCGTAAGCTGGAAGATGAGCTGGGCGTCATGCTGCTGGAACGTACCAGCCGCAAAGTTTTATTCACCCAGGCAGGTTTGCTGCTGGTCGATCAGGCCCGTACCGTACTGCGCGAAGTGAAGGTGCTCAAAGAGATGGCCAGCCAGCAGGGCGAGGCGATGTCCGGACCGCTGCATATCGGCCTTATTCCAACCGTTGGGCCTTACCTGCTGCCGCAGATTATCCCGATGCTGCACAAAACTTTCCCAAAACTGGAAATGTATCTGCATGAAGCGCAGACCCATCAGCTGTTAGCGCAGCTTGATAGCGGCAAGCTTGATTGCGCCATCCTTGCGCTGGTTAAAGAGAGCGAAGCCTTTATTGAGGTGCCGCTGTTTGATGAGCCTATGGTGCTGGCGGTATATCAGGATCATCCGTGGGCGAATCGCGACCGTGTACCGCTCTCCGACCTTGCCGGCGAGAAGCTGTTAATGCTGGAGGACGGTCACTGCTTGCGCGATCAGGCGTTGGGCTTCTGTTTTGAAGCCGGCGCGGATGAAGACACGCATTTCCGCGCAACCAGCTTAGAAACGCTGCGTAACATGGTGGCTGCGGGCAGCGGAATCACGCTGTTGCCGGCGCTGGCCGTGCCAAACGAACGCGAGCGGGACGGTGTGGTTTATCTGCCCTGTTATAAACCAGAGCCGCGCCGTACGGTTGGTCTGGTTTATCGTCCGGGATCACCGCTGCGCAGCCGCTATGAGCAGCTTGCGGAAGCCGTCCGTACACAAATGGACGGCCATTTTGACTCCGTGTTAAAACAGGCGGTTTAAGCCGTTTAACGCCGCTACCCGATAGGCTTCCGCCATCGTTGGGTAGTTGAAGGTGGTGTTAACAAAGTACTCGATGGTGTTACCACCGCCTTTCTGCTCCATTATCGCCTGGCCGATGTGAATAATTTCCGCCGCGCGTTCCCCAAAGCAGTGTATGCCTAAAATCTCTTTCGTCTCGCGATGGAAGAGAATTTTTAGCGTGCCCACGTTCATGCCGACGATCTGCGCGCGAGCCAGATGCTTAAACTGAGCGCGTCCCACTTCGTAAGGCACTTTCATGGACGTTAGCTGCTGTTCGGTTTTCCCAACGGAGCTGATTTCTGGAATGGTATAAATCCCGGTGGGAATATCTTCAATCAGGTGCGCGTTGGCTTCGCCTTTCACCAGCGCCTGTGCTGCGATACGGCCCTGATCGTAAGCCGCAGACGCAAGGCTTGGATAACCTATTACATCCCCGACCGCATAGATATGCGGCTGCGCCGTCTGGTACATACTGTTGACCTTCAGCAGGCCGCGGCTATCGGCTTCCAGCCCAACGTTTTCCAGCGACAGGGAGTCGGTATTGCCCGTGCGGCCGTTGGCATACAGCAGGCAATCGGCTTTGACCTTCTTACCGGATTTCAGCGAGACGATCACCCCATCTTCCACGCCTTCAATACTCTCAAACTCTTCGTTGTGGCGGATAACGACGCCGCTGTTCCAGAAGTGATATGAGAGTGAATCTGACATTTCCTGATCGAGGAACGCCAGCAGGCGGTCGCGCGTGTTGATCAAATCTACTTTGACGTTCATGCCGCGGAAAATTGACGCGTATTCACAACCGATAACGCCTGCGCCGTAAATAATGACGTGGCGTGGTTCGTGGTGCAGATTGAGAATGGAATCGCTGTCGTAAACGCGCGGATGCGTAAAGTCGACTTCTGGTGGACGATATGGTCGCGAACCGCAGGCAATGACGAACTTCTCGGCGGTAATCATTTCCACCGAACTGTCATGGCACTCCAGCGCGATGGTGTGTTCATCGACAAATCTTGCGTCGCCCTGCAGCATTTCACAGCGGTTACGCTCGTAGAAGCTTTGGCGCATGCGGGTTTGCTGGTTAATCACGCTGTCGGCATGGTTAAGGATATCGGCAAAGGAGGAACGTAGAAGGTGGGTATGGTCGCTGTATAACGGGTTCTGATTGAATTCTATAATACGGCTAACGGCGTGGCGGAGGGCTTTTGACGGAATGGTTCCCCAGTGGGTGCAACCGCCGCCGACGTTATGGTAGCGCTCAATCACCGCTACCCTGGCGCCAAGTTTCACCAGCCCCATTGCAGCGCCTTCGCCGCCCGGGCCGGAACCAATTACTACTGCATCATAATCGTAGGTGTGTGGCATGGTAAGGCTTACCTGTTCTTATACATAATAGCAACATGATGGTAACATCATCGGCGGTATAACCCAATTATCCCTGTGCTTTTTACTTTTTAACGCGAGTGGGCTCCCGTAAACAATCATTCACAATCCTGTATAAAAGCGGTAGCGTTAGAGTCTGGTATAGTGCCAGTTCGGTTTGAGGGATTCAGGCAACATGATGGGTGTAAGAGCGCAACAAAAAGAACGAACCAGGCGTTCTCTGGTTGAAGCCGCGTTTAGCCAGTTAAGTGCTGAACGAAGTTTCGCCAGCCTCAGTTTACGAGAGGTTGCACGTGAGGCCGGGATTGCGCCAACGTCGTTTTATCGTCACTTTCGCGACGTTGATGAACTGGGTCTGACCATGGTAGATGAAAGCGGTTTGATGCTGCGTCAGCTAATGCGTCAGGCCCGCCAGCGCATTGCCAAAGGCGGAAGCGTTATCCGCACGTCCGTTTCTACATTTATGGAATTCATCGGTAATAACCCCAACGCTTTTCGTTTATTACTGCGTGAACGTTCCGGCACATCTGCCGCTTTTCGCGCCGCGGTGGCCCGCGAAATTCAGCATTTTATTGCGGAACTTGCCGACTATTTAGAACTCGAAAATCGCATGCCGCGCAGCTTTACTGAAGCGCAGGCAGAAGCGATGGTCACCATTGTTTTTAGCGCCGGTGCCGAAGCCCTCGACGTTGACCTCGAGCAGCGTCGTCAGCTCGAAGAGCGCCTGGTGTTGCAGCTGCGCATGATTTCAAAAGGTGCGTATTACTGGTATCGCCGGGAGCAAGAAAAGATGTCGCTGGCTCAATTATCCGAAGAGTGAAGGACGAGCAATGAAACAGTTACAAGAGAGAGGTACGCTGGTGCTGGCGTTTATCGCTGGCCTGTCAATTAACGGAACCTTCGCCGCGCTGTTCAGCTCGGTGGTGCCGTTTTCTGTCTTTCCGATTATCGCGCTGGTGCTGACGGTGTACTGTCTGCACCAGCGTTATCAAAACCGAACGATGCCTGTCGGGCTGCCGAGCCTGGCCGCGGCCTGCTTTGTGCTCGGCGTGCTGCTGTATAGCGCCGTCGTTCGTGCAGAGTATCCGGCAATTGGCTCAAACTTCCTGCCGTCCGTGCTTTCCGTGGCGCTGCTATTCTGGATTGGTTTTAAAATCCGCGCCCGCAAGGCGCAGCTTACGGACTAAGTTTGCTGGACTGCAAAAAAGAACGGACGCCGCGGCGTCCGTTTTTGTTATTTACGCGTCAGCCACACGCCGCATTCCATGTGGTGCGTATAAGGGAACTGATCGAAGAGCGCCAGACGCGAAATTTCGTGTGTTTCCGCCAGCGTTTCCAGATTCTCGCACAGCGTTTGCGGGTTGCAGGAGATATACAGAATATGCGGATAGGCCTGCACCATCTTCACCGTATCGGCATCCAGCCCGCTGCGCGGCGGATCGACAAAAATCGTCTCGCACCGGTAGCTTTTCAGGTCGATGCCTTTCAGGCGATTAAACTCACGCACGCCGTTCATGGCCTGAGTAAACTCCTCAGCCGCCATGCGGATAATCTGCACGTTTTCAATTTTGTTGGCGGCAATGTTGTACTGCGCGGCGGCAACGGAGGGCTTGGCGATTTCGGTTGCCAGCACGCGGTTAAAGTTGCGCGCCAGAGCCAAAGAGAAATTGCCGTTGCCGCAGTACAGTTCCAGCAGATCGCCGCTTGAGTTTTTAGTTGCTTCCAGCGCCCATTCCAGCATCTGAATATTCATCGCCGCGTTTGGCTGGGTAAAACTGTTTTCTACCTGACGGTAAATCATCTCTTTGCCCGCAACCGGCAGGCGCTCGTCAATATAGTCCTGATCCAGCTCGATTTTGGTTTTCGTGGCGCGGCCAATCAAATGGACGTTAAAGCCTTGAGCGCGAAGCTTATCGCGTAGCGCTTCGGCGTGCCGCTGCCACTCCTCATCCAACTTGCGATGATAAAGCAAAGATACAACGGCCTGGTTACTGAGGGTCGTCAGGTAATCTATCTGGAAAAGTTTATGGCGCAACGCGGGGATATCCCGCACGCCGTCCAGCATGGCCGGCATCAGCGCGTTAATAAGCGAGCTGGCCGCCGGGAAGCTATCCACCCGAATCCGCTGTTTGGTCTGCTGGTCAAACATGATGTGGTAGAGATCGTCCTCATCGTGCCAGATGCGGAATTCTGCGCGCATGCGGTAATGGCTGACAGGTGAACGGAACACCTCCGGCGCGGGCGCGGCAAAAGGGGCCATCATGTTTTGCAGGCGGGTGACTTTTTCAGCCAGTTGCGCGTCGTAAAGTTCAGTCGGGAGATGTTCGGGGGTCATAGGCGGCTACCTGTTAATGAAGTCAAACTACGCGGCGATTTTAGGGAATAGCCCCGGGATGTCCAGTCTCTTTGTCCAGGGAAGTGCAGCTGGAAGTCTGGACATCTATAACGCGATAACTGTAGCATGCGCTCTCCGGCCTCCTGAGAGTTAAAAGGGAACCCAGTGGAATTCTGGGGCTGACGCGCAGCGGTAAGGAAGAGCGGGATGAAAGCGAAACGCAGACACTGCTTATATAAGTGGGAAGTCATCATCCATAAAACGCCTCCAAGCCCGAAGACCTGCCGGTTTACGTCGCAATTGGCATAACTATCGCGTGCTATCGGTTATGCCTGCGGCATCCTTGATTTGAAAGCGGATGCTTATATAAATGATGATAAAAAAAGTTTCGCTGTTTACGGCCCTGTCCGTAACGGCGTTTTCTGGCTGGGCGCAGGACAGCAATTCTGAAGATACTCTGATGGTGACGGCTAATCGTTTCCAGCAGCCGGTTAATTCCGTGCTGGCTCCGACGGACATTATCACTCGCGAAGATATCGACAGGTGGCAGGCAAAAAACCTTAACGATGTCATGCGCCGCCTGCCGGGCGTGGATATCGCGCAGTACGGCGGCCTCGGGCAAAGCTCTTCTATGTTTATTCGCGGCACCAATGCCAGCCACGTTCTGGTTCTGATAGACGGCGTTCCGGTTGCGCGCCCGGGTATTGCGAATACTGCCGATTTCAACCAGATTCCTGTCTCTTTAGTCCAGCGCGTAGAGTATATTCGCGGCCCGCGCTCTGCCGTTTACGGCTCCGGCGCGATTGGCGGCGTCATTAACGTGATCACCCGCTCTGATGAAGAAAAATCGCAGATTAACGCCGGAATGGGGTCGAAAGGCTATCAGCAGTATGACGGCACGCTGCGTCAGCGCTTTGGCGATACGGTGGCGACGATTGCCGGCTCATACGAAACGACCAAAGGTTTCAACGTCCAGCCGCACTCCACCTATAGCGGCGATAACGACCGCGACGGATCCCGTAATAAATCGTTCTGGGGCGGCGTGGAGCATAAATTCAACGATGAATTCGATGGTTTCTTCCGCGGCCGTAGCTACACCAACAATATCGATTATGACCTGGGCAGCCCGCCGTATATGCCTGCCTATAGTGCCAACGAAGAGCAGCTTTACAACCAAAGCTATGACGGCGGGATGCGTTTCCACTCCGGCATTTACTCTTCGCAGCTGATCGCCAGCTACCAGAAAGTGAAGGACTATAACTACAGCAGCGAGTATGGACGCTATAACGACGGCACTACGCTGGACCGCATGACCCAGCGTAATCTGCAGTGGGGCAATAATTTTGCCGTCGGTCAGGGCTCTGTCAGCGCCGGCGTGGACTGGCAGCAGCAACGCCTGGCATCTTCCGATACCGCGATTAAAGATACCTACAAACGTGACAACACCGGCCTGTATCTTAGCGGCCAGCAGCATTTTGGCGACGTAACGCTTGAGGCTTCCGGGCGCGAGGACCACGACGAACAGTTCGGCTGGCACGGCACGTGGCAGACGGCGGCAGGCTGGGAGTTTGTGGAAGGCTACCGTGCAACGGTTTCTTACGGCACAGGATTCCTGGCACCATCGCTCGGCCAGCAGTTTGGCTCTACGCGCTTCGGTATTGCCTCCAATCCGAATTTGCAACCAGAAGAGTCTAAACAGTGGGAGGCGGGACTTGAAGGTCTGACCGGTCCGCTGGACTGGCGCCTGTCTGCCTATCGCTACAAAATCCAGAATCTGATTACCTATTACTCCGATCCGGTAACCTACGACGGTGCTTACGACAATATCGATTCCGCGACCATCAAAGGGCTGGAGTGGACGGGAAGCGTAGATACCGGCATCTTCACCCACAGGGTCACGCTGCAGTATATCGATTCGCGTAATGACCAGAACGATGAAGTGTTGGCTCGCCGTGCGAAACGCCAGGCGAAGTATCAGCTCGACTGGACGATGTTCAACGTCGATATGGATGTGTCCTGGCAGTATTATGGAAAGCGTTACGACAACAACACATCTGCTTATAACAACACTCAGCAAATTTTGCCGAGCTACAGCACAGTTGACGTCTCCGCTTCATATCCAGTCACCTCTCAGCTGACCGTTCGTGGTAGAATCGCCAACCTGTTCGATAAAGATTACGAGACGGTTTATGGCTATCAAACCCCAGGACGGGAATACTACCTCTCTGGCAGCTATACCTTCTGATGCACGCCCCACGGTACTGGTCTTTGATTCCGGCGTCGGGGGGCTTTCAGTGTATAACGAGGTCCGGCAACTTCTGCCGGACCTGCATTATATCTACGCCTTCGATAACGTAGCCTTTCCCTACGGTGAAAAGAGCGAAGAGTTTATCGTTGAGCGCGTGATAGATATTGTTACGGCTGTCCAGGAGCGTTATCCCCTCGCACTCGCGATTATTGCGTGTAATACCGCAAGCACGGTTTCTCTTCCTGCATTACGTGAAAAGTTCGTCTTCCCTGTCGTTGGCGTCGTGCCAGCTATCAAACCCGCTGCCCGTATGACGGCAAACGGCATTGTTGGCCTACTGGCAACGCGCGGCACGGTGCGGCGGCCTTATACTCATGAACTGGTGGCGCGCTTTGCTACAGAATGCAAAATCGAAATGCTGGGTTCAGCCGAGCTGGTAGAGCTTGCGGAAGCGAAGCTGCACGGCGAACCTGTGCCTCTGGAAGAACTTCGCAAGATCCTGCGTCCATGGCTGAAGATGAAAGAGCCGCCGGATACAGTAGTGTTGGGCTGTACCCATTTTCCTCTCTTACAGGAAGAGCTGCTGCAGGTATTGCCGGAAGGGACGCGGCTGATAGATTCCGGCGCTGCGATAGCGCGCCGCACCGCCTGGCTTTTAGAGCATGAAGCGCCAGCGGCTTTTTCTACCGATGAGAATATTGCTTTCTGTATGGATTTCACCCCGGAAACCGCGCAGCTGATGCCCGTTTTGCAGCGCTACGGCTTCTTTAAGCTCGAAAAACTGCCGGTTTACGGTGGTTTTGCACAAAAAAACGACGCTTGAAAAGAAATTGCAAATTAGGGGTTGTCAGCTTCCGAAAAA
>NZ_RCAA01000019.1:186795-191743 GCF_003628475.1 Enterobacter sp. R1(2018) | reverse complement strand
GGACGGCGAGGTCATCGTGCATAGCGATAGTAATAATGCCGATGTCAGTCTTTACCACCACTCAGTTTGCCGTTTAACCAGATTGGTGTGATTACTGATGCAGTGAAGACCTTCCCGCATCCTGACTCACACAGCGATCGACCTTTTGTGTCCTGCCCTGGACCCGTCGGTTGCCGGAAGTGCCTTCATGCGAGGCATCTCCTCACCGATGCGCGTGACTCAAGAAGGGCCTGACGGCTTGTCTCGTTACTGTCCTGTCCGGGTTATCTGTCTGGAGATTCAACTCTGTTTCCTCACAGGAGTTCTGTCATGGCTGATAAAGTTACCGAAGCTGCCGTTGTGGGTGGCGTGGATACACATAAAGATCTGCACGTTGCCGCTGTCGTTGATCAGAACAATAAAGTCCTGGGGACCCAGTATTTCGCCACAACACGACAAGGTTACCGGCAGATGCTGGCATGGATGACCTCATTTGGGGCATTAAAGCGAATTGGTGTTGAGTGTACAGGCACCTATGGATCAGGTCTGCTTCGCTATTTGCAGAATGCCGGGTTAGAAGTTCTTGAAGTGACCGCACCAGACCGGATGGAACGACGCAAACGGGGTAAAAGTGACACGATTGATGCTGAGTGTGCTGCTCATGCCGCATTCTCCGGAATAAGAACCGTCACAACCAAAACGCGCAATGGCATGATAGAGTCTCTTTGGGTGTTAAAAACTTGCCGCAAAACAGCGATATCGGCCCGAAGAGTCGCTCTCCAGATTATCCATTCCAATATTATCTCTGCACCGGATGAATTACGTGAACAGCTCAGAAATATGACTCGCATGCAGCTCATCAGGACTCTGGGATCCTGGAGACCTGATGCCAGTGAATACCGCGATGTTACCAACGTTTATCGCATTTCATTAAAGTCCCTTGCCCGACGCTATCTCGAATTACATGACGAAATCGCTGATCTGGATGTCATGATTGCGGCAATTGTCGATGAGCTGGCACCTGAACTGATTAAACGTAATGCTATTGGATACGAAAGCGCTTCGCAGTTGCTGATTACTGCCGGAGACAATCCCCAACGGTTAAGATCCGAATCAGGTTTTGCAGCACTGTGTGGTGTCAGCCCCGTTCCTGTCTCTTCTGGAAAAACGAACCGTTATCGACTTAATCGTGGTGGAGATCGTGCTGCAAATAGTGCACTTCACATCATCGCTATCGGACGTTTACGAACTGATGCAAAAACAAAGGAATATGTTGCCAGACGAGTAGCCGAGGGGCATACAAAAATGGAAGCAATCCGATGCCTGAAGCGCTATATCTCACGTGAAGTCTATGCGCTACTGCGTAATCAAAACAGGCAGGTCAACAGTATCCCGATAACGGCTTGACTCTTAGAAGGGCGTCCAGGGCAGCCATTACACAAGCAGGCAGTTCTGGCCGTCAATGTGGCGGTACCGGATCAGGCAGAGTATGAGTCGTCGTGGAAACTGCTGGGATAATAGTCCGATGGAGCGCTTCTTCAGAAGTCTGAAGAACGAGTGGGTGCCGGCGACTGGTTACACAAGCTTCAGCGATGCTACCAGTGCAATAACGGACTATATCGTTGGGTATTACAGTGCACTCAGGCCACACGAATATAACGGTGGGTTACGACCAAACGAATCGGAAAACCGATACTGGAAAAACTCTAAAGCGGTGGCCAGTTTTAGTTGACCACTTCAGAATACTTTGCCACACACTTGCCGAGGCAAACTGTTATGTCGGTGAGCCAGAACCGCTCTACGCCACCCTACCAGCACCGGTAGTGAGGGATGTAAACTTGCCAATGCAATCGCTGGCTATCGATTCACACGGCACACTGCGATTCACGGAAAACCAGATAGTCAGAAAGTTGCTGGATTTTGCAACTACCAATGGTTATGGGCTTAACGAAATGGCTCTTGATGACTATAGCGATGATGACCGCATGCAGTTAGCCCAGCTTATCGGCTATAGCCTGAGCGGGTATGCAATGCTTTCATATGTGACAGATGAATCATTTATCAGGGCAAACAAACTAATGCCACGACTATTCGAGGCGGACAGCACAAACTCACAGTATGAAAGCCTGAGCAAATAGCTAACCACATATCAAACGACCTCGCCACGGCGGGGTTTTTTATTGCCTGTTTTCGCTCGATTCATAGGTTCGATTTCTAGTTCGGAGATAGAAATAATGCAACATCAAATGCAGCCAGACAGCTTTGTTGATTTGAAATTCATCATGGCAGATACTGGATTTGGTAAGCCATTCATTTATGACCGTATCAAGTCAGGCGATCTGCCAAAAGCCAGAGTAATACACGGTCGGGCAAGGTGGTTGTATAAAGACCACTGCGAATTCAAAAATCGGCTTATGTCCCGCTCCGATGAGTAAAGTTACGGGTAAAATTAAATACACATTCGATATTTACCTTACCTATCAAACCCCTGCATAACTAAATCGATGTTTGCAGGGGACACCATTCAATCTTCGCCCCTTCTTATCAAACCTACGCTACAAAAAGATTTTAACCAGCCCTTTATCAGCAAGCTGAAACAGATGCGATACAGGATAGCCGGGCTTTAATAGCTTCAGCTTTATTAATGACGATCGTCATACTGGTGTTCAATAATCATGCCTTCCGCTACGCTTGCGGCATGACGTGCACGCGGATGATAAACGGGCGCCGGGGCGACATACAGGGTCTGAGGCGCGGCTGAGACGATGTTTATGGCCTGCGGCACCGAAACTGAAGTCGGCACCACGGCAATTTTGTAGCCGTCTGGCACATCAACGGTAATATTTTGTGCGAGAACGGAAGAACTAATAAAAACCAGACCCGCTGACAGAAGAAGAGATTTTTTCACAGAATACTCCCGGCGTAATCCCAGGCTTTTAGAGAATGATTTAACCCGGCGATAATGGCTGATTACCGCCCTCCGGTGGCGATAAGGCCAGTGCCGCGCATAATATATATCGCTACAGACTAATAATTAGCTTTGAATGCGTTGTTCAGAACGCAAAACTGCGGATCACAACGCCCTGCTCTTCCAGCAGCGTTCGAAGCTGCCGCGCCATGGCAACAGCGCCGGGGCTGTCGCCGTGGACGCAAATAGAATCCGCCTGGATGGGCGTAAATTCACCCTCGATAGATTTCACACCACCGTCGGCAATCAGCTGCAGCATGCGTTCCGCCACCTGCTGCGCATCGTGCAGCACGGAGCCGGCTTCCCGGCGGGACACCAGCGTACCGTCAGCGTGATAGGCCCGGTCGGCGAAGGCTTCGGCAATGGTTTTCAGCCCCTTGCGCCGCGCAAGCGCCAGCACCGGCGAACCCGCAAGCCCCACCAGCGGCAGCTGCGCATCAACCGCCAGAATGCCGTCGATAACAGCCGTTGCCTGACGTTCGTTATGGGCGATGGTGTTATAAAGCGCGCCGTGCGGTTTCACATAACGCACCTGCGTACCCGCCGCGCGGGCCAGCCCTTGCAGCGCGCCAATCTGGTAAATCACATCGGCGGTTAGCTCATCGCTGGCGATATCCATATTACGACGGCCAAAGCCCACCAGATCCGGATAGGCGACATGCGCGCCTATGGTCACGCCCTGAGCTTTTGCCGCTCGCAGGGTTTCCAGAATGCCCGCCGAAGAACCGGCGTGGAATCCGCAGGCCACGTTGGCGCTGCTGACCAGCTGCAGGATTGCGGCGTCATCGCCCATGGTCCATTGCCCGAAGCTTTCGCCCAAATCGCTATTCAGATCGATCGTTTTTAACATATGCTCTTCCCAGACACACCCTTCAACAGCGGCCAGACATATATACCCGGCCCGAATTGCTATTTACGTAGCGGCACATCTTTCATCAGCAGCGACAGCAGGAAGGCGAAGATAACAACGCCCGCCGATATGATGTAAACCGAATGAAGCGCCGAACCAAAAGCCTGAAGATAGTCGTCGCGCAGCGCCGCGGGCAGCTCGTGCACCGCATTTGCGCTCAGGTGTTGCGGCAGCTGAACATCCGGCGGAATCAGCAAGATAAGTCTATTCTGCAGCACGTTAGTAAAAATCGCGCCAAAGGCCGCCACGCCGATAGAGCCGCCAATCTGGCGGAACAGGGTCGCGCTTGAGGTCGCCACGCCAATCAGCTTTTGCTCCACGCTGTTTTGCACCGCCAGCACCAGCACCTGCATCACCATGCCGAGGCCAAACCCCAGCAGCGCGATATAAAGATAAAGCATGTGGATCGGGGTTGCGATTTTTAACGTGCCCAGCAGCACCATAGCGATAAACGTCAGCAGCGTGCCCATTATCGGGAAGATACGGTAGCGGCCAATTTTGCTGATGATGCGCCCGCTGATAATAGAGGTAAGCATCAGCCCGCCCATCAGCGGCAACAGCTGCATCCCCGCTTCCGACGGCGTGGAAAATTTAACGACCTGCAGATACAGCGGCAGGAAGGTCATGGAGCCAAACAGCGACATACCGATAATAAAACCAATCAGGCAGCTCAGTAAAAAGGTGCGATCGCGAAATAGGCCCAAAGGAATAATGGGTTCGATAGCCAGCCGCTCTTCATAAATAAATCCGCCGAGCGTGACGGCGAAGAAAGCAAAAATGCACCACAGCTGCGGATCGGACCAGGCCATTACCGTACCGCCCTGGCTGGTGAAAAGAATCAGGCAGGTTAACGAGATGGCAAGATAGCCGGCCCCCAGAAAATCGATTTCATGACGAATGCGCGCCGTCTGGGGTTTAAGCACCGCGCCGATAACCAGCAGGGCAAAAATCCCCAAAGGCAGGTTGATATAAAAGATCCAGCGCCAGGAAAAGTGCTCGACCAGGAACCCGCCGATCAGCGGGCCCACCACCGTTGCCAGCCCGAATACGCCGCCGAACAGGCCCTGATATTTTCCGCGTTCGGCAGGAGG
>NZ_RCAA01000019.1:182589-186711 GCF_003628475.1 Enterobacter sp. R1(2018) | reverse complement strand
TCAAAATTAGCTGCGTCATATTTTGCGCGATGCCGGAAAGGACCGAGCCAATCAAAAAGAGCACTATCGCCGTTTGCAGGACAATTTTGCGCCCCAGCAGATCGCCGAATTTTCCGTACAGCGGCACCACTATTGTGGAAGCCAGCAGATAGGAAGTGACTACCCAGGAGAGTTTTTCCAGGCCGCCAAGTTCCCCGACGATCGTGGGCAACGCGGTGGAAACGATGGTTTGATCGAGCGCGGCCAGCAGCATTACCAGCATAAGCGCGGAAAACAGCAGGCGAACCGAGGTTGTCTGCGTTGAAGATTCAGTCTGCGAAGTCGATGTTGTCGTCATAGGCCCGTTGGCTTTATTAGCGGAGAAATTAATACATCAGAAATATTTTCATCTGGTCAAGAATTCTGGCACAAAAGCTCCGTTAAGGCTGTTGCAGAACTCTGAAACTTAGCCTTACGAACGGCAGATGTTATAGTTGTTCCCCTCCGGATTGTTATCCGCATCACCGATTATCAGGGCCGTTACTCATTGAGATTCACCCTGTCGCCGCGAGTTGTCGGCTCTGAGATAACCAGAAATTCAGTCTCACTCAGCGAGTCGTTTCTCGCCTGATGTTTTGCCAGGGGCGGAATGGGAATGCCTTCTCCGGCACGCACCACGTAACGCTCTCCTTCCAGCTCCATCGTCAGTTCGCCGGAAAGAACAAAAAAGAACTGTTGAGCCACACAATGGTAGTGACGCTGCTCCGCTTTTCCGCCAGGCATTCTTTCATGAATAACGCTCAGCGCCTGCCCTTTCACCAGACGCCAGCCGTCGCAATTTTCACCCCACCGGTAGTGTTCCGCATTGTGCTTTGAAATAATCATTTTTTTATCCTGTTATCTGCGCCGCTTTAGGGTTGGTCAGAATGCGGATTCTCCGCGTTGGCACCTAAGCTTTAAACCAGACAATTTTGTGTAAATAATTAATAATTAAGATAATTAACATCAAGGAGACTTTCCAAAAATTGCCGAAAATAATGATAACCGTCACATTTTGGCGACACTTGTTTTCCTTCGGGATTTGAGAGTACATTAGCGCCGTCCGGTCGATGGTTCGACCATGGAATACAATGTGAAGCGGCCCGTGGAAGGATGAAGTTAATCCCAAATTTTCCAGCCGGCGGTTCCACTTTTCTATACTGCGTTATCTGGCGATTAAAGTGCGTTCACGCGTACGGAGCATGTGAAGTGAAATATTTTCTGATGGGTATCTCGGTCATTCTGGTGGTGTGGGTCGGTACTTTTGTGATGATGGTTGAATAACATCCCGCGCAGCAGATGATAAAAAACAGGAGCCTCGGGCTCCTGTTTTCGTTTTACTCGCCTGCCTCGACGGAAGTTTTAGCGCCGTTCGTCAATAGCCCATCGGCTCTGAACATCGCCTTAATGCCCCGCACCGCCTGACGGATACGATCGCGATTTTCAATCAGCGCGAAGCGCACGTGGGTATCGCCGTAGTCGCCGAATCCTATCCCCGGCGAGACGCAGACTTTTGCGTCCTGCAGCAATTTTTTAGCAAACTCCAGCGAGCCCATTGCCGCATACTGCTCCGGGATTTTTGCCCAGACGTACATGGAGGCTTTCGGGCACTCCACCATCCAGCCCGCTTCGTGCAGGCCTTTGACCAGCACATCGCGCCGGCGCTTGTACTGCCCGGCAATATCCCGCACGCATTGCTGATCCCCTTCCAGCGCGGCGATGGCCGCCACCTGCAGCGGGGTAAAGGTGCCGTAGTCGTGATAGCTTTTGATACGCGCCAGCGCGCTCACCAACTCCTGGTTGCCCACCATAAAGCCGATGCGCCAGCCCGCCATATTGTAGCTTTTCGACAGGGTAAAGAACTCTACCGCCACGTCGCGCGCGCCCGGCACCTGCATAATCGACGGGGCTTTCCAGCCGTCGTAGACGATATCGGCGTAGGCCAGGTCGTGTATCACCAGCACGTCATAACGCTTCGCCAGCGCCACCACTTTCTCAAAAAATTCCAGCTCTATGCACTGCGCCGTAGGGTTCGACGGGAAGCCGAGAATCATCATTTTCGGCTTTGGATAGCTTTCGCGGATGGCGCGTTCCAGCTCGTTGAAGAAGTCCACGCCTTCCACCAGCGGCACGGAGCGCACCTGGGCGCCGGCGATCACCGCGCCATAAATGTGAATCGGATAGCTTGGATTGGGCACCAGCACCGTATCGCCATGATCGAGCGTTGCCAGCATCAGGTGCGCCAGCCCCTCTTTCGAGCCGATGGTCACGATAGCTTCGCTTTCCGGATCGATATCCACTTCGTAACGATCTTTGTACCAGCGCGAAATAGCGCGGCGTAAGCGTGGAATACCACGGGAGGTGGAGTAGCCATGCGTATCGTCACGCTGCGCTACCGCGCAAAGTTTTTCCACGATATGCGGCGGGGTTGGGCCATCCGGATTACCCATGCTGAAGTCAATGATATCTTCGCCGCGGCGGCGCGCCGCCATTTTCAGCTCGGCGGTGATGTTAAACACATAGGGCGGGAGACGATCGATACGCGAAAAACGGCGTGCAGGACGGGTGTCAGCCATAGATTCCTCAGATTACGTAAGCGCCCGGACCGTCCGAGCGACGCTGCCACGTTGTTGTGGCCTGAATAGAAAATAGCCCGAATAAAAATCCCCTGTCGAGAGGGTAGACGAAATATTTTTCTGGCTGCGTAAAACATGAACCTTCATTTGAAAGTAATCCCTATTTCATTTAAGCAAAGAGGCTTATATTAACCAGGCGGTAACAAACCAATAACCTCTTTCCTTACGATAAAGTGGAGTCTTCGCATGAACCTGCACATTGATGATTTGCCACAAGCTATTCGCGAGATAAAACAACGCCTGCGCCGGGAGCTTCCCCATTACAAAGAAGTCTTCGCAGAGCTGGAAAATGACATGAAGCGCCAGATCGAAGCGATCCGCTCGGAAAGCGATCGCGGCGAAAACCCTGTCCCGCAGATCCACGCGGACGATATCATTCATCACCGCGTCAGCGAGCAGCAAAAGGCGCTAATCCGCCAGCGCGGATGCTGCACCATAAAAGGGGTATTCCCCCAGCGGCAGGCCCAGGCCTGGAACGAAGCGATCGGCGATTATCTGGAAAAAAACAACTTCGTTGAGAAGCTTAAGAACGCCGCGGAAGATAACTATTTCGGCACGCTTGCCGCCAGCAAGCCGCAGATTTACGGTATTTACTGGTCTAAGCCACAGGTTGAAGCTCGCCAGCACGAGCGCATGAAAGCGGTTCAGGTGTTTCTTAACAACCTCTGGGAAACGCATAGCGCCGGCAGGCAGCATTTTGATGCCGACCGCGTGGTGAGCTATGCCGACCGAACCCGCCGTCGCCCGCCCCGCTCTACCTCTTTAGGCCTTTCTCCCCACGTGGACGGCGGCTCGGTAGAACGCTGGCTGGATGAGAATTTCCGTCACGTTTATCGCCATGTCTTTTCCGGTGAATGGCAGAAGTACAATCCCTTTGCCGCGGAAGGCCGCACGGAGGTCCGCGAGTTTCCTTCTCCGGCGGTTTGCTCCATGTTCCGCACCTTCCAGGGCTGGACGGCGCTCAGTCCGCAGCGTAAGCACGGCGGCACGCTAAACCTGCTGCCTGTCGCCAACGCCATGGCCTATATTCTGCTGCGCGCGCTGCAGGACGATGTGCCGGAGGAGTCTCTTTGCGAGGCCAAACCCGGGCGCGCGCTTTCCATTAACGAACAATGGCATCCCCTTTTATTAACAGGGATTTCCTCAATTCCCGATATGGAAGCGGGCGATACGGTGTTCTGGCACTGCGATGTGATTCACGCGGTGGAGAACGAGCATCTGGGCGAGTTCGACAGCAACGTGATGTATATCGCCGCCGCGCCCTGGTGTGAGAAGAACGCCGCCTATCTGCAGCGCCAGTGGCCGGCGTTTGTTGAAGGCAGGTCTCCGCCTGACTTTGCAGCCGATGATTTCGAGGTGGATTTTGTCGGACGCGCCACGCCGGAAGATTTAACCGCCGCCGGACTGGAGCAGCTGGGCGGCAGGTAAGCTCATACGCGGGGTGGATAAGCGGCAGCGCTATCCATCC
>NZ_RCAA01000019.1:177124-182513 GCF_003628475.1 Enterobacter sp. R1(2018) | reverse complement strand
CTCGCCCGACAAAACCCCGTGGCCGCTTTTCTGGCAACCCCGCCGGAATTTCCTTATCATTACCCCTCTCCCCTCAGGCATGCGAGTAACCCGTGCACGAAATCTTTAATATGCTGCTGGCGGTATTTGACCGGGCGGCGCTGATGCTTATTTGTCTGTTCTTCCTGATTCGCATCCGCCTGTTCCGCGAGCTGCTGCATAAAAACGCCCATACGCCTAAAGAGCTGCTGGCCGTTACCGCCATTTTCTCTATGTTTGCCCTCTTCAGCACCTGGTCCGGCGTCCATGTTGAAGGCTCTTTGGTTAACGTACGTATTATCGCCGTGATGGCGGGCGGTATTTTATTCGGCCCCTGGGTTGGGATCATTACCGGCGTCATTGCCGGTACGCACCGCTATCTGATTGATATCGGCGGCATCACCGCCGTTCCCTGTTTTATTACCAGCATTGCGGCCGGTTTTATTTCAGGCTGGATTAACCGCAAAATTCCCAAAGAGCAGCACTGGCGCGTGGGCATTATGGCCGGCATGCTGTGTGAAACCATGACCATGATTCTGGTGGTGCTGTGGGCGCCCTCTATCACGTTGGGCTGGGATATCGTATCGAAAATAGGTATTCCGATGATTCTCGGCACCGTCTCCATCGGCTTTATCGTGCTGCTGGTACAAAGCGTGGAGGGTGAAAAAGAGGCAAGCGCGGCGCGTCAGGCGAAGCTTGCGCTGGATATCGCCAACAAAACCCTGCCGTTATTCCGTAACGTGAACAGCGAATCCCTGCGTCAGGTATGTGACATTATTCGCCAGGATATCAATGCCGACGCGGTAGCCATTACCAATATCGATAAGGTGCTGGCCTATGTAGGCGTCGGTGAAAAAAATTACAGGCAGAACGATATCGGCATCAGCCCGCGAACCCAGCAGGCGCTGCGCGACGGTAAAATCATTATTCGCAACAACGATGAGGCGTACCGTACGCCGGAAATCCACTCGCTAATTATCATTCCGCTGTGGGAAAAAGGCGTAGTGACCGGCACGCTGAAAATCTACTATCGCCACGCGCACCAGATTACCTCAACGCTGCAGGAGATGGCGGTCGGGCTGTCGCAAATTATCTCCACGCAGCTTGAGGTTTCCCGTGCCGAGCAGCTTCGCGAAATGGCCAATAAGGCCGAGCTGCGGGCGCTGCAAAGCAAGATTAACCCTCACTTTTTATTTAACGCCCTAAACGCCATTTCGTCGTCGATTCGCCTTAATCCGGACACCGCCCGGCAGCTGATTTTCAACCTGTCGCGCTACCTGCGATACAACATCGAGCTAAATGACGACGAGCAGATTGATATCAAAAAAGAGCTTTATCAGATCAAGGATTATATCGCCATCGAGCAGGCCCGCTTCGGCGATAAGCTGACGGTGATTTATCAGATTGATGAAGAGGTGAACTGCCTGATCCCAAGCCTGCTTATCCAGCCGCTGGTAGAAAACGCGATCGTGCACGGCATTCAGCCCTGCAAAGGCAAAGGCGTCGTCACCATCAGCGTGGAGGAGAGCGGCAACCGGGTGCGCATTGCGGTAAGGGACACCGGCAACGGCATCGATCCGCAGGTTATTGAGCGCGTCGAGGCCAATGAGATGCCGGGCAATAAAATTGGCCTGCTGAACGTGCATCACCGCGTGAAGCTACTCTATGGCGAAGGTTTACACATCCGTCGCCTCGAGCCGGGCACCGAGATTGCGTTTTACGTACCTCACGCGGTGAAAGCCGTACCGCCTGGCCTGCTGCCGCCTGAAGGAGAGAGAGCATGAAGGTCATCATTGTAGAAGATGAGGTGCTGGCCCAGCAGGAGCTGAACTGGCTGATTAAAGAGCACTCGCAGATGGATATCGTCGCCACTTTCGATGACGGCATGGACGTGCTGAAATATCTGCAGCACCACGAAGTGGACGCCATTTTTCTGGATATCAATATCCCTTCGCTGGACGGCGTGCTGCTGGCGCAGAACATCAGTAAATTCGCCCATAAGCCGTTTATCGTTTTTATCACCGCCTGGAAAGAGCACGCGGTTGAGGCCTTTGAGCTGGAAGCGTTTGACTACATTTTGAAGCCTTACCAGGAGTCGCGCATTATCGGCATGCTGCAAAAGCTGGAAGCGGCCTGGCAGCAGCAAAGCGCGCCCCATGCGACCGGGCAAAGCAGCCGCGAAAACGTCACCATTAATCTGGTGAAGGATGAGCGCATCATAGTGACGGATATCAACGATATCTATTACGCCGAAGCGCACGAAAAAATGACGTTTGTCTACACGCGGCGCGAAGCTTACGTGATGCCGATGAACATTACGGAATTTTGCAGCCGCCTGCCGGAAAGCCATTTCTTCCGCTGCCACCGATCCTACTGCGTGAACCTGAGCAAAATCCGCGAGATTGAGCCGTGGTTTAACAACACCTATATTTTACGCCTGCGGGATTTGGATTTTCAGGTGCCTGTCAGCCGCAGCAAAGTAAAAGAGTTTCGCCAGCTGATGCGGCTGTAGAAGAGCGAAAACGGGCGCATGCATCTGCGCCCGACGGTTTTACAGAATTTGCCCCAGCGTCTGACGCAGATGCGCCCCCGCTCCCAGCAGGCCCGGCTGCTCGTGGGTAATCAGATAAACCGGGATGTCTTTGACGTAATCTTTAAAACGCCCTTTGTCCTCGAAGCCGCCGCGGAAACCGGAGGCTTTAAAGAATTCCAAAAAGCGCGGCACGATGCCGCCGGCGATATAAACGCCGCCAAAGCAGCCGAGCGTTAACGCCAGGTTGCCGCCGAAGCGCCCCATAATTACGCAAAACAGCGAAAGCGCACGGCGACAGTCGGTGCAGCTGTCTTCCAGCGCGCGCTCCGTAATGTCTTTTGGTTCGTAACGTTCAGGCTCGCGGCCGTCTGATTTCACAATCGCACGATAGAGATTAACCAGCCCCGGACCTGACAGCACGCGCTCCGCGGAAACATGACCGATTTCACCGCGCAGCTCTTCGAGAATAATGCCCTCTTCTTCGCTGTTCGGGGCGAAATCAACGTGACCACCTTCGCCCGGCAGGCTTACCCAACGTTTATCTACGTGAACAAGGTGCGCCACGCCCAGCCCCGTACCCGCGCCATACACGGCTACCGGTTTACCCGCCACCGGCTCGCCGCCGCCGAATTTCATCAGATGCTCTTCTTTGATCATCGGGATGGCCATGGAAACCGCGGTAAAATCGTTAATAATTTCCAGATGTTCGAAGCCGAGATTCTTTTGCATCCCGGCGATTGAGAATTGCCAGGTATGGTTGGTCATCGCCACCCAGTCGCCGGTTATCGGGCAGGCAATCGCAATACAGCCATCCGTCACGGTTGCGTTGTGCTCTTCAAGATAGTGCACCACCACCGCTTCCAGGCTCGGAAAATCGAGGCCGGAGTAGGTTTTTGCCTGGGTAATTTCACCATTTTCAACGTTACACAGTGCAAGACGCGCGTTGGTGCCGCCAACATCCCCCACCAAAGCATATTTGGTCATTCTTCAACTGCTCCGCTAAAGTCAGAATAAGTTCTGGCAACACTGTAAAAAAAGCCCGCCAAAACAACAACGCCCTTGCTATAAATGCCCCGCAATTATAGAGGTATATCACAGATTGGCTTGACCGTTTCAGCCTCTTTTACACATCGGGTTCGACGGCTCTCCGACAGGTGGTAAAAAAGGGCGAGTCTTGCGCTTAACTATTCAGATTAAGGAACTCTCATGCTTCATCCGCGAGCCAGAACCATGCTGGTTCTTTCGCTTCCAGCTTTAGTTATCGGCATCTTTTCCAGCCTGATATTGATTGCGGTGATGAAATTCGCAGTCGTTTTGCAAAACTATCTGTGGGTAAGCCTGCCCGCACGCTTTGGCCTGGATCTGAACTCACCCGGCTGGATACTGCTGATGCTCACGCTTACGGGTATTGCCGTGGGGCTGGTGATTCGCTATATGCCAGGCCACGCGGGGCCCGATCCGGCAACGGAGCCGTTAATCGGCGCCCCCGTACCGGTAACGGCGCTGCCGGGGCTCATCATCGCCCTGATTATTGGTCTGGCAGGCGGCGTTAGCCTGGGGCCTGAGCATCCTGTAATGGCGGTGAATATCGCGCTGGCCGTTGCCGTCGGCGCGCGCCTTTTCCCGCGCGTCGGGGCGCTGGACTGGACGATTCTTGCCGCAGCCGGGACGATCGGCGCGCTGTTCGGCACCCCAATCGCTGCCGCGCTGATTTTCTCCCAGACGCTCAGCGGCAATAGCGACGTGCCGCTGTGGGACAGACTGTTTGCGCCGCTAATGGCCGCTGCCGCAGGTGCGCTAACCACCGATCTGTTCTTCCATCCCAGTTTCGCGTTGCCGGTCGCGCAGTATGCCGGGTTACGCCTGGTGGATATTTTCAGCGGGGCGGTTGTGACGGCCATCGCCATCGCGCTTGGCATGATTGCCGTATGGTGTTTGCCGCGCGCGCACCGCCTGATGCACAAGCTCAGGCATCCAGTGCTTATCCTTGGCGCAGGCGGCTTTGCGCTTGGTCTGCTGGGCATTGTCGGCGGGGAAGTGACGCTGTTTAAAGGGCTCGATGAGATGCGGCAGCTTGCGCTTTCTGAGGATAATACGGTCGCCGCGCTGCTGATGTTCGCCGTAGTGAAACTCGCGGCGCTGGTTGTCGCCTCCGCCAGCGGATTCCGCGGCGGACGTATTTTCCCGATAGTCTTCGTGGGCGTTGCGCTGGGAATGATGCTGCACCAGCACGTGGAAGCCGTTCCGGCGGCCATCACCCTGTCTTGCGCCATCCTCGGCATGGTGCTGGTCGTGACGCGTGACGGCTGGCTGAGCCTGTTTATGGCGATGGCCGTGGTGCCGGATATCAGGCTGCTGCCGCTGCTGTGTATCGTTATGCTACCGGCCTGGCTGCTGCTGGCGGGCAAGCCGGTGATGATGGTGGACAGAAGCGGGCGTTAGCTTTCCTCCGCATTGCTTCTGGCGAGCGAAGAGGTGACCGCCTGAAGCAGGTCAGGAATATCCTGTTTGGGCAGAACGACTTCAATAAGCGTAAGCCGTTCTGCTTTTGCCGCTTTTTGCAGCACCTCTTTAAGCTGCACCCTCTCCGTTACGCGCCAACACTGCGCCTGACAATGCAGATGCAAGGCCTGCGGCAACCGCGTCCAGTTCCACGGCGCGATATCGTTATAGCGCTGCTCCGCGCCATGAATCGCCCTTTCCACCGTGTAACCCTCGTTATTGAGCAGCAAAATCACCGGCTTTTGCTTATCGCGCTGCATCGATCCCAGTTCCTGGACGGTAAGCTGGGCAGACCCATCCCCGATAAGCAGCACCACGCGACGGCGAGGACAGGCG
>NZ_RCAA01000019.1:164443-177031 GCF_003628475.1 Enterobacter sp. R1(2018) | reverse complement strand
GCGGTGCCCTGATCGGCCAGCACGATATCGCCCGGCCGCAGAAAATCCTGTACGGCCTGCCAGAGCGCATGCTGATCGAGTATGCCGCTTTCGCACGCGGGCAGCGTCGGGGGTTTTTGCCGGGAAACAGGCCAGTGAGAAGCCTGACGTTTGCAAAGCTGATGCAATACCTCAACGGCCTCGGACATCAGCAGGCCGCTGAACCAGCGGTCGCCAACCCGCGTCGCATCGGGCTGTACCTCTATCGTTTGCCGGTTCGTGAGCCGCTGGCTAAAGCCGGCGGTGATGGTATCGGTAAATTTTACCCCAACGCAAACCACCAGCTCAGCGCCTTCAATGGCCGTTTTAATGCTCTCTTCGCTCGCCGCGCCGCTGTAGGTGCCGATAAACCCCTGCTGCCCTTCATCGAACAGCCCTTTCCCCATCAGTAAGGTCGCATGCGGCAGCGGCGTGTCGTCCATCCACTGCTGCAGCGCCTTTTGCTGCCCATAACGCAGCGCGAGAAAATCAGCGAGCAGGGCTACGCTGCGGCTTTCGGAAAGTTTGGCCTGTGCTGCTTTGCGGAAATCACTCAGCACCGCGGTTTCGGCAGGCCGGGCGTTGAGATCTAAAGGATTAGCAGGCTTTGTCGCGGGCGTCTGCGCAACATTCGCCGGCAGAAGCAAATAGCCGGGACGGCTTTTGCTGAGGGATTCTCGCAGTACGCGATCTATTTCATAACACGCATTCTCTGGCGTGAGCGCGGCCTGGGCTGCGGTGACCTCTTTTGCCATGCGCGCAAAATGTTGAAAATCCCCATCGCCCAGCGTGTGATGCATCAGCTCGCCGCGCTGCTGGGCCGCCAGACAGGGCGCGCCGACGATATGAATGACCGGCAGGTATTCCGCGTAGCTGCCCGCGATGCCGTTGATTGCGCTGAGTTCGCCGACGCCGAAGGTAGTCAGCAAAGCGGCCGCGCCGTTACAGCGCGCATACCCGTCTGCGGCGTAGGCCGCGTTAAGCTCATTGGCGCAGCCGACCCAGGCAAGCTGCGGATGCGCAATAACGTTGTCCAGAAACCGCAGGTTATAATCGCCGGGCACGCCAAAAAGGTGAGCAATCCCACATTCATTCAGGCGGTCAAGAAGATAATCCGCAACACAATAGCGCATAGCATGTTCCTTTTAGCAGGGTCTGCTGTGAGTATTGAATATCTGCGATCGGTGTCGAGGATATACGCCGATCAAGCCCTGGAAAGAATGTTTTACACAAAAAGACGCCGCCGAATGAGGGTCACAGTCGCTGTGTAAACGTATACACTCAATTGCGAATTCACTGACAAGGGTAACAACATGGTCTATCAGGCAAATCCTTCCCGTTATGAATCAATGGAATATCGTCGTTGTGGCCGTAGCGGGCTCAAGCTTCCCGCCGTTTCACTTGGGCTGTGGCATAACTTCGGCGATACCACGCTGCTCGACAATAGCCGCCAGCTGCTGCGCCGCGCTTTCGACGTGGGAATTACCCACCTGGATTTGGCAAACAACTATGGTCCGCCTCCGGGATCCGCAGAAGAGAACTTCGGGCGAATCCTGCGTGAAGATTTTTTGCCATATCGCGATGAGCTGATTATCTCATCTAAAGCAGGCTATACGATGTGGGATGGCCCCTATGGCGACTGGGGCTCGCGCAAGTATCTGATAGCAAGCCTGAACCAGAGCCTGAAGCGTATGGGGCTTGAGTACGTGGACATCTTCTATCACCATCGTCCGGATCCTGAGACGCCGCTTGAAGAGACGATGCGCGCGCTGGATCATGTGGTACGCCAGGGCAAAGCCCTGTACGTAGGGCTTTCGAACTACCCTGCGGCACTCGCACGCGAGGCGATTGATATTCTTGACGATCTCGGCACGCCTTGCCTGATTCACCAGCCGAAATATTCCATGTTCGAACGCTGGGTTGAAGGCGGACTGCTGGACCTGCTGCAGGAAAAAGGCGTGGGCAGCATCGCTTTCTCTCCGCTGGCCGGCGGGCAGCTTACCGATCGTTATCTAAACGGTATTCCTGCGGACTCCCGCGCGGCAAGCGGTAGCCGCTTCCTCAATCCCGATCAGTTAACCGAAGAGAAACTGGCGAAGGTGCGCAAGCTCAACGCGCTTGCCGAACGCCGCGGGCAGAAGCTGTCACAGATGGCGCTGGCCTGGGTGCTTCGCGACGACAAAGTCACTTCGGTGCTGATTGGCGCAAGCAAAATCAGCCAGATAGATGACGCGGTCGGCATGCTGGCGAATCGTCACTTCAGCGCTGCCGAACAGGCGGAGATAGAAGCGATATTAGTGTAATCGTTTAACCTGGACGCCGCTACTCACGGCGCCTTTAGCAAAAAGTGCTCTCTCCGGCGGTTTAAGAGTTATGCCAATGAAACAGTTGTTTACCAAGCCTTAATATTGCGTTAACAGGCCGCCACGCGGCTACCGTGGGTTAAGGAGAGAGTATGTTCAGGTCACTGATTCTTGCGATTGCATTACTGGCGTCAGTCCCGCTGGTGGCGAATGCGGGCGAAATCACCCTGTTGCCGTCGGTGAAGTTAAATATTGGCGATCAGGATTATCGCGGTAACTACTGGGACGGACGCGACTGGCGCGACCGTGGCTATTGGCATCGAAATTATGAATGGCGCGACCGGGGCTGGCACCGCCATCGCGGCTGGGACCGGGGGCGCAGCAGCTACGAAAGAGGCTATCGCGCCGGCTGGAACGACCGTGACGATCATCGTGGCCACGGCCGCGGACACGGTCATCACCACTAAGTGAATATCAACCTCTCCCATCGGGAGAGGTTTTTTTATAGCCCTAACGCGGTGCCGATAATTAGCCACAGATTCAGCGCCACCACCAGCACCACAATCGCCCAGCCAAGTTGCTTAACCAGTCTGGTATTCACCAGCTCGCCCATCAGGCTTTTATCGCTGGTAAAAATCAGCAGCGGCACCAGCGCCAGCGCGATGCCGAAGCTGAGCAGCACCTGACTCAATACCAGAATGCGCGTCGGATCAAGCCCCATCAGAATCACAATGAACGACGGCGCCATAGTAATGGAGCGGCGCACCCACAGCGGGATGTAAAACCGGACAAAGCCCTGCATCACCACCTGGCCTGCAAGCGTGCCGACAACGGTCGATGACAGCCCTGCGGCGACCAGGCTCAGCCCGAATATCATTGCCGCCGCATGGCTGAGCAGGGGTTCAAGCGTCAAATATGCCTGATCCAGATCGGCCACGCCGGTATGTCCTGAGAAGTGGAAGGCCGCGGCGGCGGTCGCCATCATCGCCAGGTTTACAAAACCGGCGATAGTCATGGCGATGGCCACGTCCCATTTGGTGGCGGAATAACGCTCCGCGCGATTGCCATCGTGCATATTCTGGGTCAGGGACGAGTGCAGATAAATAACGTGCGGCATGATGGTCGCACCAAGCACCCCGGCGGCGAGGAAGACAGCTTCGCTGGTGGGCAGGGTTGGCAGCAGCATCCCCTTACCCAGCTCGACGAAATCAGGCTGCGAGAAAACCAGTTCCACAATGTAGGCGGCGGCCACGAACAGCAAAAGTCCGCCGATCGCTTTCTCCAGCGGCTTTTGACCGCGACGTTGCAGCATCAGGATCAGGAAGGTGGCGATACCGGTCAGCACCGCGCCCTGCAGCAGGGAAACGCCCAGAATCAGCTTGAAGCCGATAGCCGCGCCAATAAATTCCGCAAGATCGGTCGCCATGGCAATGATTTCCGCCTGTATCCAGTACAGCCAGACAACCGGACGCGGATAATGGTCGCGTATATGTTCGGCAAGATTTTTGCCCGTTGCGATGCCAAGCTTCGCGGAAAGCACCTGAATCATCATCGCCATCAGGTTCGCCCAGACCACCACCCACAGCAGTTTGTAGCCGAAGCTGGCCCCGGCCTGGATATTGGTGGCGAAGTTGCCAGGGTCGATGTAGCCAATGGCGGCGATAAACGCCGGCCCCATTAACGCCAGTCGCAGCTTTCGCGCAGTCCGACCACTGCTATTGTCAACACGACTGTTAGTCATCATCTACCTCTGAGATATAGCCTTTGCTATGTTTCATGCTAACAAAATGAGAATGATTATCAAGATCGTTTAAAAAGCTTATCTGGATTTCTCTGATAGATGAAAGCAATGACGGGAAGGCTTGCTCCTGCATACTCGTTAAATAAACGGGCAACGGCAAACCAGCTTGTTATGAATTGTGTGCGCTGACGCAACCTTTAGCTTCTTTACTTAACATAGCAGAAATGTATGGTTGATCACTAATTTTGCTATCCGTCACATGTCATCACTATAGTGTGCGATTGCTCTCGTTTTCTTATTGCTTGTTTCATAGAATGTGCAACGAAATTAAACCTGCCTCATATTTGGAGCAAATATGTCCCGCGTTCTGCACTTTGTTTTAGCGCTTGCAGTGGTTGCGCTGCTTGCTTTGCTGGTGAGTCCTAACCGCAAGCAAATTCGTATTCGCTTTGTGATCCAATTATTAGTAATAGAAATGTTGCTTGCCTGGTTCTTCCTGAACTCAGAGATTGGCCTCGGCTTCGTACGTGGTTTCTCTGAAATGTTCGAGAAACTGCTGGCGTTTGCAAATGAAGGGACAAACTTTGTATTCGGTAAGATGAATGACGAAGGTCTTGCCTTCTTCTTCCTGAAAGTTCTCTGCCCTATCGTCTTTATCTCTGCCCTGATCGGGATTTTGCAGCACATTCGCGTGCTGCCGATCGTTATCCGCTTTATCGGTACTTTGCTGTCTAAAGTAAACGGTATGGGGAAACTGGAATCCTTTAACGCAGTAAGCTCGCTGATCCTGGGACAGTCAGAAAACTTTATCGCCTATAAGGATATTCTCGGCAAGATGTCGCGCAACCGCATGTACACCATGGCGGCTACCGCAATGTCTACCGTTTCCATGTCCATCGTCGGCGCGTACATGACCATGCTTGATCCTAAGTACGTTGTGGCAGCGCTGGTACTGAACATGTTCAGCACCTTTATCGTCCTGTCCTTGATTAACCCGTACCGCGTGGACGAAAGCGAAGAAAACCTGCAAATGTCTAATTTGCACGAAGGCCAAAGCTTCTTTGAAATGCTGGGTGAATATATTCTGGCAGGCTTTAAGGTGGCGATTATCGTTGCGGCGATGCTGATTGGTTTCATCGCGTTAATTTCCGCGCTGAACGCCCTGTTTGCCGCGGTGTTTGGCATCTCCTTCCAGGGCATTCTGGGCTACATCTTCTATCCGATTGCCTGGGTAATGGGCGTGCCGGCGCACGAAGCGCTGCAGGTCGGCAGTATTATGGCCACCAAGCTGGTGTCTAACGAATTCGTTGCGATGATGGACCTGCAGAAACTTGCCAGCACCATGTCTCCGCGTGCTGAAGGCATCCTGTCCGTGTTCCTGGTGTCCTTTGCTAACTTCTCTTCTATCGGGATTATCGCCGGTGCGATTAAAGGCCTGAACGAAGAACAGGGCAACGTGGTTTCACGCTTTGGCCTGAAGCTGGTTTACGGTTCTACGCTGGTGAGCATCCTGTCTGCATCTATTGCCGCGCTGTTCCTGTAATCCGCTTTACGTAAAAACCGGGGCCTGTGCCCCGGTTTTTTTATGCCTGCGTTTCTTCCACGCCGTCCCTACAAATCTGATTCCGCCCGCGCAGCTTCCGGGTGCTGATGAAACGCTTTCCGTGCCCGAGACGCTGCCGAAGATGGGGTAAACCCGAAACACAGGATACCGCGCGATGCGCTAAAGTCATGCCGACTTCCCCGCAGGCTATTACTCACCGGCGTCCGGGCCGGTGAGTGGTTCAGGTTTGCCAATCAGATAGCCCTGCAGATACTGCACGCCCAAAGCCAGCAGAATGGAACGCTGCTCTTCGGTTTCTACGAACTCCGCCACCACGGTCAGCTTTTTAGCGCGGGCCAAATCGCAAATAGATTTCACAATCAGGTTATCAAGGGAATCAGAAGCCAGGTCCTTGATAAAACAGCCGTCTATTTTAATGATATTCGCCTGAAGGCGTTTCAGGCGCTCGTAGTTTGCATAGCCGGTACCAAAATCGTCAATCGCGATTTTGAAGCCGTTTTCACGCAGCAGACCAATATTCTGGATGGAGGTTTCTGAATTTGAAAACGCCTGTTCTTCCGTTACCTCAATAATGACCGCGCCGGTCGGCACCTGGTGCTGGGCAAACAGCGTCACTATGTTTTGAGCGGTTTCCTTTTGCATCAGGGTGAAAGGCATCAGGTTCACCGAGAACAGCGGATGCTGCGGCTCGTCGCCCTGCTGATGCAGGAAAGCCACCAGCTTGCTTATCACCAGCATGTCAAAGCGAGCGCTCAGATTAAATTCGGCAATAATCGGTATGAACTTGTCGGGCGTTATCATCTCCCCGTTGTAAAAGAGCCTGCTCAGAATCTCTGAGTATCCTTTGCCGTCCTTGTTTACGATCGGCTGGGCGAAGAGCTGCAACGATGTCTCGTCGTTCAGGGCGTATTTTACCTTCTGTAATAGCAGCACCCGCTCGGTGGTTTGGTCAGAAACCGCTTCAATACAGGTGTTAAGGCCCAGCACCCGATGAGTCGAGCAGGCCTGCTCGGCAAGGTAGCTCAGTTGCCCGAGAGTGCGCTGCAGCTCGTTGATATCGCCGTCCGCCACGCTACACGAAGCGCCAAACTCAATCTCGAGCATAGCGTTATGCCATTTGATTTTTTTGCTGTTGAGCAGATCGACCATGTGGTTCAGACGCGCTTCGGTTTCCGCACCCTGCAGAAAAATAAGCAGCTCGCAGCCGGGAAGCTGAAACACCTGCTCATTTGTATTGAGCCACGGCTTGAGCAGCCGGGTAATTTCGCGCTTGCAGTGCACACGCATCATCAGGCCGTAGTGGCGGCTTAAAAACTCCAGGTTGGACAGACGCAAGCAGCATAGCGAGCCGGAAGGAAAATGCTTTACCTGTCGTTCCAGCGCGCGCAAATTCGGCAGCTGTGTCAGAGGGTCGGTCAGCGCTTGTAAACGATAAACGCGTTTCATCCATTCATTTTTATGGAAGGTAAGCGTCATATAAAGCATGCAAACGGTGAAGGAGATAAAAACCGAAAGAATAAACGACAAGGCGAATTCAGTATTTACGCCGCGCATAAAGCCAGCGTTGTAGGTCAGCAGCAGCCAAGCCGAAGCTCCCCACAGCAAGACGATAAGCCGCGGGCCGGTATGGCGAATCCCCAAAGTGAAGAGCACGAAGACAAGAGGCACCAGATAGCCGGAAATCAGCGTCGCCTGATAAGGGCAGCATAACAGCACCAAAAAAGCGATCCAGGCGCCGGACCAGCTAAAGGTATACAGACGGCGATCCGCCGCCAGATAGCGCAGCACGCAGCGCCGCCAGAAAGCGCGCGCGAAATAAGGATTCAACAGCATACGTACCGCGTAGTAGAAGAGCATGGTAAAGATGAGCGCGGCGGCTATCAGATTTTGCAGATCGATAACCAGGTACATCAGCGAGCTTTTGCCAAAGAATGGCGCTAATGATGGAGGATAATTAATGTATTGCCCGGCAAGAAGCATAAGCAATTTAATACTGAGCGGAGCAAAAAATCCCAGCCAGAATAGCCTGACACCGATACCTTTATTCGTCAGAGAAAAACGCCAGCGTGAACCGAGATAATAACGCGCAATAAAACAGGAAATCAGCAATGGAAATAATAAGCACAGGACAAATACAAATAATGGAATAAAAGGTAAACCAAGCACGATAAAAAAGGCGATCGTCGTGCCGATAAACAGCGGGACAATAGCCGCCCTGCCGAAAATTAAAAATAAAGAAATCAACAAGCTAACAGGGAGATAGGCGAGATAAACCTTATGTCCGTCCAGTACCGTTGTCGGTGAAATATAGCGAGCAAATGGCGTAAGCAATAAACATAACACCAGCGCAGCAATAGACTTCTTAACCAATTTGTGAAAAATCATAAGCACGGGTGTTAATATTATGTATTTGCGAAAGCGCGAAAATTATTCAAGGATAATACTTTCCTTCCACTTACAGATCAAGTATTCACCCTGTTCTAATAAACATCCTGGATAGCTTTAATAAAACCAAACAAAGCTACATATATTGATAAATATAATCAGGAATGCGTTTCATTTTTTTATCAATGCCCGGCGGAATGAATAAGGCAGGAAAGTCCCCTGCCGGGGTTTTCAGGAAGGCAAAAAGCAAAAAACCCCGCCGTCAGGCGAGGGTTTTGTATTTTGGTGGAGCTAAGCGGGATCGAACCGCTGACCTCTTGCATGCCATGCAAGCGCTCTCCCAGCTGAGCTATAGCCCCACGATAGGCTTTTGATTCTACGATGCAAATCTTGCTGGAGAAGATTTGGTGGAGCTAAGCGGGATCGAACCGCTGACCTCTTGCATGCCATGCAAGCGCTCTCCCAGCTGAGCTATAGCCCCAAACCGTAGAAACCTTGTCGTGTTGACGGGCGGCATAATATGAAACCCGCCAGAAAGTGTCAACGGCAAATTCTGCTTCTGCGGCCGATCGCCGAAAAAGCAAGCAACTCATAAAGATCCTGATTGCATATCGACCCGCTGTAGTTAATTCTGTCACAGTTTCGTGTAAAACGATCGCATAAAATGAACCCCTAATAACCTCTCTTCGATTAAGGAAAACGCCGTGCTCAAGGAACGAATGACACCTGAAGAACTGGCTACGCTCACCGGGTACAGTCGACAAACCATCAACAAGTGGGTGCGCAAAGAGAACTGGACCACGACACAAAAGCCCGGCGTTCAGGGCGGAAAAGCGCGATTGATTCATATCGATGAACGCGTGCAGGCATTCATTAACAGCGCCAAGCGGGCCGCTGACAAACCGGCTATCTATTCGGCTAATGATTCCACGCTGGAAGGCTTACTGCTTCATTCGGTCAAACAGATGTCAGAAGGCGAGCAGCAAAAAATGGCGGCGCTGATTTTACGCGAAGGCATCGCGGGCGTGCTAAAACGCCTGGGCATCCGCGATAGCGAATAAAAAAACCGGCGACGGTGCGCCGGTTTGGTCTCTGCTTAAGATTGATTACTGACTTTCGCGTTCGGCGATAAAACCTAAAGCTTTATTGATGCGCGCAACAGAACGCTGTTTGCCAATCGCATGGACCGTGACGTCCAGCGCCGGTGACTGACCGGCCCCGGTAACAGCGACGCGCAACGGCATTCCTACTTTACCCATGCCAACTTCCAGCTCATCTGCCGTCGCCTGAATAGCCTGGTGCACATTTTCCGCAGTCCAGTCGCTCAGCGCTTCAAGCTTATCGCGCACCACTTCCAGCGGCTGACGAGCAACCGGGCGCAAATGTTTCTTCGCCGCGTCCGCATCAAATTCGCTGAAATCTTCATAGAAGTAGCGGCAGGTTTCCGCCATCTCTTTAAGGGTTTTGCAGCGATCGCCCAGCAGCTTCACCAGTTCGGCCAGCTGTGGGCCGTTGCGGGTATCAATGTTTTGCTGCTCAATATGCCATTGCAGCTGGGTCGCAACATATTCCGGCGCCAGATGGTTAATGTAGTGGTGGTTCAGCCACTGCAATTTTTCCGTATTGAACGCGCTCGCTGATTTGCTGACGGCTGTGAGATCGAACAGCTTGATCATCTCTTCGCGGGAGAAGATTTCCTGATCGCCATGGGCCCAGCCCAGACGCACCAGATAGTTCAGCAGCGCTTCCGGCAGATAGCCTTCGTCGCGATACTGCATCACGCTTACCGCACCGTGGCGTTTAGATAATTTTTTACCGTCATCGCCGTTGATCATCGATACGTGCGCATACAGTGGCACAGGCGCATTTAGCGCTTTCAGGATATTAATCTGGCGCGGAGTGTTGTTGATATGGTCTTCGCCACGGATCACATGGGTGATTTCCATATCCCAGTCATCCACCACCACGCAGAAGTTATAGGTCGGGGATCCGTCGGTACGACGAATGATCAGATCGTCCAGCTCATGGTTGCTGAACTCGATAGGGCCACGGATCTGGTCGTCAAAAATGACGGAACCGTCCTGCGGGTTGGCAAAACGAACAACGCACGGCTCATCGGCGGCGTGATGTTCGTGGCCGTGGCGGCAGCGGCCGTCGTAACGTGGTTTTTCGCCCTTCTCCATTTGCTCTTCACGCAGCGCATCAAGGCGCTCTTTGGAGCAGTAGCATTTATAGGCGGTGCCCGCTTCCAGCATATCGTCAATCACGCTGTTATAGCGGTCGAAGCGTTTAGTCTGGTAGTACGGGCCTTCATCCCACTCAAGGCTTAGCCAGTTCATCCCGTCCATAATAGCTTCGATGGCTTCCGGGGTTGAACGTTCGAGATCGGTATCTTCAATACGCAGCACGAACTCGCCGCCGTGGTTACGAGCAAACAGCCAGGAATAAAGAGCAGTACGTGCGCCACCGACGTGCAGATAGCCCGTTGGGCTTGGCGCGAAGCGAGTTTTGATTTTCATTGGACGGCCTTAATTACGCAAAAGTACCGGGAAATCGGTAAATGCCAGGAAAAATAAAGTGGACAACATTCTACCACCCTGTGCTGATTCCTCAATGTTGATGCCTGTAGTTCACTGTAAACTGCTTATTCTGGTGATAAATCAAGCGCCAATGGACAAATCGTTAGCGCTTTGCCTAATTTTAAGACGAACAAACAAAATCTTTAGAAAAGGCGTTGACTCATTTTCAACTCTCCCTATAATGCGACTCCACACAGCGGGGGTGATTAGCTCAGTTGGTAGAGCATCTCCTTTACACGGAGGGGGTCGGCGGTTCGAGCCCGTCATCACCCACCATCTCTCCTCTTACAGAATAAAGCAGTACCGAAGTTTGGGTGATTAGCTCAGTTGGTAGAGCACCTCCTTTACACGGAGGGGGTCGGCGGTTCGAGCCCGTCATCACCCACCATTCGGGTCGTTAGCTCAGTTGGTAGAGCAGTTGACTTTTAATCAATTGGTCGCAGGTTCGAATCCTGCACGACCCACCAATGTGGAAAGGCGCCCTAAAGGCGCCTTTTTGCTGTATGCGATTCGTCTGGATTTGAACCTGCTGCAGGTTCGGGTTGAGCGAAGCGACACAGCGTTGCTTTAGCAACGACCCAAAGGGCGAGCAGAGCGAGTCATCCTGCACGACCCACCAAATTCAGACTAAAGCGCCTTCAGGGCGCTTTAGTTGTTTCTGGGGCACAGACTCTTTCGTGCGGCCCTTCTTGCTATGCGCAACTTAGCCCTGCATCCATCATTAAAAACAAGGCTATCCTAACCTTTCTCAGAAGCGTGCCGATAACTTCTTCATTACTGCTATCAAGGAGTTACCATGTCCACTATCAACAGCGCCGCTTTACAGGGCATCACCGGCGGTTCTTCCAGCTCCGCGGACAACAGCTATTCATCGCAAATCACCCGTATTACGCAGCAGATCGCTAAAATGACGCAGCAGATAAAAGATGTCGCCAACGGCAGCGCATCCGCGGAGGAGAAAGAGAAACAGCTGGAGCTGATTCAGGAACAGATCAGCATGCTGCAGGCCCAACTGGCTCAGTTGCAGCACCAGCAGGCGGAAGAAACGCAGCAAAAACAAGAGCAGCAGCAGGTAAAAGCCGAGGGCGTGAACTACCCGTCAGACGATCATCAGATCGATATATTTATCTAAGGGCTATCCGCCGAATCGGCAAACAGCGCGTCGCCCCGGCGGGCCGCAGACAGTTGCTGCGCCTGCTGACGAATAATCTGCCAGATAACTTCCGCTGCGCGTGAAAGCGAGCGATTTTTCCGGCGCACCAGCATCAGCTGGCGTTCAACCACCGGTGCCAGGCGCCTGACGACTAAAGGCCGGCCTTCGGGCAGAGGCAAAGCAAGCGCCGGCAATACGCTGATGCCGATTCCCGCCTCTACCATCGGATAGAGCGTGGCCGGGTGACCGATTTGCTGAACGATATTGGCATCAATGCCAAACCTTGCCAGCGCATCGTCAATTAAAGGACGGCTTCCCGAAGCGTAATCCTGCAGCACAAGCCGCGCTCCCTGCAGAGACTGCCACGAAACGCTTTCCGCCCCGGCTAACGGATGGTCGTTGCGGCATAACAGTAAAAAAGGTTCGGAGAGCACCGCCTCGCAGTCCAGATCGTTTGCCTGAACCGGATCTATAATAATGCCAAAATCCACTTCGCCCTGGCGGATGCTTTGCAGCACCCATTGCTGCGGCCTGTCGTGCAAAACAAAACGAATGGCCGGATATTCAAGCGCTGCGGCGGCGATAGACTGCGGCATCAGGTGGGCGGATATCGTCTGGCTGGCCGCCACGCGCACCGTGCCGCTTAGCTGATGGCCGACGCTTCGTGCATCCAACAGCGTGGAATTTAACTCTTCCAGCAGCCGTTCAACACGGCCTGCAAGCTGCAGGCCCGCCTCGGTCAGCACCACTTCGCGGGTGGTGCGGTCCAGCAGCTTAACGCCTAACTCGTTTTCAAGCTCTTTTACGCTGTGGCTGACGGCCGACTGGCTCAGGCCAATGCGCTC
>NZ_RCAA01000019.1:146404-164369 GCF_003628475.1 Enterobacter sp. R1(2018) | reverse complement strand
AATGTGCAGCACATTCGTTTTATTTCCGACGCTCGGGGTACTGTTCGCCTGGTGGGCTCCGGTAAACGTCAGCCCGGAAATTTACACGGGCTTTTTATATCTGTGTATTCTTCCCGCCACGGTTCAGTCAGCGATTGCGTTTACGTCCATTGCGGGCGGCAACGTCGCCGCAGCGGTTTGCTCAGCCTCGGCGTCCAGCCTGCTCGGCATTTTTCTCTCGCCGCTTCTGGTTGGCATGGTAATGCATGTGCATGGCGCAAGCGGCAGCCTGCAGCAGGTCGGCAGCATTATGCTGCAGCTGCTGGTGCCTTTTGTGGCCGGCCATCTTTCACGCCCATGGATTGGCGACTGGGTTGCGCGCCATAAAAAATGGATCGGCAAAACCGATCAGACGTCGATACTGCTGGTGGTCTATTCGGCCTTCAGCGAGGCCGTCACGCATGGCATCTGGCATAAGGTCGGCGCCGGCTCCCTGCTGTTTATCGTCGTGGCAAGCCTGGTATTGCTGGGGATAGTGGTAACGATAAATATCTTTGTCGCGCGTCGTCTGGGCTTCGACAAAGCCGATGAAATCACCATTGTATTTTGCGGATCGAAAAAGAGCCTCGCCAACGGCATTCCTATGGCGAATATTCTCTTCCCGGTTGCAAGCGTGGGGATGATGGTGCTGCCGCTGATGATCTTCCACCAGCTGCAGCTAATGGTTTGCGCCGTGATGGCGCGTCGCTACCAGCGCCAGACGGCAAAGGCGGCGGCGGAGAAAACCGCAGCCGCTAACGCTTAGCTTCGTTTGAGGGGCTTTACCAGCCCCTCAAGACCTTCCGTTTTGATGAGCAAAGTCAGCTTCATCAGTTCGCCAAGATGGCCCTGGGGAAACTCATCCTTGCGGGCAAACCACAGAAAATACTCTTCCGGCACGTCAATCAGCGCGCGGCCTTTGTATTTGCCAAAAGGCATTGTCGTATTGGCTATCTCGATAAGCTGTTCTTTATCCACATTACTCACCCAGTAAGCGAATCATTTCCGCCTCATCAATGACCTCGATACCCAGTTCCTGTGCTTTGGCGAGCTTAGAACCCGCGGCCTCGCCGGCGATCACCAAATCGGTTTTCTTCGACACGCTGCCCGCAACTTTGGCGCCAAGCGCAGTCAGGCGCGCTTTAGCATCGTCTCGGGACAGGATGCTCAACGAGCCGGTCAGTACCACGGTCTTACCCGCAAAGGGACTGTCAATCTCCTCCGCTTTGATAATCACCGGAGCAGGCCAGTGAACGCCCACCTCATCGGTAAGCTGACGGATAACGTCCCGGTTGCTCTCTTCTTCAAAGAAGTTGTAAACATGCGTCGCCACGACGATGCCCACGTCCGGTACTTTTTGCAGCTCTTCGATGGAAGCGGCAGACAGCGCCTCCAGCGTACCGAAATAGGCAGCCAGGCCAGCCGCGGTTGCCTCGCCTACCTCGCGGATCCCCAGCGCATACAGGAAGCGCGCGAAGGTGGTGGATTTAGCTTTTTCCAGCGCGTTCACCACGTTCTGCGCGGACTTAGGCCCCATACGATCCAGGCCGGTGAGTTTGCCTGCCGTCAGGCGGAACAGATCGGCCGGGGTATGTACATACTCCTTCTCCACCAGCTGGTCGATAATTTTATCGCCCATGCCGTCCACATCCAGCGCACGGCGGGAGACAAAGTGTTTTAAGGATTCTTTACGCTGGGCGCCACAAATCAGGCCGCCGGTGCATCTTGCAACCGCCTCGCCTTCCACGCGCTCAACGTCAGAACCGCACACCGGGCAGTGGGTGGGGAAAACAACTTCTTTCGTTTCGGCGGGGCGTTCTGATTCCACCACGCCGACAACCTGTGGAATAACGTCGCCCGCGCGGCGGATGACAACGCGATCGCCAATTCTCAGGCCAAGACGTTCAATCTCATCGGCGTTATGCAGCGTGGCGTTACTGACCAGAACGCCTGCCACCTGCACGGGTTCCAGACGCGCGACCGGCGTAATGGCTCCGGTGCGGCCGACCTGAAACTCCACGTCGCGCACAAACGTCATTTGCTCCTGCGCCGGGAACTTAAATGCCACGGCCCAGCGCGGGGCGCGGGCTACAAAGCCAAGGGTCTCCTGCAAAGCAAGGGAGTCCACTTTGATAACCACGCCGTCGATATCAAATCCAAGTACCGGACGATCGGCCTCAACCTGGTGATAAAACGCCAGCACTTCTTCCGGCGTACTGCACAGGCGGATACGATCGCTGACCGGCAGGCCCCATGCCTTAAATTGCTGCAGGCGCCCCATGTGGCTGGCCGGCAGCTCGCCGCCTTCCAGCAGGCCCACGCCGTAGCAGAAAAAGGTCAGCGGGCGCTTTGCCGTGATGCGCGGATCGAGCTGGCGCAGCGATCCTGCGGCCGCGTTACGCGGGTTGGCAAAGATTTTGCCGCCCGTGCGACGAGCTTCTTCGTTAATTTTTTCAAAGCCCGCCTGCGGGAGAAACACCTCGCCGCGCACTTCAAGTCGACGCGGGATATTTTCGCCGTGCAGCTTCAGCGGAATAGCGCGAATGGTGCGCACATTGGCCGTAATGTTTTCGCCCGTGGTGCCGTCGCCGCGCGTCGCGGCGCGAATCAGCACGCCATCTTCATACAACAGGCTGACGGCAAGGCCATCGAGTTTCAGCTCGCAGCAGAAGGTCAGGGCGTCGGTATTTTTCAACCGGTCCTGCACGCGCTTGTTGAAGGCAAGGTAGCTTGCTTCATCAAACACGTTATCCAGCGAAAGCATCGGCACTTCATGACGGACCTGCGTGAACTCGCTCAGCGGAGCCGCGCCAACGCGCTGCGTCGGCGAATCCGGCGTGATTAAATCAGGGCGAGCTTCTTCTAACGCGCGCAGCTCGCGCATCAGCCGGTCGTATTCAGCGTCAGGAATCTCAGGGTTATCAAGCACATGATAAAGATATTCATGATGGCGAAGCGTGGTTCGCAGTTCAGTGATTTGTTGTTCGATTGAGTCCATATCGCACCATCAATAGAAAAAACCCCCGACATGCGGGGGTTTAGGGGGAAAGTCTGTCCGGCGGGCTATCAGGCGTTTGCCTCAACGACCTCGCGGATTCGATCCTGATATTCACGCATTTTTTGCGGCGTCATCATGCGGCGCTGGTCGTCAAGCACCACGCCGCCAACCTCATCGGCGATATGCTGCGCGGACTGCAGCATTAGCTTGAAGTTCTGATGCGGATCGCCATACGAAGGCACCTGCATAAAGATTGTCACGCCGGGCGTGGCAAAGTTCGCCATGGTTTCCGGATCGAATGAGCCAGGCTTAACCATGTTCGCAAGGCTAAAGAGCACCGGGCCGCTGCCATCCGGGCTGAGATGGCGATGGAAGATATTCATTTCGCCAAAGATAAACCCGGCCTGCTGGATGCTATTGAGCAACACATCGCCGTTAATCATGCTGCCCGCGTGCGCCGAAACGTTCATCACGATAACCGTTTCTTTAAGCGCCTGAGGAGCAGGAGCGGGCGCAGGCTCTGTAACTTCAGGTTCTTCCACAACAGGTTCAGGCGCGTGCTGGCGTACCGGCTGCAGCCTTTCCGGTTCAGGCTCGGCGTGTCTTACCGGCGCTGGCTGAGGGAAAGCTTCCGGCTGCTGCGCTGGCGCAGGCCGCGCGGAAACAGGCTGTACAGGCGCTTCCTGACGCGGAGCTTCCGGCACCGCAGGCTTCGGCGGTACGGAACGACGCGGCTCGGCCGAGGCATAAGGCGGTTCGTATTGATGCTGAGGCGCTTGCGGCTGACGAGGCGTTTCCGGCTCGCGAGTCACAGGTTCCTGCGCAGGCGTTACCCTACGCACGCGCACTTCTCCTACCCCTTCATCTTCCTCATCGTCGGCATCGTCTTCCGAGTCGTAGTCGTCACGCTTTGACTTCATGCGCTTCAACGGACGATCGCGGAAAACGGAAGAACGCTCCTTACGGCTGGTCCAAAGGCCATGAACCAGTAGAGCGATTATGGCGATCGCGCCAACAATGATTAATATCAGACGCAAATCCTGCATCATTATATTCTCTGTTGTTCTAACACCTTGCCAACGCGGCAAACATTTACTCACTAAGAGTATTTGCCCATCCGCTCAAGTGCAAGTACGCACACGGTTTTCTCAGCATAAAGATGTTACCAAATCGACTTTTTGCTGTTTTTTCGACCATTTCTTAATAAGTTTTTCTTTTACGCCTCGGTTATGATGAGCGCGCCTGTCACTGCACTGACGTTAAAGGAGTCTGCTAAGGCTATGGTTTCTACTTCAGCATCTGCCCCAAAGAGCGGCGTTTACTATTTTTCCCAGGGTTGGAAACTGGTTCGTGAGCCGGGCATTAAGCGTTATGTCGTTTTACCTTTGCTGGTCAATATAATATTGCTGGGCGGCGCCTTCTGGTGGTTGTTTACCCGCCTTGACGTCTGGATCCCAACGATGCTCTCCCACGTGCCGGAATGGCTACAGTGGCTGAGCTATCTGATTTGGCCGCTGGCGGTTATCTCTTTGCTGCTGATCTTCGGCTATTTCTTCTCGACGATCGCCAACTGGATTGCCGCCCCCTTCAACGGGCTGCTGGCTGAACAGCTTGAGGCGCGGCTAACAGGCGCCACGCCGCCGGACACCGGGGTGCTGGGTCTGTTAAAAGACGTGCCGCGCATCATGAAAAGAGAATGGCAAAAGCTCGCCTGGTACCTGCCGCGCGCGATTGCGCTATTAATCCTGTATTTTATTCCCGGCATCGGCCAGACGGTTGCTCCGGTGCTGTGGTTTTTGTTTAGCGCCTGGATGCTGGCTATTCAGTACTGTGATTACCCTTTTGATAACCATAAAGTGCCGTTTCGCGATATGCGCGCCACGCTGCGTGAAAAGAAAGCGATAAATATGCAGTTCGGTTCGCTCGTCAGCCTTTTTACCATGATTCCTTTCCTGAACCTCTTTATCATGCCGGTCGCCGTCTGTGGCGCAACGGCGATGTGGGTCGATTGCTACCGCGCTAAGCACGCCATGTGGAAGTAGTTTTTGGGAGCGGCTTATGTCGCTCCTTATTCCTTCTTGCTTTTCCTTATTTCCCTTCTACATATAGATATACGATTTCTTTACTTCCCCATAACTCACGAGCAGGTATGCTGGAGCGGTTTCCCAAATTTCATACAGTTAAGGACGGGCTATGAGCAAGATCTATGAAGACAACTCTCTGACAATCGGTCATACGCCGCTGGTTCGACTGAACCGCATCGGTAATGGGCGCATCCTGGCGAAGGTCGAGTCCCGCAACCCAAGCTTTAGCGTCAAATGCCGTATCGGTGCCAATATGATTTGGGATGCCGAAAAACGCGGTGTGCTAAAGCCGGGCGTTGAGCTGGTTGAACCTACCAGCGGCAATACCGGTATCGCGCTGGCCTATGTGGCCGCCGCCCGCGGCTACAAGCTGACGCTGACCATGCCTGAAACCATGAGCATCGAACGCCGCAAGCTGCTTAAGGCGCTCGGCGCTAATCTGGTACTGACCGAAGGCGCTAAAGGCATGAAGGGCGCAATTCAGAAAGCGGAAGAAATCGTCGCAAGCGATCCGGCTAAGTATCTGCTGCTGCAGCAGTTCAGCAATCCGGCAAACCCTGAAATCCATGAAAAAACCACCGGCCCGGAAATCTGGGAAGATACCGATGGCGAAGTTGACGTGTTTATCTCAGGCGTGGGCACCGGCGGTACGCTGACCGGCGTTAGCCGTTACATCAAAAACACCAAGGGTAAAACCGATTTGATTACCGTTGCCGTTGAACCTACGGACTCCCCGGTTATCGCTCAGGCGCTGGCGGGCGAAGAGCTGAAGCCTGGCCCGCATAAAATCCAGGGTATCGGCGCAGGTTTTATTCCCGGCAACCTTGACCTGAAGCTTATCGATAAGGTCATCGCCATCACCAACGAGGAAGCCATCTCCACCGCGCGTCGTCTGATGGATGAAGAAGGCATTCTGGCCGGTATCTCTTCCGGCGCCGCCGTCGCTGCGGCATTAAAACTTCAGGAAGACGAAGCCTTTACCAATAAGAATATTGTGGTTATCCTTCCTTCCTCCGGTGAGCGCTATCTCAGTACGGCTTTGTTTGCGGATCTCTTTACCGAGAAAGAACTGCAACAGTGATGCCAGCTTGTTAAAACTGACGAAAAAAGCACCCGACAGGGTGCTTTTTTGTGGCATCCGTCAAAGTTTTGCCCACCTCAGCATTGCTTCACCCCGGCAGGTCTGGTATTTAACCAGCAAATTATTTTGATGCGCGAAATTAATCGCTTTGCGACTTAGCCGTGCTGAATCGATTTTACGATTTGGTTTAAGCCAGAATTTCACGGCATAATGGTTAAGGACCAGCGGAACGCGAATTGCCGGGCGCAAGCCGCAGCATTTTTCGTGATTCTTTAAGCATCCTGTGTCGCATACAGTTAACGCCGACGCTAACTATACAGGCTAAAGTTAAACCACCAGGCTAGACTTTAGTTCCACAACACTAAACCTATAAGTTGGGGAAATACAATGTTCCAGCAAGAAGTTACCATTACCGCTCCGAACGGTCTGCACACCCGCCCTGCTGCTCAGTTTGTGAAAGAAGCGAAAGGCTTCACTTCTGAAATCACCGTGACTTCCAACGGCAAAAGCGCCAGCGCAAAAAGCCTGTTTAAACTGCAAACTCTGGGCCTGACTCAGGGTACCGTTGTGACCATCTCCGCTGAAGGCGAAGACGATCAGAAAGCGGTTGAGCATTTGGTAAAACTGATGGCTGAGCTCGAGTAAGTTTTGGGTTCTTTGTAAATATCAGTCACAAGTAAGGTAGGGTTATGATTTCAGGCATTTTAGCATCCCCGGGTATCGCTTTCGGCAAGGCACTTTTGCTGAAGGAAGATGAAATTGTCATCGACCGGAAGAAAATTTCTGCCGACAAAGTTGCGCAGGAAGTTGAACGTTTCCTGAGCGGCCGCGCCAAAGCGTCTGCTCAATTAGAAGCGATCAAAATTAAAGCTGGCGAGACCTTCGGTGAGGAAAAGGAAGCTATCTTCGAAGGCCACATCATGTTGCTGGAAGACGAAGAGCTGGAGCAGGAAATCATAGCCCTTATCAAAGATAAGTTAGTCACTGCGGACGCAGCGGCTCACGAAATCATTGAAGGTCAGGCTACTGCTCTTGAAGAGCTGGACGACGAATATCTGAAAGAGCGTGCGGCCGACGTACGTGATATCGGTAAACGTCTGCTGCGCAACATTCTGGGCCTGGCGATTATCGATCTGAGCGCGATTCAGGAAGAAGTTATCCTGGTGGCTAAAGATCTGACGCCGTCTGAAACGGCGCAGCTGAACCTGCAGAAGGTTCTGGGCTTTATCACCGACATTGGCGGACGTACCTCCCACACCTCTATCATGGCGCGTTCTCTTGAACTGCCAGCGATCGTGGGCACCGGTAGCGTAACCAGCGAAGTAAAAAACGGCGACTATCTGATCCTCGATGCGGTTAACAACAAAGTTTACGTTAACCCAACTAACGAAGAGATCGAAGCCCTGCGTGCCGTACAGCAGCAGGTTGCCTCTGAGAAAGCTGAGCTGGCAAAACTGAAAGACCTGCCGGCAATCACTCTCGACGGCCATCAGGTAGAAGTATGCGCCAACATCGGTACCGTTCGTGATATCGATGGCGCAGAGCGCAACGGCGCTGAAGGCGTAGGCCTGTATCGTACCGAATTCCTGTTCATGGACCGCGACTCTCTGCCTACTGAAGAAGAGCAGTTTGCCGCGTACAAAGCCGTTGCTGAAGCCTGCGGCTCGCAAGCGGTTATCGTACGTACCATGGACATTGGCGGCGACAAAGAGCTGCCGTACATGAACTTCCCGAAAGAAGAGAACCCGTTCCTGGGCTGGCGTGCGATTCGTATCGCTATGGATCGTAAAGAGATCCTGCACGCGCAGGTACGCGCTATTCTGCGTGCTTCCGCTTTCGGTAAATTACGCATCATGTTCCCGATGATTATCTCTGTGGAAGAGGTTCGCGCTCTGAAGAAAGAGATCGAAATCATGAAGGCGCAGCTGCGTGAAGAAGGCAAAGCGTTTGACGAAACTATTGAAATCGGCGTGATGGTTGAGACCCCGGCTGCGGCCACTATCGCTCATCATCTGGCCAAAGAAGTCGATTTCTTTAGTATCGGTACCAATGATTTAACTCAGTACACCCTGGCAGTTGACCGCGGTAATGATATGATTTCACATCTTTACCAGCCAATGTCGCCATCCGTACTGAACCTGATTAAGCAAGTCATTGATGCTTCTCATGCAGAAGGTAAATGGACCGGTATGTGTGGTGAGCTTGCAGGCGATGAACGTGCTACACTTCTGTTGCTGGGGATGGGTCTGGATGAATTCAGTATGAGTGCCATCTCTATCCCGCGCATTAAGAAGATTATCCGTAACACGAACTTCGAAGATGCGAAGGTGTTAGCAGAGCAGGCTCTTGCTCAACCGACAACGGACGAGTTAATGACGCTGGTTAACAAGTTCATTGAAGAAAAAACAATCTGCTAATCCACCGGATGCGGCCCAATTTACTGCTTAGGAGAAGATCATGGGTTTGTTTGATAAACTGAAATCTCTGGTTTCTGATGATAAAAAAGACACCGGAACCATTGAGATTGTTGCCCCGCTTTCTGGCGAAATCGTCAACATTGAAGATGTTCCGGATGTAGTGTTTGCCGAAAAAATCGTAGGCGACGGCATTGCGATTAAACCAACCGGCAACAAAATGGTTGCTCCGGTTGACGGCACCATCGGCAAAATCTTCGAAACCAACCATGCTTTCTCTATCGAATCCGATAGCGGCATCGAGCTGTTCGTTCACTTCGGTATCGATACCGTTGAGCTGAAAGGCGAAGGTTTCAAGCGCATCGCAGAAGAAGGCCAGCGCGTGAAGAAAGGCGACGTGGTTATCGAGTTTGATCTGCCGCTGCTGGAAGAGAAGGCCAAGTCTACTCTGACGCCGGTTGTTATCTCCAACATGGATGAAATCAAAGAGCTGATCAAACTGTCCGGTAGCGTGACCGTGGGCGAAACCCCGGTGATCCGCATCAAGAAGTAAGTTGAGCGCACACTGAATTAAAAACGGCACCTTCGGGTGCCGTTTTTGTTTGTCTGAATCCTGCTTTAAATACCCGCGCCCTGCGTATAGCTCTCTTCGCCGAATACGCCGGTCGATAAATAGCGATCCCCGCGGTCGCAAATAATCGCCACCACCAGGCTACCGGGATTCGCCTGCGCCACGCGTAACGCCCCGGCCACCGCCCCGCCAGAGCTTACGCCGCAAAATATCCCTTCGCTCGTCGCCAGACGGCGCATGGTCTGCTCGGCTTCAAGCTGAGACATATCGATAACCTCATCCACAAGCTGCGGCTGATAAATTTTTGGTAGCCACTCTTGCGGCCAGCGGCGGATTCCCGGAATGCTGCTGCCCTCTTCCGGCTGCAGCCCCACGATGGTGACCTTCTTTTCCAGTTCGCGCATATAGCGGCTCACGCCGGTAATAGTGCCGGTGGTGCCCATGCTGGAAACGAAGTGAGTGATACGGCCCTGTGTCTGCTGCCAGATTTCCGGCCCGGTGGTGACGTAGTGCGCGTAGGGGTTATCAGGATTATTAAACTGATCGAGCACTTTGCCTTCGCCGCGTTCGCCCATAAGGCGCGCCAGTTCGCGGGCGCCTTCCATGCCCTGCTCTTTGGTCACGAGAATCAGCTCCGCGCCGTAAGCCTGCATAGCGGCCTTGCGCTCCATGCTCATGTTATCGGGCATCAGCAGCTTCAGGCGATAGCCTTTTAGCGCCGCAATCATCGCCAGCGCGATGCCGGTGTTGCCGCTGGTTGCTTCAATCAGCGTATCGCCCGGCGCGATTTCCCCCCGCTTCTCCGCCTGAACGATCATCGATAAGGCTGCGCGGTCCTTAACCGAACCAGCCGGATTATTGCCTTCCAGCTTGACCCAAATCTCGCTGCCGTTTGTCAGGCCCGTACGCTGCAATTTCACCAGAGGCGTATTGCCGATTGTGCTTTCTAAAGTCGTCACTTGCTTACCCGGAAAATAAAAAAAGCGGCCACAGGGGCCGCCATAGCGATGCGTGTAGTGTCGTAAACTTATCAGGCGGACTGCGCCAGGTCTACACCCTGAATTCGGTTGTTTCCGTCGTAAAGGCGGGCGTGCTGCAGGCCGACGAACAGACGTTCGCCGCGTACCGGCACGTGATCTTCGCGCAGTACCACCGTCAGCGGTTCGTCATACCAGCCCAGCGGCTGCACCACCAGCTGCATATAGTGTCCGCGCGGGCTGATTTCCAGCACCTGCACCGGCAGCGGAGAATCCAGATTCGTGCGGCGGCTGACGTCCACCTCCCACGGGCGCAGGAACAGATCCACTGGCCCCTGATGCGCAGGCGTGAAGCCCAATGGCCAGCGGTGCGCGCCAACGTGGAACTGGCTGCCGCGAACGATGCCTTTCATACGGTTAACTTCGCCGAGGAACTCAAGCACAAAGCGGGTTGCCGGTTCACGCCATACCGCTTCAGGCGTATCAACCTGTTCGATATTCCCCTGGCTCATCACCACCACGCGGTCGGCCACTTCCATCGCCTCCTCCTGGTCGTGGGTCACGAACACGCTGGTGAACTTCAGCTCTTCATGCAGCTGACGCAGCCAACGGCGCAGCTCTTTACGCACCTGGGCGTCCAGCGCGCCAAAAGGCTCGTCAAGCAGCAGGATCTGCGGTTCAACGGCCAGCGCGCGGGCCAGTGCAACTCGCTGTTTCTGCCCGCCAGAAAGCTGCGCCGGGAAACGGTCGGCCAGATGGGACAGCTGCACCATTTCCAACAGGCGGGTCACTTTTTGTTTAATCACCGCCGCAGAAGGACGCTCGCGGCGCGGCAGCACCGTCAGGCCAAATGCGATGTTGTCGAACACGCTCATATGGCGGAACAGCGCGTAATGCTGGAACACAAATCCCACTTTACGATCGCGGGCGTGAATGCGGCTCACGTCCGTGCCGTGGAAGCTAATGCGCCCGCTGTTCTGATGCTCAAGGCCGGCGATAATGCGCAGCAGCGTGGTTTTACCGGAGCCAGAAGGCCCCAGCAGCGCGACCATCTGGCCGGAAGGGATATCCAGAGAGATATCATTCAGCACCTGGGTGCGACCAAAAGATTTCTTAATATTGGTAATATCAATGCTCATGATTTCCCTCCTGCTGCAGGCGTTTTTCCTGATTATTCAGGCGCCACTGCAACGCACTCTTCAAAAACAGGGTCAGAATCGCCATCAGGGTCAACAGCGCGGCGGCGGTAAACGAGCCGACGGTGTTGTAATCCTGCTGGAGTAATTCAATCTGCAACGGCAGCGAGAACGTCTCGCCGCGGATCGAACCGGACACCACGGAGACGGCGCCGAACTCGCCAATGGCACGGGCGTTAGTCAGCACTACGCCGTAAAGCAGCGCCCAGCGGATGTTCGGCAGCGTCACGCGCTTAAACATTTGCCAGCCGGAAGCACCGAGCAAAATCGCCGCCTCATCTTCCTGGCTGCCCTGGCTTAACATCACCGGCACCAGCTCGCGCACCACAAACGGGCAGGTCACAAAGATAGTGACCAGCACCATTCCCGGCCAGGCGAACATAATCTGGATGTTGTGTTCGTCCAGAAAGCCTGCCAGCGGGCCGTTTGAGCCATAAAACAGCAGGTAAATCAGGCCGGCGACCACCGGCGAAACCGCGAAGGGAATATCCAGCAGCGTCAGCAATAGCTGGCGGCCCGGGAAGTTAAAGCGCGTCACAAGCCAGGCCAGCAAAATGCCAAACACCAGGTTCACCGGTACGGTAATCAGGGCGATCATCACCGTCAGCCAGATGGCGTGCAGCATGTCCGGATCGACGATATTTTGCAGCGCGGGCATCAGCCCTTTTGAGAAGGCTTCGGCAAAAATAGAGGCTACCGGCACCACCAGCAGCAGAAATGAGATCAGTACGCCAAGACCGATCAGCGTCCATTTACCCCAGTTAAAACCGGTGCGGCGATAGCTTTTCAATTCGGTTACGTCCGTCATCAGTGACCTACCACACGCCGACCAAAGCGACTTTGCAACGTGTTAATGGTGAACAGCAAGAGTAAAGAAGCGGCCAGAATCACCGAAGCAATGGCGCTTGCGGCCGGATAATCAAACTCCTGCAAACGCACGAAAATCATCAGCGACGTTACTTCCGTCTTCCAGGCAATGTTGCCGGCGATAAAGATCACCGCGCCGAACTCGCCGAGGCTGCGCGTGAAAGAGAGCGCAACGCCCGCCATTAAAGCCGGGGAGAGCTCAGGCAAAATCACGCGACGGAAGCTCTGCCAGCGCGTTGCGCCCAGGGTTTCCGCAGCTTCTTCATATTCCGGGCCGAGCTCTTCAAGCACCGGCTGAACGGTACGTACCACAAACGGGATGCTGGTAAAGGCCATCGCAACGGCAATGCCCAGCCAGGTATAGGTGACTTTGATGCCAAACTGGGCCAGCCATTCGCCGTACCAGCCGTTAACGGAAAACAGGCCGGCAAGCGTCAGGCCCGCAACCGCCGTTGGCAGCGCAAACGGCAAATCCATCAGCGCATCCAGCAGGCTGCGGCCGGGGAACTGGTAGCGCGTTAAAATCCACGCCATCAGCATGCCGAACAGGCCGTTAAATACCGAGGCAACGCCCGCGGACAGCAGCGTAACCTTATAGGCCGCCACAACCTGCGGGTTGGTGATTACTTCCCAGTACTGAGCGAGCGTCATCTCGGAAAGCTGCATCACCAGCGCGCTTAACGGCAGCAATAAAATAAGGCAGACAAACAGCAAACTGGTGCCGAGGCTTAGAGTAAAGCCCGGCAGCACGCGTTTGGAGGCAACAGCAAACATTACTTATGCCCCGCCGCTACCAGCTTGTCGAACTCCGCGCCGGTGGCAAAATGGGTTTTCATCACTTCAGGCCAGCTGCCGAACTCATCCTCCACGCGGAACAGCTCGGTCTGCGGGAATTTATCTTTCAGCTTGTCCATCACTTCCGGGCTGTTTACGCGATAGTAATAGTCGGTAATGATGGTTTGCGCCGCCGGGCTATAAAGGAAATTCAGATAATCTTTCGCCGCTTTCTCGGTGCCGTTGGCCTTGACGTTTTTATCAATCCACGCCACCGGGAATTCAGCCAGAATATTCACTTTCGGCACCACGACTTCATAGCCGTCTTTTTCATACTGCTGACGAATGTTGTTCACTTCCGATTCGAAACTGATCAACACGTCGCCCAGGCCGCGCTCAACGAAGGTGGTGGTCGCGCCGCGGCCGCCGGTATCGAATACCTCGACGTTCTTCAGGAACTGCGTCATAAACTGTTCGGTTTTAGCTTTATCGCCGCCGTCGGCCTTATTGGCCGCGCCCCAGGCGCCCAGATAGGTATAGCGTGCGTTACCGGAGGTTTTAGGATTCGGGAAGACAAGCTTTACGTCCGGACGAACCAGGTCGCTCCAGTCGTGAATATTCTTCGGATTGCCCTTGCGCACCAGGAAACCCATGGTGGAGTAGAACGGCGAGCTGTTATTCGGCAAACGGCTCTGCCAGTCCGCCGGGATCAGCTGGCCTTTATCGTGCAGGATCTGCACGTCCGTAACCTGGTTATAAGTTACAACGTCAGCTTTTAAGCCCTGTAATATCGCCAGCGCCTGTTTTGACGAGCCGGCATGAGACTGTTTTATCGTCAGCTTGTCGCCGTTATTTTCCTGCGCCCATTTCTGTTCAAAGACCGGGTTCAACGCGGCAAAAAGTTCGCGGGACACATCATAAGAGCTGTTGAGCAGCTCCGTTGCATGGGCAGAGCCTGCCAGCAACGCAGAGACAACGAGCGCATTCCATACATTTTTAACTGACGTAACTGCCATTTTGCACCCTTATAAATGTGATAACGGTCATGCTTAACATGCCATCAGTTTATTTATAACGAGAGCCAAAGCTGTAACGCTTTTATATACCGTTTGGTGATTTGCAATAAGAAAGGGATATAAGACGTGGGAGGGAATATTTGTCGGGCGACCTCAGGTCGCCTGACTCATTAAAGATGGACAGCGCCAGCGCCTTCCACCGCTTGGTTCTACAGGCTTAACAGCTTATCCAACGACGGAGCAAAGTAATAACCGCCCGTCACCGGCTTTGTGAAGCGCAGCATGCCGTCGCGCTTGCCATCGGTTTCACCAAACATGCTTAGAAGCTGCTGCTCGATATTGTGCAGGCGTGCGCAGTAAGCAATGAAATAAAGGCCGTGCGCGCCACTGGCGGTGCCGTATGGCAGGCTCTGACGCACAATCTTCAGCCCCTTGCCGTTTTCTTTCAGATCGACACGGGTCAGGTGCGAGGTTGCCGGACGCTCGTCGCCGTCAATCTCTTCATTGGCTTCTTTAGTTCGCCCCATGATCATTTCCTGATCCGTCACGCTCAGGCGATTTAGCTGTTTGAGATTATGCTCCCAGCGCTGCACGAATACGTAGCTGCCGCCGGCGTCCACGCCTTCGTCGATTATCGCCACTTCCCGACGTTTTTCTTCGCCCTGCGGGTTTTCGGTGCCGTCGACAAATCCGCTCAGGTCGCGATCTTCTATCCAGCGGAAACCGTGCACTTCTTCTTCGATTTTTAGCGCGTCGCCAAAGGCGGCGAGCGCTGCCTGCGCGACGGAGAAATTCACGTCGTGGCGCAGAGAAAGGATATGGATCATCACATCACGCTGGGTGGCCGGGGCCAGCCCTTTGCCCAGCGGCGTAAAGTTTTTCAGCTCTTCGGCACCCACGCCGCCGCTCAGATCGCGCCACAGGTCATGACCAAACGCCACTACCGCGCCCAGCCGCGCTTCGGGGAATTTTGCCCGCAGCGCATCCAGCGACTGGGTAAAGGTTTTGCAGCCCTGACGGACGGCGTCGAAATCACCCTGAATAGTCGCCTCCAGCCAGACGGCGGCGCGACAATGTTCCGGCAGAATGCCGGTTTGAACCCGAGACATACATACTCCTGAATAAAACGAATGCCACATTGCGTGGCATTTATCGGCGTATCATAACCGATTACCGCTGCGCCTTCTTGAGAAGGCGCAAACCAGCGGCTGATTTATTTACGCCAGATAATTTTGCTGAGGGTCCATTTTTTAAGCGTATCGTCGGCCGGCATCAGGCCTTCCGGTCCGCGCCATTCGCCGCTGAACAGGTAGCTGACGTGCTGGCTATTCGGCGCCCTGCACTCCACGCTTTGCGCATCATCACCCGTGCCTTTCTCACACGCGCCGTAGGCTTTGTCGTAGAGATCGCTAAACGGCGTGCCGATCTCTACGCCGCTGTCGGTCTTAACTTCTTTATCCATAACGTCCACGCGGCTCACCGTGCCGTTCTCGCCGTTCACGATAACCATTAAGGTCTTATCATCCAGCGCTTCAAAGTAGCGAACCACGGTGCCGTTATCCGTTTTCATGCCGCTGCGTAGACGATAATTGCCGTTAAGCCCTTCGCTTACGGCCTCTTCATTCATTGGCGTGCTGGCGTTTAGGCCGCCGACCCCTTTCTCGCTCACGTCAAGCGAGGAGCCAAACCAGTTCAGCGGCGAAAGGCTTGACCAGTGCATGTCAGAAAGCGTGGAACAGCCGCTTAGCATCAGCAGCGCTGCCGGCATCATCAGGCGCAAAGTTTTCATCAAAAATTCCTTTATTGTGGAGCGATACGGGCATTGGAGTACAAACTTCCCTAAAAGTGCCCGCTCATTCGCCCTGGGGCAAAAAGTAGTCGCGCAAACGACGGTTAGTGGCCAGCCACCACAGGGCGAAGACGTCGCCAGTCAGCAGCGCCAGCGTCACGCCCGTTAGCTCCTCTCCCTGGCGGATCGCGACTATTTGCCAGACCAGCATGGCAACCTGCGCGGCGATTAGCACCCAGCGCCAGGCAGACCATAATCCCGGCCACAGATGGCGTCGCCCGCTGATAATAAACGCCAGCGCGGCCGGCACGCCGGGCAGCAGCCCCAGCCAGAAATTATCGCGATCCGGATAGAACAGGCCAAGCAGCGCATCGCCCTGCTGGCGGGATGCGCCCGCCAGCACCAGCAAAAACCAGGTCCGCGCCTGAAACAGAAGAATGCACCAGAACAGAAAAGGCGTTTTCAGATTGCCGTGAACGTCGTAATCCGAAGGGGGATATTTTAAAAGCATCAATACTCTTGGTCTTCAATCAGGCGTTTACCGAGCATCAGCACATCCTGCTGCTCGTATTCCAGCCGCTCGTACATGCCGATGACCAGATCGTTTTCCTCACGCACCATGATCTGGATTTTCGGGCAGCCGCGCGCAATAAGCTTCTTCTCAAGACGGCTGAGCAAGGCATTGGCGATGCCGCGTCCGCGAAACTCCGGGTGTACGCCAAGGTAGTATGCAGAGCCGCGATGACCGTCGTAGCCGCCCATCAGCGAGCCGACAACCTCCCCGCCTACTTCCGCCACCAGAAACAGATCCGCATCGTGCTGCAGCTTGCGTTCGATATCCATTTCAGGATCGTTCCATGGGCGCAGAAGATCGCAGCGCTCCCAAAGGGTGATGACCTCTTCGAAATCTTCCTGCCGAAACACGCGTATTTCCATGGTATTAGCCGCTGTTGTGTGAAAACCCTGATTATGGCGGCAAGTCGCCGTTAAGCCAATATCTGCCGCAAAAGCAGCTAAAAAATGGCATACTTATCGCTCATTCACGGATTGAAATGAAAAGTTAAACATTTCGGCCAAACGCCTGTCGTTAACGCTCTGCCGATACGATATAAACGCTAATCAAGAATTCATAAGATAAACAAGTAGTCTCATGAGCAAAATAAAATCACTAACGCAACTTACTACCCGCCGCCAGTTGCTGCTTACTGGTTTGGCTGCCCTGACCTTAAGCAGCGCCGGTAAAGCGCTGGCTCGCCAGGAGAGCAAAACGCTCAAAACCACTACCAACCACAGTAAACCCGCAAAGAAGTCCGGCAGCCGTCGCGTCGTCATGCTGGATCCCGGTCACGGCGGTATTGATACCGGCGCCATCGGACACAACGGCTCGAAAGAAAAACACGTGGTGCTGGCGATCGCCAAAAACGTGCGCAGCATTCTGCGCAGCAAAGGGATTGATGCCAAACTGACGCGCACCAGCGACGAATTTATTCCTTTATATGATCGCGTTGAGATTGCTCATCAGCATGGTGCGGACCTGTTTATGTCTATTCACGCCGATGGTTTTACCAGCCCAACGGCCGCAGGCGCGTCCGTCTTCGCCCTCTCCAACCGCGGCGCAAGCAGCGCCATGGCGAAATACCTTTCCGATAAAGAAAACGCCGCCGACGATGTGGCGGGCAGCAAGGTAAAAAACAAAGATCACTACCTGCAGCAGGTGCTGTTTGACCTGGTGCAAACCGACACCATCAAAAACAGCCTGACGCTGGGTTCGCACATTCTCAAACAAATTAAACCGGTACACCGACTGCATAGCCGCAACACCGAGCAGGCTGCCTTTGTGGTGCTAAAATCCCCTTCTATTCCTTCGGTGCTGGTGGAAACGTCATTTATTACCAATCCTGGCGAGGAAAAACTGCTCGGCACCACGGCTTTTCGCCAGAAAATTGCCAGCGCGATAGCCGAAGGGATCGTCAGCTATTTCAACTGGTTCGATAACCACAAAGCACACGGTAAAAAACGTTAATCCTATGAGCACACCTGATATCCACGCCGTCAAAGGTTACCTGCTGCAGCTGCAGGACGCTATTTGCCGCCAGCTTGCCGCCGTCGACGGCGCTGATTTTGTAGAAGATAGCTGGCAAAGAGAAGGCGGCGGCGGCGGGCGCAGCCGGGTGCTACGG
>NZ_RCAA01000019.1:101501-146323 GCF_003628475.1 Enterobacter sp. R1(2018) | reverse complement strand
GCGGTATTTGAGCAGGCAGGCGTTAACTTTTCACACGTGCACGGCGACGCGATGCCCGCCTCTGCGACCGCGCATCGCCCGGAGCTGGCCGGACGCAGTTTCGAAGCCATGGGCGTTTCGCTGGTGGTTCATCCGCTCAATCCCTATGTCCCTACCAGCCACGCCAACGTGCGCTTTTTCATTGCTGAGAAAGCGGGCTGCGACCCGGTATGGTGGTTCGGCGGCGGCTTTGACTTAACGCCGTTCTACGGATTTGAAGAAGACGCCGTTCACTGGCATAAAACGGCCCGCGACCTGTGCCAGCCGTTTGGCGAAGAGGTCTTCCCGCGCTATAAGAAATGGTGCGACGACTATTTCTTTATTAAACACCGCAACGAACAGCGCGGCATTGGCGGGCTGTTCTTTGACGATCTGAATACGCCGGACTTCAGCCGCTGCTTTGATTTTATGCAGGCCGTCGGCAACGGCTATCTGCAGGCGTATCTACCCATTGTCGAACGCCGCAAAGCCCTTGCGTGGGGCGAGCGCGAGCGCGACTTCCAGCTTTACCGCCGCGGGCGCTACGTAGAGTTCAATCTGGTGTGGGATCGCGGAACCTTATTTGGGCTGCAAACCGGCGGGCGCACGGAGTCGATATTAATGTCGATGCCGCCGCTGGTGCGCTGGGAATATAACTATCGGCCGGAAGAAGGCAGCCCTGAGGCTGCCCTGTATGATAATTTTCTGCCGGTTAAAGATTGGGTGTAACGGTTTAAGTGCCGGATGGCGCTTGCGCTTATCCGACCGGCGTTTTGTAAGGTGGATAAACGCGAGCGCTACCCACCTTCAACGTTAAAGCGGAGTAGTCTGCGCTTCCACCACCGCCAGCGCCACCATATTGACGATACGGCGTACGGAAGCGATCGGCGTCAGCACGTGCACAGGCTTCGCAACGCCCATCAGCACCGGCCCAACGGTTACCCCTTCCGAACTGGAAACGCGCAGCAGGTTATAGCTAATGCGCGCGGCTTCCACGTTCGGCATGATCAGGATATTGGCAGAACCTTTCAGCGGGCTGTCCGGCATACGGTCGCTACGGATGCTTTCCACCAGCGCGGCGTCACCGTGCATTTCTCCGTCGATTTCAAGCTCGGGCGCGCGCTGGCGAACCATCTCAAGCGTTGCGCGCATTTTGCAGGCGGCCTTCGAGTTGGAAGAACCGTAGTTTGAGTGCGACAGCAGCGCCACCTTCGGCTCAATACCAAAACGACGCACCGTTTCCGCAGCCAGCAGGGTGATCTCCGTCAGCTCCTCCGGAGTAGGATCGTCATTAACATAGGTATCGGCAATAAAGGTGTTACCGCTTGGCAGCAGAAGCGCGTTCATTGCCCCGGCGGCCTTCACCCCGTCGCGATAGCCAAACAGCTTTTCCACCACCTCGAAGTGCTCATGGTATTCACCGATGGTGCCGCAGATCATCGCATCCGCTTCGCCGCGATGTACCATAATCGCGCCGATAACGGTGGTGTTGCTAATCACCGCACGCTGCGCCTGCTCCTGGGTAATGCCGCGGCGCTTCATGATGTTGTAGTACTCGGTCCAGTACTCTTTAAAGCGCGGATCGGATTCGTTGTTGACGATATCGAAATCTTTGCCGGCACGCATTTGCAGGCCGAGCTTCTTCAGGCGCATTTCGATAACGGAAGGACGACCAATCAGAATAGGTTTCGCCAGGCCCAGCGTGATCAGCTCCTGGGTAGCATGCAGCACGCGCGCTTCCTCGCCTTCCGCCAGCACCACGCGTTTTGGTTCTTTGCGCGCCTGGGAGAAGATAGGTTTCATAAACAGGTTGGTTTTATAAACGAACTCGGTGAGCTTCTCTTTATAGGCTTCGAAATCCTGAATAGGACGGGTCGCCACGCCGGTCTCCATCGCCGCCTTCGCCACCGCCGGCGCAATCTGCACGATCAAACGCGGGTCGAATGGTTTAGGGATCAGGTATTCAGGGCCAAAAGAGAGTTCTTCTTCGCCATAGGCGGAGGCGACCACGTCGCTTTGCTCGGCATGGGCCAGCTCAGCAATAGCGTGAACCGCCGCCAGCTTCATCTCTTCGTTGATTGCCGTGGCGCCTACGTCCAGCGCGCCACGGAAGATGAACGGGAAGCACAGGACGTTATTGACCTGGTTTGGGAAGTCAGAGCGGCCGGTGCAGATAATCGCATCCGGGCGTACCTCTTTTGCCAGCGGCGGCAGGATTTCTGGTTCCGGATTAGCCAGCGCCATGATCAGCGGCGCGCGCGCCATCTTCTTGACCATCTCCGGGGTCAGAACTTTCGGGCCGGAGCAGCCGAGGAAAATGTCCGCGCCCTCAATGACATCGTCCAGGGTGCGCTTGCCGTTATCCTCTACCGCATAGGCGGCTTTGGTTTCCGCCATGTTCTCTTCGCGGCCCTTATAGATAACGCCTTTGGAATCGCACACCACGATATTGTGTTTCTGCATGCCCAGCGCGACCAGCAGGTTCATGCAGGCAATGCTTGCAGCACCTGCGCCGGAGACCACCAGACGGATATCAGAAATGTTTTTTTCGACCACGCGCAGGCCGTTTAATACCGCAGCGGTGCAAATAATGGCGGTGCCGTGCTGGTCATCGTGGAACACCGGAATATTCATACGCTCGCGCAGCGTTTTTTCAATATAAAAACACTCCGGCGCTTTAATATCTTCGAGATTGATGCCGCCAAAAGTGGGTTCGAGGGCGGCAATCACGTTGATCAGCTTATCCGGATCCTGCTCGTCGATTTCGATATCGAACACGTCAATACCGGCGAATTTCTTGAACAGAACGCCCTTGCCTTCCATGACCGGCTTGCCGGCCAGCGCGCCGATATTGCCAAGCCCCAGCACGGCCGTGCCGTTGGAAATCACGCCGACCAGGTTGCCGCGCGCGGTGTATTTATAGGCCGCCAGCGGATCTTTTTCGATTTCAAGACAAGGTGCCGCAACGCCCGGCGAATAGGCCAGCGCCAAATCACGCTGGGTGGCCAGCGGTTTAGTTGGCGAAACCTGAATTTTTCCGGGAATGGGAAATTCGTGAAAATCGAGGGCACTTTGCTTCAGCTGTTCATCCATTTCTTCGTTCCTTTCTTGCTCATTATCAGTAGGTCGCTAAGGTTACGTAGTATCACGCCTGCGCGCTTCGTAAACTTTGAACGTGACCATACTATCAACATCCGGCGGCAATTTTGTTAGGGAATTATAGTGGCTATGTTACACGTCATTAACAGCAAGCCCCGGGCCGTCTGCTATGCTTTTTAGTTATACATTTGATGGACTTTCCTCGTGAGTGACATGGAACACTCCATAAAGACATTATATTTCAAGGAGATATATATGAACCAGCTCGACGGCATTAAACAATTCACCACCGTAGTGGCCGACAGCGGAGATATCGAATCTATCCGCCACTACCAGCCTATGGATGCTACGACCAACCCGTCACTGTTACTGAAAGCCGCAGGATTAGAACATTATCAGTCACTTATAGAAGACGCTCTCGCCTACGGCAAAAAGCGCGGCGGCACCCAGGAAGCACAGGTCGCCGAGGCCTGCGATAAGCTGGCCGTTAATTTTGGTGCAGAAATTCTGAAAAGCATTCCCGGCCGCGTCTCGACAGAAGTGGACGCCCGCCTCTCCTTCGATAAAGAAAAAAGCATTGAGAAAGCGCGCCGCCTGGTTGAGCTTTACGCCGAACAGGGCATTGATAAATCGCGCATTCTGATCAAGCTTGCTTCCACCTGGGAAGGCATCCGCGCCGCAGAAGAACTGCAAAAAGAAGGCATCGACTGCAACCTGACGCTGCTGTTCTCTTTCGCCCAGGCCCGCGCCTGCGCCGAAGCGGGCGTCTTCCTTATTTCACCTTTCGTTGGACGCATTTACGACTGGTATCAGGCACGCAAGCCAATGGACCCGTACGTGGTTGAAGAGGATCCCGGCGTTAAATCCGTTCGCAATATTTACGATTACTTCAAGCAGCACAATTACAACACCGTGGTAATGGGGGCGAGCTTCCGCCGTACCGAACAGATCCTGGCGCTTGCCGGCTGCGACCGTTTGACCATTGCGCCAAATCTCCTGCAGGAGCTGCAGGAAAGCGAAGAGCCGGTCATTCGTAAACTGGTGCCGAACTCCCAGGGCTTCCGTCGCCCTGAGCCGTTGAGCGAAGCGGAATTCCGCTGGGAACATAATCAGGACGCGATGGCCGTCGACAAGCTGGGCGAAGGTATCCGCCAGTTCGCCGTAGACCAGCGCAAACTGGAAGATTTACTCGCCGCCAAACTTTAACAACACATTGGAGTGAAACATGTCATCTCGTAAAGAGCTTGCCAACGCCATTCGTGCCCTGAGCATGGACGCGGTACAAAAAGCAAATTCGGGCCACCCTGGCGCGCCAATGGGCATGGCGGATATCGCCGAAGTGTTATGGAACGACTTTCTCAAGCACAACCCCAGCAACCCGACCTGGGCTGACAGAGACCGCTTTATTCTCTCCAACGGGCACGCGTCGATGCTGCTTTATAGCCTGTTGCATCTGAGCGGCTATGATTTGCCGATGGAAGAGCTGAAAAACTTCCGTCAGCTTCACTCCAAAACCCCGGGCCACCCGGAAAAGGGCTACACGCCAGGCGTGGAAACCACTACCGGGCCGCTTGGTCAGGGCTTAGCTAACGCGGTGGGCCTGGCGATTGCCGAACGCACGCTGGGCGCGCAGTTCAACCGTCCGGACCACGACATCGTCGACCACTTCACCTACGTCTTTATGGGCGACGGCTGTTTGATGGAGGGTATTTCCCACGAGGTTTGCTCGCTGGCGGGCACGCTGGGGCTGGGTAAACTTATCGGTTTTTACGATCACAACGGCATTTCCATTGACGGCGAAACCGAAGGCTGGTTTACCGATGACACCGCAAAACGCTTCGAAGCCTACCACTGGCACGTGGTCCACGAGATAGACGGCCACGACCCGGAAGCGGTAAAAAAAGCGATTATCGAAGCGCAAAGCGTGAAGGATAAGCCTTCGCTGATTATCTGCCGCACGGTAATTGGTTTTGGCTCGCCAAACAAAGCGGGCAAAGAAGAGGCGCACGGCGCGGCGCTTGGCGAAGAAGAAGTGGCGCTGGCGCGTAAAAAGCTCGGCTGGAATTATCCGCCCTTCGAGATCCCAAAAGAGATTTATCGCGACTGGGATGCCAAAGAAGAAGGCGAGAAAGCCGAGGCCGCCTGGAAAGATAAATTCGCCGCCTATGCTAAGGCGCATCCGGATCTGGCCGCGGAATTCACCCGCCGCATGAACGGCGAAATGCCGCAAAACTGGCAGGAAACCACGCAGAAACTGATCGAAGATTTGCAGGCCAATCCGGCGAAGATCGCCACGCGTAAGGCTTCGCAAAATACCCTTAACAGCGTAGGGCCGCTGTTGCCCGAACTGTTAGGCGGCTCGGCGGATCTGGCACCAAGCAACCTGACAATCTGGTCCGGCTCTAAATCCATCAAGGAAGATGTCGCGGGCAACTACATTCACTACGGCGTGCGTGAATTCGGCATGACGGCAATCGCCAACGGCATTGCGCACCACGGCGGATTCGTGCCTTATACCGCGACCTTCCTGATGTTTGTGGAGTACGCCCGCAACGCGGCGCGCATGGCGGCGCTGATGAAAGCCCGGCAGATCATGGTCTACACGCACGACTCCATCGGCCTTGGGGAAGACGGTCCAACGCACCAGGCGGTCGAACAGCTTGCCAGCCTGCGCCTGACGCCAAACTTCAGCACCTGGCGTCCCTGCGATCAGGTAGAAGCCGCGGTGGCGTGGAAAGCGGCTATCGAGCGACATCACGGTCCGACGGCGCTTATTCTCTCCCGTCAAAACCTGGCGCAAATGGAACGTAGCCCGGAGCAGCTAAAAGCGATAAGCCGCGGCGGCTATATTTTGAAAGACAGCGACGGCACCCCGGATATCATCCTGATTGCCACCGGTTCGGAGATGGAGATTACCGTCCAGGCCGCGGATAAGCTGTCGACCGAAGGCCACAAGGTTCGCGTCGTTTCGCTGCCGTCGACCGACGTGTTTGACGAGCAGGACGAAGCGTACCGGGAATCCGTTCTGCCTTCGGATATCGCCGCGCGCGTGGCGGTGGAAGCGGGTATTGCGGACTACTGGTATAAATACGTCGGGCTGAAAGGCGCCATCGTCGGCATGACCGGTTACGGTGAGTCGGCTCCGGCCGATAAGCTGTTCCCGTTCTTTGGCTTTACCGCCGAGAACGTGGTGGAGAAGGCGAAGAAGGTGTTAGCTAAAAAAGCCTGACCGTAGCGGCGGATAAGGCCTGCGCTTATCCGCCCTGCTTTCCACTATTTTTCCAGCTCGGGCAAGCGCAGCGCTGCCCGATAAATTTCAAAAAGCTACTTGGTTACCCACAAAGTAGGCCATGCCCCGCTGCCATGCCAGCCGTCGCAGGAGGGCTCTTCGGCATAGCGCACCAGGCGGAAGCGCTGCCCGTCGAAACGCCAGCGGCTCGAAATTCCGCAATCCCCTACTCCACGCCCTTTGGCAAGCGTCGTCAGCTCTTTATTCGTCTCGTCATAGCCCGCGTTCATCAGCTCTAAATCAGTATCGCCACCGGCTGGCGTAAACGGCAGCTTCAGGTGAATCTGTCGGGAGGCGAAAGGCTTCTGGCGGGAAACAATCCAGGCAAGATCGACGACGTTGTACGCCCCGGCCTCGCAGCTTACCAGCATCAGTGCCTTATCATCGCTGAGAGCGAAAATACGCACTTCGCGACGCATCGGATCCAGCGAGCACTGGCTGTTGTTCATGCGCCAGCTGCCATAATCCAGCAAATCGTTAAGTTCATCCTGGGCGAAGGGCGTTGGGGTGGGATTGGTGATGGTAACTTCTTTAAGCGCGGGCGCGGGCGGCACGCTAAGGGGCGGATCGTCCCCTTTTTTAATCCACGCGGTTTCACTGCCCACGCGCTTTTGCTGACTATCGATAAACAGCAGCGCGGCTTTCAGTCCGGCAAGAGAGATATTCCCCTGCCCGTTTAGCAGCGTAATAGCGTTAGCGTCACCGATTTTATCCAGCAGGACATTAATGGCGCCCGCGTCGCCGGTCGCCAGGTGATGCGGCGTTTCTCGCCACTTTGATTTGTCCAGCTTAAGCGGCTCGCCGTCAACCTGTAGCCGCGGAGCAATGGCCGGCGCCTTGCTTTCGGCGGTGTCCAGATTGCCCAAATCGATGCGCAGATTAACGTCCGTATGCGCTCCGGCGCTGCGGGTAAGCGTCATCACCAGCCCCTGATGAAGACCGGTATTGCGCGCCGAGCAAAAATTCTGGTTGTTACAGGTGACCTGCCAGTCTGCAAAGGATTTTTGTGCGGGTGCAGCGAATGCGGAGCTCGCCAGAAGCAGACTAAAGAGAAGAAGCGATTTCATCCGGTAACACATTAGCAGCACATATCCTGAGAAGACGAAGAGAAAAAAACAGACAAATTTTGGCGATATCTTCGGCTTCTCAGTGCCCGCGCTCAATCGGATTTATCGGATAGATTTGTGCAAAAAACTCATCCAGTAACCCGCTGAATTACAATAGCTTTACTCCATGATTTTGCGTAACTGCAGCTGCTGTAACAAAATAACCGTCTTACCGTCACGAATTTCGCCGCTTTTAATCATTTCCAGCGCCTGCGCGAAAGGGATCTCCAGCACGTCGATGTCTTCGTCATCAATGCCGCCGCCGGCAAATTCACGCTGGGCATCGGTATATTCAGCCAGGTAAAAATGGATAAGTTCAGTAACGCCGCCTGGAGACATGTAAAGCTCAAACAGCTTTTCGACCTCACCAACCAGATATCCCGTCTCCTCCATCGCCTCTTTGCGTGCGCAAACTTCCGGCTCGTCGGCGTCCAGCAATCCCGCACAGGCTTCAATCAGCATACCGTCCGCGTTGCCGCTGACCCAGGTCGCCACGCGGAACTGACGGGTCAGCACGACGGTTTTCTTTTCACGGCTGTACAGCAGCATGGTCGCACCGTTGCCACGGTCGTAGACTTCGCGCTTGTGGCGTACCGTTTCGGCCCCGTTGCGGGACAAATCGTAGGTGATATTGCGCAAAATGAAGTAGTTATCCGAGAGGATTTTATCTTTGATGACTTCGATTTTTATCGACATGGGGTCTCCGCGGCGTGTTAGAGGAGCCGGTAATCATAGGCCGTTGTTTTGGTTTTGTCTCGTCCGGCTTATCAGCCTGCTTCCCACCGCCTGGCAGACGGGAGAAGCAAACGACGCTGCACGTTTCGTGGTAGATAAAAACGAAACCGGCTATCTGCGGATAAATACGATTAAAAGGTGGCCCATTCCTCATGTGAACCGGATGGATCCGGGCGCTTTGGCTTAACCATTTTGCCGCCCGGTTTAGCCGCTTTAAGGTTCTGAGCTTCCTTTTGGTCATGTTGATGAATGCGAAACACCGAAACGGCCTGCGTCTGGCGGCTTGTCTGCTCTTCCAGCGCTGCTGCAGACTCTTCCAACAGCGAGGCGTTTTGCGGCGTCACCTGATCCATTTCAGCAACAACAATTGCGACCTGTTCGATACCGCGGCCCTGCCCACTGGAGCGAGCAGCTTCAACCGCAGCATTAAAGCCGGGCTTTATGCGCTTTTTTCATCTATCTATTTTAATATCGGTCGGGTTCTGGAAAACTGTTGAATATATAACCCAACGCTTCGCGCCATAAGCAGTTAAAATTGCCATCCCTTCCCTCAATTGTCTTATAGAAACGTATAACTACTTACCGGCAGGCAGAAAATACTGAAAAGAAAGTGACAGGCACAACGGCGGGAAACGGCAAAAGTTTTTCAGGCAATGCAGGGGCGAGCCGCAGCGTTTAACCCTTTGAAATTCACAATCTGCTGTCAATAGCAGGCTAAGATAATTTACATTATCTCCTCAATTTCTCCACGTTTGGGCTTAAGGTTAAGGCTACAGTGACCACTGCCCCCCATAACAACAATCTGTAGTACTTACGAGGTCCCGACCAGATGGCGAATTTCTTTATCAATCGCCCCATTTTTGCCTGGGTGCTGGCCATTATTTTGTGCCTCACCGGTACGCTTGCAATTTTTTCGCTTCCCGTTGAGCAATATCCCGATCTCGCGCCGCCTAACGTGCGTATTACCGCTAACTATCCGGGGGCCTCAGCCCAGACCCTGGAAAACACCGTCACACAGGTTATCGAACAGAATATGACCGGTCTCGACAACATGATGTATATGTCGTCGCAAAGCAGCAGCACCGGCCAGGCTACCATCATGCTGAGCTTTAAGGCCGGCACCGATCCGGACGAGGCGGTGCAACAGGTGCAAAACCAGCTGCAGTCCGCGCTGCGTAAATTGCCGCAGGCCGTGCAAACGCAGGGGGTGACGGTCAGGAAGACCGGGGATACCAACATCCTGATGATCGCCTTCGTTTCCACCGATGGCAGCATGGATAAACAGGATATAGCGGACTACGTAGCCAGTAATATCCAGGATCCTCTGAGCCGCGTTAACGGCGTCGGGGACGTGGATGCCTACGGCTCCCAGTACTCCATGCGCATCTGGCTCGACCCAACCAAACTCACCAGCTATCAGCTCACCACCCAGGATGTGGTGGATGCCATTAGCTCGCAAAATGCGCAGGTCGCCGTTGGGCAGCTGGGCGGTACGCCATCGGTCGATCTTCAGGCTTTAAACGCCACCATCAACTCCCAGTCTTTGCTGCAAACGCCGCAGCAATTTAAGGACATTACCCTGCGTGTGAATCAGGACGGTTCGCTGGTGACGCTGGGCGACGTGGCGGAAGTTGAGCTCGGCGCTGAGAAGTACGACTTCCTGAGCCGCTACAATGGCCAGGCGGCCTCGGGGCTGGGCATCAAGCTTGCGTCAGGCGCGAATGAGATGGAAACCGATAAGCTTGCCCGCGCCAAAATCGAAGAGCTTTCTCAGTTTTTCCCCCACGGCCTGGAAGCGAAAATCGCTTATGAAACCACGCCTTTCGTCAAAGCCTCTATCGAAGACGTGGTAAAAACGCTGCTGGAAGCCATCCTGCTGGTGTTCCTCGTCATGTACCTGTTTTTACAGAATTTCCGCGCCACGCTTATTCCCACAATCGCCGTGCCGGTAGTGCTGCTGGGCACCTTCGCGGTGCTCTACGCCTTCGGCTATAGCATCAATACCCTGACGATGTTCGCCATGGTCCTGGCCATCGGGCTGCTGGTGGATGACGCCATCGTGGTGGTGGAGAACGTTGAGCGCATCATGAGCGAGGAGGGGCTGTCGCCCAGAGAGGCCACCCGCAGATCGATGAGCCAGATTCAGGGCGCGCTGGTAGGGATTGCGATGGTGCTTTCCGCGGTGTTTGTGCCGATGGCTTTCTTCGGCGGCACGACCGGCGCCATTTATCGCCAGTTCTCCATTACCATCGTTTCGGCAATGGTGCTGTCGGTTCTGGTCGCGATGATCCTTACGCCTGCGCTCTGCGCCACGCTGCTTAAGCCGTTACATAAAGGCGAGCAGCACGGCCAAAAAGGATTTTTCGGCTGGTTTAACCGTATGTTCAACCGCAACGCCGCGCGATACGAAAACGGCGTCGGCAGAATTCTGGCCCGCAGCGCGCGCTGGATGCTGATTTACGCCCTGCTGTTAGGCGGAATGGTGTTCTTATTCCTGCGCCTGCCAACCTCATTCCTGCCGCTAGAGGACCGCGGCGTATTTACCACCTCGGTACAGCTGCCAAGCGGCTCAACCCAGCAGCAGACGCTGAAGGTGGTAGCTAATCTCGAAAACTATTATCTGACCAAAGAGAAAGATAATGTGCTGTCGGTGTTCTCAACCATAGGTTCCGGACCCGGCGGTAACGGGCAGAACGTGGCGCGAATGTTTGTGCGCCTGAAAGACTGGGACGATCGCGATCCGGACACCGGCAGCTCCTTCGCCATCATCGAACGCGCCACTAAGGCCTTCCATGATATTAAAGAAGCGCGCGTTATCGCCAGCAGCCCGCCGGCCATCAGCGGCCTTGGCAACGCGGCCGGATTCGATATGGAGCTGCAGGATCACGGCGGCGCCGGACATGATGCGCTGATGAACGCACGCGACCAGCTGCTCAACCTGGCTGATAACGAACCTCGGCTAACCCGCGTTCGCCATAACGGCCTCGACGACAGCCCGCAGATGCAGATTGATATCGATCAGCGGAAAGCGCAGGCGCTGGGCGTTTCCATTGACGATATCAATAACACGCTGCAAACGGCCTGGGGCTCCAGCTATGTGAACGACTTTATGGATCGCGGCCGCGTGAAAAAGGTCTATGTTCAGGCGGCCGCGAAGTACCGCATGCTGCCCGATGACATTAATCAGTGGTATGTACGCAACAAAGACGGCGGCATGGTGCCCTTCTCCGCCTTCTCCTCTTCGCGCTGGGAAACGGGCTCGCCTCGTCTGGAGCGCTACAACGGTTATTCCGCCGTAGAGATCGTGGGCGAGGCCTCAGCCGGCATCAGCACCGGTACGGCCATGGAAATCATGGAAAACCTGGTGCATAAACTGCCGAACGGGTTTGGCCTGGAATGGACGGGCATGTCCTATCAGGAAAGGCTTTCAGGCGCGCAGGCGCCCGCATTATATGCGGTGTCGCTGCTGGTGGTCTTCCTGTGTCTTGCCGCACTCTATGAAAGCTGGTCGGTGCCGTTTTCCGTGATGCTCGTCGTGCCGCTTGGCGTCATCGGGGCCCTGCTCGCCACCTGGATGCGGGGGCTTGAGAATGACGTATATTTCCAGGTTGGGCTGCTTACCGTCATCGGGCTTGCGGCGAAGAACGCAATACTGATTGTCGAATTCGCCAATGATATGAACGCGCAGGGGCGGGAGCTGGTCGCGGCGACGCTCGACGCCTGCCGTCAGCGCTTACGGCCGATTCTGATGACCTCGCTGGCCTTTATCTTCGGCGTGCTGCCGATGGCCACCAGCAGCGGCGCGGGTTCCGGCAGCCAGCATGCGGTGGGAACCGGGGTGATGGGCGGCATGATTTCAGCCACGGTTCTGGCAATTTTCTTTGTGCCGCTGTTCTTTGTGCTGGTGCGTCGCCGCTTCCCGCTTAAAGAGCCGCACAAGGACTAAAGGATAAAAAGAGAACAAAAAAGGCGGCCTTTTCGGTCGCCTTTTTAGTGATGTACCCCTAGAGATTTTCAAATAAGGACATCCTGCTCTTGCTATTTTCTGGTCAGATCATTTACGAAGCATAACTTCAATGAAATCTTTCCAGTTCCCCAGTTCATGCTCAATCATAACAGCCTCTCTTATAATTGCTTTAATTATACGCAAATCGTTTCGGGGAGTGAAGCAATTCTGTGCCGCTGCTCTCATGACATCCACCGTATATTTATTGCCATTGCGTAATAACCTAATTTTAATCCCTCTTTCACTTATTAATGTGACGGAGCACCTGAAACAAAATGTTTCTTCAAATTTCAGAATTTGCTCGCATTTAGCACAAAAAGCACGCCAGCAGCGCTGGTTACGGGGTTTGCTCGCCGGAGGAAAGCTGAACCAGCGGTATTAAATATGGCGCTGCAGATATTTATATATTCAGTTTCGGATAAGGCCGAATACCGTCAACGCGATAAAATTCAACGCCTCCATGAAATGAAATTGCATAATGGATGAAATTTTATTCGAAATGCGCCACAATAGTTATATTTTGTGATAATCGTAGTAGCAATTAAGTTATATTTTTCCGTCGTATTTTATTATCATTTTGGATCATTCTAATTATCTGATTAAAAAACCAGATTCTCAACAAAAGGACTGACATCGCGTGATTATCCTGTACGGCATTAAAAACTGCGACACCGTTAAGAAAGCGCGACGCTGGCTGGAAGCCCGGGGCGTTGAATACCGCTTTCATGACTACCGCGCAGACGGCCTGGACGCCGACTTGCTCAATACATTTATCGACAAGTTGGGTTGGGAGGCGCTGCTCAATACCCGTGGTACGACCTGGCGCAAGCTGGATGAAGCCCGTCGTGAATCCGTTAAAGACGCGCGATCGGCGGCCGCATTAATGGTAGAAATGCCGGCGATCGTTAAACGCCCATTGCTCTGCGCGCCCGGGCAGCCTATGCTTCTGGGTTTCAATGAATCGAACTATCAGCAGTTTATCAACGAGGTATAGTCTTATGTCCTGCCCGGTTATTGAGCTGACGCAACAGCTTATCCGCCGCCCTTCCCTGAGTCCCGATGACGCCGGCTGCCAAGCGCTGCTGATTGAGCGACTGCGCGCTATCGGCTTTACCGTTGAGCACATGGATTTTGGCGACACGCAAAACTTCTGGGCATGGAGAGGACAGGGCGAAACGCTGGCGTTTGCCGGACATACCGATGTCGTGCCGTCCGGCGACGCGGACCGCTGGATTAATCCTCCGTTCGAACCGACCATTCGCGACGGCATGCTTTTTGGCCGCGGCGCCGCGGATATGAAAGGCTCGCTGGCGGCGATGGTGGTGGCGGCAGAGCGCTTTGTGACGCAGCATCCTGATCATAAGGGTCGTCTTGCCTTTCTTATCACCTCCGATGAGGAAGCCAGCGCCAAAAACGGCACCGTAAAAGTGGTCGAAAAGCTGATGGAACGCCGTGAACGCCTGGATTATTGCCTGGTGGGCGAGCCTTCGAGCACCGAGGTGGTCGGCGACGTGGTGAAAAACGGGCGCCGCGGGTCGCTGACCTGCAACCTGACGATTCATGGCGTGCAGGGGCACGTGGCCTACCCGCATCTGGCGGATAACCCGGTTCATCGTGCCGCCCCGATGCTAAGCGATCTGGTGGCCATCGAGTGGGACCAGGGGAACGAGTTTTTCCCGGCTACCAGCATGCAGATCGCCAATATTCAGGCCGGCACCGGCAGCAACAACGTCATTCCAGGCGATATGTTCGTGCAGTTTAACTTCCGCTTCAGCACCGAGCTGACCGATGCGGACATCAAACAGCGCGTGATCGCCCTGCTTGAGAAACACCAGCTGCGCTACACGCTGGACTGGTGGCTTTCCGGGCTGCCGTTCCTCACCTCGCGCGGCAAGCTTGTCGATGCGGTGGTGAATGCAGTTGAGCACTATAATGAAATAAAGCCGCAGCTTTTAACGACCGGCGGCACGTCCGATGGACGCTTTATCGCCCGTATGGGCGCGCAGGTGGTGGAGCTTGGGCCGGTGAACGCGACCATTCATAAGATTAACGAGTGCGTCAACGCCGCCGACCTGCAGCTTCTTGCCCGCATGTATCAACGCATTATGGAACAGCTTGTCGCCTGACGGGCTGCACAACTTAAGTGAGGTATTAGCATGGAATGGCTATCGCATTACTGGTGGGTGATTGTACTGGTGCTGTTGCTGGGCATTTTCCTTAACGTTATTAAAGACCTGAAACGCATCGACCCGAAGAAATACATGGCCAACAAGCCTGACTTGCCGCCGCATCGTGATTTTAACGATAAGTGGGACGACGAAGACGACTGGCCAAAGAAAAAGTAACGGACGTTTTTTCCCTCACCCTATTGCAGGGTGAGGGCATGCTTTACAGCAGTTCAATAATATCGTCATCTTTCGGGATTCCGCCGCTTAACGCCTCATCAAAATAATGCTTCGGCACCGTATAGCGCAGATGGTCGAGCGCAATTCGGATGCTGCGGTCGTCAATGGCATGTCCCAATTCATCAATAATATCCAGCGTAAAATCCCCGCCGATGCGCTCGAGCGCCTCGGAGGCCTCAACGGCGTGCTTCACATTAATCACGTTATCTTCATCACCGTGAATCAGATGGATAGTCACCGAAGCAGGAATGCTGCGCGGAAGCCCGGCATAGCGCCCGCTAAAGGCGATCACGCGGGAGGCTAGATCCTGCTCGGCTTTAATACCTTCCAGCGCCATTATTGCTCCCTGTGAGAAGCCAATCAGCGCCGTAGCATTTGCCGCGACGCCGCTTTGTTTCTGCCAGTAGCGCACCACTTCAATAAAGGTCGGCATCACCGCATCAATGCGGCCCTGGCGGTTTTCCTCCGTCACGCCGGCTACTGAAAACCATTCACGTCCTTGAGACGAACCGCTCGCCGCCGGACCGCCAATGCTCACCACTAGCGCATCGGGAAATACCGGGGCGAACCAGCTGCCGATTTCCCCCATCGCGACGGGGTTATCGCCCACGCCATGAAACAGCAACAGCAGTTGTTTTGCCGGAACGGATGGGCTTTGGACAACAAAATGGTCGTGCTTCATGGTTATCTCCTTAAGTTTCTGCAGCTGACTATACGCCGGATAAAGGTGATGACCATGCCATTTGACTGAACGACTTAGTGGAAAAATTGCAATTGCAAAAGAGAATTTTTGAGCGTAACGCTTTGTGCGGCATTAAGTTTTTCAAGCGCCTGCTGCGCTTCCTGGCGCATCGCCCCCAGCAGCGCCTTACGCCCGGAAAGCCGAAGCTTCGCACACAGCGCCTCGACCTCAAGCCTGTGCTGTACCCGACCGCGTAGAGCGTGCAGCGGCAGATCGCAGGCTATCAGCAGGCGATTGAGCGAGCCCAGGCAAGCTTCCAGCGGGCGGTGCGCGAAGGCAAATCCTGCCAGTTCAAGCCAGTCATCACTATTTAGCGTAGACGCTGGCTGCGGAATTATGGGTAAAGGCTGCTCGATCCACGACTGCAGCCAGATAAAATCTCGCTGCAGACGAAGCTGTTCGCGACGGGTGAGCGCCGCGCCAGCCTCGCTCAGAGGCAGCAGCGCCATCGCCGTGTAGCAGCCGCTGCTGGCTTCGCGGTGGCTGCCGACGCGCGCGAGCACGAATCCGCAGCTTTCCCAGAACCGCCACAGCTCATCGGTATAGCCAAAACTGACTGACAGATAATCCGCCTTCTGCTGCGCGAGTGCCCTGGCCATCGCTATCATGCGCTGCCCTAATTGCTGTCTTTGACGCAGCGGATGCACCGCAATGCGGCTTACGCGCAAACCTTTTAAAACCGCCGCCTGCGGGCTTCCTCCGTGGGCGGCCAGAGATTGTGCGACAAGATTCCCGCGCGGACGCCGGAAGCCTGCCCATACCGCGCGGCTGAGTTTTTCATCAAGCCCGCCCTCTTCCACCAGCCAGACGGCGCCAAGGGTTTCATCGCCGCAGTCGGCGGCAATAAAACTCTGGCCGTGGGCGTCGAGCATGCGCCGCCAGTCCAGCGGCGAGGTGCGATAGTGCGCACCGGAAAGCAGGCGATACATTTTCTGCAGCTGCCCGCCTTCACTTTGCGCGACGGAGCTCAACGTAACCGGCCCCTGAGGCGCCTGCGTAATATCTGCCTCATCAAACAGCAAAATGCCGTCGATTAAGGACTCCAGGGGATCGTGCTGCGCCCAGCGAATCGGGGTTGAAAGAGCGTAACGGGTAAGCGAATCGATGCCTGCACAAAACTTCAGTAGAAAACCGCGCCCGGTGCCTTCGTATCCCTGAACCGTGGTAGTGAGCAGCGTGCGCGGGAAACGGGCTATCAGCTGACGCAGCTGCGGCGCCGGCAGGGCCGCGGCCTCATCGACGATCAGCCACTGCGCATCCTGCTGTTCACTCTGAGCCAGCAGCGCGTCCGGCGCGATGAAGTTGAACTTTCCACCCGCGTGTAACGCCAGCACGTCCGTCGCCGCACGCGTCGGGGCGGTCACCAGCGCCTTATCCGGCAGGTTTCGCAGCAGCATGCCCGCAAGCGCAGACTTGCCTCTGCCACGCGGGGCGGTCACCACGGCTACGCCCGCAGGCATAGCCTGCAACGCGCAAAGAATCGCGGCCTGTTCCTGCTCAGGAGCGCCTTTTGCAGGCTGCCAGCAGGGGCGAGGCCGAAACTCAGGCAGGCAAAACGGCTGATGCTGCCGCCAGAGATAAGATTCGCTATCGGCAAGCACGCAGCGTTGAAGATGAGAAATAAAGTTAGGCGTGGCGATGGGCTGCGGAAAATCGCTCCAGCGGCAGGAATCCGCATCGGGCAGCGCAGGCCAGCGTAACCATTCGGGCGCCAGCATCACCAGCCAGCTGCCGGCTTTTAAGGTTCCAGCGAGGGCCGCCAGCGCCTCGGCGTCCAGCCCGCTGCGGGCGTCAAATACGGCATGGAGGAACTCCCGGCCAAGCAGAGTGCGCATGGCCGATGGCGCGCAGCTCAGCGGAAGCTCGGGCGCCGCGCCTACCCACAGCCAGTCGCCGGGCAGCAGCCCGGTCAACAGCTTTACCTGCTGGCTGCTCCAGGCACCTTCGCCGGCCAGGATAAGCAAACGCCGAATGCCGGCGCAGGCCATGCTGGCCGTTGCCTGTTGAAGCTGTTCCATGCCTGTCATCCCTGTCACTGTTTATGACCGTGCGCGATTAGCGAACGCTGTTGCCGAAAGTATTACACTGCGCCGGGTCGCCGCTATCGAAACCGCGTTTAAACCAGGTATAGCGCTGCTCAGACGTGCCGTGGGTAAAGCTATCCGGCACAACGCGCCCCTGTCCCTGCTGCTGCAGGCGGTCATCGCCGATCGCCTCGGCGGCGTTCAGCGCCTCCTGCAAATCACCCGCGTCCAGCACTTCCTGTTTTTGCATGCTGTGACCCCAGACGCCCGCGAAGCAGTCGGCCTGCAGCTCCATTTTCACCGACAGACGGTTCCCTTCGGTCTGAGAAGCGCCCTGCTGCAGCTGGCGAACCTTGGGTTCGATGCCCAGCAGTTTCTGAACATGGTGGCCAACCTCATGGGCAATAACGTAGCCCTGAGCGAAATCGCCGTCCGCTCCGAGCTTGTTTTTCATCTCGTCGTAGAAGGAGAGATCGATATAAACGGTACTGTCCGCCGGGCAGTAGAACGGCCCCATTACCGACTGACCCGTACCGCAGCCGGTGCGCGTAGCGCCGCGGTACATCACCAGCTTAGGCTGCTGGTAAGTACGTCCCATCTGCTGGAAAATCTGCCCCCAGGTATCCTCGGTGGTGGCCAGAATAACCGAAGTGAATTTGGCCGCCTCATCATCATTCGGACTAATGGAACGCTGGGAGGCCTGTTGCTGCGTTACCGGCTGGCCGCCGGAGAGCAGTGCGGTGAGATCGACGCCATAATAACCGGCCACGACGACGATAATCAGCAGGACTATCCCGCCTTTCCCGCCGGGTAAACGAAAACCGCCACCGCCGCCGCCAAAGCTCGGGCCGGGGGAGTTACTACGCCTGTCTTCTACGTTGTCGCTTTCGCGACGTCCTTGCCAACGCATAACCCTACCTCTTTTTATTTACGCCTTGTATCAGGTAGATCGTAGGTGGTTAATCGCAGGATTACCATAAGAAACGAAATGTGAAAAAGCCGGATGTGCAAAACACACCCGGCCTTAAAATAGCGCGGCAGGAATTTAGTCTAATTTAACGCCAAGACGGTGGGCGACTTCTTCATAGGCTTCAATCAGGCCGCCCAGGCTCTGGCGGAAACGGTCTTTGTCCATCTTGTCGAGGGTTTCTTTATCCCACAGGCGGCTGCCGTCCGGCGAGAACTCATCGCCAAGCACCACTTCGCCTTTAAACAGGCCAAACTCCAGCTTGAAGTCCACGAGAATAAGACCCGCGTCGTCAAACAGCTTGCTCAGCACGTCGTTAGCCTTGTAGCTCAGATCGCGCATACGGGCGAGATGCTCTTTGCTCACCCAGCCAAAGGTTTCGCAGTAAGATTCGTTGACCATAGGATCGTGCATCGCATCGTTCTTCAGGAACAGGTCAAACAGCGGCGGATTAAGCTCAATGCCTTCTTCAATGCCCAGGCGCTTCACCAGCGAACCTGCGGCGCGGTTGCGGATTACGCACTCCACCGGCACCATATCGAGCTTTTTCACCAGCACTTCGTTATCGGAGAGCAGCCGCTCCATTTGCGTAGGAATGCCCGCCTCTTCCAGTTTGGCCATAATGAAATGGTTAAACTTGTTGTTCACCATACCTTTGCGGTCGAACTGTTCAATGCGCGCGCCGTCTCCTGCTGACGTATCATTGCGGAATTCGAGCACCAACAGATCCGGGTTTTCGGTGCTGTATACGGTTTTCGCTTTGCCACGATACAACTCAGCTTGCTTTTGCATCTTTCTTACTCCAGGTGTGATTTAACTAAAAATTCCGCTATCTGCGGCCACGCACACGTTTGCGTGGCCAGTCAGAAAAAAGGCCGGATCGCTCCGGCCCTTTAAGTTACTTGCTGAATGCCGCCTGGAATACAGCGACCAGCGCGTCGTTTTGCGCCTGCGTCAGCGTGTGTCCTTTAGGATCGATGAACTGCAGGCTGCTGCGGTTATCGAGGTCGCCGACCTGCAGCTTGTAGTCGCCGCTTACAAGCTCAGGGTCTTTCGCCCCTAAATCCTGCCATGCGCTGTCGGATAAAGGTTTGTAAGTCACCGCCATGCTGCCGGTAGAACGGGTGGAATCCGTGACCTTCATGCCTGCTTTTTCAAGCGTGGCCGGCAGGCGGTTCCAGACGACGTTAAACGGACCGCGAACCACGAGCATTGGTAAGCCGGTGTCGTCTGCGGCGCTCTGTACATCAAGCTGGGCGGAAGAACGGTTATCCTGCGCGTTCTGGCGATCGGTTTGTACTTTATCAAGGCCCGCGCTGATGACGTTAAGCATTTGCGCGCTGTAGCGCTGCATGGAGGCCGCATCCGATACCGGCTTGCCTGACTGCTCCAGGTTTAGCAACTTCACCACTACCGACTGCTGATAGCCCTGCGGCTGCACGGTAATTTGATAACGGCCGCGGTACTGTTCGTCTTCATCGGCACGGTTCCACTGTACCCAATCGGTGGTTAGCGTCTGGCCTGCGTCATCGCGTTTGCTGATGGTGTAGTTGTTAGCCTGCACAATGCTGACCACCTGCGGCCACAGCGTAGCGCCGCGAGCGCTTTCTACCATCAGCGAAGCGGTATCGCCGGTAAACTGGGTACGCGCGCCGCTAACCAGCGCCAGCGGTTGCGCCGGCGGACGGATGTCCAGCTGTTTGCCTACTGCGCCGCTGCCGTTGGTAACCGGAATCGTATATTGCCCGTTCTCTACAGGCAGAATCATGCCCGCCGGAGAGTGGATTTCCGCCAGTGGTGGTGCATCCAGATAGGACTCGTCGCCGCTGACCTGGCGCTTATAACGCTGGTCGCTGCTGCATGCTGCCAGCAGCATGGCAAGCGACACCACTGCAACTTTTGTCACCATCGACTTTTGTACTGAGTAAGCCATCAAATCTCCCTAAACTTTACAGCAAACCCGCATGCTTAAGCGCACTGATAATCACCGGACGACTGGCTTCAGTCAGCGGCGTCATTGGCAGGCGTAAGGTATCGGTCGCCACAAGTCCCAATTCTCTACAAGCCCATTTCACCGGGATAGGATTGGGTTCTACAAATAATTTATTATGCAACGGCATCAGGCGCTGGTTGATCTCACGCGCTTGTGCAAATTGCCCGTTGGCCGCCAGTTTACACATTTCCGCCATTTCACGCGCGGCTACGTTTGCCGTCACGGAAATCACGCCGTGGCCGCCGAGCTGCATGAAGTCCAGCGCGCTGGCATCGTCACCGCTAACCAGGATGAAGTCTTCTTCAACCAGCTCTTTGATCTGGTTTACCCGCGTTAAGTTCCCGGTCGCCTCTTTGATACCAATAATATTTTTTACTTTCGACAGACGGGCGACGGTTTCCGGCAGCATGTCGCAGCCGGTACGGGACGGCACATTGTACAGCATCTGCGGCAGATCGGTGCTTTGGGCGATGGCTTTGAAGTGCTGGAACAACCCTTCCTGAGTCGGACGGTTGTAGTATGGCGTGACGGTCAGGCAGCCGACGATACCGCTGTTATTAAAGCGCTTCGTCAGAGAGATAGCCTCGGAAGTGGCGTTCGCACCGGTCCCTGCAATCACCGGAATACGGCCGTCTGCCAGCTCCAGCGTTAGCATAACCACATCGCCGTGCTCTTCGTGGCTTAGGGTAGCAGACTCTCCGGTCGTCCCTACGGAGACAATCGCCGATGTTCCGCTGGCGACATGGTAATCAATCAGTTTTTTAAGGCTTGACCGGCAGACATTACCTTTCTCATCCATCGGTGTTACAAGCGCGACAATACTTCCCGTGAACATTGGCCATCCTCTGTGCAAACAAGTGCCTCAATGGTACGTTTGGTGCAGGATCAAAAGCAAGCTGCCAGGTGACTCTACACGGTTGTATGCAGGATTTTTTTATGCTTTCCTTATGATATCCCACCGATTCAAAGGAAGAATGCGCTTGACTCCTTCACCCCACCACTATTTGGTTATCACGGCCCTTGGGGCGGACAGACCTGGTATTGTTAATACCATCACCCGTCATGTCAGCAGTTGCGGCTGTAATATCGAAGACAGTCGCCTCGCGATGCTCGGTGAAGAGTTTACGTTTATTATGCTGCTGTCCGGCAGCTGGAACGCGATAACGCTGATTGAGTCGACGCTGCCGCTTAAAGGCGCCGAGCTGGATTTGCTGATCGTGATGAAGCGCACCGCCGCTCAGGATCGTCCGGCAATGCCCGCCACGGTCTGGGTACAGGTAGAAGTTGCAGATTCGCCGCATTTGATCGAACGCTTTACCGATTTATTCGACACGCATCATATGAATATCGCCGAGCTGGTTTCCCGCACGCAGCCCGCTCAGGACAATACGCCGCCGCAGCTGTATATTCAGATAACCGCCCACAGTCCCGCGTCAGAAGATGCGGCAATTATTGAGCAGGCTTTTAAAGCCCTATGTACAGAGCTTAAAGCACAAGGCACTATTAGCGTGGTGAATCCACAGCAAGATGATTAAAGACGGAGAGTAGTGATGAGCCCACTGAAAGCCGGTGACAGCGCACCGAAATTTAGCCTGCCCGATCAAGACGGCGAGCAAGTAAATTTGACCGACTTCCAGGGACAGCGCGTTCTGGTTTACTTTTATCCCAAAGCGATGACGCCAGGCTGCACCGTTCAGGCGTGCGGTCTGCGCGACAACATGGATGAGTTGAAAAAGGCTGGTGTGGAAGTGCTGGGCATCAGCACCGACAAGCCGGAGAAACTTTCACGATTTGCCGAGAAAGAGCTGCTTAACTTCACCCTGCTGTCCGATGAAGATCATCAGGTTTGCGAACAGTTTGGGGTGTGGGGCGAGAAATCTTTTATGGGCAAAACCTATGACGGCATTCACCGCATCAGCTTCCTGCTGGATGGTGAAGGTAAAGTCGAAAAGGTGTTTGATGACTTTAAAACCAGCAACCACCACGACCTCGTGCTGAACTGGCTGAAAGAAAACGCTTAACGCCCGCAGAGATTAAAAAAGCCGACTTCGCGTCGGCTTTTTATTTTTAAGGCTGCTTGTCATCAATGACCAGCCCGTCAGGCCAGGCATGAACCACGGCTTTAATCAGCGTGGCGAGCGGAATGGCGAAGAACACTCCCCAAAATCCCCACAGCCCGCCGAATATCACCACGGAAAGGATAATCACCAGCGGGTGCAGGTTAACGGCCTCTGAAAACAGCACCGGCACCAGCAGGTTGCCGTCCAGCGCCTGGATAATCAGGTATACCGCAAACAGCGTCCAGAACTCCGTGCCCAGGCCAAACTGGAACAGCGCCACGCAGACGACGGGGATCGTCACTACAAAAGCGCCGATATAGGGAATCAGCACCGAGAAGCCGACCAGCACCGCCAGCAGCAGCGAGTAATTAAGCCCAAAGACAATAAAACCAATGTAGGTGGCGATGCCTACCACTATCATCTCCAGCACTTTCCCGCGAATGTAATTAGTGATCTGCTGGTTCATCTCTAGCCATACCTGCCCCGCCAGGCCGCGGTTACGCGGCAGGACCCGCCGCACGGCGTTGAGCATCTGCTCTTTATCTTTGACGAGGAAAAAGACCATTAGCGGCACCAGCACCAGATAAATCGCCAGCGTCAAAAGCCCCACCAGGGATGCCAGAGAGTATTTCACGACCTGGTCGCCCATACCCGACAAGCGGCCGCGCATATTTTCCGCCATCGCATCGATAATGCCCGCGTCCACCAGCGCCGGATAACGTTTTGGCAGCGCGGCGGCGAAGTCGGACAGCTTATTGAGCATGCCCGGCATATCGCGGATCAGGTAGATACCCTGCTGCCACGCCACCGGCGCCACCACCAGTACCATGACCATTAAAATGCCGACAAACAGCACCAGCACGATGCTTGCGGCCCAGCTACGGGAACAGCCGATGCGTTCCAGACGCGCCGTTGGCCACTCCAGCAGATAGGCCAGCACCATGGCGACCAGCAGCGGCGCTAAAAGCCCGTGAAAGAAAAAGAGGATGATAAAGCCGGCCAGCAGAATCACCAGCAAGGCGATGGCTTCCGGGTCGCTAAACCGTCGACGGTACCACTGCAACAACATCTCGAGCATATCTCTCTTCCCTGACAGTTTAAGGCGAGTCGGGATTGTATCTAAATGTCACCGCAAAGACTTCGCTTTTTGCGCCCGGAAAGCGCCTGGTTGAGGTAGGCTTGCGGTTTCAGTGGTAAGATTTTCTCCGTTCGTTACGTGGCCGACATAACGCCGCAAAAATACGAACAAATCAGCTCGTAACGTGTCGAAACTACACCCCGATTAAACAGGATAGCGGTTATGTTCAAGCAGTTGAAAAAAACGCTGGTTGCAACACTAATGACAACCTTACTGGCAGCGCAGGTGCCGCCAGCCTTCGCGGACGTGGCCGATCAACTGCCGGATATGGGAACCTCGGCCGGAAGTACGCTGTCAATTGGCCAGGAAATGCAGATGGGCGATTTCTACGTTCGCCAGCTGCGCGGCAGCGCGCCCCTGATTAACGATCCTCTGCTGACGCAGTATATTAATAACCTGGGCATGCGCCTGGTCAGCCATGCGAATTCGGTTAAGACGCCGTTCCATTTCTTTCTTATCAACAATGACGAAATAAACGCCTTTGCCTTCTTCGGCGGCAACGTCGTGCTGCACTCCGCGCTGTTCCGCTATGCTGACAACGAAAGCCAGCTCGCCTCGGTTATGGCCCACGAAATCTCGCACGTAACCCAGCGCCATCTCGCCCGAGCGATGGAAGACCAGAAAAAGAACGCGCCCCTGACGTGGGTTGGCGCCCTGGGCTCTATTCTGCTGGCGATGGCAAGCCCGCAGGCGGGAATGGCGGCCCTGACAGGGACGCTGGCGGGGACGCAGCAGGGCGTGATCAGCTTTACGCAGCAAAACGAACAGGAGGCCGATCGCATCGGCATTCAGGTGCTTCAGCGCTCCGGTTTCGATCCTCAGGCGATGCCGACCTTCCTGGAGAAGCTGCTCGATCAGGCGCGCTACTCCACGCGCCCGCCTGAAATCCTGCTGACCCACCCGCTGCCGGAAAGCCGTCTGGCAGACGCGCGCAACCGCGCCAACCAGATGCGGCCAATAGTGGTGCAGTCTTCAGAAGATTTTTACATGGCGAAAGCGCGTACGCTCGGCATGTACAATTCCGGGCGCAACCAGCTCACCAGCGACCTGCTCGACGCCTGGTCAAAAGGCAACATCCGCGAACAGCACGCCGCAATTTATGGCCGCGCGCTGCAGGCGATGGAAGCTAAAAACTGGGACGAGGCGCGCAAACAGCTGCAGCCGTTGTTGTCGGCGCAGCCGGCTAACCCCTGGTATCTCGATTTAGCGACCGATATCGATCTGGGGCAGAACAAAGCCACCGAGGCCATTAACCGGCTGAAAAACGCGCCGGGCCTCAAACTCAATCCGGTGCTGCAGCTTAACCTCGCTAACGCCTATTTTCAGGGCGGACAGCCGGCCCAAGCCGCAACCATCCTTAATCGCTACACATTTTCTCACCCGGATGACAGCAACGGCTGGGATTTGTTAGCGCAAACCGAAGCCGCAATGGGTAATCGCGATCAGGAGCTGGCGGCGCGCGCTGAAGTGATGGCGCTCGGCGGGCGTCTCGACCAGGCCATTTCCCTGCTCAGCAGCGCCAGCGCCCAGGTGAAGCTCGGCAGTCTGCAGCAGGCTCGCTACGATGCCCGCATCGACCAGTTCCGCGAATTGCAAAAACGCTTCCTTCAATACCAGAAGATGTAACAGGAGTTAATATGTCCGCCGTCACCCTTTATCACAATCCACGCTGCTCAAAGAGCCGCGAAACCCTAAGCCTGTTGCAGGCAAACGGCGCGGAGCCTGACGTTGTGCTGTATCTGGACACCCCTCCGGACGCAGCGGCCATTAAAGCGCTGCTGGGCAAATTAGGCTTTGCAAGCGCCCGCGACCTGATGCGTCGGAAAGAAGATCTGTATAAAGAGCTGAACCTTGCGGATGCAGGTTTAAGCGAAGATGAGCTGATTCAGGCGATGGTTGACCACCCCAGGCTGATTGAACGTCCGATAGTGGTGGCGAACGGCCAGGCGCGTATCGGCCGGCCGCCCGAGTCGGTGCTGGAAATTTTGTAAGGCGGAAGAAATGTCGGGGCGCAGCCGCTTATTTCAGCCTGCGCCAGTGTTTTCGCAGGATGGATAAGCGCCAGCGCCCTCCACCGCATGGTTAAAGCCCCAGAATCTCTTTCACAAAGGGAATAGTCAGCTTGCGCTGCGCGGTAATAGAGGCGCGATCGAGCTGATCGAGCGTCATAAACAGCGTACGCATTTCCCGGTCGAGGCGTTTGAGCAGGAAGCGGCCCACGTCCTCCGGCAGCTCAAAACCGCGCTGGCGCGCGCGTAGCTGCAGGGCCTGAAGCTTATCGTCATCCGACAGCGGCTGCAGCCGGTAGATTTGCCCCCAGTCGAGGCGCGAAGCGAGATCCGGCAGCTGCAGATTGAGCTGGCGCGGCGGCCTGTCGCCGGTAATAAGAAGACGGGTTTTGCCTGATTCCAGAATGCGGTTATAGAGATTAAAAAGCGCCATCTCCCAGGGTTCATCGCCGGCGATACATTCGATGTTATCGATGCATACAAGCGCAAGCTGCTCCATGCCGTCCAGAACTTCTGGCACAAACCAGGTGCGTTTATCCAGCGGCACATAGCCTACCGCCTCGCCTCTTTGCGACAGTTCAGCACAAGCGGCATGCAGCAAATGGCTGCGCCCGCCTCCTTCCCGCGACCAGAAATAGATATACCCGCTGTGATCCTGACGGAGCACGGCCTGCAGGGCGGCGAGTAGAGAAGGGTTATCGCCCGGCCAGAAACTGGAAAACGTTTCGTCGTCAGGCAAATAGAGTGGCAGTGAAAGCTGTGCCGGCGTATTCAGAAGTACCTCAACCATAACAGGCAGAAAAACGCTGAGAGTCTATCACAGAATTAAGGGGCTGTAGAACCGGGCGGGAACGCCGCCCGGCGCAGGGGAAAAACTAAGGTTTTACGTCGTTTTCAGGCGCGTCCAGCACCACCTCTTCCGGACGCAGTACGCTGATAACTTTGAAGATCAGGCTCAGGCCGACGCCGACAATCGTCGCCAGCGCCATGCCTTTAAGCTCGGCTGCGCCAATGTGTACCTTCGCGCCGCTGACGCCGATGATAAGGATTACCGAGGTCAGGATCAGGTTTTGCGCCTTGCTATAGTCGACTTTAGATTCGATCAGCACGCGAATACCGGATGCGCCAATTACGCCGTAAAGCAGCAGCGAAACGCCGCCCATCACGGGAACCGGGATGATCTGAATCGCCGCCGCCAGCTTGCCGACGCAGGAAAGCAGAATGGCGAGGATCGCCGCGCCGCCGATAACCCAGGTTGAATAAACGCGCGTTATGGCCATCACGCCGATGTTCTCACCGTAGGTGGTATTCGGCGTGGAGCCGAAGAAACCGGAGAAGATGGTGGAAACGCCGTTGGCAAACATTGAGCGATGCAGGCCCGGATCGCGAATCAGGTCTTTCTTGACGATGTTCGCTGTCACCACCAGGTGACCGACATGCTCGGCGATGACCACCAGCGCCGCGGGCAAAATGGTGAAGATAGCAAACCATTCGAAGCGCGGCGTGTAGAAGGTCGGCAGCGCGAACCAGTGCGCCTCACGGATTGGCGTAACGTCCACCACGCCCATCGCGAAGGAGAGCGCGTAGCCCGCCAGCACGCCGATAAGAATCGGGATAATCGCCAGGAAACCGCGGAACAGTACGGAGCCGAAGACGGTTACCGCAAGCGTCACCAGGGAAATAATGATGGTGGTGGAGTCCGCAGCGGCGCCTTCCGCAGGCAGCAGGCCCGCCATATTTGCCGCAACGCCCGCCAGCTCAAGGCCGATTACCGCAACGATTGCCCCCATCGCCGCCGGCGGGAACATCACGTCCAGCCAGCCGGTGCCCGCTTTTTTCACGATCAGCGCCACGATACAGAACAATACGCCGCACATGATAAAGCCGCCCAGCGCCACTTCGTACCCCAGCGGCAAAAGCAGCAGCACGGGTGAAATAAAGGCGAAGCTGGAACCCAGATAAGCCGGAATTTTACCTTTACAAATAAACAGATACAGCAGCGTTCCGATGCCGTTGAACAGCAGCACGGTCGCCGGGTTAATATGGAACAGAATCGGCACCAGAACGGTGGCGCCAAACATGGCGAACAGATGCTGCAAACTTAACGGAATCGTTTGCAATAAAGGTGGTCTTTCACTTACCCCGATAGCGCGGCGGGTCATGTTGTTTTCCTCTGAGTATTGTTTTACGAACGACGAGTTTTAAAAACCAAAAAAAAGCCGACTTTCGAAGTCGGCTACTTTTTTATTTCGTACCAAATATCTTGTCGCCGGCGTCGCCGAGGCCTGGAATAATATATCCGTGCTCGTTAAGGGCCTGATCGATGGAAGCGGTATACAGCTCAACGTCCGGGTGCGCTTTCTCCAGCGCGGCGATACCTTCCGGCGCGGCGACCAGCACCAGCACCTTAATGCTGCTGCAGCCCGCATTTTTCAGCAGGTCGATAGTGGCGATCATAGAACCGCCGGTCGCCAGCATTGGGTCAACCACCAGCGCCATACGCTCTTCGATATTGGAAACCAGCTTCTGGAAGTAAGGCACCGGCTCGAGCGTCTCTTCATTACGGTAAATGCCCACCACGCTGATACGCGCGCTTGGTACATTTTCCAGCACGCCTTCCATCATGCCTAAACCGGCGCGCAGAATCGGCACAACGGTAATTTTCTTACCTTTGATCTGGTCGATTTCTACCGGGCCGTTCCAGCCTTCGATAGTGACCTTTTCGGTTTCCAGATCCGCGGTAGCTTCGTAAGTCAGCAGGCTGCCAACCTCAGAGGCGAGTTCACGAAAGCGCTTGGTGCTGATGTCCTGCTCACGCATCAGGCCCAGCTTGTGTTTGACGAGTGGGTGTTTCACTTCCACGATCTTCATAACTCTTTCTCCCCGAGATGTTGGCGACCACAAAAAAAATCGCCGGATTATACCGCTTTTTTGCAGTGAAGCCACCGGTATTGGGGTTGATCGGGATCAACCGAACCCAAATGAGTAGAGAGCAACAAACTTCCTTCCCGCTTCACAAGAGGCTCGCAAACGTTTGCCTGCACTGTTAGAATTGCCGCGATTTTTATTCCAGGCCAACCGATGGAACTTGAACCATGACCGACAAAACCTCTCTTAGCTACAAAGATGCCGGTGTTGATATTGATGCTGGTAACGCTCTGGTCGACAGAATTAAAGGCGTAGTGAAAAAGACTCGTCGCCCGGAAGTAATGGGCGGACTGGGTGGTTTCGGTGCGCTGTGCGCGTTACCTCAGAAATATCGTGAGCCCGTGCTGGTTTCCGGTACCGACGGCGTGGGGACCAAGCTGCGTCTGGCCATGGATTTAAAACGCCACGATACCATCGGTATCGACCTGGTCGCGATGTGCGTCAACGACCTGGTGGTTCAGGGCGCAGAGCCGCTGTTTTTCCTCGATTATTACGCCACCGGCAAACTTGATGTGGATACCGCGTCAAGCGTTATTACCGGCATCGCAGAAGGCTGTCTGCAGTCGGGCTGCGCGCTGGTCGGCGGCGAAACCGCCGAAATGCCGGGCATGTATCACGGCGAAGATTACGACGTGGCGGGCTTCTGCGTTGGGGTTGTCGAGAAGTCTGAAATTATTGATGGTTCGAAAGTTGCCGACGGCGATGTGCTGATTGCGCTGGCCTCAAGCGGCCCGCATTCCAACGGCTACTCTCTGGTACGTAAGGTACTGGAAGTGAGCGGTACAGATCCACTCACTACCGAACTGGAAGGAAAGCCGCTGGCGGATCACCTGCTGGAACCAACGCGCATCTATGTCAAGCCGCTGCTTGAACTGATTGGCGAAGCGGACGTGCACGCCATCGCCCATCTGACCGGCGGCGGTTTCTGGGAGAATATTCCACGCGTGCTGCCGGACAATACCCAGGCGGTCATTGATGAGGCTTCATGGCAGTGGCCCGCCGTGTTCAGCTGGCTGCAAAAAGCCGGCAACATCAGCAATCATGAAATGTACCGCACCTTTAACTGTGGCGTGGGCATGCTTATCGCCCTGCCCGCCGCCGAAGCGGACAAGGCCATTGCGTCGCTGCAGGCCAAAGGTGAAAACGCCTGGAAAATCGGTATCATCAAAGCATCCGATTCCGATGAGCGCGTGGTTATTGAGTGATGAAACACATTGTGGTGCTGGTTTCCGGTAACGGAAGCAATCTTCAGGCGATTATCGATGCCTGTAAATCGAAAAAGATTAACGGCACCCTTTCGGCGGTGTTCAGCAACAAGGCCGACGCGTTCGGCCTTGAGCGCGCGCGCGAAGCCGGGATCCCGGCCCATGCGCTCACCGCCAGCCAGTTTGCCGACCGCGCGGCTTTCGATCGTGAATTAATGCACGAGATCGACGCCTACGCTCCGGATCTGGTGGTGCTCGCCGGCTACATGCGCATCCTCAGCCCGGCATTCGTGGCGCATTACTCCGGCCGTCTGATCAATATCCACCCTTCTTTGCTGCCGAAATACCCGGGCCTGTATACCCACCGTCAGGTGCTGGATAACGGTGATGAAGAGCACGGCACCTCGGTTCATTTCGTCACGGACGAACTGGACGGCGGCCCGGTAATTTTACAGGCTAAAATTCCCGTCTTTGCAGGAGATGACGAAGACGACATCACCGCGCGCGTGCAGCACCAGGAACACGCCATCTACCCGCTGGTTATCAGCTGGTTTATGGACGGACGGCTTGAGATGCGCGATAACGCGGCCTGGCTTGATGGAAAAGTGCTTCCCCCGCAGGGACATGCGGCAGAAGAATAGGTATTAAGGGGCTGCGGCCCCTTTTTTAATGCCTCCCTTGCAGGAGGCTTTACCTTCAGCGCGACCAAAAGCCATACTTTGACCTGTGCCGTTGGACATTCCCGGCCAAAGCTCGCCATAATGGCCGGCGTGACGGCATTTTAACGTCTGCGAAAACGGAAGTGAGGGCTAATGGGTCAGGATAAGTTGTATATCGAAAAAGAACTGAGCTGGTTATCTTTTAACGAACGCGTACTGCAGGAAGCGGCGGATAAACTCAATCCGCTGATTGAAAGAATGCGTTTTCTCGGCATCTATTCGAATAACCTTGATGAGTTTTACAAGGTACGTTTCGCCGAACTGAAACGGCGCATTCTGATCAGTGAAGAACAGGGAACCGCGCCCAACTCGCGTCATCTGCTGAATAAAATCCAGGCCCGGGTGCTGAAAGCCGACCAGGAATTCGACGGGCTGTATAACGATCTGCTGCTGGAGATGGCCCGTAACCAGATATTCCTGATTAACGAACGCCAGCTTTCTGAAAATCAACAAAAATGGCTGCGCCACTACTTTAAACACTATCTGCGGCAGCACATCACGCCCATTCTTATCAACCGTGACACCGACCTGGTGCAGTTCCTGAAGGACGATTACACCTATCTGGCGGTGGAGATTATCCGCGGCGACGATATCCGCTACGCCCTGCTGGAGATCCCGTCCGATAAGGTGCCGCGCTTTGTGAATCTGCCGCCGGAAGCGCCGCGCCGCCGTAAACCAATGATCCTGCTGGACAATATTCTGCGCTACTGCCTGGACGACATTTTCAAAGGCTTCTTCGACTACGATTCGCTGAACGCTTACTCAATGAAAATGACCCGCGACGCGGAATACGATCTGGTGACCGAAATGGAATCCAGCCTGCTCGAACTGATGTCCTCAAGCCTGAAGCAGCGTCTTACCGCCGAGCCGGTACGCTTTGTCTATCAGCGCGATATGCCCGACGCGATGGTCGAAATGCTGCGCAATAAGCTGACCATCACCAACTACGATTCCATTATTCCGGGCGGCCGTTACCACAACTTTAAAGATTTCATCAATTTTCCCAACGTCGGCAAAGCCAACCTGGTGAATAAACCGCTGCCGCGCCTGCGCCATCTCTGGTTCGATAAGTTCCGCAACGGCTTTGACGCCATTCGCAATCGCGACGTGCTGCTTTACTACCCGTACCACACTTTTGAGCACGTGCTGGAGCTGCTGCGCCAGGCGTCGTTCGACCCGAGCGTGCTGGCCATTAAAATCAATATCTACCGCGTAGCGAAAGACTCCCGCATTATCGAATCAATGATTCACGCGGCGCACAACGGCAAAAAAGTCACCGTCGTCGTTGAGCTGCAGGCGCGTTTCGACGAAGAGGCCAACATCCACTGGGCGAAGCGCCTGACGGAAGCGGGCGTGCACGTCATCTTCTCCGCGCCGGGCCTGAAAATCCACGCCAAGCTGTTCCTTATTTCGCGTAAGGAAGGCGATGAAGTGGTACGTTACGCGCATATCGGCACCGGCAACTTTAATGAGAAAACGGCTCGTCTCTACACCGACTATTCGTTACTGACCGCCGACGCGCGCATCACCAACGAAGTGCGCCGGGTGTTTAACTTTATTGAAAATCCCTATCGCCCGGTGACCTTCGAGTATCTGATGGTCTCGCCGCAAAACTCGCGTCGCCTGCTTTACGATTTGGTGGATCGTGAAATCGCCAATGCGCAAAACGGCCTGCCCGCGGGCATTACGCTCAAACTGAATAATCTGGTTGATAAAGGCCTGGTCGACAGGTTATATGCTGCCTCAAGCTCGGGCATTAAGGTCAATTTGCTGGTGCGCGGCATGTGCTCTTTAATTCCAAATCTTGAGGGCATCAGCGATAACATTCGCGTTATCAGCATCGTCGACCGTTATCTGGAACACGATCGCGTCTATGTGTTTGAAAACGGCGGCGATAAAAAGGTCTATCTCTCCTCCGCAGACTGGATGACGCGCAACATTGATTACCGTATTGAAGTCGCCGTTGCCATTCTTGACCCGCGCCTGCGGCAGCGGGTGCTGGATATTATCGACATTCTGTTTAGCGATACCGTGAAAGCGCGCTATCTCGACAAAGAACTGAGTAACCGCTATGTGCCGCGAGGCAACCGCCGTAAGGTGCGCTCGCAGCTGGCGATTTACGATTACATTAAATCTCTGGAACAACCTGACTAACGCTATGCCGATAAAAAAACATGCCCCACGGCCGCAGGAGTTTGCTGCGGTCGATCTCGGTTCCAATAGTTTCCACATGGTTATTGCCCGTGTGGTTGACGGCGCGATGCAAATTATCGGGCGCTTAAAGCAACGCGTTCACCTTGCGGACGGGCTGAACGCCCAGAACGAGCTAAGCGAAGAGGCGATGGAGCGCGGCCTTTCATGCCTGGCGCTGTTTGCCGAGCGCCTGCAGGGTTTTGCCGCGGAGAACGTCTGTATTGTGGGCACGCACAGCCTGCGCGAGGCGGTCAACGCAGAGGTGTTTCTTAAACGCGCCGAGCAGGTTATCCCCTATCCGATTGAAATTATTCCCGGCAACGAAGAGGCGCGCCTGATTTTTATGGGCGTTGAGCACACGCAGCCGGAAAAAGGCCGCAAGCTGGTTATCGACATCGGCGGCGGCTCCACCGAGCTGGTGATCGGCGAAGATTTTGAGCCGATCCTGGTTGAAAGCCGCCGCATGGGCTGCGTGAGCTTCGGGCAGAATTTCTTCCCGCAAGGCGCGATCTCGCCCGAAAATTTCAGGCGCGCGCGTCTGGCGGCGGTACAAAAGCTGGAGAACCTTTCCTGGCAATACCGCCTGCAGGGCTGGAACGTCGCGATGGGCGCTTCCGGCACCATCAAGGCCGCGCATGAGGTGCTGGTCAATATGGGGGAGAAGAACGGCATTATTACGCCCGAGCGGCTGGAAATGCTGCGCGACGAGGTGCTGAAATTTAAAAGCTTCGGCTCGATGAGCCTGCCGGGCTTATCCGAGGAGCGTAAAGCCGTCTTTGTTCCCGGGCTGGCTATTTTGTGCGGCGTATTCGATTCGCTGGCAATTCGCGAGCTGCGCCTGTCCGACGGCGCGCTGCGCGAAGGCGTGCTCTACGAAATGGAAGGCCGTTTCCGCCATCAGGATATCCGCATTCGTACCGCGCAAAGCCTTGCGGAGCAGTATCACATCGATAGCGATCAGGCCAGGCGCGTACTGGAAACCACCGAGCATATTTATCAGCAGTGGGAAGCGCAGAACCCGAAGCTTGCCAACCCGCAGATGGCCGCGCTGCTAAAATGGTCCGCCATGCTGCATGAGGTGGGGCTGAATATTAACCACAGCGGCCTGCACCGCCACTCGGCCTATATTCTGCAGCACAGCAACCTACCCGGTTTTAATCAGGAGCAGCAGATGCTTATCGCTTCGCTGGTTCGTTATCACCGCAAGGGCATTAAAATTGACGATCTGCCACGCTTCACGCTGTTTAAGAAAAAACAGTTTCTGCCGCTGATTCAGATTTTGCGTCTGGGCGTGCTGCTCAACAATCAACGGCAGGCCACTACCACTCCGCCTACGCTGGTGCTGGAAACCGAAGAGAACCACTGGACGCTACGTTTCCCGTACGACTGGTTCAGCCAGAACACGCTGGTGCTGCTCGACCTGGAACGCGAGCAGCACTACTGGGACAACACGCCCGGCTGGAAGCTCAGGATAGAAGAAGAGGCAAGCCCGATAATCGCGGCCTGAATCTCCTGCGGCGGACGGCGCTAAAACGCTGCTCCGCCCTCGGTAATGTCATCTTCAACCGTACCTGATAGCGATGCCAGCGGCTGCGGATAGCCAATCAAAAAGCCCTGCATGTAATCAATACCGAGGCGTTGCACCGCCGCCTTCAGCTCCTCGCTTTCGACGTATTCAGCTACGACCTGCATTTTTTTCATTCTTGCCAGCTGGCAGATAGATTCCACAATCTGGTAATCCAGGCTGCTGGTCAGCAGGGTGCGAATAAAGCTGCCGTCGATTTTTAATATATCGGCACTGATCTCCTTCAGGCGCGCATAGCTGGCGTAGCCCGTGCCAAAATCATCGATAGCCACCCGACAACCCATGCGCTGAAGCGCGTTGAGCGTCCTGTTGGCCTGATCTAAATTGAGCAGCGAGTTGCTTTCCGTTACCTCAAAAATGAGCTGCCACGGCTCGATGTTGTATTTTTTGAGCAGCAGTTTGATCTCCGATGGCAGCTGCGCGCGGCTCACGGAAGCGGGCGTCAGATTGATAGCAAAGCGGCAGCCGGGAAGCCGTTCACGGCTGCGATCCATAAACTGCAGCGTGGCTTCGAGTACCCAATGGTCAATCCTCGACGACAGGCCAAATTCATGCGCGACGGATAAAAAGCTGTCCGGCGTAAGCAGCTCGCCCTCATCGCCCTTCATGCGCAGCAATATTTCATGATAAGAATCACCGCGCATGCCGGCGATACGCTGCGCCATCAAAATGAAATTGCCGCAGTCCAGCGCATTCTGCAGGCGGTTCATCATCGCAACCTTGCTTTTAACCATCTTCTGAACCTGAACTGAGCCCTGCTGCTGTAGGTTTTCAGGATGGTAGGTGGTTAGCGAAAGCTCGGCCATCGTGCTGAGCTCTCCCAGCAGAAGATACAGATGGGACACCGGCTGCCTGACGTAACAGTAGCTAATGCCGACCTGCGGCTGAAGCGGCATGCCGTCCCACATAAAGCGGAACTGCTTGATGCGCCGATCCAGGGCTTCAATACGCTCCTCGTGCGACTCGTAATTTAATCTCAGGACCAAATCATGCCCGGAGAGATGGTAAATTTTTTCATCGGCGATAAGAATCTGGCGCAAATACTCACCCAGCTGCTGTTTGTACTGAATACGTAAAAGCACGCCGTAATTTCTTCCCAGCAATTCCAGCTCGGGAATACACAAAAAAGCGAGCGCGGACCAGGGATGACGTCCAATATCGCGGTTAAGGGCCCGCAAGTTAGGCATCTGGATAATGGGATCGGTGAAGGCGGCCCGATGGGCCTTAGCGTGTAGATAGCGCTGGCGCGTGGTTACCGAAGCCATCATGTAAATCGTTATTGAAAATATCGCGTAGCAGGAAGAAGCGATGGCCAGATGAAGCTGAAACCCCATTTCCGACGGTAAATAGTTATGAAATCCGCTGCACAAAATAATCAGGATGATGGTCCAGACGTTGGTAACAAACAGGAAGCCGAACCGCATGGCGCCCCATAGCATCACCGGCAAAATGAGCGTCAGCGTATAATCCGTTCTGAAAATAGAGGTGGAATCGCCAAGCGGCAGCAGGAGCAGATTTACCAACAGCGCCATCAGCCCAAGCCAGAGCGCCACTTCGGTTTTCGTCACCCCCTTCTGCACCTGTCCGCGCATCCGGGACAAAAAGGTAAAAACAAAGTGCGGGTTTCTAATCATTCGGATGATGAAATAGAAAAAAGGCATACCGGTTAAAGTGCCGACTAATACTGCCTGGAAATTTATCAGCGTGCGCGGATGGAGCGGGTTTTCCGAAACCATGCTCAACAGGGGATCGTACCAGCCGAAGAACAGACCGATTTGATAAATAAAAAGGAAAATCGCGGAATTCACCAGCACCAGCCAGAACATGCGCGGCAGCGTCAGCGGAATAAAACCGAACATTACGGCGTAGCGACGTGGAACGAAGACGCGATAAGCGGCAAAGCTCAGCGACAGCGGCAAAAGAAAATGGACGATGGCAAGCATGGTGACTATCTCCCCTTTCAGCGGGAGATAGCGAATAACAAGCGCGAGGACGATACCCGGCAAAGCGGCCCAGCCGAACACCATGATGAAAGCCGACAGCAGGCCAAGCGGCATATAGACGAGAAATACGCGCCCACCTTCCAGCAGCGTATTGGCATTAAACCATACGGCCAGCGGCAGCATGAATGTCGGCAGTATCAGGGGCAGCGCCCACCAGTTATTTTTATGTTTGTTGTACCAGGTCGCAAAATGCATAGATGGTCGCCAGAAGCCCCGTCAATCCTGCTCGGGTAATATTCAGCAAGGCTCCATCCTGACTGATAGAAACCATATCGCTATGGCGTGGACAGCAAATTTTAGTTAGGGATTTCAGCAAGGAATTGATCCAGATCAATTTATACGTGAAGTTATAGCCGCAGGGCTGAAAAAAATACTTACCGCAACGATAAATAACGTCATATAAATATTAAGAAAGCTTTATATAAATTAGATCAATGGTTGCCTTGACTCTTTTTTACATGTTTAAGAATTGACCCGGGCGTATCACTATGCCTAAATATCCCTTGTCGCCCGCGGTTGACGGGCAAACCCTAAGGGCCTTTTGCGTGACACAGGTTACGAGTATGCGAAGACGACACCGATTTAATAGTCGAATGACCCGCATTATTCTGCTTATCAGTTTTCTTTTCCTTTTTGGCCGATTTGTCTATTCCTCTATTGGCGCCTGGTACCATCATCAGGACCAAAAGGCGCAGGTACAGCAAAGCAGCCTGTCCGTGGACAGCGCTAACCGGTAACGTTTTCTTCCATTATAAAAATTCCACCGTTTTCCGCGGTGCGCTTTGTCACGCCTGTATTTCACCCCTGACAAATAATCGGCTAGCCTTGACGGCGGTCGTTAATAAAAAGACAAGCCGCAGAAAATAAAAAACCCTCTGTAAATACAGAGGGTTGATGGGTAATGCTGAGCTATGAACTAGCTATAAATCATTCCCACTCGATGGTTGCCGGCGGCTTACCGCTGATGTCATAGACAACACGCGAGATGCCGTTAACTTCGTTGATGATGCGGTTGGATACGCGGCCAAGGAAGTCATACGGCAGGTGCGCCCAGTGTGCGGTCATAAAGTCGATGGTTTCAACCGCGCGCAGGGAAACAACCCAGTCATATTTACGGCCATCGCCCATGACGCCAACGGAACGTACCGGCAGAAATACGGTAAACGCCTGGCTCACTTTATTGTAGAGATCGGCTTTATGCAGCTCTTCGATGAAGATAGCGTCCGCACGACGCAGAAGGTCGCAGTACTCTTTCTTCACTTCGCCCAGCACGCGCACGCCCAGCCCCGGCCCCGGGAACGGGTGACGGTAGAGCATGTCGTAAGGCAGGCCCAGCTCCAGGCCGATTTTACGCACCTCGTCTTTGAACAGCTCTTTAAGCGGCTCAACCAGGCCCATCTTCATCTCTTTCGGCAGGCCGCCCACGTTGTGGTGGGATTTAATGACGTGCGCTTTGCCGGTTGCAGAGGCAGCAGATTCGATAACGTCCGGATAGATGGTGCCCTGCGCCAGCCATTTGACGTCTTCAAGACGCAGCGCTTCTTCGTCGAAGACTTCGACAAAGACGCGGCCAATGGTTTTACGCTTGGCTTCAGGATCGTTAATGCCCGCCAGCTGGGACAGGAAACGCTCTTCTGCCGGTACGTGAACAATGTTCAGACCGAAGTGGTCACCGAACATTTCCATTACCTGTGCGGCTTCGTTAAGACGCAGCAGGCCGTTGTCGACGAATACGCAGGTCAGGCGATCGCCAATGGCGCGGTGCAGCAACATCGCGGTTACGGAAGAGTCCACGCCGCCGGACAGGCCAAGAATAACTTTGTCGTTGCCAACCTGCTCACGAATACGCTCAATGGCGTCTTCGATAATTTTTGCCGGCGTCCACAGCGCTTCGCAGCCGCAAATATCCAGCACAAAACGCTCCAGCAGACGCTGCCCCTGGCGGGTATGCGTCACTTCCGGGTGGAACTGCACGCCATAAAAGCGTTTTTCTTCGTTGGCCATAATGGCAAACGGGCAGGTTTCGGTGCTGGCGACGGTCACGAAATCAGAAGGGATCGCCGTGACTTTATCGCCGTGGCTCATCCAGACGTCCAGCAGCGGTTTGCCCGTGGCGCTAAGAGAGTCTTCAATGCCGCGAACCAGAGCGCTGTCGGTTTTAATTTCAACCTGCGCGTAGCCGAACTCGCGTTCGTTAGAGCCTTCCACGTGGCCGCCAAGCTGCATCGCCATGGTCTGCATGCCGTAGCACACGCCAAATACCGGCACGCCGGCTGCAAACACATATTCAGGCGCGCGCGGGCTGTTCAGCTCGGTGGTGCTTTCCGGGCCGCCGGAGAGAATGATACCGCTTGGATTAAATTCACGAATTTGTGCTTCAGTGACATCCCATGCCCACAGCTCGCAGTAAACGCCCACCTCGCGCACGCGGCGCGCAACCAGTTGGGTGTACTGAGAACCGAAATCAAGGATAAGTATGCGATGTTTATGGATATTTTCCGTCATTGACGCTAATTCCGAGGCAAGTGAAACAGAGAAAGTAAATCGCCCGGCACATGGCCGGGCGAGGAGAATCAGGAGCCCATGCGGTAGTTCGGAGACTCTTTAGTAATAGTCACGTCGTGCACGTGACTTTCCTGAATGCCCGCACCGCTGATACGTACGAATTCCGCTTTGGTACGCAGGGCATCGATAGTACCACAGCCGGTCAGGCCCATACAGGAACGCAGGCCGCCCATCTGCTGGTGAACGATCTCTTTTAAGTGGCCCTTGTAAGCCACGCGGCCTTCGATACCTTCCGGCACCAGCTTGTCCGCAGCGTTATCGGTCTGGAAGTAACGGTCAGAAGAGCCTTTGGACATCGCGCCTAAAGAACCCATGCCGCGGTAGGATTTGAAAGAACGGCCCTGGTAGAGTTCGATTTCACCCGGGGATTCTTCGGTTCCTGCCAGCATACCGCCAACCATTACGGCAGACGCGCCCGCGGCGATGGCTTTGGCGATATCGCCGGAGAAACGGATGCCGCCATCGGCGATAACGGGAATGCCTGTGCCTTCCAGCGCCTCAACGGCATCAGCGACGGCGGTGATCTGCGGAACGCCCACGCCGGTTACGATACGGGTCGTACAGATAGAACCAGGACCGATACCGACCTTCACCGCGCTTACGCCAGCTTCCGCCAGCGCGCGTGCGCCGGCCGCGGTCGCCACGTTGCCGCCGATGATTTGCAGATCGGGATATTTTGCGCGTGTTTCGCGAATACGTTGCAGAACGCCTTCGGAGTGACCGTGTGAGGAGTCAATCAGCAGAATGTCCACGCCAGCCGCTACCAGAGCATCGATACGCTCTTCATTGCCTGCGCCTGCCCCAACGGCAGCCCCAACGCGCAGACGGCCCTGGTCGTCTTTACAGGCGTTTGGTTTACGCTCTGCTTTCTGGAAGTCTTTAACGGTGATCATGCCGCGCAGATGGAAGCTGCTGTCGACAACCAGCGCTTTCTCAACGCGCTTCTCGTGCATTTTAGCCAGCACAACTTCGCGAGCCTCGCCCTCTTTCACGGTGACCAGGCGCTCTTTCGGCGTCATATACACGCTGACAGGCTGGTTCAGATCGGTAACGAAGCGCACGTCGCGGCCGGTGATAATACCCACCAGCTCGTAGTTTTCCGTTACAACCGGATAGCCTGCGAAGCCGTTACGCACGGTCAGTTCTTTCACTTCGCGTAAGGTCGTGGTTGGCAGTACGGTTTGCGGGTCGGTCACCACGCCGCTTTCGTGTTTTTTCACGCGTTTGACTTCTTCAGCCTGGCGCTCAATCGACATATTTTTGTGGATGAAACCAAGGCCACCTTCCTGAGCCAGCGCAATTGCCAGGCGTGCTTCGGTCACGGTATCCATGGCTGCGGACAGCATAGGGATATTGAGACGAATAGTTTTGGTCAGTTGGGTGCTTAAATCTGCCGTATTAGGCAGAACGGTGGAGTGAGCTGGGACAAGGAGAACGTCATCAAACGTCAGTGCTTCTTTGGCGATTCGTAGCATGGCAATATCTCAACCTGGGGTGAATGAGAACAGATAAAATATTGCCGCGGCATTATACAGAGCGGAATCGATTGCATCCACACTTTTTTAAGAAAACTCCTTGCCACCCGCGTCAGGGCGGGTAGTATGAACCGAATAACCTGCTGATTTAAAATTTGATCCAGCTCACATGCCTATCGCAAATTCTCCTTCAATTTTTACCGTCACGCGTCTGAACCAGGCGGTCCGTTCGCTGCTGGAGCAGGAAATGGGGCAGGTCTGGATCAGCGGCGAAATTTCTAATTTTAGCCAGCCCTCTTCCGGCCATTGGTACTTCACGCTCAAAGACGACACCGCTCAGGTGCGCTGTGCGATGTTTCGCAACAGCAACCGGCGTGTGACTTTCCGGCCGCAGCACGGTCAGCAGGTGCTGGTGCGCGCCAACATCACGCTTTATGAGCCGCGTGGCGACTACCAGATTATCGTTGAGAGCATGCAGCCCGCAGGCGAAGGACTTCTGCAACAGCAGTATGAGCAGCTTAAACAACGTTTAGCCGAGGAAGGATTATTCGGGCAGCAGCATAAAAAAGCGCTGCCCGCGCCGGCGCGCCAGGTTGGGGTCATTACCTCAAAAACCGGCGCGGCGCTGCATGATATTTTGCATGTGTTAAAACGTCGCGACCCTTCCCTGCCTGTCGTCATCTACCCGACAGCCGTTCAGGGTGCGGATGCGCCAGCGCAAATCGTTCGCGCGATTGAGCTTGCGAACCTGCGCGGTGAATGCGACGTGCTGATAGTGGGTCGCGGCGGCGGCTCGCTGGAAGATTTATGGAGCTTTAACGATGAGCGGGTAGCGCGCGCTATTTTCGCCAGCCAAATTCCGGTCGTCAGCGCCGTAGGGCATGAAACCGACGTGACTATTGCCGATTTTATCGCTGATTTGCGGGCGCCCACGCCTTCCGCGGCCGCCGAAATCGTCAGCCGCAATCAGGTGGAATTGTTACGCCAGATCCAGTCACAGCAGACACGGATGGAAATGGCGATGGATTATTATCTCGCGCAGCGTGCGCAACGCTTTACCCGTCTGCAGCACCGTCTGCAACAGCAGCATCCGCAGCTGCGCCTGGCGCGACAGCAAACGACGCTTGAACGCCTGCAGCAGCGCCTGAGCGTCGCCATGGATAACAGGCTGCGCCGTTCCACTCAGCTGCAGCAACGCCTGGCGCAACGGCTGAATCAGCAGCAGCCGCAGGCACGTATCCATCGTGCGCAAACGCGTATTCAACAGCTTGAATATCGGTTGTCGCAGGTGCTGACCGCAAGGCTGAATACCACCCGACAACGTTTTGGGACCGCTATCGCACAACTGGAAGCCGTCAGTCCGCTGGCAACCCTTGCGCGCGGCTACAGCGTCACAACGCAGGCCGATGGCAAGGTATTGAAAAAGGCTAAACAGGTTAAGTCCGGTGAGACGCTGACCACGCGTCTGGAAGACGGCTGGGTGGAAAGCCAGGTCACCGACGTGACGCCGGTGAAACCTGCCCGCAGGCGTAAACCTGCACAGAAAAGCTAAAACTTAGCGAGCAACGGCGACGAATTCGACGCGTTTCTTTGAGATCAGTCCGTGTCCGTTTTGGCAAAAATAATCTATGGCGCCGCAGGCTTTTAGCACTTCCAAAGGCTTATGACAGTCGGGGCAGCGGGCCTCCAGGATGAAATCCTGACCGCAGCTTTCACAACGCGCGCCGCTATCCGTTGCCGTAAGTGGCTTATCGCAGACTGGACAATTAAGCTCCATCATTCCTCCTCAAAAACCAAACGAGAGCCTTTCGCTCCGCCTTAATGGCTTACCTTACCGGGAAAGTATAATAAAGGAAATTTGTATTGGTTTTTAAGGGAGTTAAGGTAATACCTCATTCAATGCCTTCCGCAGGAAGGTGTCATTGCTGCCCTCAGCTATGTCCTAAAAGAGGTTTGAAACAGCTTTTGCCCGGACATAAATCCTGGTATGCGGGCGGCAAAGAAATAGCCTTAATATTCGTTTACAGAAGTCTTGTTTTGCTCTGTGTGAAGCGGGGTAAGCGCGGATAATAAAAAAGCCCGCGCGGGGCGGGCTTCTGCATGTTTTAGCCAATAATTTTTAAAGAATGATTATTTGCTCTTTTTAATGTGCTTGATTAAGCGTTTGCGCTTACGCATCTGATTCGGCGTCAGGGTGTTACGTTTGTTGGCAAACGGGTTATCCCCTTCTTTGAACTGAATGCGGATTGGCGTACCCATTACGTCCAGCGATTTACGGAAGTAATTCATCAGGTAACGCTTGTAGGAATCCGGCAGGTCTTTCACCTGATTGCCGTGGATCACCACAATAGGCGGGTTATAACCACCGGCATGGGCATACTTCAGCTTCACGCGGCGGCCGCGCACCAGCGGCGGCTGATGGTCTTCAGCTGCCATGTTCATAATGCGGGTCAACAGCGCGGTGCTCACACGACGGGTTGAGCTGTCGTAAGCTTCGCGTACGGATTCAAACAGATTGCCAACGCCGCTGCCGTGGAGCGCAGAAATAAAGTGCACGCGGGCGAAGTCGATAAAGCCAAGACGGTAATCCAGCGTCTCTTTCACCTGCTCTCTGACTTCGTTGCTCAGGCCGTCCCACTTGTTGACCACGATCACCAGTGAGCGCCCGCTATTGAGGATAAAGCCCAGCAGCGAGAGATCCTGGTCGGAGATGCCTTCACGGGCATCGATAACCAGCAGCACCACGTTAGCGTCTTCAATCGCCTGCAGCGTTTTGATAACGGAGAATTTCTCAACGGTTTCGGTGATCTTGCCGCGCTTACGCACGCCGGCAGTATCGATCAGCACATACTCGCGCTCATCGCGTTCCATCGGAATATAGATGCTGTCGCGCGTGGTGCCCGGCATGTCGTAAACCACCACGCGGTCTTCGCCGAGAATACGGTTGGTGAGCGTTGACTTACCTACGTTAGGGCGGCCAACGATAGCCAGTTTGATAGGCAGATCCTGAGGATTGAACGCTTCCTCTTCTTCCGCTTCCTCATCTTCTTCGTCTTCAGAAACGATGCCGTTTTTGGCATTGAACGCAGCCCAATAGGCGGCGTCTTCATCAATTTCTTCTTCCGCTTCGCGAGGATTGACCTCATCGATGAACGGCATCAGCACGTGTTCAAGCAGGCTGGTTACGCCGCGGCCGTGAGAAGCAGCAATAGGGTGAATTTCACCTAAGCCAAGGGAGTAAAAATCAATAACCGCCTGATCCGGGTCCATGCCGTCAGTTTTGTTCGCCACCAGAAACGTCGGTTTCTGGCGAGAACGCAGGTGTTTGGCAATAGCTTCATCGGCTGGCATCAAACCTGCGCGCGCATCCACCATAAACAGCACGACATCGGCTTCTTCAATCGCCAGCAGGGATTGCTCGGCCATACGTGTTTCAACGCCGTCTTCCGTGCCGTCAATACCGCCGGTATCGATGGCAATAAATTCACGGCCTTCCACCTCAGCACGACCATACTTGCGGTCGCGAGTCAGCCCCGGGAAATCCGCGACCAGCGCATCTCGGGTACGCGTCAAGCGGTTAAACAACGTGGATTTTCCGACATTAGGGCGCCCGACAAGCGCAACCACAGGTACCATTATAAAAGCCTCATTACTCAAAATTCATCTTCAAACGACGCCAAAGCGCGTCATTCTCAAAAACAGGAAACGGCTCCCGGACTTCGGGAACCGTTTCGTACTCGCTAATTATCCGGCAAGTTTAGCGTTTGATCGAGTACAGCGTACCGTCTTTCGCCTGAATCAGCAGTTTATCACTGGCGACGACCGGCTCGGTCTGGAAGCCGGAGCCGTCCATTTTTTGCTGAGCGACAAAGCGGCCATCGTCGGTGTTAATCCAGTGCATATAGCCTTCGCTGTCGCCAACGACCAGGTAGCCATTATACAACGCAGGAGAAGTCAGGTTGCGGTGCAGCAGATCGCTCTGCGTCCACAGCGTAACGCCGCCTTCAGCGTTGAGCGCAATAACGCGGTCATTCTGATCGACCAGGAAGATACGGTTGGCATCAACGATAAAATCGTTTACTGAGCCCAGCTCGCGTTTCCACATCACCTGGCCTGAACGCAGATCCAGCGCGGTCAGATTGCCATTGTAGGCCAGGGCGTAAACCACACCGTTAACGATAACCGGGGTGGTATCCACATCGCTCAGACGATCGATTTCCGTTGCGCCCGTCGCCTGGGAAATACGCTGCTGCCAAATCAGCTGACCTTGTTTCATCAATACTGCGCTAACGCGACCGTTATCCCCACCAACAATGGCGGCGCCGAAAGCGGTTGACGGCGCTGATTCGCCGCGCAGGGAAAGCGCAGGAATATCGAGGTTTACGGTCCATGCTACGGCGCCGTCGGTCTCGTTCATCGCCTGCAGCTGGCCGTTGCTGGTATGAACCAGTACTAAGCCGTCGCTGACTACCGGACGAGAAAGCACTTCACCCGCGGCTTTGGTTTGCCATGCAATACTGCCATCGGAAGTATTAAGCGCGAAAACCTGCGCTTTTTC
>NZ_RCAA01000019.1:90349-101491 GCF_003628475.1 Enterobacter sp. R1(2018) | reverse complement strand
GCGCGCCTGATACCGTCACGCCGCCGGACAGTAACGCCGGGCGGTTGCTGGAGAAGAAGCCGGTTTTCTCAGAGAGATCGGCCGACCAGATTTCTTTACCGTCATCGGCATTGACCGCTTTAACGGTGCCGCGGCGATCCGCCGCATAAACCGTGCTGTCCTGCCAGGCCGGATGAAGGTTGGAATAAAAATCGCCAATTCCGCTGCCGACTGAAGTGCTCCACACTTTTTCTGGCTCGAACTGGTTTTCAACTTTTGGCAGTGGAGACATTTTCACAACGTCTTCTTCACCGCTGAACAATGAGCAGCCGCTGAGCAGCGTCAGAGAAATCAGCCCTGGCACAAGTAATTTACGCAATTGCATCGGGTCCCTCTTAGCTGGACAAATTATTAATTTTCATCTGCATCATTTCGCGCAGTGCAGGAGAAGCGTCGGTCTGCGCGCCTTTACTCCAGGCATCGCGCGCACCTTGCTTATCGCCTTTGCTGAGAAGCGCTTCACCGCGCAAATCAGCCACTATCGCAACCCAACCTTCGCCTTTAATGCCGTCGAGGGTTTTCAGCGCCGCATCAGCCTGCTTTTGTTGAATCTGGATACGAGCCAGACGCATATTGATCAGGGCCTGAAGGTTTGCATCGCCGGTATTGCTCAGACCCTGCTGCAGCTGGGTGGCCGCTTTCGCAAGATCGTTGTTATCAACATACTTCTGAGCCAGTTCCAGCGAGGCCAGCGCGCCGTAAGTATTTTTGGTTTCCGCGGCGAATTTCTCAGCGGCGCTAAGCGTGGCCGGTTGATCGGCGCGAACGGCGCTGGTGACATTTTGATATTCCAGGGAAGACGCCATAACGGAGTCAGCCTGATGGCTGTTCCAGTAACGCCAGCCGACCAGCGCACCGATCCCCATTACGACGCCTACCACCAACGCTTTGCCGTTTTCGGCAAAGAAGCGCTTTACCGCTTCCACCTGCTCGTTTTCGTTCTCGTAAACTTCCACGCAGTCCTTCTCCTTAACGATTAATCACCGGGTAATCAGCCCAGCAGCGCCTGCAGATGCGCACCCGTATTTTGTTGTTCTACGGTTTGCTGTTCACCTGTGCGCAAATCCTTCACCACGACCTGGCCGTTAGCAACTTCGTCTTCGCCCAGAACCAGCGCGACGCGAGCGCCCCACTTGTCTGCGCGTGCGAACTGTTTCTTAAAGTTGCCGCCGCCGTAGTTGGTCATCAGCTTCAATGCCGGAACCTGGTCACGCAGTTGCTCAGCCAACAGCATTGCCGCCGCCTGAGTGCCCTGGCCCGACGATATCAGGTAAATATCGACAACGGATTCTGCTTTAAATTCAGGATTAATCGCCTGAACCAGTAAAACAAGACGTTCAAGCCCCATGGCAAAGCCAACCGCCGGCGCCGCCCGCCCGCCGAGCTGCTCAACCAGCCCATCGTAACGACCGCCAGCGCACACGGTTCCCTGAGCGCCGAGGCTGTTAGTCACCCATTCGAAAACGGTACGGTTGTAATAATCAAGCCCACGCACCAGACGCTGATTCACGGTATAGGCGATTCCGGCGGCGTCCAGATAGCGGCACAGACCGGCAAAGTGCTCACGCGATTCGTCGTCCAGATAGTCGCCTAACGCCGGGGCATTATCCAGCAGCGCCTGTACGTCCGGATTTTTGGAGTCCAGTACGCGCAGCGGATTGCTGTACATACGCCGCTGGCTGTCTTCATCCAGCTGTTCTTTAAACTGCTCCAGATAGGCCACCAGCGCTTCGCGGTATTTTGCACGCGCTTCGAGCGAACCGATAGAGTTCAGCTCCAGACGTACGTCTTTATCGATGCCCAGCGCACGCCACCAGCGCGCGGTCAGCATGATGAGCTCAGCGTCGATATCAGGCCCTTGCAGACCAAAGACCTCAACGCCCAGCTGATTAAACTGGCGATAGCGCCCTTTTTGCGGACGCTCGTGGCGGAACATCGGTCCGATGTACCACAAGCGCTGTTCCTGATTGTACAGAAGACCATGTTCGATACCGGCACGCACGCAGCCTGCGGTGCCTTCAGGACGCAGCGTCAGACTGTCACCGTTACGATCCTCAAAGGTATACATCTCTTTTTCAACCACGTCGGTTACTTCACCGATGGCGCGTTTGAATAACGGGGTCTGCTCTACAATCGGCAAACGAATTTCGCTATAACCGTAGCTGCCGAGCACCTGTTTCAGAATGCCTTCAATGCGCTGCCAGATGGCGGTTTCGCCCGGCAGGTAATCGTTCATGCCGCGAATGGCTTGAATGTTTTTTGCCACGTTTGTTCTCTGTCGTTTTATACAAAAAATGAACCCGAAATCAGGCTCTTCGCTGTCGCAAAAAGCCCGGCGGGTTCAATCATACACTTTGAAGCCTTATGCTTCCCATGTTTCGTACTATTTTTCCAGCTGCTGGATGCTAATACGCTGCTTCTCATCGAGCATATTGGCCTTCGCGCGAATACGCGCTTCCAGTTGAGCAATCATGTTGTCATTGTCCATGCGCTCTTTTTGACGTACGCCGTCTTCGTAGAAACCACTTTTCTTGTTGCCGCCCGTCACGCCAAGCGTTGACACCAGCGCTTCGCCGGGACCGTTGACCACGCAGCCAATAATGGAAACGTCCATCGGCGTGATGATATCTTCAAGGCGCTGTTCAAGCGCGTTTACGGTGCCGATAACGTCGAACTCCTGACGCGAACAGGTTGGGCAGGCGATGAAGTTAATGCCGCGAGAACGGATGCGCAGTGATTTCAGTATATCGAAGCCAACCTTGATCTCTTCAACGGGATCGGCCGCAAGCGAAACACGCAGGGTATCGCCGATGCCTTCAGAAAGCAGTAAGCCAAGGCCGATGGCCGACTTGACTGAACCACTGCGGAACCCGCCCGCTTCGGTGATCCCCAAATGCAAAGGCTGATCGATCTGTTTGGCCAGCAGGCGATAAGATTCCACCGCAAGGAAAACATCGGAGGCTTTCACGCTCACCTTAAACTGGTCGAAGTTAAGGCGATCCAGATGATCCACATGGCGCATAGCCGATTCAAGCAAGGCCTGCGGCGTTGGTTCGCCGTATTTTTCCTGCAGATCTTTTTCGAGCGATCCGGCATTGACGCCGATGCGAATCGGAATGTTTTTATCACGCGCACAGTCAACCACCGTCCGGATACGCTCTTCGCTGCCGATGTTGCCCGGGTTAATGCGCAGGCAGTCAACGCCGTATTCGGCAACCTTGAGCGCGATGCGATAATCGAAATGAATATCGGCGACCAGCGGAACATTAACCTGCTGTTTGATAAGCCTGAACGCTTCTGCAGCGTCCATGGTAGGCACCGATACGCGAACGATATCGGCACCGACTCTTTCTAAGGCTTTAATCTGATTGACCGTGGCTTCCACATCCGTGGTACGGGTGTTGGTCATGGACTGGACGGCGATAGGAGCTCCATCGCCGATAGGCACATTCCCGACATAAATGCGTTTAGATTTTCTACGCTGAATCGGGGCTTCGTTATGCATTACAAGTCTCCACAAGTACACGTCTCGCCGGAAGCGATTATTCCGCACTCACGGTCAGACGGGCAACCTGGTTAGTTCTGATAAAGCGACTCAGATCGACAGGTTTACCCTGGAACTGAATCTGTACTGCTGCCGGAGCGCCGATTTTAAGCTTATACGGCGCCTGGCCGGCCAAATTCAAATTACCGTCTTTACGCTGCAGGCCGCTGAAGAGCTTTTTGCCCGTGGCATCCGTCACTTCCAGCCAGCAGTCGGCGTTGAAATTCATCACCAGCGCGTTAGCATCTGCGGCAGGCGCAGACACGCCGGCCTGGTCAGTTGGCAAAGACGCCGCAGCGCCTGCGCCTGGCACCGGCGCAGGAGAAGTCGTGTTCTGTGCGTTATCAATCGGTGCCTGGGATGGCGAGACTACCGCTGGATTATTCGCAGGCGCGTTTTGCGGATTGGTTTGTGCAGTGACATCTGCCGGTGGTGACTGAGGATCTTCCTGAACGGGCGCAGGCTGGGTCGCGGCGTCCGGCGCTGAGGAGGTATCAGCACCGGTATTTAACGGCACCGACTGCGCCGTATTGCCCGCGGACAGCTCCGCAGAGGATTGATCTGCCATGGTAGAAATCTCTTCCTGCTGCGCTTTATGGTTTTGCCACCACCAGGCGCCGGTCAAACCCACCACAACGAACAGAATCAGCCAGGTGAAGCTCATTAACCAGCCGTCGCGTTTTTTGCGGCGCTTGCCTAATGAAAAACTCTGCATCGGAGCCACTTTCGCCGCCCTGACCGGAGCTTGCTTCTCCATCATCGGCAACAGCTCTTCTTCAGGAATATGCACCAGACGCGCATACGAGCGGATGTAACCACGCAGGAAAGTCGACGCCAGCTCGGCAGGAGCCTTGTCGTCTTCAATATCCCGAACGGTAGAAACCTTCAGGCATAACCGTTCTGCCACGGCTTGTTGGCTAAGACCGAGTTGTTCACGCGCGTTGCGCAAACGAACGCCTGTAGTTTGTGCTGCATTTGTTTCTTGAGTGGCTTCAGTATTCATTAGCTACAACTGCTGGTACTGTTCATTAAGGAATAGGCACGAGCTTTGTATCGCAACATTTCCGCTACGCCACGCTCACCCGTACCGCGAAACTAATCTGACACCAGAAGGCTAACCTTCAGCAAAAACATCCAGCCCGTATTACGCAAATCACGTAACCACACCGTGCGACGGGCAGCTCTTCCGGCCGGCTAAGTTAACCATAGACCGCATTTTTAAATGCTGTTGGTTAACCCTGCTTAATGCTTGCCCACATACCCTACGGCTAAACTGTTGTTGTGCGGCTACATACTGCCTTAAAGCGCAAAGAAACGCACCGTAATTATTAACCGGTTTAACGTATAAGGCGCCAAATTTACAGTTAGCGATGATTTGGCGCCTTTTTACGCTAAACGCAGAAGAGTCGTCTCTGTTTTAGCGCACAAAACTGCTTATCAGACTGCTTTTAAGGCGATAGGTTCACCCTGCATACGCTTACGCAGCGTACGCTTGGTGCGGTCGATAACTTCGCCCGCCAGCTGGCCGCACGCGGCATCGATATCATCGCCGCGGGTTTTACGCACGATAGTAGTAAAGCCGTAACTCATTAATACCTTAGAGAAACGGTCGATACGGCTATTGGAGCTGCGGCCATATGGCGCACCCGGGAACGGGTTCCATGGAATCAGGTTGATTTTGCATGGCGTATCTTTCAGACACTCCGCCAGCTGGTGCGCATGCTCGGTGCCGTCGTTGACGTGATCCAACAGAACGTATTCGACCGTTACGCGTCCCTGATTAGCGTTGGATTTCTCCAGATAGCGACGCACGGCGGCGAGGAAGGTTTCGATGTTGTACTTCTTGTTGATCGGCATGATCTCGTCGCGAATGTCGTCGGTCGGCGCGTGCAGCGAAATCGCCAGCGCTACGTCAATCATATCGCCCAGCTTATCCAGCGCCGGCACAACGCCTGAGGTGGACAGCGTAACGCGACGTTTGGACAGCCCGAAACCGAAATCGTCGAGCATGATTTCCATGGCCGGAACCACGTTATTGAGGTTCAGCAGCGGCTCGCCCATGCCCATCATCACCACGTTGGTGATAGGACGCACGCCGGTTTTCTTCTGCGCGCCGATAATTTTCGCGGCACGCCAGACCTGGCCGATAATTTCCGACACGCGCAGGTTGCGGTTAAAACCCTGCTGCGCAGTTGAGCAGAATTTACACTCCAGCGCACAGCCAACCTGGGATGAGACGCACAGCGTGGCGCGGTCCTCTTCCGGGATATACACGGTTTCCACAAGCTGATCGGCAATCTTAATCGCCCATTTAATGGTGCCGTCCGCAGAACGCTGCTCTTCCGCAACCTCCGGCGCACGAATTTCCGCGACTTCTTTCAGCTTGTTGCGCAGAACTTTGTTGATATCGGTCATCTCATCGAAATCATCACTGCAGTAGTGATACATCCATTTCATGACCTGATCGGCGCGGAAGGGTTTTTCCCCCATAGCGGCGAAAAACTCGCGCAGCTGCTGACGGTTGAGATCCAACAGGTTAATTTTTTCAGATTTACCAGACACAACGGCTACTGGCGTCTCGGAGGTGACAATTTGCTCAGACATAATTTTTTCCGGCCTCGTTGTTACACGTTACGGCCCCAGGTGGGTTAAAAAGATGCGCCCCGGAGAGCGGACTCATCCGGGGCGCAACATTGTACAAATTCTATGGCAGGTATGCCATGACTGAAAGCGGCCGAAGCCAAATAAAATGTAACGGTCGCTTAACAGTGAACGCGCATTAACGAGTGCGTGGGCACACTTCGCCTTCTGCGAAGAAGTAGGCGATTTCACGCGCTGCTGATTCTACAGAGTCGGAACCGTGGGTGCCGTTCTCGGTAAAGCTGTCGGCGTAATCCGCACGCAGAGTGCCTGCCAGCGCGTTGTCCGGGTTAGTGGCGCCCAGCAGATCGCGATGACGCTGTACCGCGTTTTCGCCTTCCAGCACGCTCACTACGATCGGGCCGGAGGTCATGAACTCCACCAGACCGTCAAAGAATGGGCGGCCTTCGTGCTCAGCATAGAAACCCTGCGCCTGTTCTTTAGTCAGGTGCAGCATTTTCGCGCCGACGATTTTAAACCCTGCTGCTTCAAAACGAGCATAAATGTTACCAATAACGTTTTTTGCCACCGCGTTTGGTTTGATGATGGAAAAAGTACGTTCAATAGCCATGATTACCTCTGTGTTTGTTCTGTTTGACCGGCCAGCCGGTTATGAATTGGCGCCGATTATAATGAGCAAGTCTCTCGTTGCCTATGGACGGAGATAACATTTTTTTAAAATAAGAGTAATTTCAGCAACACTTTGTCCGCAGGCATGAAAAAAATACGTTTTTCCTCACTGAAGAGAGAAATTCGCGGCGGCAAGCTGGCCCGCCTCATCCAGTACCAATATCTGATAAGCTCCGGGCTTATCCAGCGTAAGCGCCGTTCCCGCGCCGTTTCCGGGAAGGGGATTGCCGTTCAAAAACCACCATCGCTCCCCTTGCCCGCCCTGGCTCGTTAAACGTAGAGGTAGCTGCGTTTGTCCGGGCAAGCGTTTTAAAATCGTCCCTTCACGCACGCCTAATAACAATAGAGGCGTAACCTCATTTTTCTGCATCGGCGGGCATGTGTCCGATGCCGGCGGCAAACGCGTCGACCTTCGCTCCGCTACGGGCAGCCAGGGCTCCAGAGGCAGTGGCCACAATTCAACGTTCTGCTCTCTGGCGTCAGGGCAATCTGCCGCCACGCGGGCCCCCGCTTTATCCTGCCAGATTATCTGCCTGATCCCCTGCACGCTCTCCTGCCCCGGCGCCTGTAACGTCGGCGGTTCGCTCTTATCCAGCAGCCAACTGGATAATCTGCGCCTGCAGTTGCTGTCGCCCGGCGGTAGATACTGCCCGCCCGGCCAGCAAATCTCGCCCGCAGATACCGACGGTGGACGTGGATCGGTCGGCAAACGAGCCTGCTGAACGCCGGCGTTCGCCTGCAAAAGGTTATTAACCTGGTTGAGCAGCGGTACCGCGCTGCCCAGGCCAAACTGGCCGGCGACAGGCGTGCTGTCCGGCCGTCCAGTCCAGACGCCTATCAGATAGCGAGAGTTAATGCCGATTGCCCAGGCATCGCGGTAGCCATAGCTGGTGCCGGTTTTCCAGGCCAGCGGCACCACGGCAGGCAAAGAGGCGTCCGGCTGGGGTAAAGCTTCTCCGGCAAGGATACGGCGGATAATCCATGCCGCGCCCGGTGAAAGCAACGGCCTTTCTGTCAGCGGTTCGCCGGGCTGAATACGCAGCTGCGCCGCTCGTCCGTGACGAGCAAAAGCGCTGTAGGCTGCCACCAACCGATCGAGACGCGCTCCGCCGCCGCCGAGAATTAATGACAAATTAGGTTCACTACCGGTCGGGAAACGTAAATCCAGACCAACGTTGCGCAACTGCGCAGCAAAGCGTTTTGGCCCGTAGGCCTCCAGCACCTGTACCGCCGGTAAATTAAGCGAGCGTACCAGCGCCTCGCTCATACTTACCGGACCATGAAAACCCGTGTCGAAATTACCCGGCCGATAATCGCCAAAGCGCCGTGGTACATCCTGTAAGAGCGATGAGGGATGAATCAGGCCGTCATCCAGCGCCATGCCATAGATAAAAGGCTTCAATACCGAGCCGGGCGAGCGGATTGCCGTAACCATATCAACATGCCCGAAACGGCTTTCGTCGTTGATATCCGGCGATCCCACCCAGCCGCGCACTTCCATTGTCGTATGGTCAACGACCAGCAGGGCCAGCGAAGAGCGAGGCGGCAGTTGGCCTTTCCAGCTCATTGCCATGTCTTCAAGCTGCCGCTGAATGGACGCATCAAGGGTTGTCGGGATCTTGTGCGCGCGCGTGCGGCTGGCGACGTAGCGTGAAAATAAGGGCGCGAGCTGCGGCATCTGGCGGGGAGCCAGCCATACGGGCTCCTCCAGCGACTCGCTGACCTGCTGAGTCGCCCAGACGCCCTGTTCGGCCATACGGCGCAACACCTTATTACGTGCGATTTCTGCCCGTTGCGGCCAGCGATCCGGACGCAGGCGGCTCGGCGCCTGCGGCAGCACGGCCAGCAACGCCGCCTCGGAATAGCTCAGCTGCGCGGGGGATTTGCCCAAATAGGCCCAGCTGGCCGCTCCCACCCCCTGCAGCGTACCGCCGAAAGGCGCTCTGTTGAGGTAGAGCGTAAGGATCTGCTTTTTGGAAAGATGCCACTCAAGCTGCGCGGCCCGCCAGATCTGGCGCACCTTACCGCCAAAAGTACGCGGATGGGGATCGAGAAGACGGGCAACCTGCATGGTAAGCGTGCTGCCCCCCGAGATCACCTCGCCGCTGCTGAGATCCTGCCAGGCGGCGCGAAGAATGGCGAAGGGATTGATCCCCGGATGCTTCCAGAAGAGACGATCCTCATAGTTGATCAGCGCTTCGAGATAGCGCGGCGAAACTTCTTCGATGGTTACCGGATAGCGCCAGACGCCGTTTTCATCGGCAAATCGCCACAGCGGCGTGCCGTCTGCGGCCACCACGATTCGGGCAGGATGTGCTTCGCTCAGGGGAAGCGGCCAAAGCTTGTCGGCCAGCCACAAACCGAGCGCCAACAGCACCGGCACCGCCGCAAAAAGGTAGCGGTGCCGCCAGCGTATTCGTTTACTCACTTCATCACCGGCTTACGGCGAAATCGTAAGAACGCCAGCGCCGACACCGTTCGCTCTCCACTGAGGGATATACATCGACTCAACCTGCGGAACCGGCACGGTGTAGCTGCCGGGCGTGACCGCACGGGCAAGATAAACCAGCGTCGCATGTTGCCCTTCGCTTAACGGCAGCGCGGCAACGAAGCGATCGTCGCGGAATTCCAGATGTTGAATATCCGCCTGCTGCATCTGATTCAGCAGCCCCTGCACTTCGCTGCTGCTTTCCTCAAGGCTTGCGCTGCTGTCGGAAAGATTCTGGTTTTCCAGCTCCAGTCCCGCAGGCAGGAGATCCACCACCAGCGCGTCCGGGACATTTTTATCCGCCCAGACGTCAAGCCAGACCATCACCAGCTCACCGCTTTTTAGCGCGGAGACGGGTTTACTGTTGCCTTTGGCGTCCAGGAAATGACGCTCGATATGCAGCACATTGCTATACGGCACAGGCGCCTGCTGCGGGTAGCCTGCGCTGTCGAGACGCAGATAGAGGTTTGACGTACCGGTGTTCGTCACCCGTAACGCGGACAGCTGGTCGCCCGAAAGGTTACGGGTGACGCTCCGGTCACCCTTTAAAGGCTCCAAGTTAAATGAGGTCTGCGCCTGCCAGTCGCCTTTCGACGTTTGCCAGCTGCGCCCGGCGAGGAAAAGGGCGTTGCTCTCCTGCGTGGAAAGCCAGCGCTGGCTGTAGGCCAGGTCAGAAAGTTCGAGCAACAGCTGATTTTGCTGTTCCGGCAGGAGGTTATTTTCGGCAAGCGTGCTTAGCATCAACGCTTCGTCGCGCAGTTCGCTGCCGTAGTCGGCCATCCAGATGCGTTCGTCGCTGCGTTTGGTTCGCAGGCCAAGCGCAAGCGCTTCCTGGCTGCGCGGCGCGTCGCCCATCAGTTTCAACGCCACGCCCAGCTGCACTAAAGGTAAGCCAGCCTTAGCGGTTTCATGGCGTTGCCACAGCTCACGCAGCGCGCCCAGCGGAGCTTTTTGCTGGCGTGCCAGCACCAGCCCGGCGTAGGCCTGAACGGCAAACTTACTGGCGGGCGCATCGTCGCTGTAGCGCAGGGCGATCAGGCCGGGATCCTGCAGATAGCGCAGCAGGCGCTGGTTAGCATTATTAAGCGCCTGGGTATTGACGCTGTAGCCCTGCTCGCTGGCACGTACCAGGAAGTCGGTAACATAGGCGGTAAGCCAGTATTCCTCCGGACCTTCTTTGTCCCACAGGCCGAAACCGCCGTTTTCGCGCTGCATATCCAACAGGCGCGAAATGCCCAGATCGATTGCCGCCCGACGCTGCTCATCGCTGGTACCGGTAATGCCTAACGCCGTAAGCTGGGCCTGATTGGTATAGAGCGAAGGGAAAAGACCGCTTGTCGTCTGTTCAAGACAGCCGTAGGGATAAGCTTTCAGCTCCCGAATATAGCGAGCAAGGTTCAGCGGTGGACGCCCGCTGAGCAACAGCTGGCCTGTAAGCGTTTTCGGCGCCAGCCCGGAAAGATGCTCCGCAGAAATTGTCCAGGCTTCACCCGGCGCAAGCACCGCGCCGCTATTGACCGTTTGCGCCGGGAAGGCGGGACGCACGCCTAGTTTCCAATTTTTGATCTGCGGAGCAAAGGTTTCGCCCGGCAGGTTAAGCCCTGCGATTTCCGTTCTCAGTTCGCCGTCACCAAACCCTTCCTGTGCCCGCACGGGAATAAATAACGTTGAACGCGCGCCCGGAGCAAGTTTCACCGGCAACGAGGATGGGCCGTCAAGGGAGATCAGGCCGCTGGTTTGCAGATTAACGGACAGCTGCTGCGGCTGGTCGGTCAGGTTGGTCAAATCCAGCGCGAGGCGG
>NZ_RCAA01000019.1:64491-90282 GCF_003628475.1 Enterobacter sp. R1(2018) | reverse complement strand
GTGACCAGCGGCGCCGCCACGATCGTTTTGCCTTCGCCGCTGCCAAAACGATCCTCTGTCCACGCCTGGGCCATGACGCGCAGCTCGCCGTTGAAATCGCCGATGGGCAACGTCACCGTCCCTTCACCCTTCTCGTTTAGCTGCGCCGGCTGAGCCTGTTGAGCAATGATAGTGACGTGGTTAACCGGCTTTTTACCGCCCCGACTTAACTCATCGCCTTCGTCCCCATCGCCGCCAAAGCGCAGGGCCGCAAGCTTCCCTTCCCCTTCAATCACCTGTCCGTAGATATCGTAGAGATCGGCGCCGTACCGCTTGCGGCCGAAGAAGGCGTTCCACGGATCGGGCGTTTTATAGTCGGTGATATTCAACACGCCGCTATCAACAGCCGAAAGCAGCACGTTAATTTGCTTTGGCGTCTCGCCGTTTTTCACGCTGGCTTTCACCTTCAGCGTCAGGTTCTGGTTCGGCCGCATCTTCGCCGGGCCATCCAGCGTAATGTTGAGACGACGTTCTTCATCCCCAAGCGGAAGATGCAAAATGCCGACGGCGCGTTTTGGCGTAGCGGCACGATTTTTATCGCCGGGACGAACCACCAGCGTGCTTAGATAGAGATCGTGGCGCTGCCAGCTTTTGTCGACGGGAATAGCGATATCCAGGCCTGCGGCAGGCACGTCAATCTCTTGCCACCACAGCGGGCCGTCGCTGGATTCCACCATGGCATAACCTTTACCTGCCGCCGGCGCAGCGATATGCAGCCTGATGGTGTCGCCCGGCTTATAGCCCGGCTTGTCAATTTTCAGCATGACGCGATCCGGACGAACCGCCCCCGTGCCGTCGCTGTTGTCCTGCCAGCTGTATCCCGCCCAGAAACGCACGCTGCTGACGGTTTCGTTATCCGCCCCACGCACTTCAAGGCGGTAAGATCCCCATTCGACCGGGAAGGCAACCTTGCCCGTTTCTCCCGCGGCCAGATCCAGCTTCTGCTCCGCTTCGACTAAATCTTTCTGGTCATACTGCGACTGCCAGCCCTGCCCTTCTTCCCAGTTCCAGTAGTAGTCGCGGCGCTCGCGAATCAGGCGTACATCCAGACCCGAAGCGGCAAGCTTTTCGCCTTTTGCATTGGCGTAGACCACATCGAAAGCGGCATTGCTGTCTTCATCGACAATCGGCTGGGTACGCGTGGTGTCCGTGCGATAGTCATACACCTCTTTACTGGCAAACTGCGGGCGAATACCCGGCAAAGCTTCCGCAGGCCAGATTGCCTGCTCTGCGCGACGAGTAACGGGGCGGCCGCCGGACTCCAGCAGGCTGGCTTGTAATACAAGACGCAGCGGGGAATGGACATCGCTCCACTGGCTATCGGCGCTGATGATGGCGTTGCCCTGTTCATCCAGCTGGAGCTGCACTTCATCCAGGCTACGGGAAAGGTTTTCTTCGTTAATATCGCCAAACTGAAAGCCGGGCAGCGACGCGACGGCCTCACGTAAAGGGCGCAGGAAAAGCTGCCCCTGCAGATTGTTGCCCGCCGCAGGCGCGCCATACAGATAGCGGCCGCTGAGCTGGAAACTTATCGCCGCATCAGGGCTCACCGGCTGCGGTGCTGAAGCAATATTGAGCGCCATACGCTCCGGCATAAAATCTTCAACTTTGAATGACCAGATGCGCGGCTGGTTATCGCCGATATTGACTCTTACCTGCCAGGTACCGGTCTGAACATCGTTCCCTTGCGGGTAAGTGAATTGATAAAGGCCGTTTACAGGCTGCCATACCTGCGTTCTTACAACCTGTCCGTCTGGCTTAACGACCTCGAGTTTTACCGGCTGCGCCGGCAGCGGCTTGCCATCGCCGTCGCGCAGCAGGGCATTCAGAATCACCGTTTCACCAGGGCGGTAAAGATCCCGCGGGCCAAACATAAAGAACTGCTTGCTGTAGCCTTCTTCTCCGGCGATATCGAATTCGGCCAAATCCAGCGCCGGACGGTTAAGATCCAACAGCGTGGTTTGCTCACCGCTGCGGGCAAGCAGCAATACGCCTTTATTAATTTTTTCAAGCAGCGCATGACCGTCGGCGTCGCTTTTTGCCTGCGCCACGGTCTGGCCTTTTTCATTGAGCAAAACGATATCTACCGCCGACTGCGCGGCGCCGTTCTCAAGGCTTTGCGCAAAGACATCCAGACGATCGTGATAGCGATGCAGCGATATCCCGATATCGCTTAGCGTAAATAGCGTAGCGGCGTTGCTGTAGCTGTAATGGCCAGCCTCATTCATGATGGCAAGGTACACGCCCGGCTGTTGCAGAGGCTTAATGTCCCCCAGCGGCAGCATGATCTTTTCGCGCGTGTTGCGCTCGGGAGCGAGATCGAAGCGTCCGGTATAGACCAGATCGGCAAGTTTGAGCAGGTTATCCGATTCCCAGTTAGAGACTGAATTGCGGTATTCCCACTGGCTGACGAAGGCAGCAAGAGATTCATTTTTAATACGGTAGAAATTTACGTCTACCTTATCGACGTTCAGCGCCATCACGGGCAGACCGGTAATCACCTTTGTCGGCAGCAAAGAACCGCGGCTGGCGAAGCCGACGCTCGGCTGAACGTCTCGCGTATCTATCTGCTTTTCAAAAGTGATATCGAAGGTGGCTTTATTAAGCGCCGCCAGCTCCCGATCGACGGTTAGCAGTAAACTGCGCTTTGGTTGGAGGTGGCGCAGGCGAAGTTCTTTCAGATCCTGCGACAGTTCCCAGGCACCGTCGACCCTGCCGCTGGTTTTATCCACCAGATGCACCACGCGGGAAAAATCCTGTTCAGGGTTAAGCGGCACGGAGAATGTCAGCACCAGCGCGCTGGCGCCGTCCAGCTGCACCTCAGAGGCGTCCAGCAGCTTCAGGGGCTTACCCACTGATTGCTGAGTCAGTTTTGCAAGCTGCTCCGCATCGGGCTTCGCCGCAGGCGTAGGTGTAGAGGCTTGCTCCTGCGCCGCCGGCGCGGGCGCGGCGGCCTGCGTTTTGTCATTATCATCACAGCCTGCCAGCGTCAGCGCCGCCAGCAAAGCTGCCGCCAGCCCAAGCAAAGGTACCGATTTCATCTTTTCATCCCTGGCCGATAAGGCCCGCTAACCGAAAACGTAGTGGAAGTATTATGCGCAATGGCCAGAAAAGCGAAAGCAGGAAAGCAAAGCTCTGCGGCAAGTCTCGCAAACGGAAACGCTGAATCGACAAAGGTTTCAAAAACGGTCCGTTGCAAACTGGAAGCAAGATCACAGCCCGAAAGGTTACATGTAACCTTTTGAGTCATTTGTTTTTAAAACAATCAGATAGATAGATCAGCCGTCTCTTTCCTTGCTACCTTTTCACTGTTCCGCAGCCCTCACGCGGTGTTTAGCGAAGTAATAATAAGAGACAGCTAAATGAAAAGAGCCGTAAATGCCCTACAAAATTTCGGAAAATCCCTCTACGGCCCGGTGCTAATTTTACCCATCGTCGGCTTATTTATCGCCTTTGGTAACGTACTGGGCAATGGTAACCTCGCGGAATATCTGCCTTTCCTCGGCCACCCTTCCGTTCAGCATATCGGCGTGTTGATATCAAAATCAGCCGTTTCCGTACTCGCGAACCTCGCGCTGGTGTTCGCCGTGGGGATCCCTGTTGGCCTTGCCACAAGGGATAAAGGCTATGCCGCACTTATCGGCCTGGTGACCTTTATCGTTTTCATTAATGCGATGAACGTAACCCTGCAGCTTCAGGGCGAACTGGCGGCGGCAGACCAGATGCGCGCGGCCGGGCAAAGCATGGTGTTAGGCGTGCAGGTGCTGGAGATGGGCGTATTCGCCGGCATCCTCACGGGAGCGCTTGCAGGCTATCTCTATAACCGCTATTCGGGCGTGCAGTTTTCTGGCGCCATGGCCATTTACTCCGGCCACTGCTTTGTAGCGATAATCATGCTGCCGGTTTCCATGCTGCTTGGCGTAGTGATGAGCGAAATCTGGCCCTTTGCCCAGCAGGGCATCAGCGCAATGGCGCTGGCGATCAAAGGCTCCGGCGCGTTTGGCGTCGCCGTCTACGGTTTTCTGGAACGTATCCTGGTGCCTACCGGCCTGCACCATCTGGTCTATACCCCCTTCCTGTATACCGAACTGGGCGGTACCGCGGACGTTTGCGGCAGCGTTTATCAGGGCGCGCGCAATATTTACTTTGCGGAAATGGCCTGTCCAGACGTTCATCAGCTCAGCAGCACCGTGGTATGGGATGCGCGCGGCATCAGCAAAATGTTCGGGCTGCCTGCCGCCGCGCTGGCCATGTATATAACGGCCAAACCGGAGCGCAAAGCCGCGGCAAAAGCGATTCTTATTCCGGCGGCGCTGACCTCGATGCTGGTTGGGGTAACCGAGCCGCTGGAGTTCTCCTTCCTGTTCGTCGCCCCGCTGCTGTTCGTGGTGCACGCGGTGCTGACGGGTATCGGCATGATGCTGTTTTATCTGCTGGGCGTCCACGCCATCGGCGCCAACGGCATTATCGATTTCATTCTTTATAACCTGCCGCTCGGCACCGAAAAATCCAACTGGCCGATGTATATCCTGGTCGGGCTCATCATGTCCGCCGTCTACTTCGTGGTCTTCCGCTTCCTTATCCGTCGTTTCGATATGAAAACGCCGGGCCGCGAAGAAGAGGACCAGCAAACCAAACTCTACAGCAAGCAAGAGTACCAGGCCAAAGGCAGCAACGATGGCCTTGGCGCAGCCATTATCGAAGGGCTCGGCGGCCGGGCGAATATTGAAGTGGTCGATAACTGTTACACCCGCCTGCGGGTGACGGTGCGCGATGTTGCGGCAATCGACGAGCCCCGCCTGAAATCGACCGGCGCGAAAGGGGTAATTAAGCAAGGCAATAACGTTCAGGGTGGTCTACGGGCTGCACGTCAAAAAAATGCGCGAAGCGGTAGAGACGTTTCTTTAAAGGAGTCAACGATGTTTAAACCCCCATTTATTCTGTCTATTGCCGGCGGCGGCAGCACTTACACGCCGGGCATTGTTAAAAGCCTGATGGTTTGCCTGGAGGATTTTCCGCTCGCCGAAATCCGCCTTTACGATATCGACGGCGAACGCCAGTCGGTGATAGCCCCGGTGGTTGAGAAAGTCATTCGTGACCATAGCCAGAACATTAAATTTACCGTCACCACGGATCCCGAGGTTGCCTTTAGCGGCGCCCATTTCGTCTTTGCCCAGATGCGCGTCGGGCAGTATAAAATGCGCGAGCAGGACGAAAAAATCCCCCTGCGTCATGGCGTAGTCGGCCAGGAAACCTGCGGTCCGGGCGGGCTGGCGTACGGTTTGCGCACGATTTTACCGATGGTAGAGCTGTGCGATTTAGTCGAGCGCTATGCCCATCAAAAGGCGTGGATCGTAAACTATTCCAACCCGGCGGCCATCGTTGCCGAAGGCGTGCGGCGACTGCGGCCAAATGCCCGCGTCCTTAATATCTGCGATATGCCGGTTGCGGCAATGCGTAACATGGGCGCTATTCTCGGCGTTGATCGCCACAGGCTGGTGGTGGATTACTTCGGCCTGAACCACTTTGGTTGGTTTACGCGCGTGCTGGTCGACGGAGAAGATCGCCTGCCGGAGCTGCGCCGCCACATCGCGAAATTTGGGCTGCTGACGGAGGACGCCGCGCAAACCGATCCACAGCACTCCGATCCGTCATGGGTAAAAACCTGGCGCCACATCAAGCCGATTATGGATCATTTCCCGGAATACCTGCCGAACCCGTATCTGCAGTATTATCTGATGCCAGACGATATCGTGGAACATCAGAACCCGGACTATACCCGCGCTAACGAAGTGATGGACGGCCGTGAGAAGAAGCTGTTTGCCGCGGCGGCGGAGTATAAAAAAACCGGTATTCTGCCAGACGCGTTCCACGTTGGCGTACACGGCGCCTTTATTGTCGACGTCGCCTGCTCGCTGGCCTTCGATTTACGCCAGCGCCATCTGGTCATCGTTGAAAATAAAGGCGCAATCGCCAACCTGCCGTATGACGCGATGGTCGAGGTTCCGGCCTATATCACCGCACAAGGACCGGAGCCGGTACGAATGGGCGCGGTTCCTCTCTTCCACCAGGCTTTGCTGATGCAGCAGCTTGCATCGGAACAGCTGCTGGTAGAAGCCACCATTGAAGGCAGCTATGAAAAAGCCCTCCAGGCTTTCACGCTCAACCGCACCGTGCCGACCATGCAGCATGCCAAAGCGATTCTCGATGATATGATCGAAGCCAACCGTGATTACTGGCCGCGCCTGCAGCAGGCATGGAAGGAGGGTGAGGCGGTGAAATAGTCTTTTTCCAATAAATTCGAGGCGCCTCGCGCCCCGGGACATGGTTACTTGTCGGTTTAACAAAAAACACCGACAATCCAGCAGTGAATAACGATTCGGAGGCAACCATGTCCACCTCTTTCTTCGTCGCGGGCGACTGGCTCGCAGAGCATATTTTTGATGCGGATATTCAGATTATTGATGCCCGCATGGCTCCTCCAGGCCAGGAGCATCGTGACGTTCCCGGCGAATATCGGGCGGGCCATCTGCCCGGCGCCGTTTTTTTCGATATCGAAGCCCTGTCCGATCATACCAGCCCCCTGCCGCATATGATGCCGCGCCCGGAAGCGTTCGCCGTCGCGATGCGTGAGCTGGGCATATGCAGCGATAAGCACCTGATTGTTTATGATGAAGGCAACCTCTTTTCTGCGCCGCGCGCGTGGTGGATGCTGCGCAGTTTTGGCGTCGAAAACGTCTCCATTCTCGCCGGCGGCCTGGCCGACTGGCAGCGTGAGGAACTGCCGCTGCAGGAGGGTGACGTTAAGCTTGAGGACGGCGATTTTGACGTTGATTTCGAACCGACGGTGATTAAACGTCTGACGGACGTCCTGCTCGTCAGCCATGAAGGCACCGCTCAGATTGTGGATGCGCGCCCTGCCGCACGTTTTAACGCCGAAATGGACGAACCTCGTCCCGGCCTGAAACGCGGACATATCCCCGGCGCGTTAAACGTGCCCTGGGGCGATCTGGTGGAAAACGGGCAACTGAAAACCACTGACGAGCTGAGCGATATCTTTGCTCGTCAGGGCGTCAGCCTGGACAAGCCGGTGATTGCAAGCTGTGGCTCCGGCGTGACCGCCGCCGTGGTTGTGCTGGCATTAACCACCCTTGGCTTAAACGACGTCTCGCTGTATGACGGCTCATGGAGCGAATGGGGCGCGCGTGCTGACTTACCCATCGAACCGGCGCAGTAATGGATAACCGGCTGGCCGGCCTGCTGGAGCGCGGGGAGTCGCTAACCCGCGCCGAATACCGGGTGCTATCGCACCTTACCGCTCATCCGCTGCTGGTGGGCAATATCACCGTTCGCGAACTGGCGCAGGCGACCTTTGTCTCCAGCGCCACCATTATGCGCCTGTGCCAGAAGCTGGGTTTTAGCGGCTACAGCGAATTTATCTGGCACTGCAAGCAGCTGCTTTCCGACACGCCGCATATCGCGCATCAGCCTGGCTCTTCCGCCAGCCACGCTGCCGGTTTTGTTCGAGCGGTTTGTTGCCAACTATCAGCAGACCTTCCGCTGGGTTACGCCGGAGCTGATGGCGCAGTTCGCCACGCTGCTGCGTGAAAAAGAGAGCTTCTTTTTATACGGCGCGGGGTTTTCTTATTTGTTCGCGGAATATCTGACCAAAAAATTGCAGGTACTGGGAAAAACGGCGTTTATCTCAGGGCCCGGGGACAGCCGGGGGATCTTCCTGAGTAATGCGTCAAAATATGAGGTTTTCATTGCCATTTCACGTAGCGGCGAAACCGAACAGGTGCTGGATAAGGCAAGAATTGCGCAGAACGTGGGCATGGCGATTGTCGCTTTTACCCGCGCGTCGCCAAACAGCCTGGCCGAACTTGCGGACGTACATTTTTCGCTGTACGACGAGGCAATCCACTACGCGGCGGAAGCCGCCGGGATCACCTCGTTTGAATCAAATCTTGTGATGCTGATTGATTTGCTGCTGTTGCAGGCAACCGCCTGATTTATTCTCACCCTGGCCCTCCTGCCGGAAGAGGGGAAAGAATCAGATAATGCGGTTGGCTTTAAAATCGCGCAGGAAGCTGCCCCAGCGTCGTTCATAAAACGGGGTAATGTGCGCCAGCATAAAATGACTGATGCCTTTCTCCCCTTCGGCTACCTGGCAAATATCTACGGGCTCATCGCCCGGCAGCGTATCGGTGGCCACGCTTCCCGCCTGACGAATAATCGCCTCAATGTCGCCATCGGCCTCAATGCCAATCAACAGGTTCGGCTGTTCATCAGCCTGTTCTTTGATCGAGCACAGAAAGGCGCGCTTAACGGTTTTCAGGTTTTTAAACAGCGTCGTTAGCGAGTCCACCATCTGCGCAGGCGGCTCGGCGACTTCAGACAACAGCAAAGACGTGCCGCCTTCCAGCACTTCCTGCTGGCTGAGCGGATCGCCTTCGGCGCTAACCAGGTGGCTGATTTCACGCGGGGTGAACTCTTTGCCGGTTGGCAGCTTAGCGTTCAGGAATAAGCTCTCACCCAGCGTCATTTCAAACAGGGTACGAACCGGCATAGCGACAAAGGCCTGCTCGTGGCTAATTGCCTGCTGTAAGGCATCCAGCGAGGTGAAGAAAGGAATAACGGAAGTACCGTCTTCTTTTTCCCAGTGCTGCAGCTCGACCGCGCTGTCTGCATCAATCGCCTCGCCTTCTGCCGCTTCTCCCGGCACCCAAACGGTTGACTCCAGCAGCACGCGGAAAAACGCCGGACGATGAGCGGGCTCGGTCGCCGCCTGTTCCAGCAAGGTTTCTAATTCATTTTTGGGTTCTGACATGGTGGTTCCAGGATAATGATTTTGCCTCCTCTCCTTTGAGGAGAGGAGGAAGAACGAATTACTTACCGGTCAACAAATTAGCAATTGCGCGCACGCCCAGGCCCGTCGCGCCCGCCGACCACTGCTCTACCGCGCCTTTACGGTAGGTTGCAGAGCAGTCAATGTGCAGCCAGCCCTGGTGATAGTTTTCCACGAAGTGGGACAGGAAACCTGCCGCCGTACTCGCACCCGCCGGGAAAGAAGGGTTCGAGGTATTATTCAGCTCCGCAAAATTAGACGGCAGCTGATTACGGTGGAACTCCGCCAGCGGCAGGCGCCAGAACGGTTCGTTCTCCTGCGCGGCGCTTTCCAGCAGACGGCCTACCAGCGCGTCGTCAAAGCTGAACAGCGCGTGATAGTCGTTACCCAGCGCCGTTTTCGCCGCGCCCGTTAAGGTAGCGCAGTCGATGATCAGCTCCGGTTTTTGCGCGCTGGCGTCGATCAGGCCATCGGCCAGCACCAGGCGGCCTTCCGCATCGGTATTCATTACTTCGACGGTTTTGCCGTTACGGTATTTGATGATGTCGCCAAGCTTGAAAGCGTTGCCGCTGACCATGTTATCCGCACAGCACAGGTAAAGCTTCACGCGTTTGTTCAGGCCGCGAGTAATGGCAAAGGCCAGCGCGCCGGTAATGGTCGCCGCGCCGCCCATATCGGACTTCATGGAATCCATAAAGGCGCTTTGTTTCAGGCTGTAGCCGCCGGAATCGAAGGTGATGCCTTTACCGACCAGGCAGGCGTATACCGGCGCGTCCGCGTTGCCGGTCGGGTTGTAATCCAGCGCCAGCAGAACCGGGGCACGCTCGGAGCCACGGCCTACGGTATGGATGCCCAGGTAATTCTGCTCCCGCAGATCTTCACCTTTGGTGATGCGATAGGTTACATGGTCGCAGGCGACGTCGCACAATAGGTCAATCGCACGGGAAGCCAGCTGTTCCGGGCCCAGCTCTTCCGCCGGGGCGTTGATGGTATTGCGCACCCAGTCAATGATTTTCAGGCGGTTATCAAGCTCTTTTTGCTGCGCTTCATCAAGCTGCGACCAGTCCACTTTACGCGTGCCTTTTGGCGCACGATAGCCCTGCCAGAACGCCCAGCTTTTCTCGACGTCCCAGCCCTCGCCCGCCAGCTGCACGTGCTTCAGACCCTGGCCGTCGATTTTGCGCGCGGCGCGCTGGATTAAGCCCAGGTCGTCTTTGCCGGTCAAATGCAGAGTAATACCCTCATCATTGATGCTGTAGACGGCTTTTTCGCCCCAGCGCGCATCGGCAGGCGCGGTGGAAAGCGTAATTTTCATGGCTTCTGACATTTTGTTTTCCTTATATTTTTTCAGCACATGCTAAATATGAAACGGGCCGCCTGAGGCAGCCCGCTTGGTTCAACTATTCTGCTTCATCTAACCAGACTAACAGAATCGCTTCCAGAATTTTTTCATTGGATGCGTTTGGATCGTCATCAAACTCTTCGAGTTCGCAGATCCACTGATGCAGATCGGTAAAGCGCACCGTTTTCGGATCGAGATCCGGACGGCTGTCGTACAGCGCCTCACCTATTTCGCGGCTATCGCTCCATTTCAGTCCCATCAGCGTCTCCCGTTAGTGCTCGCGCGCATGGTTGATGGTGTAGCGCGGCATTTCGACGACCAGATCTTCGTCGGTAACGCGCGCCTGACAGCTCAGACGGCTTTCAGGCTCCAGACCCCAGGCTTTGTCGAGCATATCGTCTTCGTCTTCCGTGCTTTCAGCAAGGGAGTCGAAGCCTTCACGCACGACGCAGTGGCAGGTGGTGCAGGCGCAGGATTTCTCGCAGGCGTGTTCGATCTCGATACCGTTGCGCAGCGCAACGTCAAGAATGGTTTCACCGGCATTCGCTTCCAAAACTGCACCATCCGGACACAGATCCTGATGAGGCAGAAAAACAATCTTTGGCATGTTAAACCTCGTCCACGGAGTGGCCTTTCAGCGCCTTACGGATGGATTCATCCATACGGCGTGCGGCAAATTCCTGGGTTTGTTTGTCTACGTTTTTAATGGCTTGTTCAATTGCGTCGGTGTCATTCCCGGCAGCGGCGGCGCTTAAACTCGCCATCGCTTCGTCAATGTCCGCACGCTCAGCGGCGCTTAACAGCGCGGCGTCCGAGCTCAACGCGCCCTGCAGGCTTTCCAGCACGCGGGCCGCGTCGACTTTTTGCTCTGCAAGCATGCGCGCTTTCACGTCATGCTCGGCAAAGCTCATAGAGTCCTGAATCATGCTGGCGATTTCGCCGTCGCTCAGGCCGTAAGACGGTTTCACCTGGATGGAAGCCTCCACGCCGGTGGATTTTTCCATGGCGGTCACGCTTAACAGGCCATCCGCGTCTACCTGGAACGTCACGCGGATATGCGCGCCGCCCGCAGGCATGGCCGGAATGCCGCGCAGCGTAAAGCGCGCAAGCGAACGGCAATCCTGCACCAGCTCACGCTCGCCCTGCAGGACCTGAATGGACATCGCGGTCTGGCCGTCTTTAAAGGTCGTAAAGTCCTGGGCGCGCGCTACCGGAATAGTGGTGTTGCGCGGAATGACTTTCTCAACCAGGCCGCCCATGGTTTCAAGACCCAGCGACAGCGGAATGACGTCAAGCAGCAGCATTTCGCTGTCCGGCTTGTTGCCCACCAGAATATCGGCCTGAATCGCCGCGCCGATGGCGACGACTTTATCCGGGTCGATGGAGGTCAAAGGCGTGCGGCCGAAGAACTCGCCTACGCGATCACGGACTAACGGCACGCGGGTAGAACCGCCAACCATCACCACTTCCAGCACCTCTTCGGCTTCCACCGCTGCGTCTTTCAGCGCGCGGCGACAGGCCAACAGGGTTCTTTTTACCAGCGCGGCAATCAGCTCGTTGAACTGTTCGCGGGTAACGATGCCCGTCCAGCCGGCAACTTCAACGGTGGCGCTTTCGGCATCGCTCAGCGCGATTTTGGCGGCAATCGCCGCGTCCAGCAGTTGGCGCTGCACGCGGTCGTCGCTGCGATCGGCAACGCCTGCCTGCTCGCGCAGCCAGTCGGCCAGCAGATGGTCGAAGTCATCGCCGCCGAGCGCGGAGTCGCCGCCGGTAGCCAGCACTTCAAACACGCCGCGGCTTAAGCGCAGAATGGAAATATCGAAGGTGCCGCCGCCCAGATCGTAAACGGCGATTACGCCCTCTTTGCCGGAATCCAGACCGTAGGCAATTGCCGCAGCGGTGGGTTCATTCAGCAGACGGAGCACATGCAGGCCGGCCAGACGCGCGGCGTCTTTGGTGCCCTGGCGCTGCGCGTCGTCGAAATAGGCAGGAACGGTGATCACCACGCCGTCCAGCTCGCCTTCCAGCGCTTCTGTGGCGCGCGTAGAAAGGGCCTTAAGGATATCGGCGGAGATACGCACCGGGTTGAGTAAACCCGCGGGGGTTTCGATCATCGGCAGGCCGTTTTCGCTTGCCTTAAGATCGTAAGGAAGATGGGGATAGCGCGCCTGAATGTCGGCCAGCGAGCGGCCCATCAGACGTTTTACGGAACTGACCGTGTTTGCCGGGTCGAGCGCTGCCTTAGCGCGCGCATCCCAGCCCACGTTCAGGCCGTCTTGCTGGTAGTGTACGACCGAAGGTAACAGATGGCGCCCTTCGTGGTCGGCCAGGGTTTCGGCCTGCCCACTGCGCACGGTTGCCACCAGAGAGTTGGTGGTACCTAAGTCGATGCCCGCGGCCAGTTTACGCTGGTGCGGCGCGGCGCTCAGGCCGGGCTCACTGATTTGTAATAACGCCATTTTGAGCTTCCAGTTAAAAATCGAGCAGCTTTTCTTCGAGTTGTTCTATTTGGCTGCGCAGTTTATCGAGAAAACGCAGTTTACGCACGGTATCCGCGGCCTGCGTCCAGTCCTGATTATCCAGCTGCTGTACCATCTGCTCACTGCGGTTTTTAACCATCGCAGCGACGCTTTTCGCGAAGGTTTCCAGACGGTCTGCATCTTTCGCCTGCTCGATATTATCAAGCTCTTCGCGCAGTTCGAGCTGCTCCATCAGGAACGCGGTGTCGCGCACGGTATGCTGTTCGTTAGCCAGATCAAAACCGTTGAGGGAGAGAATGTACTCGGCGCGCGGCAAAGGATGACGCAGCGTTTGCCAGGCCTGGTTGATGGTCGCAGATTGTTGCACCGCCAACAGCTGTTCCGCCTGAGGGCGGCTGGCGTATTTATCGGGATGGAACTGGCGCTGCAGCTCCTGGTAACGGGTAGCCAGCAGTTCGGTGTTGACGGTGAAGCCTACCGGTAACCCAAAGAGGGTAAAGTAATCCATAACAGACTCGGGGTTAACAGGGTAAAGCGTCATACCCCACCGTAATGGGGTATGAGCTGACATCAGACGTGGAAGCTTTCGCCGCAGCCGCACTCATCTTTAACGTTCGGATTGGTAAACTTAAACCCTTCGTTAAGGCCTTCTTTGACGAAGTCGAGCACGGTGCCGTCTAAAAATTGCAGGCTTTTACCATCGACGACCACTTTCACGCCTTTGTCTTCGAACACGGTGTCTTCTGCCATCGGTTCATCAACAAATTCCAGAACATAAGCCATACCAGAGCAGCCAGAGGTGCGAACGCCTAAACGTAAACCAAAACCTTTACCACGGTTGGCTAAAAAGGCATTTACACGAGCGGCAGCGCTGTCGCTAAGGGTAATCGACATACAACAACCTCAATCAGATATTTAACTCGTCATACTTCAAGTTGCAGGGGTATTGACTGCGCTCACCCCAGTCACTTACCTAAGTAAGCTCCTGAGGATGATGCCCCCTTCGGGGCCGTTGCAAGCCACGTTCAAAACTGCTTATGCAGATTTTGTCCTGAGCTTGCCGCCTGGCTGCAAACCCGAATTATTTAGACTTATTTTGCTTCACGTTTGCTTTTGTAATCCGCGATGGCCGCTTTGATAGCGTCTTCCGCAAGGATTGAGCAGTGAATTTTTACCGGCGGCAGTTCAAGTTCGTCTGCGATATCGGTGTTTTTGATCCCCTGCGCTTCGTCCAGGGATTTCCCTTTCACCCACTCGGTAACCAGCGAGCTTGAAGCAATCGCTGAACCGCAGCCGTAGGTTTTAAAGCGCGCGTCTTCAATAATACCTTCATTGTTGACCTTAATCTGCAGCTTCATCACGTCGCCACAGGCCGGTGCGCCCACCATGCCGGAACCTACGCTCTCGTCGCTGTTATCAAAAGAACCGACGTTGCGTGGATTTTCGTAGTGATCTATTACTTTTTCGCTGTAAGCCATTTTTTACTTCTCCTGAATCCGAAACCGACGTTCTTAACGAACGATTAGTGGTGAGCCCATTCGATGGAATTGATATCCACGCCCTGCTTGAACATTTCCCACAGCGGAGAAAGGTCGCGCAGACGGCCGATGGATTTACGTACCAGCTCGATGGTGTAGTCGATCTCTTCTTCAGTGGTAAAACGACCCAAAGAGAAACGGATGGAGCTGTGAGCAAGCTCATCACTCATACCCAGCGCACGCAGCACGTAAGACGGCTCAAGGCTTGCGGAGGTACAGGCGGAACCGGAAGAAACCGCGAGGTCTTTCAGCGCCATGATCAGAGACTCGCCTTCAACGTAGTTAAAGCTCACGTTAAGGATATTCGGCGCGCCGTGTTCCAGATCGCCGTTCAGATACACTTCTTCCATATCTTTCACGCCGTTCCACAGACGGTTACGCAAAGTGCGCAGACGGGCCATCTCGGACGCCATCTCCTCTTTTGCGATGCGGTAAGCTTCGCCCATGCCGACGATCTGGTGAACAGGCAGAGTGCCTGAACGCATGCCGCGCTCGTGGCCGCCACCGTGAACCTGCGCTTCGATACGAATACGCGGCTTACGACGAACGTACAGCGCGCCAATGCCTTTAGGACCGTAGATTTTATGGCCGGAGAAGGACATCAAATCGACTTTCAGGGTGCTGAGATCGATAGGCAGCTTGCCCACGCTCTGGGTCGCATCCACATGGTAGATGATGCCACGCGCACGGCACATTTCGCCGATTGCCGCGATATCCTGCACCACGCCGATTTCGTTGTTGACGTGCATGATGGAAACCAGAATGGTGTCATCACGCAGTGCCGCTTCCAGCTGCTGCAGAGAAACGATGCCGTTGCTCTGAGGCGCCAGATAAGTAACCTCGAAACCTTCGCGCTCAAGCTGGCGGCAGGTATCAAGCACGGCTTTATGTTCGGTTTTTACGGTAATGATGTGCTTGCCTTTCTTCTGGTAGAAGTTGGCCGCACCTTTAATAGCGAGGTTATCAGATTCAGTTGCGCCTGATGTGAAGACGATCTCACGCGGGTCAGCGCCCACCAGGTCAGCGATTTGGTTACGAGCGATATCAACCGCCTCTTCAGCCTGCCACCCGAAACGGTGGGAGCGAGAAGCCGGGTTACCGAAGGTTCCGTCCATCGTCAAAAACTGCATCATCTTCTCGGCAACACGCGGATCGACCGGCGTAGTTGCGGAGTAGTCGAGATAAATCGGTAATTTCATTGCTCTTAAGCTCCGTACATCACTTCAATACGAAGAACCAGGCGTAAAAAGTCTAGCCGGGTGCGGGTGTGGCGCACCCGGGCCTGATTCTAAAATTCTTTCTGTATACTTAATCGATCTGCTTATGCGCGCAGTTTAACGTCGATGGCGTCCTGAGAACGCGTAGTGCGATGGTTTTCGTTCTGCTGACGGCCTGACACATCCAGTACTTCCTGGTTATTTACCAGTTCACCTAAGGTGATGTTATTCAAAAAGCCGGTCAGACGGTCGCTCAGATCGCGCCATAACGCGTGGGTCAGGCACTTATCGCCGCCCTGGCAGCCGCCTTTGCCCTGACAACGGGTCGCGTCGACGGATTCATCAACCGCGCTGATGACCTCGCCCACCGCGATGCTGCCCGCATCTTTACCTAACAGATAGCCGCCGCCGGGACCGCGTACGCTGGCAACCAGGCCGTTTTTGCGCAGGCGGGAGAACAGCTGCTCCAGATAGGAGAGTGAAATACCCTGACGTTCGGAAATATCGGCCAACGGCACCGGGCCCGATTCGGAGTTCAACGCAACGTCGAGCATTGCGGTCACAGCGTAGCGTCCTTTTGATGTCAGTCTCATGTCTTACTTAACCTCAAATAGCCCCTCGAACCGGGGGTTTCTAAAAATGTGATTGTCCACATAGCAGGCCGCAAGTCTGACATTCCTGAGTAAATTGGTCAACTATTTAACCCACCAATTTACTCAAGTATTATTTGCTCGATTTTCTGTCGCTTTCAATAGAGGAAAGCATGCCGCGCAGAATGCTAAGCTCTTGACTTTCCGGGCGAGCGCGGGTGAAAAGACGACGAATTCTGTTCATCACCTGGCCGGGATGGCTGGCGCGAATAAAGCCGGTATTGAGCATGACCTGCTCAAGATGGCCGTAGAAACGCTCCAAATCTTCGACCAGCGGATACGGCGTTTCTTCTTCCTCTGCTTCCACAGTTGTCTGTTCCTGAGCGGCAAGCCAGGCGATGCGCACTTCGTAGGCCAGGATCTGTACCGCCATCGCCAGGTTCAGCGAGCTGTATTCCGGGTTAGCCTGGATCGCGACGTGGTAATGGCACTTCTGCAGCTCTTCATTAGTAAGGCCTACGCGTTCACGGCCAAACACAATCGCCACCGGCGCGTGCTTAGCTTCCGCAATGCTTTTCAGACCGCATTCGCGCGGATCCAGCATCGGCCAGGGCAACGTACGGGAACGCGCGCTGGTGCCGACCACCAGGCTGCAGCCCGCCAGGGCTTCGTCCAGCGTGTCGACAATTTTCGCGTCGCCAATCACGTCGCTTGCGCCTGCGGCAAGTGCGATAGCCTGGGAGTCAGGTTTTACCAGCGGGTTAACCAGCCACAGATTTGTTAATCCCATTGTTTTCATTGCACGGGCCACCGAGCCCATGTTGCCGGTGTGGGAAGTCTCAACCAGCACAATACGTACGTTATCGAGCATGCTTAATTCGTAGCCTTAAAAGAATATCGCAATATCCTATCATAACCCTGGGACATAATCCGAACGCTCTGCTATACTCCGCCGCGTTTTCCGTTCTTTAACATCCAGTGAGAGAGACCGATGCATCCGATGCTCAACATCGCCGTGCGCGCTGCGCGCAAGGCGGGTAATTTAATTGCCAAAAACTACGAAACCCCAGACGCTGTTGAAGCGAGCCAAAAAGGCAGCAACGATTTTGTGACTAACGTTGATAAAGACGCCGAGCGTTTAATTATCGAAGTTATTCGTAAATCCTACCCGCAACACACCATTATCGCCGAAGAGTCAGGCGAATTAGCGGGAACGGACCAGGATGTGCAATGGGTTATCGATCCACTGGATGGCACTTCTAACTTTATCAAACGCCTGCCGCACTTCGCGGTCTCTATCGCTGTTCGTGTCAAAGGCCGCACCGAAGTCGCTGTGGTTTATGACCCAATGCGTAACGAGCTGTTCACCGCCGTTCGCGGCCAGGGCGCACAGCTGAACGGCTATCGTCTGCGCGGCAGCACCGCTCGCGATCTCGACGGCACCATCCTGGCGACCGGTTTCCCGTTCAAAGCTAAACAACACGCAACTTCATACATCAATATTCTTGGCAAGCTGTTCACGCAGTGCGCAGACTTCCGCCGCACCGGTTCCGCCGCGCTGGATCTGGCCTACGTTGCCGCCGGTCGCGTTGATGGTTTCTTCGAGATTGGCCTGAAGCCGTGGGATTTCGCCGCAGGCGAACTGATCGCCCGTGAATCCGGCAGCCTGGTTTGCGATTTTACCGGTGGCCATAACCACCTGCTGACCGGCAACATCGTTGCGGGTAACCCACGCGTTGTAAAAGCGATGCTGGCTACCATGCGTGATGAGCTAAGCGAAGCGCTGAAGCGCTAAGTTGTCATGGCGGGCGGCGCTGACGCTTACCCGCCTTAGGATTGTTTGAAGTGTTGTAAGGTGGATAAGCGCAAACGCCATCCACCTTAGATTCAAAAAGGCCGTATTCCTCGCGCTAGCGGCTGAGCGCTCAGCCACATCACTACCGCCGCAAGAATCAAAATCGAACTCCCCGCCAGCGCAAGCGTTGCCCAACCTATCTGCTGCCATAGCCCCGGCGCTTTTTTACTGCTTAAACGAACCGCAAACGAGCGGAAGCTGTGCACCAGCAGCGCAAGGCCGGAAATGGTTATCGACGTCCCGGCCGCCATCGCCAGCGCGGACAGCATTCCCCAGCTAAATACGCCAATCACTTTACTGAACAGCAGCACCATAATAGCGCCGGAGCACGGGCGCATACCCATCGATAAAACGATCATCGTCCGCGCGCGCCAGTCTTCACCGGCGGCTAGCTGCGCTTCGCTTGGTAAATGCTGATGCCCGCAGCCGCAGTTAGCATCATGAAGATGATAGGGCGTAAAAGCGGTAAATTTCTTCTGGCTGCTTAGCAGGTTACGTAACTTACGCAGCGCACGCGCAGCAAGCATCACGCCTAACAGGCCAACTAAAAGATAGCTGCCCTTTTCCAGCCAGAAGCTGCTCATATGCAGCTGGCGCGACGGCAGCTGCAGCATGCCCAGCACGACCACCACCAGCGCTATAGCCACCAGCCCCTGCAGCAGCGAGGCGGCAAACGTTAGCTTCAGGCTGCTTTTCAGCTGCGAGGGATGCGTAGCGAGCCACGTCGTGATAACGACTTTGCCATGTCCCGGTCCCAGAGCGTGCAGCACGCCGTAGACAATGCTAAACGACAGCAGCGACCATCCCGCCCGCGCGGGATTTTCCGCCACCTGATGCAGCAGGCTGCTCAACTGCTGGTTAATGGATTTTTGCCACGCGGCGCTTTTAACAAGGATTTGCGGCCAGTATTGCCAGAGGGCATATAACGCGACCATCGACAGCAGCAGAAAAAGCGCCAGCGGCCACATATGCAGCCAGCGGCGATGACGCGTTCCGGCAGAGAAAACTACTGACATTTTAGGGTCACCTGCTGGGCAAACTGTTTACCCAGTTCCATATCTTCCGGCGGCGCATCCGCCTTATCCAGCGACTGGGCAAAAGCCAGCGTATCTTCGTTTGGCTGCGGCGTTTTAACGGAGATTTTACAGGCCTGCGCCAGCTCCGCCGGCAGCTTTGCGTCTGTCGGCTGGTCATAGCTCATATCGACAAAATAGGTCGGGTCGAAGGTCGAAAAGGTATAGGTCTGCCCTTTTAAAGGCTGCGGATGGGCCAGCGGCAATATGAATGTCAGCACCGCCTGGTGCCCGGCTCGCGCAAGAGAGTATTCGGGGGGCAAATTAATAAACTTCACTTTTTCACCGTTATGCCAGACTTCCGTAAAGTAATGCTGGCCCAGTACGTTAGCCATAACCTCAGCGGCAAGCTTCTTCCATATCGGCGAGCCAGGCTTTGCATCGCCGGCGTCATACAGTAGATCCGCTGAAGTGATTTCATCCATCGTCCACTGCATTTTCAGGCCGGTCATGCGATCATTTTGCGTCATTACGGTGGTCACAAGCGTAATAAAGCTGTGGGGGTGAGCCAACGCAACGGGGGCCCAAAGCGCCGTAATGAGTACGATAATCCCTTTTCTGCCACAGGTTTTCCCGCGCATTTTCCCCTCAATTTAAAAATTCTGTGAGCCAGCCAAAATTACGCGATTAAAAACCGCAGATGCGGCGATCTGCCTCAAAAGCTTTAGCTACTCTTAGCATTAATCAACATAACTGGACCCTACGGATGATGACACTGCTTTCCCCTCCACCATCTGTGCTCTCCAGTCCGCAGCGACGCTGCCACCTGCTTTTGATGCTTTATCTGCCGGGACAGACGGTAACGCCAGAGATTCTGGGCAGGATTAATGGAGTTGACAGTAACAAAGCCCTGCAAGATATAGCCGACACGAGCGACGAAATCCAGCGTTATCACCGGCTGACGATGATAACCGAGCCGGACGGAAGCTACCGCATTGATGGCTGCGCGCTCGATAAGCGACTGTGCCTGCTGCACTGGCTGCGAAGGGCGCTGCGGCTGTGTCCGCACTTTGTACAGCACGAGTTTTCCCCGGCGCTTAAAGAGCAGCTGAGAAAACAGGCCATTACCAAGGCGCTGTATGACGAGACTAATCTGCAGGCGCTGGTAAGCCTCTGCGCTCGCCGCCTGCAGCGCCAGTTTGACAGCCGTGACGTCCAGTTCCTGAGCCTGTTTTTGCAGTATTGCCTGCATCAGCATCAGCTCGGCAATACACCGGAGTTTAGCGAAACGCAGCGGCAGTGGACGCGACTGCGCCCGGAGTACCTCGCCGCGCAGATTATCGCCCGCCACTGGACGCGTCATGTAAAGCAGCCGGCCCATGAAGAGGAACAGCTTTTCCTTGCCCTGCTGTTTCAAATGCTGCGTACGCCGGATCCGATCCGCGATAACCATCAGCAGGATTTGCGGCTGCGCGCCTCCATCTCCGCGATGATCGCCCGTTTTCACGAGCTGGCGGGCATGTCGTTTAGCGATGAACAGGGGCTGAGCGACCAGCTGTATATCCATCTTGCTCAGGCGCTCGACCGCAGCCTGTTTGCTATCGGTATCGATAACAGCCTGCCGGAAGAGATCACCCGCCTCTATCCAAAGCTAATGCGCACCACGCGCGAGGCGTTTGGCGTGCTGGAGGCCGAATACGGCGTTCATTTCTCAGACGAAGAGGTGGGTCTGGTGGCGGTGATTTTTGGCGCCTGGCTGATGCAGGAGAACGATCTGCAGGAAAAGCAGGTGCTACTGCTGACCGGGAACAATGCCGAGCTGGAGCAGCAGATTGAACAGCAGCTTCGGGAGCTCACTTTGCTGCCGCTGAATATTAAACATTTGACGGTGCACGGTTTTCAAAAAGAGGGCGCGCCGAAAGAAGTCGTGCTGGTGGTAACGCCCTACTCCACCAGCCTGCCGCTGTATTCGCCGCCGCTGATCCACGCTACGCTGCCGCTTGGGGAGCAACTGCAGCAGCATATCCGTGAAATTCTGGAGTCCTAATCCGACCTTGCCGCGACTCGTGGACGCAGCACGAGCGCGGGCAAGGCTACCAGCGCCATAATCCAGAACACCCCGCCATGCAGATGCTGATACAGGAAGCCGGAGAACATCGTCATGATGGCGATGCCGCCGCCCATCGCCACCGCGGAATAGACCGCCTGCAGCCGAATAACTTCGTTACCCTGACGCGCCGAAATGTAACGCATGGCCGCAAGGTGGCAAACGGTGAAGCTTCCGCAATGCAGGATTTGCGCTGCGAGTAGCCACGGCAGGTCGGTGGTCGACGCCATCAGGCTCCAGCGAAGGATACCCGCCCCTGCGGAAAGCAGCAGCAGGTCGCGGGCGCTCCAGCGGCGGAACAGCCTGTTGCTAAGCGCGAAAACAACGATTTCCGCCACCACGCCAAGGGACCATAGATAGCCCACTACCGAGGCGGAATAACCCGCGCCCTGCCAGTAAATCGCGCTGAACCCGTAGTAGGCCGCGTGCGCGCCCTGTAGTAAAGAGACGCAGGCGAGGAAACGCCAGGAGCTTAACACCAGCTTTTTCCAGGCCTGCCAGCCTGCGGCTTCTTTCTGCCGCGATGCCCCCTGCGGCATTACCGATGGGCGCAGCATCATGCCGGTGAGCATGGAGGCCACGCCGATGCTTAGCAGCACCAGAATCGCCTGGTAGCTGAAGATGCTGACCAGCTTGCCGGTCATCGCCGAGCCGATCACAAACGCCAGCGAGCCCCACAGGCGCACGCGCCCGTAATCCATGGTGATTTGTTTTTGCCAGGTGCCGGCCAGCGCATCGGTAAGCGGCACGAGCGGGGAGAAAAAGAGGTTAAACCCGACCATCACGATCAGCAGCCAGGTGGCGGTTTGTCCGAACCAGAAAGCAATGGCAAAAAGCAGGGTGAGCGAAGCAAGCAGCCGCAGCGCAAAAACGAGGCGGGAAGGATCGGTGACGCGGGGCGCTAAAAGCAGGCTACCGAGAAAACGGGCGATTAACCCTGAGCCCAACAGCAGGCCGATGGTCTCAGGCGGCAGGCCGATTCCGGTCAGCCACACGCTCCAGAATGGCAGGAAAATCCCGTAGCTGAAGAAGTAGGTAAAATAGCTGAGCGCCAGCCAGCGCGTAGAATGCAAAACCATGATCCCTCCCGTTTTGGAGGCGTTAGTGTGGCGGAGCGCCGCCCGGCTTGCAAGCTATCATTAACAGCTTAATAACACATGCATTTATCAGGGTTATCTGGCCTGATAAATGCTGTTTCGAATCTCTCTAAACAATGCGACGAGACGCCGATGCAGCCGTTGGGCCCTGCTGCTGCGCCATCCTTTTTTCCAGCGCTTCAAGCGTTACGCCTTTGGTTTCCGGCACGTAACGGCGCACATAGATAAACCCGGCGGCGCAGATTGCGCCATACAGCAGGAAGCTGCCCGCGGCGCCCAGTCCTGCATTCAGCAACGGGAAGGTATAGGTCAGCAGGAAGCAGGCCACCCACAGAGCAAGCGTCCCTAAAGACATCGCAAGACCGCGAACACGGTTCGGGAAAATTTCAGACAGCAGCACCCAGGTGACCGGCGCGAGCGTAAGCGCGTAAATGGCAATCGCGGCCAGCACCAGAATCAGCACCGGCAGCCCCATAATCCCCAGACCGTATGCCGCGCCGATCAGCGCATAAATTATCGTCAGGCCCGCCGCACCAAACAGCATTAGTTTACGACGGCCAATCCTGTCGACCAGCGGCAGCGCCGCAATCGTAAAGACAAGGTTAATCAGTCCCGTCGCCACAATCGATTTTAACGTGCTGTTGATATCAAACCCGGCGGAAGCAAAAATTTCCTGCGCGTAGTTAAAGATAACGTTGATGCCGCACCACTGCTGAAAGACCGCCAGCACCATGCCAATTACGACAATCGGGCGAACCTGTGGCTCCCATAGCGCGCTCCAGGCCACTTTTTGCTTATCCTTGCTTAACGACTGCTGAATTTCGCTGAGCGTTTCGTCCGCATAGTGCCCGTTGCCGATGCGCAGCAGCATCTGACGGGCGCGGTCATTTTTGCCTGCACGCGCCAGCCAGCGTGGCGACTCGGGAACAAAAAACATCAGTATTAAAAACGCCGCCGCCGGCACGATGCCGGAGCCGAACATCCAGCGCCAGCCCGTCTGCCCGTTCCAGCTCTGCGCGATGTCCCGCATGGTCGCCGTACTCGCTACCGGCTCGGCTATCATCAGATTGATAAGCTGAGCCGCCAGCACGCCGATAACGATGGTTAACTGGTTCACCGCCACGAAGCGTCCACGCTGGGCCGCAGGGCTTATCTCCGCGATATACAAAGGGCTGAGCGCAGAAGCAAGCCCGATCCCCAGACCGCCGACGATACGCCAGACCACAAACATATCGAAACTGGCGGCTACCGCCGTTCCCCAGGCTGAGAGGGTAAACAACGCAGCCGCCAACATTAGCGGCATTTTGCGACCAAATTTATCCGCGCACCAGCCGGAGCTCAGCGCGCCAAACACACAGCCTACCAGAGCGGAACTCATCGCCCAGCCGGATTGGGCCGGATCGGTAATTGAAAAATAAGCTTCATAAAAGGGTTTCGCCCCGCCGATGACCACCCAGTCATAACCAAACAGTAGCCCGCCACAGGCGGCCACCAGACAGATAGTCCAGACATAGCCCATGCGTAACTGGCTTTGAACATTCTTCATATATTCGTTCCCTTTTTGCGTGAGAGCTTCTTTTCGCGGTTAAAACAGGAAACTGAGTTTATGAATAACCAGGGGAATAAGTCGGTGGCGGGCGCACGCAATACAGTTAAGGCTGTTCAGTAAAAAGTGATACCTCTCCGGAAGGCGAGGTATCACAAGAGCACTATACCGACGCGACGCTAAGCTTCATGCTCTGTTTAAGCGTTTCGCCCTTCTTAAGCGTCGTTAATAAGCCGCCGCCAGGACGGTGGTGATCGTCCGGCGCATGGCTCATCGGCTCCAGGCAGAAGAAATCAAAGTCATACCCTTCATCAAACTGCGGGTCGGAAACAAAGATAAAGTAACAGGGCGCCGGAGGATCGGTTTCCATCAATAAACGGGCTTCTGCCTGCGGATACGAGATCTTTGCCTTGCCGTCCCAGCCGGCAAACGCGTTATTCACCCAGCGGCGCGGCAGCGCGTTTGCGTGATTAAAGTCGAGATCATCCGGCAGCGCAGGCTGAAACTCTCCCGCCAGCCATTGTTCCCGTTCGCGCCAGTAGCCCGTGGCTTTTGCCCGAACGCGCGTTTGCCCGGTTAGCGGAAAATAAGGATGCCAGCCAAGGCCGAACGGCAGCGCCTCTTCCCCGTTGTTGATAACCATTAGTGAAACCGCAAGCGCATCCTCAGAAAGCATAAACGTTTGTTGAGCGGTATAGCGATACGGCCCCTCGGCGTGTTGATATTCCAGCACCAGCCGATCGGGCTCTTCTGCCACACGCCGCCAGATGTTTAACCAGCCGTCGCCGTGCAGGTAATGGCTATCCCATCCCACGTTGGGCCTGAGCTGATAATCATGTCCCGCGAATGAAAAAGCATTGCCGCTCACGCGATTGCCAAAGGGCACCAGCGGAAAGCAGGAAGATTCCACCGCAACGCCGCTCTGCTTGCCGGGGCGCAGAAGAGGGATTGAGCGCCCTGCAGGCTGCCACCACAATCCTTCAATCGTCCCGCCCTGGTCGGAAACCAGCAGCCTGAGGCGCTCGTTCTGTAAGGTAAATAGGTTCATGAGCCGCCTCTTCACGCCGGGAAGTTAATCACGACTTTTCCGCATTTGCCGCTCGCCATTAGCGCGTAGGCTTCACCGGCCTGTTCCAGCGAGAAGCGGTGGGTAATAGCGCTGTGCGGATAAAGCTTCCAGTCCGTCAGGTCACGGGCGCATTTTTCCATGTGGTAGAGGCTGGTGACCCAGGAGCCGATAATGCGGCGCTGGTGATGCATTAAATCGGCGCTGACCTCAAATTCAACTTTTCCCGTTTCGCCGATGTACACCACGCGTCCCCAGTCCGCCGTGGATTGCAGGGCGAGCAGGCGCCCCGCGGCGTTGCCTGAACAATCAAGCGCCACGTCCGCGCCGCCGCGCGTCAGCTCGGCAATCCGTTCCGGCAGCCTTTCGGTGGTCGCCAGATAGCCGTGATCCATTACGCCAAGTTTTTTTGCCGTAGCCAGCCTGTCCGGCAGCATATCGACGCCGATAATGCGCTTCGCGCCGCGCCCGCGGGCCAGCATCATGGCCATCATGCCTACCGGCCCAAGCCCGACCACCAGCACGCTGTCGCTGCCGGAAACTTCGCCGCGCAAAATACCTTCATAGGCCGTGCCGACGCCGCAGCTGATAAAAGCGCCGTCTTCGTAGCTGAGCGCTTCCGGCAGGTGAATCAGATCTTTTTCTTCCGCCAGCAGGTATTCCGCATGGCCGCCATCGCGCTGCCAGCCATACGCAGCCTTGCCTTTGCCGGTGCAGGAGATGGGAAATCCGCGACGGCAGTTGGCGCAAAAACCGCAGCCGGAAATATGGTAGACCAGCACCCTGTCGCCTTCTGTAAAGTGCCGGCAGCCCTCGCCTGTCGCCACCACCTGTCCGCAAGGTTCATGCCCGTTGATAAACCCCTGATACAGTGGCTTATCAGGCGCGGCGGCCGTGCCCCGGTGCTGGTGATAAATGTAATGCACGTCGCTCCCGCAAATACCTGACGACTTCATTTTCAGCAAAACCTGGTTGATCCCCGGCTTTGGCACGGCAACCTCCCGCAGCTCGACGGTTGAGTTGCCCGGTAGATAAGCAGCCAGCATCGTTTTC
>NZ_RCAA01000019.1:23122-64434 GCF_003628475.1 Enterobacter sp. R1(2018) | reverse complement strand
TTCCCTCGCCTTTCATAAGATAAAATGTTGTTCCCGCCGGTACGGCAGAAAGCCCGAATAGCATTAGCGTTTTGCTTTACTGTTTCGCTGAGTGAGCAGGATGTTCGCCAGCACCGCCACCACGATAATGACGCCGCGCACCACCTGCTGGAAAAAGGAGTTGATGCCCAGCAGCACCAGGCCGTTGCCGATAAGCGTGATAACCAGCACGCCAAGCAGCGTCCCCAGCAGAGAGCCTCGCCCGCCGGACAGCGCCGTGCCCCCGACCACCACCGCGGCAATCACGTCGAACTCCAGGCCGTTTGCGGCCCCCGCGTTGCCGGACCCAAGCCGGGCGGCAAGCAAAATTCCCGTAATCGCGGCCAGCAGGCCGGAGAGCGTAAAGATCATGATGCGCACGCGCTTAACGTTGATGCCGCACAGCTGCGCCGCCGTTGCGTTCCCGCCGATAGCAAACACCGAGCGGCCAAACGCCGTTTTACGGCTTATAAAAACGAACAGGGCAAACAGCACAAGCATGATGACGGCTGAAACCGGCAGGCCGAGAACCTGCCCGCCAAACCAGTCCAGCACGGGGTTTTCATCAATGGGCACCGGCAGCGCGTTGGTCATAAACAGCCCCATCCCGCGCAGGGCGCTCCACAGCCCGAGGGTGGCAACAAAGCTCGGTACGTTGAACACGCCGCGCAGCACGCCGGCCAGCGTCCCCAGCAGCGCGCCGAGTAAAAGCACCAGCAGGCAGGCGACCCCCAGCGGAACCTGGAACTGCAGTAAAAACGCCAGGCATACGGAGACAAAGGCCACCATGGGCCCGACGCTGACATCAATTTCACCGGAGATAATAATCAGCGTCATCGCCCAAGCGGCAATCCCGATAGTGGCCGCATCCCGCAGCACGTTCATTTGGTTATTCAAAGAGATAAAGCCTGGCGCGTTAAAAGAGAACGCCAGATAGAGAATCGCGATCACCACCAGCAGACCGATAACGTTAATATGGCGGCTGACAAACTGCTTCAGCGCTGCGCTTTTGCCTTGCGGCAGAGTGAGTGACGAGGCTGACATCTTGAAATTCCTCTGTAGGTTCATCAGTGCACGGACAAAAGGGCGGACATCAGTTCGTCCACGCTGACGGGAGACTGAAACTCTTTGCTGAAGGCGCCGTGTTGCAGCAGCAAAATTCGGTCGCAGACAAGGGGAAGCTCTTCCACTTCGCTTGAAATGAACACCACGCTCCTCCCCTCCTGCGCAAGCTCGCGAACGATACGGTAAATCTGCTGCTTGGCTTCGATATCCACGCCGCGCGTAGGCTCGTCCAGAAGCAGGATCTGGCTTTCGGCGTAGACCCAGCGCCCGATCACCACCTTTTGCTGATTGCCGCCCGAGAGCGTGCCGATGGCCGTTTCGCTGCTGGCGGCCTTCACGCTCATACGGCGCATGATCCCTTCAGTGAGGCTACGGACTTTTCCCCACTGCAGGACGCCTTTTTCACTCACCCGGCGGCGATTGGTGATAACGGTGTTTTCATCCACGCCGAGCAGAGGAATGATGCCGGCCTCTTTACGGTTTTCCGGCGTGTAGCCGACGCCGCGTTGCAGCATATCTTCATAATCGGGGCGTTTAACCGCATCGCCGTTGATGACTATTTCCCCGGCTTCAAAAGGCTCAAGCCCGATAAGAGATTTCAGGAGCTCGCTGCGCCCGGCGCCAAGCAGCCCGGCAATCCCCAGCACCTCGCCGCGATGCAGCGTCATGGAGATATCCCTAAGCTGCGGCATCCTTCTCAGGCCACGCACCTCAAGCACCGGCTCACCCCGCGCCGCGGCTATCGATACGGGAGGATGCTGTTGGGTTTCGCGCCCGAGCATCAGCGTGACGATATGCTGGGTTGAGGTGTTGTCGAGAGAGACATCGCCCGCGACCTGCCCGTCGCGCATGATGGTCGCCGAAGTGGCGATACGCCGTATTTCTTCCATGCGGTGGCTAACGTAGATCACCGCGATGCCCAAAGCGGACATTTTCCGCACGGCTTCGATAACCAGCTCCACTTCGGCATTCGCAAGGGAGCTGGTCGGCTCATCCAGAATAACCACGCCGGGCTCGCCTTCCATGACCCGGGCGATTTCCACCAGCTGCTTCTGCGCGGGGCTGAGGCTTTCCACCAGCGTGTCGGGGTCTATCTCAACGCCCAGCGCCTGCAGGCTACGCTTCGCCTGCTGCGTCATCCGTTGGTTGTCGATAACGCCGTTGCGCCTCGGCCAGCTGCCCAGACAAAGGTTTTCCGCCACCGTTAACCCATCCACCAGGCTAAGTTCCTGGTAAACGGCTCTTATGCCGAGGGAAGAGGCCTGACGAGTCAGCGACGCGTCTGTGCCCTCCAGACGTTTGCCGCCGAGCAGCACTTCGCCGCTGTCCAGCCTTTCGCTGCCGGTCAGCATACGAATCAGCGTTGATTTTCCGGCGCCGTTCTTGCCCAGCAGTGCCCTCACCTCCCCTTTATGAAGGGTGAAATTAACGTTATCCATTGCAACCACGCCAGGATAGCGCTTATGGCCGGCAATAATTTGCGCGACGGGCAACGGCCCGGTTTGATTTATCGTCATGACTGCAAACCTCAACAATGGATAAGTGACCGCTACGGTAAACCGTCAATATGGGTGGCGAGCCACTGTTTGCCGTCTTCCGCTTTGCTGTATAAATCGACCGGCACCTGGGTAATTTTTTCTTTGGGAGGATTTTTATTAATCACGTTTATCGTCTGGGCGAAAACGGCATTGCCCATTTTCTTGCCGGAAATATCGACGACCGCTTTTAACACCTGGTTATTCTGCAATTCCTGCGCAATTTCGGTGGTCATATCAGAGCCAAATACGGCAATTTTCCCGACCTTATTTTGATTACGTACGGCTTTAACTGCGCCGAGGGTCGCTCCGCCTGACTCGCCCATAATCGCGTCCAGGTTTTGGCTTGAGACAATTAATTTCTCGCCGACTGAAATCGCTTTATCGAGCACGGTGCCCTCCTGATTTGCAATAATTTGCATACCCGGGACGCGCGCTTTCACCGCCTCCTCAAAGCCTTTACGGCGCTGAACGCACACTTCAAAGGCTTCACAGTTAATGACGGCGATTTTAGGTTCGGTAATTTTATTGGCGATAAAATAATCGGCGGCGGCGTTACCCAGCTTTTTACCAAACTCCACTGGATCGCCCACTAAATAAGCGGAAATATATTTTTCCACGCCCTTTTGATTAATGCAGGTGTTGTAACAAATAACCGGAATGCCCGCTTCGCTTGCGCGGCGTACGGTTCGGCTGCTGCCATTTTCTGACACCGCGGAAAGAATAATGGCGTCAACGTTTCTGGCAACGAGCGTGTCAACAAAGGAGCTCTCTTTAGAAATATCGCCCTGCGCGTTGGTTTCGATGAGCTGCGCCTTTACGTCCGCCGATTTAGCCGCATCCTGTACGCCCTGGCGTACGCCTGCGTAGTAGCCCTGCGTATCCAGATAGATGGCGCCAATAGTGATGTCTTTTCCGGCGGCAAGGCCCGCTGACGAGGCGCTCAGAAGCATCAGCAATGCAAAAATCGATTTCGTTGTGAGTCGGGACATATCTGTCTCCTGTAGGGTAACTATTTATTATTTTTGCTGTTTTCGTTACCGGTCCCGCCTGACGCCATGACCGGTAACGAAGTATTTACAGATTTTAAACATTTCACATTGAGCGGCGCGCTTGCCGCTCATACATTTCAGTTAACGGCGTTCAGTGAACGAGGTGCTGCAGGAAAGAAAAGGTGCTACGAATCAGCGGCGCGCCGGGCCATGCCGGGTTAAGCTTTTCAAGAGACTGACACGCCGCACGATAGCCTGAAACGTCACCCCTTCCCGCTGCGGCCAGCGCGTTCACCAGCAGGCACTTCTCTTTGTGCTGCTGCTGGAGATCGCCGTAAAGCGCCAGTAAATCAGGCTGGGAAACGGCAAAGAAATCTGCCTCAACCTCCGCACGCATCATGTTTTCAGCCCATTGCTGCATATCGGCAAACAGCCGGTCAGCGGCTTCTTTTTCACCCAGCAGGCGCAGCGCCATACCCTGCCAGAAGAGATAGCCCACCGGCTGATCGTTGTAGTAGCTGTGAACGTTAATCGAGCGATCGCCCAGGGCGGCCTTACGCAGACAGCGTTCGGCTTCCGCCTGCTGGCCGCGCTGCTGCGCGCAAACGCCTAGCCAGAACCAGATATCGTTATCGGTTTGCCCGGACAGGCGACCTTCGCTCAGGTTTTCAGGGTAGTGAAGCGCCCCGTTGAGCACTTCTGCTGCCTGCTCCGGCTGCTGGCGCTCAATGAGCGCCCAGGCGCGCAGCAGATGATTGAGGATAAATTGCCCGGTGACCTTACCTTCGCCCCCTTCCCACGGATGAAATTTACGGGTTGCGAGGATCTTCGCCGCTTCGGCCGTTTTGCCGCACTGATGCCACAGGCCAATTAATTCCGCCGTCATATCATCACGCCCAAGCGCGCAGATCAGGTTTGCCTCCAGCCGCGCCAGGCGTGTTTCAGGGGCAACGGCGGTCAGCTTGTCAAGCAGGTCGCGTTCGAAAATAAGACGGGAATCATTCGGCTGCAGGGCGCAGGCCGTATCGAGATAGCGCGCCGCCAGCCGTGCATCCTTTTGCTTATTCCAGGCGTGAATCGCAAGGCCACGCCAGGCGTCAGCAAAATCAGGCTGCATCTCAGTGCAGCGCTGCCAGAGGGCAATCGCTTTTTCATAGCTGCGCTTGCTGTAGTGGAAACAGGCGAGCAGATGAAGCGCGAAGTAGCACTCGTCGATTTTTTCCAGCGCCGCTACTTCATCAAGCGTATTCGGGAAGCGCACGAACTCAGGGAAAACGTTGCGGGCACGGGCAATTAACGGCGCACGTTCTGATTTGCTCAACAGGCTGGCATGCAGATAAAGCGGCAGCGTACGCTGAATATCCAGCGCTTCCAGCACCTCAAGCGCCTGCTTTTTCATGCCCCAGGAGAGCAGCAGCCCTGCGGTGAGCAAAGCGTTAATGTCGCGGCCGCCGCACAGTCCACGCCACTGTGCAAAGCTCGCTTCGCTGCGCTCACCCTGAGCCTTCAGCCACCAGAGCGTTGGGTTTAGCGGCCAGGCTTTGAGATGTTGCTCGCGCTCTTTGGCTGCCCGTTCATTCTGACCGCTGAGCTGAAGAAGCAGATTCTCCAGACAAATGACATCCTGGTTGCCCGGCGTCGCCCGCAGGCTCTGGCGGCAAAACTCAATTCCCTCATCGTAATGTCCCCGACGCGCGCTCAGCCGCGCCAGCCCGTAAAAGGCAGCGGCTTTTGAATTGCCGCTCCAGGTGGCGCGCCAGAAATCTTCTTCCGCCGCCTTCTCGTTTTCCTGACGCTCAAAGGCGCTGGCACGAATCAGGCTCGCCTGGCCACACTGGGGATTTTTATTCAGACGATGCGCGCGCTTTAACGCCTGGGTGGCATATGCCTGACAGCGAATATAATCCGCCCGATTGTATTCGAGCATGGCCAGTGCCAGGTTGCAGCGATAGTCCAGCGGGTCCAGTTCGATGCCGCGCAGATAGTAATCGAAGGGCGAGCGGCTGGCGTGATGGTACTGCTCAAGGTGCTGACCGATAAACCACGCTTCGTCTACGCTGGTGATCTCCGCTGCACGCAACGGCGCCTTCGCCACCTCGGGCAAAGGGACCTCTTCAGGCTGGTGTTCCCGGTAGCTGATAACGTCTTTATTGTGTTTATCGCTGAGCGTCAGGGTCAGCCGTCCAGCGGTGACGCCTTTGAGCGTGCCTTGCAGAACGTGGCCGGGCGTAAGGTTTACGGCTTCATCCAGCAGCAGCTTTTCATTACCAGCTTCACTGACGGTTAAACGATGGCCGGCAAGCGGAGAGATAGCGTAAATCCCCCATTCAATGCCCTCGTCGCCGCGCTCAAGTTTTATCACCACATCTTCGGAAGCGTTCTGCACCATGCCAAGCGAATGATAAGGCAGGAAATATTGTACAAAACGCTTTTCTTCAAAAGCGTCAAGCCAGGTAAAATCAGGCTGGTTATCGGCATAAATACCGGTCATTAGTTCAATGTAAGGACCGTTCTCATCGGTCAGATTGCGATCCCACGCCTGGCCGAACTCGCTGTATCCCCAGCTCCACTGCTTTTTGCCCGGCGCGATATGGTGATCGGCTACGTGCAGCAGACCGCCGTCCTCGTCGTGGCACCATGCACCGACAAAGTCATACTCAGATTTCTCGGCCATATAGGAAGTTGGAACCGGGACATTCTTGTAGCGCGAGATATCCACGCCCGCGGAGTAATCCACTTTGTAATAGGTGCCGGTGGCAATGGGGAACGTTGAAACGGCGCGTTTGCCGTGGTCAAAGACCGCCGTGACATCCGGCGGGAACACGCTCTGGTGCCCGTCGCCGCCTTTTACCGCCGGATTAGCCCACCACAGGAAATGCCGCGGCGTGGTGTTGCCGTTGTAAACCCGGCTGCCGATTTCAAGCGCCGCGCGCTGCGGCCTGAGCGTAAAGCCGGTCATCACCTGCAGGCCATGCATGGGCTCCGTTTCCCCGACCCAGACGGTTTTCGCCCCGTCTTCACACTCTTCAATACTGAAATCAACCGGCATATAGGTTGTCGGACGATGGTGCTGCGGCCAGTTAAATTCGATGCCGCCCGAGATCCACGGACCAAGCAGCCCCACTAAAGCAGGCTTTATGACATCGTTGTGATAAACAAAATCACGCTGCTTGACCTTATCCCAGGCGCGATGAACGCGACCGCCCAGCTCGGGCAGGATCATGACTTTCACATAGTCATTTTCAAGCCAGACCGCCTGCCAGGTTTTCATGATTTTTTCATCGCTAAGCGTGTCGGTCACGCCGTACGGGTAAACCGTGCCTGAAGAACCCTGATAGACACGATTCTCCAGAAACATAGGATGAACGTCCTGCGGCCCGGTTTGATAGGTCGGAATGTTTACGGATTCTTGCCAAACTTTTACTGATTCCATGTCGCCCTCAATATTAACAAGACATACTAAAAATAAAGATTTCAGGCAGTGTAATGGACACGGACGCGGTATTTTTGCACAATCATCACGCTAAAAAGTAAACAAGGTTTAGTTAAATGAAAGCCTGTATCAGCAACCAGCACATTCGTCACTACAACAAATGCGTCATTCTGGAACACCTGTACCGGGAGAAGCGCACCACTAAGTCCACGCTCGCCCGACTCACGCAAATCTCCATCCCCGCGGTAAGCAATATCCTCAGCGAACTGGAGGCAGAGAAACGGGTACTTAACGTGCAGGAGGATAATTCGCAACGCGGGCGCAGCGGCGGCACGTGGCTCATTGCGCCGGAAGGGGACTGGACGCTGTGCATGAACATCACCCCAACCAGCATCGAGTGCCAGCTGGCCAACGCCTGCCTGAGTCCGAAGGGGGAATTTGAGCGCCACAGCATAGAAGCGCCGACGCCGAAGGCGCTGCTGGCGGAAATTGAAAAATGCTGGCATCGCTACCGCAAGGCCTGGCCCGGCTACAGGATCAATCTTGCCCTGGCGATACATGGGCAGGTCGATCCGATTACCGGCGTGTCGCAAACCATGCCGCAGGCGCCGTGGAAAGAACCTATCGAGCTTAAGTATCTGCTTGAAGAAAAACTAAAAATTCGGGTGATGGTGGACAACGACTGCGTCATGCTGGCTCTGGCGGAAAAGTGGCAAAATTCGGCGAACAGGCAGGATTTTTGCGTGATAAACGTTGATTACGGCATTGGTTCTTCATTCGTGATTAATGGCCAGATCTATCGCGGCAGCCTGTACGGCAGCGGACAAATCGGCCACACCATCGTGAACCCTGACGGGATGGCCTGCGCCTGCGGGCGTTACGGCTGTCTGGAAACCGTTGCATCGCTGACGGCATTAAAAAAACAGGCGCGGATCTGGCTTAAGTCACAGCCGGATTCACCAAAGCTCAACCCGGAATCCTTAACTTCCACACAACTTATTAATGCCTGGCACGAAGGGAACGAGCATGTCCGCCGCTGGGTAGACAGCGCGGCAAACGCCATCGGCCTGAGCCTGTATAATTTTCTTAATATTCTGAATATCAACCAGATTTGGTTTTACGGCAGAAGCTGCGGGTTTGGGGAAGGCTGGCTTGCCACCATCAACAAACAGATTGGTTTTAACCCGTTCGATCACGGCGACTCGCTCAAAATGAACGCCACGCAGATAGATTTTGGGCGCTTAACCCGTGCGCAGCAGGTAATGGGAATCGGCTATTTATATGTGGAAGAAGTATTGAGGGCCTAAGCAGGCGGTTTATTTAAGCTGCTATTTCCAGGCAAGCTGCAGGGTTGTGTATTAGGGTTATTTTGAACCTCCCCACAATCGAGCCCACTATGAATACATTACGTTATTTCGACTTCGGTCAGTCGCGTCCTGTTATGCTGCTGATCGCCCGAATCGCTCTGGTGCTTTTGTTTATTATTTTTGGCGTGCCGAAAATGACCGGCTTTAGCGGGACCGTGCAATATATGGCATCCGTTGGCGCGCCGTTGCCGACGATCTCCGCCGTTATCGCCGTGCTGATGGAGGTTGTCGCCGCAATACTTATCGTGCTGGGCTTCTTTACCCGCCCGCTGGCGATAATCTTTATCTTTTATACGCTGGGGACGGCGGTCATTGGCCACCACTACTGGAATATGAGCGGGGACGCGGTGGTGCCGAACATGATTAACTTCTACAAAAATGTCAGCATTGCCGCTGCTTTTTTACTGCTGGCCATTGTGGGTCCCGGCAGTATTTCTCTCGATAAGCGCTGATTTTTCATAAAAAAGCCCGCGCTCGCGACCTTTCAGACTGATGTCCGGTCGCAAAGCGGGCATATTTCATTAAATAAACAACAAGAAAATCAATTTTTGATTTTCAGCTGATAACCACAAAGAAGGAAAAACCACGCTTTTCCCTTCTTTGTCAGAAAAATAAAAGGCCGCTTTCGCGGCCTTTTTCATTTGGCTTTGCCTTATGCGTACACAGGCAGACGAGCGCAGATATCGAGCACTTTTTGCTTGGTGCGCTCAATCACGGCTTCGTCGTTGATGTTGTCTAACACGTCACACATCCAGCCCGCCAGCTCGCGAACGTCAGCTTCGTTAAAGCCGCGGCGCGTCACAGCCGGCGTACCGATACGAATACCGGAAGTCACAAACGGGCTTTTCGGATCGTTTGGCACGCTGTTTTTGTTGACGGTGATATTCGCACGGCCGAGGGCCGCATCGGCTTCTTTACCGGTCAGATTTTTATCAACCAGATCCAGCAGGAACAGGTGGTTGTCGGTACCGCCGGACACCACTTTGTAGCCGCGCTCGAGGAAAACGGAAACCATCGCTTTCGCGTTTTTAGCAACCTGCTGCTGATAGGTTTTGAACTCAGGCTCCATTGCTTCTTTCAGCGCAACGGCTTTACCCGCGATAACGTGCATCAGAGGGCCGCCCTGCGCGCCAGGGAATACCGCAGAGTTCAGTTTTTTGTACAGCTCTTCGCTGCCGCCTTTCGCGAGGATTAAGCCGCCGCGCGGGCCTGCAAGCGTTTTGTGAGTAGTGGTTGTTACGACGTGAGCATGTGGAACCGGGTTCGGATAGACATCTGCGGCGATAAGACCGGCAACGTGAGCCATATCAACAAACAGGTAAGCCCCGACCTGGTCTGCGATTTCACGCATTTTTGCCCAGTCAACCACGCCGGAATAAGCGGAGAAGCCACCGATAATCATTTTCGGCTTATGCTCTTTTGCCTGCTTTTCCAGGTCCGCGTAATCGATATGGCCTGTTTCATCGATACCGTAAGGAACGATGTTGTACAGCTTGCCGGAGAAGTTTACCGGGGAGCCGTGAGTCAGGTGGCCGCCGTGCGCCAGGTTCATGCCCAGAACGGTATCGCCTGGTTCCAGTAAGGTCGTGTATACCGCGAAGTTAGCCTGGGAGCCGGAGTGCGGCTGTACGTTAGCGTAGTCTGCGCCGAACAGCTCTTTTGCGCGGTCGATAGCCAGCTGCTCTACCACATCGACATATTCGCAGCCGCCGTAATAGCGCTTGCCCGGATAGCCTTCAGCGTACTTGTTGGTCAGCTGAGAACCCTGCGCCTGCATAACGCGTGGGCTGGTGTAGTTTTCGGAGGCGATCAGTTCAATGTGCTCTTCCTGACGTACTTTTTCTTGCTCCATAGCCTGCCACAGTTGGGCATCATAATCGGCAATGTTCATTTCACGCTTTAACATTCGCATCTCCTGACTCAGCTAACAGTAAAAATTTGGACTGCTTTGAGGGGGCCCTTTCGGGCGACGGGCAACAGTGTAAACCGAATTGGTATTGGGTGATAGGTCTTGACAGAGGTTTTTACGCAAACGATTGGCTAAGCGTGGCGCAAGGGTTTGAGGGCATAAGCTCCCCGCGGTTTAGATGGATATTTCTTCATCAGCAACATGCGTGTTTTTCACTTTCTGTGATCGACGTCGTTAACATCGATAACCATTTACAATACAAGCCTGTTTTTATAAGATGCATTTAAAATACAACTTATATAAAAACGCTGTTCTCAGGAGCCAACCATGCTAGATGCGCAAACCATCGCCGTTGTAAAATCAACCATTCCCCTGCTCGCCGCCACCGGCCCAAAACTTACCGCCCATTTCTACGATCGCATGTTCAGCCATAATCCCGAGCTGAAAGAGATCTTTAACATGAGCAACCAGCGCAATGGCGACCAGCGAGAAGCGCTGTTTAACGCCATCTGCGCTTATGCCACCAATATTGAGAATCTGGCGGTTCTGCTGCCGGCGGTTGAGAAAATTGCCCAGAAACATACCAGCTTCCAGATTAAACCCGAGCAGTACAACATCGTTGGTGGCCATCTGTTAGCCACTCTTGATGAGATGTTTAGTCCGGGCGAGGAGGTGCTGAACGCATGGGGTAAAGCCTACGGCGTGCTGGCGGAGGTTTTCATCAATCGTGAATCGGAGATTTATCAGGCGAACAAGGCGAAAGACGGCGGCTGGGAAGGAACTCGCGCTTTTCGCATTGTGGCAAAAGAGCCGCGAAGCGCGCTGATAACCAGCTTCGAATTCGCCCCGGTGGACGGTCAGCCGGTAGCCGATTATCAGCCCGGCCAGTACCTTGGCGTTTGGTTGAAGCCGGAAGGTTTCCCGCATCAGGAAATTCGTCAGTACTCTTTAACCCGTAAACCGGACGGGAAAAGCTATCGCATTGCGGTAAAACGCGAAGATTCAGGTCAGGTTTCCAGCTGGCTGCATAATCACGCTAAGGTGGGCGATGTAGCCTATCTGGCGGCCCCGGCAGGTGATTTCTTTATGGATGTTGCGCCGCAAACGCCGGTGACGCTGATTTCTGCGGGCGTAGGCCAGACGCCGATGCTGGCAATGCTCGATACGCTGGCGAAAAACGCCCATACCGCGCAGGTTAACTGGTTCCACGCTGCAGAACACGGCGAAGTGCACGCCTTTGCCGACGAGGTAAATAACACAGGTAAGCTGCTGCCGCGCTTTGCAAGCCACGTCTGGTATCGGACGCCGAACGAAAGCGATCGCGCTCAGGCAAAATTCAACAGCGAAGGGTTAATGGATTTGCTTGCGCACGAAGGAAAAATCAGCGCGCCGGATATGCAGTTCTATCTGTGCGGCCCGGTGAACTTTATGCGTTTTACCGCCGAACAGCTGGTGAAGCTGGGCGTTGAAAAAGATCGTATTCATTACGAATGCTTTGGCCCGCATAAGGTGATGTAACAGCTAAGCCCTCTCCTGCGGGAAGAGGGCTTTAAATCAAATCGCCGCGTCGTCTTCTTCGCCGGTACGAATACGCACCACCCGCGCCACGTCAAAGACAAAGATTTTGCCGTCGCCGATTTTTCCCGTCTGGGCGGTACGAATGATGGTGTCTACGCAGGTATCGACGATATCGTCGGTCACCACAATTTCAATTTTTACCTTCGGCAGAAAATCCACCATATATTCGGCGCCGCGATAAAGTTCGGTATGTCCTTTCTGGCGGCCGAAGCCTTTTACTTCGGTCACCGTCATGCCGGTGATGCCAACTTCCGCCAGCGCTTCGCGCACATCATCCAGTTTGAACGGTTTAATAATCGCATCAATTTTTTTCATAGTTTTCTGTCATTCCCGCACAGGTTATGTGTGCTGCAAGCATGGTAATCGGTTGCTCAAATTACCACAGACTACTCTTTAAAGTCATTGGCATCGAGTTCATGACGCGAGAGTAATTTGTAGAATTCGGTGCGGTTACGTCCCGCCATGCGCGCCGCATGGGTAACGTTGCCTTTGGTGATTTGCAGCAGCTTGCGCAGGTAGTTGAGCTCGAACTGATTACGCGCTTCGGCAAAGGTCGGCAGGACGGTGTTTTCGCCTTCCAGCGCCTGCTCCACCAGCGCTTCGCTGATAACCGGGGCGGAGGTCAGCGCCACGCACTGCTCAATAACGTTAACCAGCTGGCGCACGTTGCCCGGCCAGCTGGCGGCCATTAAGCGCTTCATCGCGTCCGTGGAGAAACTGCGCACAAAAGGCTTGTGGCGGTCGGCTGACTGGCGCAGCAAATGGTTTGCCAGCAGCGGAATATCTTCCGCGCGCTCGTGCAGCGCCGGGATCTTCAGATTCACCACGTTGAGGCGGTAAAAGAGGTCTTCGCGAAACTCGCCGCGTTCCATAGCCTTTGGCAGATCGCGGTGGGTAGCGGAAATAATACGCACGTTAATATCCAGGTCGCGGTTGCTGCCCAACGGCCGCACCTTACGCTCCTGCAGAACGCGCAGCAGCTTAACCTGCAGGGGAATAGGCATATCGCCAATTTCGTCAAGGAATAACGTGCCGCCTTCCGCAGCCTGGAACAGCCCTTCCCGGCTGCTCACCGCGCCGGTAAATGCGCCGCGCGCGTGACCAAACAGCTCCGACTCCAGCAGCTGCTCCGGCAACGCTCCGCAGTTGATGGCGATAAAGGCGTTTTTACTACGCGGGCTGGCGTTGTGGATCGCCTGGGCCAGAATCTCTTTCCCGGTGCCGCTCTGGCCGTTAATCAGCACGCTGACATCGGACTGCGCGACCATTCGCGCCTGTTCCAGCAGACGGAGCATATTCGGACTGCGGGTAACTATCGCCTCACGCCACATATCATCGCCAGCGGCGATGGTGTGCACCAGCGCATCGTCGATAGCCTGATACAAAGCGTCTTTATCCACCGGCTTGGTCAGGAAGCTAAACACGCCCTGCTGCGTGGCGGCAACGGCGTCCGGAATCGAACCGTGTGCGGTAAGAATGATGACCGGCATTCCCGGCTGCATCTTCTGGATTTCCGCGAACAGCGCCATGCCGTCCATTTCATCCATGCGCAGATCGCTTATAACCAGATCGATCTTTTCACGGCTCAGCAACCGCAGGCCTTCTGCGCCGCTTTCCGCCGTCGAAACGGTATAGCCCTCGCTGACCAGACGCATGCCGAGGAGTTTGAGCAGCCCGGGATCGTCATCAACAAGCAGCAGCCGGGCCGGTTTGCGTTGGGTCATGGTTTTGCCTCCTGCTTCGGTTTTTCACTATCCGTTTCGGGCGCCGGCTTAGTGATATCGTCATCCGCCTCGCCCTGCGCCGCAGGAGCCGGAGCCGCTTTTTCAGCGCCCCGGCTGCCGTCCGGCAGATAGCCGCTGGCCGGCTTACGACTGGAAAGCTGTCGCTCGATATCCGTCAAATTTTCAAGTTTGCGGGTGGTCAGATCCAGCTGATTACGCAGGCGCTGTTGCTGCTCGCGCAGCGTATCCAGCTCCCCATCCGCCGATTGCTGGAGCCTGCTGTAGCGGGTGCGCTCATCGGAAAGATCGAGCAACAGGGACTGTCCATCCCGCCACACCTGGAAAAGCGGGCGCACCTGCGCAGGCACTTCGCCAGCCATCGTATCAAGCTGAGACATGTAGCGCCGCCGCTCCGTTGGCGTGATTTTGGCGTTGGCCAGCAGGATGCCGCGCTTAAAGGTGTCCTGCCAGGTATCGGCCGGCCACTGGCGGGCTTTCGCCCGCGCCTCGGCAGGCGAAAGCCGCTCGGCGCAGTCCATGCCGCGCAGCCAGAATAAAGGGTTGTTGACCGCTTCACGCCCCTCAATGTGCCAGATATCCATACAGTCGGTAGAAAGGTAATCCGCCAGCTGCTGCTCGGGCACCTGCGGCTGATGAAGTTGTTTAATCGCGCTGGTCACCGTATTTTGCACGCAGCCTGCCAGCAGCAACGGCAGTAAAATTACGCCAATACGGCGACGAAATAGAGTCACTTTCATTTTTAATCATTCTCGGGAAAGACGGGCAATTCAATACGGAAACAGACGTCGGTTTTATCGTCCTCAACCAGACGCAGCTCGCCGTGCATGCGGCGGATACAATCCTGGGCGATGCTCAGCCCCAGGCCACTGCCTTTGACCGCACCTTTACGCTGTAGACTGCCCTGGTAAAAAGGCTCAAAGATCATCTCCCGTTCGGTGGCAGGAATAGGTTGCCCGGTATTCGCCACCTCAATACGTAGCACGGAACCAACCTGCGAACTGCGGAGGTAAATGGTACCGGATTCACTGCCATAGTGCACCGCATTGGAATAGAGATTATCCAGCACGCTCATTAACAGCATGGGTTCCGCCAGACAGGCCACGGGGCTGAGGTCGCATTCGGTATGCATCATTTTAGCCCGTGCGGGCAAACTGTGGGCGGAGAGTACCACTTCAACCAGCGGCGAGAGCGCTACTTTTTCTAGTTCGACCTGGCCGTCCGCCAGCTTGCGGTTGTAATCCAGCAGCTGCTCAATCAGTTTCTGCAGATGGCGGCTGCTGCTGTCCAGGATCTCCACCACCTCTTTTTGATCGGCGGTTAACGGCCCGGCTACCTGATCCGCCAACAGTTCCGTCCCCTCGCGCATACTCGCAAGCGGCGTTTTTAATTCATGAGAGATGTGCCGCAAAAATTCGTGGCGCTGCGATTCAAGCCAGGAAAGACGTTCGCTTAGCCAGACGATACGCTGCCCGACCGAGCGCAGTTCGCGCGGGCCTTTGAACAATACGGAATCCCCGAGGGAACGTCCTTCGCCAAGCAGGTTGATCATCCGCTCGATGCCCTTCACAGGGCCGATAATCATGCGGGTGAAGATAATCACCAGGCCGAGGCTCAGTAAAAACAGCACCAGCGCCTGCCAGCCAAAAAACTGGCCGCGCTCGGCTATTTCCTGTTGCAGCTGCTGGCCGCGAGAAAAAACCACCGTACGCGTAGCCTGCACCATTTCAGTATTGGCGGTGGCAAAGGCTTCAAGATGCACCGCGGCGGTCGCATCGGGACCGCTGTTTTTGCACTGCAGCTCGGCAAGATCGTTTAAGGACTGGCGCAGCGCCTGATAGAGATGATCGTCGGGAAGCACGCCCGCGTGGGCATCGAGCATTTGCGCATAACGTTTACGCTGCCCCTGGTAGACCTTTGCAAGCGTCGCATCGTCCAGCACGCAGTACTGGCGATAGCTTCGTTCCATTTCGAGGGCGGCATTGGTCATCGCCTCGCTGCGGCGCGCGTCGATTAGCGTAGTGCGGTTAGTCTGCGCAGCCTGCGCGCTAAGCGCGTTAAGGCTCTGCCAGGCCTGCCAGGCCAGTACCAGCAGCGGCACCAGCACCAGCAAAAAAGCCATCATCACAAGCTGGCGCAGGGATCGGGGGAAAAAATGCCACTGGTTCAATAGCTTCATCTCAAATTTACCTGTGAGACATGATGCTAGCCGGGATCGGAGGGAGTTTAAAGTCTGGATGTTCAGAAACAACAAAGGCAGGGTTTAAAACCCTGCCTTTGCGGCGGAATCAGGCGGTGCCTTACTCAACGTTTCGCCCGGAGTATGCCAGGTCTCGAAGACTATTGGCAAAAGGTGGACGGCAGGCACCTTGAGTGCATCATTCGATGGTTTATGTAGCACGACTCTAAAAAGAGGGCTGACATAAGAGAGTGAATGAGCCACTGCTTATTTAAATGCAGGATGCGTGCCACAATTAAATAACAAATTATATCCATTTGTTTTTAAAGTAATTTATCTAACAAAACGGCTAAACAAGGCGGGCTTCTTTTTTAACCTTTCTGTCGCTAATCGACAACAGTATAAATGCCTTAAAAATAAAACCAATAAAAACAAAAAGTTAGATGTCTCTTTTTGGAGACACCTGAAAAGCAGCCTGTCGGGATTTACAGACAAAAAAATCCCCGCCGAAGCGGGGATGATGATTAACCTAACTGCCTGCGGGCATTACGGAAGATACGCATCCACGGGCTGTCTTCGCCCCACTCCGCCGGATGCCAGGAGTTGCTGACCGTACGGAACACGCGCTCCGGATGCGGCATCATGATGGTAACGCGCCCGCTTTCGTTGGTGACGGCGGTAATGCCGTTTGGCGAACCGTTCGGGTTAGCCGGATAGGTTTGCGTGACTTTACCGAAGTTGTCGATAAAACGCAGCGCCACCAGCCCTTTGCCTTCAAGCTGAGCCAGATGCGCGGCATCGCGTACTTCCACATGGCCTTCACCATGCGAGACGGCGATTGGCATATGCGAACCTGCCATACCCTGCAGCAGCAATGACGGGCTGGAGCTAACCTCCACCAGGCTGAAACGTGCTTCAAAACGATCGGACTGGTTGCGCACAAAGCGTGGCCACAGGTCGCTGCCCGGAATCAGCTCGCGCAGATTAGACATCATCTGGCAGCCGTTACATACGCCCAGCGCCAGCGTTTGCGGGCGATGGAAGAAGGTTTCGAACTCGTCGCGCACGCGCTCGTTGAACAGAATCGATTTCGCCCAGCCTTCCCCCGCGCCTAACACGTCGCCATAGGAGAAACCGCCGCAGGCTACCAGCGCCTGGAAATCTTCCAGCCCGCGGCGTCCCACCAGCAGATCGCTCATATGCACGTCGATGGCATCGAAGCCCGCGCGATGGAAGGCCGCAGCCATTTCAACGTGGGAGTTAACGCCCTGCTCGCGCAGAACGGCAACTTTTGGTCGGGCGCCGGTTGCGATAAACGGCGCGGCGATATCTTCGTTAATGTCGAAGCTCAGCTTCACGTTCAGGCCGGGATCCTGGTCATTTGCTTTCGCTTCATGCTCCTGATCCGCACAGGCCGGGTTATCGCGCAGGCGCTGCATCTGCCAGGTAGTTTCCGCCCACCACATGCGCAGCGTCGAACGGCTTTCGCTGAATACGGCGTGGCCTTCAGCCGTAATAGTGAAACGGTCGCCAGCTACGGCTTTGCCGAGGACGTGCACGCAGTTCGCCAGGCCGTGATCGGCAAGGATTTGCTCTACCGCCGCGCGATCCGCCGCTTTAACCTGGATCACCGCGCCCAGCTCTTCGTTAAACAAGGCGGCAAGACGATCTTTACCCAGCGCTGCAATATCCGCTTCCACGCCGCAATGACCGGTAAAGGCCATTTCCGCGAGCGTAACCAGCAGGCCGCCATCCGAACGGTCGTGATAGGCCAGCAGCTTCCGTTCGGCCACCAGCGCCTGCATCGCATCGTAGAAGCCTTTAAGCTGCGCAACGTCGCGCACATCGGCAGGCTTGTCACCCAGCTGGCGATAAACCTGAGACAAGGCGGTTGCGCCCAGCGCGTTGTGGCCGGCTCCCAGGTCGATAAGCAGCAGCGCGTTATCCTCGGTGCTCAACTGCGGCGTAACCGTGCGGCGCACGTCTTCCACACGAGCAAACGCGGTGATAACCAGCGAAAGCGGAGAAGTCATCTCACGCTGTTCGCAGCCTTCCTGCCAGCGGGTTTTCATCGACATGGAGTCTTTGCCCACCGGAATGGTGATGCCAAGCTGCGGACAAAGCTCTTCGCCCACGGCCTTAACCGCTTCGTACAGGCCGGCGTCTTCGCCGGGGTGACCCGCAGCGGCCATCCAGTTGGCGGAAAGCTTAATGCGTTTAAGCGAACCAATCTGGGTGGCGGCGATGTTGGTCAGCGCTTCGCCCACCGCAAGGCGCGCGGAAGCGGCGAAATCGAGCAGCGCAACAGGCGCACGTTCGCCGATGGACATCGCTTCGCCGTAGTAGCTGTCGAGGCTTGCGGTAGTCACCGCGCAGTTAGCGACCGGGATCTGCCACGGGCCAACCATCTGGTCGCGCGCAACCATGCCGGTTACGCTGCGATCGCCAATGGTTATCAGGAAGGTTTTTTCCGCAACCGCCGGCAGATGCAGAACGCGGTTGACCGCATCGGCAATGGTGATGGCGCTGCCGTCGAGCGCCTCGCCTTTCGCTTTCAGGGTTTCAACGTTGCGCTCCATCTTCGGCGTTTTGCCCAGCAGCACGTCCAGCGGCATGTCGATAGGCTGGTTGTTGAAATGGCTGTCGTTGAGCGTCAGATGTTTTTCCTCGGTGGCTTCACCGATAACCGCGTACGGCGCGCGTTCACGGCGGCAAAGCTCGTCGAATAGCTCAATCTGTTCAGGCGCAACCGCCAGCACATAGCGTTCCTGAGATTCGTTACACCACACCTCAAGCGGGCTCATGCCCGGTTCGTCGTTGAGGATGTCGCGCAGCTCGAAACGACCGCCGCGTCCGCCGTCGCTGACCAGCTCCGGCATAGCGTTAGACAAACCGCCCGCGCCGACGTCGTGAATAAACAGAATCGGGTTGTGCTCGCCCATCTGCCAGCAACGGTCGATAACCTCCTGGCAGCGACGCTCCATTTCCGGGTTGTCGCGCTGTACGGACGCAAAGTCCAGATCCGCGTCGGACTGGCCTGAGGCCATAGAGGAGGCCGCACCGCCGCCGAGGCCGATATTCATGGACGGGCCCCCCAGGACGATAAGCTTCGCGCCCGGTGGAATTTCGCCCTTCTGAACGTGGTCGGCGCGAATGTTACCGATGCCACCCGCCAGCATGACTGGCTTATGGTAGCCGCGCAGCTCAACGCCGTTATGGCTGTTGACCCGCTCTTCATAGGTACGGAAATATCCCGTCAAAGCCGGACGGCCAAATTCGTTGTTAAACGCGGCGCCGCCGAGCGGACCTTCGGTCATGATGTCCAGCGCGGTCACGATGCGATCCGGCTTGCCGAAATCTTCTTCCCACGGCTGTTCAAAGCCTGGAATACGCAGGTTGGAAACCGAGAAACCGACTAAACCGGCTTTTGGTTTCGCTCCGCGTCCCGTCGCGCCTTCGTCACGAATCTCACCGCCGGAGCCGGTCGCGGCGCCCGGCCATGGAGAAATCGCCGTCGGATGGTTGTGCGTTTCGACCTTCATCAGGATATGCGCCTCCTCCTGATGGAAATCGTAGCGGCCTGCTTCGCGGTCCGCGAAGAAGCGCCCTACCGCTGAGCCTTCCATAACCGCCGCGTTATCTTTATAGGCAGACAGTACGTGGTCGGGGGTTTGCTCAAAGGTATTTTTGATCATTTTAAACAGCGACTTCGGCTGCTGCTTACCGTCAATCACCCAGTCGGCGTTGAAAATCTTATGACGGCAGTGTTCGGAGTTGGCCTGCGCGAACATATACAATTCGATATCGTTCGGATTGCGGCCAAGCCCGGTGAACGCCTCTTGCAGATAGTCGATTTCATCTTCCGCCAGCGCGAGGCCAAGGCGAATATTGGCTTCCACCAGCGCATCGCGCCCCTGCCCAAGCAAATCGATGCTTTGTACAGGCGCCGGTTGGTGATGAGAAAAAAGCTTTTCGCCGTCGTTCAGGGAGCCGAAAACGCTCTCCATCATACGATCGTGCAGTAAAGCACTTACCTCATGCCACTGCGCTTCTGTCAGGGTCTCGCCGCTGACGTAATAGGCTACGCCGCGCTCCAGACGCTTCACTTTGGCAAGGGCACAGTTATGGGCGATGTCGGTAGCTTTAGAGGACCAGGGGGAGATGGTGCCAGGGCGAGGCGTTACCAGCATCAGATGGCCCGTCGGGGCGTGGTCGGCAAGGGTCGGGCCGTATTTCAGCAACCTTTGCAGCCGTGCGTGCTCATCGGCGCTCAGCGGCGCGTCTAAATCGGCAAAGTGAACATACTCGGCGTAAATGTCGCTCACCGGCAGGTGGGCATCTTTAAAACGGGCCAGCAGTTTGTTAATACGAAATGCCGATAGAGCGGGGGAACCACGCAGAATTTCCATCATCAAAGATCTCTCGTCTTCAAGCGTGAGCGACGCTCACGTGGGCGCAAGGGGAAAACGGGCGTCATTATAGAGAATACCGCGCCGTGACGAAACCGTTTGCGTAGAAATAAAAGCATTACTTTTTGCTGTACAAAAAGCCGCCAACCGCGCCGAATAAGTTGCGCGCTGGCGCTTTGTTAAGCAAAATGCGCCTCATCCTGTCGCTGAACCATCTTTATAAATGACCATTGTGAGCTAAGTCCCGAGGCACCGCAGACCATTAACCGTTTGAAAAGACTTAAGATTAATTATCTGCTTATCGGTGTCGTAACCTTGTTGCTGGCAGTGGCGCTCTGGCCCTCCATTCCCTGGTTCGGAAAAGCCGAAAACCGTATCGCCGCCATTCAATCGCGGGGAGTCCTGCGCGTCAGCACTATTGCCTCTCCGATAACCTATAGCGTGGCGAATAACAAAGCTTCTGGGTTTGATTATGAGCTGGCGCAACAGTTCGCTGATTATCTTGGCGTGAAGCTTCAGATAAGGGTTCGCCCGAACATCAATGCGCTGTTTGACGATCTGGATAACGGCGACGCCGACTTGCTCGCCGCCGGCCTGGTGTATAACACCGAGCGTAGCCAGCATTATCAGGCGGGGCCAACCTATTACTCCGTATCACAGCAGATGGTTTACCGCGTGGGCAGTCCCCGACCTAAAACGCTCGCCGGCTTAAAAGAGAACCAGCTGGTGTTATCACCGGGCATTGCCGTGCTGAGCGATCTGCTGGCGCTAAAAGAAAACAAATATCCGGATCTGACGTGGCGTATCGATGATAAACGCACCAGTAGCCAACTTTTGCAGCAGGTGGTGGATGGCGGCATTGCGTTTACCATTTCCGACTCTATCGCCATCAGCATTTTCCAGCGCGTTCATCCACAGCTGGCAGTCGCACTGGACGTTACCGATGAGCAGCCGGTGACATGGTTTAGCATGCGCGACGGCGATGACAGTCTTTCCGCCGCCCTGCTCGATTTTTATAACAAACTAAGCGGCGACGGCATTCTGGCCCGCCTGGAAGAGAAATATCTCGGCCACATCGGGGAGTTTGACTATGTCGATACCCGCACCTTCCTTAACGCCGTCGACGCTATTTTGCCCGAGCTTCAGCCCCTGTTTGAAAAATACGCAACGGATATCGACTGGCGGCTGCTTGCCGCTATCTCTTATCAGGAATCTCACTGGGATAACCAGGCCACCTCTCCTACCGGCGTGCGCGGCCTGATGATGCTGACTAAAAACACCGCGCAAAGCCTGGGGCTGACGGACAGGCTCGATGCGGAGCAGAGCATCAGCGGCGGTAGCCGTTATTTGAAGGATATGATGGGGAAAGTGCCGGAGACGGTGCCGGAAGATGAGAGAATTTGGTTTGCGCTGGCGGCCTACAACATGGGCTACGCCCATATGCTCGACGCAAGGCAGCTTACCGCGAAACTAAAAGGGAATCCCGATAGCTGGGCGGATGTTAAAGTGACGCTGCCGTTGCTCAGCCAGAAGCAGTACTACAGCAAAACGACCTACGGCTACGCTCGCGGCCATGAAGCCTACGCGTACGTTGAGAATATCCGTAAGTACCAGCTGAGTCTGGAAGGTTATCTTCAGGAGAAGGAAAAGCTGGCGGCGCAGGAGGCGAAATTTGCTGAAGCTTATCCGGCGGTAGCGCCTGTGGAGCTGGCTACTCCGCCTTACGGGCCATTTCCTTTAGGGCCTTTTTCTGCAGACGACGGGCGCGGAAAAAATCACTCAGCATCGCCGAACACTCTGCTGCCAGTACCCCTTCAGTAACGCCGACCTGGTGATTCATGCCCGGATGGCCCAGTACATCCATTAGCGAGCCAATCGCGCCGGTCTTCGCGTCCCGCGCGCCAAAAACCAGCGTACCGATACGGCTGTGCACCATGGCGCCTGCGCACATAACGCAAGGTTCGAGGGTGACATAAAGAGTGGTATCCAGCAGCCGGTAGTTTTGCAGCACCATTCCGCCCTGGCGCAGCGCCATGATTTCCGCATGCGCCGTGGGGTCGTGACGGCCGATGGGGCGGTTCCACCCTTCGCCAATCACCTGATTTTTATATACCAGCACGGCGCCGACCGGAACCTCCCCTTCATCCCAGGCGCGCCGGGCGAGCGTCAGCGCGTGGCGCATCCAGTATTCATGGGTAAACTCACTATTTGACACGGGCAGCTCCGGGAGAATCAAGGCGCGGCGCATTATACACATCGCTCATCGGATGCGAAATGCGTTACTCAAGCTGCTGCAGCTGTCCCTGTGCTGTGACGCGCCAGCGGTGCTGGCAGAAATAGAGCAGCGGGTTATCCTGCTTACTATCGCTGTAGCCGCTGTAGAGCTGAAGCGGCGTGCCGATTTGCCGCTCAAGCTGGGCGACTTTTTCATGACCGAGGCAGCGTAATGTCAGCACCCAGCCGCCGTGCGAACGTTTCATCTGGCTGGCGATGAGCTTCACTTCAGGCAGCCACGGCGTGTCGTAATAGACCTGCTGCACCAGCGACTGCGGCGAACCGGTGATAAGCCAGACGTCCGCATCGGAGCTGGTGAGGTAATCAGTAAGCCGCTGTTGCACGACCGGGAACGCCGTGACGCGGCTGCGGAACCAGCTAACGAAGCTCATCTCCAGCTGTTTAAGCCGCGCTTCGCTGTGTCCGAAGGTCGCTCCCCAGAGCAGCAGGCTCATCGGCCAGCGAGCGGTGCGGCCTTTAATCAGCAGCGCGCCGCCGATTACCGGCAAAAGCGGAATAACAAGCAACAGATTGAGGGGCTGATGGCGCAGCAGATAGCGCAAAAAACTGCCGAACATATCCTGCTGATGCAGGGTGCCGTCCAAATCGAAAAACCACTACCCGACGCTCGCTCTGGTTTGTCAAACGCTACTCCTTCGATCGTTGAATTCCATAAGCCTTGTACACCGCCTCCGACCGAGGCCGTTACACAAAGCCTAACAGATAGAACCTCAACTTTCCGGTAACAATCGTCGGACGTTGTTATATTGAATATTTAATTCCAGCTAACGACGCAATAACAGAATACGGCATTCATTCAGAGCCGGTATTTACGTTATCATTTAACGAAACCGGTTTTGAATTGCTCCCATGGAGAGGACATGAATTGTTTACTGCGTATCCGTCAGCGTTATCCCACCCTGGCGCAAAGTGACCGTAAACTGGCAGATTTTTTGTTGGCGAATCCCGACCGCGCGCGTCATCTCAGCTCGCAGCTTCTGGCGCAGGAGGCGGGCGTAAGCCAGTCAAGCGTTGTAAAATTCTCCCAGAAGCTGGGATTTAAGGGTTTTCCCGCCCTTAAACTTGCTATCAGCGAAGCCCTGGCCAGCGGACAGGATCCCCACTCCGTGCCGGTCCACAATCAAATTCTTGGCGACGATCCTTTAAGGCTGGTTGGCGAAAAGCTCATTAAAGATAATCTCGCCGCTATGCATGCAAGCCTTGATATCAACAGCGAAGAAAAACTGCTGGCCAGCGTCGCCATGCTGCGCAACGCCCGGCGCGTGCTGATTGTCGGTATTGGCGCCTCAGGTTTGGTTGCTAAAAACTTCGCCTGGAAGCTAATGAAGATCGGCATTAACGCCGTGGCAGAACAAGATATGCACGCCCTGCTGGCAACCGCACAGGCGCTTAGCGCTGACGATATCCTTTTCGCTATTTCTTATTCAGGCGAACGGCGCGAGATTAACCTTGCCGCCGATGAAACCCTGCGCACGGGCGCAAAAGTCCTCGCCGTCACCGGTTTTACGCCGAATGCGCTACAGCAGCGCGCCACGCTTTGCTTGTACACCATCGCAGAAGAGCTGGCGACGCGCAGCGCGGCAATCTCATCAACAAGCGCACAGATGATGCTGACAGACCTGCTGTTTATGGCGCTGGTCCAGCAGGATCTGGAAAATGCGCCGGAACGAATCCGGCACAGCGAGGCTTTGGTGAAAAAGCTGGTTTGATGGTGGGTTTCTCTTTAGTGTTCACTAAAGGACAGCAGCGCCCAGCGAACATCATGCTGGGGAAGTTGGCCAGTCGATATCAGGGGCAAGAGAAGTGTCAATCCTGTTGAGCTCAACTCGATATTTTTTCCATAATTGCAGGCATGCAACCTCTCTCTCGGTTGCTATACCTAAATCAATAGCATCCTGAAGAGGTGCAATAGATTGATTTGCTGTGACCATAAAAGCTGTCTTTTTCTGCTGAGCCTGCATAATCAATTGCTCCCGCGTATATTGAATTGGTGGGGCATCAACCCATAGCATTTTTTTATTATAGCGCGGGAGCTTTCCGTCTGGATTTGCGCCTGTGAACTCATCATATTCATCAGCTGATACTTCTACTAAATCATCGGGTAATGCACCTATTGATTTACAATATTTTAGAGTATCCTCTGGGTAAAAACCGCCATCTTGATTACTGAAAAAATATATCATATTAATACCCTGCCACTATAAATGAAAATGTACCGCTACAATTTCGCGTATTTAGTTTTAATTGATTTTTCCCAACAGGTTGAACAGTATAATATGAATCACTATCATTACCACCTGTGCCATAATAGGATGCGCCAATGCCTAAAATCCCATTAGGGAAGGATGCAGGCAATGTCACTGTTACATCAGGATTTGAACTGGAACTTGATACAATACCGCCTATGGTTTGCATGAAGACCTGTCCACTTGCATGCCTGTAATATGCCGAAAAATTGCCGGTGGTTGTTGTACCTGATGTTCCTTTAGAGGCATATCTGGAATCACTTTCGGTTTTTGTATATGCTTGGCCTGCCGGAGTATAGTTCCCTTTAACCTGATATTTGGCATCAAAGTTTGCATAATCACCTGGTACAAACTGACCTATGGTTTTTAATTGTTTACTTCCTCCCGCATAAGAGAAAATAGCATTCCCTGCTGTAGAGTCTTCATTAATACGAAATCCACTTCCATCTAGTACAATAAAGAATTTTTTACCAGTATCGGTTTCAGTTAATTGAATTATTGGAGCAGCATGAAAAACTTCAAGTGGTCCAGTAAGGCGCCCACCACCTGAAGATAACGCCCCAACCTCCGCTGCCGTAGGTTTAAACGCCGTATCATAAACTCTTGACCATGCCGTCCAGACACCACTGTAATATGTACGTACATAGGATTTTGAATTTCCATATATTCTATATACCTGCGTAAACCCCACATGCTTATATATTTCAAGCGATCCTGCCTGAGCTTCAGGATAGTTTTTACCTGTTGCAGCCTGTGCGTTTGCGGACTGATAGTAAAGTCCAGGGGTAGTATAGGTGTTCAGATCGGCAGCATCTGGAATGGCAATAGCCTGCCCGTTAAAAATATCCTGTGCTGTTACAGTCACGTTCCCTGAAAGAGTATGGCCATTCACTGAGGTTGTTTTTGGTACACCGTTCAAATTCGCAAGCGCAGCCGCCTTATCCGTCAAATCAGAAAGATTGTTCCCTCTCTGTAGAGCATTAACAATGCGAGCATCATTGCCCGCAGCGACTGTCCCGGCGACCGTGCCTGTATCCTGTACCGCAGCCCCCTTCAATCCCAGGTTCACGCGAGCCGTGGCCGTATTGGTCAGCTCAGACAGGTTTGATGCGGCTTTCAGGTAGCGGCCATCGAGCTGGCTGGTTGAGTTGTTCAGAAGAGCTTTCAGCAGCGTGGCTTGCAGCGTGGTGACATCGCCATTATCCAGCACGTCGTTTCCGGATTTAGTTGCCATAAACGAGGCGACGACGGAGGCAATGGTTGACGCCTGGCGCCAGACTTTATTGAGCTCTTCACTGCGGGCGATCCCCGACTGGAAGCCGTTACCAAGCGCCTCAAGCGCCTCAAATTCTGGCTGTGACAATACGTTGGCGAATTCGCCGGTGGCGAACGCCTTAAAATCATTTACAGGCATAGTTAATCCTCGGTAATTTCGTAATTAACGGTAATCCCGGCTGGTTTGATGGCCAGATAGCCTTGCCGAATAATTTCTTTAGTGATGGTTGAGATCGACTTACCTTTAACGGTGACGGTCATCGTCATATCCTGGTTATCGGTATAGGAGATCAGAATATCTTTTTTGGGGTAAATACCTTGCAGAATATCGGGTAATGTTTGATTGGTTCCGTCCCAGTTATTAGCACCTATTTTAGCGCGTAATACGGTGCGGAAATTACTGTCATCCAGGTCAACAAAACCAAACTCCGAGTCGTAACGATTTTTCCAATAACCGTAATCAAAGCCAAGCGTTTCGCTATCAAAGGAGAAGAAGTAATCCTCTATCGGAGCAAAAATTCTTCTCGTGCTGCCAATCCATTTACCGATAATATCAAGCTGAGCACCGATAGCTTTATCAAGGTCGAAATTATTTATCAGGCTACGGCTAACGGTCTGCTGCGTGGTAAAAGCCGTCGTCAGCACATCGAGCGTTTTTGCATAATTTGGTGCTTCTCGTTGACTGGCGGGAATGAGTTCGCTGTAGGGGTTACTCATGTTGTCACCGTAATAATATTGATATTAACCACAGAAGACGTTGCCAGCTCATTGAATGCCACCACAATATTATCAGTTGAAAGCGCATCGGCAGATTTGCCAATCTCCAGAGATAAAATATCGTAGGTATTACCGCCGCTGGCATTATTCAAGGATGCAGAAGAAAATAGTCTGGAAAGAAACAGCGTATCGCCGATATCAAGCCTGTTGATATAATCAGATACCGACTCTTTGATGCCGTTGCCAATATCCGTGGTATAGCCCACCAGCGGCTTTAATTTAATTTCAACAAAAACCGGAACGTCAGTCGGGCGATAAAAATGAACCGCCTTGCTGTTTCCATAGCTATCGGTCACATTTTCCGTTGTCGTCCCATTCGTCGGTACGCCAGGGGTTTGCTTCAGGGCTATGGTTCGGGCAATACCGGTTGAATCGCCACCGTCAACCACCACGGCGAGGCTATGTGGCGGAATGCCGTTGTCGTCCTCCGTATCGGTATCATTGTCAAAGACCTTCAGTCGCGCAACGCCCGGCAGATTAGCCAGCGCGCCCTGTAACCCTTCAATAACGGTTTTTGACGGCAGCGCGACGGACTGAATTTGCCGCTGACGCAGTTCAGCATCAGTTTCCACCGCCTTACCTTCCGTCGCCGCCGATAGATTAACCACGCTCTGCCAGCCAAGCGTCGGCGTCGCAATATCGACAATGTCCCCGGCTAACGCGCTAACCGCACCGGGAATTTCGCAAATAGCGGTCACCGTCGCGTTGCCGTGCAAATCCAACGAAACCGTCGCCGGCAACGACCAAACGTTTCCCGCTAAATCACGTACCTGGCCATTTTTGATTACCGTGCCTACTTTTCCCGTGAGCAGCACATCAACCGTTGAGTTGGTGGCAACTTTACGGGCGATACCGTTGATCTTCACGTTACGTGAGAGCCCTTCGCCCATGCCCGTTTGCGGACTGAAAGAGTTATAAGCAGCAATTGTCGCGTTGTTGCAGCCGTGGATAGCCCAGGCAATCATTGACAGCAGTACGCCATCTTTACTGTCCGGCTCGATATAAATATCGTCTCCGTAGATATCCCGAAAAATGATTTTCCATTGGTCGAGGATAGTCTGAAAATCCGGGGCACCAATTCCTTCCTGACTGATAGTCGGCATCATGCTGTCGATTAGGTTTTCATACATCAACTGTTACCTCTCCGTAGACGGTGTCGATCGTGACGCTAAAAGTCAGACGTCGGCCATGGCCGTCATTGTTAGTATTGAATTCGATTATCGAATTAACGCCGCGCGTGCCAAGGATCCGGTCGCTAATGGCCATGGTATATACCTCTGGCGGCTGCTTGCCGAGTACCGACTGGACATAGGGCGTTCCTTCTGAGGTATCCAGAAACCATTCACCGCGCCAGAGGTTAAGGCGCGTTTTAACAGCCTGGGCCACGGTTTCCGCTGAATTGACAAGAAAGCCTGAATCTCCTCGGCCAAATGAATAATCCCCAGAAATTTCTTTTCTGTATTTCATTGCGGTCCTCCCGTGTTGCCGCCACCGCTTTGCACGCCGCTATGGGTATGCCTCTTCAGACTTATCCCCCCGGCGCTTACGTCGTTATCTACCGTAACGGGTCCAAGCAGTGATGCTCCACCACCGGCAGAACCCTTGCCCTGGTTGAGAGGACCATTGATCGTCACTGAGCCGTTTAGCACGATGGTCGGCGAGGTGATCTCAATGCCGCCATCGGCTTTTGCCATCAGTTTGCCGGGCGTGATCAATGTGATGTCATGAGCGGCAGCCACTTCGACAAATGCCGCTCCGTCATCGCTACGTAGCTGCGCGGCAGTCGTACTTATCCCACTGATTTTCTTAACCTGTGACTGAGGGCCTGGGATAACGAACGCATCTGAGAGCGAATGCTGTCGGGAATTTACCGGCTCCTGAGTGTTGCCGCTCTGCCACCAGAAATCGATGGCGCGATCGGCGAAAATCAGCAGACATTCGTCACCCGAAGCTACAGGAAAGGTAAGCGTACAGCCGCCTCCGCGCGGGAAGACAACGGGAACATCGACCAATAGCGGATAGCTGACCGAGTTCACCGAACCATCGCTGGCCATCCGTGCGCCTTTAATGGCAGGAGCAACGGTGCAGGTAACCGTTTCAGGATCGAACGAGTGAATAATGCCGGGCAGCGCAACGCGCAAATCGTTGCTTAACGCCGCGGTGGTCGCGGCCAGAACCTCGGCAAGCTGGCCGCTAAGCGCGGGTGTGGTGAGTGCCATAATTACCTCCAGGCAATAAAAAACCCGCAACGGGCGGGTCAGGAAATAGCTTAGGATGACGGCTAAGGTCATGGCTTTTTCTTGCGGGCTTCTTCGGTGTAATCCGAACTGCCTCGTGCCTGGCACATTAGCTCCATATACCAGTCCCCGCCGCGCGTATCGCCTTTCGTTGTGATGCCGCACACTTCATAAATACCGTCGGTGGCAATGCTCGCCGGCGGCGTTGAAACATTCAGGGTTTGATTACCGTCATCTTTTTTATCAATAGCCTGGATGCGCCCAGGCCTCTCACCTGCGGCGCCAAGCTGCTGCTCTGAAAGCTTCTGAAGATAAAGGGATGACTGATTGAGCTGCACCAGGCCATTGACACGAATATTCGGATTAATAAGACACTTCGCATTCACTCCCGCGTTAGTCGTGCGCTGGGGCAAACCAATTAACCCCGACTGGCTATTGAGTTCGATGGCCGTATGGGCTACCGAAGTTTTAGAAAGAAAATCCAGCCTGCCATCAACGATCTGCCAGTCTGCGTTACAGAGTTTTTTGACTTCATCCAGGTAGGTCGTCACTTTCCCGTGAAGCGTCCTTCCACGAGGAAATTCGGTCGGCGGAAAAACGGGCTCAACCCCTTTAATAATGCTGAACGGTTCGAGGCTTTTTAACAGAGCGGTGTAAAGATCTTTGGTGGAGTGACCTTTCGATAAGGTGGCGCTTACCGTGGCGTAACTTATGGCTTCATGTCCGTCGATAGCCTGAATTAAAACCCATGTATCCGGCGTGGCCTCTCGCCCCGTGATGGCAATGCGAATATCGCCGCTGAAGATCAATCCGTAATTACGATCGTATTTTTTCCCGGGATCTTCATCAGGACTGATCCTGACTTCAACGCCAACCCGATCTGCGGAATAAATCGTCTGCGGCCCTTCGTATCCGGCAATCAGACGAATTTTAGAAAACTCTTCTCCCATGATTTTGTGGGCGGTGTCAGGCTTAAGGTTATAAATCTTCACTTCCGCAGCGCGGGGAGACGAACCTTTAAACCAGTCGATTGAGAACGTGACTTTAAAATCACTGAGGGCAATCCCCTGCCCTTTATCATCAAGCAGCTGCAGCTCAAAATGGCGTAACCAGTTCTGGCTCATAGTAGCTCCATAAAAAAGCCGATCCCGGACTAACAGCATTCACTTAAGCTGATGAAAGAAGGGAAACAACGGGATTTGATTCCCGTAGAGAAGCCCAACCCGATGGTCGCTCAGGTATCACAAACTTAAACTAACGGTGTTAGCTCCCGGACGGCTAATTATCCGTGACGAAATAGAGGTGGCTTTGAAAACCAAGGTTCGTCTTCGTCGGGTAAAACTGTGCGCGATCGTCGCTAACGACAAGCAGGCTGTCGGAAAATCCAAGATGAGAATAAGGAGCAAGAAGATTGATATCGGTGACCAGCGGTATGCCGCTGATTATTGGCGTGGAATCTACTGCCATGACATCCAATATCCAGCCCGCTTCGTCACGGAATATAAGCCGCAGGCGAAGCTGATTATCGCCCAGTTGAATTGTGAAGACCTGATTGTCTGCGCTAAGAGGAATTTCCTGAATATTCATTCCTGCCTCCTTATTAGCTATTGGGTACAGCAAGGCTGCTGTTATTAACAGGCTTCAGGCTTTTTTGACCGGTATTCACCATGGCGGAAGTTGAAACGCCCTGGGCCATCGCTGATTTTTCAGCAACGGTTGTACTTTCCGTTCTGGAAAGGAACACCTCCGTTAGCGTGAGTTTAGCGATAAGAACGCTTTCATTTTCTTTACTGCTTGTCACATCAACCTGCTGAATGAGCATATTGCTGTAAGTCCGCTTGCCGGTAACCACGTCCAGCAGTTCGCAGCGTTTTTGCAGATCCAGAATCTTCTCGTAAGCCTTTTTCGGGGATAACCCGACATCAAGGCCATAATCAGAAACAGCGGCAAAATCCAGTAAAGTTCCGCCGCCAGAAAAGCCACAGTCGATAATTACCGTGGACGGTTTTTTCCAGGCGTGATCGCTAATGTTCGCACCTGCCTCTACGGGATGCGTGGCAATTTCCAGTTCATCTTTATGAGATTCAGTAATAACCACGTCCGGAATTAAAAGGCCAACAGATCGCGTTCGCTGCTGGAGAAGCACTGAAAGTATATCCATTACGTTATCCCCGGAATATATTGCTGGGCCATTCGTGAATAGGTATCAGTAATGCGGCTGACGAGTGTGTTTCCCGTCGTTAGCGGATCGCCCGCGCCGTTAATAACGATGTGTGATTCATTATTGATGGTCGGGGAATTGACGGTAGTCGAAGCGGTTTGATTCAGCTCGTTATTATAGGCATAGCGCCCATAATCCTGACCGTAGCCGCCCATAAGAGTATTTGATTCGAGGTTATTTAGCGCCTGTGGGGGAAACAAAGTGGCAGCATCCGGACGGCGGGTTTCTTTCTTTTCACCGTCCGTAAGCCAGCTGCCAGCTTTATCAATGCCTTCATCCAGCAGATCTTTACCCTTCTGAACCAGCTTTCCGACCGGGCTATTGCTGACATCGTTAATCATCTCTTTACCAATGCTCGCGGCCTCTGACCAGTCGCCATCTTTCAGCGCCTTGATTAGCTTACCCACCTTCTGCAGCATGGCGCCAAGCTGTTCAAATCCGCCTATGAGCCCCTCGAAAATCTTGTCGATTGACCACGAACCAAAATCGATTTTCAGCATTTCCCAGAACTGAAGGACCAGATTTTTGACGGTGATGATTAACCTGCTGATAGCTGCGGAGGCTTTGCTGACGGATTCCCCCAATTTCCCCCAGTTGAAGAATGTTTCTCCGCCCGACTTCCATTTAGTGAATTCGTCATATGCCAGGCCGATAACGGACACCAGCGTCAGAATAATGCCAACCGGTGATAGTCCAATCGCCAGACTTAATGCATACCATGCCGCAACCAGCGCCATAACGGCGCCAATTACAATCTGCGTGCTGGAATCAAGCTGCTGCCATAAATTAATCAACGCCGACACCCAGCCAATGGTGCCGTTAATAGCATTCGCAAAAAGCGTGGCAAAACCGCTTATTACGTTGATGACCTGGTTAACCGTGGTTTCAATATTTGGGAAGTTAGCAAGGATCGTCGCTGTAATAGATTCGATGGGGCCGATTAGCCCCGCCGCAAGCCCCGAGCCGACTTTATCGCGAATAAGATCTGAAACGGCTGTCATTTTACGCATCGACGTCATAAACATCGCCGACTGGCTTGCCGCCCGTTCCGCGTCAACACCCGTGCTGACCACCATCTGATGGTACTGCTCGGTGTATTGGGCCATGCCCTGCTTCATGGCGCCGAAAGTTTTTTCATCAATACCCAGCGCCCCGGAAAACTGCTTCGCAGCGTCAGGCGACAGGGTACTTAATGACTGGCCTACCTGGGTAAAAACGTCCGCGTTATCGGCCTGGCTTCCATCCTTCAGCCGGGTTTGAATGCCCATATTGTTGAGCATCGCCTCACCCGCCACGTCGTTTTTCCAGAAAGCAGCCACGTTTTTTAGCGACTCGCTGATAGATTCCGCCTCAACGCCTGTTTGGCTCGCCGCATATTCAATCGCTTTGTAGCCGCCGACGCTGGCATCGCTGTCTTTCGCTGCCTGGGCATCTTTTTCAATACTGCCCGCAGAATCGGTGACGAAACCGACAAATTTTGCCGCCCCCTGAACAAAGAGGCTTGAGAATTTGCCCAGTTCACCAACCATTTTTCCAACGCCTTGTGCAGACTCATCCCCTGACGTTCTCCGCTGTGCGTTATCAGCGCCAGGAGACAGCAAATTCGTCGCCTTTTCAAAAGCGCCAGCTATTTTTTCAAGAACGTCGTCCTGCTCGTCCTGCAATTTTCTCAGGATAAGTTCAATATTTCTTAGGTGGACGTCCATCGAGATAAGTTTGCTGAGCTGCTTGCTATCACTCATTTTCCTCTCTCCAGCGTGCGATGCGGGCCTTGTTATCGGCCCGCATGTCCAGGTAATCGTTCATCAGCGCGATGTCGTAGAGATCCACCGCGCCGCTTTTCAGATCCTGCCAGTTCAGCCCGAAAACCTCCGCCGGGCCGGGCGGAGAATGTAATCTTCTCCGCCCGGCAGGGTATCAAGCGTCAGGCTGCTGCCGGGTCCTGCGTCAGGTCGCCGGGGAGTTCTTGCAAAAAATTTCCCAGCGAATCGGCCACCACCCGGGCCACCAGCTGCAACAGGGTCAGCAGATCGATATCATCGAATGCCAGGCTGCCCTGGCTAAATACCGGTACCCAGCCTTTCATATGGCGGCGCGCCACCACGCTCAGGCAGGGAAAGATTATTGACTGGCAGTCTTCTTCACTCATATCGGCAAGCGTTTTAGCGATTTTCGGCAGAACTGATTCCAGGGCGCTGACACCTTGCTCTTCAGCGTCAGCCGTTTGCAGGCGGCGGAAATCACCCACCATACCGGCCAGGACGGGCAACAGTTTTCTGGAGACTTTCAGCTGCTCGAATACGCCAAGCTTACCAATGCGGTAATCTATCTCTTTGATTGTGATTTCCATGGCTTAGAACACTCCCAGAACCTGATCGATTTTGCCGCAGTCAAATACCCAGGCCAGGGTGCCGCCCTCTTTGCCGTTGACGTTATCCGGCAGCTTCTGGAAAGCAACGGAGCGAGCGGTGACTACGTCACCTGAAACGCTATTGCGGATAACAATAACGTTGCTTCCCCATGTCGCAGAAGAGAGCGTCTGTGCGTTATAGGCCAGCGAAAGCTTTTTATTGACCGGAGAGCTTTTGAGCAGAGAGACGGTAATTTTGCCCGACTTGCTCGGATTGAGGCTGTGCATCACTTCGCCGTCGATACTTTCTGTCATGGTGTTCTTCACCACGTTCATTTCAACCTTGATGCCTTCCTCACCGTTGGCTGAACCCGCGCCCAGATCGATGGTTCCGGTCGGGCCCGCAAAAGATGCCGTTACATCCATAAAAGAATATGCGCTCATAAATTTCTCCTTAACGAACTACATTGATTTCAACATCGGCGAAGTGCACGGCACCAGCCAGTTTGCACGCCACCTGAATAACCGGGGCTTTGCGCGCTTCACGGTCGGACTGCGCCTGCGTGGCCACCGCCGGGGCGTAGACGTAGTAACCTTTGGTGAGCGTGTCGCCTGCGGACAGCTGGCCAATTTCACCGCCGTTCCAGATACCCGGCGCGACCAGACCGTTGGTGACCGCCTGGTTCATCGACTGCTCAACGTTGCTTAACAGACGGGTTACCCCCGCGTCGGTCTGCGGGATTTTTGTGGTGCTGGTGTACAGCAGGTTATAGAGGTTGGTTTGCACGTAGTTTTGCAGCCAGTCGAGGCCGTGACGCTCATCGATAAAGTCGCCGTTGGACATCACGCCTTCCTGGATAATGGCGGTATCGTTGTTGTAGTTCACAAAGACGTTAGCGTTTTTACCCTGCAGCGCATTGGCCTGGCTTTGGGTCAGGGTCTCCGCGACGATACCCGGTTCTTGCTTGAACTTCAGGGTGATAGTGGTGTTATTGCCGTTAAAGTTAACGGTAAAGGCGCGGCCAAAGAGCGAAGCGGCGGCATAGGGGCTGGCGCTGGAATAGTGGCTAAAGGTGCGGGCATATTTTGCCGCTTTCAGCTGGCTGAGAATGTCGGTAGTGACGTCCGCATCCAGCGCGCTGGTTGCCTGAGTGGTATGCCCGTAGATACGAGATACGCCATCGGCTTCAATTACCGCGGCAACGGCAAGCACGTCTTCATCGCTCAGGCCGCTATCCGCGATAACCAGACCGTACCAGTCGGTTGAATGGCTCGACAGCGCCGATACGCACTGCTCGATGGTCTCGCTCGCCTGCCCGGCAATCGGCGTTGCGCCTGCGGATTCGGTTAACCCCAGCAGGGAAGAAAGATCGGTCCCTTCCGGAGCGGCATCTGCATAGCCCACGGCGGAACCGGCGCCGGGTGTAATTGAACGAACGCTGAAGCGGCCGCTTGTGGCATCCCATTCGACAGTGCTGCCGGCCAGGGCATCCTGAATACGTCCGGCAACGCCATTAAGATTGGTTTCGGCGCTGAGATCGATTTCCGTAATTAGGCTCTCTTTGCCATCCAGCACGATGCTCATCGCACCGTCCGTTACCACCGTAAAGTTACTCATCGCCTGCTGATTCGCGGTAAGGATAGCTCCGCGTAACTTTGCGGCAGCTTCGGTTTTTACCCAGCGGCCGATGTACAGATCCACCGGCTGAGGAGACTGCTGGTAGTAAAGGCTTGCCGCTTTGTATTCCGGCGCGTCCACGCCAAAGTCTGCCGCAACGCCGCTGATGCCGGAATAGACGCGCATACGTTCATGGGCATCGATAACGTCGCTTGCCCCTACGACCAGCAAGGCGCCATAGTTACGGGACTGGGCCGCGCGCGCAGCCATGCTCACCGTCACGTTGACGATGTTAGAGACAGGTAATCCCTGTGACATATTTTATTCTCCGAAGAAGTTAACCGATCCTGAAAGGAGGGATTGGATGCCGTATTCACGCACCACGCGGCGGCGGAGCGTAACGGTCAGGTTGTAGCGGCGTAGCCACTGATTGTTGATAAGGTCAGCCGAAGGGGTCAGCGCCCCGCAGGTTTTGACCGTCATACCCAGGTTATTAAGCTCGGTATTGTTTTGCGCGACATATAATCCATCGCGAAACTGCGTCGCAATGGCCTGCATGTCGGGTCCGTAAAATGTGCAATTCACCTCCAGCGTTTCAGTTTGTCTGAGCTCGTCGCCGTATTGAGATACGGGGACGAACATAGGGTTAGCATCATGGCCGATAGAAAGATCAAACTCGCAGCGAGTCTGCTCCACGGCGGGGGTTTGCGGGGGCGGTTCTGTCCAGCGCGGCACAATGGCATCGCCCGGTAGTCCTGCCAGGCTGCTAATCCAGTGGATTAACGCCTCTTCCAGCAATTCGTCATAGGCGGGTGGCGAATTGACCGGCGTGAGATAACCCGAGTGGGTTGAGTCATTCATCTGCGGTCTCCGTGGTAATAAAGCGGTCGGGGCTGCGCAGGCATTGCTGGCGGATATAGTCCTGCAGCCCGGCTATTTGTTTTGTGGCGAGGGCGATGCGGTTTCTGAGAGAGAAATAATTTCGCTCAGCGGCGTCAGTAGGTCTGGCGCGGGCAGCATCATCCACGCGGGCGGTGCCGGTGGCGACAGGCACGTTTGGGCAACGGGCGGCGATTTGCAGCCGCCTAGCGCCACCAGCCACATCATGCTGCAAATCCTCAATCGTGCGTTGTGCATCGGCGAGTTCCTGTGTGTATCTGGAATCCAGGGCTGCGACATCCCGTTGGCGATGTTGCAGGTCCGCAAGCAGCCTGCTCTGCGCGGCAAGTTCCTTTTCAGCGTGCGCGGTCAGCACTTTTTGTGCGGCATAGCGCGCCTGAAAGTAATAAGTACTGAAGGCGAGCGAGAGGCATACCAAAAGGGCGAATAAAAACCGCATGTTCATGAGGCATTCCTGTTCCAGCGGCAAACCTCATACTCAATTTCGCGCCGGTTCATCAAGCCTTTCCACTGCTTCCCTCCTGCCCAAATCCACTTTTTCAGGCCCTCGCATGCCCTGTCAAAATGTCCGGCGTTGAGATCGCGCAATACGGCTGAACGCTGAAAGGCTGAAATACCGACGTTATAGCTAAAAGTGATTAACGCCGCTTTCTGGTATGCATCTGCGGGAACGGTGACGGCTCGCGCCACCGCGCTGGCAAAAGGCTGCAAATCTTTGCCTAGCATCGCCCGGCACTCTTCCGGGGTGTATTTCCTTCCGGGAATAATGTCTTTGCCGGTATGGCCATAACAAACGGTAAGCACATCTGCGACATCGTAGTAAGGCGTGTAGCGCACTCCCTCCAGCTCGGGGATCATGGCGCCAGCCAGCGTTAACGCGCTGGCCCCTGACAGGCCAAGTAAGGTGTTTCTCAGTCCGGGAGACATTGCCATTAGCTACCTCTCTGTTTTCTGCGCGCAGTGCGTCAACGTCCGTATCTCCGGTTACCTTTCCGGAAATATGCTGGACATACGGGAGCCGGGCGCTGGCGTGGTTTTGAAAGATTTGGAATGAAATTGAGTGTCTGGAACCTTTACGTCTACTTGCGAAGCCGTTCGAAAAGGTCCTTTTCAAACAGGCCGGTGCTCTTACACTCGGCAGGTTTAACCTTATCGTTGCCGTCTGCGGCAACCAGCCCGGCCACACCGGTCACATTGACGGAGATATTGCTGCCTTCGTCTGCGCGCCAGACCTGAGTCACAATGCGGAACCGCCGCTGGATATTCTGGGTTTGCGGCAGCACATAACAATCAAGGTACAAGCCTGCTGGCTCATCATCGGAGCCAGACGCGGCCACAATACCCGTGGCTGAATCTTGTACGCTGGGTGCCAGCCCTTTCTGCTGATAGTAAAGTTCAACTGCATGCAACAGCTCTTCTGGCTTTCTGTTGCCAACCTTCGTCGTTGAAACACCGTCTCCCATACCTGGCCCCTGCTGGTCGGAAGAGGCATCGCTTTGGCCTGCGGTTTTCACCGGCCCATAAACGTTAATGCAGCCGGCTAATGCAAAAGTTAATAGCGGAATAAGTAATTTCATCGTTGTTAGCGATAGTAGAGCGTGGTGCAGCCGGCCAGGTTAGAACAAAGCACAGCCAGTAAAAAAAGTTTTAACTTCATGTAGTTCCTCGTTAGTTATCTTCCGAAATCCCTGCGGCTATTTCAGAAGAGGACAGGCTTACGGCTAGTGGCGAACACCAGCCTGTTTAAGCGCCTCGCGAAGGGCTTTCGCCGTTGCGGGCAGGTCGGATTTGGCTATCGTTTTGGTTTGCAGCGTCTCAAGGTAATCCTGAAGAAGCCGCGTACGCTTCTCATCCTCCTTTCTTAAGCGGTGCGCATCCATGCGTCCGTTAATAAAGGAAGCCACTGAAATAGCCACGCTTATCAGGCCGAATATCATGTAGACCATATCCTGTGTCGTGATACCCAGACCGGCGGTCAATGCCGCCAGCCACGCAAAGCTCTGCGTGACAATATTTCCTGGTTGGTCGTTCATGCGAGTCTCTCTCACCTGCGGCGCTGTAGCCGAGGTAACGTCTGTTCAGCGAGGTTTTCTAGATCAGAGGGATAGATTTCCCATGACGTTTTTCTTTGCCGTGGGCATCGGGTAATCCCGAGGTATTCTTTGGTTGAGCGCGGTAGATAAGGCTGTTTTTTTGTTGCTCAAGCTGGCGTAAGCGTTGATAGCGCTGCACGTTTTGCTGGATTTGCAGACCATACTCATTGACCACCTCCAGCGCTTTAGCGATTCGGTCTTCAGGTTTGCGGCTTAGTCTTATTACGGGCTGCGGCTGCGGTATAAAGCGGATGCCCACTAACAGAGGGTTCGCTGCTTTCCAGGCCGCCTGTTTCGCCTCGCGGCGTTTTCGGCGACGGGCCTGTGCGTCCATACATCCTCCTGTCAATCAACTTTGGCGATATCTTTTTGATATCCCAAAGCTTATTGCTGGGTGTATTGCCCTTTTTCAGGGCCAGGCGTTAAAGAGCGTTGGCTCATCGCTGAGCGCTTTGTCGTGCTGATGAATTGATATTGAACCAATAGTACAAATCAGTCAAGAACCAAAAGTACGATTTAAAGATAAAAAAACGCTGTTTTTATTTATTGATTGATTATTAAGGAAAAATAGTTCTGATTGCCCCACGGCCGGGGCAATCGGCTCAGGCGTGGCGCTTGATCGAGTGGCTATACATCACGCGACCAATAATTTTGAGATGCTGCTCGTTGTCTTCGCAAATCTTCCAGTCAGCATATTTAGGGTTATCTGAACGCACCAGCAGGCTGTCGTGCGTCATTTGCAGGCGCTTAACCAGAAGCTGTCCCTTGTAGAGGAAAACGTAAATGCCGTCGCCGTGGAAATAGTCCTTAGCGATATCAACAAAGATGTAATCGCCCAGTTCAATGGTGCCGGACATGCTATCGCCGGTGACGGTAATCACCTTAATGCTTGAGGCGGGCCGATGGCCGAACAGCTCCAGCGCTTCCTGACTGTCATAAACAATATGGTTGATCGTCTCGGTGACGTCGCTTGAGATCAGGCTGCCGGGCCCTGCGCTCGCTTCAATATCCAGCACGTCGATACGAAACCCCGCCTCCGCCTGCGGCAGGTAAAACACAGGCGCCTCGCTAAGCGAGGCGGCATGCTGGCTCTCCCTGCTCTCTTCGGAGAAGACGCCTTCGTTACCGTGCTGCAGCCATAAAACATCGGCGCCTAAAAAGGCGGCAAGCTCATACATCTTATCCTGCCGTGGGATAGACTCGGCATTCAGCCACTTGCTGACCGCCTTCGAAGAGACGCCTAAAGCGCGGGCAATGGCCATTCCTCTGCCGAATTCATCCAGATTCGCCTGCGCGCAGGCCTGCGCCAGCCGACGGGAGAAGGCTTCACGTAATTGTTCTCTCTGCACCATAAGTACGATCTTCGCTCGTTAAGAAGACATTTGGTTCAATAATAACACGTACTGAAAGTACACAAAGCACTAAACGCGGTTAAAGACGCATCGTTATTGGGGATGTTTTGCTTTTGTGGTACAGTGCGCGCCTGCAAATTCCAGTGCTCAGACTTCCATTATATACTGTATAAAAACACATACGCCAACCGGTGTTAACGGCTTTAATGTGTTTTGTGGAAGGGCAACTGGCAGGTTGAGAAACAGCAAGGTTTTGAAATGGCGTTATTAATTACCAAAAAATGCATCAATTGCGATATGTGCGAACCGGAGTGTCCAAATCAGGCAATCTCTATGGGCGACAGTATTTATGAGATCGACAGCGATCGATGCACCCAGTGCGTTGGCCATTACGATACGCCAACCTGCCAGCAGGTTTGCCCGATTGTAAACACCATTATTATCGATCCGGCGCATCGGGAAAGCGAAGAGCAGCTGTGGGACAAGTTTGTTCAGCTGCATCACGCCGACAAAATCTAACTTTCGATAATCACTGTCGCGCAGGCGTAATGGCGTTCATCGGCAAGCGTAACGTGAACCGAGCGTACGCCCATCCGTTCAGCAAGTCGTTCCGCCTCTTCCCAGAACCGCAGCTGCGGTTTGCCCAAGACATCGTTAAACACTTCAAACTGATTAAACGCAAGGCCGTTGCGGATGCCCGTGCCAAAAGCTTTGGCCGCCGCCTCTTTGACCGCAAATCGTTTGGCAAGAAAACGCACCGGCTGCTGGTGCGCTTCGTACTGCTTCCATTCGTTGTTGCTCAGCACGCGTTTTGCCAGCCTGTCTCCCGAACGGGAGATAACGCTCTCAATGCGCGCTATCTCCACGATGTCCGTGCCGAGGCCAAGTATCGCCATTAGCGACGCGCTTCCTGCATCAGGCGTTTCATTTCCGATACCGCTTCCTTCAGGCCGCTCATCACGGCACGGCCGATAATCGCATGGCCGATATTCAGTTCGTGCATTTCAGGCAGACGGGCAATGGCCTGCACGTTATGGTAGGTCAGGCCGTGTCCGGCATTCACCTTCAGGCCCTTACCTGCGGCATAAGCCGCGGCTTCGGCAATGCGCGCCAGCTCTTTGGCCTGCGTAGCTTCATCTTTGGCATCGGCATAGCAGCCGGTATGAATTTCGATATAGGGCGCGCCGACGGCGACGGCCGCATCGATCTGGGCATGGTCAGCGTCAATAAACAGCGACACCAGGATCCCCGCGTCAGCGAGGCGTTTGCAGGCATCGTGCATTTTATCGAGCTGGCCGGCAACGTCCAGGCCGCCTTCGGTGGTCACTTCCTGACGTTTTTCCGGCACCAGGCAGCAGAAATACGGTCTGGTTTCGCAGGCGATGGCAATCATCTCTTCGGTGACGGCCATTTCGAGATTCATGCGGGTGTCGAGGGTCTGGCGTAAAACGCGAACGTCGCGATCGGTGATATGGCGACGATCTTCACGCAGGTGAACGGTAATACCATCGGCGCCGGCCTGTTCGGCGATAAAAGCCGCCTGTACCGGATCCGGGTAGGCCGTGCCGCGAGCGTTGCGCAGGGTCGCGATGTGATCGATGTTTACGCCTAACAGTAATTCAGCCATGACTATCCTCGGGAATCAGAATGTTTATCGGGCAGTGTACACCGTGGACGGAAAGCGTGGCTACGATCGGGCGCTATTGCGTATCAGGAGAAGA
>NZ_RCAA01000019.1:5788-23044 GCF_003628475.1 Enterobacter sp. R1(2018) | reverse complement strand
GGCGGAACAGCTCGCGGCTTTTAAGCGGTTTACCGCCGAGATAGGGCTTAAGCGCCATCCGGGTGAAGCGCTTTGCCGCGCGTAAGGTGGCGGCGTCCGGAAACTCGCGGCTGGCCAGCGCCTTAAGCTCGTGGCCGGTAAAACTGTTGTTATCAATCACAAGGCTTGCGATAAACCCTTTTCCCTCCCGGTAGCGGTAGGTCATGGTATCCGCAACCTCATCCCCGCTGCCGGCGCAGTGAAGAAAATCCACGCCGTAACCAAGATGCCCCAGCAGAGCCAGTTCGAAACGGCGCAGCGCGGGCTCCGGCGAACCGTTGGTGCCAGCTAAGGCCTGAATGCAGTGGAGATAATCGAAAAAGAGTTCGGAGAAACGGGTTTCCTGCTCAAGCACGCGGGAGACAAGCTCGTTAACGTACAGGCCGCTGTAAAGAGAGATGCCGTTGAGAGGAAGAGCAAGGGAAACGGCTTCGGCGCTGCGCAGCGTTTTGACTTCGCCGCGTCCGCTCCAGCGTACCAGCAGGGGGGTAAAAGGCTGTAGAGCGCCTTTCAGATTAGAGCGGCGAGAACGTGCGCCTTTGGCAATAACACGTACTCGCCCTGACTCTTCGGAAAACAAGTCAAGCAGCAGGCTGGTTTCGCTCCAGGGGCGACTATGCAGGACGAAAGCCCGTTGCCAGCCTTCCATTCGTTAGTCGTCTGTATAGCCGAGGCTACGCAGCGCGCGCTCGTCGTCTGCCCAGCCGGATTTAACCTTAACCCAAAGCTCCAGGTGAATTTTGGCTTCGAACATCTCTTCCATGTCCTTGCGCGCTTCGATACCGATGGTTTTTATCTTGGCGCCTTTATTGCCAATCACCATTTTCTTCTGCCCTTCACGCTCGACCAGAATCAGACCGTTGATATCGTAGCCGCCGCGCGCGTTGGTCACGAACTGCTCGATCTCTACCGTGACGGAGTACGGCAGCTCGGCGCCCAGGAAACGCATCAGCTTTTCACGGATGATTTCAGAGGCCATAAAGCGCTGGGAGCGATCGGTGATGTAATCTTCCGGGAAGTGATGAATCGCTTCCGGCAGACGTTTACGCACGATGCCGGCGATAGTATCAACGTTCATTCCGGTTTCAGCGGAGATTGGCACGATATCGAGGAAGTTCATCTGGCTGCCGAGGAACTGCAAATGCGGCAGCAGAATGCTTTTATCCTGCACGTTATCCACTTTGTTGACCGCAAGGATCACCGGCGCTTTGCTGTCGCGCAGCTTGTTAAGCACCATTTCGTCGTCGGCGGTCCACTTAGTGCCTTCAACCACGAAGATAACCAGCTCGACGTCGCCGATGGAGCTGCTTGCAGCTTTGTTCATCAGGCGGTTGATGGCGCGCTTTTCTTCCATATGCAGCCCCGGGGTATCAACATAAATAGCCTGATAAGCCCCTTCGGTATGGATACCCATGATGCGGTGACGCGTGGTTTGCGCCTTACGCGAGGTGATGGAAATTTTTTGCCCAAGCAACTGGTTTAGCAGCGTGGATTTGCCGACGTTCGGGCGGCCGACGATGGCCACGAACCCGCAAAATGTTTGTTCTTCGCTCATTCCAGCTCCAGCTTTTTAAGCGCCTGCTCAGCGGCAGCCTGTTCCGCTTTGCGGCGGCTTGAACCCGTGCCTACGACCGGCTCAGGCAGGCCACTCACCTGACAGTGAATGGTAAATTCCTGATCGTGCGCTTCGCCGCGAACCTGCACCACCAGATAGGACGGCAGCGGCAGATGGCGACCCTGCAGATACTCCTGCAGACGCGTTTTCGGATCTTTTTGCTTGTCGCCCGGACTGATTTCATCCAGACGGGTTTGATACCATGCGAGAATCAAACGCTCAACGTTCTGAATATCGCTATCCAGGAAAATGCCGCCAATTAAGGCTTCGACGGTATCGGCAAGAATGGATTCCCGGCGGAAACCGCCGCTTTTCAGCTCGCCCGGCCCCAGACGCAGACATTCGCCTAAATCAAATTCGCGGGCGATTTCCGCCAGCGTATTGCCACGAACCAGCGTGGCGCGCATGCGGCTCATATCGCCTTCGTCAACGCGCGGGAAACGATGGTAAAGCGCATTGGCGATAACATAGCTCAGAATGGAGTCACCGAGAAATTCCAGACGCTCGTTGTGCTTGCTGCTGGCGCTGCGGTGGGTTAAAGCCTGTTGCAACAGATCCTGATGTACAAAAGTGTAGCCCAGCTTTCGCTGCAGCCTGGTGATTACGATGGGGTTCATGCGATACCAATCAATGAATGCGTCAATTATTCAGCACACGGAACAGACCTGAACCAGGGAAGCCAACGCTGTTTCGTGTGCCGTGGCTCCTCATTGAGGAGCCAACCTTAATACGGGGGGATATTCTATAGATAACGACATGGAATGTCGTTATCTGAATAGATTTAATTGATCAATGAATTCCGCCAATACGGCTTAGGCGAACGCCGGTTGGCCACTGGCCTTCCTGCTTCTCAAAGCTCATCCAGATAGCCGTTGCTTTGCCCACCAGATTTTGCTCGGGCACGAAGCCCCAGTAACGGCTGTCGGCGCTGTTGTCGCGGTTGTCGCCCATCATGAAATAATGGCCCGGCGGAACGATCCAGCTAGCCAGCTGCTGGCCCGGCTGCTGATAGTACATACCCAGCTGGTCCTGTGCGATGGGCACGGTAAGAATGCGATGGGTTACCTCGCCCAGCGATTCTTTGCGCTGCGCCAGACGAATGCCGCCCTCTTTACTTTCGTTCTGTGGAACCTGGAAGAAACCAGACGTCGCTTCGCTGCCGTTGTTGCGCGCGAAGGTCTGTACAAAATCGCTTGGCTCTACATTGCTGTAAGTAATAGGTAGCGCATTGTCGCATGCCTGGCCGGAGCTGCAGTTTGGCTGAACCGTTACTTCTTTCGCGACCGGATCGTAGCTTACCCGATCGCCCGGCAGGCCAACGGCACGCTTGATATAATCAAGACGCGGATCTTCCGGATATTTAAACACCACGATATCGCCGCGTTTCGGATGGCCGGTTTCAATTAGCGTTTTCTGGTAAATAGGATCTTTAATGCCGTAGGCGAATTTCTCTACCAGAATAAAATCGCCAATCAACAGCGTTGGCATCATCGAACCTGAGGGGATCTGGAAAGGTTCGTAAATAAACGAACGCACGATCAATACGACCGCCAACACAGGGAACACGGAGGCGCCCGTTTCCAGCCAGCCAGGTTTAGGCCCCACTTTTTTCAGCGTTTTCGCATCGATGCTTTCACCTGCGGCAGCCTGCGCTGCCGCCTGCTTCTCACGACGCTTCGGCGCAAAGATAAACTTATCGATACACCACAAAATGCCCGTCACCAGCGTGGCTATCACGAGGATCAAAGCGAACATATTCGCCATGCCAACTCCTTAGATTATTTGCCGTCTTTGCCGACGTGCAGAATGGCGAGGAAGGCTTCCTGAGGCAGCTCGACGTTACCGACCTGCTTCATGCGCTTCTTACCTTCTTTCTGCTTCTGCAGCAGCTTTTTCTTACGGCTTACGTCGCCGCCGTAGCATTTCGCCAGTACGTTTTTACGCAGCTGTTTCACGGTTGAGCGGGCGATAATATGCGCCCCGATCGCCGCCTGAATCGCAATATCGAACTGCTGGCGCGGGATCAGTTCCTGCATTTTTTCCACCAGCTGACGACCACGGAACTGCGAGTTGCCGCGGTGCGTAATCAATGCCAGGGCGTCAACGCGTTCACCGTTAATCAGCACATCCACACGCACCATGTCGGAGGCCTGGAAGCGTTTAAAGTTGTAGTCCAGCGAAGCGTAGCCGCGGGAGGTGGACTTCAGGCGGTCGAAGAAGTCGAGGACCACTTCAGCCATGGGAATTTCGTAGGTCAGCGCCACCTGGTTGCCGTGATAAACCATGTTGGTCTGCACGCCGCGCTTCTCGATGCACAGGGTGATGACGCTACCCAGATATTCCTGCGGCATCAGCATATGGCACTCGGCAATCGGCTCGCGCAACTCGGCGATATTATTCAGCGCCGGCAGCTTGGACGGGCTATCGACGTAGATCGTCTCGCCATTAGTGGTTTCAACTTCATAGACTACCGTAGGCGCGGTGGTGATCAGATCCAGATCGTACTCGCGCTCCAGCCGCTCCTGGATGATCTCCATGTGCAGCAGGCCGAGGAAGCCGCAGCGGAAGCCGAAGCCCAGCGCGGTGGAGCTTTCCGGCTCGTAGAACAGGGAGGCGTCGTTCAGGCTCAGTTTGCCCAGCGCGTCGCGGAAGTTTTCATAATCGTCGGAGCTGACCGGGAAGAGACCCGCATAAACCTGCGGCTTCACTTTTTTAAAGCCCGGCAGCGCTTTTTCCGCCGGATTACGGGACAGAGTCAGGGTATCGCCAACCGGCGCGCCCAGGATGTCTTTGATTGCGCAGACCAGCCAGCCTACTTCGCCACAGCCCAGCATATCGCGATCGACGCGTTTTGGCGTGAAGATACCGAGACGGTCGGCGTTATACACCTGGCCGGTGCTCATCACTTTGATTTTATCGCCTTTTCTCATGGTGCCGTTTTTAATACGCACCAGGGAGACGACGCCAAGATAGTTATCAAACCAGGAGTCGATGATCAGCGCCTGCAGCGGAGCATCCGGATCGCCTTCCGGACCCGGAATATCGCGTACCAGACGCTCAAGCACATCCACCACGCCAAGGCCGGTTTTGGCCGAGCAGCGCACGGCGTCCGTCGCATCGATGCCGACGATATCTTCAATTTCCTGCGCCGCACGCTCAGGATCGGCGGCCGGCAGGTCAATTTTATTCAGTACGGGAACAACTTCGAGATCCATTTCCATGGCGGTATAGCAGTTCGCCAGGGTCTGGGCTTCTACGCCCTGCCCGGCATCGACCACCAGCAGCGCGCCTTCGCACGCCGCCAGGGAACGGGAAACCTCATATGAGAAGTCGACGTGGCCAGGCGTGTCGATGAAATTCAGGTGATAGGTTTCACCATCGCTTGCTTTGTAATCCAGCGTAACGCTTTGCGCTTTAATGGTGATACCGCGTTCACGTTCCAGATCCATGGAATCCAGAACCTGGGCTTCCATTTCGCGATCGGACAGGCCGCCGCAAATCTGGATGATACGGTCAGACAGCGTCGATTTACCGTGGTCGATGTGGGCAATAATAGAAAAGTTACGTATGTTCTTCATATTTGGAGTTTTTATGCCTTACAAATGGCCTGAGAGCTCGGCGCTTCGCGCTGTACGGAGCATGATGTCAATGGCTGTTTTCTGCCTGAAACGCCGCATTCTACACTACAACCAGAAAGCGAGGAAACTGCTCATCCTGCAAGCTTAACCGGGGAGGTAAAAGTGGCCGGGCGGAAGGAACGGATTGAAGAGTGGCCGGATAAATTTTACCGGCCATCGACGGATGCGGCCGTCTCGACGCGCAGTGCGTCTGGCGGCAGCGCAACGCTAAGAATAACGGGCTGCCAGTCTGCGCGGTGGCTTAGCCTTGATGAAAAGCCTCGCGCCAGCAGAAAACCGCCCACGCCGCCAAGCACAGCGCCGCAGAAAGCGGCAAGATCGGAGCCGAACAACCCCTGAAAAAGAGCGGCGATAAGGAACAAGCCCACCAGCGGAGACATATAGACCAGCAGCGCAGAACCCAGCAGGCTGCCTTCGGCGAGGCCCAGCTCGACTTTTTGCCCGGCTACCAGCGGCTGTTGGCTTGCGACCGTCAGTAAATGATGGTTCTGCGGCCCAAGCTTATTGAGCAATCTGCTGCCGCAGCCCGCACGCGAGGCACAGCTGCTGCATGACGCTTTTACGTCGCAGTGCAGCAGCGCTTCGCCATTTTCCCACGAGACGACGGTAGCCCATTCTTTAATCATGGGGCTGTCCTGAATTTAATACTGTCTGCAATACGCTTAGCCGTCTGCGGCGGTAATTCGCCCACGACGGTAATTTCCGTTTTATCGCGAATTTCAGAGCTGACGGTACGGCGGCCGGTGCGCAGCATTTGATCGCCGCTAATATTGCCGGCGCGGCTGATATTCACCGAGAAGCTAAACAGGCCGTCCGAATAAAGGCGCGATTCAATAGGCACATCAACGGTAGGCAAAGGCCGACGGCTGCTGGAGACTTCGCTGAAGCCTTGCGGCAGCCAGGTTGGCGCCCAGGAGAAATTCGATTTTTCGGTGCCCGGAACGGAAAGCAAAGGCGGCAGGCTCGCTTTGGCAAGATTCTGCATCATACCGCTGACCTGGTCGTTCACCGAAAACGAAATCACCCGGAACTGCTCAAGCGTTTCGCCATCGCGGTCGAGTAGATCAACGCGAAGCGGCAGCTTAGTTTCGGTGTCCATCCAGACGATGTAACTGTAGCGCGTACCGTCACGGGCAACGACGCGGATAACTTCACACAGCCTGTCGGCAATACGCGTACGGCCGACGGCGATAAAGTCATAGTAAGGCGTCAGGCGTTTGAAATCGGTATAGACGATAGACGGCAGGGAGTCGACGATGTAATCCCCGTTCAGGGTGAAGGGTTCCAGCCCAGGCTCAAAGTAGCTGATTTCGCTACCGCGCTGGACAACTTCCCGACGAGGGCCATCCATCTGGAGTAATTGCGCGAGCGGCCGGTTATCCAGACGTGCATGACGATAGCGTAAGGATTCTATCCCCTGCTTGTTAATGCTGATAAACGCCAACTCATAATTGAGTGACTGACTCGCCTGGTTCATCTGCTGCAACAACGCCCCGGACGAAACGGTGTCCGCCGAGGCGTTGGAGGTGAACAACAGGCTGCCTGTCACCAGTGACAGAGCACACCAAAGTTGCTTCATTACTGCGATTGCGTTCCTAAAGTTTGGTTTCCTGGCACCTGCACAGCGGCCTGCTGGGTTTGCGCCTGCTCAAACTGGAGTTGCTCGGCGTGTAAACGACGCTGCAATTCATAATCCTGCAGCATAGCGTTGATACGACGACGCTGTTCCTGTACCTGCTGCTGCTGACCCGTGCTGGCGGTAGTGTCAGACGGTATGCCTAAGCTTACCGGACTGGCTTTGCCCATCATTGGCAGCGTGTTGAAGACCGGGGTTTCCGGCTGTGCAGCGTTATCTGACTGTCCGTTATAGTGCTGCACCCCAACGATAACCGCAAGCGATACGCATGCGGCAACGCCCATTTGGGTGAGCTGGCTGGCCCATGGACGAACCTTCTGCCAGAACGGCATTTTTTGCCACTGTTGCGGCTGTGGCTGTTGCTCCGGTATCAGTGGCGTGACCTGACGCGCAGGTTCATTTTCAATCGCAGCCATAACGCTGGCTGAAATATCAAAATGAAGAATCTCACTGGTATCTCCGCGCATGGTGTCACGGATCAGGTGGTAGCTCTCCCAGCTCTGCTGCAAATGCTTGTCTTTCGACAGCGTGTTCAGCAGCTCGCTATCCAGAGTTTCCCCATCCATTAAAGCGGAAAGCTGTTCTTTCTGCATGCCTCAATACCCTTCCAGTAACCCGCTATCGTCAACGCCTGATAAGCGGTTGAACTTTATTATCAATAGCTTCCCGCGCACGGAAAATACGCGATCGCACTGTACCGACCGGGCAGTCCATGATGACGGCTATCTCTTCATAGCTCAAACCATCCAACTCCCTTAACGTAATCGCCATGCGTAAATCTTCGGGGAGCGACTCAATAGTACGGAAAACTATTTGTCTCAGTTCTTCAGACAACATTAAGTTCTCAGGGTTCGAAATTTCTTTCAGCGCGCTGCCACTTTCGAAGTTTTCAGCATCTATTGCGTCCACATCGCTGGACGGTGGACGCCTGCCCTGAGCAACCAGATAATTTTTCGCGGTGTTAACCGCAATGCGGTATAACCACGTGTAAAACGCGCTATCGCCACGGAAAGAATCCAGCGCGCGATAGGCCTTAATAAATGATTCCTGTACCACGTCCGGGACATCCCCGGACGGGACGTAACGGGAAACCAGACTCGCCACTTTATGCTGATAACGAATTACCAGTAAATTGAAGGACTTCTGATCTCCTTTTTGGACCCGTTCGACAAGGACCTGATCCGTTAACTGCTCGCTCATCCGAGGTAATGTCTCCCCAAACCTAATTTCCACGCGTAATCGAAAAACCACCCGAACTCTGTATTAGTGAGCAAGCTCAGGGTTGGAGTGCCCGACTCGAGCAAAGTTCCGTTACGCCTTTGTTTTTCTGTTCTGTTTCGCGAATTATCTTTTGTTGATTATAAGTTCGGCTACGCAAAACGGTTACGCTCCATTTTATGAAAAAAACAGCCTACAGAGCACTACGCAGAGTATCGCACGAAAGGTGATTTTTCATCAGTAAATCTGTTACTAACGCGCATTGCCGCACAAATTAACATCCCCGACTTTAACACCAGCTCACAAGCCTTTGTTGTTTAGTTCATACAACGCACAGAGAAAAAAAGCGTGTTGCAGCCCACAGCGAGTGCTATGCTGGCGGCACCCTTGTTTAGTAAATTAAACACAATGAACACACATTCCGAACTTGCCTGTGATGTACTGATCGTCGGTAGCGGCGCTGCCGGTCTCTCTCTTGCTTTGCGGCTTGCCGAAAGCTGCAAAGTGATTGTTCTGAGTAAAGGCCCGATTAACGAAGGCTCGACTTTCTATGCTCAGGGCGGTATTGCGGCGGTATTCGATGAAACGGACAGCATCGACTCGCATGTGGAAGATACGCTTATTGCAGGCGCAGGTATTTGCGACCGCGAAGCGGTGGAGTTTGTCGCCAGCAATGCGCGTCATTGCGTGCAGTGGCTTATTGATCAGGGGGTGCTGTTCGATACCGAGATCCAGGCTAACGGCTCAGAAAGCTATCACCTGACCCGCGAAGGCGGCCACAGCCACCGCCGCATCCTTCACGCCGCCGATGCCACCGGCAAAGAAGTGGAAACCACGCTCGTCGGCAAAGCGCTCAGCCATCCAAACATCCGCGTGATTGAGCGCAGCAACGCGGTCGACCTTATTGTCTCCGACAAGATTGGCCTGCCGGGCACACGCCGCGTAGTAGGCGCGTGGGTCTGGAACCGTAATCGCGAAAAAGTGGAAACCTGCCGCGCAAAAGCCGTTGTGCTGGCGACAGGCGGCGCTTCTAAAGTTTATCAGTACACGACCAACCCAGATATTTCCTCCGGCGATGGCATTGCCATGGCCTGGCGCGCGGGCTGCCGGGTAGCAAACCTGGAGTTTAACCAGTTCCACCCGACGGCCCTCTTCCATCCGCAGGCGCGTAACTTCCTGCTGACCGAAGCGCTGCGCGGCGAAGGCGCCTGGCTCAAACGTCCTGACGGGACGCGTTTTATGCCCGATTTTGACGAGCGCGGCGAGCTTGCACCGCGCGATATCGTCGCCCGCGCCATCGACCATGAAATGAAACGCCTCGGCGCGGACTGCATGTATCTTGATATCAGCCATAAGCCTGAAGAATTCGTTCGCCATCATTTCCCAACCATCTATGAAAAATTGCTGGGGCTGGGAATCGATTTGACCAAAGAGCCTGTGCCTGTCGTGCCCGCGGCGCATTACACCTGCGGCGGCGTGATGATTGATGAAAATGGCCGTACCGACGTCGACGGGCTGTACGCCATCGGCGAAGTCACCTATACCGGCCTGCACGGCGCGAACCGTATGGCGTCGAACTCCCTGCTTGAATGCCTGGTGTATGGCTGGTCCGCCGCGGAAGACATTATCAAGCGCATGCCTTTTATCCGCGAAACCAAATCCCTGCCGGACTGGGATGACAGCCGCGTCGATAATCCGGATGAGCAGGTTGTCATCCAGCATAACTGGCATGAGCTGCGGCTGTTTATGTGGGATTACGTAGGCATTGTGCGAACGACGCGCCGCCTGGAGCGCGCGTTGCGTCGCATCACCATGCTGCAGCAAGAGATCGATGAGTACTACGCCAACTTCCGCGTGTCCAATAATCTGCTTGAGCTAAGAAACCTTGTGCAGGTAGCGGAGCTTATCGTGCGCTGCGCGATGATGCGTAAGGAAAGCCGGGGACTGCACTATACGCTCGACTATCCCGACCTGATGGAAAATGCCGGGCCGAGCATCCTTTCCCCGCTTTACATAAACAAATAGAAATCCTGGGTCAGACCGCAGTAGCCTTCAGACCAGCTCTGGTCTGGCCCGCGAATAAACAGTCTTTCGGTAAAATACTCACCGTCCGTTGGCGACAGCGCCAGCATAACGCGGTGAGGTAAACGGGTTTCATTATCCGCCACGTCCGCACGATAGCGCACAAACCATCCCTGCGCCTTAGCCATATCCGTAAAGGCCTTCCCCGCCGTTTCAGGCATGATCACGCAGAAAAAACCATCCTCGGTAATCAACTGCGCCGCGCAGCCCAGCAAAGCGCCGTGATCAAGCGTGGTGGTATAGCGAGCCTGGGCGCGCTCGGGAGAAGCGCAGGCGCTTCCCTGCTCGAAGAAAGGCGGATTGCTGACGATCAGGGAGTAACGCTGCGTCGCCTGCTGCGCCCATTCGCGAATATCTGCGCAATGCACGTTGATGCGGGATGCCCAGCGGCAGCCGCTGGCGTTTTCTGCGGCCTGCTCAGCCGCAACGGGATCGAGCTCCACGGCATCAATAGTGACATCATCAGGCGTGCGCTGCGCAAGCATCAGCGCAAGCAAACCGCTGCCGGTGCCGATATCCAGCACGCTTTTTACATTGGCAACCGGAGCCCATGCGCCGAGTAAAGTACCATCGGTGCCCACTTTCATAGCACAACGATCGTGGGCGACAAAAAACTGTTTAAACGTGAATCCGTCACGACGCAAATGCGCTTTCTGCATGGACATCTTATTAACCCTGTAAAGAAACCGCAGTAGCATAAGTGAAACTCCCTGCCAGGAAAAGTATCACTTAGGTACACTAACAGATGAAGATCGCAGCCATAACGTCTATAATCGGCGCCCCACATAGAGGTAGACCATGACTGTAAGCACTTTTTCCGAACTCGAACTAGACGAAAGCCTTTTGGACGCGCTCCAGGATAAGGGCTTTACTCGCCCGACAGCCATACAGGCTGCCGCCATTCCTCCTGCGCTTGAGGGGCGTGACGTCCTTGGTTCCGCACCAACGGGTACCGGTAAAACGGCGGCCTATCTGCTGCCAGTGTTACAGCATTTGATCGACTTCCCACGCAAAAAATCCGGCCCGCCGCGCATTTTGATCGTTACGCCAACCCGTGAGCTGGCGATGCAGGTAGCGGATCACGCCCGTGAACTGGCGAAACACACGCACCTTGATATCGCCACTATCACCGGCGGCGTGGCGTATATGAACCACGCTGAAGTCTTCAGCGAAAACCAGGATATTGTGGTTGCCACGACCGGTCGTCTGCTGCAGTACATCAAAGAAGAGAACTTTGACTGCCGCGCGGTAGAAACGCTTATTCTGGATGAAGCCGATCGCATGCTGGATCTGGGTTTTGCGCAGGATATTGAAACCATCGCCGCCGAAACCCGCTGGCGTAAACAGACTATGCTTTTCTCCGCCACCCTTGAGGGCGAGGCGATTAAGAACTTTGCCGAGCGTCTGCTGGAAGATCCCGTCGAGGTTTCTGCGACGCCGTCCACCCGCGAGCGTAAGAAAATCCACCAGTGGTACTACCGTGCCGATGACATCGAGCACAAAACCAAACTTCTGGTGAAGCTGCTCCAGCAGCCTGATGCGACCCGCTCCATCGTTTTCGTACGCAAACGCGAGCGTGTGCATGAGCTGGTTGCCTGGCTGCGCGAAGCGGGCATCAATACCTGCTATCTTGAAGGCGAGATGGTGCAGATGAAACGCACCGAAGCTATCAAACGTCTGACCGATGGTCGCGTTAACGTACTTATCGCCACGGACGTCGCGGCGCGCGGAATCGATATTCCGGACGTGAGCCACGTGTTCAACTTTGACCTGCCGCGCACGGCCGATACCTATCTGCACCGCATCGGCCGTACCGGACGCGCGGGCCTGAAAGGCACAGCGATCTCGCTGGTTGAGGCGCACGATCATCTGCTGTTAGGCAAAATTACCCGCTACATGAAAGAGCCGTTGAAATCACGTGTGATTGACGAACTGCGTCCAACGACTCGCGCGCCAAGTGAAAAGCTCACCGGCAAACCGTCGAAGAAGGTGCTTGCTAAGCGCGAAGAGAAAAAGAAAGACGAGAAAGAAAAACCGCGCGTGAAGGTGCGCCACCGCGATAAGAAAAATATCGGCAAGCGTCGTAAGCCGAGCGCGGCAAAATCCAACGCTGCGGAATAATTAATCACCAAAACAAAAAACCGTCTCCTGAGAGGCGGTTTTTTTATATTTTGAGCCTGAGATTTAGCGGGTTAACTGCAAAAATCGTCTCAAGTTATTAAAAAAGCCGGCTCGCTGCCGGGCCGGCTTCTGGATTATTCAGCCTCTTACAGACTTTCGGTGAAAGTACGGGCGATAACGTCGCGCTGCTGTTCCGGGGTCAGGGAATTGAAACGCACTGCATAACCAGAAACGCGGATAGTCAGCTGCGGGTACTTTTCCGGATGCTCAACGGCATCCATCAGGGTTTCACGACGCAGTACGTTCACGTTCAGGTGCTGGCCGCCTTCCACACGCACTTCAGGTTTTACTTCCATTGGAATTTCGCGATATTCAAACTGACCCAGTTTGCTTACTGCAACCACTTCATCTTCTGCAAAACCTGCTTTTGCACATACGCAGCGCGCTTCGCCTTTTTCGCTGTCGAGCAGCCAGAAAGAGTTCAAAAGCTCGTCGTTTGCTGCTTGAGTAATCTGGATACCAGTAATCATGTTATGTCTCCCTATGGGCTAATTTTTGCTGATTCTGTTGAGCCACATTCTGGCTCATTGGTAAAACCTTTGTTGCGCTGATGATCTGTATACCAGCCTCACCGGCGGCAAACTTTGATTTAAGTCAATAAAAACCATGTGGCAACTGTGGGTACATTATCATTTATTTGTTTTACATCAACTTAGAACATGAGCTTAAAGTTAAAAATTTTGTAAATTTTCAACTTTTGTTGGGGTAAAGCGCTGCACCGGTCAGGATGAATTTTGCTAAGCAGAAAGAAGCAGTTAAGCTATCAGGATGATGATTCGCAGGAGAGCGACATGACGACCTCACTGACCTGGCACGACGTGCTGGCCGAAGAAAAGCAGAAACCTTACTTTATCGATACGCTGAGCACCGTTGCCGCTGAGCGCGCGGCAGGCGTAACCGTCTACCCGCCGCAAAAAGACGTGTTCAACGCCTTTCGTTTTACCGAGCTTGCCGATGTAAAAGTAGTGATTCTTGGACAAGACCCCTATCACGGCCCGGGCCAGGCCCACGGGCTGGCTTTCTCGGTGCTGCCCGGCGTAGCCGTTCCCCCTTCGCTCGTTAATATCTATAAAGAGCTGCAAAGCAACTTTACGGATTTCGTACGCCCTGACCATGGGTATCTGGAAAGCTGGGCGCGCCAGGGCGTTATGCTGCTCAATACGGTATTAACCGTTGAAGCGGGCAAAGCGCACTCGCACGCGCGCCTGGGTTGGGAAACCTTTACCGATAAGGTCATTGAGCTGATTAACCAGCATTGTGAAGGAGTGGTGTTTCTTTTATGGGGATCGCACTCGCAGAAGAAAGGCAGCATTATCGATCGCAAGCGCCACTATGTGTTGCAGGCGCCGCATCCATCGCCGCTGTCCGCCCACCGCGGCTTCCTGGGCTGCAGGCACTTCGCTAAAACTAATGAATACCTGATTGAACGCGGCCTGACGCCGATAGACTGGACGCCGCGCCTCCCTCAGCAATAGGCATAAAAAAAGCCAGCTTGACGCTGGCTTTTGCTTTAGATCCTGGCGTGGAATTAGGCCTTGTTTTGACGCCACCACTCGGCAAGCAGCACGCCGGTTGCTACGGAAACGTTAAGGCTTTCGACGTTGCCGGTGCCGTCGATAGCGATGCTCATATCCGCATTATCGAAGGTGGCTTCAGTTACGCCTTCACGTTCCTGACCCAGCACCAGCACCATTTTCTTCGGCAATTCTGCTTTGAACAGCGGCGTTCCTTTATGACTCGAAGTCGTCACAATGGCGTAACCCGCCTTCCGGAACTGCTCCAGGCCATCGGTAAAAGTATCACCGCTGATGGCCTGAACGTGCTCGGCACCGCCTTCCGCAGTACGCACCGCGGCGCCGGACTCCAGCAGCGAAGCGTCCTGCACCAGCAGGCCTTTCACGCCGAAATGCGCACAGCTACGCATAATACCGCCGAGGTTATGCGGATTACCGACATCTTCCAGCGCCAGCACACAGTCGTCTTCGCCTGCCGTAGACAACCAGCTCTGTACGCTGATGCCGCTACGTTTTTTAATCAGGAAGCAGACGCCGCCGTGGTGCTCGGTGCCTGACGCTTTAGCCAGCTCCGCATCGTCTACGACGTGGTAGGCTTTACGGTTCGCGGCCATCCAGCGCAGCGCCTCTTTGAAACGCGGCGTAACGCTCTGGATAAACCAGGCGCGGACAATACAGTCCGGACGGCTCTGGAACAACGCCTGACAGGCGTTTTCACCGTAGACACGCGTTTCTTCCGCACGCTGGCGGCGGATAACTTCCGGGTCGACAAAGCTCTTACCGCTGATGCCGCCGTGATCCGGCGTCGTTGACTCTTCAACACGTGGAGCACGGGAAACCGTACGCCACGGAGAATCACCGCGGTCTTCACGATCGTCGCTACGACTCCGCTCGCGCCCGGCGCCAGGTTTATCATCGCGACGTGGGCGACGTCCGCCCTCAGCGCGTGACGGAGCTGCCGCACGCCCACCACCTTTACCAGTACGCGGGTTTTGGCTGCGTTTTTCACTGTCATCGTCACCGCGGACATACATCACTTTGACCTTGCCGCTTTTACCTTTTAAATCGTCGTTCATTCTTCTCTCCACCTGGCTGAGCGCGTGGCGCGCAGATTACCCGATGTGGCACCGCTTAGCCATTAACTTTGGTCAAAAGCTAATAACTATCGTATCCATCGAATAAAACGCTTTGTTGACACCAAATTATTCACCGATACTATTTAACATATTAGAAACATTATCGGTTATTCGCGCCGATCTCCTGACAACACACCTTTAGAGGTTAGTTATGAATACCGTTTGTGCCGACTGCCAGGCTATTAATCGCATTCCTGACGACCGCATTGACGACGTTGCAAAATGTGGGCGCTGCGGCCACGAACTTTTTGATGGCGAAGTCGTGAACGCTACCGGCGAAACGCTGGATCAGCTGCTGAAAGATGACCTGCCGGTGGTGGTGGATTTCTGGGCGCCATGGTGCGGCCCTTGCGTTAACTTCGCGCCTATTTTTGAAGACGTTGCCGAAGAGCGTAGCGGTAAAGTTCGCTTCGTGAAGGTCAACACCGAAGCGGAGCCGGCGCTGAGCGCGCGATTCCGCATCCGCAGTATTCCTACCATTATGATCTTCAAAAAAGGCGAGATGGTGGACATGTTAAACGGCGCCATGCCGAAAGCGCCGTTCGATGGCTGGTTGAACGAAAACATCTGACCGTCAAAGCAAAGCGGGGCACAAGAATCGTGCCCCGCTTTGCTATCTACGCTAGAATAGCGTTTTTGCTTCCGTATCCCTGATGACCGAAAACGCTGTTCTTCGTCTTCGCGCTGAACGTCTGGCGCGCGCTACTCGCCCCTTTCTTGCCCGTGGTAACCGCATTCGCCGTTGCCAGCGTTGCCTGCTGCCGCTGAAACTGTGCCTGTGCGATACCCTCCAGCCGCAGCCCGCACGCAGCCGCTTTTGCCTGGTAATGTTCGATACCGAGCCCATGAAGCCAAGCAATACCGGCCGCCTGATCGCCGATATTCTTCCGGATACGGCAGCGTTTCAGTGGTCGCGTACCGAGCCGCCCCAGGGACTACTCGATTTAGTGGCCGACGCCGGTTATCAGCCGATGGTGGTTTTTCCCGCTTCCTACGCCGACGAAGGCAGAAAGGTGCTCACGGCACCGCCGGTTTCCGGCAAACCGCCGCTGTTTATTATGCTCGACGGAACCTGGACCGAAGCACGCAAAATGTTTCGTAAAAGCCCGTGGCTTGATGCGCTGCCCGTGATATCCGTGGATTTGAGTATCTCATCGGCCTATCGCCTGCGGGTCGCAAGCGTTGACGGACAATATTGCACCGCCGAAGTTGCAGCGGCTTTGCTGGAACAGGCAGGCGATGAGCAGGCTTCCGCGGGCCTAACGCAACACTTTACTCTTTTCCGCGAGCGTTATCTGGCGGGTAAACCCCATCATCAGGGCAGCGTCACAGCAGCTGAGCCAGAAAGCGTTTAAACTCACGTAGACATTTCTCAGGAGAGAGAACGATGAGTCAACGTGGGCTGGAGGCGCTGCTGCGCCCCAAATCGATCGCCGTCATTGGCGCCTCAGCGAAAACCGATCGCGCAGGCTACCTGATGATGCGTAATCTGCTGGCCGGGGGATTTAATGGACCCGTTATGCCGGTGACGCCAGGCTATCAGGCCGTCTGCGGCGTGCTGGCCTGGCCTGATATTGCCAGCCTTCCTTTTCCGCCCGACCTTGCGATCATCTGCACCCATGCAAAACGCAACTTTGAGTTACTGCAGGCTCTTGGCGAGAAGGGCTGCAAGGCGTGCATTATTCTCTCCGCTTCGCCGGAACAGCTGCCTGAGCTTTTAGCCTGCGCCAACCGCTGGCAGATGCGGCTGCTTGGCCCGAATAGCCTCGGCCTGCTTGCGCCCTGGCAGGGGCTGAACGCCAGTTTTTCTCCCGTGCCTATTCAGAAAGGCAAACTGGCGTTTATTTCCCAGTCCGCCGCCGTCTCTAACACCATTCTCGACTGGGCCCAGCAGCGCGAAATGGGCTTTTCCTGGTTTATCGCCCTCGGCGATAGTTTGGATATCGACGTAGACGAACTGCTTGATTATCTGGCTCGCGATAGCAAAACCAGCGCGATTTTGCTTTATCTCGAACACCTCAGCGATGCGCGGCGCTTTGTCTCCGCCGCGCGAAGCGCTTCACGCAACAAACCCATTCTCGTTATTAAAAGCGGCCGTAGCGCCAAAGCGCAGGCTTTGCTGAAAACCCATCCGGGGCTGGATTCGGCCTGGGATGCGGCGATTCAACGCGCCGGCCTGCTACGCGTGCAGGATACC
>NZ_RCAA01000019.1:0-5713 GCF_003628475.1 Enterobacter sp. R1(2018) | reverse complement strand
GAGGCTGATGATTGTCAGTAACGGGCCGCGCCTGCCGCTCTCGCCCTGGACGAGCTATGGCTACGTAATGGCAAGCTGGCCTCGTTAAGCGAAGAAACCCTGAGCAAACTGCGGGACGTTTTGCCGGTAAGCGTCGAGAGCGGCAACCCCTTAGATCTGCGGGATGATGCAACGCCCGAACGCTATCTGCGGGCCGTTGAAGCCTTGCTCGACAGCCAGGATTTCGATGCGCTGATGATTATTCACGCTCCCAGCGCTGCGGCGCCGGGTACGCAAAGCGCGGCGGCATTAATAGAATTATTGCGTCATCATTCCCGGGGAAAATACGTCACTTTACTCACCAACTGGTGCGGCGAGTTTTCATCCCAGGAAGCACGACGGCTGTTCAGCGATGCGGGCATACCCACCTACCGCACTCCTGAGGGCACGGTTACGGCGTTTATGCATATGGTTGAGTACCGCAGAAACCAGAAGCAGCTACGTGAAACGCCCGCCCTGCCAGCAAGCCTTGCGGCCAAAACCAGCGATGTACATGAACTTATTCAGCAGGCCTTACAGGATGGCGCGACATCCCTTGATACTCATGAAGTGCGGCCGATTTTGCAGGCATATGGCCTGAACACTCTGCCGACCTGGATCGCCAGCGACAGCGCGGAAGCCGTGCATATCGCCGAACAGATTGGCTATCCCGTGGCGCTTAAATTGCGATCGCCGGATATCCCGCACAAGTCGGAAGTTCAGGGCGTCATGCTTTATCTGCGTACGGCTAACGAGGTGCAGCAGGCCGCAGACGCCATTATCGACCGCGTGAAAATGACCTGGCCGCAGGCGCGCATCCACGGTTTGTTAGTGCAAAGTATGGCGAACCGCGCAGGCGCTCAGGAACTGCGCGTGGTGGTGGAACAGGATCCGGTATTCGGGCCGCTGATTATGCTCGGCGAAGGAGGCATTGAGTGGCGGCCGGACCAGCAGGCCGTCGTCGCCCTGCCGCCGCTCAATATGAACCTCGCGCGTTATCTGGTTATCCAGGCGATAAAGAGCGGTAAAATTCGCGGCTACAGCGCGCTGCGTCCGCTTGATATTCCCGGAATCAGTCAAATTCTGGTTCAGGTGTCCAACCTGATCGTGGATTGTCCAGAGATCCACCGGCTGGATATTCATCCTTTGCTGGCCTCAGGCAACGAGTTCACGCTGCTGGACGTTACGTTGCAGCTGGCGCCGTTTGAGGGCGATCCCGATGCGCGTCTTGCCGTGCGTCCCTATCCTTATCAGCTGGAAGAAAAAGTCGTTCTCAAAAACGGCGAGAGCTGCCTGTTCCGCCCTATCCTTCCCGAAGACGAACCCCAGCTGCAGCTGTTTATTGCCCAGGTTACCAAAGAGGATCTTTATTATCGATATTTCAGTGAGATCAACGAATTTACCCATGAAGATTTAGCCAATATGACCCAGATCGACTACGATCGGGAAATGGCCTTTGTGGCGGTGCGTCCGCATAACGAGGGGGAAGAAATTCTCGGCGTAACGCGAGCCATTTCCGATCCCGATAATATCGATGCCGAGTTCGCGGTGCTGGTGCGATCCGACTTAAAAGGGCTGGGACTGGGCCGCCGTTTACTGGAAAAACTGATTGCCTATACGGGCGATCACGGCCTGCAAAGGCTCAACGGCATCACTATGCCGAACAACCGGGGCATGGTTACGCTTGCCAGAAAACTGGGGTTTGAAGTCGACATACAGCTTGAAGATGGTATCGTTAGCCTGACCTTACCCCTGGTAAAAAGCGCAGGTTCGTGAGTAAGGCACTGGAAAACTTACTCACTTTGCGAAACAGTAGTGGTATTATCAGCAGGTTCTGACGTCTGGATTTTGCAGAAGGCCATCCAATGAATAGAGAAGATATGCACTGTGATGTTGTCTAAATTTAAGCGTAACAAACATCAACAACACCTTGCCCAATTGCCAAAGCTTTCTCAGTCAGTTGATGATGTAGAGACCCTTTTCTCCCCTGCGGATTTCCGCGAAGCCTTGCTGCAAAAAATTGCCAGCGCAACGCGCCGCGTTTGCATTGTCGCGCTTTATCTGGAGCAGGACGATGGCGGCAAAGGCATTCTTTCCGCGCTCTATGAAGCAAAGCAAAAGCGCCCGGAAATAGAAGCAACGGTTCTGGTCGACTGGCATCGCGCGCAGCGCGGCCGTATCGGCGTAGCCGCAACTAATACCAATGCGGACTGGTATCACCGTCTATCGGAGCAATATCCCGGTGTGGATATTCCGGTTTACGGCGTGCCCATTAATACCCGCGAAGCGCTGGGCGTTCTGCATTTCAAAGGCTTTATTATTGATGACAGCGTTATCTACAGCGGCGCCAGCCTGAACGACGTTTACCTTCATCAGCATGACAAATACCGCTATGACCGTTATCAGGTGATAGGTAACGCACAGCTTGCGGACGTGATGTATAACTGGGTGAATCAACATCTGGTGCACGGCCGGGCGGTGCATCGCCTTGACGGCCAGCAGCGTCCTAAGAGCCCGGAAATCAAAAATGATATTCGTCTGTTCCGCCAGGAACTGCGCGACGCGACTTTTCATTTCCAGGGAAACGCCGATAACGAGCAGCTTTCCGTTACACCGCTGGTCGGGCTGGGTAAATCCAGCCTGCTCAATAAAACCATCTTCCATCTGATGCCCTGCACGGAACAGAAGCTGGTTATCTGCACGCCTTATTTCAACCTGCCTGCGGTGCTGGTGCGCAATATTATTCAGCTGCTGCGCGACGGCAAACAGGTGGAAATTATCGTCGGCGATAAAACCGCTAACGACTTCTACATTCCGGAAGATCAGCCGTTTAAGATTATCGGGGCCCTGCCCTATTTGTACGAGATAAACCTGCGCCGTTTCCTTAGCCGTCTGCAATATTACGTTAACAGCGGGCAGCTGATCGTTCGCCTGTGGAAGGATGACGACAACAGTTATCACCTGAAAGGGATGTGGGTCGACGATGAGTGGATGCTGCTTACCGGGAATAATCTCAACCCACGAGCCTGGCGTCTGGATCTTGAAAACGCGATCCTGATCCACGATCCGAAACAGGAGCTGGCGGCGCTTCGCCTTCGCGAACTGGAACTGATCCGTACGCACACTACGGTGGTACAACACTATCGCGACCTGCAAAGCATTGCCGAATATCCGGTAAAAGTACGCAAGCTGATTCGGCGCTTACGCCGCATTCGAATCGATCGCCTGATAAGCCGTATTCTGTGATTCATCTATAATTAAGGCCCTGCTAAGCAGGGCTTTTTTTATAGATGAGGCTGAAGATGCAAAGGATAATCTTACCGGCAATATTTTTGTTAAGCGGCTGCACTCATATGGCTCAGGATAGCTGGTCTGGTCAGGACAAAGCGCAACACTTTATGGCATCGGCTATGCTTGCCGCAGCGGGCAACGAATACGGCCAGCGGCAGGGCTGGAGTAACTCACGCAGCGCAAACTTTGGATTGCTCTTCGCAACAGGCCTGGGCGCGTCGAAAGAATTATGGGATAGCCGCTCCGCGGGTAGCGGCTGGAGCTGGAAAGATTTCACATGGGATATAGCCGGTGCTGCCACCGGCTATACGCTCTGGCAGCTGGCGGAGCACTAAAGTTTTATTCCTTTGCCCTTACGATGCAGCATTAATGACACCAGGAAAGCCACAGCGCCCATTCCCGAGACATACCAGAAAAATGCCGTCTCACTGCCGATTGATTTAAGCGACAGAGCGACATATTCAGCAGAACCGCCAAACAATGCATTAGCCACCGCATAAGAAAGGCCTACTCCCAAAGCGCGAACCTCGGGCGGGAACATTTCCGCCTTCAGGATCCCACTGATCGAGGTGTAAAAACTTACGATCAGCATTGCCAGCATCACCAGACCAAAGGCTGCATAAGGTGAACTCACGTTCTGTAGCGCAGTCAAAATAGGTACGGTCAGAACCGCCGCCAGTCCCCCAAAACAGAGCATCGAATTTCGACGGCCGATTTTGTCTGACAGCGCGCCGAAAAGAGGCTGCACCAGCATAAAAATAAATAATGCGAAGGTCATCAACGCGCTGGCAACATTGGCGTGCATCCCGGCGGTGTTTACCAGGTATTTCTGCATATAGGTGGTGAAGGTATAAAAACTTAGCGAGCCGCCGGCCGTAAAGCCCAGCACCATAATAAAGGCGCGACGGTTTTTCCACAGGCCGCCAAGCGTACCCGCATCTTTGTGTTCTCTGACGGATTTGTCCGCCGTCTCATCCAGCGAGCGGCGTAAATAGAGCGCAACTATGGCCAGCACGGCGCCGATCGCGAAAGGTATGCGCCAGCCCCAGCTATGCAACGCCCCATCGCTTAAAACCTGCTGCAGCACAACTACGACCAGCAGCGCCAAAAGCTGGCCGCCGATAAGGGTTACGTACTGAAAGGATGCGTAAAAGCCTTTGCGCCCCTCAACGGCGACTTCACTCATATAGGTCGCACTCGTGCCGTATTCACCGCCAACTGATAGCCCCTGGAATAAACGAGCCAGCAAGAGCAAAGCCGGAGCCCATGTTCCAATAATCGCATAGCCTGGCAAACAGGCGATAACCAGAGAGCCAAAGCACATCATGCACACGGAAATAAGCATCGACTTTTTACGTCCGTGCCTGTCGGCAATACAGCCAAATAGCCAGCCGCCAATAGGACGCATCAAAAATCCGGCCGCAAAAACGCCGGCGGTTTGAAGAAGCTGGGTCGTGGTATTCCCTGACGGGAAAAAGATATGGGCGAAATAGAGCGAACAGAATGAATAGACGTAAAAATCGAACCATTCAACCAGGTTACCTGATGAAGCTCCAACAATGGCCCAGATGCGGCGGCGAGTGTCCTGTGCATCTGACGCTAATTTATCTTCGGTTACCGCTGTTTCTGTCATTATAATTTTCTCCTGTTTTCCATAGCGGGCAAAATCCCCGTCTTACAGTAAAGCAGGTAGCATATTTGATGCATGATTATTAATGGCATGACGCTAACTTGTTAATAAACTCGTGATGAACCTTTATATTTACTGCAAATCCGGAACAGCATTACCTCTGGGCATAGAGAATTTAGCCCCATTTTTTTTGATGCGCCTTTTTGCGTTGAATATAGTCTTCATCTGCGCGTATGCGGTCCCAGAAACCTTTAAAGATGCTGGCGGCTTCAGCCTTAACAGGATCGTTTCCACGGGGTAATTCTTTACCCTGAGCATCGTATTTGCGGCCACCCTGATGGTTCGCATAACGCCGCGCTCTTGTGTATCCCATCTGGATAAACTTTCGGGCCATGTCCATGCCTACAAAATCATTAGCCTCACGGTAGCTCTCAAAAAGCTGGTAAATTTTTTCCGCCGATTGCCTTGCTGCGTCAGGATCCTTAAAACGCCAGAACGGTAAGATTTCACTTTTATAAGGCTCGACAAGCAGCACGCCCTGTTCACCACGGCCAACCTGATATCGCTCAGGCTGTTTGCGGAAGTCGATGCTGGAAAAGTCTTGTTGATAGCAAAATTCACGCGCGGGCAAGTGATGCTCCAGGATTAAAAGGTTTCTTTTAGCCTGGCAGAGGAAGCGTATGACGTAAATACGTTATGACTGAGCAGAGAAGGAGGGTTATGCGTTTCGTAAATCCGTAGACGGCAAAAAGCCCTGCACACTGTGCAGGGCTT
>NZ_RCAA01000018.1 GCF_003628475.1 Enterobacter sp. R1(2018) | reverse complement strand
ATGGCTGGTGTTCTAACGTTGACCCGGAATCCGGGTTGCGGACAGGGTCTGGTGGGTAGTTTGACTGGGGCGGTCTCCTCCTAAAGCGTAACGGAGGAGCACGAAGGTTAGCTAATCACGGTCGGACATCGTGAGGTTAGTGCAAAGGCATAAGCTAGCTTGACTGCGAGAGTGACGGCTCGAGCAGGTGCGAAAGCAGGTCTTAGTGATCCGGTGGTTCTGAATGGAAGGGCCATCGCTCAACGGATAAAAGGTACTCCGGGGATAACAGGCTGATACCGCCCAAGAGTTCATATCGACGGCGGTGTTTGGCACCTCGATGTCGGCTCATCACATCCTGGGGCTGAAGTAGGTCCCAAGGGTATGGCTGTTCGCCATTTAAAGGGGTACGCGAGCTGGGTTTAGAACGTCGTGAGACAGTTCGGTCCCTATCTGCCGTGGGCGCTGGAGAACTGAGGGGGGCTGCTCCTAGTACGAGAGGACCGGAGTGGACGCATCACTGGTGTTCGGGTTGTCATGCCAATGGCACTGCCCGGTAGCTAAATGCGGAAGAGATAAGCGCTGAAAGCATCTAAGCGCGAAACTTGCCCCGAGATGAGTTCTCCCTGACCCTTTAAGGGTCCTGAAGGAACGTTGAAGACGACGACGTTGATAGGCTGGGTGTGTAAGTGCAGCGATGCATTGAGCTAACCAGTACTAATGATCCGTGAGGCTTAACCTTACAACACCGAAGGTGTTTTGGAAGAGACA
>NZ_RCAA01000058.1 GCF_003628475.1 Enterobacter sp. R1(2018) | reverse complement strand
AGAGGAGTTGGATGTAAATGCATATCCTATCAAAATATAAAGTCCAAAATAAATAATCTTGAATGCTGACGCTAATGAGGCTATATCGACGTTCTCTTCATGGATTAACACACCAGCCGTCATTATGAACACAATAATAAAAGAAAAAGAGAAATGAAAAAAATTGACACCTTAAATTTAATACCCATGGAAGCAATAATACTGGAATAAGACTAGTACCTAGCACATAATACATCATACCGCCAGTCGTCTTCGGGATATAGGCACAACTATGGATACAAAAAAACAGAAAAGAAAAACAAACTAGT
>NZ_RCAA01000017.1:62884-67644 GCF_003628475.1 Enterobacter sp. R1(2018) | reverse complement strand
TGGCATTTTTTTACCGGATTTTAAATTAATGGGAAAAGATTTCTCCAGGAAAAATCCTTAAATAATTTCCCTGACAAGGACCTCATTCATTGAGTGCAGCGCTTAATGGTTTAAAAACTAGCTGGATTATCAAGCCGGTAAAAGAGGAGGATTAAACGAGAATGATAAAGCGTATCAATCACCAATTTTATCTATTTACTCTGGCGGATTTTTTGATGAAGAAGGGATACCGTAAAGGGGCATTGGTGTCCGTAAGCAACCTCCCTAATCAGGAAAAATTAAGAGAAATGTAATCTCAATGACCAGGAATGCTCTTCTTTGTGAAGGCTGAGGAATACCCGTGCCACCTGATCTGGACAATGCCAGCGAGTCCTGGCGATTATTCGGATAAAATCAAACCATCAATACTACTTTTCGTCCCCTTTTGTTCAGCAATAACACTTTGAGTCTTACAGAACGGGATACAAAACCATACGCCACACCATCACACGCAACGCGGTCTACTACGTTCTTTTTCGCCTGCCTGGTAATAAATACTTTCGCAAGCCACTAGAGACTGATAGTCACTCGCAGGCTCTGATGTCTTTCGCCTCTCCTGTAATTCCTTTGGTTCAACGTAGAACTGGATCAATTCGGTTCAGCGTCTTTCTGAGTATGGCAATCGTCTGAAGCAGCAAAAAGAGTGATGGATTGCAGAACGATTCCTCAATGATGACCAGCGCAATATTCAGGCTATGGTTGTTCAGGAATACCGGGAAGTTGTCACTCCTTGGACAGTTGTGGAAGAACATAAGCAGGTACAGCCAAAAGAAGAGTTAACGCTGGCTGGCGCGTGGAATATGTACAAAAAGGAAAAGCATTCCATTTGTCACAGCGCCTGCTCTTCGGCAATGGCTGGTTGGGTGAAAAATATTCTGCACCTGCAACAGACGGTTGGATAGGAGTAGAGCGGCGGGATTACTAAGCGTTATTTACATACGTTTCCCTTATCTTCAGTTTCTTATGTGATTGATGGGATTGATTGGGGGTAATTCTTAATAAGAAAATTCAAGGGGCAGCGAAGCCCCTTGGTTCGCCTGAAAATCATGCGGTTTCAAGTTTTAAAATGACTAACAACCCAATAAAACTTAATAACCCAATCACTATTGCAAGGTATTTTCTATAAAACCATGAAATTTCAGTTCTATCTAAGCCCTTAAAAAAATTAACTTCCTCTTGTGTTAATGTCCTTTTTGTTGCAAGGGAGTTCGTGAAAAACAATGCACAAATCAAATAGGACTCTTTATAACCCCAAAAGAAAAAACCACCATTTTTTCCAACCGTCATTGAAAATGGCATGTATCCAAACTTTTTGTTAAATTTTTCTGCTATAACATCAAATTTTCGTTCTGTAAATTTACCATAAATTAGATAGAATAATAAAGATAACAAAAATAAGGACGATAAAATGATTATAATTAAATCGAAGGATTTCACTTAGCCTCCTCGATCACATTATAGAGCGAGTTACCTACTTTTTCTCCTCCCCAGCTACCAGCCTCACCACCAGCGTAACCTAAAGTCCCGCCGGCTATGATGGTACAAACCAAGCCGCCTGTTCCGGCGGTTCCAATGCCAATAGCGATGCACAGGGGAACAGCAAGAGAGCCTGTTAAAATACCACCACCAACTCCTCCCGTGAAACTACCAATCTCAGTATATTTTTTCTTGGTGCATTCAGCTTCACGACCAGTTGAACAAGCCTCGTTTATCTCATTGATTGAGTGAACCGCACTAAACGCTATTCCAACGTAACCAGTATAAAGCATCGCCCTGGTATATTTAGCTGCGCGCTCAATATGCGTTGCGTATCCTTCAATATCACCGATCCCTGTCTCATTCCATTTATGAGTAATTGAACTGGTCGATAAACCGAGCGCATTTTTTATCTTCGTATACTCGCCAAACTTCATGGCCTTATTCAGGAAGCCTACTTTGAGCACACGATCAAGCTCTTTGAATAACTGAGCACGCCTCACATAAAACTGTTCACCGATTAATGCACCACGTGTTATGTAGGTGTTTTTATACGTTTCCTGGATCTCTTTGAGAATCTTTTCGATGTTCTCAAAGTATTTCCCAACTGGATCGGCTGCAAGTCCAATACCTTTATCTGCAATGTTAGAAAAATTGGCAATGGTGGCGTAATGCTTGTGCAGGAAATTAGCTTCTTCATGTGTCAGCGGCTCAAGGGCTGCATCAATCCGTGATTTTGCTTTCTGCATATGGGCGATCTGTTCGTTATCCTGCTTTTCAGGATCAACCAGAAGCATAATAGAACCAGCTTTATAGCTTTTGTCTGCGCCGTTCAGCGTAGCAAATAGCTCTTTGGCCCCTGCTGGTGGATTTTCAGTGAACAGCAGACGTTGCCAGGCTTCTGTAGTGCCGCCATAGGGGAGGACGGTAAAACCTGCATCTATACCTGTTTTCTTCTTCGCAGTCTGGGCATGTTGTTCCGGTTCTGGCTCAATCGGCCCTGGAAGTTCAGGCATCTCAACGAGGTGAGATAGATCGGTGTGGGTTACTGTCGCTTCGTCACCCAATTCGTAATCATCATCGAAGTTTGAAGGAACGAATTTCGATTTGCAGGGACAGGAGCTATAGCTGTGCAGCGTTCCGGCAATTCTTTTTCCATGTATGTCGTCGTCATTGAGTCCGCCGCAAATACGGTAATGCCCGGGATGTTTACCACAGGTGACTTTATGACCCTCACAGGCCATGTCTTTACCGAAAAACTGGTGATCGCTCCATCCTTCAATAATCCGACCGCCGCATACCGTCTTATCGCCCCTGAACAGAAAGTAACCCTTAACTCCCATCAGTGCTTACTCCCTGGCATGGTTAAGAACCCTTTCGGGAGTGTGTCACCTTCACGGAATACCAGTCTGCTGCTGGATTGTGGTGTTGAGATTATTTCGTCTCCGTTAGCGGGCATACTTCCAACCAGTGCAGCGGATTTACCTTGCATAACTCGCGCTTTACCTGCACCGGAAATAATCGTGGCTTCACTGCCGTCAGCATAAACAACTTTATCTCCAACTCGTGCCATCTTATACCCGCCAGCCGTACTGCCTCCCGAAGCATTGCGGATCACTCTACCGTTGTGGGTAACGCTTCCCACTACAGCGAATCGAAAAATGTAATTTACAGGGCGGCTAACTTGTTTGTTAAAAGCTTCAAACTCTTCGCGTGTCTTGCTGTCACAGCTCGCTAAGAAATCTTCGTCGTAGAGTGGCTGTGAAGAGGATTCACGGAATTCAGGCGTGATCTCATTGGTGTATTGCTGCATAAGTCCCTTTACTTGCTATAGAAATAATCACAACGGTCATTTTACAAACAATAACCACATGCGCAACAAGTATTACTTGACCACTACAATGGGGATAAAAATAGGGGTCAGATGCATTTTCAAGGTGAAAAAGCGATAACCTGGAAGGCAAGCTTGCAACAGCAGGCCACTTCCCCTAATCTGCCAAAAATTAAGAGAAATGTAATCTCATGACTCGGGGTGCCCTTCCTTGTGAAGGCTGAGAAATACCCGTACCACCTGATCTGGATAATGCCAGCGTAGGGAAGTCAGATGCCTGTCCGGTATCCCTTCTTCACGCCGGACAGGAGCCCGTTATGCAACCTGACCTGCTACCCGGCCATCGCGCCGCGTCCGTTCTGCGCAATCTGCGTCTTTCTTCTCCCTTAGTTCACTGTATGACTAACGACGTGGTGCAAAACTTTACCGCCAACGTTCTGCTTGCCCTCGGTGCGTCGCCAGCGATGGTAATAGAGCCTGAAGAGGCCGCGCAGTTTAGTCCTCTGGCCGATGCGCTGCTGATTAATATCGGCACGCTGACCGCCCGGCACGGTCGTGCCATGCTTGCTGCTATTCATGCGGCAAATGAATCCTCCACGCCCTGGGTGCTCGACCCCGTTGCCGTCGGCGGCCTTACTTTTCGCACTCGATTCGCGCTTGACGTTCTCTCTTTGCGTCCTGCGGCCATTCGCGGCAACGCTTCCGAAATCCTCGCGCTGGTGGGAGAGACGGCAGGCGGACGAGGAGTGGACAGCACCGCCGAGGCATTAAGCGCCTTACCGGCAGCACGGCAGCTCGCGCAGCAAACCGGCGCGGTTGTGGCCGTTACCGGCGAACTTGATTACGTTACGGATGGCGGCCGGTCGTGGGCGATTGCCGGCGGGGGAGCTTTGATGACGCGCGTGGTTGGCACCGGCTGTGCGCTTTCCGCGGTCGTTGCCGCCTGCTGTTCGCAGCCCGGCTCCCGGCTGGATAACGTCGCTTCCGCCTGCCGCTTTATGAAGCTGGCCGGCGAGCAGGCGATTGCCGCGGGTCGGGGTCCCGGCAGCTTTAGCCCGGCGTTTCTGGATGCGCTTTATCTTCTCAACGAGGAGGCGCTGGCATGAAGGGTATGAAAAGAATCAATGCGCTCACCATCGCCGGCACCGATCCAAGCGGCGGCGCGGGAATTCAGGCGGATCTAAAAACCTTTTCGGCGTTAGGGGTTTACGGCACCAGCGTTATTACCGCGCTGGTGGCACAGAACACGCGTGGCGTACAGTCGGTTTATCGCATTGAACCTGACTTTGTCGCCGCCCAGCTCGACTCGGTACTGAGCGATGTGCGGATCGATACCATCAAAATTGGCATGCTGGCAGAAACGGATATCGTTGAGGCGGTGGCCGAACGCCTTGCCTTTTATCAGGCGCAAAAC
>NZ_RCAA01000017.1:42533-62832 GCF_003628475.1 Enterobacter sp. R1(2018) | reverse complement strand
CCTCTGCGGTGGAAAGCCTGCGCCGCCGTTTACTGCCGCAGGTGGCGCTAATTACGCCAAATCTTCCCGAAGCGGCGGCGCTGCTTGACGCGCCGCATGCCCGTAATGAACGGGAAATGAAAGAGCAGGGCGATGCGCTGCTGGGCATGGGATGCCGGGCCGTGCTGATGAAAGGCGGGCATCTGGATGATGCCGAAAGCCCTGACTGGCTGTTTACCCGCGAAGGCGCACAGCGTTTTACGGCGCCGCGCGTGCAAACGCGAAACACTCACGGCACGGGCTGTACGCTTTCTGCCGCGCTGGCCGCCCTGCGACCACGTTACGGCGACTGGCCGCAAACCATCCTCGCGGCGAAAAAATGGTTATTTCAGGCGTTAGTAGAGGCTGATTCGCTGGAGGTGGGACAGGGTATCGGGCCGGTACATCATTTTCATGAGTGGTGGTGAGAAGGACAGGCGTCTGGCTATAAAGCATTTTTACGCCGTGGCCGCTTAGCGTTACAAAACGGCGCAGGCTGAAAGTGCTTCCGAAGGTGGCGAAGGCTGCAAGTCGCGACCAGGATTATGTCTGCCCCTACGCGCTGCGCGTCGAGGGGCTGGAATCTTAACCTCTGCGGGCAGGCCGCCCGCAGGCTTACGGGAGCATATTATGACTGATATTACGCAGTTGCTTGGCAAAGACGCCGACGGCTTATTACAGCATCGTTGTATGACTATTCCTGCGGACCAGCTCTACCTGCCCGGTGCGGATTATGTCGATCGGGTGATGATTGACAATAACCGCCCGCCTGCGGTGCTGCGAAATATGCAGACGCTGTATAACACCGGGCGGCTGGCGGGAACCGGTTATCTTTCCATTTTGCCGGTTGACCAGGGCGTGGAACACTCGGCGGGGGCCTCTTTTGCGGCTAACCCGCTCTACTTCGACCCGAAAAATATCGTTGAGCTGGCCATTGAGGCGGGCTGTAACTGCGTGGCGTCCACCTATGGCGTGCTGGCTTCGGTTTCCCGCCGCTATGCGCACCGTATTCCCTTCCTCGTTAAGCTTAACCATAACGAAACGCTGAGCTATCCAACCACTTACGATCAAACGCTGTATGCGAGCGTTGAGCAGGCTTTCAATATGGGGGCCGTGGCGGTCGGCGCGACGATTTACTTTGGCTCGCCTGAGTCGCGCCGCCAGATTGAAGAGATTTCCAGCGCCTTTGAACGCGCGCATGAGCTGGGGATGGTCACCGTGCTGTGGGCCTATTTACGTAACCCGGACTTCAAAAAAGACGGCGTGGATTACCACGTAAGCGCCGACCTTACCGGGCAGGCGAACCACCTGGCCGCCACCATCGGCGCGGATATCGTGAAACAGAAAATGGCTGAAAATAACGGCGGCTACAAGGCGGTCAACTTCGGCTATACCGACGATCGCGTATATAGCAAACTCACCAGCGATAACCCCATCGATCTGGTTCGTTACCAGCTGGCCAACTGCTATATGGGCCGCGCCGGGTTGATTAACTCCGGCGGCGCGGCGGGCGGAGAAACCGACCTTGCCGACGCGGTACGCACCGCGGTTATTAACAAACGTGCGGGCGGCATGGGGCTGATTCTGGGCCGTAAGGCGTTTAAAAAGTCCATGTCCGAAGGCGTGAAGCTGATAAACGCCGTACAGGACGTTTACCTGGATACGAAAATTAGCATCGCTTAGCGGTATATGTTCACCTGTACGGCTGTTGTCGTCCCGCCTTAGCCCAGCAGCGGGCAGTTTGGTGGTAAACGGCAGCGCAGGGCGTTCGGGTGAACGTCAATGCGAAACTCGCGTCCCTTCAACGGCTCGCCGTCGAGATTAAAGGTTATCTCGTGCGGCGCGCTGATTTCAAACCACGAGGACTGCCCGTCGATAATGTTCGGGCTTTCCTCCGGGCGGGTGAGGGTGGACAACAAAGCCGGCAGCAGCTCTTCGCCGGTGAAAATGCGCAGATCCAGCAGTCCGTCATTAATAAGCGCCTGCGGGCACAGCTGCTGTCCGCCGCCGGCCTGGCGACCGTTGCCGATACCAATCACTAACGCATCGCCTTCCCAGGCGAAATTCTCGCCGCGGATTTCACAGCGGTCGGGCTTTAGCGTGTCGATACGCAGCAGGCCGTGGATAAAATAAGAGGCCCCGCCGAGCGCCGCCTTCAGTTTTTCCGGCGTTTCGGTCGTGATGCGCGTGCCGAAACCGCCTGTCGCCATGTTCAGAAAGAAAGCCGTTTTATTGACCGCCACCAAATCAATATCAAAAGCGCGGCCAACCATGGCCAGCTGTAGGGCCTTATCCAGCTCGACGGGAATGCCGATGCTGGTGGCAAAGTCGTTTGCCGTACCCAGCGGTAAAATACCCAGCGCGGGGCGGTTAGCCGGGTCGCGTTGCGCCAGGGCCGTCGCCACTTCATTAATGGTCCCGTCACCCCCGCCTGCAACGACGGTTTCCACGCCGAGCGCAATGGCTTCATCCACAAAGCGGGCGGCATCGCCCTGTTCCCAGGTGACGCGTATATACAGCGTATAGCCTTCTTCACGCATTACGGCGATCGCACTACGCAGTTCAGGAAGATTGGCGCCCTTGCCGTTGAGGATCACTAGCGTGACCGGAAACTTCTCCATGGTTTACCTCTGGAATATCGATAGTGAAGAAAGTGTATCGCATCAACGATAAGTGAGGGTAAGAACGCGCCGAATTAGCGACAAAAAAAGAAGGCCTGCGCAAGGGAGATTGCGCAGGCCAAGGAGGTGGTTCCTGGTACAACTAGCATTTATGGGTTATGTTTTTCAGCCCGCGAATAATAACCAACTCAAGCCGAGCGGTGTGTGATCGATTTCTAAGAATTATCCCGGTGCGAAAAAATAACTCAAATTAACTAGTTACCGTGAGGATCGCGGGTGGTCTGACCTGCCAGGTTACGCATCAGCAGCGCATAATCCAGCGATACGTCCTGGGGCACAGGCAACCATACGGTATGGCCGTCGCCGGGCGCCACGTCGATCGGCTGGGCTTTGCCGTTTTCTAATAATTCCAGCGTGAAGGTCACGTTGCCCTGCGGCGTCATTAACTCAAGGCTGTCGCCGAGCAGAAACTTATTTTTCACCGCCACGGCGGCCAGGTCGCCGCGACGTTCGCCGGTAAACTCACCGACAAACTGCTGGCGTTCGGAAATAGAATGGCCGTATTCATAGTTCTGATGGCTTTCGTGCGTGTGACGACGCAGGAAGCCTTCGGTATAGCCGCGGTGCGCCAGCCCTTCTAACGTTTGCAGCAGCGTTGCGTCAAAAGGCTTGCCTGCCGCCGCGTCATCAATCGCCCGGCGGTAAACCTGAGCGGTACGCGCGCAGTAGTAATAGGACTTGGTTCGGCCTTCGATTTTTAGCGAGTGGACGCCCATTTTCGTCAGGCGCTCCACGTGTTCAATGGCGCGCAGATCTTTAGAGTTCATGATGTAGGTGCCGTGCTCGTCTTCAAACGCGGACATGTACTCGCCGGGACGCTTCGCTTCTTCCATCATAAAGACTTTATCGGTCGGCGCGCCCAGCCCAAGCGTTGGCTCGACGTTTTGAACCGGAATAGGCTCATGAACGTGAACAATATTGCCCACCTCGTCCTCTTTGCCTTCCGCTACCTTGTATTCCCAACGGCAGGCGTTAGTGCAGGTTCCCTGGTTGGGATCGCGTTTGTTGATATAGCCTGACAGCAGGCAGCGGCCGGAGTAGGCCATGCACAGCGCGCCATGAACGAAGATTTCCAGCTCCATTTCCGGCACCTGCTCACGGATTTCCGCGATTTCGTCCAGCGACAGCTCGCGGGAAAGAATGACGCGGGTCAGCCCCATCTGTTTCCAGAATTTTACCGTTGCCCAGTTGACGGCGTTCGCCTGCACCGACAGGTGGATATCGATCTGGGGGAAGGCTTCGCGCACCAGCATGATCAAACCCGGGTCGGACATAATCAGCGCGTCCGGGCCCATTTCGACCACCGGCTTCAGGTCGCGGATAAAGGTTTTCAGCTTGGCGTTGTGCGGGGCGATGTTAACCACGACGTAGAATTTTTTGCCCAGCGCGTGGGCTTCGTTAATGCCGAGCTGCAGGTTTTCGTGGTTGAACTCGTTATTACGTACGCGCAGGCTGTAGCGCGGCTGGCCCGCGTAAACGGCATCTGCGCCATAGGCGAAAGCGTAACGCATATTTTTCAGCGTTCCCGCCGGCGATAAAAGCTCTGGTTTAAACATGATATTTCCGGTCTGATGTCAGGTCAGAACCGCCTCACCTGGTGAAGCGGTTATAGCAGTACGCGGGGATTACCCCAATTTTAGGGCGGGAATTGTAGCGCTTATTGCCGCCAGAAACCACCTCGGGCGCAGGGGATTATCCTCAAAGCCTAACCACCCGATGGGCCGAGGCGATGGTGGAAGGACGATGAGCGACGAGGATGCGCGTCATGCCCAGCCTGGAGACGGCCTGGTTGATTAACCGTTCATTTTCCTCATCTAAATGGCTGGTGGCCTCATCCATAAACAGAATGCCGGGGCGGCTGTAGAGCGCGCGAGCAATAAATAAACGCTGTTTCTGCCCGCCGGACAGGCCTTCTCCCAGTTCGCCGACCAGCGTGTCATACCCCATCGGCAGCGCTGCAATATCGTCATGAATATTGCTGAGCTTTGCGCATTCGATTAGCCAGGACTCGTCGACCTCCCGACTGAAGCCTGAAATATTGCTGCGCAGGGAGCCGGATAACAATTTGTCATCCTGCAGGATGCTGGCAATGGCGCAGCGATAATTGTTTATGCCGGCCTGATGCACGTCCCGGCCGTCGACGATAATTCTGCCGCTCTCGGGCGCCGTCAGGCCACAAAGCAGCTTCATTAGCGTGCTTTTCCCGCAGCCGGAAGGGCCGACAATCGCCACGCTTTCGCCCGCGCTGATGGACAAATCCAGCTCGTTTATCACCGCCGGGGCGTATTTGTCATAGCGAAAGGTTAACTTCTCGGTTGTGAGGCCCAGCGCCTTTTCCTGCGGGAAAAGCTTGCGCGCGGGAGTTGCGGGCTCGGCAGGCGACAGGGCGATATCGGCTACCCGCTCGTTGTGTAACGCAAGCATACGCAGCCTGAGCAGGGTATCGGTGAAGGCCAGAGCACGATCCGAAAACAGCGCCCGGAAGGTTCCGAAGGCTATCCAGGCGCCCAGCGTCATCTGGTTATCGAGGACGCGGCCGACGCCGAGCCAGAGGATCAGAATGTACTCGCAGGTGCCGATTAGCGTGCCGATCAGGGTAAAGGTCATATCAAACTTTGCCAGCATGATGGCGGAATTAGCCGTATTGACGTTCAGATTCATCATATTGCGGCAGCGTTTCTCCGCCAGCCCCTGCGAACGAATGGTCGCGATGCTGAACAGCGTCTCGGTGAGATACGAATTTGCGCTGGCGTCTTTAATAAGCTGCTCTTCCGACATCTGCCGGTAAACCGGCCACGTCATTAAGCGCATAAGAATATAAATCAGCGTAAAGGCCAGCGCGACGAAGCTTAAGGCGCCGCCATAGAAAAATAAAAGCGCCAGCGAGCCGCTGAGGATAAGAAAACTCACTATCCCGCCGGTAATTTCGCTCATAAAGGTGTCGCGAATGGTATCGATGGAAAAATAGCGTGACTGAATGTCGCCAAGCTTGCGTTTTTCAAACCAGGCCAGCGGAAGGTTCACCATGTGGCGAAAAAGGCCGTCCTTCCACTGTAAATCCGTTGTGGTGTTAATGATGATAATCGCCCAGTGGCGCCACAGGCTGATGCCGGTCTGCAACAGGGTCATGAGCAGCAGGCCAAGACAGATAACCGTCAGCAGGCTGCGATCGTTTTCGGGAATCACATGATCCATGATGAGCTGGGTGCCAACCGGAAGCAGCAGGCTAATAAACTCAATCATCAGCGACAGCAGGAAAAGCTTGCTCAGAATGCTTTTCACCCTACTGACGTTGCGTAGCAGATCCAGCGTCTTCATCGTTTGCGGCTTAGCCTGCCGGGTAAAGGCGACCTTTGGCCACAGCTCGAAGGCCACGCCGGTGAAGCTTTTTGAAAACTCTGCCCTTTTAAGCGTTTTCAGCCCCGTGGCGGGATCGTGCAAGGTAATCGTATCGCCTTTGATACGGGTGAGAACGACAAAATGGTTGAACTCCCAGTGCAAAATGCAGGGAAGCGACAGCTTATGCAGCTCGTCAGGCTCAACGAAAAGGGCTCTGGAGGCCATTTCCAGCTCGGCGGAAATTTGCGCCAGCGTATCGAGCGTACAGCCGTGCAGGGAGATGCCGTGTTGCTGGCGCAGGGACAATATGTTTGTCGTTTTGCCATACCATGAGGCGACCATCGCAAGGCAGGCCAGCCCGCATTCGCTCGACTCGCTTTGCAAAATGACCGGCACGTTTCGGCGCAGCTTTAAATTCAGGCCGGCGGTAGCGAAAAAGGAGGATTTATTTTCCATCTATCGGCCCCGCAGTATCGTTTCTGATGCGGGAAAGTGGGGAGAGCACCCACTCGATAAGGCTTCTTTTTTCCAGAAATAAAACGCCGCTCGCGCGCATGCCGTTTTGCGGACGGAAGGTTTTATCCCGGTAGCGAAAGAGGGTGTTCTGTGGTTTCACGATGAGCTTGAACCAGGTGACAGAAGGATCGGCCATTTTTTCTTTGGCGGAGGGCCAGTTAGCCATTTCCTGTACCGGCGTGGGAAGTTCGGAAATTGACTGGACGGTGCTGAAGAACTGGCCGAACTTTTCAGCCGGAAAGGCCGCGTAGCGAACGTTGACGGTATCCCCTGGCGCAATATAAGGAACGGCATAGGCGGGCACCCAGAGCACCAGGGTGTAGTGGCTGACGTCTCCCGGAATGAGTTGGGCCCGGCTGTCGCCGTTCCGGATAGTTTGCCCAATGACAACGCCCGTCGTTTCAATTTTGCCATCCACGGGCGAGGTGACCACCAGGGTGCCATCGGCTTCGACGCTCGCATGCTGGCTTAATAATTCGCCTTTTTGAATTTCTAGCTCAAAAAGCTGGTTGTCAAAGTCCGCCGCCTGCGTTTGCAACGTGCTGGTGAGCAGCATATTTTGCAGGTTATTTTGCTCGTGCTGGGTGCTGATATTTAACAGGTTAATTTGCTGCTGATGATGCAGCGAAACCTGGCTGGTCAGCTGATCTTTGGTTATCAGGCCTTTTTGCAGATGGTTTTGGTAGCTCTCCATATTTTGCCGGGTACGCTGGAGCCCGGCGCGGGCGCTGGCGAGTATCGTTTGCGAATGCGCCAGCGCGGATTCGTAACTGGCTTTTTGTTTCCTCAGCGTTTCGAGAGTCACCGCCTTATTTTGCTTCACGCGTAAAATGATGCCGTCTAATGCCGCAATCCGTTTTGCAATATTCTCTTTCTGGACGGTACTAAAGGCGCCGGTGGCGATGGTGCGATCGATATTGATTTCATAAAGCGGCGTGCCTTTTTTCACCATCGCCCCGGGTAGAACAAAGCTGCGCTCAATGGTGCCCTGCCAGCTGGAATATAAAGTTACGGCGCGAGGCACTGAAACCAGTTCGCCGCTTACCACCACTCGACGATGCCAGGTACCCAGGAAAAGAAACGCCAGCAGCAGGGCGAAAAAGGCAAGGGTAATAATGGCGAGTAGCCAGGCGGGAAACCCGCCGCGCATAACGGCTTTACCGCGCCATAGGGTGGTACGATTTTCTAACGCTTCCTTTCTGAATATCATCATGGAACAGAATCACTCGCGGCTTCACTTTTTTTCATAAACATTGCCAATTCATCCAGCACATTCTGAAAACTGTCGATGTTTAGTTTCTCTGTCAGATATTCATCAGTATGTAAGGATTCGAATAGCTGTAAAAGATCGAGGCTTTCCTGAACGGCTGCCAGAAAGATATTTTGCGCACTCAGGTAATTAGCTAACAGATAAAGCAGACAGGTATCTTTATCTTTATAGTATTCATAAAGCGCTTTAGCCTGTTGCCAGGCGTGCTGGAAGTGACGTTTCTCCAGCAAAGAGATAATTAACTTTGATTTAATGTTATAGGCATAAACTTCCCATTCATCATCGTAAGGCAAAGGAAGTGCGCCAAAATGCTGTAGAATTTTCTTATATTCAGGATCTTCGGGCTTTAAGTAGCGTAAGGAAAAATACTTCCACCTTAAATTATCGGGTTCTAATAAGATTTGCTCATCGAGTAATGTTTTGTTTCTTGTATGTTTGTTTTTTTCCTCATAAGCGTTGTTAACGTATCCATAATGAAGGATTTTAATGCCCGGTAGGAAAATAATTTTGCTGGCTTCTTCATCAAGATATTCATGCACCTTGCCATGATAGCGCAGGGAGGGGCGTTTTCTGAATATTCTCGCATTATTAATAAGCCGGCTACCGTTGAGATTATCGATTAATGGTGCATAAAGTGCGTCCCTGTCTTGCTGACTAATTTTTTGTATTGTCGAGCGAAAAATGCACCTTGTTTCCTCAGCTACGTATTCATCGGCATCTATCACCAGGCACCATGCGTTACTAGCCAAAGAAATGGCATAGTTCCGCATCTGTGAAAAATCATTATTCCATGGGCGAAAATAAAGCTTAGCCCCGGCCGGATGCTGGGCTATTAACTTCACTGTATTATCGCTAGAGCCGGTATCAACAATGATGACTTCATCAACCAGCCCCTTTAGCGAATCGAGAGCGGACGTAATAGTTTTTTCCTCATTGAAACAAATCATTACGGCACTAATTTTGCTGTGTCCAAAAGTCATCTCATCCATGTAGACAATAAACCTTCTGGTGTATGGAGCGTATGGTCGAAAAAAGCGATGCCGTAGAGATCGTTTTGCATAAAAATTGACAGGAAAGAGGGCGGGATATCTTCGTTAAGCTTAAGAAGCTGATAGCCCAATCCTAATAATACTTCAACAATGACGCCAGGCCCGGTTAAAGCCAGAGTGACTTCTCCAGTCCTGGCCATAGCTTCATGGCGATAGGTTAATAAACGAGCAAGGTAGTGATGAGCAGAGTATTCGCGGATACAGGTAAAAATGGCGTTATTCTTTTCCAGAAAACGATATCGTTTTTTTATGGTACGCAACACGATAGATAGCGTTTTGGCGTGCGGAAATGCACCTATTACGTTATTAAAGTAAACGCCAGAGAGGGAGCGGACTGCGCTTTGCAAAATTAAATGTTCATAACAGAATATCTTCCCAAGCGTGGGTAAATCGGTAATGCTAATTTTTTTTACATCTTCCCTGATGCTGCAATTAATGGTGCGCCTTACAGGCAAAGAAATATCAGACAGCTTATTAAGATGGCGGTTAAGATTAAATTCACATACGGCACCCGTCCTTAATTTTTGCAGAACCGCTTCTGCCATCGCTGCCGTAACGTATTCATTATAGCCGGCAAGATGTTTTCTAAGCATCATTTTTGTTTTTGTGAAGCAGGAGTCTATGGCTGGCAATGTGTCTACATCAATATAGATACCGCCATAATGGTAAAGGATCAGCAGTCTGGCTATGTCGCTGGCGCAGGCAAAGTTACCGCGGATAATAATCTCGTAGTAATAGTATTTTTTTAGCTCGGCAAATTTTTCTGAAAATACATGCGAAATATTTTGCAGAGTTATCCTGTCGGTTAGCTCAGCTAACATGGCGGGCACAGGCTGCGAGAATTGTGGTGCTGCAATATTTAGGCTTTCTAAAAACTGCATAGCCAAAACATTAAAAGTATGTGTTTCGTCCAGCCTGGGATAAATATAGTGAAAGGCTTCGTTTTGCAGCGTAATAAGCTTTTGGTTTGCCTTCTGCGGCGCTATTACTTTTGCATGTTGCGCAAGTAATGTATGAAAGCTATGACAAAAAATGCAATCTGCATCGATCCACAGATTAATTTTCTTATCTTTATTTACTTGTTGCCAAATATTAATATAGTCAACATTCAAAGCGTGCAAGTCGCCAATCCAAACAAAGTGAAGAGTGTCTGGCAGCGGTTTTTTTAGAGCAGTCAGCGTTTGAAGAACCTCTGGTCCTCCATGATAAAAAGGATGGATATCACTGTTTTTTGCCTGGTTTCGCCAGGCTTCTTTCACTATTTGTCGCAACAGTGATAATGGCTTTTTCATGAAAAATAGATCGCGCTGAAAATGGCTGCTGGTATACAGTAATCTTTGGTATATTCTTCCAGGGCGGCGGTATTGGCCTTAAAATGATCCAGCATAATATCTATTGCTGCTGCTTCGTCCTGCGCTTTTGTTTCAAAGGGCATTTTTTGGAAACCTTCGGATTTCAATTGCTCTTTAAGTACGGCAGACAGCTCTTTTTTTTCATAGACGTTAACGGCGATATCGTTTGAATAGAAAATATAATTTTTCATGATGGATTCCTTTTCCTTATTAAACCGAACAGGACGCTTCCTGTTCGGTAAGACGCAATAAAAAATTAACGATTGGAGCCGACTTCTCTTCTTCCGCCGGTACAGCCCTGGGAGCCAGCGCTTGATGCGCCTGGGTTGTTTGAGAAGTAACTTCCGGCCAGCACTCCACTTCCGGGTTTACCTTTGCCGTTAGTAATCTGTGGCGCTCGGTTTCCCGCGTTTCCGCCCGTGGAGCCAGAACCGCCTGAAGAACAATTCCCTGACGCGCTTGACGGGCCGCGGCCACACTGATCTGCAAAACCGCCGGCGATAGTATGATACTGACTTGTTGCGATCTCTTTCATCTTTATTCCTTATGAGAGCGTTATTTCCTGATTATGCGTGCGCGATCGAAAAACGGGCACAATTTGAATTTACTGGAAATTATTGGAAATGTAAGGGCTGAGGAAATAAAAATGCAATTATGTGATTTGCTTCATTTTATTTTGAAATTGAGATGCAAAAAAGGTGGGGAAGACAGCGTTAAAGAATTTACTGGAAAGGGTGTTGAAAATGCCTCAGCCAGAGGCATTTCGAGGATTCAGGCCATGCGGCAGGCGTCCGCCTCCCAGCGATATCCCACGCCATAAACGGCGCGAATAAACGACTGTTCTTCGTCAAGGGCTTCAAGCTTGCGGCGCAGGTTTTTAATATGGCTATCGATGGTTCTGTCCGTGACGACGCGATAGTCGTCGTAAAGATGGTTTAGCAGCATTTCGCGTGAAAACACTTTTCCCGGCTCGTGGGAAAGGGTTTTTAGCAGGCGGAACTCGGCGGGGGTTAAGTCCAGCAGCTTGTCGCGCCAGCTCGCCTGAAAGCGCCCTTCGTCGATAAGCAAAGGGCTTTCCTCACCCAGCGGAATTTGTTCCTGCTGGCGCCTGCAGCGGCGCAAAATGGCCTTGATGCGCGCGACCACTTCTCTGGGGCTATAAGGCTTGCAGATATAGTCATCGGCGCCGATTTCCAGACCCAGCAGGCGGTCGATTTCTTCTATTTTCGCGGTCACCATAACAATCGGCACATCGGAAAAGCGGCGGATTTCCTTACATAAGGTCAGCCCGTCGGTGCCCGGCAGCATTAAATCCAGCAGGATTAAACTCGGCGGCGTCTGGCGAACGTAAGGCAGTACCCGATCGCCATGGGTAATCAGCGTCGGGGCATAGCTCGCGGCTCGCAGATAATCGATAAGCAACTGCCCCAGTTTCGGTTCATCTTCAACAATCAAAATGTGCGGAGCATTTTCATCAATCGGAAAATCGGTCATATGTTTCTCATTGATTCTGGATCCAACGGTAACTCTACTTTAATGCTAACGCCCCCGAAAGGCGAATGGCCGGCCGTCAGGGTGCCACCGTGGGCGGCGACAATGTTCTGGCAGATTGATAGCCCGAGTCCGGAGCCGCCGCTTGCGCGGTTTCGCGAGCCTTCGGTACGGTAAAAGCGGTCGAAGAGCATGCTTAGCTGCTCATCGTTTACGCCGGGCGCGCTGTCAGCGAAGGTCATGACGAAGCGCTGCTGGCTTACCTCGCCGGAAATCAGCAGCTGGCCGCCTTTGTCGGTATAGCGCAGGCTGTTTTCCAGCAGGTTGTGAAACAGCTGCATCAGCCGATCGCTGTCGCCAAAAATAGTGACCTGATCGGGCAGCGCGAGGCGTATGCTCAGCCCGCGGGAATCAAAGCGCTGGCGAAACGCGCCCGCCGCCACCTCAAGTAGCGCGATGATATCGAGAGACTTTTTCTGGTAGGCCAGCGCGCCCTCATCGGAGAGCGATAGCTGGTGCAAATCGTCAACCAGCTTGGTGAGCGTGGCGACCTCCATCTGCAGCGAAGCCACCGAGTCAGGGGTAAATTGACGCACGCCGTCCTGAATCGCCTCCAGCTCGCCGCGCAAAATCGCCAGCGGAGTGCGCAGCTCGTGGGAGATATCGGCCATAAAGGCGCGGCGCATGTTGTGGTTTTTTTCGAGCGTGCTCGCAAGCTGGTTAAAATCCTGCGCCAGCTTACCCAGCTCGTCCTGGCTGGTGGAGTCTACGCGCGTGGTGAAATCGCCCGCCGCCAGCCTGTGCGTTCCTTCAACCAGCCGCTTAACCGGCGCCAGCAGGCCTCGCGCCAGCAGGAAGGTCGCCGCAGCGGCCAGCAGGGTGGAGAGCGCGACGATAATCCAGCTGGTGCGGCGCTGCTGGCGGTCAAAGTTGATATCCGTATTTCGCGTTAATCGTTCCACCGGTGAAGCGATAACCCAGCCCACATCGCGGCCGTTAACGTTGATGGTGCGACGCATGCCGTCCGGGGGCACCGGGCCGCGCGGACCCACCAGCGTTTTGAAATCCTGGTCCACTACCCAAAACTGCGTACGCCAGCCGTGCGGCGGCATATTCGGGTTACGTCCGTCCTCGTCGTGCTCAAAGGATTTCAGGATTTGAAACATAAAGCGGTCGTTATGACGCAAAAATTGCCAGTTTCCGTGCAGGGCGTACTGCTCGCCCAGCGCGTCTCCCAGCAGTTCAAGCCGCTGTTCGTTGCCGTGTTTGATGTAGTCAATAAAGCCGCGTTCGAAACTCAGCCGCACGCCCCAGTGCATAATGGCCAGCACCAGCAGACAGGTGGAAAAGATGGCGAGAAACAGCTTGCCGGTAATGCCGGGCCGCCAGAGTTTCATTAATGGCTCCTTTTACGCCGCGCGATAACGACGTTTTTGGTCGTGTCCTTAGGTACGCGGGTAAAGACCAGCGCGGGAAGGGCGATAATCACCGCCATGCTCAGATAGGTATAAAGGAAGACGCTGTGCACCACCGGGCTGTCCGGCGCGATCTGGTGATGCCCGTACAGGCCAAGCAGCATCCCGGCGACGGTAACGCCGATACTCATGGACAGCTGCATCACCATCGACAGCAGGCTGTTGCCGGAGCTTGCCATATCGTCGGGCAGATCTTTTAGCGTTAAGGTGTTCATGGACGAGAAGCGGACCGAGTTGACCATCCCCTGAATAAACAGCACTACAGGCAGCAGGTAGTACCAGCCGAGCAGGGCGGTGGCCATAAACAGCAGGCTGATGACCGCCAGACCAAGCGTTGAGGCAACCAGCACCTGGCGATAGCCGAAGCGGTTGACGACCTGCACGACAATACGCTTCATGCCCATGCTGCCCAGCACCATCGGGATCATCATTAAACCGGCATGGAAAGGAGAAAAGCCGAGGCCGATTTGCAGGAACACCGGCGTCATAAACGGCAGCATCCCGCTGCCGACGCGTCCGCAGAAACTGCCGAACAGGCCGAGCGAAAAGGTGCGCGTCTCAAACAGGCCAAGCTTGAATAAAGCGTTCTCGTTTCCACGGGCGTGCCACAGATAGAGCATAAGGGCCAGCACGCCGCAGCCCACCAATAAGCCAAGAGCAAGCGCGGAAATGCCCAGCCCTTTCTGCCCGTCGAGGGCGATGGTCAGCGCCGCCATGCCGAACGCCAGCAGCAGAAAGCCCGGCATGTCAAAGCGGCGGGTTTGCATCGTGTAATTCGGCATCAGCCAGAGCGTGGCGACGGCGCCGATAATCCCCACCGGCAGGTTTATCAGAAAGATCCAGTGCCAGGAGGCGTACTCCACCAGGACCCCGCCCAGCGCCGGGCCGAGAAGCGGCCCGATCTGGCCGGGGAGCGTCACGAAAGTCATCGCCGCCATATACTGCTCGCGCGGGACGATTTTCATCACCGTAAGCCTGCCTACCGGCACCATCATTGCGCCGCCGATCCCCTGCACCACGCGGGCCATAATCAGCTCGTCAAGGGTTGCGGCGTGGGCGCAAAACAGGGAACCGATGGTAAACAGCACGATGGCGGTAAAGAAGATATTGCGTACGCCGACCCGGTCCGCGAGCCAGCCGCTGGCGGGCAACATCACCGCCACGGTCAGCACGTAGGAGACGATGACCGAATGCATATGCAGCGGGCTTTCTCCAAGGCTTGCCGCCATCGAGGGCAGGGCGGTATTGACAATGGTGGTGTCCAGCGACTGCATAAAGAAGCCAAAGGCGACAATCCACAGTTGCCAGCGAACGGCTGCGGGCAGATCGGTCATTTAGTTCAGCACCTCATCTTTACGGGATTTACGGGTAAAGTGTAAACGTAATCGATCAAAGAAGAGATAGACAACCGGCGTGGTATAGAGCGTCAGCAGCTGGCTGACCACCAGGCCGCCGACGATGGTTATCCCCAGCGGCTGGCGCAGCTCGGCGCCGTCTCCGCTGGTCAGCACCAGCGGCAGCGCGCCGAACAGGGCGGCAAGGGTGGTCATCATAATCGGGCGGAAGCGCAGCAGACAGGCCTGGAAGATAGCCTCTTCCGGGGACAGGCTGCCGTTACGCTGCGCGTGTATGGCAAAGTCCACCATCATGATGGCATTTTTCTTCACGATACCGATCAGCAGCATGATGCCGATCAGCGCAATCAGGCTAAAAGGCGCGCCGAACAGCTCCAGCGCAAGCAGCGCGCCGACTCCCGCCGAAGGCAGCGTGGAGAGAATCGTTAGCGGGTGCACGTAGCTTTCATACAGAACGCCCAGCACGATATAGACGGTGGCGATAGCCGCGATAATCAGCATCACCTGCGATTTCATCGTATCCTGGAAGACCTGCGCCGTGCCCGCGTAGCTGCCGCGCACCGTCGAAGGCACGCCAAGGGAGGTCATAGTGCGGTCGATGGCTTCGCTTGCTTCAGAAAGCGATACCCCCGTCGGCAGGTTAAACGAAACGGTAGATGCCGCGGACAGCCCCTGATGGTTGACCGAAAGCGGCGCATTCGCCGGCTGCCACTTCGCGAAATAGGACAGCGGGATCGGCTTGCCTTCGCTGTTGGTGACGAACATCTGATCCAGGGCGCTGATATCCTGGGTGTAGCGCGAGTCGACTTCCATTACCACTTTGTACTGATTAAGCGGCTGATAAATCGTCGAAATCTGGCGCTGCCCGAAAGCGTTATTCAGCAGGCTGTTGGCGTCGCTTACGCTTATCCCCAGCCGGGACATCGTTTCACGGTCATAAATCAGGTCCATTTCCGCGCCGTTGTCCTGCTGGTCGGAGTTAACGTCCGCCAGCTGCGGCAGCTTAGCGAACGCCTGACGGATTTTCGGCTCCCACTCCCGCAGATCGGCGAGATTATCGGACAGCAGCGTGTACTGGTAGCTGGCGTTGGCAGACCGACCGCCGACGCGAATATCCTGCACCGCCATCAGAAACAGGCTCGCGCCCGGCTCTTTCGCCAGCTTTTTACGCAGCCTGTCGATGACCTGCTGCGCGGTTTCCGTGCGTTCGCCAAGGGGCTTGAGTGAAATAAACATCATTCCGCTGTTCACCCGCGAGCCGCCGGTAAAGCCGGTGACGTTGTCCACCGCCGGGTCTTCGCGAATGATCTTCATAAAGTCCTGAAGCTTGCCGCGCATCGCCTGGAAGGAGATGCTCTGGTCAGCCTGGATATTGCCCATCAGCCGCCCGGTGTCCTGCTCCGGGAAGAAGGTTTTCGGAATGGCGATATACAGCCAGACGTTGAGCGCGATAGTGGCAATCAGCACCAGTCCCGTCAGCTTCGCATGGCGCAGCACCCAGCGCAGCGAACGGCCATAGCCTGCCTGCATCGCCACCAGCACGCGGCCGAAACCACGCTTGCGGTTCGGCTTATGCTGCGGTTTGTTTTTCAGCAGCCAGCCGCACATCATCGGCGTCAAGGTCAGGGAGACGACCAGCGAAATGCCGATAGCCACCGAAAGCGTGACGGCAAACTCTTTAAACAGGCGTCCTGGCAATCCGCCCATCAGCAGCAGCGGCAGGAAGACGGCGACCAGCGAGAGGCTCATGGAGAGCACCGTGAAGCCGACTTCGCGCACGCCCTGCAGCGCGGCCTGCAGCGGTTTGACGCCCGCCTCAAGGTGACGGGAAATGTTCTCCAGCACCACGATTGCGTCGTCCACCACGAAGCCGGTGGCGATGGTGAGCGCCATCAGCGACAGGTTATTCAGGCTAAAGCCGCACAGATACATGGCGATAAAAGTGCCGATTAACGATACCGGCACGGCGACGGCGGGAATTATCGTCGCCCGTCCTGAGCGCAGGAACAGGAATACCACCAGAATGACCAGCGCCACGGAGATAACCAGCGACTGCTCAACTTCGGCAAGGGAGGCGCGAATGGTCGGCGAACGATCCTGGGCGACCTGCAAATCTATGGAGGCGGGAATGGTTTCCCGCAGTTCGGGAATTTTCGCCCGGATTTTGTCCACCGTCTCGATGATGTTCGCCTCCTGCGATTTGCGGATCATCAGCAAAATAGCGGGCCTGGCGTTGGTCATCCCGGCGTTGCGAACGTCCTGCACCGAGTCGGTGACGCTTGCCACATCGCTCAGGTGCACCGCGCCGCCGTTATTGTAATGCACGATCAGCGGCTGATATTCCGCGGCGGTTTTTAGCTCGTCGTTGGTCTGTAGCTGCCAGCGGTGGGTTTCTTCCTCTACCGCGCCCTGCGGGCGACGGACGTTAGCGTTGCTAATGGCGGTGCGTACCGCGTCCAGCGAAACGCCCTGGTTAAACAGCGCCTGCGGGTTGAGCGCCACGCGAACCGCCGGCAACGAGCTGCCGCCGACGTCGACATCGCCCACGCCGTCGATTTGCGCGACGGTCTGGGCCAGCTGCGTAGAGGCGAAGTCGTAAAGCTGCCCCTGGGAAAGCGTATCCGAGGTTAGCGTCAGGATCATGATTGGCGCATCTGACGGGTTAGCTTTACGGTAGGTGGGCCGGCTCGGCATCCCGCTTGGCAACAGGCTTTGCGCCGCGTTGATGGCGGCCTGCACGTCACGCGCCGCGCCGTTGATATCGCGGTCGAAATTAAATTCCAGGATGATGCGCGTGCTGCCAAGCGAGCTGGAGGAGGTCATTTCGCTCACGCCTGCGATTCGCCCCAGCGCGCGCTCAAGGGGCGTGGCGACCGAGGAGGCCATGGTTTCCGGCGAGGCGCCCGGCAGCGAAGCGCTGACCATGATGACCGGGAAGTCCACCTCCGGCAGCGGGGCTACCGGCAGCAGGCGAAAGCCCAGCACGCCGCACAGCGTGATGGCGAGGGTCAGCAGAATCGTCGCGACGGGCCGGTAGATGAACAGGGCGAAGAATTTCACTGAGCTTCTTCCTCACGCTTGCCAAATTTCTGGCGGGAGTAGTGCGAGAGTCGGTCGAACAGCAGATAGATAACCGGCGTGGTAAACAGAGTTAATACCTGGCTGACCAGCAGCCCGCCGACCATGCCGATGCCTAAAGGACGACGCAGCTCGGCGCCAACGCCGGTGGAAAGCATCAGCGGCAGCGCCCCCAGCAGCGCCGCAAGCGTGGTCATCAGAATCGGACGGAAACGCAGCAGGCAAGCCTGATAAATCGCTTCATACGGCGACATGCCCTGCTCGCGCTCCGCCGCCAGCGCAAAGTCGATCATCATGATGGCGTTTTTCTTCACGATGCCGATAAGCAGGATAATGCCAATGATGGCAATCACGTCGAGTTCGGCGCCGGCCAGCATCAGCGCGAGCAGCGCGCCGACGCCCGCGGTGGGCAGCGTCGAAAGGATGGTCACCGGATGGATAAAGCTTTCATACAGCACGCCCAGCACGATATACATCGCCACCACGGAGGCGACGATCAGCCAGATGGTGCTGCCAAGGGCCGCCTGGAAGGCGAGGGTGCTGCCCTGGAATTGGGTGGTGATGTCCGTAGGCAAAGAAAGCTCTTTTTCGGCATCGGTAACGGCCTGTACCGCTTCGCCTAACGAGTAGCTGGCCGGGACGTTGAAGGAAATCGTCGTCGACGGGAACTGGTCGAGGTGGTTTACCGAAAGCGGCGCAAAGCGCTGTTCGACTTTGGCGATAGCGCTGAGCGGAACGGTGCCGCCGGAGGTCGCGGCGAGGCGGATATTATCCAGCGCGCTCAGGCCCGGCGTGGCGCTGGTGTCGTGCTCAAGCACTACGCGATACTGATTCGCCTGGGTATAGATGGTGGAGATCAGGCGCTGGCCGAAGGCGTTATACAGCGCGTTGTCCACGTCGGACATGGAAATGCCCAGGCGGCTGGCGCTGGCGCGATCGACGTTAACGTACGCCACCAGCCCCTGATCCTGCCAGTCGCTGCTGACGTCGGAAAGCTGCGGCAGGGTTTGCAGCTTGTTCATCAGTTGCGGCACCCAGGTGCTCAGCGCCTCCAGCGACGTGGCCTGCAGCGTAAACTGGTACTGTGTGCGGCTGACGGTGGTATCAATGGTGAGATCCTGAACCGGCTGCAGATAAAGCTGCACCCCCGGGACTTTTGCCACATTCGTTTGCAGACGTTCAATGACGGCTTTGATACGGTCATCGCGCTCGTCAAGCGGTTTGAGGTTGATCTGCAAGCGCGCGCTGTTCAGCGAAGGGTTGGTGCCGTCGACGCCGATAAAGGACGTCAGGCTTTCCACCGCCGGATCTTTCATTATCACGTCCGCAACCTGCTGTTGACGCTGCGACATGCTGGCAAACGAGACGGACTGCGGAGCCTGAAGCGTGCCCTGGATAATGCCGTTGTCCTGAATCGGGAAGAAGCCTTTCGGGATGAAAATCCACAGCATGATGGTGAGCGCGAGCGTACCGAAAGCGACGCCGAGGGTTAGCCAGGGATGGTTGAGCACTTTCTTAAGCATACGGCCATAGGCGGCGATCACGCGTTCAAAGAAGCGTTCGCTTGCGCGAGAGAAGCGGTTTTGTTTGCGTAACGATTCGTGGCTTAGCATGCGCGCGCACATCATCGGCGTGAGCGTAAGCGAAACGATGGCGGAAATCAGAATCGCCACGGCGAGCGTCACGGCGAACTCGCGGAACAGGCGGCCTACGATATCACCCATAAACAGCAGCGGGATCAGCACCGCAATAAGCGACAGGGTCAGCGAGATAATGGTAAAGCCGATTTCGCCTGCGCCCTTGAGCGCGGCGGCCAGCGGCTTTTCACCTTTTTCGATGTAGCGCGAGATGTTCTCGATCACCACGATCGCGTCGTCCACCACAAAGCCGGTGGCGATGGTGAGCGCCATCAGCGTCAGGTTATTGATGGAAAAATCGAGGAATACCATCACCGCGAAGGTGCCGACCAGCGACAACGGCACCGCCACGGCGGGAATAATGGTCGCGGGCACGTTGCGCAGGAAGACATAGATAATCATCACCACCAGCGCGATGGCGAGCATCAGTTCATACTGCGTATCCGTTACGGACGCGCGAATATTGGTCGTGCGATCGCTAAGCAGCTTAACCTCAACCGATTTCGGCAGGCTCTGGGTAAGGGTCGGCAGCATCTGGCGAATGCTGTCGGCGGTATCGATAATGTTCGCGCCGGGCTGACGCTGCACGTTCATCACGATCGCCTGTTGCTTATTAGCCCAGGCGCCAAGCCAGCTATTTTCGGCGCCCTGTTCGACGGTAGCCACATCCCCAAGGCGAATTGGGGCACCGTTCTGGTAAGCAATGATCAGGTTGCGATATTCTTCCGCCGACTGCATCTGGTCGTTGGCGGAAAGCGTTACCGCGCGCTCGGGGCCGTCAAGGCTGCCTTTTGCCGAATTGACGTTCGCGCTGGTGATGGCGGTGCGAACCGTTTCGCTGGTTAATCCCAGCGCCGCAAGGGCGGGGGCGTTGAGCTTCACGCGCACCGCAGGACGCTGCCCGCCGGAAAGCGTAACCAGGCCGACGCCGGAAACCTGCGAAATTTTTTGCGCCACGCGGGTTTCCACCATGTCTTCAACCTGGGTCATCGGCATAGCGGTGGAGGTGACGGCGAGCGTCATAATCGGCGGATCGGC
>NZ_RCAA01000017.1:30899-42479 GCF_003628475.1 Enterobacter sp. R1(2018) | reverse complement strand
GGTTGGTGGCGGCGTTAATCGCGGCCTGCACCTCCTGCTCGGCGACATCAAGCGGCAACGTGAGCTGGAACTGCAGCGTTACCACCGATGCGCCGCCCGCGCTTTGCGAAGACATCTGTTTTAAGCCTGACATCTGCCCGAACTGACGCTCCAGCGGAGCGGTAATCGCAGAGGTGACAACGTCCGGACTTGCTCCTGGATAGAGCGTGACGACCTGAATGGTGGGGTAATCCACTTCCGGCAGAGCGGAAACCGGCAGGAAGCGATAGCCGATAATTCCCGCCAGCAGGATAGCCAGCATCAGCAGCGTAGTGGCGACCGGACGCAGGATAAACAGGCGGGATGGGCCGCCCGTCGCGCTGGGAGGTAAGACCTGCATCAGGATTTCGCTCCGTTACGCTGGCGCGCGGGCTTTTCATCCGCCTTGTTTTCCGCCGTGCTGGCGGTGGCTGAATGGGCTTCCACCACTTCCACTTTTGCGCCTTCGGTGAGGCGATCAATCCCGTCGGTGACCACGCGATCGCCTGCGGAAATGCCAGCGGAAATCACCACCTTCTGGCTGTCCTGAATACCTGTGGTGACCAGATGCTTGCTGACTTTGTTGTCGGCGTTCAGCACCCAGACGAAGTTGCCTTCGTTGCCCATTTGCAGGGCGGCGGTTGGGATAACCACGGCGTTTTGCTGGGTATCGACCAGCATGCGGGCGTTGACGAACTGGTTCGGGAACAGCGCATCATCTTCATTATTAAAGCGTGCTTTAAGTTTGATGGTGCCGGTGGTGGCGTCAATTTGGTTATCGAGGCTCAGCAGGCTACCGGTGCTGAGTTTCTGCTTATTGGTGCGGTCCCAGGCTTCAACGCTTAAGGCGTTGCCGGCTTTTTGCGCCTTCACCACGGTGGCGATTTCGCTTTCCGGCAGCGTGAAGACCAAATCGATAGGATGGGTTTGCGTCAGAACCACAATGCCGGTGGTATCGCCGCTGGAAATCTGGTTGCCGACATCAACCTGCTTTAAGCCGACGCGCCCGTCGACAGGCGCGGTGATACGGCTCCAGTCGAGCTGCAGCTGAGCGCTGGCCACGGCGGCTTCATCTGCTTTTACCGTGCCCGCAGACTCGCTCACCAGCGCCTGCTGGGCGTCCAGCTCCTGACGGGAAACAAGGTTGGTTTTTGCCAGCTGCTGATAGCGGCTTACGTCGCGGCGGGCATTGGCGAGGGTGGCCTGATCTTTCGCCAGCTGTCCCTGTGCCTGGGCGAGCGCGACTTTAAACTGGCTTGGATCGATCTCGGCCAGCAAATCGCCGGCTTTGACCTGCTGTCCTTCCTGGAAATGAATCGCCAGCAGCTGTCCATCCACCCGGCTGCGTACGGTAACGGTGTTCGCCGCGGTGATGGTGCCAAGGCCGGTGAGATAACGCGGTACGGATTCGCTGGTCGCCGTGGCCGCCTGAACGGGCGCCAGCGCGCCGCCGCGCATACCGCGTCGCCCGCCGGAAACCTGTTGCTGAGTGGATTTCTGCGCGTCAGGTTCGCCTGTGGCAGCGCTGCGCCAGAAATAAACGGCCGCGATGACAACGATAGCGGTCCCCGCAATGAACAACCAACGGGTAGTGTGCGTACCTTTCATAGATATACGTCTTCTCTTCCTGAAACGATTAGGCTTAATGATACTAGTGTAGAGAATCGCAGGCGCAGAAAAATGAAGGAAATATGGAGTACTGTATGGATAAATCTGATAGCGGGTCTTTCTGCGGGAAGCTTCGCATTGTGGCTTAAGGCGCTGAGCAGGCGTAAAAATCTTTCATTAGCTTGAGTCGTAAGACAGCCGTGAATCCCTTCACGGCCTTTCAGTCAGCCGCGAAACACCACTTCAGCCCAGCGGGCAAGGCCTGCGGTCACCGAGCCGAAATCATCCCCTCCGGCAAGCTCAATGCCCGGCAGCTGCTGCGCCAGAGCGTGCTTGATCAGCGGCGATCTGGCGCTGCCGCCGGTAAGATAGATCACATCTGGTTTCACATCGCTGGTTTCCAGCGCCAGCGTAACCTGCTCCAGAATGCGCTGTAGCGGCTGGCTGATGGCGCTTTCCAGCTCCGGCTGGGTGATTTCACAGCCCAGCTCCGCGGCGATAAACGGCAGCATGGCGGCGACCTGCCTGCTATCGGAAAGGGCTATTTTGCTCTCTTCGGCCGCGCGCACCAGGCGGTAGCTCAGACGCTGGCGCCATACTTTTTGCAGATACGCCACCTTGTCCGAATCACGCGCGTCGCGTACCAGTTCGCCCAGCATTCTTCCGTTGGCGGCGCTGTAAAACTCGTTCTGCGCCGGAACATCATTGATGGCGACGGCGTTCCACCATGGCAGTACCGGCAGGGCAATGCCTTTTTCCGTTTCGCCGCCCATGCCAAGTAGCGGGGAAAGCTGTTTGAAGGCCAGCATAATATCGAGATCGTTTCCGCCGACGCGGCAGCCGCTGTGGCCGAGTAAGCTATGCTCGCGGTCGCGACGGTTATGCCACTGCGGACCCATCAGCAGAACCGAACAGTCCGTTGTGCCGCCGCCGATATCAACCACCAGCACCTGTTTTTCATCCTTTAACGAGGCTTCGAAATCAAGCCCTGCGGCAACGGGTTCAAACTGAAATACGACGTCCTCGAACCCGGCGCGATGCGCTGCCCGTTCAAGAATGCCCTGCGCCTGCCGGTTGGCCTCTTCGCCGCCCAGGCCCTGAAAGTTGATCGGACGGCCGATCACCGCCTGGTTAATCGGCTCGGCGACCTGGATTTGCGCCTGGTTGCGAATATGAACCATCATGGCGCACACCAGATCTTCGAACAGCGCGACCTGCTGTGGCTTCAGGCCGCTGGCGCCGAGGAAGGACTTCGGCGATTTTACGAAGTAAACCTCTTCCGGGTCTTCCATATACTGGCGCAGCGAACTCAGGCCAAACTGCACGCTGCCCGGCTGTACGTCGATATCTTCTTCGCGGTTAAAGGAGACGGCGCGACGCAGCAGCGCCTGAGTTTCATCGCCGTTTGCCGGGATCTGATGGTGGCGATAAAGCCACTCGCTGACCGCCTCGCGCGTGGGCGCGCACAGCATCGAGGGAAGCAGAGAAGAGCCATTTTCCATTTCCAGCATCCGGGGCGCGCCATCGCGCATCACCGCAACCGAACAGTTTGCCGTACCATAATCAAAGCCTATAAATTGCATATCGCCCCCATGCCGGTGAGAAGGGGGGCGACTTTAGCGGAATGCGCCGCGCCGGGCAACTGAATATCAAAGCAAGGCAGGAATTGGCTTTTGCTATTAAGCTAAGTACATAAAAATTCACGGGAACAGACGATGTTTGAGCTTGTTTATCAGCCGCCTTATGACTGGCGTTGGATGTTCGGCTTCCTGGCCTTACGTGCGGTCGCCGGCGTTGAGCAGGTCACGCCGGCACGCTATTGCCGCAGCTTCGCCCTTGGGCAGCATCAGGGAATTATCACCCTTGAACCGGATGAGGTACGCCGGGTGCTGAAGGTAAGGTTGTCCGACGGACTGCTGCCGGTGGCGGAGAAGGTGCTGATAAGGATCGGGCAGCTGCTGGATTTGGATCGCCAGCCCCAGCCGCTGCTGGCCAGTCTCGGCGAGCTCGCTCAGGCGCGACCAGGCCTGCGGTTGCCTGGCTGTATGGACGCTTTTGAACAGGCCGTTCGCGCGATTCTGGGACAGCTGGTGAGCGTAGCGATGGCGGCGAAGCTTGCGGGAAAAGTGGTGCAGAACTTTGGGGAGCCGCTTGCGGACTTCCCTGAATGGCGACTTTTCCCGGAGGCGGGGCGCATTGCCGCGCTGAAACCGGAGGAGCTCAAAGCGTTAGGGATGCCGTTAAAGCGCGGTGAGGCAATAATCAATCTGGCGCGGCTGGTCGAGGCAAAGGCGTTTCCGCTGACGATGCCGGAGGATGTCGAGCTGGGCGTAAAACAGCTTATTACCCTGCCGGGTATCGGACGCTGGACCGCGAACTATTTCGCACTGCGCGGCTGGCAGGCAAGCGATATATTTTTACCCGACGATTACCTGATAAAGCAGCGATTTCCCGGCATGACGCCCGCCCAAATTCTTCGCTACGCGGAGCGCTGGCAGCCCTGGCGATCCTACGCGCTGCTGCACATCTGGTACAGCGAAGGCTGGCTGCCGCAAAACGCAGGCTGATTTAATTAATCGCGAAATAGCTGGTATGCAACAGCGTGCTCAGCGGTTGCGGAGCGCTGATGGTTTCACCATAAATAAGATTTATTCCGATACCGGAAAGGGTATCCATTACCATCGGCAAATCCGCGGGTCCCGCGAGGGTTTGCAGCGCCAGGCGCTGCGCATGGCCGTGTATAATAGTCACCATCATCTCGTCCATCAGATTGCTATGCACGTTCTGGATCAGTTCGTTGTCGATAATGATATAGCTAAAGATCTGGCGGCTGATTTTTTCAAAAATATCCAGCTCTCGTCCCGTGTGGGTGAGGATCAGCTGGCAGCCCCGGTCACGAAGGCGCTGCAGATTTTTATAAACCTCTTCGTCATCGGCCAGTAAGGACTCACCCTTGATTTGCAGGTGCAGCAGACGAGCCGGAAGCGGGCTGCCATCCAGCATGGCAAGCAGTTCGTCGACGAAGCTGCTGCTTGCAAGCCCGGCAGGAGAGAGCGCCAGAGCAATGCCGAACCCTTTCTGCGCTATCTGCGCTGCAAACTCACGGAAGAATTCACTGAACACCCGGCGATCGAGCGCCTGCTGCAGCTCGCTTTCAACGAGCCCGCTGCGGAAGGTATGCTCTTCCACGACTTCTCCTTCGCTGTTCCAGAACTTGAGCGACAGCAGGTAGAAGCTGGCGGACTCAGGCACTCGCGGCGGCGCGACGGCCAGCGCAAGCATCAGCATCGGGTTTTCATTGATGATGCGTCTTTTTTCATCTGTATCCAGTACGCTGCGGTTTTTTTGCAGGTAATGCTGCTGCGCTTCAAAGGCGGTGACGCGTCCCCGGCCGCTGTTCTTCGAGGTATAGCAGGCGATATCCGCCTGTGATACGACCTCCGAGGCCACTTTGTTGTCGGCGTTAATCTGGGTAATGCCGGCGCTGGCGCCGATGCGGTACAGCTGGCCTTCCCAAACGAAGTGATAATCGTTAATGCTATTAATAATGCGCTCGGAAATATAGCGCGCGTTATCTATTGAGCAATCAGGCAGCAGCAGGCCGAACTCATCGCCGCCGAGCCTTGCAAGGAAATCGCCGGTGCGCAGCATGCTCAACATCAGCGAAGAGAGTTCGCGCAGCAGCGCGTCGCCGGCGGCGTGTCCGGCGGTATCGTTAACCGCTTTGAACCTGTCGAGATCGATAAACACCAGCGCATGACGCTGACGGTTTTCTCCGGCGCTTTGCAGCAGACGTTTAAGTTCATTTTCAAAGCTTACGCGGTTGGCCAGATGCGTCAGGCTGTCGTGCGAGGCGCTGTAGCTCAGTTGCTTAAGCATTTTACGCGATTCGGTAACGTCCTGAATAACCAGCACCGAACCGATGCTTTGTCCGTCCAGGGTGGTCAGCGGCGTAATGCTGTAGTGAATGTCGTAGCTGCCGCCGTTACGGCAGTACAGCACCACATCCTGCTCAATGGCCATGCGCGAAAAATCGCCGCTGTGGATGTTTTCCAGCGCGGGCCCGCCATCGCCAAAAGTGATGCGTAAAATCGCAAGGATATGCTGTCCAATGGCGTCGTCCTGCGGCCAGCCGCTGAGTTTTTCCGCCACCGGATTCATAAAGGTGACGTTCATGTCGACATCGGTACAAATCACCGCCTCGCCGATAGAGTCCAGCGTGATGTGCAGGCGCTCTTTTTCCTGATACAGCGCTTCGTTAAGCTGTTTAACCTCGGTCATGTCCATGTTGATGCCGAGCAGGCGTTCAACGTCGCCGTTTTTATTAAGAACCCGGTTGGCAAGGGAGCGAATATGACGAATACCGTCTTTAACTTTAATGCGGTACTCCAGCTTAAAAGGCATACGCGCGCGCAGCGATTCGCGCACGATTTTTTCAGTCTGCGGCAAATCCTCGGTGAGGATGCACTCTGCCCAGAGCTTATAGGTTGGCTTAACGTGTGGCGGCAGCTCGTAGAGATCGAACATGCGTTTGTCCCAGCTGATCACATCGCTGGTCAAATCCCATTCCCAGATGCCGATACCGCCGGCTTCGTTTGCCAGCGTGATACGCTCCATCAGCCGTTTGTTAACCCATTCGGTGTGTTTGAGGTCGTTGATATCTTCAATCTGTGCGATTAAATAAAGCGGGGATCTGTCGGTATTGCGCACCACGGAAACCGCAAGGAGCGCCCACACCACCTCGCCCTGGCTGGTGTAATAACGCTTTTCCATGGAATAGCTATTGATATCGCCCGCAAGCAGCATCTCAAGATGATGAAGATCGGCATGCAGGTCTTCCGGATAGGTAATTTGCTGGAAGGTGAGCGCACGCAGCTGCTCCGCCGTATAGCCCAGAAAATTGCTCAGGGATTTATTTACCTGAATCCAGTGGCCTTCGATGGATACCAGCGCCATACCGATGGCGGAATATTCCATGGCATTACGAAAACGCGCCTCGCTCTCGGTGATGTGTTTGCGCTCTTCGCGAAACGCATACATCACCATGGTCATAACGTTGGCCGGTAGCAGAATCAGCAGGAAAGGCAGCCACTGGGCGTTATCGCGCACCATCGGGCTCGGCATAATCATTGAGATGCTGTTGGTCGCCATCATTAAAGAAATGACCATCAGCGTGACAAGGAAAATGAAGAATGCCTCCAGACGCGGCAGGCGAATTGCGCTCCACATCAGGAAAATAATAATAAAGGTGAAAGGCCAGGGCATAAAACGCAGCGCGAGATAGCTCAGTACCAGAGTGGAAACGAAGGTGGCCACCGTTTCGAGCAGCAGTTTCGGTTCCCGGTGGCGCAAAAAATAGTGGGGTTTGATCAATAATCCTGCCGGAAGCAGCGCTAAAGCGCCGATGGCTTCGGAGAGCACCCAGACGAAGAACGTTCTTGCTGCGCTGCCGCTTTCAGGCCCTGCCAGCCAGACGGCGAGCAGGCCACCGACAACCGGCGGGACGACGGCGCTGCAAAGCGCGAGCCGAACCCAGCTGTTGAGGTTTTGCAGCGGGTTTTGCACGGACAGAAAGCGTCGCATAAGCGTTGCCGACATTAACGCTTCGACAATGTTGATGGCGGTGTAAACAAGATTAATGTCATTTAACGAGTGCAATACCGCCGTGGCGGCCAGGCTGCCCGTCGAACAGATAACGGCAATCAAAGGCCACAGGCGCGACGGGTTGCGAAAAAACGCGGCCGTCATCACCGAGGTTGGGAACCATACCGGGGCGAATATGGTGCCGGCGAGGGTTAATTTGAGTGAGTAAAAAGTAAAAACAAAGCTCAGTAATCCCAGACCCAGCAGGAGCAGCCCGTGAGGCTTCCTGCCCTGCTTATCTATATTCTTTTTGGTCATTCCCGCAAAATCCGTTAAGGCAATGCCGCCAGGTACATGCCCGGATGCAAAAATTAGGATAGTTTCGGTTCATGCTAGTACAAACAATTTACAATTCCTATGGCGTCCGCTCATAATTTAACATCAAGGCGTTATAAAAAGCGTGGTCGCTTGCCGTATATTTTCTTTTATGCCCTGCGCGGCAAAAAACGATTCATTTTCTCATTCCCCTGGGTCGCCTGTTTGTTGTTCGCGCAAAATCTCCGGCAGATAACCATTACTCTGGTATCACTCGCCGGTTATCCCTATAATTGCCGCGTTTGACGCAGCTTGCGTCTCCCTTCCTTAACATTAAGTCAACCAGGTCGTTAACAACATGACTGACAAGTCTCATCAATGCGTCATCATCGGGATAGCCGGCGCATCGGCTTCAGGGAAAAGTCTTATCGCCAGTACACTGTATCGCGAATTGCGCGAGCAGGTCGGTGACGAACACATTGGTGTTATTCCAGAAGATAGCTACTACAAAGATCAAAGCCATCTGTCGATGGAAGAGCGCGTTAAAACAAACTATGACCATCCCAGCGCGATGGATCACAACCTGCTGTTCCAGCATCTGCAGATGCTGAAATCCGGCAAGGCCATCGAGCTGCCGGTCTATAGCTATGTGGAACACACCCGCACCGCCAATACGGTTCACCTGGTACCGAAGAAAGTCATTATTCTGGAAGGGATTTTGTTACTGACGGATGCCCGGCTGCGTGAAGAGATGAACTTCTCTATTTTTGTCGATACCCCACTGGATATCTGCCTGATGCGCCGCATGAAGCGCGATGTTAACGAGCGCGGCCGCTCAATGGATTCGGTGATGGCCCAGTATCAAAAGACCGTTCGCCCAATGTTCCTGCAGTTTATTGAACCGTCAAAACAGTACGCCGACATCATCGTGCCGCGCGGCGGCAAAAACCGCATTGCTATCGACATTCTCAAAGCTAAAATTAGCCAATTCTTTGAATAATCTCACCGCCCGATAGCCCGCTGCGGGCGTGTTGCCGGGAATTGAGTTCCGGGCACGCTCGCAAAATACGATGAATTCCCTGTAATTAACTGTCGTTCCGTGGATATCTGTAGTCCGGTGTGGCAGTTTAAACATAACGAGCTTGATAAGGAGAATCTGCGATGCGTTTGTGTGACCGAGATATTGAAGCCTGGCTTGACGACGGGCGTTTAACTATTACTCCGCGCCCACCGGTCGAACGTATTAACGGCGCGACCGTTGATGTACGCCTGGGGAATAAATTCCGTACCTTCAGTGGTCATACTGCGCCATTTATCGACCTTAGCGGCCCGAAAGATGAGGTTACCGAAGCGTTAGAACGGGTGATGAGCGACGAAATCGTCCTTGCCGAGGGTGACGCCTTCTTCCTGCATCCGGGCGAGCTGGCGCTGGCGGTTACGCTTGAATCGGTGACCATACCTGACGATCTGGTGGGCTGGCTCGACGGCCGTTCCTCGCTGGCTCGCTTAGGCCTGATGGTGCACGTTACCGCGCATCGTATCGATCCGGGCTGGCACGGCTGCATCGTGCTTGAATTCTATAATTCCGGTAAGCTGCCGCTGGCCTTACGCCCGGGCATGATGATCGGTGCGCTGAGCTTTGAACCTCTTTCTGGTCCCGCCGCGCGCCCTTATAACCGCCGCCAGGACGCAAAGTACCGCGATCAGCAAGGCGCCGTAGCCAGTCGTATTGATAAAGACTGAGTTGACGCCCCCTAAGAGGAAGCTATGAGACGATTATTAACCACGCTGATGATTTTGCTGGTCGTGCTGGTGGCCGGCCTTTCTGCGTTGGTCCTGTTGGTCAATCCCAACGATTTTCGCGCTTATATGGTGCGCCAGGTGGAGCAGCGCAGCGGCTATCAGCTCACCTTAGACGGACCGTTACGCTGGCATGTCTGGCCGCAGCTCAGCATTTTATCCGGCCGCATGTCTCTGACGGCTCCCGGCGCGTCCCAGCCTCTTATCAGTTCAGATAATATGCGTCTTGACGTGGCGCTTCTGCCTTTGCTTTCGCATCAGCTTCAGGTTCGCCAGGTGATGCTCAAAGGCGCGGTCATTCAGCTCACCCCGCTTAGCGAAGAACGCAAACCTCAAGACGCACCGGTAGGGCCGGCGGGCAACACTCCTCCCGTTCCGGAAACCGAAATGGGCTGGTCTTTTGATATCGCCAGGCTCAAAGTTGCCGATAGCGTGCTGGTTTTCCAGCATGACGATGACGAACAGGTCACCGTACGTAATATCAACCTGCAGATGGAGCAGGATGATAAAAAGCAGGCCCACGTGGAGTTCAGCAGCCGCATCAACCGCGATCAGCGCGATCTGAACCTGTCGCTGGTTGCCGATTTGGACGCCAGCGCTTTTCCACAGAAGCTGAACGCAACGGTTTCCCAGCTTAGCTACCGGCTGCAGGGCGCGGATTTGCCCCAGTCGGGTATTGCCGGCGGCGGAACGTTGCAGGCGAGCTGGACGGACGCTGAGAAAAAACTTGAACTGGGCAAGCTGCAGCTTACCGCCAATGATAGCGATCTGCAGGGGACGGCGAGCGTTGTGCTGGGCGATAAGCCGCAGTGGATGGCAAACCTGAATGCGAACAATCTCAACCTGGATAAGCTGGTGGTGGCGTCGGCGGCAACCAACGCGACGGTGAACCAGCTCGGTCAGCAGCAAAATACATTGCCGCGTCCGGTGATTGCCACGGGCGCGGAAGAGACATCCTATCGTGCGTTGCGCGGCTTTAGCGCGCAGGTTGCCATCGCTGCGAAAAGCGTGCGCTGGCGCGGCCTTGAGTTTAACGACGTCCATTCCGCCATCAGCAACGACTACGGCCTGCTTAAAATTACCGAGCTGGCGGGACAATTTGGCAAAGGCAACATGTCCTTACCGGGCGAGCTCGATGCGCGCAACAACGAACCGCAGCTGAGTTTCCATCCGCAGGTTAACGCCATTGAAATCGGCCCGATCCTTACCGCGTTTGATTATCCTATTGCCTTATCCGGCGAGTTTTCCATGCAGGGCGAGTTCAGCGGCGACAGGCTAAACGCCGAGGCGTTCCGTCGTTCATGGCAGGGGAAAGCAAGTATTACCATGGCCCACTCACGCCTGCAGGGCATGAACTTCCAGCAGCTGATTCAGCAGGCCGTTGAGCGCAGCAATAATGAGGTAAAGGCGCAGCAAAGCTACGATAACGTGACCGTGCTCGATAGCTTTAGCGCCGCCGCCACGCTGGATAACGGGCAGCTTGGCCTGAAAGATATGAACGGCAGCTCTTCGTTGTTAACGCTGACGGGCGAAGGGACGATGGATCTCGTAAAAGAGGTCTGCGATACCCGCTTTGACGTGACGGTGACCGGCGGTTGGGAAGGCGACAGCAAGCTTGTCGCCATGCTAAAAGACACGCCGATCCCGCTGCGGGTCTATGGCCCGTGGGATAAGCTCAACTACAGCCTGCAGGTTGACCAGGTGCTGCGTAAACATCTGCAGGATGAGGCGAAGCGTCGTCTGCAAGAATGGGCGGATCGCAATAAAGACAGCAGCCGCGCGAAAGACATTAAGCAGCTGCTGGATAAGCTGTAAGTCATGCAGAGGTGGATGGCGCTTTCGCCTGTCCACCCTGCAATTTTCTGTAAATACTGCTTAAAACACTGGATGGATAAGCGTTAGCGTTGCCCGAGGCTACCCATCCTGAACCTCGTAATCCATCTCGTCATCTTCCACCAGCGGCAAAATCTGCACCTTCTGCACGCGGTGGCTCTCAACCTGTAACGTTTTCAGCTGATAGTTACCCACCTTAACGGCTTCCCCGGCGATGGGTATGCGCTGCAGGTATTCCATCAGCAGCCCGGCAATGGTGTGGTAGGTGCGTTTTTCATCCAGCGGCAGCGGTATGTACTGCACTAAATCCTCCAGCGGCATATGGCCGTTTGCCGTCCAGGTGCCGTCCGGGTTTTTCTGGATGTCGTGGCGGGCGTCAATCTCTTCGACTTCATTCGGCAGGTTGCCGGCGATCGTCTCCAT
>NZ_RCAA01000017.1:16407-30841 GCF_003628475.1 Enterobacter sp. R1(2018) | reverse complement strand
CCGAGCCAAACTCATCGACGATAAAGGCGAAGTGCGTCCGCGCGTTGCGGAACTGCTCCAGCGCCTGCAGCAGCGGCAGCGTTTCCGGGAAAACGAGCGGCTGACGGATGAGCGTTTCGAGATTGAGCGGTTCTCCACGCAGCGATTGCGCAAGCAAATCGATAATATGCACCACGCCCAGCACTTCGTCGCTGTCATCGGTTATCACGATGCGGGTGTGCTGATTTTTATCGAGAATTTCGCGTATTCGCTCCTCAGGCTCCGTCAGCTTCACCTGCTCCACGTCATGGCGCGACGTCATTATGCTGCTGACCGTACGCTGGTTGAGGTGCAGCACGCGTTCAATCATCAGGCGTTCCTGCGGATTAAAAATTTCGTCCTGCCTGTCATGGTCGGCAATCAGTGAGGAGGTTTGCGCATCCAGTTCCGCTTCTTCTTTCTTACCGTTAAGCAGGCGCAATACCGCTTCGGCGGTGCGCTGGCGCAAAGACTGGTTTGCCGAGAGGAAACGGCGACGGTTGAAAATCGCCAGCTGGTTTAACGACTCAATTAATACCGAGAAGCCAATGGCGGCATACAGGTAGCCTTTCGGAATGTGGTAGCCAAACCCGTCCGCGACCAGACTAAAGCCGATCATCAGCAGGAAGCTCAGGCACAGAATCACTATCGTCGGATGGTTGTTCACAAAGCGCGTCAGGGCCTTGCTGGCAAGCAGCATCAGGCTAATGGCGATAATGACCGCGGCCATCATGACGGCCAGCTGGTCTACCATCCCGACGGCGGTAATCACCGAATCAAGAGAAAATACCGCATCAAGAATGACAATCTGCGCGACGACGGGCCAAAAACGAGCGCCGCGTTTTTGGGTCTGCGTTTCGCCGTCTTTACCTTCAAGCCGTTCGTTCAGCTCTACCGTTGCTTTGAAAAGCAGAAATAACCCGCCCGCCAGCATTATTAAGTCGCGGGCGCTAAAGCCAAAACCTGCAATATTAAACAGCGGGGTGGTAAGCGTTACCAGCCAGGAGATAGATGCCAGCAGAAGCAGTCGCATCAGCATGGCAAGAACAAGTCCGGTAACGCGGGCGCGGTCGCGCTGCGCGGGCGGAAGCTTTTCGGCAAGGATGGCGATAAACACCAGATTATCAATGCCCAGGACCAGCTCGATAACAACCAGCGTAACCAGTCCGGCCCAGATTGATGGATCGGCAATCCATTCCATATGGCTTTATGTACCTTTTTCGGTGGTGAAACGTTTAAGAATAAAGTTGATAAATGTCACATTGAAATGATGGGTAAACCTTCGCTAAATTGCAACGGCTCCCTGAGATTAATCTTATCCAGTATCCACGATTAGCCTTTTATTTGTCAGATATCCATTCAGTAACCAGGGTAAATAATTAAAAAACCCAGGAAATAAGGCAGTGATATGTATTTATTATGACAGTATATATATGAGATATGTCTGTTTATATTTTCGCTATTACTCTGAATTAATTTTTTGTCAATCTAAAGAAATTCCTAAAACACGGCTTTTGTGGCGTTAATATTATTCTTAAAAGTATCAGGATGCCCGTCAGTCGCCTTGCCTGCGCCTGGGTTAGCTGTAACAATCGATATCAGTGTCTGGCAATAGATGTATTTTTTAATTAGTTGGTGTGGCACTTTAGCGCTTCATTACACGTAACTCTGCCTGATGGATAAATAGATACAGATTTATCTTAGGATCGGTGTCCTCTTATTATCTGCTTTCGTTTCAGTAGGTTGGTGACTGTAAGCCAAGGGCGGTAGCATGCCCGAAGGCAAGAGTTTAAGCCTCGATTATTCTGTCAATAGGATGTCTATAAATAAGCAACTTTTAGGACTGATACCAATTATTTATGCCCGTCAGTATGTTCAATTTTCTGCTGCGTCCATTTGTAATTGGTCGCTTATTTTATTCGCTCAGGATAATTACTCTGCCATAGTGATAAATACTCAATGATAAAATACAAACTTAAATTGATGCCTTTATTGGTGTCAGTGACCCTGATGAGCGGTTGCACAGTACTTCCCGGTAGCAATATGTCTACGATGGGAAAAGATGTTATCAAGCAGCAGGATGCAGATTTCGATCTCGACCGGATGGTTAACGTTTATCCGTTAACGCCGCGGCTGGTTGAACAGTTACGTGTGCATCCCCCCGTCGCCCAGCCAAATATGTCTCTGGATCAGGAGATTGCGCAGTATCAATATCGCGTCGGGCCAGGAGACGTGCTCAACGTTACCGTCTGGGATCACCCCGAGTTGACCACCCCTGCCGGCCAGTATCGTAGCTCAAGCGATGCCGGCAACTGGGTGCAGTCAGACGGCACCATGTTTTATCCCTATGTGGGCAAAGTAAAAGTGACCGGCAAAACCCTTGCCGAGATCCGTAGTGATATTACCGGCCGCCTTGCGCAGTATATTGCTGACCCGCAGGTGGACGTTAATATCGCCGCCTTCCGCTCCCAGAAAGCCTATGTCTCAGGCCAGGTGAACAAATCCGGCCAGCAGCCGATTACCAACGTTCCGCTAACCATTCTTGATGCTATCAACGCCGCGGGAGGCCTGACGGATATGGCCGACTGGCGCAACGTGGTGCTGACCCACAACGGCCAGGAAAAACGTATCTCGCTACAGGCGCTGATGCAAAACGGCGATCTGAGCCAGAACCATCTGCTCTATCCGGGCGACATTCTGTTCGTGCCGCGCAACGACGACCTGAAAGTGTTCGTGATGGGCGAAGTGAAGAAACAAACCACGCTCAAAATGGACTTCAGCGGCATGACGCTTACCGAAGCCCTCGGCCAGGCCGAAGGTCTGGACATGACCGCCTCTAACGCCAGCGGCATCTTCGTTATCCGTCCGTTGAAAGGGCAGCAGGGCGGCAAAATCGCCAATATCTACCAGCTCGATATGTCGGATGCGACGTCGCTGGTGATGGGCACCGAATTCCAGCTGCAGCCTTATGACGTGGTGTATGTGACAACCGCGCCGGTAACGCGTTGGAACCGCCTGATCAATCAGCTGCTGCCAACCATCAGCGGTGTTCGTTATATGACGGATACGGCTAAAGATATCCATACATGGTAACGCGCTATGTTTAACAAAATTCTTGTGGTGTGCGTGGGAAACATTTGCCGATCGCCAACCGGCGAGCGCCTGCTTAAATCCTACCATCCCACGCTCACCGTTAATTCAGCGGGTTTGGGAGCGTTAGTGGGAAAGGGAGCCGATGCCAACGCCGTTCGCGTGGCGCAGGAGCATAACCTTTCGCTTGATGGCCATTGCGCTCAGCAGATCTCAGGCCGCATGTGCCGCGATTACGATCTGATTCTCACGATGGAAAAACGCCATATTTCCGCTATCTGCGAAATGGCGCCAGAGATGCGCGGCAAGGTGATGCTCTTTGGTCACTGGGATGCGGAGCGGGAAATTCCCGATCCCTACCGTAAAAGTCGCGACGCTTTCGAAGCGGTCTTCGACCTTCTCGACCTTTCCGCCCAAAAGTGGGCTAACGCACTCAATGCTCATCAGGGATAACAATGACTGACAAAGTACATCGTTCGGGCGCCTCCAACGAGGGCAATGACGAAATCGATATCGGCCGCCTGTTTGGCACCGTGCTTGAGGCCCGCTGGTGGGTGCTTGGCATCACGGCGGTATTCGCGCTGCTGGCGATAATTTACGTCCTGTTCGCCACGCCAATCTATAAAGCCGACGCGCTGGTGCAAATCGAACAGAACGCCGGTAATTCGCTGGTTAACGACATCAGCTCGGCGCTTTCCAATAAGCCGCCGGCTTCGGCCGCTGAGATGCAGCTGATTCAGTCCCGCCTGGTGCTGGGGAAAACCGTTGACGATCTCAACCTTGATATCGCCGTGGTCAAAAATAGCTTCTGGCTGTTTGGCGCCGGCTGGGACCGTCTCCACGGACGCCAGAATGACACGGTGAAAGTCACCGACTTCAACCTGCCTGCGGGCGCGGGCAAAGACACCTTTACCGTAGAAGTGCTGAGCCCGACCCAGTATCAGCTGACCAGCGACAGCGGTTTTAGCGCCAAAGGGCAGGTCGGCCAGAAGCTAAGCAAAGACGGCGTCACCATGACGGTGGACAGCATTAAAGCGCAGGTCGGCGATACTTTTACCGTTACCAAATACTCCACGCTCGGCATGATTAACCAGCTGCAGGGCAACCTGACCGTGGCTGAAAATGGTAAAGATACCGGCGTGCTTAGCCTGTCTTATACCGGTGAAGATAAAGATCAGATTCGCGCCATCCTCGACAGCATCACCCGTAATTACCTGGAACAGAACGTTCAGCGTAAATCGGAAGAAGCGGCGAAGAGCCTTAAGTTCCTTGCCGAACAGCTGCCGGAAGTGCGCAGCCGCCTGGATGCGGCGGAAAACAAACTGAATGCCTATCGTCAGCAGCAGGACTCGGTGGATCTGTCGCTGGAGGCGAAATCCGTCCTCGACACCATGGTCAATATTGATTCCCAGCTCAACGAGTTGACCTTCAAAGAGGCCGAAATCTCCAAGCTTTATACTAAGGCCCACCCGGCTTACCGCACGCTGCTGGAAAAGCGTAAGACGCTGGAAGATGAAAAAGCTCGCCTGAACGGCCGCGTGACCGCGATGCCGAAAACCCAGCAGGAGATTGTACGCCTGACCCGTGACGTGGAGTCCGGCCAGCAGGTTTATATGCAGCTGCTGAATAAACAGCAGGAGCTGAAAATCACCGAGGCCAGCACCGTGGGCGACGTGCGCATCGTTGATTCGGCCATTACCCAGCCTGGCATTGTGAAGCCGCAAAAGGCGCTGATCGTGCTGGGCGCTATTATCCTCGGCCTGATCCTGTCAATTGTCGGCGTGCTGCTGCGCTCGCTGTTCAACCGCGGCATTGAAAGCCCTGCGGTGCTGGAGGATGCCGGCCTTAACGTTTACGCCAGCATTCCGCTGTCCGAATGGCAAAAATCTCGCGACAACGCCACCGTGCGTAACGTCAAAGGGGCGAAGCGCAATAAACAAAGCCAGCTGCTGGCGGTAGGGAATCCTACGGACCTTGCGATTGAAGCCATTCGTAGCCTGCGCACCAGCCTGCACTTCGCCATGATGCAGGCGTCCAACAACGTGCTGATGCTGACCGGGGTAAGCCCGTCAATCGGCAAGACTTTTGTCTGCGCCAACCTGGCCGCGGTCATAAGCCAGACCAACAAGCGCGTGCTGCTGATCGACTGCGATATGCGCAAAGGCTATACCCACGAGCTGTTGGGGACCACCAACGTGAACGGCCTTTCCGACGTGCTGGCCGGGCAGGGCGATATCACGCGCTGCGCGCAGAAAACCTCGGTGCCTAATTTCGATCTCGTCCCGCGCGGTCAGGTGCCGCCGAACCCTTCCGAACTGCTGATGAGCGAACGTTTTGGCGAACTGGTGAAATGGGCAAGCGCGCACTATGACCTGGTGCTGATTGATACCCCGCCAATCCTTGCGGTGACCGATGCCGCCATCGTCGGCCGCCACGCCGGCACCACGCTTATGGTGGCGCGCTATGCGGTGAACACGCTCAAAGAAGTGGAAACCAGCCTCAGCCGCTTTGAGCAGAACGGCATTCAGGTTCGCGGCGTCATTCTGAACTCCATCTTCCGTCGCGCGGCGGGCTATGACGATTACGGCTATTACGAGTACGAATATAAATCTGACGCTAAATAACCCTGCGCTAAATGGCGGCTGGCCTGCTGCTTACCCGCCCTGCGTTTCGTATGCGTAGGGCGGGTAAGCGCGCCATCCACCGCGAAAGTTGCACTTTTCTCATCAACGAGACTTTTTTGGGGAGTGTTATGAATACCACTACATCGCGCCCGCTGATTTCTGTTTATATGCCTACCTGGAACCGTCAGCAGCTGGCCATTCGCGCCATCAAATCCGTGCTGCGCCAGGATTTTGAAAACTGGGAAATGATCATCGTTGACGACTGCTCTTCTTCTTATGAACAGCTTCAGCGTTTTGTCGAAGAGCTGGGTGATGCGCGGGTGCGTTATACCCGTAACGACTTCAACTCCGGCGCCTGCGCGGTACGCAACCAGGCGATTAGCCAGGCGACGGGAGAATTTATTACCGGTATCGATGACGATGATGAGTGGACGCCGAACCGTCTGTCCGTCTTCCTGGCACACAAGCATCAGCTGGTGACGCACGCTTTTTTATATGCCAACGACTACGTTTGCGAAGGCCAGGTCTATTCGCAGCCGACCAGCCTGCCTTTGTATCCGAAGTCGCCATATTCCCTGAAGCTGTTTTATAAGCGCAATATCATCGGCAACCAGGTGTTTACCTACGCCGATCGCTTTAAAACCTGCCTGTTTGATACCCAACTGGCGGCGGCTCAGGACTACGACATTTTTCTGCGCATGGTCGTGGAGTACGGCCAGCCGTGGAAAGTGGAAGAGGCCACGCAGATCCTGCATATCAACCACGGTGAAATGCAGATCACTAAATCGACCAAAAAGTTCGCGGGCTATTTCCATTTCTACCAGAAACACAAAGATAAATTCGACCGCGCCAGCAAGAAATATCAGCTGTTTACGCTCTACCAGATCCGCAACAAGCGCATGTCTTTACGTACGCTGATGGCGCTGTTGACCGTGCGTAATACCAAGCGCCTGGCCGACGGGCTGCGGGGGAAATAATCGTGCTGGAAGATTTACGCGCAAACTCCTGGAGCCTTCGCCCATGCTGCATGGTGATGGCCTACCGCATTGCCCATTTCTGCTCGGTGTGGCGCAAGAAAAACGTCCTTAACAATATCTGGGCGGCGCCGGTGCTGCTGCTTTACCGCTTTGTGACCGAATGCCTTTTCGGCTATGAAATCCAGGCCGCGGCCACCATCGGGCGACGTTTTACCATTCATCATGGTTACGCCGTCGTGATCAATAAGTTCGTGGTCGCCGGCGACGATTTCACTATTCGTCACGGAGTCACCATCGGCAACCGCGGACAAAGCCTCGCCTGCCCGACTATCGGCAACGGCGTTGAACTGGGCGCCAACGTCATCATCATCGGCGATATCACCGTCGGCAATAACGTCACCGTTGGCGCGGGCAGCGTGGTGCTGGACAGCGTGCCGGACAACGCTCTGGTGGTGGGTGAGAAAGCGCGAGTTAAGGTAATTAAATGAATATTATGCAATTTAACGTACGCCTTGCTGAAGGCGGCGCGGCAGGCGTAGCGCTCGACCTGCACCAGCGCGCTCGCGAAGCCGGACTCTCTTCGCGTTTTATTTACGGCTATGGCAAGGGCGGCAAGAAAAGCGCAAGCCATGACAAGTTTGCCAACGTAGAAAAACATACGCCGCGGCTGACGTCGATTGCCAACATCATCCTGTTTCGCTACTTCAACCGCGACCCGTTCGGCAATCTGAATAAACTCTATCGCAAAGTCACCCGCACAAGCGGGCCGGTGGTGCTGCATTTTCACGTGGTGCACAGCTACTGGCTGAATCTTGAAGAGATGGTGACGTTTTGCCAGCGCGTCAAATCCCACAAGCCGGACGTGACTTTCGTCTGGACGCTGCACGACCACTGGAGCATTACCGGGCGCTGCGCCTTTCTCGATGGCTGCGAGGGCTGGAAAACCGGCTGCGCAAAATGTCCGACGCTGGACAACTATCCTCCGGTTAAGGTCGATCGCGCTCACCTTTTGGTGGATACCAAGCGTCAGCTATTTCGCGAAATGCTCGCGCTGGGCTGCCAGTTTATTTCACCCAGCCAGCACGTCGCCGACGCCTTTAATCAGATTTACGGGGCAGGGCGCTGCAAGATCATCAATAACGGCATCGATGTGGCGACCGAAGCCATCCTTGCCGAGCTGCCTTTAACCCAGGCAAGCCATGAAAAACCAAAGGTGGCGGTGGTGGCGCACGATCTGCGCTACGACGGCAAAACGAATCAGCAGCTGATTCAGGCGATGATGGCGCTGGGCGGAGAGATCGAACTGCATACTTTCGGTAAGTTTTCGCCTTTCAACGGGCCAAACGTCGTGAACCACGGCTATATGACTGACAAAAAAGCGCTGATGAGCGAGCTTAACGAGATGGACTCTTTAGTGTTCAGCTCGAAGGTCGATAATTATCCGCTGATTTTGTGCGAAGCATTATCCATCGGCGTGCCGGTGATCGCCACGCAAAGCGAAGCCGCAGACGAAGTGCTGCGCAAGGTGGGCGGCAAAACGTTCAGCGAATCTCAGGTGCTCGAACTGGTGAAGCTGCCTAAAGCGGAGCTGGCGCAGCAGGTGTTTGGCATGGATCTGCCGAGCTTTAAAAACACCAGCCGCCGGTCATACAGTGGACAACAGATGCTGGAGGAGTATGTCTCGTTCTATCAGAATCTGTAGCTATCTGCTGTTACCGTTCATCTATCTGGTGGTCAACGTGAAGCTGGCCTCGCTGGGCGAAAGCTTCCCGGTAACGATAGTGACCTTCTTACCCGCCATCCTCTTTTTATATATAGAACGCATTAGCGTGAAAAAGCTGATGATTGCGCTGGGGATCGGCGCCGGGTTAACCGCTTTTAACTACATCTTTGGCCAGTCGCTGGACGCCAGCAAGTACGTTACCTCAACGCTGCTGTTTGTTTATATCGTGCTGATTCTGGCCATGACCTGGAGCTGCCGCTTTAAGACTATATCAAGCCGAAATCATCGGAAAATACTGCGGTTATTTTACATCGTCGTCGGAATTATTGTGACGCTGGCGGCTGCGGAAATGGCCCAGATTATTCTTAGCGGCGGCAGCAGCCTGATTGAGAAAATTTCGAAGTTTCTTATTTACAGTAACAGCTATGTACTGAACTTTATTAGCTTTGGCGGAAGAAGAACCACCGCGCTTTATTTTGAACCGGCGTTTTTCGCTTTGGCATTAATCTCAATTTGGCTCAGCATCAAACAGTTTGGTATCAAAACGCCGAAAACTGATGGTATGATTCTTTTAGGGATTATCCTGTCAGGATCGTTCTCAGGGGTGATGACCTTCATCCTGTTTTACCTTCTTGAATGGGCTTTCCAGTACCTTAATAAAAGTGCCATAAAGAAGAAGTTACCGCTGGCGATTATTTCTTTATCAGTATTTTTAGTAGGGTTGATATTTGCCTTCCCTTATATCGCCACGCGTTTAGGCGATTTAGGCACCGAAGGGTCATCATCCTATTATCGTATTATTGGCCCGCTGGCCATGGTGGGATATTCCCTGACGCATATTGATGGCGTCGTACGTTTCGGTTCTTTATATGAATATGTCGCATCATTCGGAATCTTTAACGGTGCGGACGTCGGTAAAACAGTGGACAATGGTCTGTATCTGCTGATTATTTATTTTTCCTGGTTCGCAGTGTTACTGACCATCTGGTACATGTGGAAAGTCTTTAAAATGATGCGCACGGCGTTTGGAAATAATGAAAATTTCCGCGTGCAATTATGGCTTTTTACGCCGGTGTCGCTGTTTTTTACCGGTTCAATTTTTAGCCCGGAATATGCTTTCTTGATTGTTTGTCCGTTTATTTTACGTAAGGCACTCAAGATAACAAACTCCTGACGAGGCCCACAATCATGTTATTAAGCGTTATTACCGTTGCCTGGAAAAATTTAGCCGGGGTAGAAAAAACCTGGCGCTCGCTGGCTCATCTGGCGCAGGCTTCTGACATCACCTTTGAATGGATTGTGGTTGACGGAAACTCCCAGGACGGTACCGCGGAGTTTCTTGAAAACCTCAACGGGCAGTACAACTTACGCTTCGTTAGCGAAAAAGATAATGGCATTTACGACGCGATGAACAAAGGCATAGCGATGGCGCAGGGCCGCTATGCTTTGTTTCTCAACTCCGGGGATATTTTCCACCAGGACATCGCGCAGGTAGTACGTCAGCTCGCCGCTATGCCTGCCAGAGATAACGCCATGGTTATCGGCGACGCCCTGTTAGATTTTGGCGACGGCACGAAAATTCAGCGGCGGGCAAAACCGGGTTGCTATATTTACCACAGCCTGCCCGCCAGCCATCAGGCGATATTTTTCCCGCTGGCCGGTCTGCGTAAATATCCTTACGATCTGCAATATAAAGTCTCTTCTGATTATGCGCTTGCGGCCAAAATGTACAAAAGCGGCTACGCGTTTAAACGCATCAAGGGCATGGTTTCTGAATTTTCAATGGGCGGTGTTTCTACCTCCAATAATATTGAATTGTGTCGCGATGCTAAAAATGTTCAGCGCAAAATATTGGGCGTGCCCGGTTTTATTGCCGAACTGTCTTTTAAGCTTCGCCTGCGCACAACCGGTAAAGCAAAAGCGCTCTACAACAAAGCGTAATTGCCATAAGGAAATATTATGCAGGAATTAAGCGGCTTTTCCGTGCCAAAAGGTTTTCGCGGCGGCAACGGTATTAAGGTCCAGTTATGGTGGGCCGTACAGGCGACGCTGTTTGCCTGGTCACCGCAGGTGTTATACCGCTGGCGTGTCTTTTTATTACGTCTTTTTGGCGCAAAAATCGGTAAGGGCGTAGTGATCCGCCCGTCGGTGAAAATTACTTACCCATGGAAATTAACGCTTGGCGATTACGTCTGGGTCGGGGATGACGCTGTTTTATATACCCTGGGCGATATCACTATCGGCGCAAATTCGGTGGTGTCACAAAAGTGTTATTTGTGCACCGGCAGCCACGACTATATGAGCAAGCATTTTGATATTACCGCTACACCCATTGCGATCGGTGAAAAATGCTGGCTGGCGACGGATGTTTTTGTTTCACCGGGCGTCTCGATTGGTGATGGCACCGTCGTCGGCGCGCGTAGCAGCGTTTATAAATCATTACCGGCGAATGCCGTTTGCCGGGGTAACCCAGCAGTAAAAATACGCGATCGAGCGTAGGGCCTTTATTTAGCAATAAGGCGCTTAATTTCATCTTCAATCATAGGAATTATTATGACTAAAGTAGCTCTCATCACGGGTGTAACCGGACAAGACGGCTCCTATCTGGCAGAACTGCTGCTGGAAAAAGGTTACGAAGTGCATGGCATCAAGCGCCGCGCCTCTTCTTTCAACACCGAACGCGTTGACCATATCTACCAGGATCCGCATACCAGCAACCCGAAATTCCATCTGCACTACGGCGATCTGACGGACAGCTCCAACCTGACCCGTATCCTTTCCGAAGTGCAGCCGGACGAAGTCTACAACCTGGGCGCGATGAGCCACGTTGCGGTTTCTTTCGAATCCCCTGAGTACACCGCCGATGTGGATGCGATGGGCACGCTGCGCCTGCTGGAAGCTATCCGCTTCCTCGGCCTTGAGAAGAAAACCCGTTTCTATCAGGCCTCCACTTCCGAGCTGTACGGCCTGGTGCAGGAAATCCCGCAGAAAGAGACCACGCCTTTCTATCCGCGCTCCCCGTATGCCGTAGCGAAACTGTACGCTTACTGGATCACCGTTAACTACCGTGAATCCTACGGTATGTACGCCTGTAACGGCATTCTGTTCAACCACGAATCCCCGCGCCGCGGCGAAACCTTCGTGACCCGCAAAATCACCCGCGCGATCGCCAACATCGCCCAGGGCCTGGAGAAGTGTCTGTATCTGGGCAACATGGACTCCCTGCGTGACTGGGGCCATGCCAAAGACTACGTGAAAATGCAGTGGATGATGCTGCAGCAGGAAAATCCGGAAGACTTCGTGATCGCCACCGGCGTGCAGTATTCCGTGCGTCAGTTCGTGGAAATGGCCGCGGCCCAGCTGGGTATCAAGCTGCGCTTTGAAGGCACCGGCGTGGATGAAAAAGGCATCGTGGTTTCCGTGACCGGACACGACGCGCCGGGCGTGAAGCCAGGCGACGTTATCGTCTCCGTCGACCCGCGCTACTTCCGTCCTGCTGAAGTGGAAACCCTGCTGGGCGATCCGACCAAAGCACACGAGAAACTGGGCTGGAAACCAGAAATCACGCTGCAGGAAATGGTTGGCGAGATGGTGGCTAAGGACCTGGAAGCAGCGAAGAAACACTCCCTGCTGAAATCCCATGGCTACGAGGTTGCCATCGCGCTGGAGTCCTGAGCATGAATAAAAAACGTATCTTTGTTGCCGGCCACCGCGGGATGGTCGGATCGGCCATCGTGCGCCAGCTTGAGCAACGTGATGACGTCGAACTCGTGCTGCGCGGCCGTGACGAGCTGAACCTGCTGGATGCCGCCGCGGTGAGCGCCTTCTTTGCGGAAGCGCGCATCGACCAGGTATACCTGGCCGCGGCAAAAGTGGGTGGTATTGTCGCCAACAATGCTTATCCGGCGGACTTCATCTATGAAAACATGATGATTGAGAGCAACATCATTCACGCCGCGCACACGCACAACGTGAACAAGCTGCTGTTCCTCGGCTCATCATGCATTTATCCGAAAATGGCCAGGCAGCCGATTGCGGAAAGCGAGCTGCTGCAGGGCACGCTTGAAGCCACCAACGAGCCCTATGCGATTGCCAAAATCGCCGGCATCAAGCTGTGCGAGTCCTACAATCGCCAGTTCGGCCGCGACTATCGTTCGGTGATGCCAACGAATCTGTACGGGCCGAACGATAACTTCCATCCGAGCAACTCGCACGTCATTCCGGCCCTGCTGCGTCGCTTCCATGAGGCTACCGAGCAGAACACGCCGGACGTGGTGGTGTGGGGCAGCGGCACGCCGATGCGCGAGTTCCTGCACGTGGACGACATGGCGGCAGCCAGCATTCACGTGATGGAGCTGGACCCGGAAGTGTGGGCGGAAAACACCGAACCGATGCTTTCGCATATCAACGTCGGCACCGGCGTGGACTGCACTATTCGCGAGCTGGCGCAGACCATCGCCAAAGTGACGGGCTACCGTGGCCGCGTGGTGTTCGACGCCACCAAACCGGACGGCACGCCGCGCAAGCTGCTGGACGTCACGCGTCTGCGCCGTCTTGGCTGGTATCACGAGATTGCCCTGGAGCCTGGCCTTGCCAGCACCTACCGGTGGTTCCTCGAAAACCAGTCCCGGTTCCGGGGGTAAGCATGTTTCTGAGTCAGGAAGATTTCGCCACCGTAGTTCGTGCTACGCCGCTGATCTCCATCGATCTCGTTGTGGAAAACCTGGCGGGTGAATACCTGCTGGGATTACGCACCAATCGCCCTGCCCAGGGCTTTTGGTTCGTGCCGGGCGGACGCGTGCAGAAAGATGAAACCCTGGCCGACGCCTTCGTGCGTTTAACCGAGGCGGAGCTGGGACAGCGCTTCACGCTTGAGGACGGCGAGTTTTACGGCGTGTGGCAGCATTTTTATGACGACAATTTCTCCGGGCAGGATTTTTCCACCCACTACATCGTACTTGGCTTCCGCCTGCGGGTGGATGACAAACAGCTGACGCTGCCTGTCGAGCAGCATAAAGACTACTGCTGGCTGACGCCGGAAGCGTTACTGCGTCGCGATGATGTGCACGACAACAGCCGCGCCTATTTCATCAGACAAGGCAAAGGCAAGGTACCCGGTTTATGAAAATTCTGGTCTACGGCATTAACTACTCACCGGAGCTGACCGGTATCGGTAAATACACCGGAGAAATGGTGGAGTGGATGACCAGCCAGGGCCATGAGGTGCGCGTTATCACCGCACCTCCTTACTATCCGGTCTGGAAAGTGCATGGGGATTACTCGGCATGGACTTATAAAAAAGAGCAGGGCGCCGCGACCGTCTGGCGCTGCCCGCTGTACGTGCCGAAACAGCCTTCCACCTTAAAGCGCCTGCTTCACTTAGGCAGCTTTGCAGTGAGCTCATTCTTCCCGCTGCTGGCGCAACGTCGCTGGAAGCCGGATCGCATTATCGGCGTGGTGCCGACTCTGTTTTGCGTGCCGGGCATGCGCCTGCTTGCAAAACTAAGCGGGGCGCGCACGCTGCTGCATATTCAGGATTACGAAGTGGATGCGATGCTCGGTCTGGGCATGGCGGGCGGCGGCAAGGGTAAAGTCGCGAAGCTTGCCCAGCGCTTTGAGAAAAGCTGCCTGCATAACGTCGACAATGTGTCGACGATTTCGCGCTCGATGATGAACAAGGCAATCGAGAAGGGCGTCGATCCCAAACGCGTGATCTTCTTTCCGAACTGGTCGGAAGTTGAGCGCTTTCGCGATGTTTCTGCGCATGACGTGCAGGCTTTACGCGAAAGCCTGCAGTTGCCCGCCGACAAAAAGATCGTTTTGTATTCCGGCAATATCGGTGAAAAGCAGGGCCTGGAGACGGTGATTGACGTCGCCGCGCGCTTTGTGAACCAGCCGTATCTGTTTGTGATCGTCGGCCAGGGCGGCGGGAAAAAACGCCTTGAAAAACTGGTAGCGGAGCGCGGCCTGCATAACGTGGCGTTCCATCCGTTGCAGCCTTA
>NZ_RCAA01000017.1:14238-16316 GCF_003628475.1 Enterobacter sp. R1(2018) | reverse complement strand
GGTGATTACCGCCGAGCCGGAAACCGAGCTTGGCCAGCTTTGCGAGCTGTATTCCGGTATCGCCGTGTGCGTGGAGCCAGAATCCGCCGACGCGCTGGCGGCCGGCATTGAACGCTGTCTGCAATTGCCCGCGCACAACACGGTGGCACGTGAGTATGCCGAACGCACGCTCGAAAAAGAGAACGTGCTGAGCCAATTTATTGCAGCTATATCTCCACAAGATGTCGGGGTTAAATCATGAGTCATTCGCAGCTTTATCCAGTCATCATGGCCGGGGGGAACGGCAGCCGTTTATGGCCCCTGTCCCGCGTGCTTTACCCGAAACAGTTCCTCTGCCTGAAAGGGGATCTGACGATGTTGCAAACCACCATCTGCCGTTTAAACGGCGTGCAGTGCGAAAGCCCGGTGGTGATCTGCAACGAAGAACACCGTTTTATCGTTGCTGAACAGCTTCGTCAGCTCAACAAGCTGACGGAAAATATCGTGCTGGAGCCTGCCGGGCGCAACACCGCGCCGGCTATCGCCCTCGCCGCGCTGGCGGCAACGCGCAACCAGCCGGATAACGATCCGCTGATGCTGATCCTCGCCGCAGACCACGTGATTCAGAATGAAGACGCCTTCCGCGACGCGGTGCGTAATGCGCTGCCTTACGCCGAAGCGGGCAAACTGGTGACTTTCGGCATAGTGCCGGACCAGCCTGAGACGGGCTATGGCTACATTCGCCGTGGACAAACGGAAGCGGCGGGCGTGGATGCGGTGGCCTTCAGCGTGGCGCAGTTTGTCGAAAAGCCGGATCTCGAAACCGCCCAGGATTACGTTGCCAGCGGAGAATACTACTGGAACAGCGGTATGTTCCTGTTCCGCGCCGGACGTTACCTCGAAGAGCTGAAAAAATTCCGTCCGGATATTCTGGCCGCCTGCGAAAACGCCATGGCGAACGTCGACCCGGATCTGGATTTTGTGCGCGTGGATGAGGCGGCCTTCCTGGCCTGCCCGGACGAATCCATCGACTACGCGGTTATGGAAAAAACCGCCGACGCGGTGGTGGTGCCAATGGACGCAGGCTGGAGCGACGTCGGCTCCTGGTCCTCCCTGTGGGAAATCAGCGCCAAGAGTTCAGAAGGGAACGTGCACCACGGCGACGTCATCAGCCATGAAACCGAAAACAGCTATATCTATGCTGAATCCGGCCTTGTGACGACGGTCGGGGTGAAAGATTTGATCGTGGTGCAGACCAAAGACGCGGTGCTGATTGCCGACCGCGACCACGTGCAAAGCGTGAAGAAGGTCGTTGAGCAGATTAAACATGACGGCCGCCACGAGCATCATAAACACCGCGAAGTTTACCGTCCGTGGGGCAAATACGACTCCATCGATTCCGGCGACCGTTATCAGGTGAAACGCATCACCGTTAAGCCGGGCGAAGGGCTCTCCCTGCAGATGCACCACCATCGCGCCGAGCACTGGATTGTGGTGGCAGGCACCGCCAAAGTCACGCTTGGCGATGAGATAAAGCTGCTGGGCGAAAACGAGTCCATCTATATTCCGCTGGGCGTGACGCACTGCCTGGAAAACCCCGGCAAAATTCCGCTCGACCTGATTGAAGTGCGTTCCGGCACCTACCTCGAAGAAGACGACATCGTCCGTTTTAAAGACCGTTACGGGCGCATTTAACGCGTAAACATTCATCATTCCCCGCAGCCGACCCTGCGGGTTGGGTAACTGTTGCCCGAAGGAGCGAAAACGATGCAAAAATTGACCTGTTTTAAAGCCTACGACATTCGTGGCAGGCTGGGCGAAGAGCTGAACGAAGACATCGCGTGGCGTATTGGCCGCGCCTACGGCGAATACCTGAAGCCGAAAACCATTGTGCTGGGCGGCGACGTGCGTCTGACCAGTGAAAGCCTGAAGCTGGCGCTGGCGCGCGGTCTGCAGGACGCGGGCGTGGACGTGCTGGATATCGGCCTGTCCGGCACCGAAGAGATCTATTTCGCCACCTGGCATCTGGACGTGGACGGCGGCATTGAAGTGACCGCCAGCCACAACCCGATGGACTATAACGGCATGAAGCTGGTGCG
>NZ_RCAA01000017.1:0-14161 GCF_003628475.1 Enterobacter sp. R1(2018) | reverse complement strand
CCGGCCTGCGCGACGTGCAGCGTCTGGCGGAAGCCAACGACTTCCCGCCGGTCGATGAGGCGAAACGCGGCGGCTATAAGCAGATTTCCGTGGTGGAAGCCTATATCGACCACCTGTTCTCCTATATCGACGTCAAAAATATTAAACCGCTGAAGCTGGTGATTAACGCCGGCAACGGCGCGGCGGGCCCGATTGTTGACGCCATCGAAGCACGTTTTAAGGCCCTGAACGTGCCGCTGACCTTTGTGAAGGTCCACAACACGCCGGACGGCAATTTCCCGAACGGCATCCCCAATCCACTGCTGCCGGAGTGCCGCGACGATACCCGCAACGCGGTGATTGAACACGGCGCGGATATGGGCATCGCCTTTGACGGCGATTTCGACCGCTGCTTCCTGTTCGACGAGAAGGGGCAGTTTATCGAGGGTTACTACATTGTCGGCCTGCTGGCGGCGGCGTTCCTCGAAAAACAGCCGGGCGCGAAAATCATTCACGACCCGCGCCTGTCCTGGAACACGGTGGATATCGTCGAGCGCGCGGGCGGCACGCCGGTGATGTCGAAGACCGGCCATGCGTTTATCAAGGAGCGCATGCGCGAAGAAGACGCCATCTACGGCGGCGAGATGAGCGCCCACCACTATTTCCGCGATTTTGCCTACTGCGACAGTGGGATGATCCCGTGGCTGCTGGTGACCGAGCTGCTGTGCCTGAAGGGGAAAACGCTGGGCGAACTGGTGCGCGACCGCATGGCGGCGTGGCCGGCAAGCGGCGAAATCAACAGCAAGCTGGCGGATCCGAAGGTGGCGATCGAACGCGTACACCAGCATTTCGCGCCGCACGCGGAGGAAATCGACAACACCGACGGCGTGAGCATGGCGTTCGGCGACTGGCGTTTTAATCTGCGTTCCTCCAACACCGAGCCGGTGGTGCGTCTGAACGTGGAGGCGCGCAGCAACGAAAGTCTGATGCAGGCCCGAACGCAGGAAATTATGGCGCTGTTGAATCAGTAATTTGCGGGTACGGGCTCTCCGGGCGTTTGCCGGTTAGATAAACGCAGCCCTGTCCACCGCGCAGCTGCTTCAACGCGCGACGGATGGGGCTTCGCCCTGCAAGGTCAGGGACGAGGGGATCCGTTACCCTTTTGATAAAGGTAAAACGATGACAAATCTAAAAAAGCGCGAGCTGCCAAAAACGAACGCATCGTTAATCTCCATGGTGCAACGTTTCTCAGACATAGCCATTATGTTTGTCGGGTTATGGGTGGTGTGTAAGGTCAACGCGTTGCCGTTTTTGTATATGCATCTGCTGATGGCTCTGCTTACCCTCGTTGTATTCCAGATGATTGGCGGCATTACCGATTTTTATCGCTCCTGGCGCGGCGTAAAAATTTCCAGCGAGCTGCTGTTGCTGCTGCAAAACTGGACCCTGAGCCTGATTTTTAGCGCCGGTCTGCTGGCCTTTAATCCTGATTTCGACGGCTCTTTCTGGGTGTACTTCGCCTGGTATGTCCTGACCAGCTTCGGCATGGTCGTCTGCCGCTCCCTTATCCGCTTCGGCGCGGGCTGGCTGCGCAATATGGGTTATAACACCCGCCGCATTGCTATCGCCGGCTCCCTGCCGGTAGGCCGTACGCTCGCCAACAGTTTCCGCAACGAACCCTGGTTAGGTTTTGAGGTAAAGGGCGTTTACGACGATATGCAGCCCGCCACCGATCTCGGTGACTACGCAGGCAGCTTTGCGGATCTGGTTGAAGAGGCGCGTTCCGGCCGCATCGATAATGTCTATATCGCGATGGCGATGAGCGAAGAGAGCCGCATTAAAAACCTGGTGCGTGAGCTGACGGATACCACCTGTTCGGTGCTGCTTATTCCTGACGTCTTCACCTTTAATATTCTCAACGCCCGCACCGAAGAGGTGAACGGCGTGCCGGTTGTTCCGCTGTTTGATACGCCGCTAAGCGGCATTAACCGGGTGCTAAAACGCCTTGAAGATATCGTGCTCGCTTCGATGATTCTGCTGCTAATTTCGCCGGTGCTGCTGTGCATCAGCGTGGCGGTAAAAGCCACCTCTCCCGGGCCGGTTATCTTCCGCCAGACCCGTTACGGAATGGACGGCAAGCCGATTAAGGTGTGGAAATTCCGCTCGATGAAGGTGATGGAGAACGACGCGGTGGTGGTGCAGGCCACGAAAGGGGACAAGCGAATCACGCCGGTCGGTAACTTCCTGCGCCGCACCTCTCTTGACGAGCTGCCTCAGTTTATCAACGTGCTGCTGGGCGGAATGTCGATCGTAGGTCCGCGGCCGCACGCCGTCGCCCACAACGAGCAGTATCGTTCGCTGATTGAAGGCTACATGCTGCGCCACAAAGTGAAGCCAGGCATTACCGGCTGGGCGCAGATCAACGGCTGGCGCGGCGAAACGGACACGCTTGAGAAAATGGAAAAGCGCGTTGAGTTTGACCTCGAATACATCCGCGAATGGAGCCTGTGGTTCGATATCAAAATCGTCTTCCTGACCATTTTCAAAGGCTTTGTTAATAAAGCCGCATATTGAGTGAGACGAGCATGAGCCTGAGAGAAAAAACCATCAGCGGCGCCAAATGGTCCGCCATCGCCACGGTCATTATCATCGGCCTCGGGCTGGTGCAGATGACCGTGCTGGCGCGCATTGTCGACAATACCGAGTTTGGCCTGTTAACCGTATCGCTGGTGATCATCGCGCTGGCGGATACGCTGTCGGATTTTGGGATCGCCAATTCTATTATTCAGCGCAAAGAGATAAGCCATCTTGAGCTAACGACCCTTTACTGGCTGAACGTGGGCCTCGGTTTAACGGTGTTTGCGACAGTGTTTTTACTCAGCGATTTTATTGCCGGCGTGCTGCATACGCCGGCACTATCGCCGCTGATTAAAACGCTTTCCTTTGCCTTTATCATTATTCCCCACGGCCAGCAGTTCCGCGCTCTGATGCAAAAGGAGCTGGAGTTTTCAAAAATTGGCTCCATCGAAACGGTTTCCGTGCTCGCGGGCTTTACGGTGACGGTTAGCGCTGCGATGTACTATCCGTTCGCCATGACCGCCATCGTCGGTTATCTGGTCAATACCCTGGTGCGCACCTCGCTGTTTAGCTTTTTCGGCCGCAAGATTTACCGTCCGGGCTTTCACTTTTCGCTTAAATCCGTGGGTTCTAACCTCAAATTTGGCGCGTGGCTGACCGCCGACAGCATCATCAACTACGTGAATACCAACCTTTCCACGCTGGTGCTGGCGCGTATTCTCGGCGCGGGCGTGGCGGGGGGATATAACCTCGCTTATAACGTGGCGGTAGTGCCGCCGATGAAGCTGAACCCTATTATTACCCGCGTGCTGTTTCCGGCCTTTGCCAAAATCCAGGACGATACCGCTAAGCTGCGCGTGAACTTCTACAAGCTGCTGTCGATTGTCGGCATCATTAATTTCCCGGCGCTGCTTGGCCTGCTGGTGGTGTCGAATAACTTCGTGCCGCTGGTGTTTGGCGAGAAGTGGACGTTTATTACGCCCATCCTGCAGCTGTTGTGCGTCGTTGGCCTGCTGCGCTCCATCGGCAACCCTATTGGTTCCCTGCTGATGGCGAAAGCGCGTGTGGACATCAGCTTCAAATTCAACGTCTTTAAAACCTGCCTGTTTATTCCGGCGATTATCGTCGGCGGACATCTCGGCGGCGCGCTCGGCGTAACCCTTGGCTTCCTGTTCGTACAGGTACTGAATACGGTGCTGAGCTATTTCATCATGATTAAACCGGTGCTCGGGTCGAGCTACCGGGAGTACATCGCCAGCATCTGGCTGCCGTTTTATCTTTCCATTCCAACGCTTGTTGTCAGCGCCGCTCTGGGCGTGGCGCTGAAGGGGCATTTACCCCTGGCCGCACTGCTCGGCGTGCAGATTGCCGCGGGCGCGCTCGCCTTTGTCGTCATGCTGTCGCTTTCCCGTAACGCCCTGGTGGTGGAGATGAAACGCCAGTTTATCCGGCACGAACGTTTAAAAGCGCTGCTTCGCGCAAGCTAAGAACCCCCTTTAAAAAGAGGTCTGAGGTATATGAAATTATTGATTCTTGGCAACCACACCTGCGGCAACCGCGGTGACAGCGCCATTTTGCGCGGCTTGATTGATGCCATTACCACGATTGACGAAAGCGTGCAGGTCGACGTGATGAGCCGCTATCCGGTGAGTTCCGCCTGGCTGCTGGGCCGCCCGGTGCTGGGCGACGGTCTGTACAAGCAGATGAAACAGCATAACAACGCCGTGGGGCTGATGGGGCGCGTGAAAAAAGTGCTGCGCCGTAAATATCAGCACCAGGTTTTAATGGCCAGGGCTACCGACAGCGGCCGCCTGCGCAATATCTCTATTCCGCAGGGCTTTATTGATTTTGTAAAATCGCTGCAAAAATATGACGCTATTATTCAGGTCGGTGGCTCGTTCTTCGTTGATTTGTATGGCGTTTCGCAGTTTGAGCACGCGCTGTGCAGCTTTATGGCGAAAAAGCCGGTGTACATGATTGGCCACAGCGTTGGGCCATTCCAGGATCCACAGTTTAACCAGCTGGCGAGCTATGCATTCGGCAACGCCAAATCGCTGATCCTGCGCGAGTCCGTAAGCCTTGAACTGATGAAGCAAAGCAACATTGACACCAGCAAGGTTGAACAGGGCGTGGATACCGCCTGGCTTGTGGATCATCACAACGAAAGCTTTGTCCCGAGCTACGCGGTGCGGCACTGGCTGGATACCCTCAGAAGCAAGAAAACCGTCGCCATTACGCTGCGCGAGCTTGCGCCTTTCGATAAGCGCCTTGGCACCACGCAGAAAGCCTATGAGCAGGCGTTTGCCGCCGTGGTCAATCGCGTCATCGAGCAGGGCTACCAGGTGCTGGCGCTTTCAACCTGTACGGGCATCGACAGCTACAACAAAGATGACCGTATGGTGGCGCTGAATCTGCGCCAGTATGTGAATCATCCCGACCAGTATCACGTGGTGATGGACGAGCTCAACGATCTGGAAATGGGCAAAATCCTCGGCGAATGCGAGCTGACCGTTGGCACGCGCCTGCATTCCGCGATCATTTCGATGAACTTCGGCACCCCGGCCATCGCCATCAACTACGAACACAAATCCGCGGGCATCATGCAGCAGCTGGGCATGCCGGAGATGGCTATCGATATTCGCCAGCTTCTTGACGGCTCCCTGCAGGGCGTGGTTGCGGACGTGCTGGGCCAGCTGCCGGCGATCAACGAGCGCCTTGTGCAGGCGGTGAGCGCCGAGCGTGCAACCGGCCTGCGCATGGTCGAGTCTGTTTTAACCCGCGTAAAGGAGGCCAAATGAAGGTCGGCTTCTTCCTGCTCAAGTTCCCGGTCGCCTCCGAAACCTTCGTGCTCAATCAGATTGTGGCCTTTATCGATATGGGCTATGAGGTTGAAATCGTGGCGATTCAGAAGGGTGATTTGACCAATACTCATGCCGCGTTCAACGAGTACCACCTTGCTGAAAAAACGACGTGGCTGATGGATGAGCCGGAAGGGAAGGTGGCTAAGCTGCAATCCCGCGCTTTAAATACGCTGCGCGGCGCGCTTCGTCCCCGTACCTGGCGCGCGCTGAACGCTTCGCGCTATGGCGAAGAAGCCCGCAATTTAATTCTTTCATCGATTTGCGGGCGCAACTCGCAGACGCTGCGGGCGGATGTGTTTATCGCCCACTTTGGTCCGGCAGGCGTAACGGCCGCCAAGCTGCGCGAGCTGGGCCTGCTGCAGGGGAAAATCGCTACCGTTTTCCACGGTATCGATATTTCAGGACGCGAGGCGCTGGCGCACTACACGCCTGAATATCAACAGCTGTTTGTGCGCGGCGATCTGATGCTGCCGATCAGTAATTTATGGGCCGGGCGTCTGGAAAAAATGGGTTGCCCGCCGGCGAAAATTGCCGTTTCACGCATGGGCGTGGATATGGACCGCTTCTCGCTGCGCCCGGTTAAGGCTCCCGCCGGTACGCTTGAGATAATTTCCGTGGCGCGTTTGACCGAGAAAAAAGGGCTGCATGTCGCCATTGAAGCCTGCCGCCTGCTTAAAGAGCGCGGCGTGGATTTTCGTTACAACATACTTGGCATCGGTCCCTGGGAGATTCGCCTGCGCACGCTTATCGAACAGCACCAGCTCGACGATGTGGTGTTTATGCCGGGCTTTAAGCCGAACCACGAAGTGAAAGCGATGCTCGACGAGGCCGATCTGTTTTTGCTGCCGTCCGTGACGGGCGAAGATGGCGATATGGAAGGCATTCCGGTCGCGCTGATGGAGGCGATGGCGGTGGGGATCCCGGTGATCTCGACCGTTCACAGCGGCATTCCCGAGCTTATCGATGCCGGCCATTCAGGCTGGCTGGTGCCGGAATACGATGCCATTGCGCTTGCCGACAGGCTGCAGGCCTTTGCAGAGGTGGACGAAAGCGAGCTGAAACCTATGCTGACCCAGGCGCGTGAAAAAGTAGAAACTGAATTTAATCAGAAAATTATTTATCAGAAGTTAGCCCATCAGCTCCATACGCTGTAAACCCACCGAGTGAAGCTTCACGAGGACGTATGCGCAAAAGATTTCAATCCACTGTCCCTTCCTTTTCCTCTTCCCGCCGCAGGCTGTTATGGGCCAGTTCAATCCTGGCCGCGGCGCCTCTGGTTTTACCTCATAGCGTTTTTGCCGCCGGCGGCAAAGGCGAGGTAAACGTCCAGAAGTTCTATAAGGGCGACTGGATCGCCGCCTTCAAACAGGCCTTTGCCGCTGCTGATATCGTTGTTGTACCCGTTGATTTGGTCTGCGACAGCATCAACACGGCCATTTTTATGCCGCAAGGAAAAACGTTACGGGTACGAGGCGGCCTGAAAGGCAACGGCAAAGGCCGTTTTGTGCTGCAGGACGGCTGTCGGATTCTGGGCGAGAAGGGCGGAAGGTTTAATAATATTATTCTTGATGTCCGGGGCTCCGACTGCACCATTAAAGGCATCGATATGAGCGGGCTTGCGCCGGTGATGCAGATTTATATCGGCGGTAAAGAGAAGCGCACGATGCGCAATCTGGTTATCGATGACATCACCATACACGATGCGAACTACGGCATTCTGCGCCAAGGTTTTCACAACCGCCTGGAGAACGTGAAGATCACCAACGGCCACTTCAGCCATCTGCAGGGCGATGCCATTGAATGGAACGTGGCGATTAACGATAGCGACCTGCTTATCTCGGATCATGTGATTGATAACATTGACTGCACCAACGGCAAGATAAACTGGGGGATTGGGATAGGACTTGCCGGAAGCACCTACAATAACGCCTACCCGGAAGACCAGGCGGTGAAGAATTTCGTGGTAGCCAACATCACCGGCAGTAACTGTCGCCAGCTTGTCCACGTTGAAAACGGCAAGCATTTCATTATCCGCAACGTTAAGGCGCGCAATATTAATCATACCTTTAGCAAAAAGGCCGGAATTGATAATGCCACGGTAGCAATTTATGGCTGTGATAATTTCGTTATTGATAATATCGATATGGTAAATAGCGCCGGCTTCCTTATTGGCTACGGCGTTATTAAAGGCAACTATTTATCCATCCCGCAAAACTTCCGCCTTAACGACATCACCCTTGATAACAGCAACATGTCGTATAAAGCTCGCGGCATACAGATCTCTTCCGGCAACGCCACCTCCTTTGTCGCTATTACTAATCTGACCATGAAGGCGGCGACGCTTGAGCTGAACAACAAGCCGCAGCACCTTTTCCTCCGGGACGTCAACGTGATGCAGCGTGCAACCGCGGGGCCCGCGCTGAAGCTGCGCTTCGACTTACGTAAGGACGTGCGGGGTCGCTTCATGGCGAAAGACGACACGCTGCTGTCGCTCGCCAACGTTCATGCGGTGAATGAGAAAGGGGAGAGCTCGGTGGATATCGACCGGGTGGATCATCAGCATGTGAACACCAGCAACCTGAATTTTGCGCTGCCATCGTTGCCTGAATAAACCCTCATGCATCTTTGCGAGTTTTCCGAGCCCTTATTGCCGTTAATAAGGGCTTTTTAGTTTTGTATCCTCCGGGCCGGGGGATAAGATGAAGTACAAACTTTGGGGATCAATTCATGCTGGCATCAGAGCACGAAAAGACTATAATCCCTCAACCATTTAAGAGGTGGGTTAAATATGATTAATTTGAAAGCAGTTATCCCGGTAGCCGGTCTTGGCATGCATATGCTGCCTGCGACAAAAGCCATCCCGAAAGAGATGTTGCCCATCGTAGATAAGCCGATGATCCAGTATATCGTCGATGAAATCGTGGCTGCAGGCATCAAAGAAATCGTGCTGGTAACCCACTCTTCCAAGAACGCGGTCGAAAACCACTTCGATACTTCTTATGAGCTTGAAGCCCTGCTGGAGCAACGCGTGAAGCGCCAGCTGCTGGCCGAGGTGCAGTCAATTTGTCCGCCGGGCGTGACCATTATGAACGTTCGCCAGGCACAACCGCTTGGCCTGGGTCATTCCATTCTGTGCGCTCAACCCATTGTTGGCGATAATCCTTTCGTCGTTGTGCTGCCTGACGTCGTGCTGGACAATGCCAGCGCCGACCCACTGCGCTATAATTTGGCTGCAATGGTCGCGCGTTTCAATGATACCGGCCGCAGCCAGGTGCTGGCGAAACATATGCCGAACGAAGATCTGTCCGCCTATTCCGTTATCACCACGAAAGAACCGCTGGATAACGACGGGCAGGTGAGCCGTATCGTTGACTTCGTTGAAAAACCGGATCAGCCGCAAACCCTGGATTCAGACCTGGCGGCCGTGGGGCGCTATGTTCTGTCTGCCGATATCTGGCCGGAGCTTGAGAAAACCGAACCGGGCGCATGGGGCCGTATTCAGCTGACGGATGCTATCGCTGCGCTGAATGAAAAACAGCCGGTCGAAGCCGCGCTGATGACGGGCGAAAGCTATGACTGCGGCAAAAAAATGGGCTACATGAAGGCCTTTGTCAACTACGGCCTGCGCAACCACAAAGAAGGGCAGAAGTTCCGTGAGAGCATCAAACAGATGCTGGCTCGTTGATCTTACATCAATGAAAAAAAAGACCTTATGAAAAGCGCGGCAGTTAAAGTGACGGCAGAGTTGCGATTGGGCAGCTTTACCGGGACTGACTGCCGTTTTTTATGTAAGTGATAAAAATCATAGATGCTTCATATTTGAATACATAAAAAACCATTATTCTTTTATCTATTCAAATATGTTGCAGAACAAATATCAATTTAGACCATAAGCTATGCGCCATATGTCAGTACTCTGGTAGCTGTTAAGCCAGGGGCGGTAGCGTGGATAAATACCTGTTTTACTCAATACCTGTTGTCTTCCCTTTGGAATTATCATCTTCAGCATAAATAATGAAGATAATGATCACATATTTAGAGAGAGAATCTTTTCGTGAAAATTCTTGTTACTGGTGGTGCCGGTTTTATCGGTTCTGCGGTCGTTCGTCACATCATAAATAATACTCAAGACAGCGTCGTTAATGTCGATAAATTGACCTATGCAGGTAATCTGGAATCCCTGGCAGAAGTTTCCGATAGCGAGCGCTATGCGTTTGTGCAGGCAGATATCTGCGACAGAAATGCTTTAGATAAGATTTTTTCAGAATACCAACCGGACGCGGTAATGCATCTGGCGGCTGAAAGTCATGTCGATCGCTCTATCACCGGACCTGCAGAGTTTATTGAAACCAACATCGTCGGGACTTACATCCTTCTGGAAGCCGCAAGGGCATATTGGTCACAGCTGGAAAATAGTCGTAAATCTGGTTTTCGTTTCCATCATATTTCCACCGATGAAGTTTATGGTGATTTACCGCATCCGGATGAACGTCCAGCGGGTGAAGCATTACCTCTGTTTACAGAAACAACTTCTTATGCGCCAAGCAGCCCATACTCCGCTTCGAAAGCATCAAGCGATCATCTGGTTCGGGCATGGCTGCGCACTTACGGTTTCCCGACCATAGTGACAAATTGCTCCAATAACTATGGTCCGTATCATTTCCCTGAAAAACTGATTCCTCTGGTAATCCTCAATGCTCTTGAAGGTAAAAAACTGCCGGTCTACGGCAAAGGCGACCAGATTAGAGACTGGCTATATGTTGAAGACCATGCACGAGCGCTCTATACCGTAGTAACTCAGGGGCGAATTGGCGAAACATACAACATCGGCGGTCATAACGAGAAGAAAAATCTCGATGTTGTACTGACTATCTGCGATTTGCTTGATGAAATTGTTCCGAAAGCCAGCTCTTATCGCGAACAAATTACTTATGTTGCTGACCGTCCAGGTCATGATCGCCGTTATGCAATTGATGCTGAAAAAATTAGCCGTGCACTTGGCTGGAAACCGCAGGAAACTTTTGAAAGCGGCATTCGTAAAACCGTCGAATGGTATTTGAACAATCAGCAATGGGTCGAAAATATCAAAAGCGGATCCTATAAAAATTGGATTGAGCAAAATTATGGAGACCGCAAATAATGAATATTCTTCTTTTTGGTAAAATGGGTCAGGTAGGTTGGGAGTTACAACGCGCGCTGGCCCCATTGGGTAATATAATCGCAGTTGATGTGCATTCGACTGATTATTGTGGTGATTTCAGTAATCCAGAGGGCGTAGCTGAAACGGTACGACGAGTGAAGCCTGATGTTATCGTCAACGCAGCGGCGCATACTGCAGTTGATAAAGCTGAAAGTGAGCGTGAATTCGCTCAGTTATTGAATTCAACAAGCGTTCAGGCAATAGCAAAAGAAGCTGAAAAGCTCAACGCGTGGCTAGTTCACTATTCAACGGACTATGTTTTTCCTGGTAATGGTGAAAAGCCATGGTGTGAAACGGACGAAACAGCACCATTAAACGTCTATGGTGAAACAAAATTAGCTGGTGAAATTGCTGTACAGCGATACTGTGCTAAGCATCTTATTTTCCGCACCAGTTGGGTATATGCAGGTAAAGGAAATAACTTCGCAAAAACTATGCTCCGCCTGGCAAAAGAAAGGGAAGAGTTAGCTATTATTAACGATCAGTTTGGCGCGCCAACGGGCGCAGAACTTCTGGCTGACTGTACCGCGCATGCAATTACCACCGCCCTGCGTAAATCAGAAGTTGCTGGCCTTTATCACTTGGTTGCCTCTGGGACCACAACCTGGTTTGATTATGCAAACTTGGTATTCGCCGAAGCGAAAAATGCTGGATTGGAACTGGCGGTTAAGACAACGAATCCAGTGCCAACAACAGCATACCCTACGCCAGCGCAACGGCCGCATAATTCCCGGCTAGATACTTCGAAGTTCCAGCAAACATTTAACTTAACATTGCCTTGTTGGGATGTTGGCGTGAAGCGTATGCTGGCCGAGCTTTTTGCGGCTTCGAATGCATAATAAATAATATTAACAGTGCTCAAGCTAAAGAGCGATTTCAATACATTGGGATATCAAATAATGACTTCACGTAAAGGAATAATCCTCGCTGGTGGTTCTGGTACTCGCCTGTACCCGGTAACAATGGCGGTCAGCAAACAACTTTTGCCTATTTATGACAAGCCGATGATCTACTACCCACTCAGCACATTAATGCTGGCGGGCATTCGAGACATCCTCATCATCAGTACTCCACAAGATACACCGCGCTTCGAACAATTGCTGGGAGACGGTAGCCAGTGGGGGTTAAAACTTCAGTATAAAGTGCAGGATAATCCGGATGGCCTTGCACAGGCATTTATTATTGGCGAAGACTTTATTGGTAATGATGATTGTGCATTAGTCTTGGGCGATAATATTTTCTACGGCCATGATTTGCAAAAGCAGCTTGAAAATGCAGTGGCAAAAGAGACTGGGGCAACAGTCTTTGCTTATCACGTTCATGATCCCGAGCGTTATGGCGTTGTTGAATTTGATAAAGATGGTAAGGCTATTTCATTAGAAGAAAAACCGCTCGAACCAAAAAGTAATTATGCTGTAACCGGCTTATATTTCTATGATAACAGCGTTGTAGAAATGGCTAAAGGTTTGAAGCCTTCAGATCGTGGTGAACTGGAAATCACCGATATTAATCGTATTTATATGGAACAGGGGCGTATGTCCGTAGCTATGATGGGCCGCGGTTATGCATGGTTAGATACCGGAACGCATCAGAGTCTTATCGAAGCGAGCAATTTCATTCAGACTATCGAATTACGTCAGGGGCTGAAGGTGGCCTGCCCAGAAGAAATAGCTTTCCGAAAAGGTTTTATTGATGCTGAGCAGGTGAAGAAACTGGCAGCATCTTTAGCTAAAAATGATTACGGCAAGTACTTACTGAAGATGGTTAAAGGTTATTAAGCAATGAATGTTATTCAAACTGATATTCCGGATGTGTTAATCTTTGAGCCAAGGATATTCAGCGATAACCGCGGCTTTTTCTTTGAGAGTTTCAATCAATATATTTTTGAAGAAGCTGTGGGTTATCCAGTTAAATTTATTCAGGATAACCATTCAAAATCGTGTAGGGGAGTATTACGTGGCTTACATTATCAATTAGAACCTTATGCACAAGGTAAATTGGTTCGCTGTATCGCAGGCGAAGTATTCGATGTTGTTGTAGATATACGCAAAACATCACCAACCTATGGTAAATGGGTTGGTGTTAATTTATCAGCAGAGAACAAACGTCAATTATGGATACCTGAAGGTTTTGCTCATGGCTTTCAGGTATTAAGTGAGATGGCCGAATTTGTTTATAAAACAACCAACTATTATCATCCGCAAAGCGATCGGGGAATTGCATGGAATGATCCACAGTTAAATATACAATGGATTGATATGCCTGACATAATCCTTTCGGACAAAGACAAATCCTTACCTTTGTTCAATAGGGTTAAATAATATTGTGGAAATGAAAACTCGTTCAGCGAAGAGCGGCCTTATATGGAGTGCAATAGATCGAATAGTAACTCAGGTTGCTCAGTTATGTATTATGCTGATCCTTGCAAAGCAATTAGGTCCTGAGGCATTTGGTCTAATTGGAATGTTAGCTGTATTCATTGCGATTAGTCAGGTCCTTGTTGATAGCGGATTTAGCTCAGCGATTATAAGAAAAACGAATAGATGTGAAACAGATTATTCAACTGTTTTTATATTCAACGGATTAGTAGCACTTATCTGCTATGGAATATTATGGAGTATAGCTCCATTTATTGCTGTTTTCTATAACAAGCCGGAACTAGTAACCATTACGCGTTGGATTGGTCTTATCGTACCAATCAATGCCCTAGGCGTTGTACAAAAAATTCGTCTTAGCGTGCTGCTGGATTTTAAAACACAGGCGAAAGCGTCGATTAGTGCAGCAGTAATAAGTGGTAGTATTGCTATTATGTTAGCATATTATTTTGATCTTGGCGTATGGGCATTAGTATCTCAAACATTATTGTTATCAATAATAAATGTTTTATTGCTAAATATCCTCAATCCATGGTTGCCAAAAACTGGTTTTTCTATGGAGAACTTTAAGGATTTATTTGGTTTTGGGTATAAATTATTATTGTCATCATTGCTTGAGTCAATTTACGCTAATATATATCCTCTATTTATTGGAAAGTGGTATGATGCAACAAAACTTGGACATTACTCGCAGGCAAACCAGTTATCAAGTGTGCCTGCGATGACAATGACCAATATATTACAGCGTGTCACATATCCGCTATTAAGCCATATGCAGCATGACACTAATAAGCTTGATAATACTTATCTACTAACTATAAAACTGTCGTGCCTAGTTGTTTTTCCTTTGATGACTTTTTTGTCAATTTCAGCAACGCCCTTACTGATTTTTTTGATAGGGGAACAATGGCAACCAGCTGGAATAATGGTTTCGATACTTTGTTGCGGCTACCTTCTATATCCATTACATGCAATTAATCTTAATCTCCTGCAAGTAAAGGGACGCTCAGATTTATTTTTAAAGCTAGAACTAATAAAAAAAATCGCTAATACAATCATTCTATTTTGTGCACTACCATATGGGATTACTGCTTTATGTCTTGGTATCGTAATTAATTCTTATTTTGCACTATTTGTGAATTCCTATTATACAGGGCAATTATCAAGTG
>NZ_RCAA01000016.1 GCF_003628475.1 Enterobacter sp. R1(2018) | reverse complement strand
ACACCTTCGGGTTGTGAGGTTAAGCGACTAAGCGTACACGGTGGATGCCCTGGCAGTCAGAGGCGATGAAGGACGTGCTAATCTGCGATAAGCGCCGGTAAGGTGATATGAACCGTTATAACCGGCGATTTCCGAATGGGGAAACCCAGTGCAATCCGTTGCACTATCGTTAAGCCAATACATAACTTAACGAAGCGAACCGGGGGAAACTGAAACATCTAAGTACCCCGAGGAAAAGAAATCAACCGAGATTCCCCCAGTAGCGGCGAGCGAACGGGGAGGAGCCCAGAACCAGCATCAGTTTGTGTGTCAGTGGAAGCGTCTGGAAAGGCGCAGGGTACAGGGTGATACTCCCGTACACAAAGGCACACCTTCTGTGAGTTCGACGAGTAGGGCGGGACACGTGGTATCCTGTCTGAATATGGGGGGACCATCCTCCAAGGCTAAATACTCCTGACTGACCGATAGTGAACCAGTACCGTGAGGGAAAGGCGAAAAGGAACCCCGGCGAGGGGAGTGAAACAGAACCTGAAACCGTGTACGTACAAGCAGTGGGAGCCTCTTT
>NZ_RCAA01000057.1:331658-356847 GCF_003628475.1 Enterobacter sp. R1(2018) | reverse complement strand
AAAAAAAATGTATCTGATGAACAATTTGTTAATAATTGCATACTTTTTGTATATGCAGGAGACTTGAACTACCGAGGGGGGTTGAATTCTGTCGAGTTATATAATGATTATAATACAATTATAAAACCTGCAAACTTAAATCAGAGATTAAAAAATCAGCAGGGGGTTTTAATGTTTAGCAATCTTTTGGAGGGCGATGTGTACCCTGCAAATAAAAATCAAGAACAGTGTGTTTTAAATGGCATTGAAGATGTTGATAATGCTATTCTAAAGAATGTTTTAGATGAGGGGTTTTTAAAAATACGTATTTCATCTTCAAGTGTCACTAATATTCGTCAGGAGTTAGCCACATATGGTTTTACTAAAGACTTTATTTATCCTGAGCTTTCTTCTTACACAGAACAATTACAAAAGCGACTATTAATTAAAATGATTGAGCGTACTTAAAATATGTTGCACGTTTCAAGGTTTATAGAAGCCTGCTTTATTTTCGCTTCAGCCAGATTGGATAATTAGAAGAAATAGGGGCGTTGTTGAATGCCCCTGTATTAAGCTTACGACCCTCTATTAATTATTGTAATTGTCCGCTTTTGCCTGTCAGATTAGGTTATGGCTCTGAGCCATAAAAATGTCAGCTCAAATCTTAGCTAATATTTTTAGAGGCATTTTACCCGACTTCAATTATCAATGTGCCTTCCTGCATCACCAGAACGAACTGTAAGTATCCCTGTAAACCGAGCCATTCACTTTTAGAGATCTTCCGGCATACTGATTATGTCCCCTGAGGAGATCGCCATGCGTAAAGCCCGATTCACCGAGCACCAAATCATCGCCGTTCTGAAGTCCGTCGAAGCTGGCCGGACCGTCAAAGATGTCTGCCGTGAAGCCGGTATCTCAGAAGCCAGTTATTACAACTGGAAAGCGAAGTTTGGCGGTATGGAAGCCTCTGATATCAAAAAAATGAAAGATCTCGAGGACGAAAATCGTCGTCTCAAACAGATGTTTGCCGATCTCAGTCTTGAATGCCGGGCCCTGAAAGACGTTATCGAAAAAAAGCTTTAAAACCAGCGATAAAGCGTGAACTCGTCAGCTATCTGACGGCGCAATTTGCCATGAGTTTACGCCAGGCTTGCAGGACGTTATCGCTGAGCAGGACGGTGTATTTTTACCAGCCCGATACCCGGCGTGATGAACCGGTGATCCAGATGCTGACTGAGCTGGCAGAGCGCTACCCGCGTTATGGTTTTAAGAAGCTTTTTCAGTTACTGCGCAGGCAGGGTAACGCCTGGAACCATAAACGCGTTCACCGGATTTACTGCCTGCTGAAACTGAATTTTCGTCGTAAGGGTAAACAACGTCTGCCGGTACGTAATCCGGCTCCGTTGATAACGCCGGAAGCGCTTAACCAAAGCTGGTCCATCGATTTTATGCACGATGCGCTGGTCTGTGGCCGACGCTTCCGTACCTTTAATGTGGTGGATGATTTTAATCGCGAAGCCCTGGCGATAGAAATCGACCTGAATATCCCGACCCAACGGGTCGTCAGGGTGCTGGACAGGATAGTGGCAAACCGTGGATATCCGTTGAAGATGCGTATGGACAACGGACCAGAACTGGTCTCTCTCTGGCACTGGCACAGTGGGCAGAGGAGCATGGCGTGATGCTGGAATTTATCAAGCCGGGAAAGCCAACGCAGAATGCCTTTATCGAGCGTTTTAACCGGACGTACCGGACAGAAATCCTGGATTTTTATCTGTTCAGAACACTGAATGAAGCACGGGAAATTACTGAGCGCTGGTTGATGGAATATAACAGCGAGCGACCTCATGAGTCCCTGAATAACCTGACGCCGGAAGAGTACCGGCTGATGGCTGATAAACCGGAACTCTCAAAAAGTGCGTGGAACTAAAACGGGGGTACTTACAGAAAACCCGGGAATATTTTTCATGCTAACGTATGAAATCAAAGCCATACAGGGATGCACGCAGGAGCATAACAAACAAAAAGCCCGCTTAAGTTTCCTTAAGCGGGCTTCTTAAATATGGCTCCTCTGACTGGACTCGAACCAGTGACATACGGATTAACAGTCCGCCGTTCTACCGACTGAACTACAGAGGAATCGTGTGAACGAGGCGCATAGTAGCCTCGCGGTTAAAAAGAGTCAATGGGTAAAATAACGTATTGATTCAAATGAGCAAATTAAAATCAACTTGTTGAATTAATGCACCGTTTTACCCTCAGGCTCATGGGGGTTTTCACTTCTGCGCAGGCGTTGTAGCGGATCCTGACCGTAAAACAGGCGAAATCTTTGATAAAGGGACGGGAAGCGCGGCGCGAACAGCTCTGGCGCGCTGAAGAAATACTCTGAAAGCACCGCGAAGCATTCCGCAGGTTCCGTGGCGGCGTAGGCATCGATGCTGGCGGCGTTTTCACCCACCAGATCGATCTCGTCCTGAATGTTGCTCATCGCGGCATGCAGATCGTGCTCCCATGCCGCAACGTCGCGCAGGGCCATCAGCGGCACGCCGCTTGCGCGATCGCCGTTACGCATATCCAGCTTATGGGCGACTTCATGGATAATCAGGTTGAAACCCGAGGCGTCGAAGGAGTCCTGCACGTCAAGCCAGTTCAGTACCACAGGACCCTGCTGCCAGCTTTGCCCCGACTGCACCACGCGCTGGTTGTGCACCAGGCCAATGTCATCCTCCCACTCGTCATCCACGACAAAGGGAGCGGGGTAGAGGAGGATCTCATGAAAACCATCGAGCCATTCCAGACCCAGTTCCATCACCGGCAGGCAAAACAGCAGCGCAATACGAGCGCTTTTCAGTTCGTCGAGCTCGAAGCCCTGCAGCGCGACCAGCCTTTTTTGCTGTAAAAAACGGTCGGCAAGACGAATCAGCTTTTGCTGTTCAATCGGGGTGAGCGCTGCCAGCACGGGAATAGTTAAAGCTTCCTCCCAGGGTAGAGCCGGGACAGTGGATGAATCACTTACTTTCCAGGGCCACTTAATCATTTTTCTTGCTCGCAAAGTCATCGTTTGAACAGGACTGAAAATACCGGGGCGATTACTGTCGTCGCCATTATTCAAGCACTTAATGAAAATCACTTCAACGACAGGGGTCACAAGTGAGCTGGGTCGATAGAATTATTTACTATGGCTATTTTTAACTCAAATGTATTCATAATTCCTGGGCCTCAGCGCGATTTGATTCAGCCTTGCCGGCGAATGAGCAAGCAAAACATCTGTTTCCGTGGCGTTTGTTAATTCGCCAGCCGATCTTCTACAGCCTGATTACGGTCAAAAAACAGCGTCCCGACTGTTAACAACCGATAAAAATGTGATAAAAATCACATCTTAAGGACGGTGGTTTTACCATAAAACCCATGCTTTTGAGTTGAGAGGGTTATGTCGAACGTTAAGGATAAGAAACCTGCCCGCACGCCGGGCGGCAAAATAGCCCTGTGGCTATTTTATGGATTTTGTTTGTATATCGTCTGGGCAATGGTGCGTTATTTTTGGGTGGTCAGCCGCGTAACCGGCGGAGAAATGGGCTCGTTAGGCGGAAAATTACTTGGGGCATTAATGGGGCTGCTCGTGCTGGGTTCGGTGGCGGCGGTGCTTGGCTATATCGCCTGGTACACGCGGCCGCGCGAGGATTTTCATCGGGAGTGAGGCTTTAGCATTGCCGGTAGTCTGGGTTTTCTTGCTAATTTTGTGATCCTGTACTCATATTAGGTACAGGGTTTAGCAACGAAACGAGGAGTACGTATGCCGATAGCCCACTGGCAAGCGCGTTTTGAAGAGTACCTGCACGGCAACTGGTTGCAGGATGATAAAGCTCATGATGTGGCGCATTTTCATCGCGTCTGGAAAACCGCGCAGCGGATGATGGAGGGAACGGAGGCCGACCGCTTAGTGGTGCTGACCGCCTGCTACTTCCATGACATCGTTAACCTGCCGAAAAACCACCCGGAGCGACATCTGGCTTCTACCCAGGCCGCGGTCGAAACGTTGCGCATCCTGGATAACCATTTCCCCGATTTTCCTCATGAACTGTATGACGCCGTAGCGCATGCAGTTCGGGCCCACAGCTTCAGCGCCGGCATTGAGCCGCAAACGCTTGAAGCCAGAATCGTTCAGGATGCCGATCGCCTTGAATCGTTAGGCGCGATTGGCCTTGCACGGGTTTTCTATACCTCCGGCGCGTTGGGCCGGCCTTTGTTTGACAGCGCGGATCCGCTTGCCGGTAAAAGGGAGCTGGACGACGCCACTTACGCGCTCGATCACTTCCAGAAAAAGCTTTTGAAACTTCCCGCGACGATGCAAACCGAAGCGGGCCGGGAGCTGGCGCGCCATAACGCCGATTTTCTGGTCCATTATATGGCGAAGCTGTGCGCGGAGCTGAAAGGCGACTACCACCATCTCGACAACGAGGTGATCGAGCAGTTCTCCGCGCTGCGTTAACCCTGGGCCCGCACCCTGCGGGCCTTTTCATTCTCTCTGGGTCAAATCAGTGATAGAGTCGCACTTTATTTTCCCCTTAAAGGCTCTCGATGAACGACCTCGACGCGATTGCAGAACAGCTATCAGAACAGGCCCTACGCCAGCAACAGCATCAGCAGGAAGAAGACCATCATCTGGTCAGCCGCATCCTTGAAATTTACGATCAAAAAACCGTTGCCCATCATCTGCGTCAGGTCAGCGGCGACTGGACCCGGGAATCCCTCAACCGCTGGTATAACCGCAAGTCGGCTCCGCGCGCCTTAACCTCTACGGAAGTGGCGATGCTGCAAAACATGCTGCCCTCGCCGCCGGCCCACCATGGGAAATACGCGTTTCGCTTTATCGATCTGTTTGCCGGCATCGGCGGTATCCGCAGCGGATTTGAAGCGATTGGCGGCCAGTGCGTGTTTACCAGCGAATGGAATAAACACGCGGTTAGAACTTACAAAGCCAACTGGTACTGCGACCCGCAGCAGCATCAGTTCAACGAAGATATTCGCGATATCACGCAAAGCGATCGCACGGATCTTAGCGATGAGCAGGCCGCGGCGCATATCCGGGCGACGCTGCCGGATCATGACGTTCTGCTGGCGGGCTTCCCATGCCAGCCGTTTTCCCTGGCCGGCGTATCCAAAAAGAATGCGCTGGGCCGCGCCCACGGTTTTGCCTGTGAAACCCAGGGCACGCTGTTTTTCGACGTCGCCCGCATTATTGATGCCAAACGGCCAGCGATTTTTGTGTTGGAAAACGTCAAGAATCTCAAAAGCCACGATAAGGGCAACACCTTCCGCATTATTATGGAAACGCTTGATAGCCTGGGCTATGAGGTGGCCGATGCCGCCGTCGCGGGCGCAAACGATCCGAAAATCATCGACGGGAAGCATTTTTTACCCCAGCACCGCGAACGTATCGTGCTGGTGGGTTTTCGTCGCGATCTCAACCTGCATCAGGACTTCACGCTGCGCGCGCTGGCTGCCTTATACCCGTCGCGTCGCCCCACCTTTGGCGAACTGCTTGAGCCAGCGGTGGAGGCTAAATACATCCTCACCCCCGTACTTTGGAAATATCTTTATAACTACGCGAAGAAGCACCAGGCGAAAGGCAACGGCTTTGGCTATGGTCTGGTAGACCCGACCAATCCGGCGAGCGTGGCAAGAACGCTGTCGGCACGCTATTACAAAGACGGCGCGGAGATCCTGATTGACCGCGGTTGGGATAAAGCGCTTGGCGAGCTTGATTTCAACGATGCGGAAAACCAGCTGCGTCGCCCGCGTCGCTTAACGCCCCGTGAATGCGCGCGTCTGATGGGCTTTGAGGCGGTGCAGGGAAAAGCCTTCCGCATCCCGGTTTCTGATACCCAGGCCTATCGCCAGTTTGGTAACTCGGTTGTGGTGCCGGCTTTCGCCGCCGTTGCTAAGCTTCTGGAAGAGAAAATAAAACTGGCCGTGAAAAAGCGCTAAACGGAGGGAAAGATGGCCGATGTTCACAGCAAAGCGGTGCGCAGCAAAAATATGCGTGCGATTGCCACGCGCGATACGGCCATCGAAAAGCGGCTGGCGGGCCTGCTTGCCGCGTGCGGTTTTGATTTCCGCGCTCAGGACAAGCAGCTTGCCGGCCGTCCCGATTTTATTATTGATAATCATCGCTGCATTATTTTTACCCACGGCTGCTTCTGGCATCGCCACGGCTGCTATCTGTTTAAGGTCCCCGCCACGCGTACCGAATTCTGGCTGGAGAAAATCGGCAAGAACGTTGAGCGCGACAGGCGTGATATGCGACGTTTGCTGGGGGAAGGCTGGCGCGTGCTATTGGTGTGGGAATGCGCGCTAAGAGGACGGAAAAAACTCAGCGACGAAGCGTTAACGGAAAGGCTGGAAGAGTGGATTTGCAGCGGCGGCCATCATGCTGAGATCGATACGCTCGGTATTCACGCGCTCAGCGACGACGGGTGGCAAACGCCACCCGAATACTGATTATTTCTCTGGCTCACAGACCGTCACTACCGGCTTTGGGGGCAGAAGATATTTTCCCAGCGTTACCAGCACGACGGCGAAAATAATCACCCCCAGCGCCAGCCACTCGACGGGAGACAGGCTTTCGCCGGCGAATCCCGTCCCCAGAAGCACCGCCACGACAGGGTTAACGTAGGCATAGCTGGTGGCTACCGCTGGCGCAACGTTGCGAATCAGGTACATGTAGGCGCTGATGGCAATAATCGAGCCGAAGAGCGCCAGATAGCCTACCGCCAGCAGGCCTGCGGCTGTCGGCATCACCGTCAGGCGTTCCCCTGACAGTCCGGCGGCGCAAAGCAGCACGAGGCCGGCAGCAAGCATTTCAATCGCACCGGCCATCAGGCCCTTTGGCAGCTCGATGCGCGAGCCGTAGACGGAGCCAAAGGCCCAACTCAGCGAGCCAATCAGGATAAGCCCCGCGCCCCACGGATTGCCGCTCAGGTTACCGCCGCTGTTAAGCAGAACAATACCGCCCAGGCCAATCGCGATGCCCAGCCATTCCAGCTTGCGCGTAGGGATGCCGAACAGGCGGCTGAAGCACAGGGTAAACAGCGGCACGGTGGCGACCATCACCGCCGCGATGCCGGAAGGAACGTGCTGATGCTCGGCGACGGTGACAAACCCGTTGCCCACGGCGAGCAGCAGCACGCCAATCAGCGCGGCATTCAGCATCGGCTTTATTGCCGGTAATTTATGGCCCCGCAGTAGCAGCACGCTCAGCAAAAGCACGCCCGCGCTCAAAAAGCGCGCCCCCGCCATCATAAACGGCGGCCAGCTTTTTACGCCGATAGCGATAGCAAAATAAGTCGAGCCCCAGATGATATACAGCGCAAACAGCGCCGCTATCAGCGGTAATAGTTGACCTGAACGAACGCGCATACTTCCTCACGGCTTTCTTTGACGAGCATAATAGTTAACGTCAAAACTATCAGCCTGGCGAGTATTTTACTTGTTATTGTCTTGTTAATTTTCGTTGACATATGACTTTGATTTTCGCGCGCCGGGTTTTGCTCCATACTGAAAAGCAAACCAACAAAAAAGGATGATGATTTTGGCCGGAAGTAGCTTACTAACGCTTCTTGATGATATCGCTACGCTGCTGGACGATATCTCGATGATGGGCAAGGTGGCGGCAAAAAAAACCGCTGGCGTACTCGGGGATGATTTATCGCTCAACGCCCAACAGGTATCGGGGGTTCGCGCCAACCGCGAGCTGCCGGTGGTATGGAGCGTGGCGAAGGGCTCCTTTCTTAATAAACTGATTCTGGTGCCGCTGGCGCTGGTGATCAGCGCTTTTGCGCCCTGGGCGATAACGCCGCTATTAATGGTCGGCGGGGCATTTTTATGTTTCGAAGGCGTAGAGAAAGTGGTGCACAGTTTTCAGGCGCGCAAACACAAAGAAACCCCGGAAGAAAAGAAAGCGCGTCTTGATGCCGTGCGGGCGCAGGATCCGATGGTTTATGAAAAGGATAAGGTCAAAGGCGCTATACGCACCGATTTCATTCTCTCTGCCGAAATCGTCGCTATTACGCTCGGCATCGTCGCCGATGCGCCTTTGCTCAATCAGGTGCTGATATTAGCCGGCATTGCGATTCTGGTTACCGTGGGCGTGTATGGCCTGGTCGGCATGATCGTAAAGCTGGATGATTTGGGCTACTGGCTGGCGGATAAAGGGTCGAAGATCGCGCAGGGGCTGGGCAAGGCGCTGCTGGTGCTTGCGCCGTGGCTGATGAAGTTTCTCTCCGTCGTGGGCACGCTGGCGATGTTTCTTGTCGGCGGTGGAATTCTGGTACACGGCATTCCCGCCTTACATCACGCGATTGAAAACTGGACCGCAAAGGCGGGCGGGGTGGTGCATCTGCTCGCGCCGACGCTGTTCAATGTGGTGCTCGGCTTTATCGTCGGGGCGGTAGTTTTAGCGGCGGTAAATGGCATAAACCATCTGCGCGGCAGGGCTTCCCATTAGGTATTTGTATAAATTTTTGCCGCAGACCGGGCAAAAATAGTGCTTTTTGACTATAACTGTAAAAGTTTTCACCCCTGATACAGGAGGCAGTTATGGTCTATGTGGTCAGCGATGAAGTCCAGCCTAAGAATGGTGGTCCAAGGATGATCGTTACCGGTTTTTCCAGCGGTATGGTTGAGTGCCGCTGGTATGACGGTTATGGCGTAAAACGCGAGGCCTTCCGCGAGGATGACCTGGCGCCCACGGCGATGAGCGAGCAGGCGCAAGGATGACAGCAGAAATACCCGGCCCCGTTCGCCGGGTATTTTTTTGTCATAAGTGATAGCAGAATGACTCTTTTTACGTGGCGCGGCTAAGCGGAAAACGCCTGTCGGAATGCGGTTACATCCTCCTGAAAATCCTGATTTAAAACCAGCCTTAAGACTTTTCCTGGGTGTCTGCCTGTTAATTTATGCATAATACCCGGCTGATGCCTGAGGATAAAATCCCCGGCAACTGAGTTTTCCAAATTAAGCTGCAGTCAGGGAGCGTAGTGAGTGACGGGGAATTGGGTACAGAGAGTCATCAGCCGCTTCAGAAGACCTCAGAGAGTCGTTAACCTCTGTTTTATCATCGTGTTTATTTTCTCAACGGTGCTGACCTGGCGGGAAGTGGTGGTGCTTGAGAACGCCTACGTCGCCAACCAGCGAAACAGCCTTTATAACGTCGCCACCGCCCTGGACCGGCAGCTGCAGTACAACATCGATAACCTGCTGTTCTATCGTAATACGATGCATTATGCGCTCCAGTCTCCCATTTCCACCGACAAGTCGCGCAGGGCGCTGGCCGCCTTTGAAATCAGCCGCGCGCAGCCGTTCTGGCAGCTGCGTCTTGATACCAGCCGTAGCCTGCCGATCAGCGGCGTTTCCGATGCGTTCGTTAACGGCAATGCTTTGCTCGACCGCCAGGAAGAGAGGATGCACGATGAGCTGGAGGCGGCGCTGGAATTTAGTTACATCATGCAGCATTCCGATCGTATAAAGGATTTACAACGCCATATTTTCTATGCTTCCCGGGCCGGCTTTTTCCTGACCAACACGCCGCCGGGCAACGATCCGCAAATCATCTCCCTTTACTCCCGGCTGGTCGCTCAACCCTATTTTTCTTCCCAGTCGCCGCTTTATAATCCCAGCCGCCGGCTGCAATGGACGCATGCTTTTGATCCGAATACAGAAAACGGACAAATCATTACCGCCTCCGTTCCGCTTGACGATAACAATCGCTGGTATGGCGTACTGGCGATGGATTTCCCCATTGAGTCGATGAATAAATTTTTACGCGAGGCGCGCCATAGCGAACGCGAAGGCACCGTCCTGCTGGTTGACAAGCACTTCACGCTTATCGCCAGCTCGGACGATAATCCGTCTCGGCAGACCCGCTTTACCCAGTCGCAGCAGGCTGAAATAGCCATGCATATGAACAACGCGAAGCGGGGCGACGAGGGCGAACTGCGCATGGACAGCCGTTTTATCACCTGGTCGAAACTCAATAATTTCGACGGCCTGCTGATTAAAGTCCATACGCTTGAAGAGAGCATGCGGGGCGAGTTTGGCCATATCAGTATCGTGCTTAGCATCTTATGGCTGCTGTTTACCCTGATGCTGGCGGCTTCCTGGCTGGTCATCCGCCGGCTGGTCAGCAATATGCTTAAACTCCAGCAGAAGCTGACCTGGCGCGCCGATTACGACACGCTGACGAATTTATATAGCCGCGGTGCATTTTTTGATATCGCTCTTCGCCTGGCCGCCCAGTGTGAACAACAGGCGCGGCCCTTTGCGGTTATCCAGATGGATCTCGACTTCTTTAAAAGCATTAATGACCGCTTTGGTCATCACGGAGGCGATAAAGTGCTGGCCCATACCGCGGCGATGCTTGCAGGCTCCCTGCGGGCGGAGGATGTGGCGGGACGCGTGGGGGGCGAGGAGTTTTGCATCGTGCTTCCCGACGCAACGCTTGATGAGGCAGCGCAGGTAGCCGAGCGCATAAGAGCGCGTATTAACAACAAAGAGCTGCTGTTAAAACAGGGCAACACGGTGAAAATCAGCGCTTCCTTTGGGGTGAGTAGCGCTCAGGAGTTACGCGACTATAATTTTGAGCGCCTGCAATCCTGCGCAGACCAGCGGTTGTACAAAGCCAAGCAGGCCGGACGCAATCAGGTTTGTACCGCTATCTAGCCGCGTTATTCGACCGGAATAAAATGGTCCAGTCCTTCCTTCCAGCCCTGCGGGCCATAGTTGATGCTATGGTAAACCCGCGCAGGATTATCACTGCGTAAAATAACAGGCTCGCGGCTGTAGCCTTTTACCACCACCGCATAATCGACGTTATCAAGCAGTAACGCGTCGCTCGGGCCGTCGCCCAGGCCTATGGTGATAGAGGTTTTCCCGGTGTTTTGCTGGTATTGCTGATACAGCCAGCTCAGCGCCTGGCCTTTATCGCTTTGCAAGCCTGAAACGTGCCAGAAAAGACCGTCCTGCGCCAGCATGAGTCCCCGTTGCGCTATGGCATCGGCAAAAGCGCTGAATCTCTCCGGCGAATCCCGCCAGATAAAGGCTTCCGAGGCTTCCCTGAGCCGCGCCAGCACCGCCTGTCTGTGCGTTAACCCCGTCCATTCAATAAGCGTTTTTTCATCCACGTCCGCAAAGCAGGTGAATTTAAAACCGTACTGGTCACGGAGATTGTTCAGTAAAGGCATTAAATCATCATGACTGATGCCCGTGATGCGTCGCGGAAAACTATCGCTGTCGCTCCAGCGCTCATCGAGCTGTATCACCGCGCCGTTTTCTGCAATAAAGGGCTGCCCGACGATGCCTAATTCTTTCTGCCACTCCATAGTCTCAGCGGCGCTTTTGCTGCTGCACAGCACCACAGGGATAGCGTGCTGTTTAAAGACGCCCAGCCAGCCGCTCGCCGCTTCCCAACGATAGGTATGGTGATCCAGCAGCGTACCGTCAAGATCGGAGATAATAAGTAGCGAGTCGTGCAGGTGTGGCATTGGGTTTCCTCGTTAGGATTACTCTCAATTAATGATCAAGCTTATCGCTATGACATAATGGGATCGTTACCGCAAGGCTTGTTCCATCGGGATTTGTGAGGGAATTATGTAGTGAATGTGATGAATAGTAATCATTCATGGAAGAAATATATCCTTGTTTTACAAAAAATTTGCAGTAAGGTGAATAGCGACATCAGATTTCCTGATGTAGCGAATTTCAAATGCTTCTTGCATGAATCATGCTTTTACATCCCGGCTCCCCGGCCGGGATGCTTTTTCTTTATCTGTTCACTTCACTGACGCTGAAATCGTGAATATCCAGCTCAAAGGCTTCCGCAAGCTCGGTATAGCTATGCCATGTGCGGCCATCGACGCTGACCCGATGCGGATTTTCCTCACTATCTGCTCGCTTCACTTCACTCTCGCTGATTTCGTTGATCGCCGCCAGCAGGGCATCAACGTCGATGTTGACCTCGCGATGCGCCGTTTCGCTGAACTCTTTTGCGGTCTTCATGTCATCTCCTCCTGCAGCTCGCCAGCCTTAAGTATAGACGCCTTACCAAAATGCTTAGTGAAGGGGATATGCGCCATGCGAATGAGACGTTTTTGATCTACACTGGGCACAAAGAATCTGGGAGGATTTTGTGATGAATATCAACGATCGCGTAACCGTAAAGACCGACGGCGGGCCTCGCCGTGCCGGCGTGGTGCTGGCCGTAGAACAGTTTAGCGAGGGCACCATGTATCTGGTTTCCCTTGAGGATTATCCGCTGGGTATCTGGTTCTTTAACGAGACGGGGCATCCCGACGGAATTTTTGTCGAGCAGATAGAACAGTAACGCAGAAGTTAAGGCTCGGATCGCCCTCACGCCGGTCCTCTCCAGTAAGGCTGGAGAATACCGAGGGCATCCTGGCTGTTCTTTGAATAAGGGTAGGGCAGAGGTAAATTAAAAATTAACGCAGGTTAACAAAAATACCGTTGGTGACATTATCCGTCAGGCGCACTACATGATATATCACCTGTTTATTATGCGTTTTTATTTTGCGTTTGATATTACCCTTGTGCGATGACACGGTTTTGGCTTTGATGTTCATTTGGTCGGATATCTGAATCGTCCCCTGGCCTGACATCCACATTTTTAACATGCTTGATTCGGTGCGGCTTAATGAAAGCGTCGGCAAATTAATATGCCCGATGCATTGCGCATTTTTTGCTAAATACTCGGCGAGAATTTCGTCTAGCGACTCCGGCTTGATGGATTTCGAACTGATAAGAAGATTATTTCGTACCAGCAGATATTCATCGAAGTGAATATTAGCAATCGCCATGAAAACCAGAAACAGCGTGCCGGGATGTTGATTAATGATCTGCTTTATGCGCTGACTGCTTTGCGGATCGTGAATAAAGCAGTCTTCATTAATAAACACCACGCTGGGCGCCTGCGACTGGCAAGCCTGCGCCAGCTCTTCGACGTCCACAACGTCGGTAATCTGCCGTTTTCTAATCCCGCGACTAGCCAGATAGCCGGTTAGCCCCAGCCGGGTATAACTGCATAAGTCCATAATAATCGTTGACATAGCAAACCCTCACTAAGTGTATTATCTGTTCAGCAACGATATCAGTTGGCCGCTGCGTTGAGCGCCTTCCCATTACGAAACTATCCCTGCCAGCACTTCCGAACATTCCCGCCATTCAAGCAGCATGGCGAGGGAAAATGCTTGCCAGCCATTGGCTTGAGCTGCAGTTAACTGACCATACGGAAGTATTTTCAGGCGGGATTACTATCCCGTAAAGTTATGTATAATTTGCCAGGAAAGTTCTCAAAGTAAAGTAAATGTTGTGAACTGTGAGATAAGTAAAAACATATATCCCGTGGCGGAGTTATCCTGGTAGATGTTATTTGAAATGCATTTTAGGAATAACCTCAGAGAGGCATTATAAACGCTGGGGGTTAATTGGCGGGAATTTCGCTCACTATATCCGCAAGCAGGTCAAATATTTCACTAAATAAATGTTCCGCAAAAGGCGCGACCAGCGGCATCAGCGCGGCCATAACCAGCATGCCAATAGAGAGCGTGACCGGAAAACCAATCACAAATACGGAAAGCTGCGGCGCCATGCGGTTTAACAAGCCCAGCGCGATATTAAGCGTCAGCAAAAGGGTGACTAAAGGCAGGGCAAGCATAAGCCCGTTGAGGAAAATCAGCCCGCCCGCGCGGGTCAGCGCCATAAATGCGTTGCTGTTAACGGGATCGCCGCCGATCGGCAGGGTATGGAAAGTATCCACCAGCATCGAAATCAGCCATAAATGTCCGTTAAACGTCAGGAACAGCAGCATTGCCAGCATATCCATAAAGCGCGCCAGCACCGGCATATTCAGACGGCTGCCGGGGTCGAAGAAGGTCGCGAAAGAAAGGCCCATTTGCAGACCGATAATCTCACCGGCGGTACGAATCGCGGCGAAGGCGAACTGCATGGTGAAGCCCAGCATAATGCCGATTAATATTTGCTGCGCCGCAAGCCAGAAGCCCGTCGGGGAGAAAATCGTCACTCCGCTCATGGGAAGCGTAGGGGCGACAATCCAGGTAATCATCAGCGCAAGGCCGATTTTTACCTTTTTAGAGACTGAACGTTCGCTAAGGATGGGGGCGGTACTGATAAGCGCCATAATGCGCAAAAAGGGCCAGAAGGCCATGCTCAGTAAATTCAGCCACTGGTCGCTATCAACGTGAATCATCCAATCATCGTCGGCAAATTGGTGAGCAGCGTACGCATGTAGTCAAGCAGCAGATTAAGCATCCACGGGCCCGCCACAATCATGGTGACGAAGACGGCGAGGATCTTTGGAATGAACGACAGCGTCATTTCGTTAATCTGCGTCGCCGCCTGCAGCATGGAGATAATCAGGCCGGTTACCAGCGCAACCAGCAGCAGCGGTGCCGCGAGCGCCAGGGCAACTTTCATTGCCTCGGTGCCCATCATCATGACCGATTCAGGCGTCATCTTTTTACCTTAACTGTAGAAGCTTTGCGCAAGGGATCCGACCAGCAGCTGCCAGCCGTCAACCAGCACAAAGAGCATGAGCTTGAAGGGCAGGGCGATGGTGGCAGGCGGCACCATCATCATCCCCAGCGCCATCAGCACGCTGGCGACGACGAGGTCGATAATCAAAAAAGGAATAAACACCGTAAAGCCAATCTGGAAAGCCGTTTTCAGTTCGCTGGTGACGTAGGCCGGCAGCAGAATGCGCATTGGCACCGCTTCAGGACCCTCCAGCGCAGGCGTATTAGCCAGACGAGCAAACAGCCCCAGATCCGCTTCACGCGTCTGGCGCAGCATAAACTCGCGCAGCGGCTGCGCGCCTTTATCAATGGCTTCCGGCATCTCAATTTTGTTTTCACTGAACGGCTGGTAGGCGTCGGTATAAATCTTGTCGAATACCGGCGACATAATAAAGAAGGTCAGAAACAGCGCCAGGCCCACCATCACCTGGTTAGGCGGGGCAGAAGGCGTGCCCAGCGCGTTTCGCAGCAGGCCGAACACGATGATGATGCGCGTAAAGCTGGTCATCATCAGTAAAATCGCGGGCAGGAAGGTCAGCGAGGTAATAAAGACCAGCGTCTGAACCGGCAGCGACCAGCTTTGGCCGCCGTTTGGCATCGGCTGGCTTACCAGTCCCGGCAGCTGCGCCAGCGCCTGCGGCGTGACGAACAGCAGGCTGACCAGCAGCCCCATTAACGAGAAGGAGAGAAAACGTTTCATCAGGCTTTCCCGTTACGTTTAAGCAGGTTTTTCATCAGGTTCTGGAAATCCGCCTGTTCAACAGGCTGAGGAACTGCTTCCGCCGGCGCGGGTGGAAGCGTGTGTAAAAGCGTGATTTGCGTGGCGGTGACGCCCAGCACCAGGCGGGCATCTTCCACATCGACAACCACAACGCGTTCGCGCGGGCCAAGGCTGCAGCTGGCGCTGACCTTAAGCCCTTTTGCGGAGCCGGTTTTGCCGGCGAGGCCAAAACGTTTAGCCAGCCATGCCGCCAGCAGGATAAATAAAATAATTGCCGTTAAGGCTCCGCTCACCTGAACTAACGGCGAGCCGGAACTGACAGCGGGTTGCTGCTGGACGGTGGTCTGGGTTTTCATACTGTTAACGGCTCAGGCGGCGCATACGTTCCGACGGCGTGATGATATCGGTGATACGCACGCCGTATTTATCGGCCACGACCACGACTTCGCCCTGGGCGATCAGGTAGCCGTTGATCAGAATATCCAGCGGCTCGCCGGCCAGGCCGTCAAGCGCCACGACGGAACCCTGCGACAGGCGCAGCAGCTCTTTAATGGTCATGCGGGTACGGCCCAGCTCCACGGTCAGCTTGACCGGGATATCCATAATCAGGTCGATATCCTGCATCGAGCCGACGATATCGTTGTTTTCCAGCGCGCGGAACACGCTGTCGGCGGAGCTTTTGCCGGCGCCTTTTTGTTCGTTCAACGCATCAGCCCACAGATCGTCCACGGAGCCTGCATTGTCGTCGGACGGTTGATTAATATCACTCATTTGGGCTGTTCCTCATTCAGCGAATTCAGTATCGGGTTGATCAAGTGTTCGACGCGCAGGGCGTACTGGCCGTTTAGCGTGCCGTATTGACTGGTCAGCACCGGTACACCGTCGACGTGCGCAAGAATGCGATCCGGCTTGTCGACGGGCAGCACGTCGCCAGGTTTTAGTTTCAGTATTTGTGAGAGTCTGAGCGGGATATCGGCGAAATTTGCCACCAGCTCTAACTCAGAATGTTGCACCTGGCGCACTAACGTATCGCGCCAGCTTTGGTCTTCCTGCCGGGAGTTTTCCAGCGGCGGGTTTACCAGCAGCTCGCGCAGCGGCTCAATCATGCTAAACGGCAGGCAGATATTGAATTCGCCGGTCAGGTTGCCGATTTCGACATGGAAAGGCGTATTCACCACGATGTCGTTTGGCGAGGTCGTGATATTGGTGAATTTCACCTGCATTTCGGAACGCACGTACTCCACGTCAAGTGGATAAATGGCTTTCCAGGCGTCGCTGTAAGCTTCCAGCGCCAGCTTGAGCATACGGTTAATCACGCGCTGCTCGGTATGGGTAAACTCGCGCCCTTCAACCTTGGTTGGGAAACGACCGTCGCCGCCAAACAGGTTATCTACCGCAATAAACACAAGGCTTGGCGAAAAGACGAACAGGCCGGTGCCGCGCAGCGGTTTAAGATGCATCAGATTGAGGTTGGTCGGCACCGGTAGGTTACGCGCAAACTCATGGTAGGGCTGAATGCGAATCGCGCCGACGGTAATATCCGGGCTGCGGCGCAGCAGGTTAAACAGCCCCATACGGAACTGACGGGCAAAGCGCTCATTGATAATTTCCAGCGCCTGCAGGCGTTCACGCACCACGCGGCGCTGGGTATTAGGATCGTAGGGGCGAATGTCGGTTTCACTCGCCGCGCCGGCTTTCGGTTCGTCGCTGCTCTCGGCGTCGCCGTTTAACAGCGCATCAATTTCGGCCTGTGAAAGAATGCTGTCGGCCATGATTTACCGCAAAATAAAGGCGGTATACAGCACATCGCTGACCACCTGTTGAGGTTGACCGGCAACCAACGGCGGCGCCAGCGTGTTTTTAATCGCTTCTACCAGCTTCTGCTTGCCTTCGTCCGTTGCAAGGGCCGCGGCATCCTGGCGGGAAAACAGCAGCAGCAAACGGCTGCGCACTTCCGGCAGGAATTCGCTTAAACGCTGACGAGTCGCATCGTCTTTCAGACGCAGCGTAATACCGATGTACAGTACGCGATCCGCATCGCCAAGATTAACGGTAAAGGTATCCATCGCAAAAAAGACCGGCGCGGGCGGCGGCTCTGGCTTGTCAGCTTGAGTGGCGGCAGGCTGCTGCTGCATCCGCCAGTAGCTGTAACCTGCGGTAGCGCACGCGGCGAGTGTTATCAGGACCAGTAACGGCATCCAGATGGAGCGCTTGCGGCCTTTGGTCTGAGCTATGTCGGTCATATCACGCTTTATTCCTGTATCGGTACTGCTTTATGGGGCGATTATCCCGTGTTGCCCGGCGATCAAAGCCTGGAAAACACGGGATATTTGTTGTTACCTCTGCCGTTTACAGCTTGTTGCAATTATCAGGCGAAAATGTCCACGGCGTTATTACCTGAGGCGAGGCGCTGGACGCTGGCCGGAACGGCGAGGGGCTCAGCCTCGCCGCCCGGGGAGGGGAAGCTGCCCGCTGAACGCTGTGATGGCTGCTGCTGCTGGCCCGACTGCTGTTGCTGTTGGGCAAAGCTTTCGCTGCTGATGTTGCTTTGGCCGAGCTGAATGCCGCTTTCAGCAAGGGCGGTGCGCAACGCGGGCAGCGTCGCTTCCAGCGCGGCGCGCACGTGGCTGTGCGGCGAGGTCATCTGCAGCTGGGCCTGGTTATCCTCAAGCCGGAGGCTTATCTGGATTTGGCCTAAGTCCTCAGGATGCAGGCGCAGCTCGGCGCTTTGCTGACCCTGGCGAGTAAACAGCGTCACGTGCTGGCTGACAGCCTGCTGCCACTCCTGGCTTCCCAGCTGGGCGCTAATCTGCGGGGCAACCGGCGTTGCGATATGCGTGCTTAGCGGCGTGCTGACGGTAGCGCTGCTGATGGTCGGCGCGCTGACCGTCGGCGTGGCGTTATTGCTGACCGCGTTGTCGCGGCTGTCTTTATCAGCGGCTACGAGGGGCGAGGTACTGTTATCTGCCTCCTGATTTGCTGCTGACCCAACGGATTTAGTGCCAAAGGCGGTGTCGGTTATCTGGGCCTTGTCATCCGCTTTCTGGCTGCTATCGGCGCGGCCAGCGGCAGATCTTTGCTGTACCCCGTTGCCAGCCAGCAACGCGCTTAGGGATGAGGTTTCATCGGTATCTTTGCCGGCCGACGAGGTTAATGCCGTAGCAGGCGCTGCGGCATTCTGCTGCGGCAGCATCGCGAAGAGCGCGCTCAGCGCCTGCATATCTGCGGTGCTCAGATTATGCGTTGCCTCTTTCGCTGCGTCAGCCTGGGTGGTTTTATCCGCGCCGCTAGTTTTACCCATATTTTTCAGCAGCGCAGAAAGGGCTTCGGGTTTATCCGCGTCCAGCTTGTTAAACAGTTCTGTGAGCTTAGTTTTTCCGGCGCTGATGTCCTGTGCATCGAGCTCCTGGCCCGCGGCTTTGCTTAATACGGCGCTGATGTCCTGCGCATCGAGCTCCTGGCCCGCGGCTTTGCTCAATACGGCGCTGATATCCTGCGTATTCAGATCCTCGCCCGCGGCTTTGCTTAGCGCAGCGCTGAGCGACAGTGTTTTCCCGTCTTCAACGCCTGACTCGCCCGAGAGCGCCTTACTGAATAAATTCTGGAAATCGTCGCCCGTGCCGTTCTCGCCCGTGCCAGACGTGGTGCCGGCATGGACGCTATCGATATCGGAAGTGGTATTCACCAGGGGCAATTTAATCATTCGCCTTTCCTCATTGATGCCCGCTGGGCGTATTCATCCATCTGTTTCTGATCGAGTCGGTTTTCCGCAAGCAGCGTTTCGGCGGCTTTACGCTCCCGCAGGGTTTGCCAGGCCTGCAGTCTTTTTTGTTTTTCCTGCCAGCAGCTCAGCGCCTGATCGACTTTGCTGGTCCATTTGCTAAGCTGCTGGCGGTGCTGATCTATGGCCTTTTCTAGCGTCTGAATAAACTGCTGGTAGTTTTGCCAGCGCGTGCTGGCAATGCCCTGGCTCATGCTGTTGTTCAGGTTCGTGCTGTACTCAAACTGGTAGTTAATCAGCATATTGAGCTGCTCTTCCGCCTGTTGAAATCCTTTGCGCATTTCACCTAAACGTAACGCCGCGTTCTCTACCTCTTTCTCGGCGAGATCGTGCAAAGTGTCCAGTGCTGTGCTTTGGCTCATGGTTACCTCTCATTAAGCCGTCGGGAAGATAAGCTCAAGCGCCGAACAGGCATCTTCCCAGCCGCTGCGTTCAAAAATTCCCTGCTGCAAGAAGGCTTCCAGATGCGGCCAGAGCGCAATGGCTTTATCGAGCATCGGGTCGCTGCCTTTGGCATAGGCGCCAACGCTCACCAGGTCGCGGTTACGCTGGAAGCTGGATAACAACTGTTTAAAATTGCGCACCCGGGCATAGTGCTGGTCGGTGATCAGCGCCGTCATGGCGCGGCTAATCGAGGCCTCGATATCGATCGCCGGATAGTGCCCCGCTTCGGCGAGACGACGGGAAAGAACAATGTGTCCGTCAAGAATGGCGCGAGCGGAATCCGCGATAGGATCCTGCTGATCGTCCCCTTCGGTCAGTACGGTATAAAACGCGGTGATCGAGCCGCCGCCGTGAATACCGTTACCGGCGCGCTCCACCAGCGCAGGCAGCTTGGCGAAGACGGAGGGCGGATAGCCTTTGGTTGCCGGCGGCTCGCCGATCGCCAGCGCGATTTCACGCTGCGCCATGGCGTAGCGGGTGAGGGAGTCCATAATCAGCAGCACGTGCTGACCCCGGTCGCGGAAGTCCTCGGCGATGCGCGTGGCATAGGCCGCGCCCTGCATACGCAGCAGCGGCGAAACATCCGCCGGTGCGGCTATCACTACCGAACGCGCCCGGCCTTCGGCGCCGAGGATGTTTTCAATAAAATCTTTCACCTCGCGGCCGCGCTCGCCAATCAGCCCGACGACGATTACATCGGCTTGGGTGTAACGGGCCATCATGCCCAGCAGCACGCTTTTACCGACGCCCGAGCCTGCAAACAGGCCCATACGCTGTCCGCGTCCGACCGTGAGCAGGGCGTTGATAGGCCGTACGCCGACATCAAGGACATGTTCGATGGGGGTACGCTGTAACGGGTTAAACGGAGCGGCGCCCAGCGCGCCGAAGGTGGTGCTTTCCGGCGCGGGCAGGCTGTCCAGAGGACGGCCGCTGCCGTCCAGCACGCGCCCCAGCAAAGCCGGGCCGAGCGGCAGCTGTTTGCCGCTGTGTAATCCATCCTCGCTTGACGAACGCGCGTAAACGCGCGCACCGGGCAAAATACCTTCCACTTCCTCAAGCGGCATTAAAAACAGCTTGTGGCCGTTAAAACCCACAACTTCGGCTTCCACTTCGCGGGTATGCTGCTCGATGATGCAGGTTGCGCCGAGGGGAAGCTGTAAGCCCGTCGCCTCCAGCACCAGACCCGTGGCGCGAGTCAGGCGGCCGTAGCGGCGCACGCCTGGCAATTTCGCCATGCGCTCTTCAAAACTATCCAGCGAGTTAAGCCAACGCGTTAGCCGGGCGGTCATCAGAGGACTCCAGGAGCGGCGAGACGGCAGAGTTCCTGCCAGCGGGTGGCGACGCTGGCGTCAAGATCGCCCTCGTCGGCGGAGACTTTGCAGCCGCCCTGATGCAGGCTCGGATCGCCGCGTAAACGCCAGCCGTGCAGGCTTAAAGTTGCGCCCAGCATCTCTTCCACGCGCTGCAAATCATCCGGATGGACGCGCAGCTGCGGTTTGCCGCTAAACAAGGGCTCCTGCTGCAACAGTCCCTGGATTTGTTTAATCAGCGCGGAATTATCAATGCCCTGCGTATGGCCAATAACCTGGCGGGCCGCCTCCAGCGCCATTTGCATCAGGCGCGAAGCGATAACGCTATCGAGGGCATCAAGCGTGTGTTGAAACTCGCTGACCAGCTGCTGCATGCGGGCATGAACGGGAGCCTGCTGCTGTTTGGCTTCATTGATGCCCTGTTCCATTCCCTGCTGAAAACCGGCTTTGCGGCCTTCTTCAACGCCGATAGCGTGTCCGGCTGCGTAACCTTCTTTATGGCCCAGCTCATGCGCCTGCATCTGCATCATCGCCAGGGTTTGCTGTAAATCCGGCTCGCTTTCCGCCTGAGGTTCTTCCGCGGAAATATCCTGCGGCATCAGGCTTTCAAACGCCGGGCTGGAGGCGGGCATCAAATCGTCCGGCGTCCAGACTTTCCATGGCAGCTGGTTAGACATAGGTGTCCTCGCTGGTGCCGATTACCATCTCGCCGGTTTCGGCAAGGCGACGCACGATAAGCAGGATGGCTTTCTGTTCGTTCTCCACCTGCGACAGGCGAACCGGACCGCGGTTGGAGAGATCGTCGCGCAGAATATCGGCCGCACGCTGCGACATATTGCGCAGGAACTTCTCGCGCAGCGGCTGCTCTGCGCCTTTGAGGGCAACGAGCAGCGATTCGGATTCCACTTCCTGCAGCAGGCGCTGGATGCTGCGGTCGTCCACCTCCACCAGGTTTTCGAACAGGAACATCTCGTCGATAATTTTCTGCGCCAGCTCGCCGTCGAAGGCGCGGACAGCGGTAATAACCGCTTCTTCCTGCTGCGTTTTCATCAGGTTGATGATTTCGGCCGCCGTTCTCACGCCGCCCATTTTGCTGCGCTTGAGGTTCTGACCGTCGAGCAGGTTGTTCAACACTTCGGTCAGCTCTGCCAGCGCCGCCGGCTGCACGCCGCCGAAGGTGGCGATACGCAGCATCACGTCGTTGCGCAGGCGTTCGTCGAACAGCGCCAGAATATCGGCCGCCTGACCGCGTTTGAGGTGCACAAGAATGGTTGCGATGATCTGAGGATGCTCGTCGCGGATAAGATCCGCCGCGCTCTGCGGCTCCATAAAGTTGAGCGTTTCCATCCCGGAGGTGGTTTCGCGGGTTTCGAGAATATCTTCCAGCAGGCTTGAGGCGCGTTCTTCGCCCAGCGCTTTGACCAGTACCGAACGCAGATAATCGTTGGCGTTGACGCTCAGCGCGGCGAACTGTTCCGCCTCCTGCTCAAATTCGGCCAGCACGTCGGTCAGCTGCTTGTTGGAGATCTGGCGGATGTTCGCCATCGCCGCACTCACGTGCTGCACTTCTCGCGGGCTGAGGTGCTTAAATACTTCAGCCGCGCGGTCTTCGCCAATCGTCATCAACAGGATGGCGCTTTTTTCTGTGCCGGTAATACTCATAGTTCGTTACTCATCCATTGGCGGATAACCAGCGCAACGACGCGCGGATCGTTATCAGACATATCGCGGATACGCTGGCTCATCACTTCGGCGCTCAGCCGCTGGTTGGCTTTACGCTGCTGCTGCTGTTCGTCTTTGCTCAGGCGAACAGACACCGCTTCCTCTTCTTCTTCACGCTGGCGTACGGCTTCAGTCTGAGCCTTCTGGATTTCCGCTTTGCGCTGCAGCTGTGGACGAACAGCCTTGCGCCACAGCAGCCAGGCGACAATCAGCACGATTAACCAACGGCCCGCGGACAGGAGCAGATCGAAGAACGACTGCTGTTGCCAGAACGGCAGCTCGCCGCCGGTCTCCTCGCTTGCGGTAAACGGTGAGTTGACCACGTTGAGCGTATCGCCACGCTTTTCCGAATAACCCATCGCTTCGCGCGTTAAGTCTTCGATTTGCTTGAGCTGATCGTTAGTCAACGGCAGCGGCTTGCCGTCGGCCAGCTGACGATAATTCACCACCACCGCCACGGACAGACGCTCAATATCGCCTGTGTTGAGTTTGGTATGGCGTATGGTGCGGTCTACTTCATAGTTGGTGGTCTCGTCGCGCTGGGTATTGCTGGAGCCCGTTTGCGCAGAGGTCGAAGTGGACTGGGTCTGGCCGGCAGCGGCAGCCTGTCCGTTGGCCGGATTTTGCTGCGCAGGCGTAGTAATAGGGGCGTTGTTTGGCGGCGCAGGCTGGTTAGACAGCGCGCCCGGCACGCCGCCCGGATTGCGGCCGTTAACCTGCTCGCTCTGATTGAGCTGACGCGAGCGGATCGCCGCCTGGGTCGGATCGGCATTCGGACGATACTGCTCTTCGGTTTGTTCTTTATTGGCGAAATCGATCTGCGCGGTAACCTGGGCGTGAACGTTGCCGTTGCCAACGATCGGGCCAAGGATGGATTCGATACGGCGCTGATAGCGGCTTTCCACGTCAGCGGAGTATTTTAGCTGGGCGTCATTTAAATCACGTCCGGCGGTATTGGACTGGGTCAGCAAATGGCCGCCCTGATCCACAAGCGTAACGTTGCCCGGCGGCAGGCCCGCGACGGCGCTGGAAACCATATGCACAACGGCGCTGATCTGCCCTTCGTCCAGCGCGCGTCCTGGCTGCAGGCTCAGGGTAACGGAGGCGGAAGGGGATTTTTGTTCACGAACAAATAAAGAAGGTTTTGGCATGGCGAGGTGCACGCGAGCGCTTTTCACCGGGCCAAGCGTTTCAATGGTGCGGGCCAGCTCGCCTTCCAGCGCGCGCTGGTAGTTCACCTGCTCGCTAAACTGGCTGATGCCAAACTTTTCCTGGTCTAACAGCTCGAAGCCTACCGCGCCGCCTTTAGGCAGGCCTTGCTGTGCGAGGCGCAGGCGCAGGTCATACACTTTATCCGCCGGGACTTCGATCGCGCTGCCGTTGTCGGAATAGCGATAAGGAATATTCATCTGGGTCAGCTGGGTGACAATCGCCCCCCCGTCCTGATCGGCCAGGTTGCTGTACAGCACTTTGTAGTCAGGCTGTTTAGCCCATAAAGTCAGGGCCACAATAATGGCGATAGCCGCCGCGCCCGCGACGATTAAGGGAATTTTAGGATTTGCGCGCAGGCGCGTGAGCCATTCCTGGGTTTTGTTCGGCGGTGTTTGTGCCGGGGCCGCTGCTGCAGTCATTGCGCACCCCGCGGCTTAGCGTAGAGAGAATAATTCGTATAAACAGTGGACAAAACGAGCTCCCGGGTCGACAAACACGACAAAAGTTCCAGATAGATGGCGCAGTCATTATTTTCTTTTCGCGAATTTTCGATGGTCGAATTAGCTCTATTTTTTACGTCTATTTAACGCCTTTGTCCTATTGACAAGGTGATAATCTTGCCGCGTTTAATAAAAATGGGGCAGGAAAATGGCAATTCAGGGGATTGAAGGGGTTATTCAGCAGCTGCAGGCTACCGCGCTCTCCGCGGGCAGCCAGGTGCAGAACAGCGATCCAAAAGTGAGCTTTGCGGGTGAACTGCAGGCTGCATTAGGCCGCATCAGCGATACGCAGAACGCGGCGCGTACCCAGGCGGAAAAATTTGCCCTCGGCACGCCGGGCGTGGCGCTAAACGATGTGATGGTCGATCTGCAAAAATCCTCTGTTTCATTGCAGATGGGAATTCAGGTGCGTAACAAGCTGGTTTCTGCTTATTCCGAAATAATGAATATGCAGGTGTAGTTACGCCTGTAAGCGGCAGAAAGGAGATGAGGGGTTTCCCCCTCACCGTTTATCGCTGAATCAAATAACGAATCGTCGGGCCATCCTGCTGGATATCCAGCACGGTATAGCCGTGGTTTTGAGCATCCAGCGGGATGTTGTTAATTGACTGCGGGCAGTCGCTGACCACCTCAAGAATCTGCCCTTTTTTTAACTGCGGCATAGCTTCAAGCGTGGCGACCGCCGGATAGGGGCAGGGCTCCCCGACCATATCCAGACGAAAATCCGGTACGATATTTTGGCTCATAGGTTCCCCTCAAGGCGCTGGCCTGCGGTGATGTTTTTGCGGCGGAAGAAGCGTTTCTCCCAGCCAACTATCAGTAAAAATGCCGCCAGCAGCATCAGATAAGTGACCAGCAGGCCGCCCAGCGGACCGAAGGTGGTTAACAAATTTACTTTATCCCAGCTGGTGGCGAGG
>NZ_RCAA01000057.1:328865-331648 GCF_003628475.1 Enterobacter sp. R1(2018) | reverse complement strand
CCCAGTAGTAGGCAAGAATAGTCGAGCCGATAACGTTACCCAGCCCGACCCACCAGTAATGGACCTGTCCTTCAACGGCGCGGTACATCCAGCCCGTCTCGCAGCCGCCCGCCAGCACGATGCCGAAGCCAAACAGCAGGCCGCCCAATACCGCATTCGGACCCGCCCACATGATTTTTGCTTCCACGCCGAGCTGCACATAGCTGAAGATGCCGATGGCGCTTACCGCCATGCCGAAAATAATCGCCTTCGCCATGTGCGTGCGGCCGGTTATCCACATATCGCGAAACGCGGAGGTAAAGCAAATTTGCGCGCGTTCGATAAGCAGCCCGAAGCCTACGCCAAACAGCATCGCCAGCCCCAGCTTAGGCTGATTCATCGCGGTCAGCGCGCCCCAGCCAATCATGCCGATAAATACCAGCATGCCGAGGCGAAAACGGCGCTGCGCCCGCTCTGGCTTCTGGGTTAAGGGCGAAGCGGCGGAAACTTCTGCAGCTTAACGGGAATGCGAAACATGGGGAGCAGCGTAAAGCGCGCGCCAAACCATGAGCCCAACGCCGTCGCCAGCGCGAAGAACCAGGCGTGCAGCGAGAACTGCGGAATGCCGGTAAAGAATGCCGCCAGGTTGCAGCCCATCGCCAGACGCGCGCCGAACCCGGCGATAATCCCGCCGGCTACCGCCTGAATGATGCGAATACGATGCTGCGGCAGGCGCAGCTTAACGTTGTTGGCCCACAGCGCCGCCGCGAAACAGCCGCCGAACATGCCGATGATCATCATGCCGTCAATGCGCGTTAGCGGGCTGCCGTCCAGATGTATAAGCTTGAAATAGCCCCACTCTTCGGCATGTACGCCCAGAAGCTGCAATAGCTGCCCACCCCAACGGGTAAACTCCCCCGTCACGGCCCAGAAGGTGCCGGTAATGCCGAAATAGTAGGTTGAAAGGATACCGGCTGCGATAACCGCAGGCATCGGCGCCCAGAATTTGATCAGGTATTGCTGTTTGAAATGTTGCCAGGACATGTGCCGCCTCTGAACTCAGAAGGAGGTGAAAGAAGGCGGGTATTAAATCATTTTTCTCTTCTCGTCCAAACGCCCGGACGGGCACTTTGTAAAAACTTCATTCTTTTTATGATGCTGGTCAAACGGGCGGGCAGAGGGCTTAGCCATAACGGGGTACATCCGCCGCTGTTACTGTTTCCTTTGCAACACTGGCAGGCTAAATGCTTTAATGCCAAAATTATTTTTTCTCCGCAGTCAGGACAGACGATGAAGAAGGTTGCAGTTTTAGCGGCGCTGCTGGCCCTTAGTGGGTGCGTGCAGGTCGATGATTACCGGGAAGTGGTGAAGGCGCCGGCGCCGGCCGGGCTTGCAGGTTACTGGCAGTCTGAGGGGCCGCAGAGCGAGATGGTGAGTCCGGAAGCGATCGCCACGCTGGTGGTCACGCCCGCAGGGGATACTCTGGATTGCCGTCAGTGGCAGCGCGTCATTGCCCTGCCGGGCAAGCTGATGCTGCGCTCTGACTCGCTGTATAACGTCACGGTAAAACGCGAGATTTACGATGTGGAACGTGATGGCGAGACGCTGGAGTATGCCGGTATGACGCTTAAACGCGTCGATCGCCCAACTCAGGAATGCGCAGATTACCTGGAAAAAAATCCGCTTCCCACCCCGCTTCGCTAGCTTTCCGTTTCCCCTGAGCCCAATACGCCGCTCAGGGGAATCTCTCCCCACATTTTCCCGTAAACTACTGCATTTTTTTGCGCCGTAAGGCCATCAGCGGATTAACGGAAATACCGTGCACTATCACGCTTGCCACAACCAGGGTCAGCGCGCAGTCCATCATATAGTTAGCCTCGTCGCCGCGCATGCCGTGCATCCAGGCATAGGCGATATAGTTCAGGCTTCCGATGCCGCGTATACCAAGCCAGCTGATAGCGACGCGCTGATGTCCGGGTGTCGAAATGCCCCAGGTTACCGCGTATACCGCCAGTGGTCGAATAATCACAAAAAGCAGCGCCGCCATCAGAAGCCCATCCGGCTGCCAATGCTGGGCAAGGGTGATGCCCAGGATAATAATCAGCGTGGCGGCAAAAATACGCTCGACGGTGTCGCCAAAAGAAAGAGCGTCGCCAATCACCAGACCCATTGATTTTACCCGGGTCGTTTCGGCAAATTCATGCCTTTGATGAGGGTTTACCATGATTTCGGCCGGCAGCGCCGTACCGTCTTTTTCCTCTCTCTCGTCCGGGAAATGGCGCTGAACGTTAATTTCCGCACGTCTTAGCCCGACCCCCGCGGCAAAGGCGGCGAGGAAGCCGGAGGCGCCAAGCGAAAGGGCGATGGCGTAGCTAAGGGCTATCAGGGATAAGGCGATAAAATCGCTTGAGGCAAACTCGCGCTGGGTATAGCGAAAGTGAGTCGCCATCAGTCCGACGGCGTGCCCCAGCATATATCCAATACCGACCCCGGCTATCAGCGCCCATATTACTTCTATCGTAAACCAGTGGCCGAGCTCCGTAGCGGTTATACCGTCTGCGCCGCTGTTAGACAGCATCAGCGCCAGCGCAAGCAGGGGCAAGGCGGTGCCGTCATTCAGCCCGGCCTCGGTTGAAAGCGACAGGCGCAGGCTGTCGTCGTCACGCGCATCGTTAATGGCGATCAGGCTGGCCAGTACCGGGTCAGTTGGGGCGATGATGGCCGCGAAGGCCAGCGCGATGGGCCAGCTCATTCCCAGCAGGTAATGCGCGGCGATCATAATGCCGCCGACGGTCAGCAGCATG
>NZ_RCAA01000057.1:320736-328788 GCF_003628475.1 Enterobacter sp. R1(2018) | reverse complement strand
CCCGCCAGCAGCGCCCCCATTTTCCAGCCTGCCGATTTGAAAGGCATGCGGATTTTCAGGCCGGTCATAAAGAGTGAAGCCGCCATTGCCACTTCGGAAACGTGGGCGATGATGGTGGAATATCTGACGATATCAATGTGCAGCAGATTCAGAACCCACGGGCCGCAGACGATGCCGACCAGCAGGTAGAGCCCGAAAAGAGGAACGACGCTGCGGCTGATCCAGCCATAGCTTAAGGACATCAATAGCAGTAAAGCGCCAGACGCGGCGGTCCAGGTCACAAAATTCATCTACAGTTTTCTCGTTAAATTCATTTTTCAGCCGCCAGAAGGCCTGATACATGAATTTAAGCTTAGAGTAAATTTTGCGGCTTCGTAGGGTCTGGCGAAATTGTCCTCTCTTATCGCTAAAAGAGGACGGTAAATACTGTCAGAGCACCTCTTCCATCACCCACACGCTTACGCTTCCGCCGTTGCAGGTAAAGGTTGCGCTGCCGTTTTCATCGGTAGTGATGGTTTCTTCCCGGTTGCCCAGGTAGTCCCGCCAGTTTTTATTGCCGTAGTTTTCACCCAGCTCAATGGTTTTTTCGCCCTCATCGCCGTTTGACAGCACCACCACGCAGCCGGGATCTTCATCAGTACCGCTGCGGCTGAACGCAATGCAGTTAGGATGATCAAAATAGAGCGTCTGTACGCCATGGGCGAAGCGCTGGCGGGCGTGAATCAGATCGTCGAGTTGTTCAACTATCGGCATATCAATATGATAGATTTCGCCATCGCCGCCTTCATCGTCATAGCTTGCGCCGAACAGATCGGGATAAAACACGGAAGGAACGCCGTTTTCACGCAGTAAAATCAATGCGTAGGCGAGGGGTTTGAACCACGACTCCACCGGCGCTTCCAGGGATTGCAGCGGCTGGGTATCGTGGTTGGCAACCAGCGTCATCGCATGGAAGGGATCGGCCTCCACCAGCGTGCCGGTGAAGATTTGGCTCATGTCGTAATCGCGGCCCTGCCGTGAGGCCTGGTGGAATTTCATCTGCAGCGGGGCGTCAAACAGCAGGGTTTTGCCGTCCACCTGAGCGATATATTCCTGCAGCTTATCGACTTCGTGCGACCAGTATTCGGCGACGATAAACAGCGGCTTTTCAGCCACTTCCTGCACGTGCTCTATCCATTCCTTATAAAACCACGCGGGGATATGCTTGACGGCGTCCAGGCGAAAACCGTCGCAGCCGGTTTCTGCCATAACCCAGCGCGCCCAGTATTTAATCTCTTCCGCCACGGCGAGATTGCGGAAGTCGATATTTTCCCCCATCAGGTAATCGAAATTACCCAGTTCGTTATCCACCTGATCGTTCCAGCCCTCGCCGGTGTAGTCATTAATGATTTTAAAAATGCCGTCTTCGGTGGGATTTTCGATATGGTCTATGCCGCTAAAGCATTTGTAGTCCCAGATAAAGCGGGAGTATTTGCCGTCGCGGACGGGGAAGGTGTAGCGGGTCCAGGCCTCGCACTCGATAACTTCGTCATCGATTTCATTGCGGTTGTCTTCATTAACGCGGTTAACGCGAATTTTTTCTTTCTCGTCCGCGCCCATTTTGTGGTTCACCACGACATCCAGTAATACGGCGATGTCGTTTTGCTGCAGGGCCTTAATCGCCTTGAGAAGCTGCGCCTTGTCACCGTATTTAGTGGCAACGCCGCCTTTTTGATCGAATTCCCCAAGATCAAACAGATCGTAAACGTCGTAGCCTACGGAGTATCCGCCGGAACTGCCTTTATAGGCAGGAGGCAGCCAAACCATATTGATGCCGATTTCATTGAGATTGGGAGCCAATGCTTCAACTTCAGGCCATAGCACACCGCCGCCGGGATAGTACCAATGAAAGCATTGCAATAAAGTCGGATTACGCATATTCAGGCTCCATGAAACAGGGATCTCAATTATGGATGATATGCCTGAAAATGCCTGGTGCGAAAAAGCTCCTTCTTTGCCGCACCTCAATGAATCACGGGATGATATCCAGATTGTCCTGCGGCGCCAGGATTTGTCCTCCCTGTTTGCCATAGGCGCTTAGTACCGATTGCTGTATGGAGGATTGCCCCACAAGCTTTGCAAGTTCATCCATACGCCTTTGCAGCAAAAGCTTTACTTCGCTTTCATTGTCCAGGATGGTGCGGAGCATCGGACGCAGCTGCTCTTGCATATGCATTGAGGGCTTGCTGTCGCGCATGAATTCAGTCAGTTCATGCACCGCATTAACGTAATCCATTTCACTGGCGATCAATTCATCCCATAGTCCTGCACGGGCGTTTTGCAGCATCACCTTACTTTGCTCTAATAACTGCTGATAGAGGGTATACAGTTGCGGTGCATGGTTCATTAGACTACGTCCTGAATCCGGTTAGGCATCTGAGCGACGTCTTTCCAGGCATCGGCAATGTTTCTCAGCAGGTTCTCGACCTCTTCGATCGCGCTGACATCATTGCGTAAATTGGCCTGAAGGAGGCGTCGCACCATATAAGCGTAAAGTGCGAACAGATTCTGCGTCAGCTCATCGCTGCTGGTTTCATCGATTCCAACTTTAAGGCCGTTTTCGATAATATTTATGGCTTTGGACAGGGAAAGACCTTTCCCTTCCAGGTTGCCATCCTGCAAAAAAAGACGGGCGCGTACTAACGCGCTGAGCGCGCCATCAAACAACATGGTGACCAGCTGCTGTTGGCTGGCGCTCATGACTGCGCTCTCAACTCCAATTTTTGCATAGGCTTGGGTGCCTTTTGCGCCGTACATGTTTTCTCCTGGATTACTTATTTATTGCTGCTGGTAGATTCGAACTGCTGGGTCAGATAGCTGCTGGTGGAGTTCAGCGAGTTCATCAGCACGTCCAGTTGGGTAAACTGTTCTTTGTAACGCGCCACTAATGTGTCGATGCGGTCACTGGCGGCATTGTATTGCTGGGTCAGATTATTCAGCGTCTTGCTCACGCCGTCTTTCGCCGCCTGGATAATGCCGGTGGTGGAGAGCCAGCTGGTCAGATTCTTGCCAATCACGGTGGTAATGCCGGTGGCTTTACCGTCGCCGACGATCATGTCTTTGACGCCGGAAGCATCTTTTTTCAGCGCCGTTTCCAGCTTGTCGGTATCCAGTTCTAACTTCCCGGTGCTCGGATCCGAAGTGATACCAATCTGTGCCAGCGTTTTGAATGACGCACTGCCCGAGGTATTGGTGAGCAGGCTTTTTAACTGCGTCTGAATGGTGCGCAGCGTCGTGTCGCCAAGCAACGCGCCGTTATTGGAATCCTGGGAGTCTGCTCCGGCATCAACAGCCGTATATTTAGTTAGGCTGCTGAAAGTATCCTGCAGAGAGTTATAGGCGTCGACCCAGGATTTGATAGCGCTTTCGGCTTGCGATGTATCTTTGGTAATGGTTAGCGTCTGGTTGCCGGTAGTGACATCGTTCAGCTTGAGGGTGATATCTTCCAGCGCATCGCTGATGGTGTTGCTGCTGTTTTCGATATCGACGTTGTTAACTTTTAGTTTGGCATTCTGCGCGGTAACGCTTTCTTCCATGCCGTTGCCGGCGTCGGTGCTGGTGCCGTTGTAGCCCATAAAGGCCTGCAGGGCACTGTCGCTGTCCTCGCTAAAGCTCAGGGACATGGCGTTGTCGCTGCCGGTATCATCTGAGGTTACGGACAGGCGGTACTGACCGTTGCCGACGTTGATAATACTGGCGCTGACGCCGGCCTTGGCATTGTTAATGGCGTCGCGAATGCCGGTCAGCGAGGAGTTAGCCGCGCTGATATCAATGGTCACCGGTTTTTTATCACCGCCCTGTTGAATAGTCAGGACGCTGTCGCCAGTGGCGATAGCCGTTTTGCTGTCGGCCTGGGTGTTTTTGGTGGTCAGCGTCTGCGCCTGCGCTAGCTGAGATACGCTGATCGTATATTTTCCGGCAACCGCGCTGCCGCTAGTGGTGGCGCTAAATGCCGTGCTGCTGCTGGTCGTTGACGTGGCGGTAAATAAGTCGGCTTTATTCAGGGCGGTATTAGCGGTCTGGAAGGTTTCCAGCGCGCTTTTCAATGTCCCGTAAGCGCTCAGTTTGGCCGTAAAAGAGGTCTGCTGGGTCGAAATGGGTTTTAGCGTGGATTTTTCCGCCGCTTCCAGGCTGTCCAGGATGCTGCTCAGATCCAGGCCCGACCCGACTCCCAGCGTTGAAATACTTGCCATATAAATTCCTTATTGTCTCGACGCGTAGAATGAATACCGGGATTATCGGCCTGAATAACGCAAAGTTTACGTTTAATTTCTTTTTTTTAATGGCGGGAATAGCGGGGTGGGGGAAGAGTATTTCCGGCGCTAAAAATTATTCGGCAAGGTCGAAAAAAATTCTAAAGGTTGTGGGTGACCAGACGATAACAGGTTTAACGGCGACGAAGCCGAGGGGTGGAAACCCAATCTAAACCGTAGATTTGAACACAGGAAACTAAATCATGGCACAAGTCATTAATACCAACAGCCTCTCGCTGATCACTCAGAACAATATCAACAAAAACCAGTCGGCAATGTCTACTGCCATTGAGCGTCTGTCTTCCGGTCTGCGTATCAACAGCGCTAAAGATGACGCTGCGGGTCAGGCGATTGCTAACCGCTTCACCTCTAACATCAAAGGGCTGACCCAGGCTGCACGTAACGCCAACGACGGTATCTCCCTGGCGCAGACCACCGAAGGCGCGCTGTCTGAAATCAACAACAACTTACAGCGTGTTCGTGAACTGACCGTGCAGGCGACTACCGGTACTAACTCCAGTTCCGATTTGGACTCTATCCAGGACGAAATCAAATCCCGCCTGGATGAAATTGACCGCGTATCCGGCCAGACCCAGTTCAACGGCGTGAACGTACTGTCTAAAGACGGTTCAATGAAAATTCAGGTTGGCGCGAACGATGGCGAAACTATCACTATCGATCTGAAAGAAATCACTTCCGACACGCTGGGCCTGAAAGGCTTTAACGTGAATGGTAAAGGTGAAGTGGCTAATAAAGCTGCAACTACTGATAGCCTGACTCTGTCTGGTTTCAAAGCTGGTGCAACTCCTGCTGCAGACGGCACGGTGACGTACAGCAAAGACGTTGATTATGCAAAAGCAACCGCCAGCAACGTATTGGCTACTGCTAAGAATGGCGATGAAATCACCTTCGCTGGTAATAACGGCACAGGGATTGCTGCTACTGGCGGCACTTATAAATATGATAAGGCTTCTGACTCTTATAGCTTCAGTGCAACTGCGGCTTCTAAAGATAATCTGCTGAACAATCTGGCTCCTAATGCCGGCGATAGCTTTTCTGCGAAAGTTACTATCGGTGGTAAATCTCAGGATGTTAATGTCAGCAAAGACGGCACGATCACTTCTGCTGATGGCAAAGCGCTTTATCTGGACCAGAAAGGCAACCTGACTCAGACCGGTAGCGGTACAACCGTTGCGGCTACCTGGGACAACCTGATGGCCAACACCGATACATCTGGTAAAGATGCGTACGGTAACACCGCCGCCGCCGCTGTAGCGACTAAAATCGAAGCAAAAGGCGTAACGATCAACTCTGCTGGTGGTAGCGCTCAGGTTGCAACCGACGCTGCTTATAATACTGCTTATGATGCAGCTATCACCGCTACCCCTGGTGACACTGCTGGTGCTGCGGCTGCGGCTGCGGCTGCTCGTACTACCGCTGCGGCTACCGCAGTTGATACAACGACTGCAGATGTTTCCGGTGTAAGCATCTCTTCTGCTCAGATGGCGAACATCCTGAAAGACAAAGACTTCTCTCTGGGTGATGGAACAACTACCTATGCTGTAACCAGCGGTGCTGTAACTGTAAACGGTGATGCTGCGTATGTTAACGACAACGGCGCAATCTCTGATGAAGCCAGCGAAACCGTAAATTACTACGCGCACACTAACGGCAGTATTACTAACAATACTGGTTCTACCATTTACTCTACTGCTGATGGTAAACTGACCACTGATGCAACTACTGCTTCTACCTCCACTGCCGATCCTCTGAAAGCCCTGACTGACGCAATTTCTCAGATTGATAAATTCCGTTCTTCTCTGGGTGCGGTACAAAACCGTCTGGATTCCGCGGTAACTAACCTGAACAACACTACTACCAACCTGTCTGCAGCGCAGTCCCGTATTCAGGACGCCGACTATGCGACCGAAGTGTCCAATATGTCTAAAGCGCAGATCATCCAGCAGGCCGGTAACTCCGTGTTGGCGAAAGCGAACCAGGTTCCACAGCAGGTTCTGTCTCTGCTGCAGGGCTAATCGCCTTTTGCCTGACCAACCCCGCTCCGGCGGGGTTTTACATTGTCAGCAAAGAAGAAAAAAGCGTGGTTTTTTCTTCTTTGTAGGTAATCTGCCGAAAATCAATAAATGGATTTTCCTTGTTGTTTTTCTGATGAAGTATTTTCGTTTCTCAATGTCAGGACGTTTTTCATCAGTCTGTGACCCCGCTCCGGCGGGGTTTTTTCTTATTATTGTTACCCATAACCCCCAAATAACCCCCCATTTAGTCCACTATTCTGACGATTAAAACCCCTGCAGAAACGGATAATCATGCCGATAACTCAACTAACGCAGGGCTGTTTATCGTGAATTCACTGTATACCGCTGAAGGTGTGATGGATAAACACTCGCTGTGGCAGCGTTATGTTCCGCTGGTGCGTCACGAAGCGTTGCGCCTGCAGGTTCGTCTGCCGGCGAGTGTGGAGCTTGACGATCTGCTACAGGCGGGTGGCATCGGATTACTAAATGCAGTCGATCGCTATGATGCCCTGCAAGGAACGGCATTTACTACCTACGCGGTGCAGCGCATTCGTGGGGCGATGCTTGATGAGCTGCGCAGCCGTGACTGGGTGCCGCGCAGCGTCAGGCGTAACGCACGCGGCGTCGCGCAAGCGATTGGTCAACTGGAGCAAGAGCTGGGACGCAACGCCACCGAAACCGAGGTGGCCGCGAGGCTTGATATCCCGCTCGACGAATACCGCCAGATGTTGCTCGACACCAACAACAGCCAGCTCTTCTCTTATGACGAGTGGCGTGAAGAGCATGGCGACAGTATCGAACTGGTCACCGAGGAGCATCAGCAGGCAAATCCTCTACAGCACCTGCTGGAGAGTAATTTGCGCAGCCGTGTGATGGAAGCGATTGAAGCGCTGCCGGAACGCGAACAGCTGGTGTTGACGCTGTACTACCAGGAAGAGCTGAATCTCAAGGAGATCGGCGCCGTTCTGGAAGTGGGGGAATCCCGGGTGAGCCAGTTGCATAGCCAGGCGATAAAACGCTTACGCACCAAGCTGGGTAAGCTGTAGGGAGTGCCGCACGATTATCTCACCACCTGGAAATTATCATGACGGTGCAGCAACCAAAAAGACGGCCATTAAGCCGCTACCTAAAAGATTTTAAACACACACAAACCCACTGCGCACATTGCGGTAAGCAACTGGATCGCATTACGCTTACCTGCCGCGGTGAAATCGTCAATAAAACGACTATCGCGCAGCTTGATACGCTCATTGACGATGCCACCTGGCAGGTGGAAAAACAGGGGTGGATGGCGCTGTGTCGTTTTTGCGGCGACCTGCACTGCAAAGAGCAGGGCAACTACTTCGATATCATCGGCTTTAAGCAGTATTTATTCGAGCAAACCGAAATGAGTCACGGCACCATTCGTGAGTATGTTGTTCGTCTGCGTCGTCTGGGGAACCATCTTTCCGAGCAGGATATTCCTGCGCCTTCTTCTTTGCAGTGCCTTCTTGATGAATCGCTGGATAACTGGCTTCCGCGCACCAGCACCAATAACTACCGTATCGCGCTGCGCAAATACTGGCAGTTTCAGGCACAGCTCACAGATACGTCTTCCGCCTGGCAGGAAGCCATATAACTTCCGATATATTAATATGGAATAAGTTGTAGCGGACTGGTTTTGACGGTGAAAGCTAACTCGCTACACTACAACAAAATTATTAATAGCTGGGGTAACTATGAAA
>NZ_RCAA01000057.1:302000-320644 GCF_003628475.1 Enterobacter sp. R1(2018) | reverse complement strand
CGCGGCACGCTGCTGGTCGGGCTGGAAGGAACCTATCCGCCGTTCAGCTTCCAGGGCGACGACGGCAAGTTAACGGGTTTTGAAGTGGAGTTTGCCGAGCAGCTCGCTCAGCGCCTGGGCGTTAAAGCGGCGCTGAAACCGACCAAATGGGACGGTATGCTGGCCTCGCTGGACTCTAAACGTATCGATGTGGTGATTAATCAGGTCACCATTTCCGACGAACGTAAGAAAAAATATGATTTCTCTACGCCGTATACCGTTTCCGGTATTCAGGCGCTGGTGAAAAAAGGCAACGAAGGCAGCATCACCGGACCGGACTCCCTGAAAGGGAAAAAGGTGGGCGTGGGCCTTGGCACCAACTACGAACAGTGGCTGCGTGAAAACGTGCAGGGCGTGGACATCCGTACCTATGACGACGATCCAACGAAATATCAGGATCTGCGCGTTGGCCGTATCGACGCCATTCTGGTCGACCGCCTCGCCGCTCTCGATCTGGTGAAGAAAACCAAAGATACGCTGGCCGTCGCGGGCGAGCCGTTCTCCCGTCAGGAAGCGGGCGTGGCGATTCGTAAAGGCAACGACGATCTGGTCGAGGCGGTGAATAAAGCCATTGCCGATATGCAAAAAGATGGCTCGCTGGCAAAACTGTCCGAAAAATGGTTTGGCGCTGACGTAACCAAATAATCCCTTTGCTATGCCTGAAAGGTGCTGATAACAGCACCTTTTTTTATTTGTATTTGCCGGGAATTATTCGTGCTGGTACATAATGAAGGGATGGGGAATTTTCGTTCCGGTTTTAATGGAGTAGCTCATGTCACTGCACAACCTGACACGTTTTCCGCGTCTGGAATTTATCGGCGGACCTACGCCGCTTGAGTACCTGCCGCGTTTTTCTGATTACCTCGGTCGCGAAATTTACATCAAGCGTGACGATGCCACGCCGCTGGCAATGGGCGGCAATAAGCTGCGCAAACTAGAGTTTCTGGCAGCCGACGCGCTGCGCGAAGGTGCCGACACGCTGGTGACCGCAGGCGCCATTCAGTCGAACCATGTTCGTCAGACGGCGGCGGTTGCGGCAAAGCTTGGCCTTAAATGCGTGGCCCTGCTGGAAAATCCTATCGCCACCCGTGCGGATAACTACCTTACCAACGGCAATCGTCTGCTGCTGGATCTCTTCGATGTTGAAATCGAAATGTGCGATGCGCTGCACGCGCCCGATCGGCAGTTGGAGGATATCGCCACGCGGCTGGAAGCGCAGGGATTTCGCCCTTATGTCATCCCGGTCGGCGGGTCGAACGCGCTGGGTGCCCTGGGCTACGTGGAAAGCGCGCTTGAAATTGCCCAGCAATGCACAGGCGCGGTAAGCATTTCATCCGTTGTGGTGGCCTCCGGCAGCGCCGGCACGCACGCAGGGCTCGCCGTCGGGCTTGAACAGGTCATGCCGGATGTCGATCTTATCGGCGTAACGGTTTCCCGCACCGTCGCCCAACAGCTGCCGAAAGTGGAAGCCTTACAAAAGGCCGTGGCACACTCGTTAGAGTTAACCGCATCCGCGCCCATCCACCTTTGGGATGACTATTTTGCGCCGGGTTACGGCACGCCTAACGAAGAAGGGCTGGAGGCTATCAAGCTGCTGGCGCGGCTGGAAGGGATCCTGCTCGATCCGGTTTACACCGGCAAAGCGATGGCCGGCCTGATTGACGGCGTGGCGCAAAAACGTTTTAAAGACGAAGGGCCGATAATTTTTGTGCATACCGGTGGGGCGCCCGCGCTGTTCGCTTACCATCCGCATGTGTGATTGTGATTCATAATAAAAAAAGACAGGGTGTAATTTAAGTATGCAAGAAAGCCTTCAACTGGTGCTGGATTCGGCGCCGTATTTGCTCAAGGGCGCCGTGTTCACGCTGCAGCTTAGTCTCGGCGGGATGTTCTTCGGTTTAATCCTCGGATTTTTACTGGCGCTGATGCGCCTGTCGCCATTTTGGCCTTTTTCGCTGCTGTCGCGTTTTTACGTGTCTATCTTCCGCGGCACGCCGCTTATCGCGCAGCTGTTTATGATCTATTACGGCCTGCCGCAGTTTGGTATTGAACTCGATCCGATCCCGGCGGCGATGATCGGGCTGTCGCTCAACACCGCGGCCTACGCCTCTGAAACGCTGCGGGCGGCCATCTCCTCGATCGAGAAAGGGCAGTGGGAAGCGGCGGCCAGCATCGGCATGACGCCGTGGCAAACCTTGCGCCGCGCTATCCTGCCGCAGGCGGCGCGCGTTGCGCTGCCTCCGCTTAGCAACAGCTTTATCAGCCTGGTAAAAGATACGTCGCTTGCGGCGACCATTCAGGTGCCGGAGCTGTTCCGTCAGGCGCAGCTGATTACCTCGCGCACGCTTGAGGTCTTCACCATGTATCTTGCCGCGTCGTTGATTTACTGGGTAATGGCAACGGTGCTTTCCGCCCTGCAAAACTACTTTGAAAACCAGCTGAACCGCCAGGACAGGGAGCCAAAATGAGTGCCATCGACGTAAAAAAACTGGTGAAGAAATTCCACGGCCAGACGGTGCTACACGGTATCGATCTGGAAGTGAAGCCCGGCGAAGTGGTCGCCATCATCGGGCCAAGCGGCTCGGGTAAAACCACGCTGCTGCGCTGCATTAATCTGCTCGAGCAGCCCGAGTCCGGAACTATTCAAGTCGGCAATATTACTATTGATGCCGCCGTTTCCCTGAGCAAACAGAAAAATCGCGTGCGCGAACTGCGTCAGCACGTCGGCTTTGTCTTCCAGAGCTTTAATCTGTTCCCGCACCGCACGGTGCTGGAAAACATTATTGAAGGACCGGTCATCGTAAAAGGCGAGCCGAAGGAAGAGGCGGCGAAGCGTGCGCGTGAGCTGCTGGCAAAGGTCGGCCTGACCGGCAAAGAGACCAGCTATCCGCGGCGTCTTTCCGGCGGGCAGCAGCAGCGTGTGGCCATTGCGCGCGCGCTGGCGATGCGTCCTGAAGTTATTCTGTTCGATGAACCAACCTCGGCGCTGGATCCCGAGCTGGTGGGCGAAGTGCTAAGCACCATCCGTCAGCTGGCCCAGGAAAAACGCACCATGGTTATCGTAACCCATGAAATGAGCTTTGCCCGCGACGTGGCGGACAGGGCAATCTTTATGGATCAGGGAAGTATCGTCGAGCAGGGACCGGCCCGTGAGCTGTTTGCGAATCCGCAGCATCCGCGCACCAAACAGTTCCTGGAGAAATTTCTGACCCAGTAGCGTCATGGCGGGTGGGCTGGTCTCATCCGCCTGACAACGCTTTTTAACGGCTGCATAAACTTACGCGCGCACGGCATGGTTATCTGGAATTTTAGTTAAAGAAACAGGCTGTGCGGTCGATAACCAATACAAATGTGTTTAGCCTATGTGTTAGCGTGACATATGCAGAATTTGAATGATTAAAGTTTCAGGAGAGACGCCAGACTAATGCCGGATTGCGACTTTTTAAGCTGGCGACGAGAAGCGCTTAATATTTTCCAGTCTATTACCCAGACCGAAGAAATCACCACAGCGCTTCACCAACAAACCCAGTGGTTAGAATTTGATTATTTTGCGTTCTGCGTTCGCCACCCCGTACCTTTTACCCGCCCTAAAACATCGGTGATTTCGACCTATCCACCGGCCTGGCTTGAGCATTACTACGCTGAGAATTATTTTGCGATCGATCCGGTGTTGAAGCCGGTGAATTTCATGCGGGGCTATCTGCCGTGGAATGACGAGCTGTTTGCGGGTACGCCAGAGCTGTGGGATGCCGCGCGGGATCACGGTTTACGCGTTGGGGTAACCCAATGCGTGATATCGCCTTCCCGCGCTGCGGGGCTGCTCTCGGTATCGCGCGCATCGCTGAAGGGAAAATTATTGCCTGAGGATGAGCTGAACGCGCGTCTACAATATATTGCTGAACTTACTTTGATGACGCTAACGCGACTCGACGATCCGTCTGTGGATGCGATGACGATGAAACTCAGCAAACGCGAGCTGGAAATTTTACAGTGGACGGGAGAGGGGAAAACGTCGGCGGAGATCGCCATGATTTTATCGATATCCGAAAATACCGTTAATTTTCATCAGAAAAATATGCAGAAGAAGTTTAACGCGCCCAATAAAACGCAAATTGCCTGTTATGCGGCGGCCCTTGGAATCATCTGAGCGACTGCGGGTTCTTCATGGCAAATAACAAAACGGCGGATGATATTAAATTCATTCCGCCGTCATCCACCGATTACTTACGGTAAGCCTGTTTAATTTGCTTAACGGTATTGCCGAACACTTCAGCGTGCGCCGTGTCATCCATCTGAGCGATTTGCTTTTCCATTTTAATGATAACCTTACCTGCGTCAGCCTGACCCATCGCTTTCAGCATCTGGGTTAACATCGCCTTCAGGCAGGTAACTTCAATAGCCAGTTCGCTATTGTTGTCAGCGGTGGAAAAATCAGGAGTGCTCATTTATTTTCCTCAAGTCTCGGTTAGTACACCGTCATTCGGCGCAACGGTTTTGTAAGGCGGCGGAGTATAGCATACTGGTTGACCATTTTATTAGTGGTTATGACAGTCTTCGGCTTTTACCACCGCCCGCGCTTTCTTTTCTGCCGCCCCGGCTGTTAAGCAATAATAAGCGCAGCAGCGGACGTTAATGCGAAAATGTTTATGATTCGTTTATTAATGGTTAATAAATAGTACGGCTTACGGGCAGACAAATCATTTTATGTCGACGATTTATTGGTACTTTTTAACCGTCCGCTACTTTTTTGCTCCCGTTTGTAAACAGACTTTTCGCCAGACGTTCTTTTTACTGAACACTGTAAAATTAAATTTCCGAAAATTGCGAGTAATGCCGATTTATCCATTCTTTGCATTTTAAAGTTCCCGGAAAACCCGTTAATATGAACGCCTGAGTTTTTAGCAGCGTTATCCCTTTTCTGGAGAGTTATCCTTTGATCAACGTTCTTCTTGTTGATGACCACGAACTGGTGCGCGCAGGGATACGACGCATTCTTGAAGATATCAAAGGGATCAAGATATCAGGTGAAGCAAACTGCGGCGAGGATGCCGTAAAGTGGTGTCGCGCTCACCCGGTCGATGTGGTTTTAATGGACATGAATATGCCGGGCATCGGCGGTCTTGAGGCCACGCGTAAAATCGTGCGCTACTCTTCAGACATCAAAGTCATTATGCTGACCATCCATACGGAAAATCCGCTGCCGGCAAAGGTTATGCAGGCGGGCGCTTCCGGCTACCTCAGCAAAGGCGCAGCTCCCCAGGATGTGGTTAACGCTATTCGTTCAGTCAACGCCGGACAGCGGTATATCGCTTCAGATATTGCCCAGCAGATGGCGCTAAGCCAGATAGAACCGGAAAAAACGGAAACGCCGTTCGCCAGTTTGTCTGAGCGCGAATTACAGATTATGCTGATGATAACTAAAGGTCAGAAGGTCAATGAGATTTCTGAGCAGCTTAATCTGAGCCCAAAAACGGTCAACAGCTACCGTTATCGTATGTTTAGTAAACTGAATATCAGTGGCGATGTTGAGCTGACGCATCTGGCAATTCGTCATGGGCTCTTCAACGCGGAGACGTTAATCAGTAGTGAGTGAAACCTTCGATTCCCGGGCCTTCCTTAAAACCGTTACCAGCAAACCTGGCGTCTACCGTATGTATGATGCCAGCAGTACGGTTATTTACGTCGGTAAAGCCAAAGATTTAAAAAAACGTCTGGCGAGCTACTTCAGAAGCAATCTGTCGAGCCGAAAAACCGAGGCGCTGGTGGCGCTCATCCACCATATTGACGTCACCGTCACCCATACCGAAACGGAAGCGCTGCTGCTTGAACACAACTACATCAAGCTTTATCAGCCGCGCTACAACGTGCTGCTGCGCGATGATAAATCCTACCCGTTTATTTTTCTTAGCGGCGACACCCATCCGCGGCTTGCTCTGCACCGGGGAGCCAAACACGCCAAAGGCGAATACTTCGGCCCCTTCCCGAACGGTTATGCCGTAAGAGAAACCCTTGCGCTGCTGCAAAAAGTTTTCCCTATCCGCCAGTGCGAGAACAACGTTTATCGCAACCGCTCCCGTCCGTGCCTGCAGTATCAGATTGGGCGCTGCCTTGGGCCCTGCGTGGCCGGGTTAGTCAGCGAAGACGATTATGCCCAACAGGTGGAATATGTTCGTCTTTTCCTCGCCGGCAAAGACGATCAGGTACTGACGCAGCTTATCGAACGCATGGAGCAGGCCAGCAAAAATCTTGAATTTGAAGCCGCGGCGCGTATTCGCGATCAGATTCAGGCCGTGCGGCGTATAACGGAGAAGCAGTTCGTTTCCAATACCGGCGACGATCTGGACGTTATCGGCGTGGCGTTCGACAACGGTATGGCCTGCGTGCACGTGCTGTTTATCCGCCAGGGCAAAGTGCTCGGCAGCCGGAGCTATTTCCCGAAGGTGCCGGGCGGCACCGAGCTTGCGGAAGTGGTCGAAACCTTTGTCGGCCAGTTCTACCTGCAGGGCAGCCAGATGCGAACCCTGCCGGGAGAAATTCTGCTCGACTTCATGCTGCCGGACAAAACCCTGCTGGAGGACTCGCTTTCCGGCATGGCCGGGCGGCGCGTTAACGTGCAAACCAAACCGCGCGGCGATCGCGCTCGTTACCTGAAGCTTGCGCGCACCAATGCCGCCACGGCGCTGGTCACGCGTCTTTCCCAGCAATCCACCATCCATCAGCGTCTCGCGGCGCTGGCGCATGTGCTGAAGCTGCCGGAAATTAAACGCATGGAGTGTTTCGACATCAGCCACACCATGGGCGAACAAACGGTGGCTTCCTGCGTTGTATTTGACGCCAATGGTCCGGTGCGCGCGGAATATCGGCGCTACAATATTTCCGGCATTACGCCTGGCGATGACTATGCGGCGATGAATCAGGTGCTGCGCCGTCGCTATGGCAAAGCCATTGAAGAAAGCAAAATCCCGGATGTTATTTTAATCGACGGCGGGAAAGGGCAGCTGGGCCAGGCCAAAACGGTGTTTGCCGAACTGGACGTTCCCTGGGATAAACATCATCCGCTGCTGCTGGGCGTGGCCAAAGGCACGGATCGCAAGGCGGGGCTGGAGACGCTTTATTTTGAACCGGAAGGGGAGGGTTTTTCCCTGCCGCCGGACTCTCCGGCGCTGCATGTTATCCAGCATATCCGCGATGATTCGCACAACCACGCCATTAGCGGGCACCGGAAAAAACGCGCCCGGGTGAAAAACACCAGCTCGCTGGAAACCATTGAAGGCATCGGGCCAAAACGTCGCCAGATGTTGTTGAAGTATATGGGCGGATTGCAACCGTTAATGAACGCTTCCGTTGAGGAAATCGCAAAAGTGCCGGGTATCTCGCAGCAGTTGGCAGAAAAGATCTTCTACTCGTTGAAACATTGAGGCCGCTGTAGCAACATAGAGACAATTTCCACTTACGACAGACAGTTATCCGGCACTATGCAATTTAATATCCCAACGTTGCTTACTCTGTTTCGTGTCTTCCTTATCCCATTCTTTGTGCTGGCTTTTTATCTGCCGTTCATCTGGGCACCTTTTCTGTGCGCTTTTATCTTCTGGCTGGCAGCCATAACGGACTGGTTTGATGGTTTTCTCGCGCGCCGGTGGAATCAAAGCACCCGCTTCGGGGCGTTTCTCGATCCCGTAGCGGATAAGGTGATGGTGGTAGTGGCCCTTGTTCTGGTGGCCGAACACTATCATGCCTGGTGGGTGACCCTGCCGGCGGCTACCATGATTGCCCGTGAAATTATTATCTCTGCGCTACGTGAGTGGATGGCGGAAATCGGCAAGCGCAGCAGCGTTGCCGTGTCATGGATTGGCAAAACTAAAACCATGGCGCAGATGCTGGCGTTGATTGGCATGCTGTGGCGTCCGAATATGTGGATTGAGTACGCCGGCATCGGCCTGTTCTTTATCGCCGCGGTATTAACTTTCTGGTCAATGTTCCAGTATCTGGCCGCCGCACGCGGCGATTTGCTCGAACCGTGATCTAAGCGGCGCAAAATTCAGCAAACGAAACGAGGTGCAGGAAAATTTCATTGACTCACTGCGCCATCTAAGTAGAATGCAACGCATCGAACGGCGGCATGGCCTGCCGGAAGATAATAAAATCAAGTGATTAACCAAGCTCACTTGTACAGATTTGCGGGAATAGCTCAGTTGGTAGAGCACGACCTTGCCAAGGTCGGGGTCGCGAGTTCGAGTCTCGTTTCCCGCTCCAGATTCAGGTAGCAGAAACATCTGTTACGGCCTGCAAAGGCAAAAAGTTTTGGCGCGTTAGCAAAGCGGTTATGTAGCGGATTGCAAATCCGTCTAGTCCGGTTCGACTCCGGAACGCGCCTCCACTTTCTTCCCGAGCCCGGGTGGTGAAATCGGTAGACACAAGGGATTTAAAATCCCTCGGCTGTATGGCTGTGCGGGTTCAAGTCCCGCCCCGGGCACCATGGGAATACAAGAATAAAATCAATGATAAGCAGTGTCGTGTAAACCACCTTCGGGTGGTTTTTTATTGCCTGCGATATGCCTTTCTCACCCTCTTACCTGCTATTCTCTACTATTCACCGACAGGCGCGCGTGAACCCTATTCACTACAGGAGTCCGGCTTATGAACCAGGGACCATTAACAGAAGAAGAGATTGAATGGCTTGATGACGTGCTGCTAAAGCACGCCACCGAGCGCTCTATTATGGACGTCGCCGAAATGGACGGTATGCTGACGGCCATCCTTTCCGGGCCAAAAGAACTTGGGCCGGAAGCGACCTTTGCCGCATTCTGGGGCGGTGAGGGCGACCAGCCGCTGTGGGAATCACAGGACGAACTGAAAAAGTTCGTTGAGCTCACTTTCAAGCACGTGAACGATATTGCGGAGCGCCTGAGCGGCTATCCGGAACAATACGAGCCTTTGTTCGGCACCAGCACCGTTGAAGAGCAGGAGTTCACCATCGTGGAAGAGTGGTGCTTTGGCTATATGCGCGGCGTTATGCTGTGGGGCGTCGATCCGCTGCCGGAAGCGCTGAGCGCTATGCTTAAGCCGATTGCCCTGCACGGGCTGGAAGAGAAGTTTGATGAGCTTGATAGTCTGTCGCACGAGGTGTTTATCGACAGCATTGAGGAGATCAAACCGGCCGCGCTGAGCGTATTTGCATACTGGCAGAACAGGCAGCACTCAGAGTTACATTAATAGCTAAAACAGGCCGGAGCGCAAAAACGCTTCGGCCTGGCGTAATGCTTAGCGCGTCAAATCAGGCCTGGGTATCCAGCGTGGAAAGTTCTTTATCCACAAAGTAGAGGCCTTCACCGCTTTTGCCGACCAGGCTCAGTTTATCCAGCACGGATTTAAACAGTTTCTCTTCTTCATGCTGCTCGGCAACGTACCACTGCAGGAAATTAAAGGTTGGATAATCCTGCGAAGTCATCGCCGCATGGGCCAGTTCATTAATCTTGCCGGTAATTAACTGCTCGTGTTCGTAAGTTGCCTGGAATAAAGCATCCAGCGATGGATATTCGTGAAACGGCGTAGGCACGGCGTTAATGCGCGGCATATTTCCCGTGTCGGTCAGATAGGCGAACAGACGCTGCATGTGCTCCATCTCTTCCTGAGCGTGGCGACGCAGGAAGGCCGCGGCGCCTTCAAAGCTATGGTAGCTGCACCATGCGCTCATCTGCTGATAAAGCAAAGAGGAATATAGCTCCAGGTTCATTTGCTCGTTTAATTTTTCGACCATTTCTGCTTTCAGCATCGTGCGCTCCATTAAATTAAAATCCAATAACGGCGCTACTCTATTTTTTTAATTTCAATAATGCAAATAGATTGTTAATTAAATTATTGTAATGAGAATGGTTGCTAATATTATTCTTTTTTATCATTAAATTTAAATGACACCAGGCAAAATATTATTGCACCACTATTTCATCCCGCAGATATTTTTCCATGCCGATGCCGCGGCACTGATACTCAAGAGTGACCTTCTGATTTAAGCACACAGCGCCGCTGCTCAGGCTACAGGTTTTTATCGGCTCGCCGTAAGGAAAGGCGGCGATATATCCCCATTGCTGGCATTGATGACTGGCGGTGGATTGCGCGATATAAGTATCAACTTTCGCCGTTTGCAAAGGAGCGAGATCGAACCCAAGACGTACTACGCCTGCGACTTCGCTGCCTTTTACCGGCTCCGGAGTTTTATTGAAGCTGCAGCCGCTTAAAACGAGCACGGCAATAAATAAAAAAGAACGATGCATAACAGGAAGCCTCACGTGGCACTTTTTTGCATGTTAGCACATCTGGAATAGCGGGCATCGTCCGCAGCATAAAGCTAAAAAATTTCGCTTAAAATCGCGTAAAAATGAGCCTCTAAGGCAAATTTATCCCGTCAGAACAGGCCGGTTTTATCAGAGATTTTCAGCGGAGTTCCTGTCGCCCGCGCGTTGCCCCGATCGCTGTGCACATCCGGATGGTTTACCCGATGGGCGGGAGAAATGTGAGCGCATCTTAAATTTTTAAAACAATTTTTCATTAAATTTGAAAGTATGTTTGTCTGATAGTATGGTTAGCCGATACGGGTGGTTCACTACGGCGATTCACCACGTCCTTTCACTGCGAAATGTCCGTGACCTAATCAGGAGACGAAAGAATGAAAATTGCGCTGATGATGGAAAACAGTCAGGCTGGCAAAAATGCCATCATCCTTAAAGAGCTGCAGGCCGTGGCGGCTGAGAAAGAGTATCCGGTTTATAACGTCGGCATGAGCGATGAGCAGGATCATCATCTGACCTATATTCATCTGGGCATTATGGCGAGCATCCTGCTGAACGCTAAAGCGATTGATTTCGTGGTAACCGGCTGCGGTACGGGCCAGGGCGCGCTGATGTCCCTGAACATCCATCCGGGCGTGGTATGTGGCTACTGCATCGATCCCGCTGACGCGTTCCTGTTCGCGCAGATTAACAACGGTAACGCGCTGTCTTTGCCGTTTGCGAAAGGCTTCGGCTGGGGCGCCGAGCTGAATGTACGTTTCATCTTCGAAAAAGCCTTCACCGGCCGTAAGGGCGAAGGCTATCCGGCTGAGCGCAAAGAGCCGCAGGTTCGTAACGCCGGTATCCTCAATCAGGTTAAAGCGGCGGTGGTGAAAGAGAACTATCTCGACACGCTGCGTGCTATAGCTCCTGAGCTGGTGAAAACGGCCGTGTCCGGCGAGCGCTTCCAGCAGTGCTTCTTTGAAAACTGCCAGAATAAAGAGATCGAAACCTTCGTGCGTGAAATCCTTGCCTGATTAAGCAAACGGCCGGCCGCCGCCGGCCATTTTTCATTACCGACGTTACCGACGCCTTTCCGATATCACTTCTTATTTGAAACCGCGCTGCCCGCCGTTCGCGGCAGACGCAGCAGATCAAAAAGCCCCGCCAGGCAAATAAGCGTAATTAATACAAACGAGATTTTAATGCTGATGCCGGCAACGTCGGTCAGATGCAGCCAGCCGCTGATTTTCTCTCCCAGCCTGATACCGATGGCGCCAAGCGTAATGCCCAGACCTACGGAAAGCTGCGTGGCGGTGCTGAACAGCGTATTGGCGTAGCTCATTTGCTTTGCGGGAATATCCGCAAAGGCCAGGGTGCTGATACCGGTAAACTGCATCGAACGGAACAGCCCGCCAAGAAACAGGATAACGACGGTCATCCAGGTCGCGGTGTGCGGCGTAAGAAAAGCGCAGGCAAGCAGGGCGATGACGTTCAGCAGGCCGTTAACGATGAGTAATTTTTTAAAACCCAGCGCGCGGATAAGCGGCGTGGTGCCGGGCTTCATCGCCAGGTTGCCTGCGAATACCGCAAGCACCAGCAGGCCTGAATGAAATGCATCCATACCAAATCCCACCTGAAACAACAGCGGCAGCAAAAAGGGCACGGCGCTAATTGAGGTGCGAAAAAGCGAGCCGCCGTACATTGTGACGCCGAAAGTCTGCACTTTTAAAGCGTCCAGCCGAATCATGGGATGGGGCGCGCGTTTAAAATGCCACAGGGAAAACCACAGCGCGGCCGCGCCTGCCGTCAGCAGGGCTGGCGTGGCGACCGCATCAATATTTGCCTCCCCGAGTTTTTCCAGCCCGTAGACAAGACAAACCATGGCGACGGCGGTGCTGACAAAACCAATGCCGTCAAACGGGCGGCGTTCGTCATCGTGAACGTCTGGTATCAGCCGCCAGGCCAGCGCCATTGCGGCAAGCCCGAGCGGAAGATTGATATAAAAGATCCAGCGCCATGAAGCATAGCTGGTGATAAACCCGCCCAGCGGCGGCCCGATAATAGGGGCGACCAGCGCAGGCCAGGTTAACGTCGCTATAGCGGTGATGAGCTGATGTTTCGGCGTCGTTCTTAATACCGCAAGGCGGCCTACCGGCACCATTAACGCGCCGCCAGTGCCCTGTAAAACACGCATTGCGACAAACTGTTCAAGACTGTTGGCAAGGCCGCACAGTACGGAGGCGAGGGTGAAAATGCCCAACGCCAGGGTGAAGACTTTACGCGCGCCAAACCGGTCGGCGATCCAGCCGCTCGCAGGGATCAGCACCGCAAGCGTAAGCAGATAGGCGCTCATGCCGATGTTCAGGTCCACCGCCTCCACGCCGAAGGTGCGCGCCATCTGCGGCAGAGCGGTGGCGATCACCGTCCCGTCGAGAAACTCCATAAAAAAAGCGCCGGCGACCAGCAACGCGGTAGGGGAAATGCCGCGTTTTTGCACAAAAGATAGGTTGTCAGACATGGTTGTCGCTCGAATTTAAAATAATGTTTTAAAAATTAACCCAGACAGATAATCAGTTAACCGATGGATTTGCAACGGGTTTTATGTGAGCGAATGGAAAAATCCCCACGCATGTTGTGTGATGTGCGTCACAAATCTATTGATTTATGTGATGGAAGTCATATTATAGGTCGCATAACGAGCAACACCTGCACAAATAAAAACCGGAGTAGAAGATGAAACTGCGCAAAATCCTGAAAAGTATGTTCGAAAACTACTGCAAAACCTTCAAAGACGTACCGCCGGGCGCGATGTTCTAAGAAAGTTTGCTGATGAAAAAAACCTGCCGCGGCAGGTTTTTTTGTGTCCGCAATTCAGGATCATGAAGGTAAAACGTCTTCATTTTGGTACTGATAGCCGCCCGCCATCGCCGTTTCCCTCCAGCATAAACGTAATCGATTGAAAAATTTTCCTGCTCGCAGAATTAACCCTTACGTGTCTTAAAGGATGATAGCGGAAAGGAGTGTTGCCTCGCGATTCACGGCGCATGTACTATGGCGCGCAATACGAAACAGGAGAACAAGATGTCTGAACAACTATCCGCCGACCAGGAACTGGTTTCCGATGTGGTCGCCTGCCAGCTGGTGATCAAACAAATTCTGGACGTGATTGACGTTATCGCCCCGGTTGAGGTGCGCGACAAGATGGCCAGTCAGCTAAAGACGATTGATTTCGCCACCCATCCTGCCGCGGCGGACCCGGTGACCCGCCGCGCGATTCAAAAGGCGATTGCGCTGATTGAGCTGAAGTTTACGCCGCAGAAGGATGCGCATTGATTCAGTAGCGGTATGGCGGACAGGCGCAAGCGCATCCGCCGTTATCCGCCATTAAAAGAGCATCATTACCAACAGGTAACTCGCCGCGCAGGCGCAGCTCACGCCGATTAAACCCGGCAGGATAAAGCTGTGGTTGATAATGAACCTGCCGATACGCGTGGTGCCGGAGCGGTCGAACCCGATACAGGCGAGATCGCTTGGGTAGGTCGGCAGCACAAAGTACCCATAGGAGGCGGGGAAGAAAGCGATAAGCATTTTTGGCTCCACCCCCAGCATCAGGCCCATCGGGGCGACCGCCGTCAGAGCCGCGGCCTGGCTGTTAACCAGTTTTGATACCAGAAACAGTACGATGGCATAAGTCCACGGGTGACTTTGCACCACGCCCTGCAACGCTATTTTCAGCTCTTCAAGATGCGCCTGGAAAAAGGTGTCGCTCATCCACGCCACGCCGAAGACGGAGAAAATCGCCACCATCCCGGCTTTAAATACCGCGCCATTTGAAATGGTCGTCGCGTTTACCTTACATACGATAAGCATTACCGCACCGGCAATCAGCATCATCATCTGGATCGCCAGATTCATTGACAGCGGCGTCATGACGCCTTTTACATCAAAGGCGGGGCGCAGCTGCGGCATCGCACCCAGCAAGACCACCACCAGAATCCCGGCAAAGAAAATCCACGTTGACCAGTACGCCTGTTTCGGGAAGGTCTGGTTCATCAACGTTTCGCTGCTGCCATAGATATATTCGCGCTGTTTTGGGTCGGCAATTTTGGCCTGAAACTCCGGGTCATCAGCCAAATCTTTACCGCGACGCAGGCTCCAGAGCGCGGCAATCAGCACGCCAAATAGCGAGGCGGGAACGGAGACTGAGAGAATTTCAAGGATGCCCCACGCTCGTCCAATCCCATGACCCGCTGCCAGAATGGAAACCAGCGAAACCACGGCAACGGAAACGGGAGAAGCGGTAATCGCCATCTGCGAAGCGATAGAAGCCACGGCCATCGGGCGTTCCGGACGGATGCCTTTTTTCAGCGCGATATCGCTAATAATCGGAAACATGGTGTAGACCACATGCCCGGTGCCGCACAGAAACGTGAGCGTCCATGTGGTGAAGGGGGCAAGCAGGGTAATGTGTTGAGGATGTTTGCGCAGCAGCCGTTCGGCAAACTGCATCATCACGTTCAGACCGCCCGCCGTTTGCAGCGTGGCGGCACAGCCGATGACGGCGAGGATGGTGAGCATCACGTCAACCGGCGGCTTGCCCGGTTCGAGGCCAAAGATAAAGGTCAAAATAAACAGACCGATACCGCTGATTAACCCCAGCCCCATCCCGCCAAAGCGGGTACCAACCAACAGGCACAATATGATGACGATGAATTCAATGGCTATCATGGCGATCCCTTAAAATTTACTCATGCATAAAGCATTGCAAATTGTAAGGTTAATCATTGAGACACAGATCTGATTTGTTAAAACTTAATAAAAACAGTTGGATATAACATTTCATTAACAATGCGCTAAGCGGCTCTGTATCTGCCATTGTGCAAAAAATCTTACGGCCGGGGCCAAACAAAGAAAAACCCGGCGCGAGCCGGGTAATGCACTCCTCAGAAAGGGGTTGCTTAGTGCTGCTGATGATTGACCAGGTTCGTCAGATACTGGTCGGTCTGTGCCATGCCCAGACCGGCTTTATCCGCGTTGCGCACTTCGTCAAGGAGTATATTGAGGAGCGCGCCAACCTGAAGCTGTTCATTTTTGACGGACTGCAAAAAACGCAGCGTCCTGTAATCGTTCGCGGCTTTTGCTTCATCGGTAAGCTGCGTGAGGGTTGTGCTGCGCTGCTGATAATCGGCAAGGGTGTGCTGAAATAAAGCCTCAAGCGAGTCACAGTGGCTTTGCGGCGTTTCTATTTCGCCGACGATAGGATTGCCGCCAGCCTGTTTGATAAAATTAAATATACGCATCATCTGCGTAACGTTATTTTGTGCCTGGTGACGTAAAAAGGTCGCGGTGCCGGTTAAGTTTTTTTCCGCGCACCAGGCGCTAAGCTGCAGATAAAGATTGGACGTGTAAAATTCACAGTTCACTTGTTTATTGAGTTTCTGAACCATTTCCGTAACTGCCATAATAATCTCCATATGCGTTCAACTGAACTACCACGCACGTGCGAAATAAACACGTATTTGTGAATGACGCCACAGTAATTGGCCGGTTCCATTTTAAATAACGTTCAGAGGGTAATGAGCCGCTGAACGATTAAAAAGAATAATCCTTTTGGGGTAGGCGGCAAACTGTTAAATCTGCCGTTTTACTAATTTTTACAACTTAGCGTGCGGGAAAATATTTCTTTGAAGGAATAGAAATAATTTATTTACTGAAAGTTTTGCTAAATTAATGCAGGGTGAGATTTCATAGATATTCAGCAATTATCAAAAAATGCAATATTTGTTTTGCGTCAATTTTCCAGCTATCCGGATGGCAAAGGTTTATAAAAAAGATTGATCGGCACAGGATTAACGCTGACGGCTTGCCTTTCTGTACCGTAACGGCGTCTGGTTCATCAATTTTTTAAAGCAGGTAATAAAGTAGGTCACTTCGTTGAAGCCTACCGCCAGGGCAATCTCATCCACGCTGTCTGCCGTGGTGCGAAGCAGATCGCAGCTGCGTTTTATTCTTCTGGTCAGCAAATATTCGTGAATGCTGCCGCCGGTCTGCTGGCGAAACACCCTTGAGGTATAGCTGCGCGAAAGCCCCATCGCCCGGGCCAGCTCGTCCAGAGAAAACTTCCCGGCATAATTAGCTTCGATCCAGCTCATTATACGCGAGGCTGCGGTCTGCGGCGTGGGCGCGAAAGGCTGCGGCCGGGCGGGCAGGAAAGCCATAATTTGCATCACCAGAAAAGCGACCTCGCTGGCGGACGTCTGGCCGTTAGCCTCAAGAGCGTCGAACTGCGCCAGAATCACCTCCATAAACTCCGCCCGTTCGCTTAAATCGAAGATCTGTGCGGGAACGTTACTTGCCGCCAGGGCGGCAAATTGACTCTGCAGACGAGGAAAGCCATGCAGCGCGCTTTCTACCGCTGATTGCTCAATATGCATGGCGGTGCGGTGGTACTGGTTTTTCTCGCTTTCGTCGACGTGAACTTTATGCAGGCGAAAGGGGGGAAAGATAAACAGACGCCCGGGGCGTGCGGTGTAATGCTGATTGTCCACCACCACGATGCCGTAGCCCTTCGAGATATAAAGCAGCTCAACGCACTGGTGCCAGTGATAGTAGGCCGCGCTCGACGACCACCTGCGGTGGAAGGAAATAACCCGATCGTCGAGGATGATTCTTTCAAGCAGCTGCGGTTCGCTCATTTTCCTCCAGGACAACAGATTTAAATTTTTACGCCATGGTTTGCAATTTATTACCGCGGCGCAACGAAAAATCCAGTAAAAATGAAATGCCGGTTTAAAAATGTGAACCCGCTCACTCGGCGCCGGGTTTAAAAGCGACTACTCTTTGCCTCGTCACCCTCTGCAGCCGTGTAGAAAGGCTAAATAACAATAACTTATCTGATTCTCGTGATTAACGGGAGGACATCTTGCAACCTGAAAATATTACGCTAACCAATCCCTTGCGTTCCCGGGATGACCTGCGGCAGCTGGTTAATGAATTACTTAATGCCGTAACGCCATTCTTTAAAAAAGACGCCAGCCGTGTGGACCTTGCCAACTTTATGGCGCACTACGGTCAGCAGGTGGCGAGTATGGAAACCTTTTCGCGCCTGCTATGGGGCGTCACGCCTTTACTTGCCGGAGGCAGCGAGCCGGAACAGTTTTCTTTCTATATTCGGGCGATAAAAAACGGTACCCGTCCGCAGCATGCGGATTACTGGGGAGAGGCGGAGCCGTACGATCAGCGCATTGTGGAAATGGCCGCCTACGGCCTGTTGCTGGCGCTGGCCCACGAGACGGTGCTGGCACACTTCAACGAGCAGGAAAAAACCAATCTCTGGCGCTGGCTAAAACAGAGCGAAAGCCAGGCTATTCCGGACAACAACTGGCATTTCTTCCCGATTCTGGTGCAGGTTGGTTTTCATAAGGCGGGCATGGAAACCAGCCCGCAGGCGCTGGAAAAACATTTTGCCGCCATGGAACGCTATTACCTTGGCGACGGCTGGTACTCCGACGGACCGGGCCGTCCGCGTGATTATTACATTTCTATGGGCTTCCACTTCTACGGCCTGATTTACGCAAAGCTGATGGAAGAGGCCGATCCCCAACGTAGCGCCGAGTTACGAAACCGCGCCCGTCTGTTCGCCGCCGACTTTATTCATTTCTTCGCTCAGGACGGCGCCGCCGTTCCGTTTGGCCGCAGCCTGACTTATCGCTTTGCCCAGGCGGCATTCTGGAGCGCCGCCGCCTTTGCAGGCCTGGAGGTTTATTCCCCCGGCGTCATTAAAGGCATCGTGCTGCGGCATTTACGCTGGTGGATGAAGCAGCCGCTGTTCGACAGGGACGGCGTCTTAAGCGTGGGGTTCAGCTATCCGAACCTGATTATGGCGGAGGACTACAACGCGCCGGGCTCCCCCTATTGGGGGCTGAAAACGATGCTGGTGCTGGCGCTTGCCGGCGACGACGCTTTCTGGCAGGCGGAAGAGCTGCCTCTGCCGGAGCTTGACGGCGAGCACGCCATTCCTCATGCCGATCAGATTCTGGTTCACCAGCGCGATCATCTGTGGATGCTGACTTCCGGCCAGCTTGAGCTGAACAACTTCGTCAATACCGAAGCCAAATACTGCAAGTTCGCCTATTCGACCCGCTTTGGGTTTACCGTCGAGCGCGGCCGCTACGGGCTGGCGCACGCCGCGGCGGATTCCATGCTGCTGCTGTCCGAAAAGGATAACTACTGGCGCGGGCGTCGCGACTGCGTTTGTGTGAAAACCGCGGACGGAATGATTTACAGCCGCTGGCAGCCCTGGCATGACGTGACTATCGACACCTGGCTGCTGCC
>NZ_RCAA01000057.1:293505-301962 GCF_003628475.1 Enterobacter sp. R1(2018) | reverse complement strand
ACCGTCCGCTGCCGCAGGCCGACGTGAGCCCGGGCTGCTGCCGGCTTGCTACGCCAGCAGATATCAGCGCCATCTTTTGTCTCAGCCCCGGCCTTCGCCGCGGCGAACAGCTTTTAACGCCGCCAAACAGCAATCTTTTATTTGCCGAGCGTGCGGCCGTCCCGCTGCTGCGCGGAGAGCTGGCGCAGGGGAAAAATCTGCTGATAAGCGCCGTCTGGGCGGGGAACCCGGCCGACTTCAGCGCGCAGCTTTGCCCGCGGGCCATCATTCGCGATGAGGTTGTACGCCTGGTGACGGCTCACCATGAAAAATGTCTGACCCTCACCGCCTTGCCGGAGATCACCATATGACCACCACAACGCCCGTGCGCAGCGCGCAGATAAAAATGAGCGCTTTTATCTTCCTCTACTTTTTTACCTGGTCGTCGAGCTTTGGGCTTTACGCGCTGTGGCTGAGTCAAAAAGTGGGCCTTGATAGCATCACCATCGGCAGCGTTTTCGCCATCAACGGCGTGTTCGCCGTGATCTTAAAGCCGGTTTACGGCTACATCATGGACAAGATCGGCATGAGCAAGCGGCTGCTCTATTTCGTCTGCGCCGTGTCGGCCCTGATGGCGCCGTTTTTCGCCACCGTCTACCAGCCGCTGCTGCTAAGCCACACGACGATTGGGATCGTCATCGGCGCGCTGTATCTCAGCCTTGGCTGGTATGCGGGCGTTGCCGCCTCCGAATCTTACGCCGACCGCTTTAGCCGCCTGTACGGGCTGGAGTTTGGCCGTATCCGTATGTGGGGATCGCTCGGCTGGGCGATGGCCGCCTCGGTTTCCGGCCTGCTGTTTAACTTCACGCCGCTGGCTAACTTTCTGGTCAGCAGCACCACCTCGGTGCTGATGCTGCTGGTGCTGATTAGCCTGAAAATTGGCGAGGATCGGCTGCGCGAAAACGACGTTATCTCCGCCAATAAAATCGTCTTTGCCGACGTGCTGACGCTGCTGAAAAACCGCAAGTTCTGGATGTTCAGCCTGTACGTCGCGGGCGTGGCCTGGATGATGTTCGTCGCCGAGCAGCAGTTTCCGCGCTACTTCGTTTCGTTTTTTGAAACCAAAGAGCAGGGCAACGCCTGGTACGGCTACCTGAGCACCGTGCAGTCCGGGACCGAGTTCGTAATGATGATGTTTATCCCGCTGCTGGTTAACCACTATGGCGCAAAGCGCGGATTGCTGCTGTGCGGCTGCGTGGTGGGCGCCCGTCTGATCGCCTCAGGCCTTACCACCGACCCGGTTATTATTTCGATTATTAAGCCCCTTTACGGCATCGAAATTTCGCTGCTGCTGATCTCCGTTTTCAAATATATCGCTGAACATTTCCATAAGAAAATCAACGCCACCATGTATCTGCTTGGCTATCAGGCGATGATTTATGTCGGGTCCGTGGTGGTGGCACCTCCGGCGGGCTACCTGTACGACAAAATAGGCTTCGAGCACACCTACCTGATGATGGGCTGCTGCGCGCTGCTGTTTACCTTGATTTCCGCCTTTACGCTCTCGCGCTGCCAGGCGAAACGCGATGAATCCCGCATTCTTTCTTCGGCTTTAGAGGCCGCCCCGGCTGAGCCGGCCAAACGTTAATTCAGGAGTGGTTATGACCAAGACAGTAAGGACTGAAGCCCTGCGCCCCATTGAGCTCCATCAGGTCGACAGGCTACAGCTTCGCCAGAAGCTCGACGAGGCGCTGGCGCGCGCCACGCGCAAGCTCGATAAAAATATCGTCGCGTTTGGCGACCGCTTCCCCGGGGAAGCCTGTGAAAACGGCATCTGGCCGCGTACCGCTAACGTGGAGTGGACAAACAGTTTCTGGCCGGGGCAGTTATGGCTGGCGTGGGAGATGACGGGGGATGAGAAGTACCGCGCCGCGGCCGAGCGCTATTTGCCGTCTTTCGCCGACCGCATCGAAAAACGTATTGAGACCGCGACGCACGATCTCGGCTTTTTATACTCGCTCTCGTGCGTGAGCGCATGGCGGCTAACCGGCAACGAAGCCGCGCGAAACACTGCGCTGCGGGCGGCTGAAACCCTGATGGAACGTTTTAACCCCGTGGCGAAAATTATCCAGGCGTGGGGCGATCTGAACGATCCGGAACAGCAGGGGAGAATGATCATCGACTGCAATATGAACCTGCCGCTGCTGTACTGGGCAAGCGAGCAGACGGGCGATCGGCGTTACGCGCAGGCGGCGACGGCGCATGCGGAACAGGCGGCGAACTATATCGTCCGCGAGGACTCGTCGACCTATCACACCTTTTATATGGATGTAAAAACCGGCGAGCCGCGCTTTGGCAATACGCATCAGGGCTATAGCGACACCTCCTGCTGGTCGCGCGGGCAGGCGTGGGGCATCTACGGTTTCCTGCTCAGCTATTTGCATACCGGCGATAAAAATATGGTGGAGCTGTCGCGCAGCCTTGCCCACTACTTTATTAATCGCCTGCCGGAAGACGACGTTTGCCACTGGGATCTGGCGCTGCTGGGAACCGATGCGGTTCGTGACAGCTCAGCGGCAGCCATTACGGCCTGCGGCCTGCTGGAACTGGTAAAAGCGCTGCCGACGCTGGATGAACACCGCGCGCACTATGAAGAGATGGCGCTGCGTATCATGCTGTCGCTCACCGAAAATTATCTGGCGGGGGACGACGAGCCAACCGAAGGGCTGCTGCAGCATTCGGTTTATCATATGGCGAGCGGCAAAGGGGTCGATCAGTGCTGTAGCTGGGGGGATTACTTCTACCTGGAGGCGCTGGCGCGTTTACGTCAGGTCTGGTATCCCTACTGGTGATGTTTTGCGCAAAGGAGAGCGGATATGAAAAGCGTTGCCGTATTGCTGGCGCCCGGCTTTGAAGAGGCGGAAGCCGTGGTCACCATTGATATTTTGCGCCGTCTGACTATTAACGTTCAAACGCTGTCGTGCATGGAAACCCGTGAGGTAGCGAGCTATCACGCCATCCCGATGGTGGCCGACGCCGTTCTGAGCGAACGTTTCGACAGCACATTTGACGCCGTTGTTTTGCCCGGCGGCCCTGAGGGCAGCATGTTTCTCGCCCGAAGCGCCAGCGTTATCGACTTTGTTCGCCGTCACGACGAGCTGGGCAAATTTATCTGCCCGATCTGTTCTGCCGCCGCGCGCGTGCTGGGCGGCAACGGGCTGCTGAAAGGGCGTCGCTACGTCTGTTCCGGAGACTTATGGCAGCAGGTGACGGACGGTGTCTATGTCGATGCCGACGTGGTTGAGGATGGAAATTTAATCAGCAGCAGAGGGCTGGGGAAAGCGTTTGATTTTGCCCTCACCGTCGCTGCACGGCTTAACGGCGATGAGGTTTCCGCCCGCGATCACGCGCAGCATATTTACTATCCCTGGGGATGAGTCACTCGTTCGGTGCGGTCGTTTCTATACTTACTCTTTTACCGAGGAGAAAGAAATGGCGACTGAACTGGAAACTTTGACCCTGAACCAGCCGAGCGGCGGCGTGCCCAACAACGCGTTGCCGCTCGTGCTTTATCATCACGTCTCCCACGAAGAAAACCTCGCCGAAGCTTTTGAGCGCCTTTTTGCCCGCAACGGCTGGCCGCCGCGCTGGCGCTATCCCGTCTTTACCTACACGCACTTTCATTCCAATACGCACGAAGTGCTGGGCGTTTTCGCGGGCAGCGCAAAGATTCAGTTTGGCGGCGAAACCGGCCCGGTGGTCGATATCTCGCGCGGAGACGCGGTCTTGATACCGGCGGGCGTGGGGCATAAGCAAATTGACGCCTCGGAAGATTTTATGTGCGTGGGGGCTTATCCCGACGGCTTTTCGCCGGATAAATACCTCGATCAGCCGGGGCAGCTTGCACAGGTGCAGCAAAATATCGCTAAGGTTCCGGGGCCCGATCGGGATCCGGTAACCGGGCCTGGCGAAGGTATCAATACGCTGTGGCAGCCGTAGCCAGGCCGCAGGGACGCGCTGGCTAACCTTATGGACAAATCAGCTAATCAATAAAGCTTTCATCATACATATTCCGCCCTTTTTATGGCTTAAATTGCTGAATCTATGCACGTCTTTACTGTAATTCTGCCGTGTGATTTTGCTCTCCTATGGATTATTAATTTCCCGCTAAAACTATCTCCAGCTCGGGTTGTAAAAACCGCTGATGCTAAAAGCTTGTTTTAAATCGACCTTACCTTACGAATAAAAAAATCGATCTGGAGTACGCATGCACAAATTTACTAAAACGCTGGCGGCCATCGGCTTCGCGGCGGTTATGTCACAATCCGCTATCGCCGAAACCATGAAATTAGGTTTCCTGGTGAAACAACCTGAAGAGCCGTGGTTCCAGACGGAATGGAAATTCGCTGATAAAGCCGGGAAAGACCTCGGTTTTGAAGTGATCAAGATTGCCGTACCGGACGGCGAAAAAACCCTCAACGCCATTGATAGCCTGGCCGCCAGCGGCGCTAAAGGCTTTGTGATTTGCACCCCGGACCCAAAACTGGGTTCGGCGATTATCGCGAAGGCCAAAAGCTACGACATGAAAGTAATTGCGGTAGACGATCAGTTCGTCACCGCGAAAGGCAAGCCGATGGAAACCGTACCACTGGTTATGATGGCCGCCACCAAAATCGGCGAGCGTCAGGGCCAGGAGCTGTATAAAGAGATGCAAAAACGCGGCTGGGAGGTAAAAGATTCCGCCGTGATGGCGATTACCGCCGATGAGCTCGATACCGCCCGTCGCCGCACCTCCGGCTCGATGGAAGCCCTTAAGGCTGCGGGCTTCCCGGAAAAACAGATCTACAAGGTGCCAACCAAATCGAACGATATCCCCGGGGCGTTTGACGCCGCCAACTCCATGCTGGTCCAGCATCCTGAAGTGAAGCACTGGTTAATCGTCGGCATGAACGACAACACCGTGCTGGGCGGCGTGCGCGCTACCGAAGGCCAGGGCTTTAAGGCGCCGGACGTAATCGGCGTGGGCATTAACGGCGTGGATGCGGTAAGCGAGCTGTCAAAAGCCCAGGCCACCGGCTTCTACGGTTCCCTGCTGCCAAGTCCGGACGTACACGGCTATAAGAGCAGCGAAATGCTTTACAATTGGGTGACCAAAGACGCTGAGCCGCCGAAATTCACCGAGGTAACCGACGTGGTGCTGATCACCCGGGATAACTTCAAAGAAGAGCTGGCGAAGAAAGGGCTCGGCGGTAAGTAATCAACGGGGTGGATGGCGCTATCGCTTATTCACCCTACGACAATACCGCCTTACGCAATCCGGAACATAGGTCGGGCAAGCGCAGGCCGCTTTCCGACATCAGGTAAAGGGTAAATCATGCAACCACAAACCCCGTATCTCTCTTTTCGTGGTATCGGCAAAACCTTCCCCGGCGTGAAGGCGCTCCAGGATATCAGCTTCGACTGCTATGCCGGACAGGTGCACGCGCTGATGGGAGAAAACGGCGCGGGTAAATCCACGCTGCTGAAGATCCTCAGCGGGAACTACGCTCCAAGCCAGGGCAGCATCATTTTGCGCGGCGAAGAGGTTGCGTTCAGTGACGCCACGGCGGCGCTAAACGCAGGCGTGGCCATCATCTATCAGGAGCTGCATCTGGTGCCGGAAATGTCGGTCGCCGAGAATATTTACCTCGGCCAGATCCCGCAAAGGGCCGGCTTTGTGAACCGCGCTTTGCTCAATTACGAAGCGCGGCTGCAGCTTGAGCATCTGGGGCTGGATATCGATCCCCAGACGCCTCTTAAGTACCTCTCTATCGGGCAGTGGCAGATGGTGGAAATCGCCAAGGCGCTCGCCCGCAACGCGAAGGTTATCGCCTTTGATGAGCCCACCAGTTCTCTTTCTCGCCGTGAAATCGACAATCTCTTCCGCGTGATTCGAGAGCTGCGCGCGGAAGGGCGGGTGATTATTTATGTCTCGCATCGCATGGAAGAGATCTTTGCGCTAAGCGATGCGATCACCGTTTTCAAAGACGGACGCTATGTGCGCACCTTCGATGATATGCAGCAGGTAAATCACGATTCGCTGGTGCAGGCCATGGTAGGGCGCGACCTGGGCGATATCTACGGCTGGCAGCCTCGCGAGCATGGCCCGGAACGGCTGCGGCTACAGGAGGTGAAGGCGCCGGGCGTGCGCATGCCGATCTCTCTTAACGTGCGCAGCGGCGAAATCGTTGGGCTGTTTGGCCTGGTGGGCGCCGGGCGCAGCGAGCTGATGAAAGGGTTGTTCGGGGGCACGCGCATTACGGACGGGCAGGTGTGGATTGACGGCAAAGCTATCGCCATCCATAAACCCGGCGACGCCATTCGCGCCGGGATGATGCTTTGCCCGGAAGACCGTAAGGCCGACGGCATCATCCCAGTCCATTCGGTGCGGGACAATATCAATATCAGCGCGCGGCGCAAGCATATCAGCGCGGGCTGCCTGATTAATAACCAGTGGGAGAATGAGAACGCCGCCGCGCGCATTCGCGCATTGAATATTAAAACGCCCTCTGCGGAGCAGCTAATCATGAACCTTTCCGGCGGCAATCAGCAAAAGGCCATCCTGGGCCGCTGGCTGTCTGAAGAGATGAAAATCTGCCTGCTTGACGAACCTACGCGCGGCATCGACGTCGGCGCGAAGCATGAAATTTACAACGTCATTTACGCCCTTGCGGCCCAGGGCGTGGCGGTGCTTTTTGCGTCGAGCGATTTGCCCGAAGTGCTGGGCCTTGCGGACCGCATCATCGTGATGCGTGAAGGGGAAATTGCCGGCGAGTTGTTGCATGGCGAGGCCAGCGAGCAGCAGGCGCTGAGTCTGGCGATGCCTAAAACCAGTGCGAGTGCAGCATGAGTAAGGGGAACAAAATGTCATCATTAACTAAATCCGACGCGCCGGGAGCGGCATCCTGCGGCGCGCGCAGGTCGACGTTAAGCCTGGAGCGCATCTGGGATAACTACGGCATGCTGGTGGTGTTCGCGGTGCTGTTTATCGGCTGCGCGATCTTCGTGCCCAACTTCTCCTCCTTCGTCAACATGAAGGGGCTGGGGCTTGCTATTTCGATGTCCGGCATGGTGGCCTGCGGCATGCTATTCTGCCTGGCCTCGGGTGATTTCGACCTGTCCGTGGCGTCGGTTATTGCCTGCGCGGGCGTGACCACCGCCGTGGTCATCAACATGACCGAAAGCCTGTGGATCGGCGTCGCGGCAGGCTTGCTGCTCGGCGTGTTAAGCGGCCTGGTGAACGGCTTTGTTATCGCCCGGCTGAAAATAAACGCGTTGATAACAACCCTTGCCACCATGCAAATCGTGCGCGGGCTGGCCTATATCATCTCTGACGGTAAAGCCGTGGGCATCGAAGACGAGCGTTTCTTTACGCTCGGCTACGCCAACTGGTTCGGCCTGCCTGCGCCGATCTGGCTGACGGTGGGATGCCTGATTATCTTTGGCTTCCTGCTCAATAAAACAACCTTTGGGCGCAATACGCTGGCGATTGGCGGCAATGAAGAGGCGGCGCGGCTTGCGGGCGTGCCGGTCGTGCGCACCAAAATTATTATCTTCGTGCTCTCGGGACTGGTTTCCGCCGCGGCGGGTATTATCCTCGCCTCGCGCATGACCAGCGGCCAGCCGATGACCTCGATCGGCTATGAGCTGATCGTGATTTCAGCCTGCGTGCTGGGCGGCGTTTCGCTTAAGGGCGGCATCGGCAAAATCTCCTACGTAGTGGCGGGCATTCTGATTCTCGGCACGGTGGAAAACGCCATGAACCTGCTGAATATCTCCCCCTTCTCGCAGTACGTGGTGCGCGGCATGATCCTGCTGGCGGCGGTGATTTTCGACCGCTACAAACAGAAGGCCAAACGCAGCGTATAACGCTTTTTCACCGTCCGCTTCAGACTCCTCCTAATCGCAACGCCAGTCCCCATCAGGGCTGGCGATTTATCTTATAAAATTGCGACACTGGTCTGCCTGTCTATACTTACATGGCTAATATTAATTTTAAGTTATCGGATCGGTGAATAATTTCACCCATTTAAGGAGGAGCCACAGGTGGCTGAAGTCGTATCTGTACCGCCTTTACTTTCCGGCAATCTTGCCTTTTTCTTTGACCTCGATGGTACTCTGGCTGAAATCAAACCGCACCCGGACCAGGTTTATATCCCGGCCGCGGTTCGCACCCTGCTGCAGAAAATGTCCGTGATGAGTGATGGGGCGCTGGCATTGATCTCAGGGCGTTCCATGGCCGAGCTGGATAAGCTCGCCACGCCATTCCATTTCCCTCTGGCGGGAGTTCATGGAGCGGAGCGCCGCGATATCAATGATAAAACCCATGTCGTGACGCTGCCGGCACCGCTGGTTAAAACGCTGCACCAGGAACTTACCGACGCGCTGGCGCTGCTGCCGGGCACCGAGCTTGAGGCCAAAGGCATGGCCTTCGCGCTT
>NZ_RCAA01000057.1:287011-293409 GCF_003628475.1 Enterobacter sp. R1(2018) | reverse complement strand
GCTGGCTTTGCAGCCGGGGAAATGCGTCGTGGAGCTCAAACCGCTGGGCATTAATAAAGGGGCCGCTATTCAAGCCTTTATGCAGGAAGCGCCGTTTAAAGGCCGCACGCCGGTCTTTATTGGCGATGACCTTACCGACGAAGCCGGATTCAAGCAGGTTAACGCTCTGGGAGGAGTGACGGTCAAAGTCGGTGCGGGAGACACCCTTGCAACATATCGCCTCGCCAACGTCAGGATGGTTTATCACTGGCTGGGCAAACTTACGCACCATATAGAACAACAACAAAAGACAGAAACTTTACGGGGAGAAGATTATGAGTCGCTTAGTAGTAGTCTCTAATCGCATTGCACCACCAGATGACAAGAAAGCCGGGGCCGGCGGGTTGGCCGTAGGGATTTTAGGCGCCCTGAAGGCGGCGGGCGGGCTGTGGTTTGGCTGGAGTGGGGAGATCGGCGATCCCGATGCGCCGCTGCAAAAGGTTACGCGGGACAATATCACGTGGGCTTCATTTAACCTGTGTGAGGAAGATTACGAACAATATTATCTGCAGTTTTCTAACGCGGTCCTGTGGCCGGCTTTCCACTATCGTCTTGATCTGGTTGATTTCCAGCGTGAAGCCTGGGAGGGCTATACGCGGGTGAATACGCTGCTGGCGAACAAGCTTAAACCGCTGGTGGAAGACGACGATATTCTGTGGATTCACGATTATCACCTGCTGCCGTTTGCTTCCGAATGCCGCAAGCAGGGGCTTAATAACCGCATCGGCTTCTTCTTGCATATTCCTTTCCCAACGCCGGAAGTGTTTAACGCGCTGCCGCCGCATGAAGAGCTGATTGAAGCGCTGTGCGATTACGATCTGCTGGGCTTCCAGACCGAAAACGACCGCCTGGCGTTCCTCGACTGCGTTGCGAGCATGACGCGCCTTGAAAATAAAGGTAAGCATCAGCACCAGGCCTTCGGCAAAACCTTCCGTACGGAAGTTTATCCGATCGGCATTGAGCCGGAAGAGATTGCGCAGAACGCCAAAGGGCCGCTGCCGCCGAAGCTGGTACAGCTCAAAGCGGAGCTGGGCAATATCAAGAACATATTCTCCGTTGAGCGTCTTGATTATTCAAAAGGGCTGCCGGAGCGATTTCTCGCCTTTGAGGCGCTGCTGGAAAACTATCCGCAGCACCATGGCAAAATTCGCTATACCCAGATTGCGCCCACCTCACGCGGCGACGTGCAGGCCTATCAGGATATTCGTCACCAGCTGGAAACCGAAGCCGGACGCATCAACGGCAAATACGGTCAGCTGGGCTGGACGCCGCTTTATTATCTCAATCAGCACTTTGACCGCAAACTGCTGATGAAGGTCTTCCGCTATGCCGAAGTCGGGCTGGTTACGCCGCTGCGTGACGGGATGAATCTGGTGGCAAAAGAGTATGTTGCCGCTCAGGATCCGGCCAACCCAGGCGTGCTGGTATTGTCGAAATTCGCCGGTGCGGCTAATGAATTGACCTCGGCGCTAATTGTTAACCCTTACGATCGGGACGACGTGGCCAGCGCGCTCGACAGGGCGTTAACCATGCCGTTGGCCGAACGAATTTCTCGTCACAGCGAAATGATGGAAGTGATTTGCCGCAACGACATTAACCACTGGCAGGAGAGGTTCGTGGACGATTTAAAGCAGGTAACGCCGCGTAGCGATGCGTCGCACCTGCAGCAGAAAGTGGCGACTTTTCCAAAACTGGCATGATGTTATAAATAACGGGTAGCGATCACGCTACCCGTTTTAACGCGCTATTTGGCGGGAGAAAAGCGTAAAATCACCGTCTCTTTTCAAACCAGCGGCACCAGCAGCACATCAATTTTACTCGACGCAACCACCGCTTTTGCAGAACAAATCGCTTTGTTGAAAAAGCCCTGATTGTGGTTGCCGCAGACCACTAAATCCACATCCTGTTTCTCACACACCGCCAGAATATGCTCGCTGAGTTCGCCCGTCGCAATTACGGTGCTCTCAATGGGATATCCCGCCTTATCCGTAAGTTCGTCCAGAAAAAGCCTTGTCTCTTCGAGCATCAGCTCGCGCAAATTTTCCATCATCGGCGCGGCGAGCTGGTTGTAGATTTCCGGATCGGAAGCCAGGGTTATCAAAGAGATACGCCCGTTGACGGGTTTAACTATAGAAACGGCCTTTTGTACCAACCGATGGCTTTCCGGTGTAACGGCAACGGCAACCAACACGTGCGTATAACTCATCTCAACCTCCTGTAGCGCCCTGGGCCCTGTGCTTAAGCATCTCATACTCTAGTTTTAACATTGACGCAACGACAGTAACCGTAAGAAATGTGAGCCTGCTCATGAAAATAGTTCAGTTATTCTTATGTAATGAATTTGCAACATATCTGACTAACAGAAATGCGCCAATAAACCATCCAACTTTAGAATTATTTTTAATGCCAAAATGCGATAGTAACCTTTGTAAACTAGCGCATCTGTAATGGTCATTAGGGGGTAAAGTTCAAAAATGATTTAATATAACCGTTTGATAACTATAAATTTAATCTCTTGTCGCGCGGCGAAGCGTGATCTGGTTAACACTTTTGAATTTAGCAAAAAAAAGGAACTAGTTGAAAAGTCACCAGATTGTTGTTCAAAAGTGAAGCTATTCCCCGGTCGCAGCGCCGGAAATTCCTGATTTGCCTAAAAAATGGTCAATTGAAAAGCCCGGCTGATGGTTTTGCCCGTTATATAGGATAAATTTATGTGATCTACGTCACATAAATTCTAAAATCGCGGCTGGCTGCATTGTATGTGCTATGTCCTACGAGTAGAGTTTGCGCGAATTAGGAAAAATCTTAGTTTTTTGTAAGAAAGCTGAGAAAGACGTTACGCATTCTGACAGCCTAAAGGCTGTGATTTTACCTGGCAGGGCCGCCGGCGGAGCACGACATCAACTAATGCATTTTTGGCCTTAACGTTTGCTTCACTTTTACCGGGTTTACCCGGCGACATCACGGGGTGCGGTTTAACCGCATACAATAATAGTTGGTTATTCTGGATGGGAAAAATGCATACATCCGAGTTGCTAAAACATATTTACGACATTAATTTGTCCTATTTACTGCTTGCACAAAGGCTTATTAGTCAAGATAAAGCTTCGGCGATGTTTCGGTTAGGCGTCGGCGAAGATATGGCTAACACCTTAAGGGAATTAACGCTGCCACAAATGGTGAAATTAGCGGAGACCAATCAGCTGATTTGTCAGTTCCGTTTTAGTGATAACCAGACTATTACTCGCTTAACGCAGGACTCGCGTGTGGATGATTTACAACAAATTCATACGGGTATTTTGTTATCCACCCGCCTATTAAATGAGGTGTCAGTCAGCGACGAGGCACCTAAGAAAAAAAGGGCGTAACAAAATGAGCGAAAAAAGCATTGTCCAGGAAGCACGCGACATACAGTTAGCGATGGAGCTCATCACGCTGGGCGCCAGGCTGCAGATGCTCGAAAGCGAAACGCAGCTTAGCCGCGGTCGTTTGATAAAACTTTATAAAGAGCTGCGCGGCAGTCCACCGCCGAAGGGTATGCTGCCTTTCTCCACGGATTGGTTTATGACATGGGAGCAGAATATTCACGCGTCGATGTTCTGCAACGCATGGCAATTCCTGTTACGTAGCGGACAATGCGGCGGCGTCGATGCCGTTATTAAAGCCTACCGTTTGTATCTGGAACAGTGTCCTTCACAGGCCGATGGCCCGCTTCTGGCGCTGACCCGCGCCTGGACGCTGGTGCGGTTTGTTGAAAGCGGAATGCTCCAGCTAAGCCGCTGCAACTGCTGTGGCGGCAATTTTATTACCCATGCCCACCAGCCGCCAGGCAGCTTCGCCTGTAGCTTGTGCCAGCCGCCATCACGAGCGGTAAAAAGACGTAAACTTTCTGCAAACGCTGCCGATATTATTCCACAACTGCTGGATGAACAGGTAGAACAGGCCATTTAACAGGCTTTGTGTGTACGAGCATTCCAGCAGCGGTAAGCAATTACCGCTGCTTTTTTTTGCCCTGCGCAAGGCCGCTTTGAAGCCGCTTTCCTGTAAGTCCTCGCCACACACCACAGCAGAAGGACTGACTCGTGTTGATATTAATAGGTTACCTGGTTGTACTCGGGACAGTATTCGGCGGCTATATGATGACCGGTGGTCACCTGGGGGCGCTCTATCAGCCCGCGGAGTTTGTCATTATAGGTGGCGCGGGTATTGGTGCATTTATCGTGGGCAACAATGGTAAAGCGATTAAAGGCACGCTGAAGGCGCTGCCGCTGCTGTTTCGCCGCTCGAAATACACCAAAAGCATGTATATGGATTTAATGGCGCTGCTTTATCGCCTGATGGCGAAATCTCGTCAGCAGGGAATGTTTTCTCTTGAGCGCGACATTGAAAATCCTAAAGAAAGCGAAATTTTTGCCAGCTATCCGCGTATTTTAGCCGACGCCACGATGCTTGATTTTATCGTTGACTATTTGCGTCTGATCATCAGCGGAAATATGAATACTTTCGAAATCGAAGCCCTGATGGACGAAGAAATTGAAACCCACGAAAGCGAAGCGGAAATACCGGCAAACAGCCTTGCGTTAATGGGCGATTCGCTGCCCGCATTCGGTATTGTCGCGGCGGTTATGGGCGTGGTGCATGCCCTGGCCTCAGCCGACAGGCCGGCGGCCGAGCTGGGCGGGCTGATTGCGCATGCGATGGTGGGCACCTTCCTCGGCATTCTGCTGGCCTACGGGTTTATTTCCCCTCTGGCAACCGTGCTGCGTCAGAAAAGCGCGGAAACCACCAAGATGATGCAGTGCGTCAAAGTGACGCTGCTTTCAAGCCTCAACGGCTACGCGCCGCCGATCGCCGTTGAGTTTGGCCGTAAAACCCTCTATTCCAGCGAGCGTCCCTCTTTCGTCGAGCTTGAAGAACACGTCCGTGCCGTCCGCTCGCCGAACGCTCAGGCGCGCGCCACGGAAGAAGAAGTATGAAGAATCAGGCCCATCCCATCGTTGTCGTAAGACGGCGCAAGCACAAAGGCCACGGTGGCGGACACCACGGCGGCTCCTGGAAGATTGCCTATGCGGATTTTATGACCGCCATGATGGCGTTCTTTCTGGTGATGTGGCTGATTTCCATCTCCAGTCCCAAAGAGCTGGCGCAGATTGCCGACTATTTTAAAACCCCGTTAAGCGCCGCGATAACCGGCGGGCAGCGCATCGCCGACAGCTCAAGTCCGATTCCCGGCGGCGGCGATGACGTCACCCAACAGCAGGGCGAAGTGAAAAAAAATCCGGACATCGACGAGCTGAAAAAACGCATGGAGACCAGCCGTCTTAAACGCCTGCGCGATCAGCTCGATCAGCTTATTGAGGCCGATCCGAAGCTGCGGGCGCTGCGTCCGCATCTGCAAATCGACCTGGTGCAGGAGGGGCTGCGCATTCAGATTATCGATAGCCAGAACCGTCCGATGTTTAAAAACGGCAGCGCGGAAGTCGAGCCTTACATGCGCGACATTCTGCGCAGCATCGCGCCGCTGCTTAATGACATTCCGAACAAGATTAGCCTCTCCGGCCATACCGACGATCTGCCGTACGCCATGGGCGAACGCGGCTACAGCAACTGGGAGCTTTCCGCCGATCGTGCGAACGCTTCCCGTCGCGAGCTGATATACGGCGGATTGACCGACGGCAAGGTGCTGCGCGTGGTGGGCATGGCCTCCACGATGCGCGTTACCGACCGTGGGCCGGAAGATGCCATAAACCGTCGCATCAGTTTGCTGGTGCTAAATAAACAAGCCGAACAAGCCATCGTGCATGAAAACGCAGAGAGCGACAATCAACCGTTGAGCACTCTGAAAGAACCTGCTGCCGTGGCTCCGGCGCAGTCCACTTTACCGCCACAACCAGGTACGAGGTGATAGCGTGAGCATGGATATCAGCGATTTTTACCAGACATTTTTTGACGAAGCCGACGAGCTATTGGCTGATATGGAACAACACCTGCTGGACCTGGTTCCCGAAGCGCCAGATTCAGAGCAGCTGAACGCCATATTCCGCGCAGCCCACTCGATAAAAGGAGGCGCCGGCACCTTTGGCTTCTCCATCCTGCAGGAAACCACCCATTTGATGGAAAACCTGCTCGACGAGGCCCGTCGCGGCGAAATGCAACTTAATACCGACATTATCAACCTGTTTTTGGAAACCAAAGATATTATGCAAGAACAGCTGGATGCCTATAAAAGCTCAACGGAACCTGACGCTCAGAGCTTTGACTATATCTGTAAAGCGCTGCGCCAGCTGGCACTTGAGGCCAAAGGCGAAGCGGCCGTCGCGCCTGCGAAGCTGACCGTGGTTGAAAATGAGGCGCCGGCT
>NZ_RCAA01000057.1:282372-286969 GCF_003628475.1 Enterobacter sp. R1(2018) | reverse complement strand
ATTACCGCCGTGCTGTGCTTTGTTATTGAACCCGAGCAGATTGAGTTCCTGCCGCTGGCGGCGAGCGCTGCGGTGGTGGAAGTGGTTGCCGAAACGGCTCCGGTTGCCGTTGCGGCCCAGGCTGCGGCGGTAGCCGAAGTGGCGGCACCGGCGGCAAAACCTGTCGCCCGCGCGGAGAAACCCGCGGCGCGCGTAGCTGAATCCACCAGCATTCGCGTGGCGGTGGAAAAGGTCGACCAGCTGATTAACCTGGTGGGCGAACTGGTGATTACCCAGTCGATGCTGGCCCAGCGTTCTAACGAGCTTGATCCTGTTAACCACGGCGAGCTGATCACCAGCATGGGGCAGCTGCAGCGCAACGCGCGTGATTTGCAGGAATCGGTAATGTCGATTCGTATGATGCCGATGGAGTACGTTTTCAGCCGCTTCCCGCGCCTGGTGCGCGATCTGGCCGGTAAACTGAACAAGCAGGTGGAACTGACCCTGCTGGGCAGCTCTACCGAACTGGATAAAAGCCTGATTGAACGCATTATCGATCCGTTAACGCACCTGGTGCGTAACAGTCTCGATCACGGCATCGAGTCGCCGGAAAAACGTCGCGCCGCCGGTAAATCTGAAGTCGGCAATCTGACGCTGTCCGCAGAACACCAGGGCGGCAACATCTGCATCGAAGTGATTGATGACGGCGCCGGTCTGAACCGCGAGCGTATCCTTGCGAAAGCGCTTTCGCAGGGGATGGCGGTGAACGAAAACATGTCTGACGACGAGGTCGGCATGCTGATCTTCGCGCCGGGCTTCTCCACCGCCGAGCAGGTGACCGACGTTTCCGGACGCGGCGTGGGCATGGACGTGGTGAAAAGAAACATCCAGGAAATGGGCGGCCACGTTGAGATCCAGTCCAAAGCAGGCAGCGGCACCACCATCCGCATTTTGCTGCCGCTGACGCTTGCCATTCTTGACGGTATGTCCGTTAAGGTTGCCGATGAGGTGTTTATTCTGCCGCTGAACGCGGTAATGGAGTCCCTGCAGCCGAAAGATGACGATCTGCATCCGTTAGCGGGCGGCGAGCGCGTGCTTGAAGTGCGCGGCGAATACCTGCCGCTGGTCGAGCTGTGGAAACTCTTCGATGTGGAAGGGGCGAAAACCGAAGCCACGCAGGGCATCGTGGTTATCCTGCAAAGCGCGGGCCGCCGCTACGCGCTGCTGGTCGATCAGCTGATTGGGCAGCATCAGGTTGTGGTGAAGAACCTCGAAAGCAACTATCGCAAAGTGCCGGGCATTTCTGCCGCCACCATTCTTGGCGACGGCAGCGTCGCGCTGATTGTTGATGTGTCCGCGCTGCAAAACTTAAATCGTGAACAACGTCTGGCCGGCACCGCCGCCTGATCCTGCAAGATTAAAAAATAGGTACGCAAATGAACGCATTAACCAATGTGACAAAATTGACCGGCGAGCCGTCCGGTCAGGAGTTCCTGGTGTTTACTCTCGGCGACGAAGAGTATGGTATCGACATCCTGAAGGTGCAGGAGATCCGCGGCTACGACCAGGTTACCCGTATTGCCAACACTCCGGCATTCATTAAGGGCGTCACCAACCTGCGCGGCGTAATAGTGCCGATCCTCGATCTGCGCGTGAAGTTCGCTCAGAGCGACGTTGAGTACAACGAAAACACCGTGGTTATCGTACTCAATCTCGGCCAGCGCGTGGTCGGCATCGTAGTGGACGGCGTTTCTGACGTGCTGTCGCTGACTGCCGAGCAGATTCGCCCGGCGCCGGAATTCGCCGTCACGCTTTCAACCGAATACCTGACCGGCCTTGGCGCGCTCGGCGATCGCATGCTGATTCTGGTGAACATTGAGAAGCTGCTGAACAGCGAAGAAATGGCGCTGGTCGACGTGGCAACCAGCCGCGTAGCCTAGGTCACTTTAGCGGTGGATGACGCATCGTTTATCCACCCTGTCATCTCGTCGGGCGGACGGCCTGCGCCATCCGCCCTGTAAACGCCGCAGTTAAGCCTCTATCTCTTCGCCAACCGCAGCCGTCTCTTCCAGCAATCCTTCGTTTTTCGACAGCATCGCCGTGGCGACGCCGTTGCCCAGCACGTTGATGGCGGAGCGGCCCATGTCGAGGAAATGGTCGATACCCATCAGCAGCAGAATGCCCGCCACGGGAATGTTAAAGCTCGGAATGGTCGCCGCCAGCACCACTAACGCCGAGCGCGGCACCCCGGCAATACCTTTGGAAGCCAGCATCAGGGTTAGCATCAGCACCACAATTTCCGAGAAGGAGAGGTGGATATTGTAAGCCTGGGCGATAAACATCGAGGCAAAGGAGCAGTACACCATCGACCCGACCAGGTTGAACGAATAGCCAATCGGCAGCACGAACGAGGCGATGTTGCGCGAACAGCCGAAGCGGGTGAGCTGATCGAGCGTTTTAGGGTAGGCCGCTTCGGAACTGCTGGTGGTGAAGGCCACCAGAACAGGATCTTTAAGCATCGCCAGCAGGCGGAAGATATCGCCTTTAAGCACCATATAGCCGACGCTAATCAGCACCATGCAGGTCAGCACTATCGCCAGATAATAGCCGCCGATAAAGGAGGCGTAGTTAAGCAAAATACCCAGCCCTTCCGTGGCGATAACCGAGGAGATAGCCGCGAAAATGGCCAGCGGGGCGACATACATCACATAGCCCGTCACCTTCAGCATAATGTGCGAAACCACGTCCAGCGCGGCGACCAGCGGAGCATTAAACTTCTCGCCAAGCGAAGCGCCCGCGATGCCGAAGAACAGCGAGAACACCACGATCTGCAAAATTTCGTTGTTTGCCATCGCACCGGCGATGCTGGTAGGGAAGGCATGGGCGATAAAGCTTTTCAGCGACATACGGCTGACCGCGAGACCGGTCTGCACGTCGCCCTGCGGAATTTGCAGGTTCATGCCGGCGCCCGGATGCTGCAGCGTGACGATGAACAGCCCCACAAGGATAGACAGCACCGAAGAAGAGACAAACCACACCATTGCTTTGCCGCCTACGCGGCCAATGGTGGCGGTTTCGCCCATGCGCATAATGCCGACGGTTAGCGTGCTGAATACCAGCGGGGCGATAACCATTTTGATTAAGCGAAGGAAAATATCGGTAAACAGCGTGATGTTGTCGGCGTAGTTTTTCACGGTGTCGGCGGCGGCGTATTCATGGATTGCCGCCCCGCTAAGAATGCCCGCGATCATAAATAAGATAATGAATAACGTGAGTTTGTTTGAGCTTGCCAATTACGTAATAACCCCTGTGATGATTAAGATTAACAAATACGCAACTTGTTGAGCGCTATGCTTTTTTTATAATTGTCCAACAAATGTGCAGGCAATAAACTGAAGCAAAGCGTCGGCAGATTCAACAATTTTTTACTTTTTATTGTCTTTGTTGTTTTACCCCCCTTAGCGAGCAAATAAGACTCATCCTAATTTCACGTAAAGTTCCCCAGGCGCATGCCGATAACCCTGATAACAAGTCATTCATAGGGTGTTATATGTTGAACCGTATTCGCGTTGTCACCATGCTGATGATGGTGCTGGTAGTGTTTGCCCTGCTGCAGCTCATGTCGGGCGGAATGTTTTTTAACGCTTTAAAAGATAATAACGATAACTCCAGAATTACCCGTGAGTTACGCGTTCAACAATCCGAGCTGCACTATGCCTGGGATCTGATGCTGCAAACGCGCATTAACCTCAGCCGTTCGTCGGCTCGCGCCCTGCTGGACGCCAGCAACGGCCAGAGCGCGGCCAAAACCGACTTGCTCAACAGCGCGAAGGCGACGCTTGCCGAGTCAGGGAAGCACTACGCGATCTTCCGGCAGGTGCCGTCCGTTTCCCCGGAAATGGACGCGGTGGTGAAAAGCATTGATGCTGATTACCAGAATTATCATCAGGCGCTCAGCGAGCTGATTGGCTATCTGGAAAGCGGGAACCTGGACGCCTATTTCGCCCAGCCGACCCAGGGGCTGCAAAACGCTCTTGAGAAAGCCTTCCAGCAGTATCTGGCCCTTAATGAAAGCAACTACGAGCAGACTTACCTCACCAGCAACGCCGATTACAGCTTTGCCAAATGGCAGATGGGCGGCCTCGCCTTAGCCCTTGCCGCGGTCATCGTGCTGGTGTGGTTCGGCATACGCAATATTCTGCTGAAACCTTTGTCTATCGTCATCGGCCATATCCGTGAAATCGCCAGCGGCAACCTGACGGAAAATATCGTTGCGCAGGGCCGCAACGAGATAAGCGAGCTTACGGCCAGCGTCCGCCATATGCAGCAGGCGCTGATTAACACCGTCGGCAGCGTCCGCGAAGGTTCCGACGCCATTTACAGCGGCGCGACTGAAATTGCCGCGGGCAATAACGATTTGTCATCGCGCACCGAGCAGCAGGCCGCCTCGCTTGAGGAAACCGCCGCCAGCATGGAGCAGCTTACCGCTACCGTGAAGCAGAACGCCGAGAATGCCCGCCAGGCTTCCCAGCTGGCGTTAAGCGCCTCCGAAACGGCTTCCCGCGGCGGGAAGGTCGTCGACGGCGTGGTGAAAACCATGCACGAAATCGCCGGGTCG
>NZ_RCAA01000057.1:280916-282279 GCF_003628475.1 Enterobacter sp. R1(2018) | reverse complement strand
GCAGGCCGCCAAAGAAATCAAATCCCTGATTGAAGATTCCGTCTCCCGCGTGGATACCGGCTCCGTGCTGGTGGAAAGCGCCGGGGAAACCATGAGCGATATCGTCAGCGCCGTAACGCGCGTAACGGACATCATGGGGGAAATCGCTTCCGCTTCCGATGAGCAAAGCCGCGGTATCGACCAGGTGGCGCTTGCCGTTTCAGAAATGGATCGCGTTACCCAGCAGAACGCCTCGCTGGTGGAAGAGTCCGCCTCTGCCGCGGCGGCCCTGGAAGCGCAGGCCAGCCTGCTTACCCAGTCCGTCGCCGCGTTTCGTCTGAACACTAAAGGAGCCGAGCCGCGTAGTAACGCCGCGCCTGTCGCCGTCGCTACGGCCAGCGCCACAAATTTGTCTTCGCGCAAACCAGCCGTCGCCGGCGGGGACGATAACTGGGAAACATTCTAATCACCCTTTCTGACCACTAATGAACGCCGGCAGACGTGCCGGCCGAGGAAAGCTTTGATGTTAAACCGTATCCGAATTTCGACCAGTCTGTTTTTGATTTTGATCCTCTGCGGCCTGCTGCAGATTGGCAGTAATGGCTTGTCCTTCTGGGCTTTTCGTAATGATTTTCAAAACCTCAGGATGGTCGAGGCAAGTAACCAACAGCGGGATACGTTAACCCAAAGCCGTGCGGCCCTGTTGCAGGCCAGCACCGCCTTAAGCCGTGCCGGTACGCTGACCGCGCTGAGCTATCCGCCGGAGGATATTAAACGTCTGATGGCGAACGCGCGCGGCAGCCTCAAGCAGGCCGATATGCTGTTCAACCAGTTTATGGAAATCCCGCCGACCAGCAAGGAAGGCGAGGAGATGATGGCGTCAACGAAGCAGAGCTACGCCGCCTATCGCGATGATTTACAGCATCAGTCCACCTGGCTTGAGAGCAATCAGCTTTCCGATTTCCTGAGCGCGCCGGTGCAGAAATCGCAGGATATTTTTGACGCTAACTTCAACGCCTGGCAGCAAAGCATCAACGATATCGTGGCCGAGGCCAGCGGCGACAGTCAGAAAAACTATCACATCTCCGCGGTAATTTTTGGCAGCGTGACGGTGATTGCCATCCTGATGCTGCTGGGCTCCCTCGCCTGGTCGCGCAAGATGATCGTGCAGCCGCTGGCGATTGTGCGTAACCACTTTGACCGCATTGCGGCCGGGGATCTGGCGAAGCCCGTCGCCGTCTTCGGACGCAACGAAATCTCGGAGATTTTTCACAGCCTGAGAAACATGCAGGAGTCGCTCAAAGGGACGGTGACCGAAGTGCGTGCCGGCAGCAGCGCCATGCATACCGGGATTGCCGAAATCGCGGCCGGCAACAACGATCTG
>NZ_RCAA01000057.1:271694-280906 GCF_003628475.1 Enterobacter sp. R1(2018) | reverse complement strand
CCGCCAGGCCGCACAGCTTTCCCGCAGCGCCGCGGATACCGCGAAGCAGGGCGGACAACAGGCGGCGAACGTGGCTCGCACCATGCATGAGATCGCCGGCAGCTCGCAGAAAATCGGCGATATCACAAGCGTTATCGACGGCATCGCCTTCCAGACCAATATTCTGGCGCTGAACGCGGCCGTAGAGGCCGCGCGCGCCGGCGAGCAGGGACGCGGCTTTGCGGTGGTGGCAGGTGAAGTACGCAACCTGGCAAGCCGCAGCGCCCAGGCGGCGAAAGAGATCAAAGTGCTGATCGAAGAGTCCGTTGACCGGGTGCAGCAGGGCTCGCAGCTGGTGGATTCGGCAGCCACCACGATGGCTGAAATCGTGCGTTCCGTAACGCAGGTAAACGACATTATGGGAGAAATTGCTTCGGCGTCGGATGAACAGCGCCGGGGAATTGAGCAGGTCGCTCAGGCAGTAAGCCAGATGGATCAGGTGACGCAGCAAAACGCCGCCTTAGTAGAAGAAGCGGCGGCCGCAACCGATGCCCTGGCCAACCAGGCTGAACACTTAACCGGTGTAGTCTCTGTGTTTAAACTGGCAAACGTTGCAGATCAACGTGAAACCGGGGAAATCGAAACCTCCGGGGTGCTGGCCACCCCCTGATTGTGACTGAGAAGGCGCTATGACATCACCCCTGTCCAACGGACAAACGTCATTAATGTTACAGATGACACAGCGTCTACCGCTGTCCGACACGCATTTTCGTCGGATATGTCAATTGATATACCAACGCGCAGGGATTGTGCTGGCGGACCACAAGCGGGATATGGTTTACAACCGCCTGGTTCGCCGCCTGCGTACCTTAGGGCTTGATGATTTTGGTCGCTACCTGGGCATGCTGGAGTCCAACGCCAACAGCGCGGAGTGGCAGGCGTTCGTCAATTCGCTGACCACTAACCTGACGGCGTTTTTCCGCGAAGGCCACCATTTTCCGGTGCTCGCGGACCATGCGCGCAAGCGCAACGGTGAGTATCGCATCTGGAGCGCCGCGGCTTCCACCGGGGAAGAGCCGTACTCCATCGCCATTACGCTTGCCGATGTGTTAGGCATGGCGCCGGGCCGCTGGAAGGTGTTTGCCAGCGATATTGACACCCAGGTATTAGAGAAGGCGCAAAGCGGCGTTTATCGCCAGGAGGAGCTGAAAACGCTCTCTCCTCAGCAGATGCAGCGCTATTTCATGCGTGGAACCGGCCCGCACGAAGGGCTGGTAAGGGTCAGGAGCGAACTGGCCAACCACATTGAATTCGCCACCATAAACCTGCTGGATAAACAGGCGCCGGTGCCGGGACCCTTTGATGCGATTTTCTGTCGTAATGTCATGATTTATTTTGATAAAACGACACAGCAGGACATTTTGAGCCGCTTTGTACCCCTGTTAAAACCGGGCGGATTACTGTTTGCCGGACATTCAGAGAATTTCAGCAACCTCAGTCGTGAGTTCTGGCTGCGTGGTCAGACGGTGTACGGGCTGAGTAAGGAAAGATCATGACAAAAATAAGAGTGCTGTCCGTTGATGACTCCGCCCTGATGCGCCAGATCATGACAGAAATTATTAACAGTCACAGCGACATGGAAATGGTTGCCACGGCGCCGGACCCGCTGGTCGCTCGCGATCTGATTAAAAAATTCAACCCGGACGTGCTGACGCTGGACGTGGAGATGCCGCGCATGGACGGCCTGGACTTCCTTGAAAAGCTGATGCGCCTGCGTCCGATGCCGGTGGTAATGGTGTCGTCACTGACCGGGAAAGGCTCGGAGGTGACGCTGCGCGCCCTGGAACTGGGCGCGATAGATTTCGTCACCAAGCCGCAGCTGGGTATTCGTGAAGGCATGCTCGCCTACAGCGAAATGATTGCCGAAAAAGTCCGTACCGCAGCGAAAGCAAAACTGGCAGCACGTGCGCCGACGGCGGCACCTGCGCAGCTAAAAGCGGGCCCGTTGCTGAGTTCCGAAAAGCTGATTGCCATCGGCGCTTCTACCGGCGGCACGGAAGCTATCCGTCACGTGTTGCAGCCGCTGCCGCTTTCCAGCCCGGCCGTGCTGATTACGCAGCATATGCCGCCTGGCTTTACCCGCTCTTTCGCCGAACGGCTTAATAAGCTGTGCCAGATCTCGGTGAAAGAAGCAGAGGACGGCGAACGCGTATTGCCCGGTCACGCCTATATCGCGCCCGGTGATAAGCATATGGAGCTGTCGCGCAGCGGCGCAAACTATCAAATCAAATTACATGACGGCCCGCCCGTGAACCGGCATCGCCCGGCCGTGGACGTGCTGTTCCATTCGGTGGCGAAATTTGCCGGGCGTAACGCCGTGGGCGTGATCCTCACCGGAATGGGTAATGACGGTGCCGCCGGGATGCTGGCGATGCACCAGGCCGGGGCCTGGACCCTGGCGCAAAACGAAGCAAGTTGTGTGGTGTTCGGCATGCCGCGTGAGGCCATCAACAGCGGTGGCGTCAGCGAAGTGGTCGATTTAAGCCAGGTAAGCCAGCAAATGCTGGCGAAAATTAGTGCCGGACAGGCAATACGTATTTAACAAAGGAGCCCGGATTTTATGGCAGACAAAGAGCTTAAATTTTTGGTGGTAGACGACTTTTCTACCATGCGTCGCATCGTACGTAACCTGCTTAAAGAGCTGGGTTTTAACAACGTCGAAGAAGCGGAAGACGGCGTGGACGCGCTGAACAAGCTGCAGGCTGGCGGTTTTGGTTTCGTCATCTCCGACTGGAACATGCCGAATATGGACGGCCTTGAGCTGCTGAAAACCATTCGTGCGGATGGCGCCATGGCGGCGATGCCGGTGCTGATGGTCACTGCGGAAGCGAAAAAAGAGAACATCATCGCGGCAGCACAGGCCGGGGCCAGCGGTTACGTTGTGAAGCCGTTTACCGCCGCGACCCTGGAAGAGAAGCTGGGCAAGATCTTCGAAAAGCTTGGCATGTAAGGAGGGGCATATGCACTCATCGACAAACCCGGCGATGGAGTTACATCAGTCGCCTACAGATATCATTGCGCGCATTGGCAGCCTGACCCGCATGCTGCGCGACAGCCTGCGCGAGCTCGGTCTGGATCAGGCGATCGCCGAAGCGGCGGAAGCCATTCCGGACGCCCGGGATCGCCTGGACTATGTCGTGCAGATGACCGCGCAGGCCGCCGAGCGCGCGCTGAACTGCGTTGAGCTTTCTCAGCCGCACCAGAACAAGCTGGAGTCCGGCGCGAAAGCCCTGAGCGGACGCTGGGATGCGTGGTTCGAAAATCCTATTGAGCTCAGCGATGCGAAAGAGCTGGTGACCGATACCCGTCAGTACCTCTCGGGCGTGCCGGAACACACCAGCTTCACCAACGCGCAGCTGCTGGAAATCATGATGGCGCAGGACTTCCAGGACCTGACCGGTCAGGTTATCAAGCGCATGATGGACGTTATCCAGGAGATCGAGCGCCAGCTGTTGATGGTGCTGCTGGAAAATATGCCGGAGCCGGACGCGCGCGCTAAACGCGTTAACGATGGCCTGCTCAATGGTCCGCAAATGGACGTCACCGCCGCAGGCGTGGTCGCAAGTCAGGACCAGGTTGACGATTTGCTGGACAGCTTAGGATTTTAACCAGGCGGCGGACGGCCTGCGTTTATCCCACGACAATCCCCATCACCCTCTTTTGCCAGGCTTAAGAGGGTGGCTGGGTTTTAACGCCAAAACAGACGCATAAATTCCCTTATTTTCCCTCCATTAGCCCAACGGCGCTCTGGCATGCTGTCGTAGAAATTGCGGCCATGAGACTGATGCGGTGTCTGAAGAGAGCGACCAGGAAAAAACAGAAGCCCCCACACCCCACCGACTTGAGAAAGCGCGTGAGGACGGGCAGATTCCCCGTTCCCGCGAATTAACCTCTTTGCTGATGGTACTGGCCGGCTTAAGCATCATCTGGATGGGAGGCGAGCCGCTGGCGCGCCGTCTTGCCGCCATGCTGTCCGCCGGTTTGCACTTCGATCACAAAATCATTAACGACCCGCGGCTGATTGTGAATCAGATAAGCCTGCTGATTAAGCAGGCCGTGTGGGCGTTGCTGCCGCTGATGAGCGGGCTGGTGCTGGTGGCGATAGCCGCGCCGATGCTGCTTGGCGGCCTGCTGTTTAGCGGTAAATCAATCTCCTTTAAGTTCAGCAAGCTTAACCCGCTGCCCGGCCTTAAGCGCCTGTTCTCAGCCCAGGCGGGCGCCGAGCTGCTAAAGGCTTTCCTGAAGGCGACGCTGGTAGGGGCGGTCACCGCCTGGTATTTGCTGCACAACTGGCCGGATATGATGCGGCTGATGAGCGAACCGCCCGTTGCCGCGCTGCGTCACGCGTTGAATATAGTGGCGGCCTGCGGCCTGCTGATTGTGCTGGGCCTGGTGCCGATGGTGGGCTTTGACGTATTTTTCCAAATCTTCACCAATATCAAAAAATTACGCATGAGCCGTCAGGATATTCGCGACGAATATAAGCAGCAGGAGGGCGATCCGCATGTCAAAGGGCGTATCCGCCAACAGCAGCGCGCGATTGCCCGCCGGCGCATGATGGCCGATGTGCCGAAAGCCGACGTGATCGTCACCAACCCCACGCACTACTCGGTGGCGCTCCAGTACGATGAGAAAAAAATGAGTGCGCCAAAGGTGCTGGCCAAAGGCGCCGGCCTTGTCGCTTTGCGCATCCGTGAAATCGGCAATGAAAACCGTATTCCGGTGCTTGAAGCACCGCCGCTTGCCCGCGCGCTTTATCGGCACGCTGAAATTGGCCAGCAAATTCCCGGCCAGCTCTACTCCGCGGTAGCGGAAGTGCTGGCCTGGGTCTGGCAGCTGCGCCGCTGGCGCGTGGCGGGCGGATTAATCCCGAAAAAACCTGAAAACCTGCCGGTGCCAGAAGCACTGGACTTTGCGAATGAGAAGAACACCGATGGCTAATCTGCTCGCTACATTGCGTCTGCCTGGCAACATGAAATCCGGGCAATGGCAAATCCTTGCCGGGCCGATACTTATCCTGATGATCCTGTCAATGATGGTGCTGCCGCTGCCCGCGTTTGTGCTTGATTTGCTGTTCACCTTTAACATCGCGCTGTCGATCATGGTGCTGCTGGTGGCGATGTTCACCCAGAAAACCCTCGAGTTCGCCGCGTTCCCGACCATTTTGCTGTTTACCACGCTGCTGCGCCTGGCGCTGAACGTGGCCTCAACGCGTATCATCCTGATGGAAGGCCACACCGGTGCGGGCGCCGCCGGACGCGTGGTTGAAGCCTTCGGCCACTTCCTCGTCGGCGGCAACTTTGCCATCGGTATCGTGGTGTTTATTATCCTCGTTATCATCAACTTTATGGTTATCACCAAGGGCGCCGGACGTATCGCAGAGGTGGGCGCGCGCTTTGTGCTCGACGGGATGCCGGGCAAGCAGATGGCGATCGACGCGGATCTTAACGCCGGGCTGATTGGCGAGGACGAAGCGAAAAAACGCCGTTCTGAAGTTACCCAGGAAGCGGATTTCTACGGTTCGATGGACGGGGCGAGTAAGTTCGTGCGCGGCGACGCCGTGGCGGGGCTGATGATCATGGTGATTAACGTCATCGGCGGCCTGCTGGTCGGCGTGCTGCAGCACGATATGGCGGTGGGCGCGGCGGCGGAAAGCTATACGTTGCTGACCATCGGCGACGGCCTTGTTGCGCAGATACCGGCGCTGGTTATCTCTACCGCGGCGGGCGTTATCGTAACCCGCGTGGCGACCGATCAGGACGTCGGCGAGCAGATGGTGACCCAGCTGTTCAATAACCCACGCGTGATGCTGCTAAGCGCCGGCGTGCTGGGCCTGCTTGGCATGGTGCCGGGCATGCCGAACTTTGTGTTTTTGCTGTTTACCGCCGCTCTGCTGGGCCTCGCCTGGTGGATGCGTGGACGCCAGATGACCGCGCCTGCGGCGCCGGCGCCGGTAAAAATGCCGGAGAATCCGCAGGCGGTGGAAGCGACCTGGAACGACGTGCAGCTTGAAGATTCGCTGGGAATGGAGGTGGGCTACCGCCTGATCCCGATGGTGGATTTCCAGCAGGACGGCGAACTGCTCGGACGCATCCGCAGCATTCGTAAGAAATTCGCGCAGGATATGGGCTTCCTGCCGCCGGTGGTGCATATTCGCGACAATATGGACATGCCGCCCGCGCGCTACCGTATTCTGATGAAGGGCGTGGAAATCGGCGCCGGTGAGGCTTATCCGGGACGCTGGCTGGCGATTAACCCGGGCACCGCTGCCGGAACGCTGCCGGGCGAGGCGACCATCGATCCCGCCTTTGGCCTGGCGGCGACCTGGATTGAAAGCGCGCTAAAAGAGCAGGCGCAGATCCAGGGCTTTACCGTCGTTGAGGCAAGCACCGTTGTCGCAACGCACCTGAACCATCTGATTGGCCAGTACGCGCCGGAGCTGTTTGGCCGCCAGGAAGCGCAGCAGCTGCTCGATCGCGTCAGCCAGGAGATGCCGAAACTCACCGAAGATCTGGTGCCAGGCGTGGTGACGTTGACCACGCTGCATAAGGTGTTGCAGAACCTGCTGGCCGAAAAAGTGCCGATTCGCGATATGCGCACCATTCTGGAAACGCTGGCGGAGCATGCGCCGATACAAAGCGATCCTCATGAATTAACCGCCGTGGTGCGCGTGGCCCTCGGTCGCGCCATTACCCAGCAGTGGTTCCCGGGAACGGGCGAAGTGCAGGTTATCGGGCTGGATACCGCTCTTGAGCGCCTGCTGCTGCAGGCTCTGCAGGGCGGCAGCGGGCTGGAGCCAGGCCTTGCGGACCGCCTGCTGGAGCAAAGCCAGGAAGCCCTGCATCGTCAGGAAATGCTGGGCGCGCCGCCGGTGCTGCTGGTTAACCACGCGCTGCGTCCGCTACTGGCTCGCTTCCTGCGTCGCACTCTGCCGCAGCTGGTTGTGCTGTCAAGCCTTGAGCTGTCTGACAACCGTAACATCCGTATGACCGCCACGATAGGAGCGAAATAATGCGTACGCTGTTGGCGCTTTTGCTATTGCCCCTGTTCGCCCAGGCCGCCGGTGAAGGCAGCTGGCAGGCCAGCGGCATAGGTGTGACCCTTGGCAATCGCGGCGTTGCCGCCTCGTCCAGGGCGCTGGCGCCGTCGCAGCCGGTTAGCAGCGGCGTAATGACGCTGGTCGCCTGGCGCTACGAACTGAATGGCCCCACGCCCGGCGGTCTGCTGGTCAGGCTTTGTTCGACGACGCGCTGCGTGCCAATTGAAGGGCAGAGCGGTACGACGCGGGGTTTAACCAACGTGGCCGCCGGCGAGCCGCTGAGGTTTGTCTGGGAAGTGCCGGGCGGAGGAAAGCTGTTTCCGCCGCTGCGCGTACAGAGCAATCAGGTGATTGTGAACTACCGCTGACTGGGCTATCCCGCCGGATGGCGCTTCGTTTATCCATCTGCAAATCTCATCCCGCATCCCAATAAATGGCGCACGCTTGTTGCGCCATTATCGTCTTTACCTCTCATTTTTAGTCCCCGCTTTTGATAAAAATAAACCCGTGTTTTATAAATCGGGACGCGGATGCCGATACTCTTTGTAATTTTGCCAGCATCGGCAAAGGGGTGGCAAAAACGAAAAGGTTTCTCGCGCCCCATCCTTTTACTTTAGCCGTGACAGATTTCTCGCAGGCCCGTCCGGGGCCGTGAGGTGCAATCTCCCATAACAAAAGCAACGGGGTTGACGGCGATGAAAAAACGTAAAATTGGACTGGCGAACTATCTTGCCTACGGGGCGGGCGACTTCCTTGGGGCCGGAACCACAGCGCTAACCGCGGCCTGGCTGCTGTACTTTTATACGACCTTCTGCGGACTGACGCCCATCGAAGCCACCTTTATCTTTGCGCTGGCAAGGGTGCTTGACGCCGTGGTCAGCCCGCTGATGGGCTTTTTAACCGATAACTTCGGCTCCACCTGGGCAGGAAAACGCTTCGGCCGGCGTAAGTTCTTTATTTTGCTTGGGATACCTTTGGTCTTCAGCTACAGCTTTATGTGGGTTGGGGAGATGAGCTACTGGTATTACCTGGTCACCTACCTGATCTTTGACGTGGTCTACACCATGATTCTGGTGCCTTACGAAACGTTGGTGCCGGAAATGACCGATGACTTTAAGCAGAAGACCAAATTTTCCGGCGCGCGTATTTCTATGGCGCAGCTCTCGGCTATCCTTGCGGCCTTCCTGCCGGGCATTTTATTGAACCACTTTGGCAAAGACAACGCGGTATCCTTCTTCTACGCAAGCCTGGTGTTCGCGACTTTGTGCGCCATCGTGCTGTCCATGGTGTGGTTATTCACCTGGGAGCGGCCGCGCGCCGAGTGGACGGAAGCCGCGCTGCGTGCGGAAGAAGAGAAGAAAAGCCTGACCTTTGCCCAGAGCATGAAGCGCCTGAACGTTGAGCTGACCTCAACGCTGCGGATCAAGATTTTCCGCCAGCATCTGGGCATGTACCTCGGTGGCTATATCGCCCAGGACGTGTTCAACGCCGTCTTTACCTATTATGTGGTCTTCGTGCTGATGCACAGCGCCTCCACCGCCTCCAGCCTGCTGGGCACCATGGCGATTCTGCAGTTTATCTCCGTTATCGGCATGATCCCGCTGTGCATTAAATACGGCCCGGCGCCGTCGTATCGCATGGTCGTCGTGCTGTTCGGCCTGAGCTCCATCTCTTACGCCTTGCTGTATTACGCGGGCCTTGGCGACGCATTCTCGCTGTTGCTGCTGGCGTCCGCTATCGCCGGTCTGGGGCGCGGCGGCATCAACTATGTGCCGTGGAATACCTACACCTATATCGCCGACGTGGATGAAGTGATTACCGGCCAGCGCCGCGAGGGGATCTTTGCGGGCATCATGACGCTTACGCGTAAGGCTTCGCAGGCCGGCGCGGTCATGCTGGTGGGTATCGTGATGCAGCTGTCGGGTTTTGTCTCCGGCCAGGCGACGCAGCCGCCCGCGGTCAGCCATACCATTCTGATGATCCTGAGCTTTGGCACCGTCGGCGTGCTGGCGTGCGGTTTCCTGATTTCGCTGCGCTTTAAGCTCAACCTGCAAACCCATAGCGTGCTGCGTGAAGAGACCGCCAAAATGCGCCTCGCCAACCGTGCGGTGCCGGAAGACATTACGCCGCAGGC
>NZ_RCAA01000057.1:250433-271564 GCF_003628475.1 Enterobacter sp. R1(2018) | reverse complement strand
CCACAACAAACCCGCCGCGCCGACCCTGAAACAGGCCGCGGCGATGAACGCGAATTCAAACGCTACGCAGAGGTTAAGCTAATGATTATTTACCCCGTCAGGCACAGCCCTAAACTACGCCAGCCGGAGCGCTTTATTGCCCGGGATGAACTGAAAAGCCTGATCCACAAGGTGACGGACAATCTGATCAATATAAAAGACGAAACCGGCCAGTTTTTGCTGCGCCTGGACGACGGCCGCGTCATCGACACCAAAGGCTGGGCCGGCTGGGAGTGGACGCACGGCGTGGGCCTGTACGGCATGTACCAGTATTATCGTCAGACCGGCGATGAGAAGATGCGGCAGATTATCGACGGCTGGTTCGCCGATCGTTTCGCCGAAGGGGCGACCACGAAAAACGTCAATACCATGGCGCCCTTTCTGACGCTTGCGTACCGCTACGAAGAAACGCGCGATCCCTCTTACCTGCCGTGGCTGGAAAGCTGGGCCGAATGGGCGATGTACGATATGCCGCGCACCGAGCACGGCGGCATGCAGCATATTACGCTGGCAGAAGAGAACCATCAGCAAATGTGGGACGACACGCTGATGATGACGGTGCTGCCGCTGGCGAAGATTGGCAAATTGCTTAATCGTCCGCAATACGTCGAGGAGGCTACCTACCAGTTCCTGCTGCACGTGCAGAACCTGATGGACAGGGAAACCGGCCTGTGGTTCCACGGCTGGAGCTATGAAGGCAACCATAATTTTGCCAATGCCCGCTGGGCGCGGGGCAACAGCTGGTTGACCATCGTGATTCCGGATTTCCTCGAGCTGGTGGATTTACCGGAGCATAACGCGGTGCGCCGTTATCTGCTGCAGGTGCTGGAAAACCAGGCGGCGGCCCTTGTCCGTTGCCAGGACGACAGCGGCCTGTGGCATACGCTGCTCGACGATCCGCATTCTTATCTGGAAGCTTCGGCAACCGCTGGCTTTGCCTACGGCATCCTGAAAAGTATCCGTAAGCGCTACCTCGGCCCAGAGTATAAAGAAGCGGCTGAAAAGGCGATGAAAGGCATCGTGCAGAATATTTCGGCGGAAGGTGAGCTGCTGCAGGTGTCCTTCGGTACGGGGATGGGCGGCGATCTGGATTTCTATCGCCAGATCCCGCTGACCTCCATGCCCTACGGCCAGGCGATGGCGATTTTGTGCCTCGGCGAGTATCTGCGTATTTACCTGTAAGCGTAGCGGTGGATAGCGCTTTCGCTTATCCACCCTATAAAATCCTCAGGTTACAGCCGGTCGGGCAAGCGCTGCGCCACACGACATAATATATTCACCGGTGCCCGCCCGTAAGCGGGCAGGCGCAGCGCCACCCGACGTTCAACCCTCCCGGTTAAGTTCAAAAAATAAAGAAAATATATAAGGCGTAATCGCGGCGCTATTTCACTATGCTCGTCCGATTCGATAAGCCCCTTGCCGGTTATTTTCTCTTCTTTTTGCACCTTCTTCAGGATCGCCCGATGTCCATTTCTTCCTTAGCCCGAATCGCCAGCAGCAGCCTGGTGGAAGCCGGCGCCGTTATTGGCGCGCACGTCACCATCGGCCCTTTTTGCGTGATTTCCGCGGGCGTTGTTATCGGCGAGGGCACCATTATCGCCTCCCATTCGGTAATCAACGGCCTGACGACCATTGGCCGCGACAATACTTTTGGCCAGTTTGCCTCTATAGGAGAAGTGAATCAGGATCTTAAGTACGCTAACGAGCCCACGACGCTTGTGATTGGCGACAGAAACCAAATTGGTAAAAACGCGACCATTCATCGGGGGACGCTTCAGGGCAGGAATTCTACTATCGTTGGCCACGACAACCGCTTTCGCAACAGCGTGCATATCGGCCATGACTGCCTCATTGGCGACGGCACATTGATCGGCGATAACAGCGGCCTTGCCGGGCATGTGGAGCTCAATGACAGGGCGCAGATCGGCTTTATGTGCGCCATCCACCAGTTTTGCGTGCTGGGGGCGCATGCCCGCATCGCCGACCAGTCCGCGGTAGTGCAGGACGTCCCGCCGTTCGTGATGGCCGCCGGGAACCGTGCGGTGCCGACGGGCGTTAATGAGCAGTCGAACGTTTTTCTCGCGTTAGAAAAGTACCAGCAGGATCTGATACATACGTTCTATGAAATGCTCTATCACCAGTCGCGGGCGATAGACGACGTTAAAAAGGCGCTGATGCTGATGGCGAGTGACTATCCGGTAATGGCGTTTTTTGACGGGTTCTTTGCGCGTTCGGTGCGGGGGATCATTCGCTAAGCCGAATAAAAAAGGCCCGTCGATAACAGACGGGCCTTTTGCTGTTACATGCGCTCGACGGTTTCGATACCCAGCGTATCCAGACCCAGCTTCAGGGTCTTCGCCGTCAGCAGCGCCAGCTTCAGGCGGCTGTTGCGGGCTTGTTCGGAATCTGCGGTAAGGATAGGGCAGTGCTCGTAGAAGCCTGAGAACAGACCGGCCAGATCGTACAGATAAGAACACATGACGTGCGGGGTGCCGTCGCGGGCGACGACGTTCAGCGTCTCTTCGAACTGCAGCAGGCGCGCGGCAAGCTGCGCTTCGCGATCTTCGGTAATAACCACCGGGGCCTTAAGCAGCTCGGCCTCATCCAGCGCGGCTTTACGGAAGACGGAAAGCACGCGGGTATAGGCGTATTGCATATACGGGGCGGTATTGCCTTCGAAGGCCAGCATGTTGTCCCAGTCGAAGATGTAGTCCGTGGTGCGGCTTTTCGACAGGTCGGCGTATTTCACCGCGCCGATGCCGACCGCGTTTGCCAGGGCTTCCAGCTCGGCGGCAGGCATGTCCGGATTTTTCTCGGCGACCAGGGCGCGCGCGCGCTCCATGGCTTCATCCAGCAGATCGGTCAGTTTTACCGTGCCGCCGGAACGCGTTTTAAACGGCTTGCCGTCTTTACCCAGCATCATGCCGAACATCTGGTGTTCCAGCGTGACGGAATCCGGCACGTAGCCAGCTTTACGCACGATGGTCCACGCCTGCATCAGGTGCTGGTGCTGGCGGGAGTCGATGAAGTAAAGCACGCGATCCGCGTGCAGCGTTTCATAACGGTATTTCGCACAGGCGATATCGGTGGTGGTGTAAAGGTAGCCGCCGTCTTTTTTCTGGATGATAACGCCCATCGGATCGCCATCTTTGTTTTTGAACTCGTCCAGGAACACCACGGTTGCGCCTTCGCTTTCCACCGCCAGGCCTTTTTCCTTCAGATCCGCCACGATGCCCGGCAGCATGGGGTTATACAGGCTTTCACCCATCACGTCGTCGCGGGTCAGCGTCACGTTAAGGCGGTCGTAGGTTTTCTGGTTCTGAGCCATGGTGATGTCGACCAGCTTGCGCCACATCTCACGGCAGTATTCATCGCCGCCCTGCAGCTTCACAACGTAACCGCGCGCGCGTTCGGCAAAGGCTTCGTCTTCGTCGTAGTGTTTCTTCGCCGCGCGATAGAATTCTTCCAGGTCGGCCAGCGCCATTTCACCGGCGTTTTCCTGCTGCTGCTTTTCAAGATACGCAATCAGCATGCCGAACTGCGTACCCCAGTCGCCGACGTGGTTGGCGCGGATAACTTTATGGCCGAGGAACTCCAGGGTGCGCACCGCCGCATCGCCGATGATCGTGGAGCGGATGTGGCCGACGTGCATCTCTTTTGCCACGTTCGGCGCGGAGTAATCAACGACGATGGTTTGCGGCGCAACGGTATTCACGCCGACGCGGTCGGAGGCGACGGCGGTATCGACGCTTTTAGCCAGAAACTCGGGATCGAGGAAGATATTGATAAAGCCAGGCCCGGCGATTTCAACTTTGCTGGCGATCCCGGTCAGATCCAGATGAGCAATAACGGACTCTGCGACTTGTCGTGGCGGCTTGCCCAGCGATTTGGCAACGGACATCACGCCATTGGCCTGATAGTCGCCGAACTGGACTTTGGCTGACTGACGAACCTGGGGTTCGCAATCCGCAGGCGCGCCTGCGGCAACCATTGCCTGACTGACTTTATCTGAGAGAAGAGCCTGAATATTCACCGGGATACCTTACATTTTGCTAAGGGCCGCCGTGTCGTTACGACGGCCGTATCGTGGGGGATAAAATAAGGGCGTAAGTATAACTTTATTTATTCGCCTTCGTCAGCAAAAGCCTTGTCCCGCGCGCCCTGAACTATTATCAACGGTATAGTGAATAACCATTCATTCCATTTCTCGCGTAAGGGGTGTTGGTGGGGCTGGCGGAAACAGGTAGATTAGCCCCCTTCGTTAGCTAAGAGGACGACGCCATGGCCAACTGGCAGACAATTGCAGAACTGAATGATATTTCAGCGGATCTCCCGCGTTTTACAAAAGCGTTAACCGAACTTGCCACCCGCCTGGATCTGGAGATCGCAACCCTTGATGCCGATCACATTTCGCTGCGCTGTCATCAGAACGCGACGGCCGAGCGCTGGCGTAACGGCCTCGAAAAATGCGGTACGCTGCTGTCGGAAAATATCATTAACGATCGGCCCATTTGCCTGTTTCGTCTCGACGAGCCGGTCTGCGTTGAGCACTGGCAGTTCACCATTGTTGAACTGCCGTGGCCGGGCGAGAAGCGCTATCCGCACGAAGGCTGGGAACACGTTGAAATCGTGCTGCCGGGCGATCCGCAAAAGCTCAATGCGCGAGCGCTGGAGCTGATGTCCGACGCCGGCTTACGCCAGACGGGCATCTCCGTGAAAACCAGCTCGCCAAAAGCTGAGCGCGAACGTTTGCCCAATCCGACGCTTGCGGTCACCGACGGTAAGGTCACGATCAAATTCCATCCGTGGAGCATCGAAGAGATCGTCGCCAGCGAGCAGGAATAATTCCGCAGCGCGGGGCGTGCTTACAGGCTGTTAACCGCCGCCGTTATACGACTGATGGCCTCTTCAAGCGTCGCCGAAGTACAGCCAAAGTTTATCCGCACGAATTTCGCTTCGCCAAAATCGGCGCCCGGCGAGAAGCCTAATCCTGCCTTCTGGAAGAACAGCGTCGGGTTATCTACCGCTAAACCGCTTGCGTCCACCCAGCCCAGATAGGTCGCTTCCGGCGCCGTCATTTGCAGGCCTTCGAGGCTATTGACGACGTCAGTCAGCCTGTCGCGGTTACGGCGTAAGTAGGGCAGCAGCGCCTGTAGCCACGGCTCGCCGTCGCGCCAGGCGGCGGTTGCCGCGGTTAAGGCCAGCACGTCCACGCTCGGCACAATGCCGTCGCGCGTTCTGTTAAAGCGCTTACGCAACTCCGGGTTGGGAATAATCGCGATTGAAGCGCCCAGTCCGGCAATATTGAACGTTTTGGACGGCGATATCAGCGTAATGGATCGCTGCTCGGCATCGGCGCTTAAGGTGGCGAAAGGAATATGTTTTACGCCGGGCTCAAGAAGCAAGTCACAATGAATTTCATCGGAGCAGACAAGCAAATCGTGACGCTGGGCGAAGGCCAGCTGTTGCTCAAGCTCTTCGCGACGGTAGACGGTGCCGCCGGGGTTTTGCGGGTTGCACAGCATCAGCAATTTTTCTTTGCCGCTCAGCGATGCGCTAAGCGAGGCTAAATCTATTTTCCAGCGGCCGTCGTCGAGCCGAAGCGGGGCGCTAAGCTGCGGGCGCTCGGCGAAAGCGGAAGATTTTTTAAAGGGCGGATAAATCGGCGTGGGGGCAATCGTCGTCGCCTGCGCGTCAGTAAAAGCACGAACGCTGAGATTTAACCCGGCCACTACGCCCGGCAGGATAACTATCCATTCTGGTTTTATTTGCCACTGGTAGAGGCGGGCCATGCGTTCGATAACGACGTCGATGAGTTCATGGGGTCGGTCGCCATAGCCGAAAACGCCGTGCTCGACGCGCCGGTGAAGGGCCTCCAGAATGCAGGGCGGCGAGCGAAAGTCCATGTCGGCCACCCACATAGGTAGCACATGGTTACCATATTTATTCCACTTCACGCTGTCGCTGTGACGCCGGTCGATCCCTTCGTCGAAATTGAATGTCATGATAAGTTTACCCTTCTGTGAACATCGTTTCAGATTATCACTCTGATCCCATGGCACAACCGCAAAGCAAAAGATTTTTAAGGAGTAATCAATGGCTAAGCTGGAAATATGCTGTTATGGCATCGACTGTGCCCTGACGGCTGAACAGGCCGGAGCGGACCGCATTGAGCTGTGTGCGGCGCCAAAGGAAGGGGGGGTGACGCCTTCAGCAGGCGTGTTGCGAAAAGTAAAGCAGCTGGTTTCGATTCCCGTACACCCAATTATTCGCCCGCGCGGCGGAGATTTTTACTATACCGGGCGCGAGTTCGCCTCCATGCTCGAAGACATTGCCTTCGTGCGCGAGCTGGGTTATGCCGGGTTGGTGATCGGCATGTTAGATGAGGAGGGGCATATCGATATTCCGCGTATGGAACAGGTAATGGAAGCCAGCCGCGGCATGGCGGTGACCTTCCACCGCGCATTCGATATGTGCCATAACCCCGTTGCGGCCCTTGAGCAACTAACCGATTTGGGCGTTGCGCGCATCCTTACTTCCGGCCAGCAGCAGAATGCTGAAGCAGGACTTTCACTCCTTAGGGAACTAAAACAGCATTCCCGTGCTCCAATCATTATGGCGGGTGCAGGGGTACGCTTAAGCAATCTGCAAAAGTTTGTTGAAGCCGGGATTGACGAGGTGCACAGCTCCGCAGGTCAGAGCGTTGCGTCAATGATGCGCTACCGTAAAGCAGGCGTGTCGATGAGCGCCGATGCCGAAGCCGATGAGTTTAACCGCTACTGCGTTGATGGCGACGTGGTGGCAGCAATGAAAGCCGTGCTGGCTGCCGCAAAAACGGCCGCCTGATAAGGCAACAGTTTTTAACCGCGCATCATGTCGCCCAATGTGATGTTTGCTCGTACCAGGCCCCGGCGCTTTGCTGGGGCTTTTTTTATGCCTCGGGCTAGGGTTTACGTGCCACAAGCACCGCGCGCAGCGGGGCCGGATAGCCTTCGATAGTTTTCGTGCTGTCGTTCGGATCGAGGAAATCGGCCAGCGATTCGGTGGTCAGCCAGCCGGTGCGGCGCTGTTCTTCGCTGGTGGTGTAGCAGTGGTCGACGATGCGCACGTCCACGAAGCCGCACTTCTCCAGCCAGTTTTTTAGCGCCGGCGCGGAAGGAATGTAATACACGTTGCGCATCTGCGCGTAGCGTTCGCCCGGCACCAGAACGGTATTTTCGTCGCCTTCCACAACCAGCGTTTCCAGCACCAGCTCGCCTTCTTTGACCAGCTGGTTTTTCAGCTGATACAGATGATCCAGCGGCGAGCGGCGATGATAAAGCACGCCCATCGAGAAGACGGTATCAAAGATTTTCAGCTCCGGAAGCTGCTCGATACCCAACGGCAGCACGTGGGCGCGCTGGTCGTTGCCGAGCAGCTTACGCACGGCTTCAAACTGGCAGACGAACAGCTGCATCGGGTCGATGCCTACCGCCAGATGCGCACCGGCGCCAATCATGCGCCACAGGTGATAGCCGCTGCCGCAGCCGACGTCCAGAATGGTGCGCCCGGCAAGCGGAGAAATGTGCGGCAGGACGCGATCCCATTTCAGGTCGGAACGCCATTCGGTGTCGATATCCACGCCGTAGAGGGAGTACGGGCCTTTGCGCCACGGCATCAGGTTGCGCAGAAGCTTTTCAATCCCCAGGCGCTGGCCTTCGCTCAGCGGCGCCTGCGATTCAGCGGTGACGCTGTGCAGCAGATCGAGACGATGCGGCGTGAGTTCCGGCAGATATTCAACCGTGTTGTACCAGTGCTTAAACTGTCCGTGCAGGTTTTCGCGCTGCCAGGTGGCGATTTGCGCGGGCAGCGTCTCCAGCCAGGGAGCAAGCGGGCTTTTGGCGATAAGCTGATAAAAATTACCAAAGTCGATCATGCCGGGGTTCCTGATTTCAGGGCGACTAACGAACCAAAGTTAAAGCACTGGAACCACAGCTCTGCGTGATCGAAGCCGGCTTTTTTCAGGCGTTTTTTATGGGTTTCAACGGAGTCGGTGAGCATAACGTTTTCCAGCATGCTGCGTTTCTGGCTGATCTCCAGCTCGCTGTAGCCGTTGGCGCGCTTAAAATCGTGATGCATGTTGAATAACAGCTCGCCCACTTCGCGATCTTCAAAGCTGAATTTCTCTGACAGCACCAGCGCGCCGCCGGGATTCAGCCCCTGATAGATTTTCGCCAGCAGCAGCTGGCGGTCGTCCGGCTCAAGAAATTGCAGCGTGAAGTTCAGCACCACCATCGAGGCGTTTTCGATGACGATATCGCGGATATCCCCCTCGATCACGTCGACCGGGGTCTGGCCTTTAAATGCGTTAAGATGGCGACGGCAGCGCTCAACCATGGCTGGGGAATTATCGACGGCGATGATTTTGCAGCCTTTATGGCGAATGTTACGACGTACCGAAAGCGTCGCCGCGCCCAGCGAACAGCCGAGGTCATAAACCTGGCTGCCCGGCATCACAAAGCGTTCGGCCAGCATGCCAATCATCGAAATGATGTTGGAATAACCGGGCACCGAGCGCTGGATCATATCGGGGAACACTTCGGCCACGCGTTCATCAAAGGTCCAGTCGCCCAGTTTGTCGATAGGGGCGGAAAACAGCGTATCGCGGTCAGACATAACGTTAAATCCGTTCAAACCAGAAAATAATAAGGAAAATCAACTTATTGATTTTAGACAGGTAGCCATAAAGAAGGAAAAACCATGTTTTCTCCTTCTTTATCAGTATCTCAAGGGGCGTATTTTGCGTTAATGCAGCGAGAAAACCAACTCCCACGGCATATACCAGAGGTTTGCCAGCACCATTAGCAACAGCGAGCACCAGGTGGCGCTCATGCCGGAGCGGCGCCAGCGGATCAGGCGATGGTGGAAACCGTAGTAGTGCATGAGGCGTCCGGCAAGCAGCAGAATGCCGCAGATATGCACCATCCAGGTTTCCGCGCCGTTCATTTCCATCAGCAATAGCAGCAGCAGGGCGATGGGAATATATTCCACCGCGTTGCCGTGAATGCGAATAGCGCTCTGGAGTTCGGTAAAACCGCCGTCGCCGTAGGAGACGCGGTATTGCAGACGCATACGAACAACATCAAAGGAAAACTTAATCAGCAGTATTGCACCCAGCACGGCGTAGAGCGCGCTTACCATTCTCGCATCCTATAGAGTCAGTTACAGCACGGCGCTTATAATAGCAGTGCAAACGGTGGGCTGTCGCTACCCCTAAAAGAGGGAGTTTTGCTGCGGAATGGCCGGTTCGTCGCCAAGCGCGGGGAAAGCCTGCCGCAGGCCAGGCCAGAGCGTGTGGACAATTTCCGGCGCCTGGCCGATATCGGGCGTATGCAAAAAGAGATAAGGGGTGGTGGTTTCTTCCCACTTCGCCAGGGTTTTCAGCCATACCGCGAACATGGCCAGGTTTTGCTGCATGTCGTTGCTGCCGATAAACCGCACCAGCGGATTGCCGGCGGTGACCAGCGCGTGAACGGGGAGCTTAGGTTTTTTACTCTGTGCCTGACGGACGGCTTCGCTGTCCGGGATTGCGCTGTGAACCGGACGGCTGTCGAGAATCGCGCGATTGACGCCGCGTTCATGCAGGCCGCGGTTGAGTGCCTGTTCCTCAACGCCTTTCTCGAAAAAGGCGCGATGGCGGACTTCAACGCCGTAGGTGAAATCTTCCGGCAAGGCATCGAGAAAATTCCACAGCGCAGGCAAATTTTCCGGCCCGAAGGATGCGGGCAGCTGCAGCCAGTATTGCCCGATGCGGTCGGCAAGGGGCGACATGCGGGACAAAAAATCAGCGGTAAGATCGCCGCACTGGCGCAGCGCGGCGTTGTGAGAAATGGTGGCCGGGAATTTAAAGCAGAAACGAAAGTCATCGCCGGTCATTTCGCGCCAGCGCAGCACCGTTTCCGCGCTGGGCACCGCGTACAGCGTAGTGTTGCCTTCCACGCAGTTAAAGTGGCGAGCGTAATCTTCAAGAGAAGTGATGCCCAGGCGCACCCATTTAGGATGCGACCACTGTGGAAGGCCTAAGTAAATCATAATGCGGAGAGAATCTCCTCGGTGCTGCGCACGCGGGCGATGCGCGGGAAAATATGCGTCATGCTGCTCTGGTGCTGCTCTCTGCTGGCCGCGCTGCAGGCATCTTCGGCAATCACCAGGTTGAAGCCCAGCTCCCAAGCGTTGCGAGCGGTAGACTCAACGCCGATATTCGTTGAGATCCCGCACAGTACAATGGTATCGATGCCGCGGCGGCGCAGCTGCAGCTCAAGATCGGTGCCGTAAAATGCGCCCCACTGGCGTTTAGTCACTTCGATGTCGCTCTCCTGCTTGCCGAGCTCGGCCGGGTATCGCCACCAGTTGTCCGGCAGGACGTGGGCGGGCAGCTGCATGTCGATCGGTTGTTTAAGCGCTTCGGCAAAGTCTTCTGACCAGCCCACGCGCACCATCACCACGGGCGAACCTTTGGCGCGAAATTTTTCTGCGAGCTTAGCGGCGCGGTCCACCACATCCTCAGCGGTATAGGGGCCGCCGGCAAACGGCAGGATACCTTCCTGCAGATCGATAACGACCAGGGCGGTGCGGGAAGTATTCAGTTCAAGCATAGGTAACTCCGGTTCAAAATTGGTTTGCGGCTGATACCTTACGATGGAACACAGGTTACGCAGTTTACTCTTTTTGTTAATTTTTGTGAGTTTTGACGAAACCAGGCGCTTTGAAACGCGTCAGTCGCTCGTATCGGGCTTATCGCCGGGCATTATTTCCAGTATAATAGCCCCCTTTTTTCATCCAGTTGTGACAGACAAAAATAGCTGCCAACGTGTTGCCTGAGTAGCGGGTAACCAACAGCGCGCGGCTAATTTAAGGGATATCTCATGCGTACAGTATATTGCGGGCAGCTCAATCAATCCCATGTGGGACAACAAGTAACGCTGTGTGGTTGGGTCAATCGTCGTCGTGACCTCGGTAGCCTTATCTTTATTGATATGCGCGATCGCGAAGGCATCGTGCAGGTGTTTTTCGACCCGGACCGTCAGGACGCGTTCCAGCTTGCCTCTGAACTGCGTAATGAGTTCTGCATTCAAATCACCGGCACCGTGCGCCCGCGTGATGAGAAAAACATCAACAAAGATATGGCAACCGGCGCGGTAGAAGTCTTCGCTACCGATTTGACCATTATCAACCGTTCTGAATCGCTGCCGCTTGACTCCAACCACGTCAACACCGAAGAAGCGCGCCTGAAATTCCGCTATCTGGACCTGCGTCGTCCGGAAATGGCGAACCGCCTGAAAAAACGTGCGAAAATCACAAGCTTTGTGCGTCGCTTTATGGATGACCACGGTTTCCTCGACATCGAAACCCCGATGCTGACCAAAGCCACGCCGGAAGGCGCGCGTGATTACCTGGTGCCAAGCCGCGTGCATAAAGGCAAATTCTACGCGCTGCCCCAGTCCCCGCAGCTGTTCAAACAGCTGCTGATGATGTCCGGCTTCGATCGCTACTATCAGATCGTGAAATGCTTCCGTGACGAAGACCTGCGCGCTGACCGCCAGCCTGAATTTACCCAGATCGACGTCGAAACCTCCTTTATGACGGCGCCGCAGGTGCGCGAGGTGATGGAAGAGCTGGTGCGCAACCTGTGGCTGGACGTGCAGAACGTTGACCTCGGCGATTTCCCGGTGATGACCTTCGCCGAAGCCGAGCGCCGCTACGGTTCCGATAAGCCGGACCTGCGTAACCCGATGGAGCTGGTGGACGTAGCCGATCTCGTCAAAGACGTTGAGTTTAAAGTGTTCTCCGGCCCGGCTAACGACGCTAAAGGTCGCGTAGCCGCGCTGCGTGTGCCAGGTGGCGCACAGATCAGTCGTAAACAGATTGACGACTACGGCAAGTTCATTGAAATTTACGGCGCGAAAGGGCTGGCATATATCAAAGTGAACGCGCGCGCTGCGGGCATCGAAGGCATCACCAGCCCGGTCGCTAAGTTCCTGAACGCCGAAATCGTGGAAGGCATTCTGGCCCGCACCGGCGCGCAGGACGGCGATATGATCTTCTTCGGCGCGGATAACAAAAAAGTGGTTGCCGATGCGCTTGGCGCGCTGCGTCTGAAAATCGGCAAGGATCTGAAGATCACCGACGAAAACGCCTGGGCGCCGCTGTGGGTTATCGACTTCCCGATGTTTGAAGACGACGGCGAAGGCGGTCTGACCGCAATGCACCATCCGTTCACCGCGCCAAAAGATATGACGCCTGAACAGCTGGCGGCCGATCCTGAATCTGCCGTGGCGAACGCCTATGACATGGTGATTAACGGCTATGAAGTGGGCGGCGGTTCCGTGCGTATCCATAACGGCCAGATGCAGCAGACCGTATTCGGCATTCTGGGCATTAACGAAGAAGATCAGCGCGAGAAGTTCGGCTTCCTGTTAGACGCCCTCAAATACGGCACGCCTCCGCACGCGGGCCTGGCGTTTGGTCTGGATCGCCTGACCATGCTGCTGACCGGCACCGACAACATCCGTGATGTTATCGCTTTCCCGAAAACCACCGCCGCGGCGTGCCTGATGACCGAAGCGCCAAGCTTCGCCAACCCTCAGGCGCTGGCTGAGCTGGGCGTGGCGGTGATTAAAAAGGCTGAGAAAGAATAAGATGGCCTTTAAGCGTCCCGTCTCGGTACTGGTAGTGATTTTCGCGCAGGATACCGGACGGGTGCTGATGCTACAGCGGCGCGACGATCCGGATTTCTGGCAGTCGGTTACCGGCAGCCTGGAAGAAGGGGAAAGCGCGCTGCATGCCGCACTTCGCGAAAGTAAAGGAAGAGGTCGCCATTGATGTTGCTCACGAGCAACTGGCCTTAGTCGACTGTCAGCGTTGTGTGGAGTTCGAGATTTTTACTCATTTGCGTCATCGCTACGCGCCGGGAATCATGCGTAATACGGAATCCTGGTTCTGTCTTGCGCTGCCTCATGAGCGCCAGATAACCATTACGGAACATCTGGCCTGGAAGTGGGTCGACGCCAGAACGGCGGCGTCCATGACCAAATCATGGAGCAACCGGCAGGCGATTGAAGAGTTTGTAATTGATGCCGCCTGAAAAAGGCGCTTTTGGAGATTGTTATGGCAGGTCATAGTAAGTGGGCCAACACGAAACACCGCAAAGCGGCACAGGATGCCAAGCGCGGTAAAATTTTCACCAAGATTATCCGTGAGCTGGTCACGGCTGCCCGTCTGGGCGGCGGCGATCCTGGCTCTAACCCGCGTCTGCGCGCCGCTATCGATAAAGCGTTATCCAACAACATGACGCGCGACACCTTAAACCGTGCGATTGCGCGCGGCGTGGGCGGCGATGAAGACGCCAACATGGAAACCATCATTTATGAAGGTTACGGTCCTGGCGGTTCAGCCGTGATGGTTGAGTGTCTGAGCGATAACCGTAACCGCACCGTGGCGGAAGTGCGCCACGCCTTCAATAAATGCGGCGGCAACCTGGGCACCGACGGCTCCGTAGCCTATCTGTTCACCAAAAAAGGCGTTATCTCCTTTGCCCCGGGCCAGGACGAGGACACCGTGATGGAAGCCGCTCTGGAAGCGGGCGCCGATGATGTTGTGGCCTACGATGACGGCGCAATCGACGTGTTCACCGCCTGGGAAGAGATGGGCGCCGTGCGCGACGCGCTGGAAGCCGCCGGTCTGAAAGCTGATGAAGCAGAAGTTTCCATGATCCCTTCCACCAAAGCGGATATGGACGCGGAAACCGCGCCAAAACTGATGCGCCTTATCGACATGCTGGAAGACTGCGACGACGTGCAGGAGGTTTATCACAACGGTGAGATCTCCGACGAGGTGGCGGCAACCCTGTAATGGCGTTGTCCGGCAGCTTGCATCTGTTTACGGGAGACGCGTGATGACTATTATTCTCGGCATCGATCCGGGATCGCGCGTCACCGGCTACGGCGTTATTCGCCAGGCCGGACGGCAGCTCACCTATTTAGGCAGCGGCTGTATCCGTACTCAGGTCACCGACTTGCCCTCGCGTTTGAAGCTTATCTACGCGGGGGTAAGCGAAATCATTACCCAGTTCCAGCCGGATTATTTCGCCATCGAATCCGTGTTTATGGCGAAGAACGCTGATTCTGCCCTTAAGCTCGGCCAGGCGCGCGGCGCGGCGATCGTGGCGGCGGTTAATCACGAATTGCCGGTGTTTGAATACGCCGCGCGTCAGATGAAACAGACGGTGGTGGGTATCGGAAGCGCGGAGAAAAGCCAGGTGCAGCACATGGTACGCACTTTGCTGAAACTCTCCGCCAATCCGCAGGCGGATGCGGCGGATGCGCTGGCCATCGCCATCACCCACTGCCACGTTACGCAGAATTCAATGCAGATGAGCGAATCAAGGCTCAATCTGGCGCGGGGACGATTAAAATAACCAGGGCCGTCTGGAAAGATAAGGCTGGATATGTATCCAGCCTTTTTTATATGATAAGCCACTAATTCATTTAATTACTCTAAATAGTTCAGGTTGCAGGTAGGCGGCAAGGGAGTAAATCCCCGGGAGCTTACTTCAGTAAGTGAGCGGGGTGAGGGAGTGCAGCCAACACCCCTGCAATTTGAAATATGACGAGTACGCAGGAGCATATCGTGATTGGTCGACTCAGAGGCATCATCCTGGAAAAACAGCCGCCGCTGGTATTAATGGAAGTGGGCGGCGTAGGGTATGAAGTCCATATGCCAATGACCTGTTTCTACGAACTGCCGGAAACCGGTAAAGAAGCGGTAGTGTTTACCCAGTTTGTGGTGCGTGAAGATGCCCAGCTGTTGTATGGTTTCAATAATAAACAGGAGCGCACCCTGTTTCGCGAGCTGATTAAGGTTAACGGCGTGGGGCCCAAGCTTGCGCTGGCTATCCTTTCTGGCATGTCCGCGCAGCAGTTTGTGAATGCCGTAGAGCGCGAAGAAATCGGCTCGCTGGTCAAGCTGCCGGGCGTGGGCAAGAAAACCGCCGAGCGCTTAATCGTCGAGATGAAAGACCGCTTCAAGGGAATGCATGGCGATCTCTTTACGCCGGCGGCAGACCTTGTGCTTGCTTCGCCGGATAACGGCGCCGCGGATGATGCGGAGCAGGAAGCAGTTGCCGCGCTGGTTTCCCTGGGCTATAAACCTCAGGAAGCCAGTCGTATGGTGAGTAAAGTGGGCCGCGCGGGCGCCGATTGCGAAACCCTGATCCGCGAAGCCCTCCGCGCCGCACTTTGAGGTAAAGGATGATTGAAGCAGACCGTCTGGTATCGCCAGACACCATCAGCCCGGATGAATTAATTGACCGCGCCATCCGCCCGCGTTTTCTGGCGGATTACGTCGGCCAGCCGCAGGTCAGCTCGCAGATGGAGATTTTTATCCAGGCGGCGAAACTGCGTGGGGACGCGCTCGATCATCTGTTAATTTTCGGCCCGCCGGGGTTAGGTAAAACCACGCTGGCCAATATCGTTGCCAATGAAATGGGCGTGAATCTGCGCACCACCTCCGGCCCGGTACTGGAGAAAGCGGGGGATCTGGCGGCCATGCTGACCAACCTCGAACCGCACGACGTGCTGTTTATCGATGAGATTCACCGCCTCTCACCGGTGGTGGAAGAGGTGCTTTATCCGGCGATGGAAGACTACCAGCTGGATATCATGATTGGCGAAGGCCCGGCGGCACGCTCAATCAAAATCGATTTGCCTCCGTTCACCCTGATTGGCGCAACGACGCGCGCGGGCTCTTTAACGTCGCCGCTGCGCGACCGTTTCGGCATCGTGCAGCGCCTGGAGTTTTATCAGGTGGCCGATCTTCAGCACATTGTCGGGCGCAGCGCAGCCGTGTTGGGGCTGGAGATGAGCGAAGATGGCGCGCTGGAAGTGGCCAGGCGTGCGCGCGGTACGCCGCGTATCGCTAATCGGCTATTACGCCGCGTGCGAGATTTTGCTGAAGTACGCCACGACGGCACCATCAGCGCGGACATTGCGTCCCAGGCACTGGATATGCTCAATGTGGATACGGAAGGATTCGACTATATGGACCGCAAGCTGCTGCTGGCGGTCATTGATAAGTTTCTCGGCGGCCCGGTCGGTTTGGATAACCTCGCGGCGGCCATCGGTGAAGAGCGTGAAACCATCGAAGACGTGCTCGAACCCTTCCTGATCCAGCAGGGCTTCTTACAGCGCACGCCGCGCGGACGCATCGCGACACCACGTGCCTGGACCCACTTCGGGATTGTGCCTCCGGCGATGCCGTAAAAAAGGCGCCTGAGGCGCCTTTTTTATGCCGCAGTCTTCTTCGCCATGCTTAACGTAAACAGCACCGCCGCGCATAATACAACCGACGGTCCGGCCGGCGTATCGTAAAACGCCGAGAAGGTCAGCCCTCCGGTCACCGCAAGCACCCCCACAATAACCGCAAAGCCCGCCATCTGTTCAGGCGTGCGGGCAAAGCGTCTGGCCGTTGCCGCCGGGATAATCAGCAGGGAGGTGATTATCAGCGCGCCGACAAACTTCATGGCGACGCCTATGGTCAGCGCCGTGACCAGCATCAGCAGCATTTTGACCCGCTGCAGGTTGACGCCGTCCACGTGTGCGAGGTCCGGGCTGATGGTCATCGACAGCAGATTACGCCACTGCCATAACAGCACGCCAACCACCACGGCAACGCCAAGGCCGATAGAGATAAGATCCGGCAGGGTTACGGAAAGCAGATCGCCGAACAGGTAGGCCATCAAATCCACCCGCACGTTGGCCATCAGGCTGACGACGACCAGCCCCAGCGACAGCGCGCTATGCGCCATAATGCCCAGCAGGGTGTCAATCGCCAGGTGCGGACGTTTTTCCAGCCACACAAGACCGATAGCCAGCAGCAGGGTGACGGCTATGACTGCATAAAACGGATTCACGTTAAGCAGAAGACCAAAAGCCACGCCCAGCAAAGAGGCGTGGGAGAGGGTATCGCCAAAATAGGACATCCGGCGCCAGACGACGAACGAACCCAACGGACCCGCGGCGCAGGCGAGCAATATCCCGGCAAACCAGCCGGGCAACAACAGTTCAATCATGGCTGGCCATTCCCTCTGCGCAGAATAATGCGTCCGGTAAGATCGTGACGGTGGTTATGATGATGGCGATAAATACCCAGCTGTTCAGCGCCGCGCTGGCCGAACATGGAGATAAACTCCGGGTGCATGGAGACCACTTCCGGCGTCCCGGAGCAGCAGATGTGATGGTTCAGGCACAGCACATCGTCAGTTTTCGCCATCACCAGATGCAGGTCATGGGAAACCATCAGCACCGCGCAGTCCAGCTCGTGACGCAGCTGATCAATCAGGTTATAGAGCGCCAGCTGGCCGTTAACGTCCACACCCTGAGTCGGCTCATCAAGCACCAACAGCTGAGGACGGTTGAGCAAGGCGCGCGCCAGCAGGACACGCTGGTTTTCGCCGCCGGAAAGTTTTTGCATGGGCGCGTCAATGAGATGCGCCGCCTGCACGCGTTTGAGCGCAGGCAGAATGTCGCTTTTCTTCACGCCGGGACGCAGGCGCATAAAGCGATTGACCGTCAGCGGCAGCGTGGCATCAAGATGAAGTTTTTGCGGCACGTAGCCGATACGTAAATCGCGGTCGCGCTTGATGACGCCGCCGTCGGGTGCTACCAGCCCCAGCACTACGCGCACCAGGGTGGATTTTCCGGCGCCGTTCGGGCCCAGAAGAGTAAGAATGCGCCCCGGTTTTAGATCGAGAGAAATATCAGACAGCACGCGGCGCTGCCCGAACGAGACGGAGATATTTTCCAGTGAAACTAAATTTGTCATGACATTTCAGGGGTTGCAGAAGTTAGCGAATGTTATAATATCACACTTCTCGTATTCACAATGATGATAAGTCGCATTATGTTACATAAAAACACACTTCTTTTCGCTGGTTTTTCAGCCGCTCTTTGGGGCGCTGCCGTGATGCCTTCCCAGGCCGCGGTGGTCGCTTCCATCAAACCTCTTGGCTTTATTGCCTCCGCCATTGCCGACGGCGTGACCCCTACCGAAATTTTGCTGCCCGATGGCGCGTCCGAACATGACTATGCGCTGCGGCCTTCTGATGTAAAACGCTTACAGGGCGCGGACTTAGTCGTGTGGGTCGGGCCGGAGATGGAGGCCTTCATGCAAAAATCCGTCAGCCAGCTGCCGGAGCAAAAACAGCTGACGCTCGCGGCGTTAAAAGACGTGAAGCCTTTGCTGATGAAAGGCGACGATGACGACGAGCACGAGCACGCGGAACATGCCCATTCCGCGGAAAATGGTGACGAGGATCACCATCATGGTGAATACAACATGCATATCTGGCTTTCGCCTGAGATAGCGCGCCTGTCAGCGGTTGCAATCCACGATAAATTAGTGGAACTTATGCCCCAAAATAGAACCCAACTTGACGCCAATCTGCAGAAATTTGAGGCCGGATTATCCAGCACCGATAAGCAGCTTGGTAGCGTGCTGGCACCTTTGAAAGGAAAAGGGTATTTCGTTTTTCACGACGCCTACGGCTACTTTGAAAAACACTACGGATTAACGCCGCTTGGCCATTTTACCGTCAATCCCGAAATCCAACCCGGTGCGCAGCGTTTACATGAAATCAGAACACAGTTGGTTGAGCATAAAGCGGTCTGCGTTTTTGCTGAACCACAGTTCAGGCCAGCGGTAATTAACGCCGTTGCCCGTGGTACTAACGTCCGCTCCGGCTCGTTAGATCCTCTGGGTATCGGAATCGCGCCGGGTAAAGACAGCTATATGCGGTTTTTGACCGGCCTTGCGGATCAGTATGCGAGCTGCCTGAAAGGAGATTAACGAGGAAGTGAATACGTGCAACAGATAGCCCGCTCTGTCGCCCTGGCATTTGACAATCTGTCCCGACCCCATCGCGTTATGCTGGGGTCGCTCACGGTTCTTACTTTAGCGGTCGCCGTCTGGCGGCCCTATGTTTACCACCCGGAAGCCAGCCCCGTCATCAAGACCATTGAGCTTGAAAAGAAAGAAATCCGCTCTTTACTGCCGGAAGCCAGTGAACCCATCGACCAGCCGACGCTTGACGAGGGCGACGACGCCCTCCCGCAGGATGAGCTGGACGATAAAACCTCGGATGAGGCGGGCGTTCATGAATATGTCGTTTCCACCGGCGATACGCTTAGCAGCATTCTGAATCAGTACGGCATCGATATGGGCGACATCAATCAGTTGGCCACCGTCGATAAAGACCTGCGCAACCTGAAAATCGGCCAGCAGATTTCATGGACGCTGACCGCAGATGGCGAGCTGCAGCGTCTGACCTGGGAAATGTCCCGTCGCGAAACTCGTACCTATGACCGTTCCGGCAATACCTTTAAGCTCAGTAGCGAAATGCAGCAGGGCGACTGGGTCAACAGCGTGCTTAAAGGCACCGTTGGCGCAAGCTTCGTCAGCAGCGCGAAGGACGCAGGCTTAACCAGCGCTGAAATCAGTTCCGTTATCAAAGCGATGCAGTGGCAGATGGACTTCCGTAAGCTGAAGAAAGGCGATGAATTCTCGGTCCTGATGTCCCGGGAAATGCTGGGCGGCAAGCGTGAACAAAGCCAGCTGGTGGGCGTTCGTCTGCGCAGCAGCGGCAAAGATTACTACGCCATTCGCGGCGACGACGGCAAATTCTACGATCGTAGCGGCTCGGGCCTTGCGAAAGGTTTTATGCGTTTCCCGACGGTCAAACAGTTCCGCATCTCCTCGAACTTTAATCCGCGTCGCCTTAACCCGGTAACCGGGCGCATTGCGCCGCATAAAGGCGTCGACTTCGCGATGCCGCAGGGAACGCCCGTCCTGTCGGTGGGCGATGGCGAAGTGGTGATGGCGAAACGTAGCGGCGCGGCGGGCTTTATCGTTGCCATCCGTCACGGCCGTACTTACACCACACGCTATATGCATCTGAAAAAACTGCTGGTCAAACCGGGCCAGAAAGTGAAGCGCGGCGACCGCATTGCGCTTTCCGGTAACACAGGCCGCTCTACCGGACCGCACCTCCACTATGAAGTATGGATTAACCAGCAGGCCGTTAACCCGCTGACGGCGAAGCTGCCGCGTACCGAAGGGCTGACCGGTTCGGACCGCCGCGATTATCTGGCTCAGGTGCGTGAAGTTGTTCCGCAGCTGCGCTTTGATTAATCATACACAACGCGCATAAAACGAAAGCCGGTGCCTGGGCGCCGGCTTTTTCTTTTGTCTGTCAGTAGTTGCCCCGCTAAACTACGGCTAAATTCCTGACATCAATGATTTGATGCTGTACTGAGAACCTGCATGGAAAAAGCAAAAAAAAGTCATAGCGAATTTATCCCCGAATTCCAGAAGGCCTTCTGGCATCCTCGCTACTGGGGAGCCTGGTTAGGCGTTGGCGCTTTTGCAGGGCTTGCCTTATTGCCGCCGTCGCTGCGTGATCCGCTATTAGGCAAGGTTGGGCGCATTGCCGGGCGATTCGGCAAAAGCGCGCGCCGCCGCGCGCAGATTAATTTGCTCTACTGTTTTCCCGAGCTGCCGGAAGCCGAGCGCGAGGCCATCATCGACGAGATGTTCGCTACCGCGCCGCAGGCGATGGTGCTGATGGCGGAATTAGGCCTGCGGGATCCGAAGAAAGTGATGCAGCGTGTCGACTGGCACGGAAAAGAGATCGTCGACGAGCTGAAGGCCCGCGAAGAGAACGTTATCTTCCTCGTGCCTCACGGCTGGGCCGTAGATATTCCGGCAATGCTGATGGCCGCCGACGGGCAGAAGATGGCCGCGATGTTCCATAATCAGGGCAACGCGCTGTTCGATTACGTCTGGAATACGGTGCGCCGCCGCTTCGGCGGCCGCATGCACGCGCGAAATGACGGGATTAAACCCTTTATCAGCTCCATACGCCAGGGCTACTGGGGCTATTACCTGCCAGATCAGGATCACGGCGCCGAGCACAGCGAGTTCGTGGATTTCTTCGCCACCTACAAAGCGACGCTGCCGGCGATTGGCCGCCTGATGAAAGTCTGCCGCGCCCGCGTGGT
>NZ_RCAA01000057.1:231533-250357 GCF_003628475.1 Enterobacter sp. R1(2018) | reverse complement strand
CGACCGCCGATGGACGATCTGATTGAGGCGGATGACAACAGGATCGCCCGGCGCATGAACGAAGAGGTGGAGATTTTCGTCCGTCCGAATCTGGCGCAGTACACCTGGATCCTGAAGCTGCTGAAAACGCGTAAAGAGGGGGAAACCGAACCCTATCGCCGCAAAGAGTTGTTTCCTAAAAAATAAGAAAGGGGCCGAATGGCCCCTTTTTCATCATGCTGATTTTTACTCAACGCACAGAATACGCGTAGTGTTGGTGGTGCCGATGGTGCTCATTACGTCGCCCTGAGTGACGATCACCAGGTCACCGGACACCAGATAGCCTTTGTCGCGCAGCAGATTCACCGCGTCGCTGGCGGCGGCTACGCCGTCGTTCTGGCTGTCAAAATAGACCGGCGTTACGCCGCGGTACAAAGAGGTCAGGTTCAGCGTACGCTCGTGGCGGGACATGGCGAAAATCGGCAGCCCGGAACTGATACGCGAGGTCATCAGCGCGGTGCGGCCAGACTCGGTCATGGTGATGATCGCGGTAACCCCTTTCAGGTGGTTTGCCGCATACATCGCCGACATGGCAATCGCTTCTTCCACGTTGTCGAACTCTACGTCCAGACGGTGTTTGGAAACGTTGATGCTTGGGATTTTTTCAGCGCCCAGACAAACGCGGGCCATCGCCGCCACGGTTTCAGCAGGATACTGGCCCGCGGCGGTTTCAGCAGACAGCATGACCGCATCGGTGCCATCCAGCACGGCGTTCGCCACGTCCATAACTTCGGCGCGGGTTGGCATCGGGTTGGTGATCATCGACTCCATCATCTGGGTCGCGGTGATCACGGCGCGGTTCAGCTTGCGCGCGCGGCGAATCAGGGTCTTCTGAATGCCGACCAGTTCCGGGTCGCCGATTTCAACGCCAAGATCGCCGCGGGCAACCATGACGACATCGGAGGCGAGGATAACGTCATCCATTGCCGCTTCATCGCAAACGGCTTCGGCACGCTCTACTTTCGCCACGATTTTAGCGTCGCAGCCTGCGTCACGCGCCAGGCGGCGGGCATAGTTCAGATCTTCACCACAGCGCGGGAAGGAGACGGCCAGATAATCGACGCCGATTTTCGCCGCGGTGACGATATCGGCTTTGTCTTTGTCGGTCAGCGCTTCCGCAGACAGGCCGCCGCCGAGTTTGTTGATGCCTTTATTGTTGGACAGCGGGCCACCGACGGTAACCTCGGTGAACACTTTCATCCCCTGGACTTCCAGCACTTTCAGCTGCACGCGGCCATCGTCAAGCAGCAGGATATCGCCGGGTACGACGTCGGCAGGCAGGCCTTTATAGTCGATGCCCACTTTCTCTTTGTCGCCTTCGCCTTTACCCAGGTTGGCATCGAGCAGGAATTTGTCGCCGATGCTGAGGAAAACTTTGCCTTCTTTAAAAGTGGAGACGCGAATTTTAGGACCCTGCAGGTCGCCCAGAATAGCGACGTGGCGACCCAGTTTCGCGGCAATTTCACGAACTTTATCCGCGCGCAGCTGGTGATCTTCCGCTGTACCGTGGGAGAAGTTCATTCGCACCACGTTAGCGCCGGCTGCGATAATCTTTTCCAGATTATTGTCGCGGTCGGTTGCCGGGCCGAGGGTGGTAACGATTTTGGTTCTACGTAGCCGTCTGGACATGTATTACTCCGTTGACTGAAACAACTTTGGTGTTGCGTGAACAAAAAACTCGGTTAGTCAGGGCGCTTAACCGCGCAAAGGGACAACTTAACCGAACGACCTAAAAAGTTACAGCTTTGTTATTAAAACTTAGTGATTATCGCCGGGAGCAAAGCGCCCCTTATCAAAACGCGATTCTTTGAGCGCTTCTTTGACTCGCTTCAAATTATCCCTGAATTTCGCGCCGCGACGTAAAGTAAAACCGGTTGCCAGTACGTCAACCACCGTCAGTTGCGCAAGACGCGACACCATCGGCATATAAATGTCGGTGTCTTCCGGAACATCGAGCAATAAAGAAAGGGTCGCTTCCTGGGCAAGAGGCGACCCCTGCGAAGTAATGGCCAGCACGATGGCATCGTTTTCGCGCGCCAGCTGCGCCAGCTCAACGAGATTCTTTGTGCGGCCGGTATGGGAAATGAGTACCACCACATCTTCTTCGCTGCAGTTCATACAGCTCATACGCTGCATTACGACGTCGTCAGAGTAGAAGACCGGCACGTTAAAGCGGAAAAATTTGTTCATTGCGTCGTGGGCGACGGCGGCCGAAGCGCCCAGCCCAAAGAACGCGATTTTCTTCGCCTGGGTCAGCAAATCCACCGCGCGATTTACCGCGGCCATATCAAGGGTTTGCCTTACCTGGTCGAGGCTTGCCATCGCAGACTCGAAGATTTTGCCGGTATAGGATTCAACGCTGTCGTCCTCGTCAACATTCCTGTTTACATAAGGCGTTCCATTCGCCAGACTTTGCGCTAAATGTAATTTAAAATCAGGGAAGCCTTTTGTTTCCAGGCGGCGGCAAAAGCGGTTGACCGTGGGTTCGCTGACGTCGGCGTTGCGGGCAAGGGTGGCGATACTGGAGTGAATGGCATCCTGCGGGACGGCGAGAATCACTTCTGCGACTTTACGCTCTGATTTGCTAAGGTGTTCCAGCTGTGACTGGATTTTTTCCAGCATATTCATAGTTAACAGGCGCTCATGGATTTTGTCGATTTCAGAAAACGAAGAAATCGAGACAGGTTTTAGCAAGAATATACGCTTGCCGTACCCCTAAAGGGCAAGTTAATGGATTTGAATTTGTTGTTTTTTTTCATTACATGATCGGCGTCTAACTTTAGATAAGATCCCGGTAGGCTAAAAAACGTCATTAAATTTCACTTAGGGATGGAAATGGCCCGCCCGCCGCGGGCTTTCCGTCCTGAGCACGATCGGACAATCCCCGATCGTTTACGTCAATTCATAAAAGGCGCTACATTGCCTTGTAATTAAATTACAAGAGCGACCTGGTACAAGATACCCGAAACGAGGAGAACGACATGGCGGTAACACAGACAGCTCAGGCATGTGACCTGGTGATTTTCGGTGCAAAAGGCGACCTTGCGCGTCGAAAACTGCTGCCGTCCCTGTATCAGTTGGAAAAAGCGGGGCAGATCCATCCGGAAACGCGCATCCTGGGCGTTGGCCGCGCTGACTGGAGCAAAGAGGCGTACACCAAAGTGGTACGCGAAGCGCTCGAAACCTTCATGAAAGAGAAGATTGACGAAAGCCTGTGGGACAAGCTGAGCAGCCGTCTTGATTTCTGCAACCTGGATGTCAACGACACCGCAGCTTTTAGCAAGCTGGGTAAAATGCTCGACCAGCAAAAGCGCGTCACCATCAACTATTTTGCCATGCCGCCAAGCACCTTCGGCGCCATCTGCAAAGGGCTGGGCAAAGCGAAGCTGAATGCCAAACCGGCCCGTGTGGTAATGGAAAAGCCGCTGGGCACCTCCCTTGCCACCTCTCAGGAAATCAACGATCAGGTGGGCGAGTACTTTGAAGAGTGCCAGGTTTACCGCATCGACCACTATCTGGGTAAAGAGACGGTACTGAACCTGCTGGCGCTGCGTTTTGCCAACTCCCTGTTTGCCAATAACTGGGATAACAAAACTATCGATCACGTGGAGATCACCGTCGCGGAAGAAGTGGGCATCGAAGGTCGCTGGGGCTACTTCGACCAGGCCGGCCAGATGCGCGACATGATTCAAAACCACCTGCTGCAGATTCTTTGCATGATTGCCATGTCTCCGCCTTCCGATCTCACCGCGGACCATATCCGCGACGAGAAAGTGAAAGTGCTGCAATCCCTGCGCCGTATCGATCGTTCAAACGTGCGTGAGAAAACGGTGCGCGGCCAGTACACCGCCGGCTTCGCGCAGGGCAAAAAAGTGCCCGGCTATCTGGAAGAGGAGGGCGCGAACAAATCGAGCAGCACCGAGACTTTTGTCGCTATCCGCGTTGATATCGACAACTGGCGCTGGGCGGGCGTGCCTTTCTATCTGCGCACCGGCAAACGCCTGCCGGCCAAATGTTCAGAAGTTGTGGTCTACTTTAAGAGCCCGGCGCTGAACCTGTTCAAAGATTCCTGGCAGGATCTGCCGCAGAATAAGCTGACCATTCGTCTGCAGCCGGACGAAGGGGTGGATATTCAGGTGCTTAACAAGGTGCCGGGTCTGGATCACAAGCATAACCTGCAGACCACCAAATTAGATTTAAGCTACTCGGAAACCTTTAATGAATCCCATCTGGCGGATGCTTACGAGCGCCTGCTGCTGGAAACCATGCGCGGGATTCAGGCGCTGTTCGTGCGTCGTGACGAAGTGGAAGAGGCCTGGAAATGGGTCGACTCCATCACCGAAGCCTGGGCTGCGGATAACGACGCGCCGAAACCATACCAGGCCGGAACCTGGGGACCGGTGGCATCCGTTGCGATGATCACCCGCGACGGCCGTTCATGGAATGAATTCGAGTAGATAGACAGTACAAAACCGGGGGAAAGGAAGTTTATTTTACCGGTAACATGATCTAACTCAGACGTGGTAGAAATTTTTGTAATTAAAAGCCCTGACTGGATTCACCAGCGGGGCTTTTTTATTTACACTAGCTGAAGCGATTTTGCCCGAATGCCATGGAGAGCGGCTGCCTCAGTAGTAAAACGGCCGGTAATTTATCTCTCCTGCGCGCTGCGCTGGCAGCCACTTTATGAGGTCCCTTTATGAATCCGAATTTGTTACGCGTAACACAGCGCATCATTGAGCGCTCGAAAGAAACCCGTGCGGCCTATCTTGCGCGTATCGAGAAAGCGAAGAGCAACACCGTTCATCGTTCTGAGCTGGCGTGCGGTAATCTGGCCCACGGCTTCGCCGCCTGCCAGCCGGAAGATAAGGCAGCGCTGAAAAGCATGCTGCGTAACAATATCGCAATTATTACCTCCTATAACGATATGCTCTCGGCGCATCAGCCGTACGAGAACTATCCGGAGCAGATCCGCAAGGCGCTGCATAGCGTGGGCGCGGTGGGGCAGGTTGCGGGCGGCGTTCCGGCAATGTGCGATGGCGTGACCCAGGGGCAGGACGGCATGGAGCTCTCTTTGCTGAGCCGGGAAGTGATCGCGATGTCCACCGCGGTCGGCCTGTCGCATAACATGTTTGACGGCGCGCTGTATCTCGGCGTGTGCGACAAAATTGTCCCCGGCCTGACCATGGCCGCGCTGTCCTTTGGCCATCTGCCCGCAGTGTTCGTGCCGTCAGGCCCCATGGCCAGCGGCCTGGCCAACAAAGAAAAAGTGCGTATCCGCCAGCTCTACGCGGAAGGCAAAGTTGACCGCAACGCGCTGCTGGAGTCGGAGGCCGCCTCTTACCATGCGCCGGGCACCTGTACTTTCTACGGCACCGCCAACACCAATCAGATGGTGGTGGAGTTTATGGGCATGCAGCTGCCGGGCTCCTCTTTCGTTCATCCGGACGCGCCGCTGCGCCAGCAGCTGACGGCCGCCGCCGCGCGCCAGGTGACCCGTCTGACCGGCAACGGCAACGAGTGGATGCCGTTAGGCAAGATGATCGACGAGAAGGTCGTGGTGAACGGTATCGTTGCCCTGCTGGCGACGGGCGGCTCCACTAACCACACCATGCACCTGGTCGCGATGGCGCGCGCGGCGGGCATCATCATTAACTGGGATGACTTCTCCGACCTTTCCGACGTGGTGCCGCTGCTGGCGCGCCTGTATCCAAACGGCCCGGCTGACATCAACCACTTCCAGGCCGCAGGCGGCGTACCCGTGCTGGTGCGCGAACTGCTTAAAGGCGGCTTGCTCCACGAAGACGTCAACACCGTTGCCGGTTTCGGCCTGCATCATTACACCATGGAGCCGTGGCTTGATAACGGCCAGCTGGCCTGGCGTGAAGGCGCCGAAACGGCGCTGGATAGCGAAGTTATCGCCAGCTTCGATAAGCCTTTCTCTAAGCACGGCGGCACCAAAGTGCTGAGCGGTAACCTTGGTCGCGCGGTAATGAAAACCTCCGCCGTGCCGGTGGAAAACCAGATTATCGAAGCGCCGGCGGTGATTTTTGAAAGCCAGCATGACGTCGTCCCGGCGTTCGAAGCGGGCCTGCTTGACCGTGATTGCGTGGTGGTTGTGCGCCATCAGGGACCTAAAGCGAACGGCATGCCAGAATTACATAAACTTATGCCGCCGCTTGGGGTATTATTGGACCGCCGTTTCAAAATTGCGTTGGTCACCGATGGACGCCTGTCGGGTGCTTCAGGTAAGGTACCCTCTGCTATCCACGTCACGCCGGAAGCCTATGACGGCGGGCTGCTGGCAAAAGTTCAGGATGGCGACATGATTCGCGTCAACGGGCAGACGGGCGAACTGACGCTGCTGGTCGATGAAGCCGAGCTTGAGAAACGCGCCGCCTTCCATCCGGATCTGAGCGCCGAGCGCATCGGGACGGGTCGTGAACTCTTCGGCGCGTTGCGTGAGCAGTTATCAGGTGCGGAACAGGGCGCGACCTGCATTAAATTTTAAGCACCCCGCGGTAAGTGCCGCGGCGGTAACAGATTATAAAGTTGGCTTAAGAGGCTCTGAGATGAAAAACTGGAAAACAACCGCGGAACAGATCCTGAAAACGGGTCCGGTCGTTCCTGTTATCGTAGTGAACAAGCTGGAACACGCTGTGCCAATGGCGAAAGCGCTGGTCGCAGGCGGCGTGCGCGTGCTGGAAGTGACCCTGCGCACTCCATGCGCAATGGACGCTATCCGCGCTATCGCTAAAGAAGTGCCGGAAGCTATCATTGGCGCGGGCACCGTGCTTAATCCTCAGCAGCTGGCCGAAGTGACCGAAGCCGGCGCGCAGTTTGCCATCAGCCCGGGCCTGACCGAGCCACTGTTGAAAGCCGCGACCGAAGGCACCATTCCCCTGATTCCAGGTATCAGCACCGTTTCTGAACTGATGCTGGGCATGGATTACGGCCTGAAAGAGTTCAAATTCTTCCCGGCGGAAGCTAACGGCGGCACCAAAGCGCTGCAGGCTATCGCAGGGCCTTTCGCCAACGTGCGTTTCTGCCCGACCGGCGGTATCTCTCCGGCTAACTACCGCGATTACCTGGCGCTGAAAAGCGTGCTGTGCATCGGTGGTTCATGGCTGGTGCCGGCGGATGCGCTGGAAGCTGGCGATTACGACCGCATCACTAAGCTTGCTCGCGAAGCGGTTGAAGGCGCGAAGGCCTGATTCAGGCTGGCGCTTAAGTAGGGCGGAAGGTCAACAGGACCATCCGCCAAAGCCTCTCCCTTTGCGGGAGAGGTTTATTAACCCTCTACCCGTACCGCCGCCGCAGCCTGAACCGCACGCTCTACCGCATTATCGATATCGCTTCCCGTCGCCAGCGCCACTCCCATCCGACGTTTGCCGTTGATTTCCGGCTTGCCGAACAAACGCACCTGCAAACCCGCGCCTACCGTCGCATGGACATTGCCAAACTTCACGTTATCGCTGGTTAGCTCCGGCAGAATAACCGCGGATGCCGCCGGGCCGTACTGACGAATATCGCCAATCGGCAGGCCGAGGAAAGCACGCACGTGGAGAGCAAATTCGGACAGATCCTGCGAAATTAGGGTGACCATGCCGGTGTCATGGGGACGAGGGGAGACCTCGCTGAAAATCACTTCATCGCCGCAGACAAACAGCTCCACGCCAAACAGGCCGTAGCCGCCGAGGGCGACCACAACTTTCTCTGCGATTGCTTTCGCGCGCGCAAGGGCCCGCTCGCTCATTTGCTGGGGCTGCCATGACTCGCGATAGTCGCCGTCTTCCTGGCGATGGCCAATCGGCGCGCAGAAATGAACGCCGTCTACGGCGTTGAGGGTCAGCAGGGTAATTTCAAAATCGAAGTTAACGACGCCTTCAACGATAACTTTGCCTTTGCCGGCGCGTCCGCCTTGCTGCGCATATTCCCATGCCTTCGCAAGCTGCTCGCGGGTACGCACGAAGCTTTGTCCTTTGCCGGAAGAGCTCATCACCGGCTTAACGATGCAGGGCAGGCCAATCTCTTCCGCCGCCTGCAGGAAATCAGCTTCAGCGTCGGCGAAGCGGTAGCTCGAGGTGGGAAGAGACAGCTGTTCCGCCGCGAGGCGACGAATACCTTCGCGGTTCATGGTGAGTTTAGTTGCCCGGGCGCAAGGCACGACGTGCTGGCCCTGCAGCTCAAGTTCGATCAGCATATCGGTGGCGATAGCCTCGATTTCGGGGACGATAAAATCAGGTTTCTCCGCCAGCACCAGCGCTTTTAGCTGCGCTGCGTCAAGCATATTGATGACGTGGCTGCGGTGCGCCACGTGCATCGCCGGGGCATCCGCATAGCGGTCCACCGCGATGACTTCCAGTCCCAGACGCTGGCATTCAATGGCGACTTCCTTTCCTAATTCCCCTGAACCTAACAGCATAACGCGCGTGGCCGCTGGACGCAGGGCCGTTCCCAACATTGACATAATCCGCCTACCCGATGTGATAAAATAAACGGCCGCAGTATATACGAAAACGTTTGCGTACGCAGCGTCTTTCCCACTTGCGGAGTAGGTGAAATGGACTTATACTGTATAAATACACAGTTAAACGGAGCTGCAAATATGGCGGTTGAAATTAAATACGTTGTGGTGCGAGAGGGGCAGGAAAAAATGTCTTTTGCCAGTAAAAAAGATGCGGATGCCTACGACAAAATGCTCGACCTGGCCGAGGTGTTAGGCGACTGGCTGCAGCAAAGCCCGGTAGCCTTCGAAGAAGGCCAGAGCGACGTGCTGGCGATGTGGCTGGCCGAAAACAAAGACGCGCTCTCTATGGTATTAAAAAGCGGTAAATTACCGGAAGCTGCGGCTGACAGCGCTGAACAGGCGGCGATAGACGGTAACATTGCCGAGCATCCCGGTCGTAAACGCACTAAGGCGGCGTAGGTTCGCTTAAGCCGCTTGCGCAATACCGGTTTTGTACCAGGCTTTTCCTGATAACCAGGCATCAGGAGAGCCTTATGAACAAAATCGGTGTTGTGCTGTGTACGGCCTGTTTGCTTACCAGCTTTCTCGCGGGTGCGGCGGAGTCTAACAAGGTTAAGTTTCCCCGCTGTGAAGGGCTGGATGCGGATGCCGTTGGCGATAGCGTGAAGAACGATTATCAACAAAACCGCATCGTGCGCTGGCCGAAAGAGCGCGAAAAGCTGGGCCAGGCCGATCCCGTCGTTTGGGTGAACAGCAAAGAGATTACCGGCAAAAATGGCCTGTGGAAGGTGCCGCTTACGGTGCGCGGTATGAACAGGGATATCCACTATACCGTGGTGGTGGATTGCAAAGCCGGAACCGCGGATTACCAGTCCTGATCTTCCCGCCGGGTTTGCCCGGCGTTGTTATTTTCTCATCTTTAGCCTTATCCGACAGTTCTTGACGCCCGTTTGCTTACTCTCAGTCAGTTAAGCGATAAACCAGGGGTGTCTCTCATGAGTAATTGGTTACAACAAATCCAGTCCATGCTGGGCCAGACTGGCCTGTCCGGCCCGCAAACGCAGCAGCAAAGCGGCGCGCCCGGCGAGGAGCAGGGGCTCAGCAAACTGCTGGTGCCCGGCGCGCTAGGCGGCCTTGCCGGTCTGCTGTTGGCAAATAAATCTTCCCGCAAATTATTAACCAAATACGGCACCAGCGCGCTGCTGGTGGGCGGGGGAGCCGTCGCCGGCAGCGTGCTGTGGAATAAATATAAAGATCGTATCCGTCAGACGCATCAGGACGAACCGCAGTTTGGGCAGCAGCAGTCGCCGGTGGACGTACGCACCCGACGTTTAATTATGGCGCTGGTGTTCGCCGCGAAAAGCGATGGCCACATCGATGACAAAGAGCGCCAGGCAATTGATCACCAGCTACGGGATGCCGATATCGAAGACCCGGGACGCACGCTGATTCAGGAAGCCATCGAAATGCCTCTCGATCCAAAACGCCTGGCGCAGGATGTCAAAAACGAGGAGGAAGCCCTCGAACTTTATTTCCTGAGCTGCGCGGCAATTGATGTCGATCATTTCATGGAACGCAGCTATCTCAACGCCTTAGGTGATGAGCTGAAGATCCCGCAGGACGTGCGCGAAGGCATCGAGCAGGACCTCAAAAAACAGAAGCTAAGCCTGCCGGGATAACCCCGGCTTTTTCCTCAAAAGCTCTCGTTTCGCTTGCAAGCCTGTCTGAATTTGCCACCCTTACAGGGTGTTAACTAAAAATGAATAATGACATGCCACCAAAAGCGCAAAAGATCCCCCACACCCTGCACAAGCATGGTGATACACGAATCGATAACTATTACTGGCTGCGTGACGACGACCGCGAGAACCCGGATGTCCTCAACTATCTGCACGAAGAGAACGACTACGGGCGGCAGGTAATGGCCACTCAGCAGGCGCTTCAGGAGCGCCTGCTTAAAGAGATGGTCGATCGCATTCCCCAGCATGACGTTTCGGCGCCCTACACGCAAAACGGCTACCGTTACAGGCAGGTGTATGAGGCGGGCAATGAATACGCCATTTACCAGCGCCAGTCGGTGGTGCTGTCGGAATGGGACGAGTGGGATACCCTGCTCGATGCAAACCGACGCGCGGCCCACAGCGAGTTTTACACCATGGGCGGGATGGCGATTACGCTGGATAATACGATTATGGCGCTGGCGGAAGATTATCTGTCGCGTCGCCAGTACGGGCTGCGTTTTCGCAATCTTGAAACCGGAAACTGGTATCCCGAGGTGCTCAGCAACGTCTCAACCAGCTTTGTCTGGGCGAACGATTCCTCCACGCTTTACTACGTGCGTAAGCATCCTAAAACGCTGCTGCCTTACCAGGTCTGGCGTCACACCGTCGGGCATCCCTCATCGGATGACCAGCTGGTGTACGAAGAGAAGGACGATACCTTCTACGTCAGCGTGCATAAAACGACCTCGCAAAACTACATTCTGATTTACCTCGGCAGCGCCACGACGAGCGAGGTACTGCTGCTGGATGCGGAATTACTGGATGCGGAGCCGCAGGTTTTTGCGCCGCGCCGCAAAGATCACGAATACACCCTCGATCACTTCCAGCATAATTTTTATCTACGCTCTAATCGGGAAGGCAAAAACTTTGGTTTATATCGCAGCAAAGTCCGCGATGAAAATCAGTGGGAGGTGCTTATTCCCGCGCGTGAAAACATCATGCTTGAAGGCTTTACGCTGTTCACCGACTGGCTGGTGGTCGAGGAGCGCCAGCGCGGCCTGACCAGCCTGCGGCAGATCAACCGCAAAACGCGCGAAGTCACAGGAATTGCGTTTGACGATCCGGCTTACGTCACCTGGCTTGGTTACAACCCGGAGCCTGAATCCTCGCGGCTGCGTTATGGGTACTCGTCCATGACCACGCCGGACACGCTGTTTGAGCTGGATATGAACACCGGCGAACGCCGCGTTCTTAAGCAAACCGAGGTTTCCGGCTTTGATTCCGCCGATTATCGCAGCGAACACCTTTGGGTAACCGCGCGTGACGGCGTGCAGGTGCCGGTTTCGCTGGTCTACCATCGCAAGCATTTTCAGCGCGGGAAAAATCCCCTGCTGGTTTACGGCTACGGTTCCTACGGCAGCAGCATGGATGCCGATTTCAGCAGTAGCCGTCTTAGCCTGTTAGACCGGGGATTTGTCTTTGCTATCGCCCACGTGCGCGGCGGAGGAGAGCTGGGCCAGCAGTGGTATGAAGACGGCAAATACCTCAAGAAGATGAATACCTTCAATGACTATCTTGACGTCTGCGATGCGCTTTTAAAGCAGGGCTACGGCGATCCGAACCTGCTGTATGGCATGGGCGGCAGCGCGGGCGGCATGCTGATGGGCGCGGTGATTAATATGCGTCCTGAATTGTTCCACGGCGTTATTGCCCAGGTGCCTTTCGTTGATGTGGTCACCACCATGCTTGATGAATCCATCCCGCTTACCACCGGCGAGTTTGAAGAGTGGGGCAACCCGGAGAACGAGGAGTATTACTTCTACATGAAGCAATACAGCCCCTACGATGGGGTTACTGAACAGAGTTACCCGCATATGCTGGTTACCACGGGCCTGCATGATTCACAGGTGCAGTACTGGGAGCCCGCCAAATGGGTGGCCAAACTGCGCGATAGCAAGCGGGACGACAACCTGCTGCTGCTGTGTACCGATATGGATTCCGGGCACGGCGGGAAATCCGGGCGCTTTAAATCTTATGAAGGGGTGGCGCTGGAGTACGCCTTCTTGATTGCCCTGGCGCAGGGAACCTTGCCAGGGCGGGATAAGTAGCCTTATTTAGCTTCCAGATAGTGCTTTAAGGTCATGCGCAGATCCGGGGTAAGCTCCTTGATGTTATTTAACATCCAGCGCAGATATCCCGGATCGTCTTGCGCAATCTCTGCAATTTTTTTACCGCGGTATTTACCAAACATCATGGTATTGACCAGCGCGGGCCGCCTGGTAATGGTCACCATCTGCTCCGGCGTCCAGCCTGATTCTTCCATAATGCGAATCAGCAGGGCCGCGGTGATGTAGCAGTCGAAAAGGGCGCGGTGATGGTGCAGGCCGGCCGGCGTTTCTACGCTCAGCTTCAAAGACTTGTAGAGAGCCATATTGCTGTATTTGATGCCCGGCCATAAACGGCGGGCCAGTTTCACGGTGCAAATCCACTCGCCGGGCATATCCGGCAGCATGCGGCTGTCGAAGCTGGCGTTGTGCGCAACATAATAGGGACTGCCGTGATAGCGGGGAATAACCTCTTCAATCCACGGCTTATTCGCCACCATCTCTTCGGTGATTTTGTGAATCGCCATCGCCTGATGGCCGATCGGGCGGTCCGGACGAACCAGGTCGCTCATCGGATTGACTATCTTTCCGTTTTCAATATCAACGGACGCCACCTCTACCACGCCGCCCTGCAGCCCGCAGGTTTCCGTATCTATAACGCGCAGCATAATTACTCCAGATTGCCATCGAGCGCTTACTCAAAACGCTAGCGTAAAGGAATGACCTCCCCGTGCCAACCTTTCTCATCGCGCCGGCCGATGGCCAATAGCTCGCCATGGTCGGCTCTGACCACCAGCTGGCCGTAGGCGTCCCAGCAGGCGCTGCGCCCGGCGGTGCGATATTGACCGCAAGAAAAAGCGTGGTTGGCTAGCAGCACCGGCAGCCGATATTTATGCGCCCAGCGCTGCAGATACATTTCGTCGTGCTGATAGCTGATTTCATTGACGAACCGGCCGGTGGCATAGAGATCGGCGCCCAAGTTCGCGGCGGTGTGCGGCCCGGTTTCTTCGTCGCTTGCGGCATTCAGGCTAATCGCAATGCTGCGATGATGATGGCTGACCAGCGGCGCGGAATGTTCCTGGCCTGCGATATCGCTACGCCGCGTCCTGCAGCAGGCTACTCGCGAACCTTCCGGCAAAAAACTGACAAAACCCGTGGCAACGGTTTTCCCATTGCGCAGGGGCATGCCAACGATAATGGTCATCTGGTGGGCGATAGCCGCTTCCTGCAACGGGCAAAGAAGCCCATCGTTAAAGGGTAGGGCGAGGGAAGCGGCCTGTAGGAGGTCGTAACCCGTTAGCGAAAGTTCGGGAAAAATAAGTAAATCGATCTGCTCGGCGGCGGCTCGATGAATAAAATCTAAATGGTGAGAGATATTGGCCCGGAGGTCTCCGGGGCGGGCGCCATATTGCGCAGCGGCAATGTTCCATGCAGGCATAATTTCTTCCTTAATCAATCCACCTCAGCGGCCCATCCCCGGGCCGTGACAGGCGAGCTTTAGCTCATGGTCAATCGAACGGGAAAAAGCTTAGCATCACTTTTGTAAGAATGATTAAGGGAAGCGCAATTATTTTATTTTTGGCTCATAAGGCAGACGGGAAAGGTGAACGGAAGCCAGACGATGGGCGATTAGTCTTTCACGGAACCAGTTTCGCAGATTTTCCGGCTGTTCACGTTCGACGACCTCGGCGATTACGGGCATGTTATAGCGCTCTTTAAAGGCCACGCCCGCGGCGGCGAGATCGACATTCACTTTGTCCATTTCATCCTGGGGTAAATCGGCGAGATTGTAGTTCATGGTGTCCTCCGTTTTTGTCACGGCAGAAGGTACTGCGTGATGAACCCGATGACAAGTTTTTACATGCATTGATAGCCGTTCTCAATTCGACTTAGTTAACACTCGGCGTTATCCTTTCGCCGTCTCACATAATAAAAAGGAATAGTTGATATGGCTTTCACCCTCCCGCGTATCCTGGCCGCAGCAGCATTTTTCGCTGCGATCTCCGCATCTCCTGTTGTTTTCGCGCACGCGCATCTTAAAACCCAATATCCGGCCGCGAACGCTGCGGTAACGGCGGCGCCGCAGGCCCTGACTCTCGATTTCTCTGAGGGGATCGAGCCAAATTTCAGCGGCGTGAAAATTACCGGTCCGCAAGAGGCGACGGTGAAAACCGGTGCGGTTAAACGCAACGAGAAGGACAGCAAACAGCTTATCGTACCGCTGGAAGAGTCGCTCAAGCCGGGCGACTACCTGGTTGACTGGCACGTGGTGTCCGTTGACGGACATAAAACCAAAGGGAACTATCGCTTCTCCGTGAAATAAAGCGAGATGCTGTCGACGCTGTATATCGCGCTGCGGTTTATCCATTTTGCCGCTTTGATGGTGCTGCTTGGCAGTACCGTTTGCAGCGTGCTGCTTGTGCCGCAGGCGTTTAAACCCGTACTGAGTCGGCGGCTGGCGAAACAGTGGCGCTGCGCCCTGTGGCTGTCTTTGCTTAGCGCCTTACTGCTGCTCGCGGTGCAGGCAGGCTTAATGGGCAGCGGTTGGGCAGATACCTTCAACCCGCAGGTTTGGCTCGCCGTGCTTGGAACGCAGTTTGGCGCGGTCTGGCTGTGGCAGATTTTTCTTGGCATTGTCACGGCTGCAGTCTTTTTAATCCGGCCGCGTGCGCTACAGAACGTATTGCTGCTGCTTGCCGCCGCGCAGTTAATTTTGCTGGCGGGCGTAGGGCACGCGGCGATGCGCGAGGGCATTCCGGGCGGTTTCCAGCGCCTGAATCACGCGGTGCATTTGCTTAGCGCCGCATGGTGGGCAGGAGGCTTGTTACCGCTGCTGATGTGCATGCGGCTGGCGCGCCGGCCGCGCTGGCGACATGCGGCCATCACGGCGATGATGCGTTTTTCACGTTATGGGCATCTTGCCGTCGCGGCGGTGATAGCAACAGGCATTGTCAACGCTTTGATGATTCTCGGCGGGTCTTTGCCGCTCGGGAGCAGCTATGTACAATTGCTGCTGGTGAAAGTTGTCCTTGTCGCCGTGATGGTGGCAATAGCGCTGATCAATCGCTATCTGCTGGTGCCCCGCTTTACCCGAGCGGCGGCGACAGCTGCGCAGCAACGTTTTATTCAGCTAACCTGGCTGGAATTGATTTTGTCGGTGGCGGTGCTTCTCGCGGTGAGCGCTTTTGCTACCTGGGAGCCGTTTTAGCGGCATAGAGACCTAAGAGAGAGTCATGAAAAAGAGTATTCTGGCGCTATTATTGCTGACCTGCAGCGGCGCGGCCCTTGCGGCACCACAAATTATCACGGTTAGCCGTTTTGAAATGGGCAAAGAGAAATGGGCCTTCGATCGTGAAGAGGTCATGCTGAGCTGTCGGGCAAATCATGCCTTATTTGCTATTAACCCCAGCACTCTGATGCAGTACCCGCTTAATGCCGAAGCGGAGCAGCAGGTAGCAAGCGGCAAAACGACAGGACAGCCCATCTCAGTGATACAGATTGACGATCCGAACGCCCCGGGTAAGAAAAAGAGCCTGGCGCCGTTTATCGAACGCGCCGGGCAGCTGTGTAATTAAATCCCGCCTGCGCTTTATTCCAGTCCAAAAAAAACAGCAATAGCCGTCAAGCGGTTACTGCTGTTTTCGCTGTAATAATCACCTGAAGTAAGGTTTTTTTCTGAACACTTTTGTGCCGGACTGGAAAACCTGCGTCGGTAATCTATTCTTAAGAGGCAAGGCGACTTAGCCTGCATTAATGCCAACTTTTAGCGCACGGCTCTCTCCCAAGAGCCATTTCCCTGGACCGAATATAGGAATCGTATTCGGTCTTTTTTTATCTATTGAAATACAAGGCCATTTTTTACGCTATCCCTGACTTTGAGCAAAGTGCCACAGGCCTCGTATTTGCTTTAAACCATAACATACTCAGCACGGCGCTCGTCCAGGTATTTTTTCGATCGTGGTCAAATTTTGTGTCCGACGAATCATTGCGCCATTCCTCGCCATATCCTTGCTATCTCACCCTCTACTTTTTATTGGCCTTCCACCTTGCCTTCCAGGGCGCCGGGCATGGTCAAAACCTCTTCCGGTTCACGCTACTGAGTAGTCTGGAATCAGCGGTTCGCCGCCGTGCGGGAGATAATTGCCGGGCGGTTGTATCTGAGATAGTCTATTATTTATAGTTAGTTATGCCCGCGTGAAGCACACTATCTGCAGTCACCTTACTGGCGCATTGATGCGTTTGAGAAACCAGACGAGGTAAAAATGAGCATTGAAGAACAGAAGCGAAAAGCCGAAGCGGAGATCTCCGCTCTGATCGCAAAAAAGATCGCTGAATTACGGAAAAAAACGGGAATGGAAGTCTCTGAAATTGAACTGACGCCTCGTGAAACCATGGCTGGCCTTGAAGGCTATGAAGTCAAAATTAAACTCATATAACTTTTCTGTCTAAAAATGGTCGCTGCGGCGGCCTTTTTTGTGGCGGACGTTACCGGCAGGCTGCTTAAACGCACCTCAGGCCGCTATTCCTGGCTATGCTTTATTATTCCCACACAGGCCTGCTAAACGGCAGTAAACCTCCCTGGATGCCAGATTCGGCTTCATCCGCCGCACATCCCGGTGAACCGTTAGCAAAGGAAAAACATTCATGGCGACTTATTTTGCAAATTATCATGGTTGGTTAAGTGATGCGCGAGCAATGGAAAATCAGACCGCACAAGTTCCTGCAAGCCGGGGCGATAGTCTGGAAACCTGTTCCGCGCTTACAGCATATCTGACGGATCACCTCTGCGCGGTTAAAGAAGCGGGGATGCAGCCATGAAAGAGCCTTCGCCATCGGTCGCTAATGAACTGGGCAAGTTGTTGATCGAAAGAAAATTATTTCTGACTACCGCGGAATCCTGTACCGGCGGGCACATAGCGTCCACTTTATGCGCGGTAGAAGATACTCCCCATTTTTATGGGACAGGCTTTGTCACCTTTAACGACGATGCCAAAAAAAAGGTGCTGGGCGTCCGGCCTGAAACTATTGATCGCTACACTGCGGTCAGCGGCCAGACGGTAACGGAAATGGCCGCCGGCGCGTTACGTCTTTCAGGCGCCGATGCAAGTATCGCGGTCAGCGGCTATGCCGGGCCGGAAGGGGGAGAAGACGGCACGCCGGCAGGCACCGTATGGTTCGCATGGCAGCTGCCTGATACGGAAATCTATATCAAATCAGCGCATTTCAAAGGCGATTGCCAATCAGTAATAGTCCAGGCCGCGGAATACGCCCTTGCGGGCATGCTGATGCTGCTGGGACAAAGCAACCCGGCCGGGCAATCAGAAGGGTAACGTTACGTCAATGCGGGCCATAGCAGGTAATCCAATCGCCTGCGGCTGCGATCCGTGTCGCATTCATTAGCATCCTCACTAATCTGCCAGTACAATCACGCCCGCCGCGTCCTGAAGGCGCGGCGATAAAAACGATAAACCTGCAAAGACGAAACTATGACAACCACTCAAACCCAGATGCACGCGCGGGAGAATTCTCTTCGCTATGTCCTGCGCTCGCCGCGCCTGCTGGTTAAGGAGTCGCTCGCTGGAGCGATTACCGCACTGGCGCTAATCCCCGAAGTCATTTCATTTTCCGTTATCGCAGGCGTTGATCCAAAAGTCAGCCTGGTGGCGTCTGTTGTGCTTTGCCTGGCGATGTCCGTACTAGGCGGCAGACCCGCAATGGTTACCGCCGCGGCGGGTTCGGTCGCGCTGGTTATCGGACCCATGGTTCATCAGTACGGCGTAGGTTACATCCTGCCCGCGGTGATTTTCGCCGGTCTGATTCAGATTTTATTCGGCGTAACCGGGCTTGCGCGCATGATGCGCTATATTCCGCTATCGGTGATGACGGGGTTTGTGAACGCCTTAGGCATTCTGATTTTCTTCGCCCAGGTACCGCATATCTGGGGGCACAGCCCGATGGTCTGGGGGCTGTTCGCGTTAACGCTCGCCATTGTTTTGCTATTGCCGCGGGTGGTGAAATCGATACCTTCGCCGCTGGTAGCGATCCTGGTCATCACGGCCGCCAGTATCACTATGGGACTTTCGGTTCCCACCGTAGGCGATACCGGCCCCATGCAGGCGGGAATGCCCGGATTCACCGAGCTGCTGGTGCCGCTGAATCTTGAGACGCTACGCATCGTCTGGCCGTGCGCGCTGAGTATCGCTTTCGTCGGCCTGATGGAGTCTTTATTAACAGCAAAACTAGTTGATGAGCTGACGGATACGCCATCGAGCAAACGTCGTGAATGTTGGGGGCTGGGGCTGTCTAATATCTTCGCTGGCTTCTACGGCGGCATCGCGGGCTGCGCGATGATTGGGCAAACCATCGTCAACGTAGAGTTAGGCAAAGGACGCACGCGTATTTCTACCCTTGCCGCGGGCCTGGTGCTGTTGCTGCTGGTTACCGTCTTAAGCGACATGATGGCTAAAATACCTATGGTGGTGCTGGCCG
>NZ_RCAA01000057.1:211835-231462 GCF_003628475.1 Enterobacter sp. R1(2018) | reverse complement strand
CCACGTTAAAACGCATGCCTTTCCCGGAAACGCTGGTGATGGTTGTTACCGTCGCGGCCACGGTCTTTACCGGGAATCTGGCCATTGGCGTTGCCGGCGGGGTGATTTTTGCGATGATGCTGTTCGCTCGTCGTATCGCCCACGTTGTGCATGCCGAACGCCAGCTTCTGACCGACGGCCAGTCTGTGCGTTACACCGTAACGGGCCCGCTTTTTTTTGCCAGCAGCAACGATCTGTTTGAGCATTTCCACTACGCCGACGATCCGCAGAACGTGATAATCGATCTCTGCGGGGCGCAAATATGGGATGCCTCGACGGTCGCGGTGCTGGACGCCATCGAAACGCGTTATCAGCGCTATGACGCAAAGGTGAACATCGTCGGGCTTGATATTCGCAGCGCTGATTTTCATCAACGGCTAAGCGGCAAACTTTAAAAGCTTCAGCCGGTAACCTGCAAAAGGTTATCGGCTTTTCAGCATTAATCATCCGTTTTGCGGCTCTCCTCGCGTAGGTCCCCTCTATTTCTCTGCCGCAGCCGCTGTGCAAATTACAAGCTGGCGAATTCAATATTCCTCTAACATTATCGTTGCGAGGATCGCGGAAAAATCTTATTACTCATTAACCGTTTAGCTTAAACTCTGGCGAATGGGGCGGTTAAATTGATAACGATAAGAAGGGGTTAAAATGGTTACGCAAGCACCCGAACTTGAAACCGAACGTCTGACATTACGTCAGATTACGCTGGACGATTTTGATGACCTGGCGGCCTGCTGGGCCGACCCGGAAATGGTTAAGTTTCTCGGCGGCGGCGAACCGCAAAGCGCCGAGATGAGCTGGGGTCGCCTGCTGCGCTACATTGGTCACTGGCAGGCATTGGGCTATGGCTACTGGGCGGTGGTTGAAAAAGCTTCCGGCCGCTACGTGGGCTCCGTGGGGTTTCAAAATGCCCATCGCGACATTACGCCCGCGCTGGAATACCCGGAGGCGGGCTGGTCGCTGATTCCGGCGGTGCACGGCCGGGGATACGCAACGGAAGCGCTGGCGGCCATTTTAAAATGGGCCGATAACGCCTTTAAAGGCCCGGTGTGCTGCATTATTGACGTCGACAATCAGCGCTCTTTAAGGCTCGCCGAGCGCTTTGGTTTTCAGTTCCAGCATTATGTTGGCTATCACGATAAACAGGTGCGAATGCTGATCCGCCAGCCTGCCTTATAGCGCCCTTGCCGCTGGCCTATACTTACGCATGGGGTATGAGCCGGAGGAGGCGTTATGTATCAGCGTATCGACGGTGAAAACTGGCGGCACATCTATATCGCGGGCGACCTGCATGGCTGCCTGCCGAAAATGGTCGCGCAGCTCAAGGCTCACCGCTTCGATCCCTGGCAGGATTTAGTCATTTCCGTAGGGGATTTGATTGACCGCGGGCCGGATAGTCCGGGGTGCCTGGCCTTGTTAGACAAGCGCTGGTTTAAAGCGGTGCGCGGCAATCATGAAGAGATGGCCATAGACGCGCTGGAACTGGGCGACAGAATGCTGTGGGTGATGAACGGCGGCGACTGGTTTCGGGGGCTGCCGGAAGAACGCCGGCAAAGCGTGCGCGACGCGCTGCTGCATTGCCGCGAGCTGCCGCTGGTGATTGAGCTACACGCGCACAATCAAACCTTTGTCATTGCTCATGCGGACTATCCTTCTTCCCACTATGCCTGGAATAAGCCGGTAGACGAACATCGACTGGTATGGAGCCGCGAGCGGCTGAATCAAAATATGTTGGGAAAAGGCGAAAATATTACCGGCGCCGACCATTTTTACTTTGGGCATACGCCGCTAAAAGAGGCCGCGCACTACCATAATCAGCACTATATCGATACCGGCGCGGTATTTGGCAACAAGCTCACGCTGGTTCAGGTGCAATGATCTTTACAGGTCGCTGTACTCCTGCGCCGGCCGCCAGAAGCCGTCGATAAAATCTTCCACCGGGTAGCAGCCGCCGTGGCGCATCCGTTGCTCTTCCATGGCGGTTACGCACTGCTGCTCGGTATTAAACACTTCAACCACGATGTCGTCGCAGCCGCCGTCCAGGTAACAAACAAATAAAACCAAAGCAAACATTAGCGCCTCTTAACCGCTCCGTTTCGCTTAATTGTAGGGGAGATAGTGGGAAGAGGGAAAAGGGAGGAGTAAATAACCCGTCTGGCGGACGGGTTCATCTGGAATCAGGCAAGGCGCATGATCCATGCATCGGACTGTTGGTCATAACGTTGGCGATAGAGTACCGAATGTTCACCATCCAGTACGGCGGGAATGCTGGTTTCGTCATCCCACGCATCTAACTGCATGCACAGGTCAGGATCTGATTTACAGGGGATGCTTAACGTTCGTTCGCCTTGCTGCTCGCCGTGTAATTCAGCATCTTCAATTTCGAAGTTGCCTATTCGTACGTTAGTTTTCGTCATCTCGCTCTCCTTTGGTGCACCTGATGTGGTATGACCAGTACGGCCACCCACACTTGAGCCTAGTCAATGGTGCAAAAAGTGCCAAATAAAAAACGATTATTTTTAAAACGAACTAACGGCTGCCGGCGAAAAGTTTGCCGTCGCGAACCAAATCGCGCGGATAGCTGTTCTTCAGGCGCGAACCGATTTTTCTTGCCAGCCCAAGCGGTTGTCCCTGATAGGTGACCACCACGTCATCAGCGGAAGGCGTCATTTCCGGATAGATGTCACGACCGTGATACCACTCTTCGGCTTCGTGCTCCGTTAAAGCAAAAGCCTGCGGCGTACCGCCTTTAACAAGGGCGATGACGGCCTCGTGCTGCCAGCGATAACCCTTATTGTACTGCTCCGCGAGGCGCAGGCCGATTCGCGAAAAGCGCACTTTGCCGATGAGCGGAACAATTTCCGCCGGGAACAGCCAGATTTCTTTGTCGCGCTGCCACAGTTTGAGCTCCTCACCCCAGCTGATGCCCGCCTTTGCGGCTGCGGTAACGACATCCATAGCCTGACGTCCGTGCAGGGGCGCAAATGGAAACTTGCCGACCTTGTAACCGGGTTCCGGCAGCTGTCCGACAGAAGCTGTTTTACGCAGGCGCGCCACAAAAAAGCCTTCGCAGTCGTACATCTGCGGGAAAACATGCAGAAATCCTTCGGCGGTAATGGCCTTATCCGCGTCGGGGAACAGGTCATTCAGCGGAGCGATTTCCACCGCATCGGGCCATTCATCAAGCAGCCACTGGCAAATCTGCTGGTTCTCTTCGCGGTTTAACGTGCAGGTGGAGTAAATCAACGTGCCGCCGGGGCGCAGGGCATGAAACGCGCTGGCGATAAGTTCCCGCTGGGTATCGGCAATGGCCGAGGTGCTTTCCGGCGTCCAGTTGCGTAGCGCATCGGGATCTTTGCGCACCACGCCTTCGCCGGAGCAGGGCGCGTCAAGCAAAATCGCATCAAAGCATTCCGGCAGCGCGGCGCCAAATACCCGGCCGTCAAAGTGGGTCAGCGCGACGTTGCTGATGCCGCAGCGGCTGATGTTAGCGTGCAGCACTTTTACCCGGCTGGCGGAATACTCATTGGCGAGAATGGCGCCCCGGTTGCCCATGCGCGCGGCAATTTGCGTGGTTTTGGAGCCGGGAGCGGCGGCGACGTCCATGATGCGCTGCGGCTGGCTGCCGTCGGCAAACAGAGCCGCGACGGGCAGCATGGAGCTTGCTTCCTGAATGTAGAACATGCCGCTCAGGTGCTCGGCGGTGCTGCCCAGCGGCAGGCTTTCTTCATCTTCGCGCTCAATCCAGAATCCTTCTTCGCACCATGGAACGGGCGTGAGCTGCCAGTTATAGGGCGCAACGAGCTCAAGGAAATCGGCAACCGAAACCTTTAACGTATTGACGCGCAGGCTGCGGCGCAGCGGGCGCTGGCAGTAGTCGATAAAGCTTTCGAGCGTTTGCCCGGCGGGCAGCGCATCATGCATCACATCAAGAAAAGATTGCGGCAGATAAGCGGAGTGAGTTTGGGCCACTGGGGAATTCCACAGAAAAATAAGGCGCGCAGTGTAGCATAAAGCGCCCCGGCTGAGCACCGGGGCGCTTTATTTAACGCGGCAGGGCGGTGCCCCATTGACGCCACTCTTTGGGTTCACTTTCCAGCAGCAGGAAGTGTTTGCCCGGCTCGGCTTTCGGCGCCAGCGGCGTGCCCGGCGGCGTGGCAAAGGCTATGCCGCCGCGAATGAACTGGTTAAAGGTGCCGGTTTTCACCACGCCGCCGGTCAGCCCGAAATCAAGACTGTAGCCGGAGGCCAGCCAGAAGACCGAGCTGTCGCGCACCAGATGCTGGAAGCGTTTGCTGATGCGCAGGCCGACCATCACGCGATCGGACAGATTGCCTAGCGTCAGGCCCGTTACGGTGCCCACCTCCACGCCGCGGAACAGCACCGGCGTGCCGATGCTCAGCGCGCCAGCTTCAGGTACTTCAAGCACGATGCTCAGGCCATCCGAATAGCGGGAGTCGGTAATGGAGGTTTCCTGCAGCTCAAAGTCACGTCGCGGCGAGCCGCGGCCGGGCTCCACGTTGATGTACGGCTGAAGGATAGTATCCAGATGATCGACGCCCGCCGCCGAAATTTGCGGCGTCACCACGGAGAAGCGCGTGCCCCCGCGGGCAAATGTCGACACAAACTCAGGATACAGAACCGCCTTGGCTTCCACTTCGCTGCGCGATGCGGTGAGGTTCAGCGACTCAAGCTGGCCGATATTGATCCCCAGATAGCGGATTGGCATCCCGGCGGAGAGTTTACCGGCGTCAAACGTATGCAGCGTGATTTGACTGCCCACCGCACGGGCGGCCGTTTCCGAGGCGTACAGCACGCGTTTGTCGCCTTTGGTATAGCCTGCCCCGGCGCCGGTAAGGTTATCAAAGCTGATAGCCCCTTTTAAAGCGCGAGACAGAGGGGAGGCCTGAACGGTTAAACCGCTGCCGTTCAGCTGCACGCGCGCACCGCCTTCGGCCCAGAACACGCTGCTGGAGGTAAGCAGCTTGCGATACTCCGGTTTGATATGGACATCAATATCAAAGCTGTCGGCTTTCGGTCGGACGGTAATGATTTCGCCGACCTGGAATTTACGATACAGCACCACGGAGCCCGCCTGAATATCCGGCAGGCTTGCGGCGGTAAGCGTTAAGGTGGGGGTAGGAAGATCGCTAATGCTGTTTTCAACCGCCTTTTCCAGATTGGCGTACAGCGGATAGCTGGCTTTCATCTCGCCTTTGCTGCCGGGAATAACCCGGACGCCGCCGTTTATCCATTCGCTGGCGCTGGCGCCAAGGAACTCTACGCCGTCCATGCCCAGTTTTACGTCGATGCGGCTGTTGACGACGAATTTACTGTCGCCCTGCAGCAGGTGACGATACTGCGGTTCGATGGCAACGGCGAAGCTCACCCCTTTGGCGCTTAACGAACGTTCCAGCACCTGGCCTATCTGGATGCCGTGCAGAATCACCGGCTGGCCCGCGTCGATGCCGTAGCTTTCCGGTGCGGTCAGGCTGAGCGTCAGCACATCAGGCTGCTGCAGCGGAGTTTTGTCGCTCGGCAGAATCACAAAGTGATCCTGCGGCGAGCCTTCACCCGGCACCAGCTCCAGGGTATTGCCCGTTAGCAGACTGCTGACGTTGGGATTGCTTAGCGAAACTTTCGGGCTGCGTAGCTCAATACGGGTGCCGCTGCGCATAAGGTTAACCACGCCCGGATCCACCGTCATTTCGCCGGTCACCGAGCCGCCCGGCACCAGATTAAGCTTGGTCAGCGTCCCGACTTCCAGCCCTTGATACATCAGCGGCGTTGAGCCCGCTTTCAGGCCTTCTCCGCCCGGCAAATCGAGTTTTATTATTACGCCGCGCTGGCTGTGGGCCAGGTCCTCATAGAGGCCGAACTCATCGTCGATTTTGGCGGGCTCTGAACCTTCCGGCGAGTCGAAGGCGATGGCGCCGTTAACAAGCGCGGCGAGGCTTTCCAGCTGAATCTGCGCGCCGCTAAGGCTGATATTGGTTTTCACCCCCGAAACGTTCCAGAAGCGGCTGCCTTTCTTCACCAGGTTGGTGAAACGGCGGTCGATCAGCACGTCGATTGTCACGCCCTGTTTGTTCTGGCTGATGGTGTAATCGTAAACGCGGCCGACGGGAATTTTACGGAAGTAAACCAGCGAACCGCTGTTCAGCGAGCCCAGGTCCGGAGCGTGAAGATGAATCATCAAATCGCCGTTGTTCAGGCGATATTTAGGCTGGGTATCAAGAGCAACAAAGTGTTCTTTCGGTTCGCCTTTGCCGGGCATCATGCCGATATAGTTGCCGCCGACCAGCGCATCCAGGCCGGAAACCCCCGCCAGAGACGCTTTAGGCGTCACCAGCCAGAACTGCGTTTCCTCGCGCAGCGCATCTTTCATATCGCTTTTAATGCTGACCTTGACTTCGATTTTATTAAGATTGTCGCCAAGGCTGACGCTTTGCACGGTCCCCACTTCGACGCCCTGATAGCGTACGGGCGTACGTCCGGCAACGATACCGTCGGCGGAGGTGAAATCAATGGTGGCCGTAGTGCCCCGCTCTTCATAGGTGGTCCAGATAAGCCAGCTGGCAATCAGCAGGGCGATAATCGGCAGCAACCAGAAGGGGGAGATCCGGCGTTTTGTTTTAATTCGCGCTTCAGTCGGTGAAGCGGGCGTTTCCTGACTCATGTGCGTCCCAAAGTAGTCGGCTATCCAGCCATTCGACAGCAAGAATAGTTAAAATTACCGCTGCGCCAAAATAAAACGCGGCGGGTCCCATAGTAAATGCCAACAGCTGGTCTCGATTGACCAGCGACATGGTGAGTGCAATCACGAACAGGTCGAGCATCGACCAGCGGCCGATCCAGGTAATAAACCGCAGCAGCAGGATGCGCGTGCGGAGTCCTCTTTCACACTTAAAGTGGATACTGAGCAAAAGCGTAAGCAGCACAATTATCTTAGTAAAGGGGACAAGAATACTCGCAATAAATACCACCGCGGCGACGGCGATATTGCTGCCGGCAAGCGAGATAATGCCGGAAAGAATGGTGTCTTCCTGACGCGATCCGTTGACATAAATCACCGAGATGGGCAGCAGGTTGGCGGGCAGCAGAAACATTAAAGAAGCAATCAGCGCGGCCCATGATTTCTGCAGGCTCTGGCGTCGACGATGGCGCAATGGCACGTGGCAGCGCGGGCAGCGGCCACGTATGTCGGGTACGCCGGTGAAATGACAGCCGAGGCACACGCGCAGCTGGGCATTGAAGGCGCGCGGAGGTCGCTGGGGATAAAATCTTTCCCACAGCTGCTCGACGTTCAGGTGGATCATGGTCAGCAGGCTCAGCACCACGAGGGCGACAAAGGCGACCAGGCCAACGCCGGGCTGCATAAAGGCATATTCTTTGACCTTGATGGAGGCCACGCCGATGCCTACCAGATAAATATCCAGCATCACCCACTCTTTAAGCCTGTCGAGCATCAGCAGGACCGGGCGCAAATTCATGCCGAGTATGTTGCCGAAATAGAGATAGATGATTGCCGCCATCAGGGTTATCGGCGCGCCTACGGCGCAAAACAGCACCATCGCCGCGGTAACCGGGTCACCCTGCCTGGCCATCTGCCAGATGCCCTGAAAAACGTTGGCGTCAATTTTCGTCCCCAGCAGATAGATGCGCAGCAGAGGTTCGGAGAACGCCAGCGGCATTAACAGCAACATGGCCGTGGCCATTGCCGCCAGACGGGTTAAGGACCAGTCGCGCCCTTGATGCACTTTAGCGTCGCAGCGAGGGCAATAGGCACTTTCGGATGATTTCACCGCGGGCAAAAAGAAAAGGGTATCGCATTGGGGACAACGCTGATAACGTGCCTGCGGCGAAACCTGACTAATGGCGTATATTTTCATTTTTCGTCGTCGGCCAGAAATACCCGTGCGGCATGTTGTATCTCGCTATAAATTGAATTTAAGTCAAGCCTATAGTAATTCATAAAATGATACACCTTGTGGCAGGGCGCATTTAGTGCTTATTTTAATGTGCAAGGCAGTTGAGTCAGACAACAAAATGGTTATTTAATGAACAAAGAACAATTTTACGCGGATTTAAACCGCGATTTCAGTGCGTTAATGGCAGGTGAAACAAGTTTTCTGGCAACCCTCGCAAACACCAGTGCGCTACTCTTTGAGCGTCTTGACGGCGTGAACTGGGCGGGATTTTATTTGTTGGAAGATAATACTCTGGTTCTGGGACCTTTCCAGGGCAAAATTGCCTGCGTGCGTATTCCTGTTGGTAAAGGCGTATGCGGCACGGCGATTTCCACCGGTGAAGTTCAGCGCGTAGAAGATGTGCATGCTTTTGACGGCCATATCGCCTGCGACGCCTCAAGTAATTCCGAAATTGTCTTTCCGCTGGTGGTAAATGACGAGGTTATTGGCGTTCTGGATATCGACAGCACCGAATACGGGCGCTTCACGCCGGAAGACCAACAGGGCTTATCCCAACTGGTTACGCAGCTTTCACAGCTCATAACCGCTACGGATTATAAAAAATTCTTCACTCGATAGCATGATAAGCAACGGATAACGTGGCATTTGCCGATAGCGTCATTATAATGTCGCCTGTTCATGCCGCGGTTTGTTGGCAACTCCGTTGTAATCAGGAAATTTCATGGAAAATCAACCTAAGTTGAATAGCAGCAAAGAAGTTATTACCTTTTTGGCTGAGCGTTTCCCACAGTGCTTTAGCGCTGAAGGTGAAGCTCGCCCCCTGAAAATTGGAATCTTTCAGGATTTAGTCGCGCGCGTTGAAGGCGAAATGAGCCTCAGTAAAACTCAGCTTCGCTCCGCGTTACGTCTTTATACTTCAAGCTGGCGCTACCTGTACGGTATCAAAGTCGGCGCGGTTCGTGTCGATCTTGACGGCAACCCATGCGGTGAGCTGGATGAGCAGCACGTCGAACATGCCCGCAAGCAGCTTGAAGAAGCCAAAGCTCGCGTTCAGGCCCAACGCGCCGAACAGCAGGCGAAAAAACGCGAAGCCGCAATTGCGAACGGCGAAACTGTCGAAGACAAACCACGTCGTGAACGTAAACCGCGCCCGGCCCAGGCTCCGCGTCGTAAAGAAACATCTGAACGCAAACCTCGTGCCGATAAGCCGGCTGCTCAGGCGCCGCGCGAAGAAAAACGCACGCCAGTTACGGATATTTCAGCTCTGCAGGTTGGACAGGCAATTAAAGTCAAAGCGGGTAACAACGCGATGGATGCCACCGTATTGGAAATTACCAAAGATGGCGTTCGTGTACAGCTGACTTCTGGTATGGCAATGATTGTACGCGCAGAACACTTGCAGTTCTGAAACGGAGGCCAGACCCGGGCATGAACAAACTCTTTAAGCTTACGGCCGTCGCCAGCCTGTTGTTTCTTGCAGGCAGCGCGCTGGCCGTTGAGAACATCACGCGTGCTGACCAAATCCCGCAGTTAAAGGAAGAAGCACAGCATGCCACGGTGAGTGAGCGCGTAACCTCGCGCTTTACTCGTTCGCATTACCGCCAGTTCGACCTTGACCAGAACTTCTCCGCCAAAATTTTCGACCGCTATCTGAACCTGCTCGATTTCAGCCACAACGTGCTGCTCGCCAGCGACGTTGAGCAGTTCGCCGCGAGAAAAAATCAGATTGGCGACGAGCTTCGTTCAGGCAAGCTGGATGTGTTTTACGATTTGTACAATCTGGGTCAAAAGCGCCGTTTTGAACGCTATGAGTATGCGCTGAAGGTGCTGGAAAAACCGATGGATTTCACCGGTAACGACACCTTTAACCTTGACCGCAGTAAGTCTCCATGGCCGACCAGCGTTGAGGAGCTAAACCAGCTCTGGGACAGCAAGGTCAAATATGACGAGCTCAGCCTGAAGCTGACCGGGAAGAGCGAACAGGAAATTCGCGAAACGCTGACCAAACGCTATCAGTTTGCGATTCGTCGTCTGGCGCAGTCCAACAGCGAAGACGTTTTCTCTCTGGCGATGACCGCGTTCGCGCATGAGATTGATCCACATACTAACTATCTCTCCCCGCGCAATACCGAACAGTTCAACACCGAAATGAGCCTGTCCCTTGAAGGCATCGGCGCCGTGCTGCAAATGGACGATGACTACACGGTTATCAACTCCATGGTGGCGGGCGGTCCGGCGGCGAAAAGCAAGGCGATTACCGTAGGCGATCGTATCGTCGGCGTCGGCCAGACGGGCAAAGCGATGGTTGACGTGATCGGCTGGCGTCTGGACGATGTCGTGGCGCTGATCAAAGGACCTAAGGGCAGCAAAGTGCGCCTGGAAATCCTGCCGGCCGGCAAAGGCACTAAAACCCGCATCGTCACCTTAACGCGCGAGCGCATTCGTCTGGAAGACCGCGCCGTGAAGCTGACGGTGAAAACCGTGGGTAAAGATAAGGTAGGGGTGCTGGATATTCCTGGTTTCTACGTTGGCCTGACGGATGACGTCAAGGTCCAGCTGCAGAAGCTGGAAAAACAGAACGTGAAGAGCGTGATCATCGATCTGCGCTCTAACGGCGGCGGCGCGCTGACTGAAGCCGTGTCTCTGTCCGGCCTGTTTATTCCGGGTGGCCCGGTAGTGCAGGTTCGCGACAACAACGGCAAGGTTCGTGAAGATAGCGATACCGATGGGGTGGTTTATTACAAAGGCCCGCTGGTGGTGATGGTTGACCGCTTCAGCGCCTCCGCCTCAGAAATCTTTGCCGCCGCGATGCAGGACTACGGCCGTGCGCTGATCGTCGGCGAACCGACGTTTGGTAAAGGCACCGTGCAGCAGTATCGCTCACTGAATCGTATTTACGACCAGATGCTGCGCCCGGAATGGCCTGCGCTGGGTTCCGTGCAGTACACTATTCAGAAGTTTTACCGCATTAACGGCGGCAGCACCCAGCGTAAAGGCGTCACGCCGGATATTACGATGCCAACCGGCACGGAAGAGACCGAAACCGGTGAGAAGTTCGAAGACAACGCCTTACCGTGGGACAGCATTAACGCCGCCACCTACGTTAAGTCGGGGGATTTGGCGCCCTTTGAGCCACAGCTGCTGAAGCTGCACCAGGACCGTATCGCTGCGGACCCGGAGTTCCAGTACATCATGAAGGACATTGCGCGTTTCAATGCCCTGAAAGAGAAACGCAACATCGTCTCCCTGAACCTCGCCCAGCGTGAGAAAGAAAACCAGGAAGAAGATGCCACGCGGCTGGCGCGCATCAACGACCGCTTCAAGCGCGAAGGCAAAGCGCCGCTGAAAAAACTGGACGATTTACCTAAGGATTACCAGGAGCCGGATCCGTATCTCGATGAAACGGTTCACATTGCCCTGGACCTTGCGAAAATGGAAAAGGACAAACCGGCAGAGCAACCAGCCGCCGCGAAGTAATCCCCAACGGGCACAAGAAATTGTGCCCGTTTTTTTGCCTCTCTCAAGTCAGGTAAGCCCCGCCTTTGTAAAGTGTAAAGTTATGTATTATTAACCACTTGTCGCGCCAGGATGCTTGAAAATGGCAGGCTTGCCCCTACGATGTGGGGTAACGCACAGTGCGTATTTTTAACCGAGGTAAAAAGAAAATTATGATGCGTATCGGGCTTTTCCTGCTGACCAACCTTGCGGTTATGGTTGTTTTTGGGCTTGTGCTAAGCCTGACGGGGATTCAGTCAAGCAGCGTTTCTGGTCTGATGATCATGGCGGTATTGTTTGGCTTTGGCGGTTCAATCGTCTCACTGCTGATGTCGAAATGGATGGCGTTACGTTCCGTGGGCGGGGAAGTTATTGAGCAGCCGCGTAACGAAACTGAACGCTGGCTGATTGAAACGGTCGGCCGGCAGGCGCAGCAGGCGGGCATCGCCATGCCGCAGGTAGCGGTCTACCATGCGCCGGACATCAACGCGTTCGCAACGGGCGCTCGCCGCGATGCTTCGCTGGTGGCCGTCAGCACCGGCCTGTTGCAGAACATGAGCCGCGATGAGGCCGAGGCGGTGATCGCTCACGAAATCAGCCACATCGCCAACGGCGACATGGTCACCATGACGCTGATTCAGGGGGTGGTGAACACTTTTGTTATCTTCATCTCTCGTATCATCGCTCAGGTGGCCTCAGGCTTCCTGTCCGGGAACCGTGACGAAGGCGAAAGCAGCAATGGCAACCCGCTGGTGTACTTTGCCGTTGCGACGGTACTGGAGTTGGTGTTTGGCATTCTCGCCAGCATTATTACCATGTGGTTCTCCCGTCATCGCGAATTCCATGCCGACGCGGGGTCCGCAAAACTGGTTGGCCGCGAAAAAATGATTGCGGCGCTGCAGCGCCTGAAAACCAGCTATGAGCCGCAGGAAGCCAGCAGCATGATGGCGTTTTGTATTAACGGCAGAGCGAAATCCATGAGCGAACTGTTCATGACGCACCCGCCGCTGGACAAACGTATTGAGGCGCTGCGTAACGGCGACTACCTGAAGTAAGAAGTAAGAAGTAAGAAGTAAGAAAGAAAAAGCGTGCCCTCATCGGCACGCTTTTTTTACGCCTGAACCCGGGGTTGCGACATCCGTAAACTGCTGACGATCGCCGCAAGCGTCGCGAAACTGCCGGCCAGCAGGAGGGAGGCGTGGGTGCCGTGTTCGTGGAACATATTGAACATCAGCGCCACAAGGGCGGCGCCCGAGCTTTGCCCCAGCAGGCGTGCCGTACCCAGCATGCCGCTGGCTCCGCCACTACGATGGCGCGGCGCGGCGGAAATAATAGTATGGTTGTTAGGCGACTGGAACAGTCCAAAGCCTGCGCCGCACAGGATCATACGCCAGACGATATCTGTATCGCTCGGGTTATGCGGCAGTAGCGCCAGAGCGAACAGCCCGGTCGCCATTACCGCCAGGCCAATGCCGCCCAGCAATCCCGCATGGACACGCTCAATTAAATAGCCGGCGAGGGGCGCCATCACCATAGTCGCAAGCGGCCACGGGGTCAGCAGCAGCCCGGTATCCACCTCGCTGCGGCCGAGCACGGTCTGCAGGAAGAAGGGCAGGGAGACAAACGCCAGCATCTGTGCCGCAAACGAACAAACAGAGGTGCCCATCGAGAGTGAAAAAACAGGAATGCGCAGCAGGTCGACCGGCAAAATCGGGAACGGCAGCGCCAGCTGGCGACGGATAAAGAAATAGCCAATGACGACCAGCGCGACCAGCTCGCCGATAATCAGAACGCCTGACTGTCCCTGAGAGAAGCCGCTGATGGCGGAAATGAGCAGGCCAAAAGTCAGGGCGTTCATAATGGCGCTCGGAATATCAAACCGCTGTCCCTGGGCCTTTTGCTGATTCGGCGGCAAATAACGCATGGCTAAAAGAAAGGCCATAATGCCGATGGGCACGTTTATTAAGAACAGCCACTGCCAGGAGGCGACGGAGAGTATTGCTGCCGCGACGGTCGGCCCGGCGGCCGAGGAGACGGCGACGATAAATGAGTTAATCCCCATTCCCCGCCCCAGAAAACGCTGGGGATAAATAAGCCGGATCAGCGCGGTGTTTACGCTCATTAACGCGGCGCCGCCGAATCCCTGCAGAACACGCGCCAGGGTCAACATAGGCAGCGAAGGGGAGAGGGCGCAGAATAAGGACGTCAGGCAAAAAAGCACCAGTCCACTCTGATAAACCCGGCGATAGCCAAAAAGATCGCCTAAAAACGACATCGACAAAAGCGAAACGATAATGGCGATCTGGTAGCTGTTTACTACCCAAATCGATTCTGCCGGACTGGCGTTAAGATCGCGGGCGATGGTTGGGAGCGCAACGTTCGCAATGGCGCCGTCAAGCACCGCCATAGTAATGCCCAAAGCGATGGCGAAAATGGCGCCATAACGCTGGGGCGTCGGCAGCCCGTCGGAGAAGGTTTTATCCATATGAGTAGTGTGACTTTATGGGTATTATTTTATGAGTCATTATTTTAGCATTGATATTTCTGTGATATGTCGCAGATTTGTAACGAAATAGCATTGATTCATTGCGGTAGACCGGGCGTCAATTTATACTAAAAACCGGTTCTGATTTTTATAAAACACGTGCGATCGAGGTGATTAATGGCAATCGCAGATCTGGATAAACAACCTGATTCTGTCTCTTCTGTGCTGAAAGTTTTTGGCATCCTGCAGGCTCTTGGCGAAGAACGTGAAATTGGTATCACTGAACTTTCGCAACGCGTCATGATGTCAAAAAGCACCGTCTATCGCTTTTTGCAAACCATGAAGTCGCTGGGCTACGTCGCTCAGGAAGGCGAGTCCGAGAAATATTCCCTGACGCTGAAGCTGTTTGAGCTGGGCGCCCGCGCGCTACAAAACGTCGATTTGATTCGCAGCGCAGATATCCAGATGCGCGAGCTGTCGCGCCTGACCAAAGAAACCATTCACCTGGGCGCGCTGGATGAAGACAGCATCGTCTATATTCATAAAATCGACTCCATGTACAACCTGCGTATGTATTCCCGCGTAGGGCGTCGTAATCCGTTATACAGCACCGCCATTGGTAAAGTGCTGCTGGCGTGGCGCGATCCGGAAGAGGTGAAAGAGATCCTTGCGGGCGTGGAGTATACGCGCAGCACCGAGCGCACCATTACCAGCACCGAAGAGCTGCTTCCGCTGCTGGATAAGGTTCGCGAGCAGGGCTACGGGGAAGATAACGAAGAGCAGGAAGAAGGGCTGCGCTGTATCGGCGTACCCGTATTTGACCGTTTCGGCGTCGTGATTGCCGGATTAAGCATCTCTTTCCCGACCCTGCGTTTCTCTGAAGACCGCCTGCAGGAATACGTGAAGATGCTGCACAACGCCGCGCGAACTATTTCGGAACAAATGGGTTATCACGACTACCCGTTCTGATTCGACGCACGAAAAAAAAAACGCCGCTAAATGCGGCGTTTTTTTATTGGCCGTCGTCGATGACGGTAGTGCTTTTGCGTAGAATCGGACAGTTTGTGAGGCCGATAATGCCACTGTCGGTATGAACGAACTGGGCCGTGACAATATTTCGGGCGGTTAAATATTTACACTGCAGACCCAGGCCCGCCGCGTTCTCATTGCTGCCAATCAAAACGCCATAGCCCGATAAGAGCGAACCGATCCACAAAAGGGCTATTACAATAATGGTGCGGATCACCATGCGCATGAAAACCTCATTTTTTGCTGTAAATTCTGTCTCTAAGCGTAGCGGATGGTGCTGCGCAAACAATATCAAGATTCCTAAATTGTTAAATGCAGCGACGGTTAAGTCAGGTTTAATTTCGCGGTGGTACGCTGGAAGAAGATCAGTAATGAAGTGGAGAGATGAGTGAAAAAGTACCGATGGGTTATTCTGGCGGCAATCGTCATCGCCTGCCTGCTTTTATGGACCCAGATGTTTAATGTGATGTGCGATCAGGACGTACAGTTTTTCAGCGGCATCTGCACAATCAATAAATTTATCCCCTGGTAGGGTATTTTTAGTCGATATGTGATTTCCTTGCGCCCGGGCAGGTGTAGAATACGCGTTTTGTTGAGGTGGTAAGATGAACGAACTGAACGTTGGCATTTTTAATATTGCGTCCCTGGCAGTCTCCCTGGTTGTGCTGTTGATCGGTCTGGTACTGTGGTTCTTCGTTAATCGCGCCAGCAGCCGCGCAAACGAGCAAATCGCCTTGCTTGAAGAGCTGCTCGATCAGCAAAAGCGCCAGAATGCTTTGCTGCGTCGCTTATGTGAGGCAAACGAGCCAGAAGTAGAGAAAAAAGCGACCGCCGTGAAAGATGAAGATGATGTAGAAGACGATTTCGTCCGCCTGGTCGCAGAGCGTTAACTCTCTGTCGGGCGGTTCACCGCTTTTTCTTCAGGAGCCGGTATGCCGTGGAAAAATCCCTGGTTCGATCCCGAGCTGCCACACCATCTCCCCGATGGTTTTCGCAATCTGCACTCTTTAAAACGCCAGCCGGGCGACGTTAAGCGCTGGCGTGAAGAAAGAAAGGCGCAGGGGCTTCCGCATCCTCCGGCCGGCGGCTATCCGGCCTTTATCGATCGCTGGTGGCAAAAGGCGCAACTGACGGGCGACGATGACCGTGCCTGGTGGTTGGGACACGCAAGCCTGCTGCTGCGTCTGCAGGGGCAGTATCTGCTTACCGATCCGGTTTTTTCTCAGCGCGCTTCTCCGTTCCCTTTTGCAGGTCCCCTGCGTAAAACACCGGTTTCATTAAGCATTGACGAGCTTCCTCAGCTTGATGCGGTGCTTATTTCCCATAACCATTACGATCATCTCGATAGCGCTACGGTGCGCCGGATTGTCAGGCGTTTCCCGCAGGTCCATTTTTTCGTGCCGCTTGGATTAAAAAACTGGTTTACAAGGCGCGGCATTCGCCATGTCACCGAACTTGACTGGTGGCAGGCGTTAACCTGGCAGGGAATGACGGTGACCGCCGTTCCCGCCCAGCACTGGAGCATGCGCTCGCTATGGGATCGCAACCGCAGCCTGTGGTGCGGTTGGATAGTCGAAACCGAGCGGCTACGCTTCTGGTTCAGCGGCGATACGGGTTTTACAAGCGATCTTGCGGATATTGCGCTGCGTACGGGCCCGCTGGACGCCGCCGCCATCCCGATAGGAGCCTATGCGCCGCGCTGGTTTATGGGAAATCACCATATGGATCCCCAGCAGGCCGTCAGGTTATGGCAGCAGATTGGCCGCCCTTTGACGATACCTATACACTGGGGCGTATTTGAGCTTGCTGACGAGCCGTTGGATTTGCCGCCGCAGGAACTACTAACGGCCCTTACGCAAGCTGGCGAAAAGCACGAAGACTTTACGCCTTTTGTCATTGGACAAAGCGTCGCCTTATTTAAAAATACGAATTAATTATTACCCTGACGTTTTAGCGTTTTATTTTTTTGAAAAAAAGATACTTATTTTATGAAATATATTATAGCGAAACGTTTTTATTGCCTCGCGATGAGGCATATTGTCATTAAACTTTCATTATTTTGGTGCAATATTACAGCTTAACTGTTCAAGCTTTATTCTATTTGGCCGCTGCTTAAAAAGCTTCGCCGCCTGAAGAGGGATATATGCATTTTGCACTGCACATTTTGTGCATAGTTATGCAGTAAAAATCATAAGAATAACGACTGGCGGATCGACTTTTTAAGACTTCGCCTGGACGAAGTGAAGCCTTTGAGCTATGGTAAAAAAGTTGTCTGATTCATGCTGTTGCAGGCGCGGCGACAGGCGAAAGCTTGTTAAGTGTTTACTCATCAATCTGTGTTTGTTTTCTCTGAACAAATGAACGGTTTTTGAATCTGTGCGGCAGATCGATACGTGCTTAAAAATGGCTTGCCATTGTTTACGTTGTATGTGATAACACTTTGGGTCAAACGAGGTACAGTTCTGTTTATGTATGGCATTTTCAGTAAAGAAGTTCTGAGTAAACACGTTGTCGTTGAATACCGCTTCTCTGCCGAACCTTATATTAGTGCCTCAAGCAGTAACGTCTCTGTTTTATCTAAGTAACGCCTGCGGGCGAAGAAAACTATCTAAGGAATTTGCAAAATGGCAAAGATTAAAGGTCAAGTTAAGTGGTTCAACGAGTCTAAAGGTTTTGGCTTCATTACTCCTGCTGACGGCAGCAAAGACGTGTTCGTACACTTCTCTGCAATCCAGGGTAACGGCTTCAAAACTCTGGCAGAAGGCCAGAACGTTGAGTTCGAAATCCAGGACGGCCAGAAAGGCCCTGCTGCAGTTAACGTGACTGCCATCTAATTCAGCTGAATTAGGCTCAGGCGTCAAAACGCCTAATTGAGTTAAAAGCCTCGCACTTTACGCGGGGCTTTTTAATGGTTGAAATAAACGCAATATTTTTCAAAATATGACCAAACTCCTCTCCGCGTTGCCTCTTGTTGCAATCCTGTGAATTATGTAGCACTCCTCCCGTCCGCACCGTGAAGAATATCTGTTTAAATTTTCAATCGCTTAAGTTTTGATAAGGATCGATTGTGCGGAAATTTTCCCCAGCGCTCGTGGGCAATTTCATCCAGTGGCGTTTTGGGCTGCTTTGTCTGGCTATCCTGTTAAGCCTGCTGTTTTTGCTGGGCAGGGTGGCCTGGTTACAAATAGTCTCGCCTGATAACCTGGTCAAACAGGAAGACATGCGTTCCCTGCGTGAAAAAACCATCATGGTGCCGCGCGGCATGATAGAGGACCGCGACGAGCGTCCACTGGCGGTCAGCGTTCCGGTCAAGGCGGTATGGGCCGATCCAAAAGTCATTCTGGAAAAAGGGGGCGTCCAGTTCGACAGCCGCTGGCAGGCGCTTGCTAACGCCTTGCACACGCCGCTGAGCGAAATCGCCGCACGCATCCATCGCAACGATCAGAGCCGTTTTATCTATCTTGCCCGCCAGCTCGACCCGCAGCAGGCGGCCTGGATCGACAAGCTTAATATTGCGGGTATTTCCCTGCGCGAAGAATCACGCCGCTTTTATCCCGCCGGGCACGTTGCCGCTAATCTGCTGGGCTTTACCAATATCGACGATCAGGGTATTGAGGGCATTGAAAAGAGTTTTAATCATCAGTTAACCGGCGTGGCTGGCGAGCGGCTGGTGCGTAAGGACCGCTATGGCCACGTGATCGAGAATATTACGGAAACGCCGCCCAGCCCGGCCCACAACATTATCCTGAGTATCGATGAACGTCTGCAGACGGTAACGGAAGATGCGCTAAGCAACGCGGTATCCTGGAATAAAGCGGAGTCCGGCGCGGCGGTGATCATTGATGTGAATACGGGAGAGGTGCTGGCGATGGCGAGCTACCCGACGTTCAATCCGAACAATCGCGACGGAGCGACCTTAGACGATTTTCGTAACCGCGCCATCAGCGACACTTTTGAGCCCGGCTCCACGGTTAAGCCCATGGTTATCATGAGTGCCCTGAAGCAGGGCATAGTGCAGCCCGACAGCGTGGTGGACACGCATCCTTATGTGCTCGACGGGCACCGGATCCGCGACGTGGGCTTCTATCCTCAGTTAACCCTCACCGGCATTTTGCAAAAGTCGAGCGATACCGGCGTTTCCCGACTCTCCCTTGCCATGCCGATTCAGGCGCTGCTTGATACCTACAAAAACTTCGGCTTCGGAACGCCGACCGGCCTGGGGCTGACGGGGGAGAGCAGCGGCTTATTGCCGCATCGGCAGCGCTGGGGGCAGCTGGATCGCGCGACCTTTTCCTTTGGCTACGGGCTGATGGTAACGCCGCTGCAGCTGGCGCATGTGTATGCCACTATAGGCAGCTTTGGCATCTCCAGACCGCTTTCCATTACGCGAGTGGATCCGCCCGTGGTCGGGCAGCGCGTAATGTCCGCTGAGATCGCCCACGAGGTTGAACATATGATGGAAAGCGTGGCGCTGCCGGGCGGCGGCGGCGTCAAGGCCGCTGTGCGCGGCTACCGGGTGGCGGTAAAGACCGGGACGGCAAAGAAAATCGGCGATGACGGCAAATATATCGATAAGTACGTGGCCTATACCGCAGGCGTTGCGCCCGCGAGCAATCCGCGTTTTGCCTTGGCCGTGGTTATTAACGATCCT
>NZ_RCAA01000057.1:200133-211793 GCF_003628475.1 Enterobacter sp. R1(2018) | reverse complement strand
GCGCCTGGAGAATATTGAGCCGGATGGTTTACCGCCGGGCGATGAGCGTCTGGTGATGCTTAATAAGGCAAACCCGACGGCTCCTGCGCCTTAGCCGCTTTTCGTCGCAGGGCGTAAGGGTTACACTTGCGCCCCTTACAGCTATCCGGAGTCACCATGTCCTATCTCTGTCCGCTTTGCCATTCTTCCCTTGCCGCGCAGGAAAAGAGTTTTGTTTGTCCGCAGGGACACCGGTTTGACAAGGCGAAAGAGGGCTATGTGAATCTTCTGCCGGTGCAGCACAAGCGCTCTAAGGATCCGGGCGACAGCGCTGAAATGATGCAGGCCCGCCGCGCATTTCTGGACGCGGGGCATTATCAGCCTTTGCTCGACGCTATCAGCCAGATTTTAACGAAGCATGCGCCCGCGGCGGTATTAGACATTGGCTGCGGGGAAGGGTATTACACCGCAGGATTTGCCGAAGCGCTGAAGGGCCAGGCGGAAAATATCTGGGGGCTGGATGTGGCGAAAGTCGCGGTTCGCTATGCGGCTAAGCGCTATTCACAGGTGCAGTTTTGTGTCGCCTCCAGCCATCGTCTGCCGTTCGAAGACGGCAGTCTTGATGCCGTGGTGCGAATCTTTGCGCCCTGCAAGGCACAAGAGCTGGTGCGTGTCGTTAAACCTGGCGGCGTGGTAATTACCGCCACGCCGGGGCCGCGCCATCTGATGCAGCTAAAAGGGTTAATTTACCAGGAAGTTTTACTGCATTCGGAAGAGGTGGAATCTTTGCCCGGCTTCGTTGAGGAGCAAACGCAGCAGATCGGCTGGGCCATGACGCTTCAAGGAGAGGAAGCCGCGGCGCTGCTGCAAATGACGCCGTTTGCCTGGCGCGCGCGTCCTGAAGTGTGGGATGCGCTGAAAGCAGAAACGGCATTTGCCTGCGAAACCGATTTTGTGGTGCGTGTCTGGCGACGGGCGGCGTAGATTAAGGGTGAAAATGGCTGTACAGAATCTGGCAGCCAATTCCGATCAGCACCAGGCCTCCGAGGATCTCGGCACGTTTGCCCAGCATCGGGCCGATAAAGCGGCCGACCATCATTCCCAGCGTGGACATAATCATCGTGGCGCAGCCAATCGCCAGCGCGGTTTCAATGATGTTGACCTTTAAAAACGCCAGGCCAACCCCTACCGCCATGGCGTCCAGACTGGTGGCGATGGCGGTGGTGACTAATAACCAAAAGCCGTGTCGCTGTAGCTTCGGCGCGTCTTCTTCGTTCCCGCCCCGGAATCCTTCGATAAGCATCCTGCCGCCCAGGAAAACCAGCAGTACAAAGGCTACCCAGTGGTTCCATTCCAGCACTACCTGGCTTGCCAGCAGACCCAGACACCAGCCGATAAGCGGGGTAATAGCCTCAATAACGCCGAAAATAAGCCCGGTGCGCAGCGCTTCGGAAAATTTGGGTTTGTGGAGCGAGGCGCCTTTACCTATCGATGCGGCGAAAGCATCCATAGACATGCCAAATGCGAGAAGAAGAGTTGCGGAGAGATTCATTACAGCGCCTCAGTTGGGAAGATCATATACACGTCACCCATCCCCAACGTTCGATGGTTACGTGCCTATGGTCTCGCCTACTCATCTGAGTCGTACACGCCACGTTCTTAGAACGAGTATGTTGACATGTACATTTTCACGGAAGTGAAAATCGGCTACTCCCCAACGACGGGCGCAACCTTAACATATTTTTTGAAGTTAAAACAATATTTGATATTGGGGTTTATCTGCGTAAATGATAACGATTTTCATTTAATTAGAAAGGTTATCAAAGCGTTAATAAATAAGCACAGAGAATAGCCGGAAATAGCGTTGGCTATGTTTTTGAAACCGGCAAAATGGTTAAAAAATATAGGTGTTGCTATGTTTTTAACCTATTGAGTCACAACGAGAAGTTTATAAATTTTTTCCAGGTCGTCTATATTCCTGACGCGAATAAGCAAACGCCGCTGTTCTAATTGCATCACCAGAACGCCGTCCTCGGATAAATTCATCTCTTTTATACGGGAATAGAGAATCCATACGCCGGCAAAGAAGAAGCCCTCATTTTTGAACAGCAGCCTGGGCTGACGGATCCATGAAAGATAAATAGCGACCAGCGCCAGAGCAGATAATAGCCAGGTGGTCAGCGCGGTGCCGTGAGTGGTGATGTTGTTGTAAATGAGGATTCCCACCAGGCCGACAAAAATCGTGCTGTCGATGCGGTTGCGGCGCAGAAGGGGGATAGCCAGCCGGGTTTTGCCTTTTAGCCGGTCCATTACAAATTGGTCGTAGACCGCCCAGCCAAGCAGCAGAACGATAAACACCAGCAGGACAACATCCGTTAACGTCATAATACCTTCCGTTTTCAATCAATAAAAAACCGGGGCAGGGCCCCGGCCAGACCTTCATCAATATCTTTCGCTGGCAAAGCGCTTGGCAAAGCGCTCATACCCGCTTTTACCTACACAAAGAATATTGTCTTCGGGTTTACCCCCGCTACCTGGAAACCACGTTTTCAGGTAGCTGACTGCAAACAAACCGGGGCTCTGCCCCGGTTTGCATAGCCGCTTAATTACAGACCCAGCAGGCCGATAGCATAACCGACAATGCCGATGACGAAGAAGCCCATGATGATCCACAGCGCGTTCACTTTCTTACGCAGCAGCCACATACAGGCGAAGGTCAAAAGCAGCGGCACAAGGCCCGGCATCAGCTGATCGAGGATGGTTTGCACCGTGGTGACTTTAACCGCGCCGGTCTGGTCGGTGATTCTCGACACTACCAGCGGGATATTAACGTGCGTCCACTTGTTAACCAGCGCCCCCATGACAAAGAGGCCGAGAATTGACGCCCCCTCGGTCAGTTTCTGCAGGAAGCCGCCGCCCATATCCTTAACGATATCAATACCCTTACGGTAGCCGTACGCCACGCCGTAGTAACGGGTCAGCAAACGCACGGCGTTAAACAGGATAAAGAACAGCAATGGACCCAGCAGGCTGCCGCTCATGGCGATCCCCGCCCCCAGGGCTGCGAAGACGGGACGCACGGTACCCCAGAAGATTGGGTCGCCCACGCCTGCCAGCGGCCCCATCAGACCAACTTTGATGCCGTTAATGGCGCCATCGTCGATCTCCGCGCCGTTCGCACGCTGCTCTTCCATCGCAAGCGTAACGCCCAGAACAGGAGCCGCTACGTAAGGATGGGTGTTGAAGAACTCCAGGTGACGTTTAATCGCCTGTTTGCGCGCATCGTTATTCTCAGGATACAGGCGTTTAATGGCCGGAATCATTGAGAAGCAGAAGCCCAGCGCCTGCATACGCTCAAAGTTCCATGAGCCCTGGAAGAGGTTCGAACGCAGGAACACGCCACGAATATCACCCGCGGTGAGTTTCTTTTCGGTAGTCGTTGTTTTGGTGGTATCAACCATTTCGCTCACCTATTAATCTAATTCGTTATCGAGGTCGTTAGAACCAGCAGCCGGCGCCGGGGCACCCGCGGAACGGTTGTATTTCGGACTAAGCTGGATATACAGGATGGCCATCACGGCGCCAATCACACCCAGAGCAACGAGGTTGAACTCGGTGAACGCGGCGGTTACGAAGCCCAGGTAGAAGAACGGCATCAGGTAGCCTGCACGCATCATGTTGATAACCATGGCGTAACCAACAACAACGATCATGCCGCCGGCGATGTTCAGACCGCTGGTCACCACCTCAGGGATGGCGTTAAGCATGTTCTGCACTTCGCTGGTGCCGACGGAAATCGCCACGATGACCGCAGGGATTGCGATACGCATTGCCTGCAGGAACAGGGAGGAGACGTGGATCCAGGAAAGGGCTGAGAGGTTGCCGTTTTCGGCAGCTTTATCCGCCGCGTGCTGGAAACCAACGGTAATAGTACGCACGATGATGGTCAGTACCTGGCCTGCTGCGGCCAGCGGGATGGCCAGCGCGATACCGGAACCAATGCCCTGATGGCCGGCGATAACCAGAATGGTTGAGATAATGGATGCGAGCGCGGCATCCGGCGCAACGGCGGCACCGATGTTCATCCAGCCCAGCGCGATCATTTCAAGCGTACCGCCGATAATAATACCGGTTTTCATGTCACCCAGAACGAGACCGATCAGCGTACAGGCGACAAGCGGACGGTGGAACTGAAATTCATCAAGGACTGATTCCATACCGGCAATACAGGCTACGATAAACACCAGCACAATCTGAAGAGTGGTAATCTCCATTGTACTTCTCCTTAAACGTATGACTTAAGTGTAAAAACTGAGCAAAACGTAGAATCAAGTAATTCGGCAGCGGTTAGCTTTTCACCTTGGCGATCAGATCCATCATTTTCAGTTTTTGATCGGTTGAAACTTTACGGGCTTCAAGCTCAATGCCGCGCTCGTTCAGTTTCTTAAAGGCTGCAATATCTTTTTCATCGACTGAAATAGCGTTGTTTACCTGGGTTTTACCCTGGCGGAACGCCATACCACCGATATTGACCGAAGTAATTTTCACGCCGCCTTCCACCACGCGCTCAACGTCGGTTGGATTAGTAAAGAGCAGCATTACGCGATCGCCTGCATATTTCGGGTTGTTATAGACGCGGATCATTTTCGCGACGTCTACCACGTGTGCGGTAACGCCTGGAGGCGCGACCTGGGTCAGCAGCGTTTTACGTACGGTATCGGCTGCCACTTCATCGCTGACGACGATAATGCGCGTTACGTTGGTTTCCTTCGTCCAGCGGGTAGCGACCTGGCCGTGAATTAAACGGTCATCGATACGGGCCAGGCCAATGTTCATATAGTCGTTTGGACCCATTGGCTTAGCCGGTGCCGCCGCTTTTGGCGCTATCGCAGCAGGGGCTGCTTTTGCAACGGGCTGAGCTTTCAGGGCCTTAACCCCTTCACGGCCGGTTTCTACCGCCAGCGCCACCAGTTCATCAAAGGATGGGTTATCATCACGCGCCATCAGCGTTTCGACCAGCATCGGAATGTTGACCCCGGCCACGACTTCGTAATGTTCTTTATCGACGACAATACGGCTTGCCGCATTGAAAGGACTACCGCCCCAGGTATCGACCAGAAACAGCACACCTTTACCGGTGTCCAGATTCGCCAGCTGCGCGTTGTACTTTTCAATTAGCGTTTCGGCGTTTTCACCGGGAACGAAATCTATCCAGCCAACGTTTTCTTGCTCGCCTAATAGCATTTCGGCGGTTTTCAGCAGCTGTTCCGCTGCCCAGCCGTGCGTGCCTATGACAATAGCAATAGTCACCTGCTACCTCCTGTGTTTGTCATTGCAACATCCTTACGAATGTTTCTGTACATCTGAATCGATGACATGAATCGATTCAGATAAGGGGTTAAGAAAAGCTGAATCATTTACCGGAATTATTTTAGACAGTGAAAAAATAATTTATGTGATGAAGATCCGTAATTTAACTTTGTTATGCTTTCGATGAATTGAAGTGCAAAATATGACCTGATTAAGTGACATTTAAATTGCAAAGACAGGTAAATCTTTGCAAAAGGGTATTTTGCTCTGATAATGTTGAGCTCCTGTTTAATTTCCAAGGAGTAAAGGGCAGTAGCCCGCCGTATGGACCGTCACCGACGTCTTTTCACTTCCCGGACTCTAGCCTCAGTCCAGCAACGCGACATTTCCCGTCCGTTTACTCATACCGTTAACAGCGCAGCACCCGCGCATCGCGTGGTGCCGATTAGCTATTGCAACAGCCGGAGTTGGTCATGGAATTCTTAATGGACCCGCAGATTTGGGCGGGCCTGCTGACGCTTGTCGTGCTGGAGATCGTACTGGGTATCGATAACCTGGTATTTATCGCCATCCTTGCAGATAAACTACCGCCAAAACAACGGGATAAGGCCAGACTTATCGGTTTATCCTTAGCTTTGGTGATGCGACTCGGTTTGTTGTCGTTAATCTCATGGTTGGTAACGCTGACTCAGCCGCTGTTTAGCATCATGGATAAAGCCTTCTCGGGGCGTGATTTAATCATGCTGGTCGGGGGGATATTCCTGCTGTTTAAAGCCACGACGGAACTGCATGAGCGGCTGGAAAATCGCCAGCATGACGACGGACACGGAAAAGGCTATGCCAGCTTCTGGGTTGTCGTGCTGCAGATTGTGGTACTTGACGCGGTGTTCTCGCTGGATGCGGTTATTACCGCGGTGGGGATGGTTAACCATTTGCCGATAATGATGGCCGCGGTGGTTATCGCCATGGGCGTGATGCTGCTGGCGTCAAGACCGCTGACCAACTTCGTCAACCAGCATCCGACGGTCGTGGTGCTTTGCCTTAGCTTCCTGTTAATGATTGGTCTTAGCCTGGTGGCGGAAGGCTTCGGGTTTCATATCCCGAAAGGTTATCTGTACGCGGCGATCGGTTTCTCAATCATCATCGAACTGTTTAACCAGATTGCGCGCCACAACTTTATTCGCCATCAGTCGAACGTCCCGTTACGCGCCCGTACCGCTGATGCGATCCTGCGTCTGATGAATGGTAAACGCCAGGAGCGGGCAGAGCGGGATGAGAGCAAAACCATCACCCCGATCGAAGCGGAAGCCTTTGCGGCTGAAGAACGCTATATGATTAACGGTGTGCTGACCCTTGCCTCACGTTCGCTGCGCAGCATTATGACGCCCCGCGGCGAAATTTCCTGGGTGGACGCGCATAAATCCGTTGCGGAAATACGCGATCAGCTGCTGGAATCCCCGCACAGCCTGTTCCCGGTGTGCCGCGGCGAACTGGATGAAATTATCGGCATCGTGCGGGCCAAAGAACTGCTGGTGGCGCTGGACAAAGGCGCGGACGTCACGGCCGTTGCTTCCCGCACGCCAGCAATCGTCGTGCCGGAAACCCTGGATCCGATAAACCTGCTGGGCGTGCTGCGCCGCGCTCGCGGCAGCTTCGTTATCGTTAACAACGAGTTTGGGGTGGTGCAGGGGCTGGTCACGCCGCTGGACGTACTGGAGGCTATTGCCGGGGAATTTCCGGACGCTGACGAAACGCCGGAAATTATCCGCGACGGCGACGGCTGGCTGGTGAAAGGCTCAACCGATTTACACGCTCTGCAGCAGCATCTTGACATCAATACGCTGGTCAATGACGAAGAGGATATCGCCTCTATCGCCGGGCTGGTGATCGCGGTTAACGGCCAGATTCCAAAACCGGGCGATGTGATTGAGGTTGCTCCGCTCAGCGTGCAGATCGTAGAAGCTAACGACTACCGCGTGGACCTGGTTCGCGTTGTAAAAGAGCGCGATCCCCATCAGGATGAAGAAGAGTAATCAGCGCAACGGCAGCAGAGGGACTGCATGACCGTTATGGTGTGGGGGCGGCGGATTGCGGCCCTCAAGCCAGCGCGGGAACTCGTTTAGCGGCATCGGCCGCGCGTACAAATAGCCCTGCAGAACATTTACGCCGTGGTTGCGCAGATACTCCGCCTGCTCCGGCGTCTCTACCCCTTCCGCGACCAGTTCAATGCCCAGACGCTGTGCCAGCGCGATGATAATATCCGTCACCGTTGAGTTAACCGCATCCGTGCCTATTGCCGCGGTGAATGATTTATCAATTTTTAATACGTTGGGATTTAGGGTTTCCAGATAGGCCAGCGAACTCTGGCCGGTGCCAAAATCATCAATGGCCAGTTTAATCCCCAGCCGGTGCAAATCACGCACCACGCGATAGTCGACGTCCGGTAGCGCATCACGCTCGGTTAGCTCCAGAATAAGCTGCTGCTTAGGATTGGCCGGGAACCAGTAGCGCTTCAGGTCATGGGTAATTTCGCCATCGTGGAAATGGCTGGCTGCCACGTTAATACCGATATGGAATTCGCGAGATTTCGGGAACATATCTATGTGGCGCACCGTTTCATCCAGCACAAAACGCGTCAGCGGCGCGATAAGATTTTGCTGTTCGGCCAGCGGAATAAATACCTCAGGCGAAATCCAGCCCTGGCGTGGATTATTCCAGCGCAGCAGCAGTTCCACGCCCACGCACTGCAGATTCAGCGCGTTAAGCAGCGGCTGGCAGAATACCTCAAACTCGCGCGACGCGAGGCCGAGGTTAATCTCCCAGGAAAAACTCATGCGGTTGGCCGTGGCAAGCCAGGTGATATAGCCGATAAGCATGCTAAGGATCAGCGCCAGCGGAAACTGGGTCGGCAAATTTTTTAGCGCCAGGTCACCGGCGGAAGGACCAATGGTGGTAATGGAAAAGGGGAATTTCTCCGAAGCCACTTCATGGCTAACCAGGCCGTTATCCACGCTCACGCGCGCGAGTAAACCTTTCCCGTATTCCAGATGCGAGCCGGCGACGTTGAGTACGGCGCGCGCGACCCAAGGCCGCTCGGGAATCAGCATCAAACCCGTCAGCATCTCAATGTTTATGATTTCCATCACGCCGTCGAGGCTGGAGTTGGCCAGCGGGTGCCAGGACACCATAACGGGGGTGCCTTTAAGCACTGAACTGTCGGTAGACAGCAGCAGAAGCGGGGACGCGGAAGGCAGGCGCGGCTGCAGCAGCGATACAGGGACGTTGCGCGAGCCGAATATGCTCGAACAGTACAGCACGCCGTCTTTAATCAAAGTGATGGATCTTAAAGTCTGCAGACGGGCCGCGTGCAGGCGGATCTTAAGCTGCGCCGTTTCGCAGGGCGTGCCAACCAGTTGAATAACGTCCGTGCCGATCACGTCAAGCGGCGCGAGGACGCTCTCAAGCGTGGTGATAGCTCGCGTATTAAAAGCCAGCATCCGCTGTTCGTTAAGATTGCGTTCCGCGACGTATCTTACGCTGAGCGTCAGGAAGAGGACCAGTACGGCCATAGCAGCACAGACAGTAAAACGTCTGCGACGATACCCTTTAATTATGCGTTGCGCGGTCTGCATCCATGGTCACCTTTGCTAAGCACTGCGACCAGAAACGGCACACAGAACATTCAAAGTGTAGTGGTGGAATGGATTTGCGACGAGAAAAAACGGCCGGATATACAGTAAAACGGCGCCTGAAAAGGCGCCGTGAGGCATCAGTCACACTGAACTTTGATGGCCAGGCCGCCGCGCGAGGTTTCGCGGTACTTGGCATTCATATCCTTGCCGGTTTCATACATCGTCTCGATAACCTTATCGAGAGAAACGCGAGGCTCGCTGGTGCGGCGCATCGCCATGCGGGTAGCGTTAATCGCTTTTACCGAGGCAATAGCGTTGCGTTCGATGCAGGGCACCTGCACCTGGCCCGCAACCGGGTCGCAGGTCAGGCCGAGGTTATGCTCCATGCCGATTTCTGCGGCGACGCAAACCTGCTCAGGACTTGCGCCTAAAATCTCAGCAAGACCCGCGGCCGCCATCGAACAGGCCACGCCCACTTCACCCTGGCAGCCAACTTCGGCACCGGAAATCGACGCGTTCATTTTATAAAGCGCGCCAATCGCCCCCGAAGCCAGGAAGTAACGGATGTAGGTATCCGGGCTGACCGACTCGATAAAGTGATCGTAGTAGGCAAGCACCGCCGGGACGATACCGCAGGCGCCGTTGGTCGGCGCGGTAACGACGCGTCCACCGGCGGCATTCTCTTCGTTAACCGCCAGCGCAAACATATTGACCCAGTCAACGACGTTCATCGGGTCCTTAGAGTTTTTGTCGCTGGAAACCAGCAAACGTCGCAGCGCGGAAGCACGGCGCGGTACGCGCAGCGGGCCGGGCAGCACGCCTTCAGTATTTACGCCGCGGTCGATACAGGCGCGCATGGTGTTCCACACGTTTGCGAAATACTCTTCGATCTCTTTACGGCTGTGCAGCGCCAGCTCGTTTTGCATGATCACGCCCGACAAAGACATGCCGGTATCTTTACAGTGCTGGAGCATTTCCTGCGCGGAGTTGAACGAGTAAGGCACGACGATTTCATCGACGGCATCTTTGCCAAAATGTTCCTCGTCGACGATAAAACCGCCGCCGATGGAATAATAGGTTTTAGTGAAGATCTCTTTGTCGCCGTTCCAGGCATGGATAGTCATGCCGTTTTCGTGCAGCGGCAGGTTGTCGCTGCTAAAGCGCATGCCGTTATCTTTCGGGAAGTCAACTTCATGGCGACCCTGCGCCAGCCACAGTCGGCCGCGTGTTTCAACGTCGCGGATAAAGCCAGGAATGGCGTCGATATCCACGGTGTCCGGCTGGTTGCCCGCGAGGCCCATAATAATGGCGATATCGGTGTGGTGACCCTTGCCGGTTAGTGACAGGGAACCGTAGACATCCACCGCCACGCGCGTGGTGCTCTCAAGCAGTCCTTTTTCGACCAGATCATCGACAAACTGCTTACCGGCTTTCATCGGCCCGACGGTATGGGAGCTGGAAGGCCCAATGCCGACTTTGAACATGTCGAATATGCTAATCACACTAAAACTCCTCTGAGGCACCGCGTTTGTAAAATATGATGCTAAAAAATGGCTGGTCGTTAGTTTAAAAAGTTATTGCTCAGCTGAGTAAACTATTCACATGAATTAAACTAATGATTAAAGATAAAACACCTAATAACAGCCGGTTCTTAGCAAGACTCTCTACTAAATATAGGCTCTTTGGCAGAATTAAAGGGTGATCAAGGTTCCACACCTATCTGTAAGGCCAGCTCGCGGATAATGCCCGCGGTCATTCCCCAGACAAAATAGTGTTGATACCAGGAAAGCCAGACGCGGTGCGCATTGCCGCGGCGATGGATATCCAGCGGGTGATAGCGGCCGAGGCTCAGCGCTTCCATTAGCGGCATTTCAAATACGGCGGAAACCTCGTCTTCGCTGGCGCGATAGGGCAGATCCGCAGGAATAATGCCGACGACGGGAGTGACCTGAAAGCCCGTGACGCTATCCACCGGCGGAAGCATGCCGATGATTTCTACCGCTTCGGGCGGTATCGCGACCTCTTCATGCGCTTCACGCAGGGCTGCGGCGATCGGCGAGGCGTCCGTACTGTCCACGGCTCCGCCGGGAAAGGCGACCTGACCGGGATGCTTGCGCAGCAGCGGCGAACGCTGCGTCAGGAGCAGGCCGGGCTTAGGACGCCGCACAACCGGCACCAGCACCGCGGCCTGGCGCTTATTGCCGCTCATGCGAACGTTGGCCGGCTGTAGCATCTGGAAGCGGGACAAAAAATCATTTAGCGTCAGGGACGGAGCGGACATGCATCAGTTCTCCAGAATGGGAAGGATACGGTTAACTTTATCAAAAGTTTCCTGATATTCCGCCGCTTCAGTGCTGTCGGCAACGATGCCGCCGCCGGCGGAGCAGTAAAGTTTGCCGTTTTCCGCAATAAGGGTGCGGATGGTAATGCTGGTGTCCATATTGCCGCAGAAGCTGATATAGCCAATGCTGCCGCACCACGCGTTGCGACGCTGCGGCTCAAGTTCCTCAATGATTTCCATCGCCCGCACTTTGGGCGCGCCGGTAATAGAGCCGCCGGGGAAGCACGCGCGCAGCAAATCTGTCGCCTGCAGCGTGTCAGGAAGCGTTGCCGTAATAGTGCTGACAAGGTGATGCACCGCCGGAAAAGCCTCCACCACAAACAGCTCCGGTACGCGCACGCTGCCGGGAACGGCGACCCGGCCGATGTCGTTACGCAGCAGATCGACAATCATCAGGT
>NZ_RCAA01000057.1:186403-200056 GCF_003628475.1 Enterobacter sp. R1(2018) | reverse complement strand
GAAACGCTCCGGAGAAAGGCTCAGCACTGCGCTGTCCGGCAGGCGAAGAAACGCGCTAAAGGGCGCCCGGTTAGATGCGTTGAGCTTTTCGAACGCCTGCCACTCATTCCCGACGTAGGAAGCGCTGAAACGCTGGGCAAGGTTTACCTGGTAACAGTCGCCGCTTAAAAGATATTCCTGTACCTGACGGAATTTACGTCCATACTGCTCGCGGGTCATATTCGATTGCCAGCCGCTCGTCAGGCGGAAGGGTTCACGAACCGGCACGCTTAATGACTCCAGCCATTGCAGGCGTGCTGAAATATCGCCCCAGCTTAGCAGCGTGAGCCGCTTTTGCTGATGATCGGCAATCAGCGCCCAGTCATAGATCCCCACCGCCATATCCGGCGTGTGCGCTGAGGCTTGCGCCAGAAGCGGGATTTTTTCAAAATGACGGCCCAGGTCGTACCCGAATAACCCCAGCGCTCCGCCTGAGAAAGGTAAATCCGCATGGCTTTGCGGCGCAAAACCGAAACCGTCCAGCGTCTGCTGCAGTAAAGTCAACGGATCGCCATGATGCTCAAAGGTTTCGCCATCGAGCACGCAAGTCGTTTGCGGGCCGCGGGTAACCAGCGTGGCGCGGGGCCGGGCGACCAGAATATCAAAACGGTTATGGGGATGATCGGCGAATCCCGAATGCAGCAGCATCGCCCAGGGCTCATCGGCAAGGGGCGTAAAATAGCGTTGAACAGCGTCTGGCTGCCAGGGAAGGGTGCGAAAAGCGGGAGTTTGCAACGTCATAACCACAACCTGAGACAAAAGCCGCCAGCCTGCCACAAAATCACTCTTCAGGCATCAACTGATGCGGCGTGAAATATAATTAACTTACAGCAATGTAACAGGAGTCTACGATGATTTCAGGTTTACCAGCACTCTCCCATGAACAGCAGCAGCAGGCCGTAGAGCGTATTCAGGAACTGATGTCGCAGGGCATGAGCAGCGGAGAAGCCATTACCGTCGTAGCGGCGGAGATCCGCGCATCCCATACCGGGGAGATGATCGTCGCCCGCTTTGAGGATGAAGATGAGGGCGAAGAAGAACAGGCTCAGGCGTATCAGCAGGATCGCGGCTATGGGCCGGACGAAGAGCAGGAAGATGACTAACTTTCGATGGATGGCGCTGGCGCTAGCCCACCCGTTAAGGCTTGCTTAGTTCGGGTGGATTAGCGCCACCCGACTTATATCGATCACACCGCCGCGATAATCTTAATCTCAATCTTGTAGCGCGGATTCATCAGTTTCGCCTGTACGGTGCAGCGTACGGGCGCCTGGCCCGCCACCACCCACTCGTCCCAGGCTTTATTCATCGCGGCAAAATCTTCGCCGTTGGGCAAAAAGATGGTCGCGTCCAGAACGCGCGTTTTATCGCTGTCGAGTTCTGCTAACAGAGCGTCGATTTGCGCCAGGGTATTGGCGGTCTGTTCGTAGGCATCCGCATCAAGGTTTTCCGGCACGCCGGTGTAGTAAAGCGTCTGGTTATGGATAACCGCATCGGACATACGGGCTTCAGGTTTTATACGCACAATACTCATACCTATTTCCTTATCGACTGGCTGAATTTTGCCAACAGACTGCCATAATCGCGATTCAGCTTCCACCTGCTTGCTGGATTAACCACCTCAGGGCTGACATAATCGCGGGCACAAATCCTGGGGGTAATGTGACGGACGATTTTGCAGCAGACGGTCAGCTCGCTTTAGCGATACCTGGCTTTAAACCGCGTGAACCACAGCGCGAGATGGCGCAGGCCGTCGCCAAAGCCATTACCGACGGCCGCGAGCTGGTGGTGGAAGCGGGGACGGGCACCGGGAAAACCTATGCCTATCTTGCGCCCGCCCTGCGCTCCGGTAAAAAGGTGATTATCTCTACCGGTTCCAAAGCGCTCCAGGATCAGCTTTACTCTCGCGATTTGCCTACCGTTGCGAAGGCGCTTGATTTTAAAGGGCGTCTTGCGCTGCTGAAGGGCCGCTCGAACTATCTCTGCCTGGAGCGCCTTGAGCAGCAGGCGCTGGCGGGGGGAGATTTGCCGGTGCAAACCCTGAGCGAAGTGATCCAGCTGCGTAGCTGGGCCATTGAGGCCACCGACGGCGATATCAGCAACTGCACCAACGTGGCGGAAGACTCTTCCGTCTGGCCGCTGGTCACCAGCACCAACGACAACTGCCTCGGCCAGGACTGCCCGCTGTATAAAGACTGCTTTGTCGTTAAAGCGCGCAAAAAAGCGATGGAAGCGGACGTAGTGGTGGTCAACCATCATCTGTTCCTTGCCGATATGGTGGTCAAAGAGAGCGGCTTCGCGGAGCTTATTCCGGAGGCCGAGGTGATGATCTTCGATGAGGCCCACCAGATCCCGGATATCGCCAGCCAGTATTTCGGCCAGTCCGTTTCCAGCCGCCAGCTGCTGGATCTCGCCAGGGATATTTCCATTGCTTATCGCACCGAAGTGCGCGATGCCCAGCAGCTGCAGAAAAGCGCCGATCGCCTGGCGCAAAGCACGCAGGATTTCCGTCTGCAGCTTGGCGATCCGGGCTATCGCGGCAACCTGCGCGAACTGCTGGCTCAGCCGGCGATTCAGCGCGCTTTGTTATTGCTCGATGACGCGCTTGAGCTTTGCTACGACGTGGCGAAACTCTCGCTTGGCCGCTCCGCGCTGCTGGACGCCGCCTTCGAGCGCGCGGTGATTTACCGCAGCCGCATCAAGCGCCTGAAAGACGTCGACCAGCCGGGCTACAGCTACTGGTACGAGTGCAACTCGCGCCATTTTACCCTTGCGCTAACGCCGCTTTCCGTCGCCGATAAATTCAAAGAGGTGATAGCCCAGAAAGCCGGGACGTGGATCTTTACTTCAGCAACGCTTTCGGTAAACGACCGGCTCAGCCATTTTACCGACCGTTTAGGGATCGACAACGCCCGCACCCTGCTGCTGGCCAGTCCGTTTGATTACGCATCCCAGGCGCTTTTGTGCGTGCCGCGCGGTTTGCCCACGCCGAATCAGCCCCACGCCGCGCGCCATTTAGCCCGTATGCTCCAGCCGCTCATTGAAGCCAACAACGGCCGCTGCTTTATGCTGTGCACCTCGCATTCCATGATGCGTGAACTGGCGGAACAGTTCCGGGCCACCATGACACTGCCGGTGCTGTTGCAGGGCGAAACCAGCAAAGGCCAGCTTCTGGAACAGTTCGTCAGCGCCGGCAACGCGCTGTTGGTTGCTACCAGCAGCTTCTGGGAAGGGGTGGACGTGCGCGGCGACGCGCTCTCGCTGGTCATTATCGACAAGCTGCCCTTTACCTCGCCGGACGATCCGCTGCTGAAAGCGCGCATGGAGGACTGCCGGCTCCGCGGTGGCGATCCTTTTGATGACGTGCAGCTTCCCGATGCGGTCATCACCCTTAAACAGGGCGTCGGCCGCCTGATTCGCGACGTGGACGACCGGGGCGTGCTGGTTATTTGCGACAACCGCCTGGTGATGCGGCCCTATGGCGCGGTATTTCTTAACAGCCTGCCACCGACGCCGCGCACGCGGGACATAAATCGGGCAGTCGAGTTTCTTAACTCCCCACCGACGCAGTAATTTGTGCCAGGCTATGGTATGATGCGCGCCGATTTTTGACCTTAAACTCCCGCCAGAGGTTGGCAAGTCCATGCGAATTTTAGCCATCGATACCGCAACAGAAGCCTGTTCGGTTGCCCTGTATAACGACGGCACAGCCTGTGCCCATTTCGAACTCTGTCCGCGCGAACATACCCAACGTATTTTGCCTATGGTGCGGGACATCCTGAACCAGGGCGGCCTTTCTTTGTCTGAGCTTAGCGCGCTTGCCTACGGGCGAGGGCCGGGCAGTTTCACCGGCGTGCGTATTGGCATTGGTATCGCGCAGGGGCTGGCTCTGGGCGCCGAGCTGCCGATGATTGGCGTTTCAACGCTTGCGACCATGGCGCAGGGCGCATGGCGACTGTCTGGCGCAACACGCGTGCTGGCCGCTATTGACGCCCGCATGGGCGAGGTTTATTGGGCCGAGTATCAGCGTGACGAGCAGGGTCTGTGGCACGGCGAAGAAACCGAAGCCGTTTTAAAGCCGGAAGCGGTTGCCGAACGGTTGAAGCAACTTAACGGCGACTGGGCTACAGTCGGCACCGGCTGGCAGGCCTGGCCTGATATGGCTGCGGATAGCGGCGTTACCACCCGTGACGGGCAGGTTACTCTGCCCGCGGCGGAAGACATGTTGCCGCTGGCCATTCAGGCGCTTAACGCAAACCGCATCGTGGCCGTTGAACATGCGGAGCCGGTCTATCTGCGCAACGAAGTGACATGGAAGAAGCTTCCCGGCAAAGAGTGATACTCAGCGTTACCAGGGTGCGTAACGCAGTATAAGGAGAAGGGTATGGCAGGTTGTAACGTCAGGAAGTACGGTGGCTTATTGACCCTTATCGCCACGCTGTTTCTCAGCGGCTGCGTAACGGTGCCGGATGCCATCAAAGGCACCAGCGCAACGCCGCAGCAGGATTTGGTGCGGGTGATGAGCGCGCCTGAGCTGTATGTCGGCCAGGAGGCACGCTTTGGCGGGCGAGTGGTAAACATCGATAACCGGGCGGGCAACACCCGTCTGGAGATAGCGACGGTGAGTCTGGATGAGGGGGCCCGCCCGCGTCTTGGAGAACCATCGAAAGGGCGTATTTATGCCGACGTGAACGGTTTCCTCGACCCGGTCGATTTTCGTGGCCAGCTGGTGACCGTCGTCGGGCCTGTTAAAGGCACTATCGAAGGAAAAGTGGGTGAGACGCCGTATAAGTTTATGCTGATGCAGGCTAACGGCTACAAGCGCTGGAACGTTGTGCAGCAGGTCGTAATGCCTCCACAGCCGATGGATCCCTGGTTCTGGGGCGGACCTTATGCGCGTCACGGGCACTATCCCTACGGTGGTTACGGCGCATGGGGCGGCTGGTACGCGCCCGGACCTGCACAGGTACAGACCATCGTAACCGAGTAACTTATTGTTTTTAAAATAATCCTAAACAGCGGCCGGTCCGCTGTTTATTTATTTCCAGGACGGAATAAAAAAATTTAGTGATGCGCTTCGCAACCTTAAATCAGGCTAATTAATAAACTGGTACGCTGAGTTAATATTATGTTAACGATATGTATATTGGTTGGGGCTGTGATGACGACAAATAATAAATTCAGAGGTGAATCCTTGAAGAAGGTTTGGCTTAACCGCTACCCGGCCGACGTTGCGGCTGAGATTAATCCCGATCGTTATCAATCCCTGGTTGATATGTTTGAACAGGCGACTACGCGCTATGCGGATCAGCCCGCGTTTGTGAACATGGGCGAAGTGATGACTTTCCGTAAGCTCGAAGAGCGCAGCCGCGCTTTTGCGGCTTACCTGCAACAGGGGCTAGGTCTGCAAAAAGGCGACCGCGTGGCGCTGATGATGCCAAACCTGCTGCAATACCCGGTCGCGCTGTTCGGTATTTTACGCGCCGGGATGGTGGTGGTTAACGTCAACCCGCTTTATACCCCGCGCGAGCTGGAGCATCAGCTCAACGACAGCGGCGCGAGCGCTATCGTCATCGTTTCGAACTTCGCCCATACGCTGGAAAAGGTCGTTGATAAAACGCAGGTTAAGCACGTTATCCTCACCCGCATGGGCGATCAGCTCTCGGCGGCTAAGGGCACGGTGGTGAACTTTGTCGTTAAATATATCAAACGCCTGGTGCCGAAATACCACCTGCCGGACGCCATCTCTTTTCGCAGCGCCCTGCATAATGGCTATCGGCTGCAGTACATCAAGCCGGAAGTCATAGGTAGCGATCTGGCATTCCTGCAATATACCGGTGGCACAACGGGCGTGGCGAAAGGGGCAATGCTGACCCATCGCAACATGCTGGCAAACCTTGAGCAGGTGCGGGCGGCCTACAGTCCGCTGCTCTTTGAGCGCAAAGAGCTGGTGGTGACCGCGCTGCCGCTTTACCACATCTTTGCGTTGACCATGAACTGCCTGCTGTTTATCGATTTAGGCGGCCAGAACCTGCTCATCACCAACCCGCGCGATATTCCGGGCCTGGTGAAAGAGCTGAGCAAATACAAATTTACGGCAATGACCGGCGTGAATACGCTGTTTAACGCCTTGCTCAATAATAAAGAGTTCCAGCAGCTCGATTTCTCAAGCCTGCACCTCTCCGCCGGCGGCGGCATGCCGGTGCAGCATGTGGTGGCGGAACGCTGGGAAAAACTCACGGGGCGCTATCTGCTGGAAGGTTACGGCCTCACCGAGTGCGCGCCGCTGGTGAGCGCCAACCCGCACGATATCGATTACCACAGCGGCAGCATCGGCCTTCCGGTGCCCTCTACCGAAGTAAAACTTATCGACGACGAAGGTAATGAAGTACCGCCGGGTGAGCCGGGCGAACTGTGCGTGAAGGGGCCGCAGGTCATGCTGGGTTACTGGCAGCGCCCGGATGCCACCGATGAAATTATGCGCGATGGCTGGCTGCGCACGGGCGATATCGCCACGATGGACGAAGAGGGCTTTATGCGCATCGTCGATCGCAAGAAAGATATGATTCTGGTTTCCGGCTTTAACGTCTATCCGAACGAAATCGAAGATGTGGTGATGCAGCACCCGGGCGTGCTTGAAGTTGCCGCCGTGGGCGTGCCGGGTGGCGCATCCGGTGAAACCGTGAAAATTTTCGTGGTCAAAAAAGATCCCTCCCTTAGCGAAGCATCACTGGTGACGTTCTGCCGTCGCCACCTCACCGGTTATAAAGTGCCGAAGCTGATTGAGTTTCGCGAAGAGCTGCCAAAATCCAACGTCGGAAAAATTTTACGACGAGAACTGCGTGACGAAGTAGCCAGGGTCGATCAACAATAAAGCTGAAGCTGCGGACCAGTCGCCCCAACGCCGGTAAGCCGGCGTTTTATATCGCTGACAAACGGCCGAAAAACGTGGTTTCCGGCCGTTCGGGGCAAAGCAGAAGATCGCATTCTTTGTTTTTACTGGTCCTGTTAGGTACTGTTAAAAACAGTGAATCTATTCAGCGTTCCGTGACGCCGGTAATCCGGCGTTTTTTATGGGCGCAAACCTAAGAGAACCGAATTTGACTTATCATATGATTACTACCGATGAGGCCCTGGCCGAAGTTTGCCTGGCCGCTCGTCAGGTTCCGGCCCTGGCGCTGGACACCGAATTTGTTCGCACACGCACTTATTATCCGCAGCTTGGTTTGATCCAGCTGTATGACGGCGCGCAGGTTTCCCTTATCGATCCGCTGACCATCACCGACTGGTCGCCGTTTAAAGCGCTGCTGCAGGACAATAAGGTGATTAAGTTTTTGCATGCGGGCAGCGAAGATCTGGAGGTATTTTTAAATACCTTCGGTACGCTGCCGGATCCGTTTATCGATACGCAGATCCTTGCCGCCTTTAGCGGAAGGGCGCTTTCCTGCGGCTTTGCCACTATCGTTGAAGCGTACACCGGCATCGCACTGGACAAGAGTGAATCACGTACCGACTGGCTGGCGCGTCCGCTGACCGAGCGTCAGTGTGTTTACGCGGCGGCAGACGTGTTTTATCTGCTGCCTATTGCGCACAAGCTTATGGAAGAGACCGAGGCGGCGGGCTGGATGAAAGCCGCGCTGGACGAGTGCAATCTGATGGCCGGTCGCCGTCGGGAAATTCTCGATCCGGAAGAAGCATGGCGTGAGATTGGCAATGCCTGGCAGCTGCGCACCCGTCAGCTTGCCTGCCTGAAAAAACTGGCCTCCTGGCGACTGCGCAAAGCGCGCGAGCGCGACATGGCGGTCAACTTTGTCGTGCGTGAGGAGCATCTATGGCAGGTGGCGCGCTATATGCCGGGTTCGCTGGGCGAGCTGGAAAGCCTTGGCCTGAGCGGCAGTGAAATTCGCTTCCACGGTAAAACGCTGCTGGCGCTGGTCGCTGAGGCGCAGGCCCTGCCCGAAGAGCAGTGGCCGGCGCCGCTGAGCAACCTGGTGGATATGCCCGGCTACCGAAAAGTATTTAAAGCTATTAAAGCCCTGGTGCAGGAAATCAGCGAAACCAGCGGTCTGAGCGCGGAATTGCTTGCCTCGCGTCGCCAGATTAATCAGCTGCTTAACTGGCACTGGCAATTAAAAACCCGCACGACGGCGCCGGAATTAATCAGCGGCTGGCGTGGTGAATTATTAGGCGACAAGCTTAAAACGCTGCTGGCGGATTATTGATAATCAGCAAAAGCCTGTAAATAAATACAGTAAAGGCGAGAATAATAAAATTATTTTAAAGATTATTTACCTGGCAGGCGCTTTATAAATATCGCAGGGTTAAGACAAATATAATAAAACCCCCGGCATAAAGCTGGGGGTTTTTATTAAATGTATCAGGCAGACTTCGTTGTTTCCTGAGTCTCCGGTAAAGTGACGTTAAGTTCCAGAACGGAAATATCATCGCCTTTCTGATCGAGAACAACGGTTAACATATCCGGATCGATTTGCACATATTTACAAATAACCTCCAGGATATCGCGTTTTAACTGCGGCAAATAGTGCGGCTCACGGTCGCCGCGACGGCGCTCCGCGACGATAATCTGCAGGCGCTCTTTAGCGATGTTCGCAGTGTTCTTTTTTCGTGAGAGAAAAAAGTCTAATAATGCCATAACTTATCCTCCGAACAGGCGTTTGAGGAAACCTTTCTTCTCTTCTTCAATGAAGCGGAAAGGCCGTTCTTCTCCGAGAAGGCGTTCAACGGTATCTGCGTAAGCCTGGCCTGCGTCTGCTTGAGCATCCAGGATAACGGGCTCGCCTTGGTTAGAGGCGCGCAGCACGGACTGATCTTCGGGAATGACACCCACAAGAGGAATGCGCAGAATTTCTAATACGTCTTCCATGCTCAGCATGTCGCCGCGGTTCACGCGGCCCGGATTGTAGCGGGTGAGCAGCAGATGTTCTTTAATCGGATCTTCGCCATTTTCAGCGCGTCGGGATTTAGAGGACAGAATGCCGAGAATGCGATCTGAGTCACGTACGGAAGAGACTTCCGGGTTGGTGGTGATGATGGCTTCATCGGCGAAGTACAGCGCCATCAGCGCGCCGGTTTCGATACCGGCAGGAGAGTCACAAACGATAAACTCGAAGTCCATGTTTTTCAGATCTTCAAGCACTTTGGCTACGCCTTCGCGCGTCAGCGCGTCTTTATCGCGGGTTTGCGAGGCCGGCAAAATATAGAGCTGCTCGGTACGTTTATCGCGGATAAGCGCCTGATTAAGGGTCGCATCGCCCTGAATCACGTTTACGAAATCGTAGACTACCCGGCGTTCGCAACCCATGATCAAATCCAGGTTACGCAGGCCGATATCAAAATCGATAACGACGGTTTTTCTTCCCTTCTGGGCCAAACCCGTAGCGATGGCCGCGCTGGACGTGGTCTTACCAACGCCCCCTTTACCCGATGTAACAACAATAATGCGTGCCATAGAGGAATTCCTTGTTAAAAGGGCTTAATTCAAAGGTTGAACGGACAGAGCGCCGCCCGTAAGACTCAGGCGCGCCGCTTTCCCATAATAATCGGCTGGTATTTGATCACTCAGCCAGTATTCACCCGCTATTGAGACCAGCTCAGCTACCAGGTTGGTACAAAAAATTTGCGCATCGCGAGAACCGTCGGCACCGGCCAGCGCTCTGCCACGCATCATGCCGTATATATGGATATTGCCGTCAGCGATAAGTTCCGCGCCGGCGCTGACGTGATTAGTGACAATTAAATCACAATGTGGTGCATAAATGCGCTGGCCGGAGCGCACCGGGGTATCAATCAAACGCGTTTTTGTGACCGGTACGGCAACAGGTTCAGCGACGGTAACCGGCTCCGGGGCCGTTTCCTGTACGGTGCGAGGGATTTTCTCTTTCCCTTCCGACAGCAGCGGCAGGCCGGCGCGTTCAATTTCACTCTTCAGGGCTTCGTCTTTACAGCCGCTGATGCCGACCACGCGCAGACCGGTAGAAGTCACCGCCTGCTGAACCTTTTTCCAGTTCACGGAACCATCGAGGCTGGCAACGTTTATAACAACAGGAGCATTTTTAAGAAACGCAGGCGCCTGGGCAATTTTATCCTGAAGGGCCTGGCGAATGACCTCGGGTTGAGCATCATGTAAATGAACAACGGATAAGGTGAAGCTGCTGCCTTTTAACTCGATTGGCGTGTTTGACATCCTGGCCTTACTCAATTCAGTTTCAATCCCCACGGCTTGTGGGACGATATTCCGAAGCACATTAAGCATGGTATAGTCACAGGTATATTCAGGCAAGCCACCATCCGGCGAAAATAGAGTAAAAAAAATGTTTTGTGTGATCTACAGAAGTAGCAAGCGTGACCAGACTTATCTTTATGTCGAAAAAAAAGACGATTTCTCCCGCGTGCCTGAAGAATTGATGAAAGGTTTTGGCGAGCCCAGGCTGGCGATGATATTACCGCTCGATGGCAGTAAAAAACTGGCAAACGCAGATTTTGATAAAGTAAAACAAGCGCTCAAAGATGAAGGCTATTATTTACAGCTGCCGCCACCGCCGGAAAGTTTGTTAAAAATGCACCTGGAAAAAAATCCGAAAAAATAAGTTTCAGACTAGCGGTAAATCTTTCCTATACATAAAGGAGGAACATAACAGCAGCAAACTAACCGTGAGAGGGTAGATGAATACTTCAGCAATCTGTTTAACCGTCAGCACGTTACTCCTTGCCAGCTGTGCCGCAAAGTCTCCCGGCGCGGAGGCGGTCACGCCCGCCGCGCCTCCCGCAGCCGTTCAGCCTAAAGCGCCCTCCGCCGCAGGAGGCGCAACAACGCTGGCCGAGCAAGGACGCGACCCCGCCGAATTCCCCGCTTATGTAGAAGAGCTTAAGCAACAGGCGCGCAGCCGCGGCATCAGCGAGGCCACCATCGCAAGCGCGTTCGCCAACGTTCATTTTGTCGATCGGGTCATAAAATCCGACCGCAACCAGCTTGAGAAAAAGATCACGCTGGACGATTACCTCGCGCGCGTTATTACGCCTGCGAAAATCGCGCAGGGAAGAACTCTTTATCAGCAGTACCAGCCGCAGCTGGCTTCCGTGAGCGCGCAAACCGGCGTGCAGAGCAACTACATCGTCGCGTTATGGGCGATGGAAAGCAACTTCGGCAAAATTCAGGGCAGGGAAGATATCGTCTCGGCGCTCTCCACCCTTGCTTTCGAAGGCCGACGCGAAGCCTTCTTTACTAATGAGCTGATGGCCTCGCTGAAAATTATTGACCAGGGGCACGTTGCCGCGGATGAGCTGAAAGGTTCCTGGGCAGGCGCGATGGGGCAGAACCAGTTTATGCCGAGCTCCTATTTGCGCTACGGAAAAGACGGCGACGGCGATGGCAAGATCGATATCTGGTCTAACGTCAGCGACGTCTTCGCCTCAACCGCGAATTATCTCGCCACCGAAGGATGGCAGGCGGGCGGCTCATGGGGAACGGAAGTGAAGCTGCCTGCAGGATTTGACGCCGGACTCGCCGGCACCAAAACGGCGCAGGGGAAAACGGTTTCGCAATGGCAAAAGCTGGGCATTACCTTACCGGACGGGCTACAGCTGCCCGCGTCCAGCGAACGGGCCTGGATAGTCACGCCGGACGATAATCAGGGCCGCTCTTTCCTGGTGTACAACAATTTCAGAACCATCATGCACTGGAACCGCTCCTTGTACTTCGCCATCAGCATCGGGACGATGGCCGATGCAATCGCACAATAACGCACGCTCCCCGGTATTCACCGGGGATTTTTTTATCTAGTATCAAAGGCAGTTAACACAACGACGCAGAGGAAAGGCATGTATCAACATCATAACTGGCAGGGTGCGCTGCTGGATTTTCCGGTCAGCAAAGTAGTGTGCGTAGGCAGCAATTACGCAAAGCATATTAAAGAGATGGGCAGCGCCACGCCGGAAGAGCCGGTGCTGTTTATTAAGCCCGAAAGCGCGTTATGCGATATTCGCCAGCCGCTGGCCTTGCCGCAGGGCATGGGCTCCGTACACCATGAAGTCGAGCTGGCAATTTTAATCGGTTCCACCCTTAAGCAGGCGACAGAAGAGCACGTAGCGAAAGCGATTGCCGGCTATGGCGTGGCGCTGGATTTGACCCTGCGCGAGGTGCAGGGCAAGCTCAAAAAGGCAGGGCAGCCCTGGGAAAAATCGAAGGGATTTGATAACGCCTGTCCAATTTCTGGTTTTATTCCGGCCGCTGAATATGCAGGCGATCCGCAAAATACCGAACTTTCCCTGAAGATAAACGGCGAGATCCGCCAGCAGGGTTCCACTTCCGATATGATCCACAAGATTGTTCCGCTGATAGCCTATATGAGCCGCTTCTTTACCCTGCGCGCAGGGGATGTGATTCTGACAGGCACTCCAGAAGGCGTAGGACCGCTTGCCAGCGGCGACGAGCTGGAGGTGAGCTTCGACGGACGTAGCCTTACTACCCGCGTACTATAATGAAAATGCCGCTCCCGGGGCGGCAATACTTGCATCTTTTATCCATAGTGTTTATAAGGTGCAGCTTGTTTTTCAAATGCAGGCATTAATATGACACAGGCACCTTTTTGGCAGAGTAAAACGCTCGACGAAATGAGCGACGCGGAGTGGGAATCACTTTGCGACGGCTGCGGTCAGTGCTGCCTGCATAAGCTAATGGACGAGGATACGGATGAAATTTACTTCACCAACGTCGCGTGCAAACAGCTGAATATTAAAACCTGCCAGTGCAAAAATTACGAACGCCGCTTTGAATACGAGCCGGACTGCATCAAGCTTACGCGCGATAATCTGCCGACTTTCGAATGGCTGCCCCATACCTGCGCGTACCGCCTGCTGGCCGAAGGAAAAGACCTGCCGGACTGGCATCCGCTGCTCACAGGCTCTAAGGCCGCCATGCACGGCGAACGCATTTCCGTGCGCAATATCGCCGTGAAAGAGTCCGAAGTGCGCGACTGGCAGGATCATATTTTAAACAAACCGAGCTGGGCGGATTGATCCACCAGCATAGTGAAAGTACGCAAAAATAAATCGTACAAAGCGAAACCTTTGTGATACGGTGTACTTTCAATAACAAGTAAAAGAAGGTTTTTATCCAGTACTTAACATTCAAGTGTCCGTCATGTGGCGGTTCACAGTATCGCACCTCCCCCTACGATGTCCGAGAAACAAATCCTCATGGCGCTGTTTGTATCTTCTGTAAATCAGGGATGCATGCTCTACATCGTCCGATGAGTGCGATTCATCAATACAACGTAGCTGCTCGCTAAAAGCTATCCCGCTGTTTTTGCTTTCCCCACGCCCGCACTGTTAACATTCAGCCTCCATAACAGGAGGAATAATGAAGAAAATAACGCTACTGCTTGGGGCATTTATTCTCAGCGGCTGTTCGTCGCCCGAACCCATCACGCCAGCACCCCCTCGGGTTATCGGTATGCCGAACCCGGCGTCAGTTTACTGCAAAGATAACGGCGGTGAGCTGCGGGTGGTAAAAACGGATCTGGGCGAGCGCGGCGATTGCATATTGCCGAGCGGTGAACGCATCGACGAATGGAAGCTATACCGTCGCGACCATTGATA
>NZ_RCAA01000057.1:180262-186393 GCF_003628475.1 Enterobacter sp. R1(2018) | reverse complement strand
ACCCGCCATGGCGGGTTTTTTAATTTCTTACTTCTGCGAGCCGTACTTAGCGACCAAACAGATCGCGGCGTTTCGGTTTGAACGGCTGCGCAATCAGCACCAGTACGGCAATAATCAGGAACACGGCGAAAATGCCTAACAGCCACTGCACCATATCCAGGGAGAGGAACACCCACTGGCGCACGGAGCAGTCGCCGGTAGCGACAAAGACCGAAGGCAGCCATTTGTCCAATGGCAGCCAGGACGGGAAGCGCGCGGCAAAGTCACAGGTGACGAAAGGAGAAGGATGCAGCTGCAGCATGGTATGCTCCCAGGCCAGCTGAACACCTTTGCCTGCGCTGTACAGCCAGATGGCCAGCGCGCCGTAGCGCAGCGGCGATTTAGGTGCAATGGCACCCACGATCCCCGCTCCCATAATCCCGAACAGGGCGCAACGCTCATAAATACACATAACACACGGCTTCAGCAGCATCACGTGCTGGAACCACAACGCTACCATTTCCAGCGCAAAAGCGGTGATGGCCAGCAACAGCCAGGCGCCGCGCCCACGTGAGCATTGATTTAAATATCGCAACATAATCTGTTTCCCTGCAATTTGCGGTGATTCGGCAGTGTAAACGAATTCGTTTTTTGCGCCAGTAGCACCGCGAAAAATATGTAATTATTCGGATGTTTAATGGCCAAATAATCGCCAGGCAGCAAGCCGCCGGTAAAGTTATGTTAGTGCGGCAGCTCGCCGGCAATCGGGGTCGAAATCCATCCTGCCTGCAGCATCCAGTCTGTCGCCGGCACCAGCGTAAACTCCACGCACAAAAGCCCGACCAGCGTTAACACCAGCGTATAAGGCAGCGCCATCAGCACCATACGGCCATACGAGAGTCGAATTAAAGGCGCCAGGGCGGAGGTGAGCAGGAACAGGAACGCGGCCTGGCCATTTGGCGTAGCCACGGACGGAAGGTTCGTCCCCGTGTTAATGGCCACCGCCAGCAGCTCAAACTGCTTAATATCAATGGCGCCATTTGCCAGCGCGGTTTTGGCTTCGTTAATGTAAACCGTACCGACAAACACATTATCGGAAATGGACGAGAGCACGCCGTTAAAGAGATAGAACAATGAGAGCTGGGCGTGAGGTTCAGCCTGTAAAACGAAATGAATAATGGGCGCAAAAAGCTGCTGATCGATAATCACCGCCACCACCGCGAAAAATACGGTCAGCAGCGCGGTAAACGGTAACGCTTCGGTAAAGGCTTTACCGATCGCGTGTTCATCCGACACGCCGCACAAAGATGTGGCGAAGATAATAACGGACAAGCCAATCAGCCCAACTTCGGCCAGGTGCAATGCCAGCGCCACCACCAGCCAGACGCCGATTATGGCCTGTACGGCAAGCTTAACGCTGTCCTGCCTGTTGCGCTTGCGGGCGCTTTGCGTATCGAAATCCTGCAGGATGCCGCGCACTTTTTCCGGCAACGAGGCGCCGTAGCCGAATATTTTGCTGTACTCCAGCAATACGCAGGTCAGCAGTCCGCAGATAAGTACAGGTACGGAAACCGGCGCCATGCGAAGGAAGAAATCGCCAAAATGCCAGCCTGCGTTTTTGGCGATAATCAGGTTTTGCGGCTCTCCTACCATGGTCATAACGCCGCCGAGCGCCGTACCCACCCCGGCGTGCATCATCAGGCTACGCAAGAAGGCGCGGAACTGTTCGAGGACCGCCCGGCTGTCGCTTGCTATACGGCTGTCATCCTGAATGTCGCTTTCATCGCCGCCCTGCGAGGCAACCCGGTGATAAATGCCGTAAAAGCCCACCGCCACGCTTATCACCACGGCGACCACCGTTAACGCATCAAGGAAAGCGGACAGGAAAGCTGCCGCAAGGCAAAACGCCAGCGAGAGCATTCCTTTAGAGCGGATCCCCAGCAGCAGTTTGGTGAATACCAACAGCAGCAGCTGCTTCATAAAATAGATGCCCGCGACCATAAAAATAAGCAGCAGCAAAACTTCAAGATTGCTCGCAACTTCGTCACGAACGTGTTGCGCGCTGGTCATGCCCGCCAGCACCGCCTCGATGGCAAGCAGGCCGCCGGGCAGCAGCGGATAACATTTCAGCGCCATCGCGAGGGTAAAGATAAATTCAGCGACCAGCATCCAGCCTGCGGCGAAGGGGCTGACAAACCAGAAAACCAGTGGATTAATCACCAGAAAGCAAAGGATAGTTACTTTATACCAGTCGGACGACTGGCCTAAAAAATTGCGATAAAGGGCACGGCCAGTGGAAATTTCCATGGTGAAATAAGGGTTCTCCGCAAGATTATTGTGACGAGTACAACAGGTTACCTTCAGGGTACTCGCGCCCTGCATGACTATCAAGGCACAGAAAATATTACCTGCCTCGCTTTTTCGGAAAATTTAAACGCCGATCCCGTAAATGGCGGGCTGGTCTGCTATCTGGAGCGTGGTGCATCTGGTATGATGAGTGATATTTGCTAAACCTGTGTAATGGAAATCATACTATGGTCATTAAGGCGCAGAGCCCAGCGGGTTTCGCGGAAGAGTACATCATTGAAAGCATCTGGAATAGCCGCTTCCCGCCGGGGTCCATTTTGCCTGCCGAACGCGAGCTGTCCGAGCTGATAGGCGTGACCCGCACCACGCTGCGCGAAGTGCTTCAGCGTCTGGCGAGAGACGGCTGGCTGACGATTCAGCACGGTAAGCCTACCAAAGTTAATAATTTCTGGGAAACTTCAGGATTAAATATTCTGGAAACCCTGGCGCGCCTTGACCACGACAGCGTGCCGCAGCTTATCGATAATCTGTTATCCGTACGTACCAACATTGCGACTATCTTTATCCGTACGGCGATTCGCCAGCATCCGGAAAAAGCGCAGGAAGTGCTGGCCACGGCCGATCGTGTGGAAGACCACGCGGACGCGTTTGCCGAGCTTGATTACAGCATCTTCCGCGGTCTTGCTTTTGCCTCCGGCAATCCCATTTACGGTTTGATTCTGAACGGCATGAAAGGGCTGTACACCCGCATCGGGCGTCACTACTTTTCAAGCCCGGAAGCGCGCAGCCTGGCGTTAGGCTTCTATCACCGTCTGGGCAGCATTTGCAAAGAAGGCCTGTATGAGCAGGTGTTTGATACCGTGCGTACCTACGGGCGCGAAAGCGGGGAAATCTGGCACCGCATGCAGAAAAACCTGCCGGGCGATCTGGCGATGCACAGTCGTTAACCGTCTGCTGTTAAAAAAGGCTTCCCTCCGGAAGCCTTTTTGTTTTCAGAGGCTGTTCATGCGCGGCGGGCAGCGATCGAGCAGCTCAACGCTCCCGTCTTCGTTTTGCTGTTCCAGCATTACGTCAAAACCCCACAGGCGGTGCACGTGCTTAAGCACTTCGCGGCGGCCTTTATCGAGCGGGGCGCGGTTGTGCGGGATATAGCGCAGCGTAAGCGAACGGTCGCCGCGTAAATCCACGTTCCACACCTGAATATTCGGCTCCAGGTTGCTCAGGTTATACTGCGCGGAAAGCTGGGTGCGAATTTCGCGATAACCTTCTTCATTGTGAATAGCCGAAATTTCCAGATAGTTGTTGTGATCGTCGTCGAGCACGGTGAACAAGCGGAAATCACGCATCAATTTTGGCGACAGGAACTGGCTGATAAAGCTTTCGTCTTTAAAATCGCGCATCGCGAAATGCAGCGTGTCCAGCCAGTCGGCGCCGGCGATATCCGGGAACCAGTATTTGTCTTCCTCGGTAGGATTCTGACAGATTCGTTTGATATCCTGGAACATCGCAAAGCCCAGCGCGTAAGGGTTAATGCCGTTGTACCACGGGCTGTTATACGGCGGCTGGAACACCACGTTAGTGTGGCTGTGCAGAAACTCCAGCATAAAGCGTTCGGTCACTTTGCCTTCATCGTACAGATGGTTAAGAATGGTGTAGTGCCAGAAGGTCGCCCAGCCTTCATTCATCACCTGCGTTTGTTTCTGCGGATAGAAATACTGGCTGACTTTACGCACGATACGCAGGATTTCACGCTGCCAGGGTTCGAGCAGCGGCGCATTTTTTTCCATGAAATAGAGCAGGTTCTCCTGCGGCTCAGAAGGGTAGCGGCGCGCTTCCGCGACGGTTTTTTCCTCTTCACGACGCGGCAGGGTGCGCCATAACGTGTTTACCTGGCTTTGCAGATACTCTTCGCGGCTTTTTTGCCGCGCTTTCTCCTCCTGCAGGGAGATTTTCTGCGGACGTTTATAACGATCGACGCCGTAGTTCATCAGCGCATGGCAGGAGTCCAGCAGCCGTTCCACCTCGACCACGCCGTAGCGCTCCTCGCATTCACTGATGTAATTACGGGCGAAAATCAGGTAATCGACGATCGAACTGGCATCCGTCCAGCTGCGGAAAAGATAGTTATTTTTAAAAAAGGAGTTGTGGCCATAGCAGGCATGCGCGATGACCAGCGCCTGCATGGTGATAGTGTTTTCTTCCATCAGATAAGCGATACAAGGATTGGAGTTAATCACAATCTCGTAGGCCAGCCCCTGCTGTCCGTGCTTGTAGAGCCGTTCGGTTTCAATGAATTTTTTACCAAACGACCAGTGCGGGTAGTTTATCGGCATACCGACGCTGGAATAGGCATCCATCATCTGCTCAGAGGTGATGACCTCTATCTGATGTGGATAGGTGTCTAAGCGATACAGCTTCGCTACGCGGTCTATCTCAGCGAGATAGACATCCAGCAACTCGAACGTCCAGTCGGGTCCATCACTAAGACGTTTGGAATCCTTTGTGGCGGAAAGATCAACAGTAGCCATCAGCGCGCCCTCATTGTTGGCGGCTCTCTCTGGATGGAAAGCCTTAAACAAAGAATAGAACACTCCTCAAACTTAGCGGCGACAAGAAAAATAATTTCCGCATGATTTCGTGATTTTCAGTCGCCGATTTTTGCCGGATGAATAGCATTTTATGCCGTGGTAAATATCTTCCATCGCAGGAGATCCTGATTATGCCATGCCAGTAATAATGGGCCAGGATGTGAGAATGCTCACCATAATAAAGCCATATGTTGAATAACATTTTCATCTGGGTTATCAATTTGTAATCAGAAGATTATTCTTTTAGCTCAAGGGTGGAACGGATATGCATGTAGTGGTGCTGGGAAGTGGGGTTGTCGGCGTCGCCAGCGCCTGGTATTTGCGCCAGGCAGGACACGAAGTGACGGTCATCGAACGCGAAGCGGGTCCCGCGCTGGAGACCAGCGCCGCCAACGCCGGTCAAATCTCGCCGGGATATGCCGCGCCCTGGGCGGCTCCCGGCGTACCGCTGAAGGCGATTAAGTGGATGTTCCAGCGTCATGCGCCTCTGGCTATCAGCCTTGACGGCACCCGCTTTCAGCTCAAGTGGATGCTGCAGATGCTGCGTAACTGCGATATGCGTCACTATATGGAAAACAAAGGGCGTATGGTGCGCCTTGCCGAGTACAGCCGCGACTGCTTAAAAGAGCTGCGCCACAGCACCGGCATTCAGTACGAAGGTCGCCAGGGCGGCACTTTGCAGCTGTTCCGTACCGCGCAGCAGTATGAGAATGCGGCAAAAGACATCGCCGTGCTGCAGGAGGCTGGCGTGCCTTATCAGCTGCTGGAGGCCAGCCAGCTCGGCCAGGTCGAACCGGCGCTTGCTGAGGTGGCGCATAAGCTGACCGGCGGCCTGCGTTTGCCTAATGATGAAACGGGCGACTGCCAGCTCTTCACCCAGAATCTGGCGCGCATGGCGCAGGAGGCGGGCGTTAATTTCCGTTTTAATACGCCGGTCAACCGCCTGCTTTACGAAGGACAAAGTATTTATGGCGTGCAGTGCGGCAAAGAGGTGGTCAAAGCGGACGCCTACGTCGTAGCGTTCGGGTCGTTCTCCACCGGCCTGCTAAAAAACATTGTCGATATTCCGGTCTATCCGCTGAAAGGCTACTCGTTGACCATTCCTATCGCCGACGAGCAGGGCGCGCCGGTTTCCACTATTCTCGATGAAACGTACAAAATCGCCATTACCCGCTTTGATAAGCGTATTCGGGTAGGCGGTATGGCGGAAATCGTCGGGTACAACACCGACCTGCTGCAGCCGCGTCGTGAAACGCT
>NZ_RCAA01000057.1:178152-180173 GCF_003628475.1 Enterobacter sp. R1(2018) | reverse complement strand
CCACCTTCTGGACCGGCCTGCGTCCGATGACGCCGGACGGCACGCCAATCGTCGGCCGCACGCCGTTCAAAAACCTTTGGCTGAACACCGGGCACGGTACGCTGGGCTGGACCATGGCGTGCGGCTCCGGCCAGATGCTCAGTGATTTAATGTCCGGCAGAACGCCCGCCATTCCTTTTGACGATCTGTCCGTCGCTCGTTATCTGCCGGGCTTTTCCCCCACGGGTTCGCAACGGTTACACGGTGTTCATAATTGACAGGCGATAAGAAAAATAAGGAGTAGTCATGTCTCGTCCCGTTGTTGCAACGCTCGATCTCGGCGCGATGCGCAATAATCTGCAGGTGGTGCGTCAGGCTGCGCCAGGCTCCCGCGTCTGGTCGGTAGTAAAAGCTAATGCCTATGGGCATGGCATAGACAGGGTTTGGTCCGCGCTGGGGAATACCGACGGCTTCGCGTTGCTCAATCTTGAAGAGGCGATACTGCTGCGCGAACGCGGCTGGAAAGGGCCGATCCTGATGCTTGAGGGTTTCTTCAACGCCGATGAGTTACCCCTGTTCGATAAATATCGCCTCACCACCAGCCTGCACAGCAACTGGCAGGTGAAGGCGCTGGCTAATGCCCGGCTGAACGCGCCGCTCGACGTTTATCTGAAGATGAACAGCGGCATGAACCGCCTCGGCTTTACCGCCGACCGCGTCCATTCTATTTGGCAGCAGCTACGCGCCATCGCCAACGTCGGCCAGCTGACGTTAATGGCGCACTTTGCCGATGCCGAGCGGCCTGAGGGGATTACCGAACCTTTAGCGCGCATTGAGCAGGCGGCCGAAGGGCTGGACTGCGCGCGTTCGCTTTCCAATTCCGCCGCGACCTTGTGGCATCCGGAGGCGCATTACGACTGGGTGCGTCCGGGCATCATCCTCTACGGCGCGTCGCCCAGCGGTCAGTGGTGCGATATCGCCAACAGCGGGCTGAGGCCGGTAATGTCGCTGCGCAGTGAAATCATCGGCGTTCAGAACCTGAAGGCGGGTGATACCGTGGGCTACGGCAGCCGCTATCGCGCAACGGGCGAGCAGCGTATCGGTATCGTGGCGGGAGGCTATGCGGATGGCTATCCGCGCCACGCCCCGGACGGCACGCCGGTACACGTCGACGGCGCGTTAACCCGCACCGTCGGCACGGTTTCCATGGATATGCTGGCGGTGGATTTAACGCCCTGTCCGCATGCCGGAATAGGCAGCCCGGTAGAGCTATGGGGGAACGAAGTGAAAATCGACGATGTCGCCTCTGCCGCGGAAACGGTAGGCTATGAGCTGATGTGCGCTCTGGCGCCGCGGGTGCCGGTTGTGGTGCAGTCCTGATCTTTTTTCCCTCTCCACGCGGAGAGGGAACCGTCGGCTTTATTCTTCTTCCTGCTCCGCCACGCGAACGCCTATCTTGCGTACCTGATTATTTTCTTTCTCGGCCACCGTCCAGATCATGCCGGCGAATTCAACCTGATCGCCTACCACCGGCGCGCCGCCGAGCATGCCCAGTACGAATTCGCCCAGGGTCTGCTGGGTATTGAATGTCTCATCCAGGTCCAGACCGTAAATTGTCGCGACGTCCGAGAACTGCGCGTTGGCTTCAAGAATGAAGTCGCCAAAGAAGCGCTGGTCAAGGGCAACGGGAGGCGACTGGCTAAAGAGCTTGCCAAGGGCCGGCAGATCCCGCTCGCGGCCGATTACGCACAGGACATCGCCTTCACGCAGCCTTGTGCTGCCGGTAGGGTGCAGCAGAGCATTGTCGCGGAACAGAGCGGCGATGCGCGTTTCTTCCGGCATATGCAAATCGCGCAGGGCGGCGCCGACGCACCATTTGTCTTCGCTTAGCTGGTAGACAAACTGCTCCCACGGGTTTTCCGGGTGAATATCCAGCCCGACGCGCGACACAGGCCAGCCGACCGGCGGAACGACCACTTTGGCCTTTTTCGCCGCCCAGCTCAGGGACGAACCCTGCAGCAGAAGCGAGACCAGCACCACGA
>NZ_RCAA01000057.1:176558-178142 GCF_003628475.1 Enterobacter sp. R1(2018) | reverse complement strand
AAGAACAGCCTTGCGTTATCAAGACCCGCCATCATCGGGAAAACGGCGAGGATAATCGGCACCGCGCCGCGTAACCCCACCCAGCTGATGAAAATGCGTTCACGACCGTTAAAACCGCGGAACGGCAGCAGGCCGACAAACACGGAAAGGGGGCGCGCGAAGAATATCATCCACGCGGAAAGCAACAGTGCCGGAATGGCGATGGCTAACAGATCGGTCGGATTTACCAGCAGGCCGAGCACGAGGAACATGCCGATTTGCGCAAGCCACGCCAGGCCGTCAAAGGTTTGCAGAATGCCGAAGCGGCTGCGGATCGGGCGGTTGCCGAGCAGAAAGCCGCACAGGTAAACGGCGAGAATGCCGCTGCCGTTAAGCGCCGTGGTGATGCCAAACACCATGATGCCGCCGCTTAACGCCAGCAGGGGATAAAGGCCCTGCGGCAGGGTAATGCGGTTGATCATTTGCAATAACAGATAGCCGCCGCCTAAACCAAGCACGATGCCGAGGCCAAACTGCTGCAGGATATCGAAGGCGAACATCCAGCTCAGGCCGCTTTGTCCTTTCTCGATCATCTCAATAAGCGTGATGGTCAGGAACACCGCCATCGGGTCGTTGCTGCCGGATTCGATTTCAAGGGTTGCGCCCACGCGCTCGTTAAGCCCTTTGCCGCCCAGCAGTGAAAACACCGCGGCCGCATCGGTAGAGCCGACGATGGCGCCAATAAGCAGGCCCTGAATTAAATCGAGGTTGAAAAGCCACGCCGCCGCCACGCCGGTAAGGCCCGAGGTGATAAGCACGCCCACGGTGGCCAGAGAAAGCGCCGGGCCCAGCGCAACGCGAAACGAACTGGCCTGCGTGCGCATTCCTCCATCAAGCAGGATCACGGCTAAAGCAAGGTTGCTGACCAGATAGGCAAAAGGATAATTATCGAACGGGATGCCGCCTACGCCGTCAATACCCGCCAGCATGCCGATGGCGAGGAAGATAACGAGGATGGGGATACCAAGGCGGGAGGAAAAAGAACTTAATAAGATGCTACAAGTTACCAATACGGAACCTAAAATAAACAGACTAATTATCGCACCCGCGTCCAAAATTATCATTCTCCTTTGTGAGAGCCGCTGTGAATAACGAAAATGTTAACACGGAAGTGGTTGTTTAAACGTCCGAAAAGCAGGCTTTTTTCACTTAATAACGTGATGGCCGCTAATCGTCAGTACGCTTTCGTTACCGTTGTGCTTTAATTCGCCAAAAGCGCCGAGCGGCAGGGTTACCGTTTGCGGCTCATGCCCGAACGGCAGGCCCGGCAGCACGGGAACAGACAGCCTTTCCGTAAGCATTTTGCACATTTCGTTAAAATCATAACCCGCATCGTAATCGCTGAGCGCCGTGCCGTTAAAACTGCCGAGAATCAGCGCTTTTTGACGCCGCAGAATTCCCGCGTTGTGCAGCTGTAGCAGCATGCGTTCGACGCGGAAAGGATGCTCGTTTATATCCTCAACCACCAGAATTCCACCGTCGATTGCGGGCAGCCACGGCGAGCCTATCAGCGAAACCAGCATCGCAAGGTTGCCACCCCAGATC
>NZ_RCAA01000057.1:176345-176525 GCF_003628475.1 Enterobacter sp. R1(2018) | reverse complement strand
GGGCTCGGTAATCGCCCGCCAGAAATGCTGCCAGGTGTAGCCGTCAAGCTCTTCTGCGCCGAAGTTTCCCGCAAGCATTGGCCCGCTGAAGGTGATGATGCCGCACTGCGCCAGCAGGGCAAGCTGGATGGCGGTAAAATCGCTGTGGCCGCAAATCACGGGCGTACGGCCCCTTAACGC
>NZ_RCAA01000057.1:170564-176335 GCF_003628475.1 Enterobacter sp. R1(2018) | reverse complement strand
GCCCCGTAGCCGCCGCGTACCGCAAGAACGATATCGCACTCCGGAGAAAGCGAAGCGAGCTGGTGGATATCGGCCAGGCGCTCTTCGTCGGTGCCGGCAAACCGTTGAAAACGCCGGCCTACCGCCTGCTGGTTGTCAATTTGATGCCCGGCGTCCTGCAGGCGCTTAATGCCGCGCGCCGCCGCCGCCTGGTTAATACAATAGCCTGAAGGGGCAATCAAACGAATCAGAGACATGGCATTTCCTGGCTGTGGGGGAATTAGTTATGATGCCGTTATCCGGGGCGGTTGTCACCCGCCCCGCGGCGTTGAAACCGCGTAATAATGAGCAAAGCATTTAATAAGGATAGATGGCGTGAAAATAAGATGGCTGATTGTTTTGGTTCTGTTTCTGGCAGGGTGTTCCAGTCACACCGTTAAACAACCGGAATGGGATCCGACGAAACCGGTTCAGCGCGCGCTTACCTGGATGCCGATAACCGAACAGGCGGGTCAGGAGTGGGGCGTAAGTCCGCGGGTGATTACGGCGATCATCGCCGTGGAGTCCGGCGGCAATCCGGCGCTGGTCAGTAAATCTAATGCGGTTGGCCTGATGCAGATTAAAGCCTCAACCGCAGGCGCCGACGTTTATCGCCATCTGGGATGGAGCGGGCAGCCCTCCACCAGCGAACTGAAAGATCCGGCGCGCAATATTTCTATCGGGACGGCCTACCTCAGCATTATGGAACACGGCATTCTCGCGGGCATTGAAGACCCACAAACCATGCAGTATGCGCTGCTGGTGTCCTATGCGAACGGGGCGGGAGCGCTGCTCAGGACATTTTCCTCGGACCGCAAAAAAGCCATCAGCGAAATCAACGGCCTGAGCCCTGACGAGTTCTGGCAATACGTTGCGAAAAACCATCCTGCCGCTCAGGCGCCGCGTTACTTATATAAAGTATCGCGGGCCATGGAAGCGATGTAGCGAGCAAATAAATCCTATTTAACGCGGTTGGCCTTTTCCCGGGCCGACCGCTCCAGCGAGAAAATAATCCGCTGTAATTCCCGCTCAACCGCCGGGTTGACGTTCAAAAAGCGGAAGCTCAGACGCGGCGTGACGATGGTTTGATTCTTGCTGTCCACCACCTGGCGTTCTGAAAGCATTACCAGCTGCATATCAACGTAAAATTTACCCCACTCCATAAGGTCGATTTCCACCTGCGCAAAGCGCATGCCTGCGCAAAGTCCATCGGGTAAAGGCTCATTGACCAGAGCGCCCATGCCGCCGAGGGATAAATCACACAGTCTGAAGTCGAAAGGAGTGCCGTCAGGCAGGGTTGTATGACAGAAATAAAACGGATGGAGCGGGGCGTTGATACGGAAATACTCCCGACGCTGCACGAACCACAACGTTGGCGGCAGGGGCGCGCTAAAGGCCGGTAAATTAAGATAGTTCACGGCCTGCAGTTTGGGCAGCGTGAACTCCACTTTCGCCCCCTGGGTTTCCGCCGTGAACTGAATATCGACAGCCTTCTGTACCGCCAGGTTTTCATGGTTCTGGCTGCCAAAATCCATCACCATCTGCGTCGAGGACACCTCCAGAATCTTACTGATAAATTGTCCCTTGTTCCAGGTAAGACGTACCGGGACCTGTTGCTTATGGAGGTCGCGCAATACGCCTAATACGGCGAGAGGACTTTGCTTCAGAAACTGCTCGTTATAGTTACTCAAGGCCCTGGCCCTTGTGATGTTCTGAGATGACGTTAAGCCAGATTATCGGCAGTCGAAAAAGAAACTTAAGATAAATCTCAGCAAGTTAGCGCAATATTTTTAGCGATCTTCCAGTAAACTAGTGATGCCAGTCACGTTTTTCTATGGCTTGATTATACTTAGCGTACCGACAGTCGGAAACCTGCATGGCGCAGCGGCCCGGCTTTGTTACTACACACAATAATGAAGAGGACTTTCAAAAATGGGTATCATTGCCTGGATTGTATTCGGTTTAATTGCGGGTGTTATTGCGAAACTCATCATGCCTGGCAGAGACGGCGGCGGTTTTATTCTGACCTGTATTTTGGGCGTCGTAGGTGCCCTGGTGGGCGGATGGTTAGCGACCTTCTTCCATATTGGCGGCACGGTAACCGGCTTTAATCTGCCAAGCTTCCTGGTGGCGGTTGTCGGTGCCATCGTCGTGCTGGCGATTTTCCGTATGGGTTCGCCGCTAACCTCCCGCACGGTTTTCGATCTTAAAAAGCCAGCCGCAGGCTGGCTTTTTATTTAGCTTCCGTGTATGGCTACCACGCCGCGGGATAGATGATTATCCCAAGCCCCATCAGGCAGCCGCCGGCGATAAACAAATGCAGGCGACGATGCCGACCGGCAAGCGCCAGCAGCAGATTAATAAAGCTCACCGTAAGCAGCGTAAATAAAGCAGCCATTTTAAATTCCTTCCGTCATGCCCTTTATGACAACTTAAGCCTGCGCGTTACCGCCTCGACGATCACCGGCGCGCTTTTATATGCGGGCGTAGCGCTTTGCCTGTCGTGATGATCTAAATCGATAAGAATATTGGCTTCCGGGTAATAAGCTCCCACCGCGCCCGCGGCCATTTCGTGGATAACGACCGTCAGCCCTGCAAGCATGCGGTCATGCCTTATTCCTTCACGGCCGACGGCTTTCAGGTTGACGATATCCCCGGCGCTGAGGCCTAAGCTTTTGGCCTGCATTTCGCTGATAAACATCACGTCCCGGCGTCCGGTAATGCCGCGATAACGATCGTTCATGCCGTAAATTGTGGTGTTGTACTGATCGTGGCTGCGCATGGTGGTAAGCATCAGCGTGTTTTCCGGCAGCGGGCTTTCAGCGTCTGCTTTCAGCTGGCATACGAGGAAGTTCGCTTTTTCGCTATCGGTAAGCCAGATCCTGCGTGACGCGCCGTTCCACATTCTGAATCCGCCCGGCTGTTCGATGCGCTGGTTGTAATCGGTAAAACCGGGCACCACATCCTCAATGGCATCGCGGATAAGGCGGTAGTCGTCCATCATTGCCTGCCAGTTAACTTTGCTGTGCGGGAGCGTGGCCATCGCCAGCCCGGCGATGATTGCCGGCTCCGAGCGCAGATGAGGAGACGCCGGTTTTAGTGAACCGCAGGAAGCGTGCACCATAGACATGGAATCTTCGACGGTAACGCTCTGTACTCCGCTTGTCTGGATATCGCGTTCGGTACGGCCCAGCACCGGCAGGATGTAGCTGTGTCTGGCCACCAGCAGATGCGAGCGATTAAGCTTGGTGGCCATATGCACCGCTAAATCCAGCCCGCGCATTGCCGGGAAGGTCACCAGCGGGTCCGGCATCGCCACGGCCATATTGCCGCCGAGGCAGATAAGGGCTTTAGAGTGTCCGTCACGAATCGCCCTGACGCTTTCAACCGCCGAGTGCCCGTGTTTACGCGGCGCGCGAAAACCGAAGCGGCTTTCAAGCGCCTGCAAGAAAGCCTCGCTCGGCGCTTCGTTAATGCCTACGGAACGATCGCCCTGCACGTTGGAGTGGCCGCGCAGCGGGCAAATCCCCGCGCCTTTGCGGCCCATATTCCCTTTGAGCAGCAAAAGATTAGCCAGCTGCTGAATGTTTTCAGAGCCGTTTTCGTGCTGGGTAATACCCAGACCGTAGCTGATAATGGTGGCCCTGGCGGTTTCGTAGCAATGCGTCAGCTCGCCGATCTGCTGGAAGCTTAAGCCCGAGGACGCAATAATGCTCTGCCAGGTGGTTTGCGCTAAATCTTCTGCCAGCTCCCGGAAACCCGTGGTGTGCTCGGCGATAAAAGCTTTATCGATAACGTCTGGCTTGCCGTGCATTTCCGCCGCCAGCTGATGCTCCAGCAGTAGCTTCATGATGCCTTTTATCAGCGCGATATCGCCGCCGACACGCACGTTATATAACGCGCTGCTAAGCTGCGTTGAACCGTTGGTCAGCATATCAACCGGGCTTTGCGGGAAGCTGAATTTTTCCAGCCCGCGCTCCCGCAGCGGATTTATGGTGACGATCTTCGCGCCGCGCAGGGCGACTTCCCGCAGCGTGGAGAGCATACGCGGATGGTTAGTGGCCGGATTATGGCCGACGCAGATAACCAGCTCGCAGTGCTCAAAGTCTTCTAAAGCCACCGTACCTTTACCGATGCCGATAGACTGCGGCAGGCCGATGCTGGTCGGGCCGTGGCACATGTTTGAACAGTCGGGAAAATTATTGGTGCCGTACTCGCGAGCGAACAGCTGATACAGGAATGCCGCTTCGTTGGAGGCGCGCCCGGAGGTATAGAACTCTACGCTGTCGGGATCGTTATAATCACGCAGGCGTTCACCGATTTCCTGCAGCGCCTTTTCCCAACTGATGGGCTGATAAGTATCGCTTTGCGCATCGTATTTAACGGGGTGGGTTAAACGCCCCTCATCTTCAAGCCTGAAATCGCTCCAGTCCCACAGTTCGCTTACCGGATGCGCGGCGAGAAATTCTGGCGTTACTTTTTTAGTTGTGGCTTCCCATGACACGGCCTTTACGCCGTTTTCGCACAGTTCCATTGGCGAGCGGTGCTCGGGATCGGGCCAGGCGCAGCCTGGACAATCAAACCCTTTGACCTGGTTCATCCTGAAAATTGCAATTACCCCACGGCGCAGGGTTTTTTGCCCACGTACCGCCTGCGCAACGGCTTTAACCGCGCCCCAGCCGCCTGCCGCGCCGTGGTAATCGCGGATACCTTCAGCATTCTGTTTCATTGATTCACTGCCCGAATAACGAGTAAAAGATCGGTTCTCCGATAATTCAGGCGGGCACCTTAGCAAAAAAGAAACGCGTAGCCGGGATGCTCAAGGGGTAACAAAGGGGAGGGCGAATACCCCCTGTAAGAATCAGGAGGTCGGCCTGCTGCTTTAAAAAATGGCGATATTGTTAAATATTGCCGCGGATATATTCACCATGAATTACTTTTCCCTAAAACCTTGCCCCCAAAGAGTTAGCTTTCAGGAGGGGGTATTCGCCGCTTTCTTTACTCCTTAATTTATTCTTGCGCGAGTGAAGGCAGCGATAAAAAAGCCGGTCGGTTTTACCTGGCCGGCTCGAAGGAAAGGGTTGGGAAAAAAATCGGTTAGAAATCGTAGCCCAAGGTGGCGATAACAGAACGCTCGGCGCCCCAGTAGCAATAACCGGTCCCGTAGCAGCCCGCGACGTAATCACGCCCGATGGCAGTACCTGCCGGGTGATTGCTGGCCGTAGCTAACGTAAGGAGAAACACCATTTCTCATGGTCATCCTTGCCTGGATTGTATTCGTTTTAATTGCGGGTGTTATTACGAAGCTCATCTTTCCCGTCAGAGACGACGACGGTTTTATTCTGACCTGTATTTCAGGCATCCTGATGGCGGAGGTTTATCGACCTTCTTCCCTATTGGCGGCACGGTAACCGGTTTTAACCTGGTAGGCTTTCTGGTGGCGGTTATGGGTACTATCGTTGCGCTGGCGATTTTTTCCATGATTCGCCGCTAAGCGATTTTAACCATTACCTGAACGGCCCCGTTGGGATCGTTCAGGCTTTAAATCAATTCTGCGAGTAATAACTTCTGTAAGCTTAATGATTACCTCCGTAATAAATTTTCTGTATAGGTATGCAGGCGGCAAAGTTAGCGTTCAGAATATAAATAAAATCATAACCTATAGTTTGCGCATGAATGAAACTTTGAAAGATAATGATTTTTAAATAAACTGTGCGTAAGCTTTCAAAGTTATTATTTGCTGGTTGTTTTCT
>NZ_RCAA01000057.1:165858-170534 GCF_003628475.1 Enterobacter sp. R1(2018) | reverse complement strand
TACACTATTTTCTTTAAAAGGATAATGTTCAATGAGCGAACAACGTACCAAATATGAACAACTAACACACGCTCTGGCTGCCGATATCCTTAAAAACAGAAAGGCTTTCACATGGCGAAGAGTAATACTTCGTTGCATAAAGCAGCCCCAGCACAGGTACATCTTTTGGTGGCGGATAGCCAGCTTTCTCTACTCTACGGATAAAGCTTTTTGGAAGGCACGGGCGCGTAAAATTAACTATGCACTAATCAGGAAATATAACATTGAAATAATGCTGGGCGCCAAAATTGGGGAAGGAATAAGGCTGCCTCATCTTGTAGGCATAGTTATTAATCCTTATTGCGTTATAGGGAAAAATGTCAGAATAAGGCAGAATACAACCATTGGCATAAAAACAGACGATGGCCATAGTAATCTTTTAATCGGTGATAATGTTGATATTGGCGCGAATTGTTGCATTATCGGAAATGATTTAATTATTGGTAATAATGTTGTCATCGGTGCTATGTCTTTTGTGAACAAAAATATACCTGATAATGCAGTTTGTTATACGGAAAAAACGACAAAAATGATCATAAAAGGGCAATAGCATCAACGTATAGCTATCGCCCTTATGTTTAGTTGCCGTTAGAAATCGTAGCCCAAGGTGGCGATAACAGAACGCTCGGCGCCCCAGTAGCAATAACCGGTCCCGTAGCAGCCCGCGACGTAATCACGCCCGGTCAGATTGGTGGCGTTCAGCTGCACGTATGCGCCTTTCAGCGCTGGCGTCCACGCGCCCATATCGGCACGTACCATTGCGTCCAGCAGCGTTACGGAAGGCACGCGCAGGGTGTTTTCGTTATCCGCCCACTGTTTGCCGATGTAGCGTACGCCGGCGCCCAGGCTGATGCCGAAATCGGCTTTGAACCTGCCCCACAGGCTCGCCATTTGATCCGGCGTTACGTAAGGCGTATTGCCGTCGTTGCCGTCGATGGCGTCTTTAAAGCGCACCTTGTTCCAGGTATAGCCCGCGATAGTCGAGAAGCGATCGTTCCACTGCGAGCGGGCCTCCAGCTCGATACCCTGCGAATGTACCTTACCCGCAGGCTCGTAGTAGCTGCCCTGCACAATGCGGTTGCCCACATCTTTCTGGGTCAGATCGTATAGCGCAACGGTGTACATATCCGCCGTGCCCACCGGCTGGTACTTCAGCCCGGCCTCATATTGCTCGGCGGTCGTTGGTTTGAGCAGCTTGCCGTCGGCGCCCGGCAGTACCTGCGGGGTAATTGCCTGACTGTAGCTGAGGTAAGGAGAAACACCGTTCTGGAACGCGTAGAGTAATGAAGCGCGGCCGCTGAAATGGTCGTCGGTGCGGTTATCGGTGACGTCGCTTGCGATAGCTGGCGCAACGATATGGCTTTTGGTGACGATATGGTCGTAGCGACCGGACAACGTCATGTGCCACTGATTCCATTGCATATCGTCCTGCAGATATGCGCCGCTTTGCTCATACTGGCGTTTGCCGGACTTGGTCAACAAACCCTGATTAATAGTGGAGTAGGTAGGGTCCCGCGGATCGTAGTAATAGAAGCCGCCCGCGCCGCCGGACTCGCCGGTCCACGGATTGAGGTTGGTCGTATAAGCGGAGTCGTCGGAAAGATTGTTGGCATATTTATGGAATTCGCCCCCCAGCACGACCTTGTGCTCCAGCTCACCGGTAGCGAAATCAGCTTCCAGCTGGTTATCAATTGCCCAGGCATCCAGGGAGGAGGTTTCGCCGCTGTAATAGCGCATCAGCTCGTCGTGCGCCGCATCCGCCCAGCCGATCTGATAAGCCTGCTTTAGGTCTACGTTCGAGTGGGTATAGCTCGCATTGGAGCGGAACGCCCAGACGTCGTTAAAGCTGTGGGCAAACTCATAGCTGTAAATCTGCTGATGGCGTTTGAACTCGTCGTTACCCGGCTCGACGTCAGAATAACCGGTGCTGATTTTACGCCCGGTGCTGGAATAAATACTGCCGTCAGCGGGAACGGAGCCGTGGAAGCCGCCGGACGGATCTTTTTCCAGGTACGCGCGTAGCAGCAGGGATGTATTTTCGTCCGGCTGCCAGAGCACGGAAGGCGAAATCGCATAACGCTCTTCACGAGTGTGTGCATATTGGGTGTCGGTATTTTTCGTCATCCCCGTAAGCCGCCAGGCCCACTCGTCGTTTATCGCATTGGTGTAGTCGAATGCGGTGCCGTTAGTATTGTTATTACCGTACTGGGCGCGAACGTGGCCTTCCTCGACAAACTGTGGGCGTTTGGATGTTTCCATCACCAGACCGCCTGGTACCGTTTGTCCGTAAAGCGCAGAAGAGGGGCCCTTGATAACGTCGATACGCTCGAGGAACCAGGGATCGATCTGTACCACGTTGTAGCTGCCGCCGTCGCTCATCAGACGCAGGCCGTCGAGGAAAGTATTGTCCACGTCGCCGCCGTGGAAGCCACGCAGGGCGACGGTATCATAACGCGTTGCGCCGCCAGCGAAGCCGGTAAAGGCGCCTGGCGTATAGTTGAGCGCATTGTTTACTGTCAAAGCGCCCTGATCTTCAATCTGCTGACGGGTAACTACCGAAACGGACTGAGCGGTGGTAATAAGAGGCTTATCGGTTTTGGTCGCCCCGCGGCTGACGGGCGCGGTGTAACCCTGAGTCTGGCTGGTGGCGGTGTCCGCCGGTTTGGCGGTGACGACGACCGTGTCTTCGGCCATAACGTATGCCGGCGCGGCAAGCGCAAGCGCGCAGAGTAAAGCGGAGCGCTTTACGGTGAATGCCAGTTTCATTTTCTTATTTTCCCGTGAAGGTAGAGTTGTAATCACATAAGGACGCCGTTAGCCATCAAGGCCGCAAGGCGTCTGGGGCTGCCACTGCATATGGAATGCGAATTATTATCGTTATTGTTAGCGGTTTCAAGTGCGGAATCTGGCAGGGATAAGCTTAAAAACCCGGGATGAAAATGCAGTTTTTTGCGACAGGAAAAGGGTGAAGACGGCGGGTAAGCATGGCGCTACCCGCCAGGATTGAATCAGGTGGAGAGTTCTCACTCGCCTTGCATTTTACTGCGCAACGGAAGGCTGCGGCGCTTCTGTGGCTTTCCCGGGCGTCGTGGCGGTTACCGGGCCAGGCGTTGCGGAAGGAAGCTTGTCCGGCGTGGAATCGCACGGTTTTTCACTGCCGCAGAGCATATCGAGCATTTTTAGCGTCACGCCGTTGGTCCAGCCAAAGCCGTCCTGCAACGGATATTCTCCGCCACCGCCGCCCGTACCCGTGCTCGTCACATCATATTTTTCCACCAGTTTTTTCTCGCGGTTATAGGTGTGCTGAACGTTGGTCAAAAAACGCCAGGTGACTTCCATCGCCAGGTCTTTATGGCCGTAATTCTGCAAACCTTCGGTGGCCACCCACTGCAGCGGGGCCCAGCCGTTCGGCGCATCCCACTGCTGGCCCGTTTTCACGTTGGTGGTCGCAAGCCCGCCTGCCTTCAGCAGCTGCGCTCGGGTGACGCCGGCCATTTTATCAGCGCGATCCTTTGAAGCCAGGTTCACATACAGCGGGAACAGCGCCGCCGCGGTTAACTGGCTTCTTACGGCGTTACGTTTCAAATCGTAATCCGCATACCAGCCTTCTTTGGCGTTCCACATATTCGCTTCAATGGCTTTCTGACGCGCATCCGCCAGCTGCTGATACTGCTTAGCCGCCGCGTCATCTTTCGCTGCGGTGCTGGCATGCGCCAGGGTTTTCTCAAGCTGATACATCAGCGCGTTCAAATCCACCGGCACGATAGAGGTGGTGCGAATGGAACCCAGCTGGTTTGGATCGTCCATCCAGCGCGAGCTGAAATCCCAGCCTGAGGCGGCGCCCGCGCGCAGGTCACGATAAATCTCCGTGGCCGGGCGATCCGGGTTGTTTTTTGCCGTGGTCACGTCGTCAAGCCAGGATTCGGTACGCGGGGTATCGCGATCGTCCCAGTAGCGGTTAAGAACCGAACCATCTTTAAGCCTCACCACGCGCTTATTCGCCTCGCCCTGCGCCAGGCTATCGCTGCCTTCCATCCACCAGGCGTACTCTTTTTTCAGCTGCGGCAGGTATCTGGTATAGACCTCGTCGCCGTTATGGCCGGCGAGCAGTTCGACCATAAGCGAGAAGAACGGCGGCTGCGAGCGGCTCAGATAATAGCTGCGGTTGCCGTTGGGAATATGGCCCCAGGTATCGATCTCACTGGCAAAGTTATCGGTCATATCCTGCACCTTGTCCCAGTGTCCGCTTTCGGCAAGGCCCAACATGGTGAAGTAGCTGTCCCAGTAATAGACTTCGCGGAAACGGCCGCCCGGCACGACGTAGGGTTTGGGCAGCGGCAGCAGGGAATCCCATTTGCCGGCGTTGTCCGTCGTGCGCGTCAGAACCGGCCACAGGCCGTCAATATGTTCGCGCAGCGATTGCCCCTCGGGCGGAACGTATTTTTCGCCGTCTTTCGGCAGCACGAAGTTCACCTCGACAAAATGCTTCAGGTCAAAGCTGGACTGGCTGCGCTGCATCCGGTAATCCGCCAGAATCGTCAGCGGATCGCTTTTCGGCACCGCATCGGCAAAGGTTTTCTGATCCGGGAAAAGCTTCGCGGACTGTACATCGGTGAATAGCGGACCGAGCAGGGCGT
>NZ_RCAA01000057.1:161043-165798 GCF_003628475.1 Enterobacter sp. R1(2018) | reverse complement strand
AACGAAGGCGCATCCAAGCGCCATCTGGACAGCAAGCAGCAGCGCTCGCGGACGGCGCAAAACAGGATTTATCATCTAATGTTCTCCTTTGCAGGATCGCAGCCAAAAGTTTACCGCGATCAACCATATGAAAACCTTAGACGAATTTGAACGAGCCTGTGTGCAGGATGTAGCAAAAGTGACGAAAGCAGATAAATTACCTTCGTCACTGCAGGGTTACTCTTGCGGATTCAAAAGCCAGGTGCCGGGTTTATCCACGGATAGCGTTACGCTGCGCGAACGGCCCTGATTAAGCAGCGTAACCGTATATTTCCCCGCCGGGAGCTGCAGAACGCCGTAGCCATTAGTGACAGGGACATTTTTTTGCGGCTTGCCGTTAACCTCCATCTGTTCGCCATCTTCGATGCGAATATAAACGCGGGCCGTCGGGCTGCTTGCAGGCGTGGCGGCCGGCGCCGTCGCAGAATCGACTTTGCTCCTCGCCGTCAGGGATTCGCTAGCCGGTGCCGGGTCACCGGCAGGCGTCTGCGGCGCTCTGCCAAATATGGCTGCGCCGACAATAATTCCTACCAGAACGCCTGCGGCAATCTGCAGCGGTGATTTATAGCGTTTCCACAGCGGCAATACGCCAGTACCGGTTTCTTCTTCCTCGACCGCGACCAGCATGGTACCGGGCTTTTTAGCGCCGGAAAGTTCACCGATGTCCCCTAAGGGGATCTCCGCCAGGGCCGCAAATTCTGCAATGGACTGCGGACGGTCTTCTGGCTTGAGCGCCAGGGCGCGGTCCACCGCCAGCAGCAAACTTTGCGAGTAGCCTTTTGGCTGCGTTTCGCTCAGAGGAGCGCAGGTATCCTGAATGCTGCGGGCAACGCTTGCCTGCGGGCTGGTGCCGGTAATAAGCGTGTAGATCACCGCGCCTAAAGCGTAAATATCCGTCCAGGGTCCAAGCTGGTTTTCCAGGTCCTCGGTGTATTGCTCAAGCGGGGCAAAGCCGGGATGCAGCAGCGTTTTGCTTTCGTCGCTCAGGCCGTTCACGTTGCGGCGCGAGGCGGCGAAGTTAAGCAGCAGCGGAATGCCGTTGTCCTGAATCTGAATGCTTTTTAGCGACAGGTCGCGATGGATGTAGTCGCCTTCATGGAGCGCGGCCAGCGCGCCGCACAGCATCGGCAGCATGCGCCTTATCCAGGCTTCATCAATAATCTCTGGCTGCTGCTGATGCAGTTCCGCAAGGGAAATGCCGCTGTAAAACAGCGTGGCGGTATAGGCGGTTTCGTTCAGCGTCCAGAAGCGTAACACCTGCAGCAGATTCGGATGGTTGAAATGGGCGAGCTGGCGCGCTTCCTGAATAAAGCTGTTCAGGCCGGCGTTAAATGCGGCGCTGTCCTGCTTGCTGCGCAAAACCAGGCGCATATTATCGCTGCGCACCGTCAGGGCGCGCGGCATAAACTCACGGATAGCGACCGGACGTTCAAGCTGGTGATCCCAGGCGCGATAGATAATGCCGGCGTTGGTTGAATCAATAACTTCCTGAATTTCAAACTCGTCGAAGCGATAACCGGGCGGCAGAGCGTCGGGGATCCTTGGGGTGTAATCGTTATCTGTCATCATGGCCTTATGTGCTCGAAAATTGACGAATATTCAGGGTTATTTCTGGGCACGCCAGGCGCCGACTGCCGGATCGCGCAACTGCGGATGCAGGGAATCAATCAATAACAGCGTTATGGTGGCATCGGGCTCAAGCCAGCCGGACCAGACTTTGCGCACTTCGTTAAGCCGGGTTTGCAGGCGTGTCTCGTCAAGCGCCATTTCGCGCGGCACCTCAACGGCAATAGTGCCGCTGGCCTGCCAGCCGTTGAGCTCGGGTTTATAGGGCAGAATCATCCAGCTTTGAGGAGCGTGCTCCGTGCTGACCACCATGCGTTCATTATTCAGGCCGGTAATAAGCAGGCTGTCCGCGTTGGCGTTGCTGTTTAATCCGCTGACCGGGAAACCGTGCACAAAAGTCATGGCGAGGCGTTTTTCGCCGTTTTTGCCGCTTTGAATGATTTCGCTGCGTCCGTTGAGCCAGCCGCCTTTTTCGCATTTGCCGTCAGGAATAAAAAGGGCGGAAGTATCGGCGTCCCCCTGCCAGAAAGTGCGCAGATGGCAGCCATCCTGCAGGGTAAATTCCTGCCACGGCGTGCGGTCGGCCGGTGGGGACATCTCCTCAGCGCGTTCCGCGGCGTTCGTGCCGGCAACGACAGGGGCGATGGTCACCGCCCAGTCACTGCTTTTCGTGGTGGTGCCGTAGGCCAGCGTATCGCCCCGATCGTCTTCCATACGCCAGCTGACGCTTTCGATTTTTGCGCACTGGTTTTCCAGCAGGGTGCCAAGACGCGGCATAAAGGTATTCAATAAGGAAGGATTTTTATCACCGTTGGCGACAATACGCAGCGGCAGTTCCGTGTCGCACCAGCTTTGCGGAGAGTTATTTTTGATGTTATCTATCCAGACATCCAGCTTGAGCGAAGGGGATTGCACAAGACGATAGTTCCCTGCCAACACGGTTGTAGATGCCAGTAGCAATGCCACACCTGAGAGCCAGAGTTTCATAAAATTCCTTGAAAGCCAAAATGAATAATGATGAGGGGGACGCCGCATCAAGCAGAAGTTGATGTCGGACACGTCCCTATATTCTCATGGTAACTGATTGTTTTAAATATTTACTTTTTCCGCACCCTGCCGGTTAATCAATGATCCACGTTCCGCTGTTGGCGTTCTGACACGCTTTGCTGTCGTTATCGACGGCAACACAGGTGGAGGCGGCTTTTTTCGAAGCCTTACGCGGACGAGGCCTGTCTTTTTTCAGCGTCTGATCATAAAGTTCGCTTTTGACCAGCGCGCGCATCGGCACATAACCAAGCATTTCTTCTTTGTCCTGCTCGGCGATCGCAAGCCAGGAATGTTCCACCTGGCCGAGCACCGTATAGGTCTGGCCGTTTTCAAGCTGGCTGATGACCTTGCCGCCGAAGTCCGGTTTGCTCATGATTGAGCCGGGGTAGAGCGCCCGATAGCTGGCGTTTATTGGCGTAAATTCGCTCGGCGCGGCGACCGCGTAACGGTGGGTTAAGGTTACGCCGTTAACCTCGCTGGTTACCAGGGTATCGTCCGTCATTTTCGGGGGCGGTGCTTTGCATCCAACTACGCTTGTGACCACAAGAAGGGCTAACAGATTTCGCAATTTCATTGTGACTTTCCCTGAAAAAATGGTTTAAACCCGACTGCCGTGGAGCGTGCGAGTGCCGCAGAGAAAAAATAGTCCATGGCGCAGGAAATGCCCATGGACATTTTACCTTATGAGCAGGAAACGTCCCGGTCGGAATAGCAAAATTATACGCATGGGTTAAGCATAGTAGCCGTGATTTTACATAGCCTGAATAACAATTCAATGGTGAGATAAGCTGCGGACAACATTAAACCAGGCGGACATAAAAGAAGAGGAGCGCCTGTCGGGGTAGTCTTCAGCTGATGGACCCGTAAAGTCAGGTAAAGAAAAAGTCTTTCAATCAGGGTTCTTAATTTAACCTATTGAATTTATAGGGTTAAATTTGGATTAATCCAGGCCGGTTCATGAACGTCGCCGTAAAAAGAAAGGAGGCTGAAAGGATTTAACTGAGGTTAATCTTAAATCAAAGATATCGCTTTACGGGCGGCCGTTATTGTTTCGGACAGAAGCGAAGCCGCTATTTTAGCGATCGGCGCATGCCCGATCCGATAAACAATTTTTGCATGAATATTCTGCAAAAGAATAAAGTGCGCCAGCCGGCCAGATAAAAAAGCCGCCCGCAGGGATTCTTATATCCCAATTAATGAACATGTATTCCATATGCCTGATAACAAAAATAAGGCGTTGAGCGTCAGAAAGCGGCAAGAGAGGATGCTCCGTCGTTAACGAAGCGCTACCAGTGCGGTGCAAATATCTGTCAAAATTGAATATGACAGCATAAAAAACTTAAATCGTTTTAATGTGTTGATAATTATGACAAAATATAAACGCTTCACGGTGAAATAAATTATTGAGTAGCGCGCTAAAAAAACCTATATTGGCCGCGTTTTTCACAGGCTACCTATTTCCCTTTCAATTATTCAACCGGGCGCGGTCCATAACCCCGGTTGTAGGAGTGATATGATGACGGATAAAGTCCGTATTGATACTTTTGGTGCGAATTCATTAGAAGGCAACAACGAGACTTATTTAGCCAGACAGGCTGAATTTGAATCAAATGTCAGGAGCTATCCGCGCAAATTGCCACTGGCAATCGCCAAAGCCGAAGGCGTATGGATCACAGACGTCGAGAATAATCAGTATCTTGACTGCCTGGCGGGAGCGGGAACCCTGGCTCTTGGGCATAATCATCCTGACATGCTGCAAAGCATCCAAAATGTCATTACCAGCGGCTTGCCGTTACATACACTGGATCTGACAACGCCGTTGAAAGATCGCTTCTCCGAATATCTTCTTTCTTTATTGCCTGAGCAGGGTAAAGACTACTGCCTGCAGTTCACCGGCCCGTCCGGCGCCGATGCGGTTGAAGCCGCGTTGAAACTGGCAAAAAAATACACCGGTCGCTCAGGCGTGATCAGCTTCTCCGGCGGCTACCACGGTATGACTCACGGCGCGCTGGCGGTTACCGGCAACCTGTCGCCGAAAGAAGCGGTCAACGGTATGATGCCGGAAGTACAGTTTATGCCTTATCCACACCTGTACCGCTGCCC
>NZ_RCAA01000057.1:148837-160996 GCF_003628475.1 Enterobacter sp. R1(2018) | reverse complement strand
AGGCTTTGACCTATTACTTCGAAAACCTGATTAACGATGTTGAAAGCGGCGTGCGCAAACCTGCTGCGGTGATCCTCGAGGCGGTTCAGGGCGAAGGCGGCGTTAACCCTGCTCCCGTTGAGTGGCTGCAGCGCATTCGAAAAGTTACTCAGGAAAACGGCATTCTGCTGATCATTGATGAAGTTCAGGCAGGCTTCGCGCGTACCGGTAAATTCTTCGCCTTTGAACACGCAGGCATTCAGCCGGACATCATCGTGATGTCAAAAGCCGTTGGCGGCGGTTTACCGCTGGCCGTGCTGGGCATCAAAAAAGAGTTCGATGCCTGGGAGCCTGGCCACCATACCGGTACCTTCCGCGGTAACCAGTTGGCTATGGCCACCGGTCTGACGACGCTGAAGCATCTGAAAGAACATAACATCGCGGACAAAGTGGCCGCGCAGGGTGAATGGCTCAAAGGCAAGCTGGCTGAATTGCAGAAGCGTTACCCGGTTATTGGTCACGTTCGCGGTCTGGGCCTGATGATCGGTATTGAGATCGTCAAGCCGAACGAAGCGCAGGATCATATGGGCTGCTACCCGGCCGATGCCGAGCTTTCCGCTCTGCTGCAGAAAAAATGCTTCCAGTCCGGGCTGATTCTGGAGCGCGGCGGCCGTAGCGGCTGCGTGCTGCGCCTGCTGCCTTCACTGCTTATCACTAACGATGAGCTGGGCATTTTCCTGGATAAATTTGAGCAGGCGCTGTTAGCGGCCGGCGTCAAACCTGTCTGCACGGAGCAATAACCGCGATGTCCGAGTTAAACCCGATTCTTGCGGCCTCAGCGCAGAGCACTGAGGCCTATCGGCAGGCGATTGCGCAGAGCAGCCAGGCCGTGGTGCAGTGGTTGCAGCAGCCTGAGATGTATCAAGGGAAAAGCGTTGCCGAACTGCGTGAGCGCATCAGGCTGGATTTTAATCCGCAGGGCCTGGGCAATCAGGCGGCGATTGAGCGCGCGATTGAATATTTCTTAAAAGACAGCCTGTCGGTGCATCACCCGCAGTGCGTCGCGCATCTGCACTGCCCAAGCCTGGTGGTCAGCCAGGCCGCTGAAGTGCTGATTAACGCCACCAACCAGAGCATGGACTCCTGGGATCAGAGCCCGTCGGCGACCATCATCGAGATGAAGCTTATCGAATGGCTGCGTAACCAGGTGGGCTATCAGCCAGGGGATGCGGGCGTGTTCACCAGCGGCGGCACCCAAAGTAACCTGATGGGGCTGATGCTGGCGCGTGACGCCTTCTTCGCCCGTCAGGGGCACTCTATCCAGCAGGATGGCCTGACAGGTAACCTGAAGAAGATTAAAGTTTTATGTTCTGAAAACGCCCATTTCTCGGTGCAGAAGAACATGGCTTTGCTTGGTCTGGGCTACCAGTCCGTTACGCTGGTGAAAACCGACCGCTTTGCGCGTATGGATCTGGATGATTTAGCACAGAAAGTGGCGCAGGCGCAGGCTAACGACGAGCAGATTCTCGCGATTGTGGCGACCGCCGGCACGACAGACGCGGGCGCTATCGATCCTCTGCGCGCCATTGCAACGCTTGCGGCAGAGCACAATATCTGGGTGCACGTTGATGCGGCGTGGGGCGGAGCGTTACTGCTTTCTGAAAAGTACCGCGATTATCTGGACGGCCTTGAACTGGTGGATTCCATTACGCTGGATTTCCATAAGCAATTTTTCCAGACCATCAGCTGCGGCGCGTTCCTGTTGAAAGAAGCCCGCCATTATGAGCTGATGCGCTATCAGGCGGCCTATTTGAACTCCGAGTTCGATGAAGCTCAGGGCGTGCCGAACCTGGTGTCTAAATCTTTGCAGACCACGCGCCGCTTTGATGCGTTAAAGCTGTGGATGGGTCTGGAAGCCTTAGGCCAGAAGCAGTATGCCGCCATTATCGACCATGGCGTCACCCTGGCGCAGCAGGTTGCGCAATACGTGGCTGAACAGGCCTCCTTTGAGCTTGTGATGCAACCGCAGCTGGCAAGCGTGCTGTTCCGCTATCGTCCACAGCAGCTGGCGACGGCTGGCGATGCGGCGGTAGCATTGTTAAACCAAAAAATTGGTGACGCCTTGCTGGAGTCCGGGCGTGCAAACGTTGGGGTGACCGAGTTTGACGGCGTAACCTGCCTGAAGCTGACGTTGCTCAACCCTACGGTCAGCCTGGAAGATATTAAAGTTCTGCTGGCACTGGTAGAGAAAACGGCGCAGCCATTGCTGAACGCGTAACCCGCAAACGTCTCAACAGAAGATGAAAAGCCGATAGCATTTTTATGTTATCGGCTTTTTTATTGCCTCATGACCGAAGGTTCTGTGCCTTATCGCCGAATAATTTATCGCAGCCCGGCAGGCGTTTGCCTGCGCAAGATTGCCGCAAAACAGAATAAAAATAGCTATCTCAAAGAGTTGTCATTGCTCAAAAAAAATACTGGATATTTAACCAGGCATTTGTATACTATTTCGGTAAGTTATTCGTTAATAGTTCTGGTTAGGGGGAAGTATGGTGATTCCATTGGAAAGTTTCAGTTCGCACGATCGGTCTCCCATCATGAGCAGTCGTGAAATCGCCAGGCTGACGGGCATCGCTCATAAAGAAGTGAAGCGCATGGTCAAAAGCCTGGAAACGGCGCAGCGCCTGTCGCAGTCGGTTACCACTAGCCAGTATGAGCAGGAAGGCGAAGTTCGGCAGGAGTTTTTGCTCAATAAGCGGGACTCATTGCTTACCGTTGCCAGCGTATCGCCGGGCTTTACGGTAGAAGTGCTGGATCGCTGGCAGGAACGCGAAAAGAGCGTCAGCCTGCCGGATTTTACCAATCCTGCCGTCGCGGCGCACGCCTGGGCCGAACAGTATGAAAAACGCCAGCGGGCTGAGGAGCAGCTTGCTCTTATCGCCCCAAAGGCAGAATTTTTTGACTGGTATGTTAAGGTCAACGACTCGCTTGGCTTCCGCCAGCTTTGTAAAATGCTGAAGGTGAAGGAGCCGGAATTCCGGCAGTTCTTGCTGGAGCGCAATATCATGACCCGTGCTAACGGCATACTGATGCCTTCGCAAACTTATATCCAGGCGGGCTATTTTACCGTTCATAGCGGTACCGGCGAGAACAAGCATACCTGGGCTCAGGCGCGCTTTACCGCACGCGGCGTCAAGTGGATCGCAGGCCTTTGGGTCACGCATCTCTCCACGCGGCCGGTAGAAGTGCGTCCTCCCGAACGCGCTGAGAACTCCGCCGCAGGCCGTAGCTGGTTTTAAGCTGTTGCCGTCGCCCATAATACGCCGCCATACCGGCCTGAGCACACCGGGCAAAGGAATGCCCGGCTTGCTGTCGTTTCAGGTATAGGTGTCCCGACATCATGATGCTGATGAAAAATTCATCAGCAAGGGTAGTCAGGGATACTTTCAGTGCCCACATCCGAGGCGTCTTGTTGCTGTTGAAGAGTTTTTGTCCGCATTGAAGTGGGTGAATTAAGGAGCGTATGGGTTTGAACAAACCAGACAGAGACAAACTTCGACTGCCGAATCTCCATGGATGTACTACGTTCAGTAGGGTTACTTTGACGTGGAGCGCAAATGAAACCCATATCGCTTTTAATCTTAACAAGCCTGACGCTGTCGGGCTGCGGCGCGAATAATACTCTCCCGAAAGTGCCGGTTCCCGGTGAAAAAACCTCTGCCCAAATGCGTACCCTTGAAACCGGCGCGCAGATCGTCCAGTCCCGCCCGCCTGTTGACGCCATCAGCGCATACCTTGACGGCTTCCATTTTTATAACGGTGATAAAAATGGCCAGATGGAAGCCCATCACTACGTGACGGTGCTGAATGACGATGTCATGCAGGCGGTGATTTACGACAGCAATACAAAAGATGCCCGGCTGATGGGCGTCGAGTACATCATTAGCGAACGTCTGTTTAAAACCCTGCCGCCGGAGGAGAAAAAACTTTGGCACAGCCATCGGTATGAGGTGACGTCCGGGAGCCTGATCGCCCCAGGCTTGCCTGCGATAGCCGACAAAGCGCTGATGAGCAAGATTGTGAATACTTACGGAAAAACCTGGCATACCTGGCATACCGACCGCGATAAAACCCTGCCGCTCGGCATTCCGGCGCTGATGATGGGCTTTACCGGAGAAGGGCAGCTTGATCCGGCGCTGCTGGCAGACAGAGATCGCCGGTTTGATGTGAATACGCAGGCCATCAAACGCGAGCGCGAGGATTTGGTGGCGCATCCTGTTGCCGAAGGCGCCGACGCGTGGCGGCACGGCGAGGTTATTCAGCTCAGGCGGGAGCATGGTTCTGGTGAGCATGCTCAAGGTGAAACCGCACGTTTCGGAACCTCCGAGCAAACCAGAAAAGTAAATGAATAACGTCCGGGAAAAACATTAAAATTTAAAGACTCAAATTAACAGAACCGGGTTTCGAACGGGACGATATCTTCCAGCCGGGCGGCTCAAGCGACGCTCGACGTGGACATGTTCCCTTACATATTCCCACCGCTGACAGCCTCCTGGTTGGCGGCTGTCGCCCGCGTCTCACCTAATCGCTGACTATACTTTTTCCTCTCTGCGTTATCACCGGCTGCCATAGCGGGCATGAACAGCCAGCTATAAGGCCTTTCTGTATCACTGAAAAGAGGAGACAGTATGAAAGCTCTCGTCTGGCACGCTATCGGCGATATCCGTCTTGATGAGGTCGCCGAGCCGCAAATTGAACAACCCACCGATGCGATTATTCGGCTTACCGCCTCAGCGATTTGCGGTACCGATCTTCATTTTATTCGCGGCACCTTCAGCGATATGAAACAGGGCACGATTCTCGGCCATGAAGGGGTCGGCATTATCGAACAGCTGGGCGCTGAGGTGCGCAATTTCGATATCGGCGACAGGGTGGTGGTCTGCTCCACGCTCTCCTGCGGCTACTGTCCACCCTGTCGCAGCGGCAACACGGCGCAGTGCGATAATGCCAACCCGAACGGCCCGCAGGCCGGCACCTGCTTTTTTGGTGGTCCGCAAGCTACCGGCCCTGTCAACGGACTACAGGCGGAAAAAGCGCGTATCCCCTTCGCCGCCAATACCCTGGTGAAAGTGCCTGAGGAAGTCAGCGATGAACAGGCGATTCTAATCAGCGATATTTTCCCCACCGGCTGGTTTGGCGCGGAAATAGCGGGAATCAAACGCGGAGACACCGTAGCGGTGTTCGGTTGCGGTCCGGTCGGTCAGTTTACTATCGCCAGCGCGCTGTTAATGGGGGCCGGGCGGGTGATTGCAATCGACCCACACGAAGATCGGCTGGCGATGGCGCGTCGACAGGGCGCATTCACCGTCAATTTTGAGAAAGAAGATCCGCTGGAAGCCATCAAATCATTTACCGGCGGCATCGGCGTCGATATCGCCATTGACGCCGTGGGCGTTGATAGCCAGCACGCCCACCATGGCCCTGCGGCGCAACAGGCCGAACAGAAAAAGGAGCAATACCGTAAGGAAGTACAAGAGGTCGCGCCGGAAAATTCGCAGCATCAGCATGTGCACAACGGAAACTGGATCCCGGGCGATGCCCCGACCCAGGCGCTGGAATGGGCGATTCAGGCGCTGAGAAAAGCGGGTACGCTGAGTATTATCGGCGTTTACCCTCCCGCCGCGCAGACGTTTCCCATCGGGATGGCGATGAATAAAAACCTGACCCTGAAGATGGGCAATTGCAACCACCACGCTATTATCCCGCATCTGCTGGAACTGGTGCGTATGGGCGCAATCGACCCGACTCAGGTACTGACCCAGGTGGAGCCCTTATCCGATGTGGTCTCCGCTTACGAAAGCTTTGATAAGCGCGAGCCGGGCTGGATCAAAACCGAGCTGTTGCCGTCGCAATAATACAGCGTCATACCGGGCTGGAGGCCTATAGCGCCCGGCCTTAAGCCATAGAGTTCTTTCTTCTGCCCGTTAATCATTATGTTAACGGGCGTTTTATTTCTCTGTTTTTGCCCTGACGGCCGGGGCGTTGCCTTGCTATGCCCGACCGCGCATGGCGTTACGATTTTTTGCCCGGCAATATCTCACTCATAATCTGGCTGGCGGTGTCGGCAAAAATTTTCCCGGCGGAGCGGTCCCCTTTAGCCATCGAGGCCATAAAGGCTTTCGCCTGTTTCAGGGTTATATGCGGCGGCAGCGGCGCGACTTCCGGATCGGTTTTTACCTCCAGCACTACCGGGCGGTCGGCGGTTAACGCTTCTTGCCAGGCGCTGTGCAACTGTTCCGGATCGTCAACGAAAATACCTTTCAGCCCCAGCGATTGTGCGAACCGGGCGTAGCTGACATCGGGGATGTCCTGGGTCGTCCCGAACCGAGGATTGCCTTCCATTACCCTCTGCTCCCAGGTGACCTGGTTGAGATCCTGGTTATTGAATACGCAAACAATCAGGCGCGGATCGCTCCAGCCCTGCCAGTATTTCTGAATGGTGATCAGCTCCGCCATATTGTTCATCTGCATCGCGCCGTCTCCCACGAGCGCCACTACCACTTTTTGCGGGTAGGCGAATTTGGCGGCGATGGCGTACGGCACCGCCGCGCCCATGCAGGCAAGGCCGCCTGACAAAGAGGCGCGTTGCCCCTGTTTTACCTTATAATCACGGGCGAACCAGTTGGCGCATGAGCCGGAATCGGAGGTAACGATAGCGTCTTCCGGCAGCAGCGGCGACATTTCCCATACCACCCGCTGGGGATTGACAGGATTAGCCGCGGCCATTGCCCGCTCTTCCAGCGTTTGCCACCACTCTTTAACGCCCAGGGCAATCTCTTCCTGCCAGCTACGATCGGTTTTGTGCTCGAGCAGAGGCAGCAGGGCACGCAGGGTTTCCGCCGCGTCTCCATGCAGATTGACCTCCACCGGATAGCGCAGCCCAAGCATCGCCGGATCGATATCCACCTGCACGGCGCGCGCCTGTCCCTCTTGCGGCAGGAATTCCGTCCACGGAAAACCAGTGCCGATCATCAGCAGGGTATCGCAATTCATCATCATGTCATAAGACGGTTTGGTGCCCAGCAGGCCAATTGCGCCGGTAATAAAAGGCGCATCATCCGGCAGCACATCCTTGCCCAGCAGCGCCTTTGCCACTCCGGCACCAAGAACGTTGGCCAGCTGCACCACTTCCAGCGCGGCGCTTCGCGCCCCGGCGCCCACCAGGATCGCCACTTTTTTCCCGGCGTTAAGGACGTCCGCCGCCCGTTGAAGATCCGCCTTATAAGGCACGACTTTCGGTTTCTGGTATCCCGCTCCCGAATGGGTGAAGCCGTGCGTATGCGGCGGCGCCTGCCAGGGTTCGTCCTGAATATCCTTTGGCAACACCAGTACCGTCACACCATTTTGCGCCACAGCGATACGCACGCCGCGATCCACCAGATGACGTAGCTGGCTGGGCGAGGCCACCTCCTGCACAAAGTTCGCCACGTCGGCGAAAATACGGTCGAGGTTTAATTCCTGTTGATAGCTCGCTCCGCGCGCCGTGACTTCCGCCTGACCGGCGATCGCCAGTACGGGAGAGTGATCCAGCTTAGCGTCATACAGTCCGGTCAGCAGGTGGGTGGCGCCGGGGCCGCCTGTAGAGAGGCATACCCCCAGCTCGCCGGTAAATTTGGCATGACCTGCGGCCATAAACGCTGCCATCTCTTCATGACGCACCTGAATAAACTCAATGCCTTCGCCCGCTTTATTCGCGCGCTGCAGGGCGCCGAGTACGCCGTTGATGCCATCGCCGGGATAGCCATAGATCCGGGTGACGCCCCAGGCTTTCAGTCGCTCAATAAAAAAATCGCTGGTCATTTTCGTCATTGTTTTTCCCCTAACCGAAAAAAGTAAACCGTCGTTAAGGATAGTTCGCAATTAACAGATTATGCGGAGAAAGCCGCCGGGAAGGTTTTCAGGGAAGGGGGTACAGGGGTTTGGAAAAGAAAAATCCACGCGGCCGCGTGGATTTTACTGGATTGCGATCTTCATGAGAGGTGCTGAAATCTCATGAGAAAACAGAGGCTATTTAGACGTTGAACAGGAAGTTCATCACATCGCCATCTTTCACGATGTAGTCTTTACCTTCCGCACGCATTTTGCCCGCTTCTTTCGCGCCTTGCTCACCTTTGTAGGTGATAAAGTCTTCATAGGCGATGGTTTGTGCGCGGATAAAACCTTTCTCGAAGTCGGTATGGATTTTACCTGCTGCCTGCGGGGCGGTGGCGCCGACTGGAATGGTCCACGCGCGTACTTCTTTTACGCCGGCGGTGAAGTAGGTTTGCAGGTTCAGCAGCTCGTAGCCGGCGCGAATAACGCGGTTAAGGCCCGGCTCTTCCAGACCCAGCTCCGCCATGAATTCGTCACGGTCGGCGTCGTCCAGTTCAGCAATGTCAGATTCAACGGCCGCGCAAACGGCAACGACCACTGAACCTTCGCCAGCGGCGATTTCGCGCACTTTGTCGAGGTACGGGTTGTTCTCGAAGCCGTCTTCATTGACGTTTGCGATATACATGGTCGGTTTTAGCGTCAGGAAGCTCAGGTACTTGATAGCGGCCTTGTCTTCATCGGTCAGGGTTTTCAGCGCGCGCAGCATGCCCGCGTTCTCAAGCTGCGGCAGGCATTTTTCCAGCGCGGCCAGTTCGGCTTTCGCGTCTTTGTCGCCGCCTTTGGCTTTCTTCTGCACGCGGTGAATGGCGCGTTCGCAGGTATCCAGATCGGAAAGCGCAAGCTCGGTGTTGATAACGTCGATATCGTCAGCCGGGTCTACTTTGTTGTTCACATGGATAATGTTGTCGTTCTCGAAGCAACGCACCACGTGGCCGATAGCTTCGGTCTCGCGGATGTTGGTCAGGAACTGGTTACCCAGGCCTTCGCCCTTGGACGCGCCTTTTACCAGGCCTGCAATATCCACGAATTCCATGGTTGTCGGCAGAATACGCTGAGGTTTTACGATTTCGGCAAGCTTGTCCAGACGTGGGTCCGGCATTGGCACGACGCCGGTGTTCGGCTCGATGGTACAGAACGGGAAGTTAGCAGCTTCGATTCCCGCTTTGGTGAGCGCATTGAACAGGGTGGATTTACCGACGTTCGGCAAGCCGACGATACCGCATTTGAATCCCATGGTTTAAATCACCTTAATTGCTTGATAATCAAAGAGTTAATATTAACTCAATGAAAAAATGTAGATAACTTTGCCTATTATACACGTAAACCGTTTATAAGGGGCGGGGAAATAGGCCCGCACGGCCCCTGTGCGGGCTACTGCGCCTTAAAAGCGTGCAGACGATTAGTCGCCTTCGTCAGCCCTTCTTTCAGCCAGACTTCGGTGCAGCGCGCCGCTTCGTCTACCGCTTCATCAATCAGCTTTTGTTCGCTAAGCGGCGGTTTGCCAAGAACAAAGCCGACAACTTTGTTTTTATCGCCCGGATGGCCGATACCGACGCGTAAGCGGTGAAAGTTAGGGTTATTGCCGAGTTTGTTAATAATATCTTTCAGGCCGTTATGTCCGCCATGGCCGCCGCCGAGCTTAAACTTCGCCACGCCCGGGGGCAGATCCAACTCATCGTGGGCAACGAGGATTTCGTCCGGTGCGATACGGAAGAAGGTCGCCATGGCGTTTACCGCCTTGCCGCTCAGGTTCATAAACGTGGTCGGTACCAGCAGGCGTACGTCCTCACCGGCAAGATTAATGCGTGCGGTATAGCCGAAGAATTTCGCTTCTTCTTTTAACGACTGGTTATGGCGTTCGGCCAGTAAATCAACATACCAGGCACCGGCGTTATGACGGGTTGCCGCATATTCCGCCCCCGGATTGGCCAGGCCGACAATCAATTTAATACTCACGTTTCATTTCCTGAAAGCAGACTCAAGCCGCGTAGTTTACTGCGCTGCCGGCGCGATGACAAAGCGCAATGCAACGGTAGATGAACTATTGAATAGTTCAACGTATGAACCATTAGAATTTCATGGTATTCAGCAGCTTATTTGTAAGTTTTTGTCATGCTTTCATGCGTAATTGTGATCGCTGGCGCACATATTTGCGAGGGGTGTTGTCTATACTTTACACACAAGGAAAGGGGATATTCCCCGCCGACCCAGGAAACATCCGGAGGTGACAGATGAAACGCAAAAACGCTTCGTTACTCGGTAATATTCTTATGGGGTTGGGGCTAGTCGTTATGGTGGGTGGCGTGGGTTATTCCATTTTAAACCAGCTGCCTCAGTTCAATTTACCGCAATACTTTGCTCACGGCGCCATTTTAAGCATTTTTGTCGGCGCGGTGCTTTGGCTGGCGGGTGCCCGAGCGGGTGGACGCGAACAGGTTTGTGACCGCTACTGGTGGGTACGCCACTATGACAAACGCTGTCGCCGTGATGAACACCATCATCACAGTTAAGTCTTAAACAACCTGGAAAAAGCTCCGCATTTGACGGAGCTTTTTTGTTTTAGCCAGCCAGCGCGGCCTGCACATCAGGGAAGAAGGCAAGTCGCCCCGGTATCGGCTGCACGCCGGCGCGGGCAAGCGTTCTGAGCGGCTGAAACTCCAGGTTCGTTACGCGCAGCTCGCAGCCTTCCGGCATTTTTTCCACAAAGCGTTGAAACGCATCAAGCCCGCCGGCGTCCAGCACCGGAACGGCATCCCATTGCAGAATAATAATGCGGTGTTGCCCTGTGCGCTGGTGCAGATCGGTAAACAGGCCTTCAGCCGCGGCAAAAAACAGCGGGCCCGTGATGCGCAGCGCCAGCACGCCTTCCGGCGTAACAATATTCAGCGGCGCCAGCCTCGTCATTCTTGCTATGCGGCGCATAAACAGCAGTGAAGCCAGCACAATCCCCACGCTAATGGCGATCACCATATCGAACAGCACGGTCAGCGACATGCAAATCAGCATCACGATGATGTCGTCTTTCGGCGCGCGCCTGAGCAGGTTGATAACTTTGTGCGCCTCGCTCATGTTCCACGCGACCATAAGCAGCAGCGCGGCCATGGCGGAAAGCGGCAGCCAGGAGAGCAGAGGAGCCAGTACCAGCAGCGCCATAATCACCAGCAGCGAATGGATAATGGCCGCCACGGGTGAAGTTGCGCCGGCACGAACGTTCGCCGCCGAGCGGGCGATGGCCGCCGTGGCGGTAATGCCCCCAAAGAATGGCGCGATGATATTGCCCAGCCCCTGGCCGATAAGCTCGCTGTTGGCGTTGTGTTTAGTGCCGGTCATGCCGTCAAGGACTACGGCGCAGAGCAGCGACTCAATGGCGCCAAGCATCGCCATAGAAAACGCGGCGGGCAAAAGGGCGGTCAGTGAATCCCAGCTCAGGCTAAAGTTTGACGTGGGGATGTTCCACGGCAGCATCAGCTGGGGCAGAAGCTGAGGAATGCCGTTGCCCTGCGTGCCGTCAGCCAACACATAGTGGAAGCGGGAACCGATGGTAGCCACGTCGCCGCCGGCTAAATGGACGAGGCCCATCACGGCGCAGCCTGCCAGCAGCGCAGGTAAATGCCCCGGCAGGCGAATGCCCAGACGCGGCCAGAGAATTAATACGGCGAGCGTAACGACGCCAATCGCGGCATCGCCAAAATTAAGGGTCGGCATGGCCATTGCCAGCGCGGCGACCTTACTCAGATAGTGCTCTGGCACGGTTGCCAGCGTCAGGCCAAAGAAATCCTTCACCTGCATGGTGGCGATGGTAATGCCGATCCCCGAGGTAAAGCCGAGCGTCACGGACAGCGGGATATATTCGATTAAACGGCCAAAACGTGCCAGGCCAAACAAAATAAGAAACAGCCCGGACATCAAAGTGGCGATCAGCAAACCCGCGAGGCCAAACTGCTGGGCTACGGGGTACAGGATCACCACAAAAGCGGCGGTGGGGCCGGAAACGCTGTAGCGCGAGCCGCCGCTCAGGGCGATCACGATGCCGGCGACGGCCGCGGTGTAGAGTCCGTACTGCGGCGCAACGCCGCTGCCGATAGCCAGAGCCATCGCCAGCGGAATGGCGATAATCCCGACGGTAATACCAGCAATAGCATCGCGGGTAAAACGGGAAAGGGTATATTTTTCGCGCCAGCAGGCGTCTATCAGGGCACGAAAAGGCATAACAGGAGAAGATACGTTTTTCACATTGATTCCATCCGT
>NZ_RCAA01000057.1:145315-148732 GCF_003628475.1 Enterobacter sp. R1(2018) | reverse complement strand
AAAACGAAAAAACCCGCCGTAGCGGGTCTTTAATGCGAATCCAATTAATGTTCGAACATCGCAGAGATTGATTCTTCATTGCTGATACGGCGAATTGCTTCGGCCAGCATGCCGGACAGCGTCAGGGTGCGGACGTTTGGCAACGCTTTGATTTCATCAGACAGCGGGATGGTATCGCACACAATCACTTCGTCGATAACCGAGTTACGCAGGTTGTGAACCGCGTTACCGGAGAAGATCGGGTGGGTTGCGTAGGCGAATACACGTTTAGCGCCGCGTTCTTTCAGCGCTTCCGCAGCTTTACACAAGGTGCCGCCGGTATCGATCATATCGTCAACCAGCACGCAGTCACGGCCGCTTACATCACCGATGATATGCATAACCTGAGAGACGTTGGCACGCGGGCGACGTTTATCGATGATAGCCATATCGGTGTCGTTCAGCAGCTTGGCAATAGCACGGGCACGCACCACGCCGCCGATATCCGGAGAAACCACAATTGGGTTTTCCAGGCCGATTTGCAGCATATCTTCCAGCAGGATTGGGCTGCCGAAGACGTTGTCTACCGGGACGTCGAAGAAGCCCTGGATCTGTTCTGCGTGCAGGTCCACGGTGAGAACGCGGTCAACCCCAACACTTGAGAGGAAGTCAGCAACAACTTTCGCGGTGATCGGCACGCGGGCGGAACGCACGCGACGGTCCTGACGAGCATAGCCAAAGTAAGGGATAACAGCGGTAATACGACCTGCAGAAGCGCGGCGCAGGGCGTCGACCATAACAACGAGTTCCATCAGGTTGTCATTGGTTGGTGCACAGGTGGACTGGATGATGAAAATATCGCCACCGCGTACATTTTCGTTGATTTGTACGCTTACTTCACCGTCGCTAAAACGACCGACGGCGGCGTCACCAAGAGAGGTGTACAGGCGGTTGGCAATACGTTGTGCTAGTTCCGGGGTGGCGTTACCAGCAAAAAGCTTCATATCAGGCACGAGAAAAACCTCAGGCATGCGTCCAGTGGCGGATGGCTGCTACCGCAACGGTGCGGAAGGCGGGTGGGGCAACACCCATCCAGGCGGTGTATAAAGAGCTTGATGCAACGTCTGAAACAAGGTGACGTTGTCACCAATACTCAGCTTGCCCGGATATGGCCTGATGCAGCGGGGAGAGATTCACGCCTCGCGCAACAAACCCGTGCAGCCATTCCGGGGCTTGCTCAAGCACCTGGCGGGCTTCGGACTCGGTGTTGAATTCAGCAAACACGCAAGCGCCGGTGCCAGTCAGGCGCGACGGCGCGTATTCTAACAGCCAGGAAAGCAGCTCATCAACCTTACGAAAACGTTTTCTTGCGATAACCTCACAATCATTCCTAAATTCACAATCCAGTAACGTCTGAATTGTGCGAGGAGGAGTATTTCTCGGTAGCTCAGGATCTTTAAAAATAACCGGCGTCGGAATGCTCACGCCCGGGTGCGCGACCAGGTACCATTTTTCTTCCGGTTCCGCAGGCGTGAGAATTTCCCCCACGCCTTCGGCAAAGGCGGCGCGACCGCGAACAAAAACGGGCACGTCTGCGCCTAAAGTAATGCCCAGCGCCGCGAGTTGATCTTCACTTAGGCCGGTTCGCCATAAATGGTTTAACGCGACCAACACCGTCGCCGCGTTGGAAGAGCCGCCGCCCAGGCCGCCGCCCATCGGCAGGCGTTTTTCTACGGCTAGATCCGCGCCCGCGCCCGCAGGCAGCGTGCCCAGCCGCTGAGCTTCGGCCATCAGCAAACGCGCGGCCCGGATTATCAGATTTTCTTCTTCTGGAACGCCTTCAACGGGCGTCAGCAGCTGAAGCACGCCGTCGCGGCGCGGCTCGATAGCAAGGGTGTCGCCATAATCAAGAAACTGAAACAGCGTCTGAAGATTATGATAGCCGTCTGCCCGACGGCCGGTGATATACAAAAAAAGATTCAGTTTTGCCGGGGAGGGCCAGCGGGTAATCATTATTTAACGATCCAGTTATCCATTTTCAGCTTGATGCGCTGGTCGCCTTCGCGCAGCTCCATATTCGACGGCAGAGCGGGCTGCACTTTGTCGTTGTAGTCGCTATACACCACTTTCCAGGTTTTGCCGTTCTGGGTGTAGTTTACTTCGCTCAGGCGATACTGGCTGTCGAGCTTATAGTCGGTCGCCTCGCCCGGCAGGCCAAGAATCCACTGGCGCAGGCTGTTTAACGGAATCGGCATGCCTGTCAGACGGCCCACCATATCTTCGGCATCCTGTGCTTCGTAGCGTTTGCCGTTGCGGTCAACCAGCTGTACTTTGCCCGGTTGCGCATTGAGCTCAAGCTCTGTGCTGCCAAGAGGGTTGGTCAGCAATAAACGGTATCTGTCCGGCGCGGTTTGCTGCCAGTTAAAGCGCGCGTATACCTTCTGGCTATCGGAAAGATAAGCAAAAGCGCCACGCGTCTGATATTGGGTAATTTTTTGCACCTGCTGCTGGTGCTGTAGCCACTGGGGCGAATCCGGGCTTTTGCCAGGACCGGTCGGTTGATTGACGGCGCACCCGGCCAGAACCAGGCTTGCAAGGGGCAGAAGGCGCATCAGGCGGGCTTTAGGCATAATCATAGCGGCAGTAAATCCTTAGAAATCTTTATTGTAGTTAACCGTTCATGCTAGCGGTGCGTTGGCGGATCGTCTACGGTCAAGTTATCTTAAATCATAATTAACCGGCTACTCCGCAAGGGGTGGCTCTCTTTTATTGACCGCCCGCATCCTGTATGATGCGCCAAGTCAATTCTTATCAACATCGGTATTATTCAGACCGCTCAATGACCCTGTTAGCACTAGGCATCAACCATAAAACGGCTCCGGTATCGCTGCGAGAACGCGTAACGTTTTCGCCGGACACGCTCGACCATGCTTTGGGCAGCCTGCTGGAACAGCCGATGGTCCAGGGCGGCGTGGTGCTTTCGACGTGCAACCGCACCGAACTGTACCTGAGCGTTGAAGAGCAGGATAACCTGCACGAAAAGCTGGTGCGCTGGCTGTGCGATTACCACAGCCTTAACGAAGCGGAAGTGCGTAATAGCCTGTACTGGCATCATGACAACGATGCCGTCAGCCACCTGATGCGCGTCGCCAGCGGTCTGGACTCGCTGGTGCTCGGCGAGCCGCAAATTTTAGGGCAGGTGAAAAAAGCCTTTGCCGATTCTCAAAAGGGCCATTCGCTTTCCAGCGAACTGGAACGCATGTTCCAGAAGTCCTTCTCCGTCGCTAAACGCGTTCGCACCGAGACGGACATCGGCGCCAACGCGGTGTCGGTAGCTTTTGCCGCCTGTACGCTGGCTCGCCAGATCTTCGAATCTCTTTCTACCGTGACGGTTCTGCTCGTCGGCGCGGGCGAAACCATTGAGCTGGTTGCTCGCCA
>NZ_RCAA01000057.1:119213-145293 GCF_003628475.1 Enterobacter sp. R1(2018) | reverse complement strand
GCGCAGGCGCTGGCTGACGAAGTAGGCGCGGAGGTCATCGGCCTTGGCGATATCGACGAACGCCTGAAAGATGCCGATATTATTATCAGCTCTACGGCCAGCCCGCTGCCGATCATCGGTAAGGGAATGGTGGAGCGCGCCCTGAAAGCGCGTCGTAACCAGCCTATGCTGCTGGTGGATATCGCCGTTCCGCGCGATGTGGAGCCGGAAGTAGGTAAGCTTGCCAACGCCTATCTTTACAGCGTGGACGACCTGCAGGCCATCATTCAGAACAACCTTGCGCAGCGAAAAGCCGCCGCCGCGGAGGCTGAAACCATAGTCGCGCAGGAATGCAGCGAATTTATGGCCTGGATGCGCGCCCAAAGCGCAACCGAAACCATCCGCGAATATCGCAGCCAGGCGGAGCTTATTCGCGATGACCTGGCCGGCAAAGCGCTCTCCGCCCTTGCTCAGGGTGCTGACGCCGAAACCGTTCTTCAGGATCTGGCATGGAAATTAACCAACCGCCTGATTCATGCACCAACCAAATCGCTCACGCAGGCTGCCCGTGACGGGGATGACGAACGCCTGCAGATTCTGCGCAACAGCCTCGGGCTGGATTAGCACAACAACTCTTATTACAAGGTGATACCCCACCAATGAAGCCTTCTATTGTTGCCAAACTGGAAGCCCTGCAGGAGCGCCATGAAGAAGTTCAGGCCCTGCTTGGCGACGCCGCCACCATCGCCGATCAGGATCGTTTCCGCGCGCTTTCTCGCGAATACGCTCAGCTGAGCGATGTCTCACGCTGCTTCCTGCAATGGCGTCAGGTTCAGGAAGATATTGAAACCGCACAGAGCATGCTCGACGACCCGGAAATGCGCGAAATGGCGCAGGAAGAGTTGAATCAGGCAAAAAGCGACAGCGAAGAGCTGGAGCAGCAGCTACAGGTTCTGCTGCTGCCTAAAGATCCGGATGACGAACGCAACGCCTTCGTTGAAGTGCGCGCAGGCACCGGCGGCGATGAAGCCGCGCTGTTTGCCGGGGATTTGTTCCGCATGTACAGCCGCTACGCCGAATCCCGCCGCTGGAAAGTGGAAATTATAAGCGCCAATGAAGGCGAGCACGGCGGCTATAAAGAAGTGATCGCCAAGATCAGCGGCGACGGCGTTTATGGTCGTCTGAAATTCGAGTCCGGCGGCCATCGCGTGCAGCGCGTGCCGGCGACCGAGTCACAGGGACGCATTCACACCTCTGCCTGTACCGTGGCGGTGATGCCGGAAATTCCGGAAGCGGAACTGCCGGATATCAACCCGGCCGATTTGCGTATCGACACCTTCCGCTCCTCCGGCGCGGGCGGCCAGCACGTTAACACCACCGACTCGGCGATCCGTATCACCCACTTGCCAACCGGCATCGTGGTGGAGTGCCAGGACGAGCGTTCACAGCATAAAAACAAAGCGAAAGCGCTATCCGTGCTGGGCTCCCGTATCCGCGCGGCCGAAATGGCGAAGCGCCAGCAGGAAGAGGCGTCCACCCGTCGCAACTTGTTAGGCAGCGGCGATCGCTCGGACCGTAACCGTACCTACAACTTCCCGCAGGGCCGCGTTACGGATCACCGTATCAACATCACGCTGTATCGTCTGGACGAAGTGATGGAAGGCAAAATCGATGCGCTGATCGAGCCCATCGTGCAGGAATACCAGGCCGATCAGCTGGCGGCGCTGTCCGAGCAGGACTAATGGATTTTCAGCACTGGTTACGGCAGGCGATAGCCCAGCTCCAGCAGAGCGAAAGCCCGCGTCGCGACGCGGAGATCCTGCTGGGGTTTGTCACCGGCAAAGCGCGAACTTTTATCCTCGCGTTTGGTGAAACCGAGCTTACGGCGCAGCAGCTGCAACAGGCAGAAGCGCTGCTGGCACGTCGCGTGCGCGGTGAACCTGTCGCCCATCTTGTCGGCGAGCGCGAGTTCTGGTCGCTGCCGCTGCGCGTCTCTCCGGCAACGCTTATTCCCCGTCCGGATACCGAATGCCTGGTAGAGCAGGCGCTGGCGCGCATGCCTGCCGAAGCCTGTTCCGTGCTGGATTTAGGCACAGGAACGGGAGCCATTGCGCTGGCCATCGCCAGCGAACGTCCGGATTGTGAAATTACCGCGCTGGATCTTATTCCCGCAGCCGTAGAGCTTGCCCGCAGCAATGCTGACCGACTTGGCATTACCAATGTTAAGGTCTTGCAAAGCGACTGGTTTAGTGCGCTCAATAGCCAGCGTTTTTCCATTATTGTCAGCAACCCGCCCTACATCGATCGCGACGATCCGCATCTGGCGCAGGGGGACGTGCGTTTTGAACCGCTGAGCGCGCTGGTTGCCGACAATCTTGGGCTGGCGGATATACACAGGCTGATTGAAACGTCGGGGCAATTTCTCGAACCCGGCGGCTGGCTGCTTTTAGAGCACGGCTGGCAGCAGGCGCGGCAGGTGCAGCAGCTGTTCACCGCGGCCGGTTTTGTTGAGGTTCAGACCTGTCAGGATTACGGCGGCAACGACCGCCTGACTTTAGGACGTTACTTCTGACCATAAGGAACGGAACAGTTGACAACTTACTTTGCAGTCAAAAATTTGCATATTTTGACGGTCGTCATTTCCGTGAGTCTGTTTATTTTACGTTACTGGTGGCAATACCGTAATTCAGCCATGTCGCACAAGCGCTGGGTGCGCATCGTACCGCACGTGAACGATACCATTCTGCTGGTCTGCGGCATTATACTGGTCATGATGACGCATTTTTACCCGTTTACCCCGCAGGGGACATGGCTGACTGAAAAACTATTTGGCGTTATCATCTACATCGTTTTGGGTTTTATCGTGCTGGGCCGACGCCCGCGCAGCCAACAGGTACGGTGGTTTGCCTTTCTGTTGGCGCTGGTGGTGCTCTACATCATCGTTAAACTCGCCACCACAAAAATACCGTTATTGGGGTTTGTATGAGGTCGTTAGCCGATTTCCAATTTAATCAGGCACCGCTGTGCGAAGGGATGATTTTAGTCTCGCAACTGATACGCGATGATTTTCCGGAAGCGGAAGTGCGCGCGCAACTTGAACGGCTGGTCAGCCAGGCTCGCGAAGATATCTGCGAAGCCGATCACTCCGATCAGCAGTTAGAAAAGCTTCTTGAACTGTTTTACGGCGAATGGGGATTCAAAGACGCCGGCGGCGTATATCGTCTGTCGGACGCCCTGTGGCTGGATAACGTGCTGAAAAACCGCCAGGGCAGCGCAGTCTCCCTTGGGGCGATTTTGCTGTGGGTGGCTGAACGTCTTGATATTCCTTTGATGCCGGTTATCTTCCCGACGCAGCTTATTCTGCGCGGGGACTGGATGGATGGAGAGATGTGGCTGATTAACCCCTTTAACGGCGACACTCTTGACGAGCATACGCTTGAAGTATGGCTGAAGGGCAATATCAATCCGGCCGCCGAGCTTTTCGAAGAAGACCTTGATGAGTCCGACAACGCCGAGGTCATTCGCAAACTGCTGGACACGCTAAAATCTGCGTTGATGGAAGAACGGCAGATGGAGCTGGCGCTGCGCGCCAGCGAAGCCCTGCTGCAGTTCAATCCGGAAGATCCGTACGAAATCCGCGATCGCGGTCTTATCTACGCGCAGCTTGATTGCGAACATGTGGCCCTTAACGATCTGAGCTATTTTGTCGAGCAGTGCCCGGAAGATCCGATTAGCGAAATGATTAAAGCGCAAATTAATTCGATTTCGCATAAGCAGGTCACCCTGCATTAATGCAAAATTTTTGATTCACACCTGATAAGGCGATCTGAAAGATGGAACAAAAAGTGGTTAGCATTGGCGATATCAAAGTCGCAAACGATCTGCCGTTTGTGCTGTTTGGCGGCATGAACGTGCTGGAATCGCGCGATCTCGCGATGCGTATCTGTGAGCATTACGTCACCGTCACGCAGAAGCTGGGCATCCCTTACGTCTTCAAGGCATCGTTTGATAAAGCCAACCGTTCATCCATTCACTCTTACCGCGGGCCGGGACTTGAAGAGGGGATGAAGATTTTCCAGGAGCTGAAGCAAGCCTTCGGCGTGAAAATCATCACTGATGTTCATGAAGCAAGCCAGGCGCAGCCTGTTGCCGACGTGGTGGACGTGATTCAGCTGCCTGCGTTCCTTGCGCGTCAGACTGACCTGGTTGAAGCGATGGCGAAAACCGGCGCCGTCATCAACGTGAAAAAACCTCAGTTCGTAAGCCCAGGTCAGATGGGCAACATCGTTGATAAGTTCCACGAAGGCGGCAACGACCAGGTTATTCTCTGCGACCGCGGAGCGAACTTCGGCTACGATAATCTGGTAGTGGACATGCTGGGCTTCAGCGTGATGAAGCAGGTTTCTAACGGCGCGCCGGTTATTTTTGACGTGACCCATGCTCTGCAGTGCCGCGACCCGTTTGGCGCCGCGTCCAGCGGCCGTCGCGCTCAGGTTACCGAACTGGCTCGCGCCGGTATGGCGACAGGCCTTGCCGGTCTGTTTATCGAAGCGCATCCGGATCCGGACAACGCGCGCTGCGACGGCCCGTCCGCGCTGCCGCTGGCAAAACTGGAACCTTTCCTCAAACAGATTAAAGCGATTGACGATCTGGTAAAAGGTTTTGAGCCGCTGGATACCAGCCACTAAGTTTCTTTCGCGCTTAAATGCAAAAAGCCCTTATCAAACGATAAGGGCTTTTTTTTACCGGTGAAACGTCAGGCGAATATCGTCATCAGATAGGCGGCGAAGAGCGCAAGGTGCGCGGTACCGTTAAGCACGTTGGTGCGCCCGGTGGAAAATGAAATCTGGCACAGCACCAGCGAGGTGAGCATCACCACCATTTCAGGTTTGCCGAGGCCGAAGATCAGCTCGTGGCCCGTCAGCATCGCAATCAGCGTTACCGCAGGAACCGTCAGAGAAATTGTGGCCAGCACCGAGCCGAAGAACAGATTCATAGCGCGCTGTACCTGGTTGCTCAGCACCGCTTTCAGTGCGCCCAGGCCTTCCGGCGAGAGAATCAGGAGCGCTACCAGGAAGCCGGTAAACTGCGCCGGCGCATTAAGGGTGCTCAATAATGATTCCAGCGGGTTAGCGTTCATTTTTGTCACGGCAATAACCGCGATCAGGTGCACTATCAGCCAGACGGCATGCCAGGTGCTGCTGTGCGCAGACGGCTTACCGTGGTGCGGATCATCGTCATCCGCCTCGTCTTCGTGTTCATACACGAACAGGCTTTGGTGCGTTTTGGTCTGGATTAGCAGGAATACGCCATACATAGCGGCGGAAATACCGGCCACCATCAAAGACTGGCCGACGCTGAAATTGCCTTCCGGCAGGGCCGTAGGAAATACCAGTACGATAACCGCCAACGGGAACAGCGCTATCAGATACTGTTTAATACCAAACAGATTCATGTACTGAGTGGCAAATTTACGCCCGCCCAGCAGCAGTGAAAAGCCCACCAGACCGCCGGTGACAATCATAATGATCGAATAAAGCGTATCGCGCATGAGCGTGGGCGCGGCATCGCCGGTCGCCATCAGTGCGGAAATTAAGCTGACTTCAAGGATGACAACGGAAAGGCTGAGAATTAAAGAGCCGTAAGGTTCACCTAAACGGTGAGCCAGCACATCTGCATGGCGTACTACGCTAAAGGCGCTGCTTAAAATAGCCACTAACGCCAGAATGTTAATTCCGACTACCACTGGCAACGACTGGCTGGAACCCCACATAGCCAGTATGGCCAGCGCCAGTACCGGGAAAATGAGGGAACTCTCCTTATGGCGGGTTTTTACCGCCTCCGGGTGTGTTTTCGGCATTGTGTTTCTCCATCAACGCAATTGATAAGCTATTTCTTCATTATAGTCAGGATTTTTAACCCTAATAAAATAGCAAAAAAATGACGACTACTCGGAAATATTTACTTAATTTTACGGCTTTTATGCGGTAATCACGTTAGTTGAGTAAAAATAGATTTTATCCTTATTTTTTGCTTAAAAAACAAAAGATTATTATAAGTTAAAAGCAATATATTCGAATTTCTGGCGGCTCGGGCATCTTTGTCTCACACTTAAGAGTCACCCATAAAGGAGATTAATCTATGCCCTATAAAAGCAAAAGCGATCTGCCGGACAACGTGAAAAATGTTTTGCCTGCCCATGCGCAGGATATCTACAAAGAGGCTTTCAACAGCGCCTGGGATGAATACAAAGATAAAGAGGATCGTAAAGGCGATGCCAGCCGGGAAGAAACGGCCCACAAAGTCGCCTGGGCCGCCGTGAAGCATCAATATCAAAAAGGCGACGATGATAAATGGCATAAGAAAAAATAACCTTATTTAAGATAACGATATCCCTTCAGATACCGTGCATCTCCGTCCAGTCTGGCAGGTGAAAATGACATTTATACCTTTTTGTGATGGTCATCAAACTTGCCAGCGCCCCGCTAATTGCTTATCGTCACCGCTATGCTGCTTTATAAATAAGCAGGCACAGGCCAGGAAGGCGCAGTTGTCGTAGTCACAGGGAAGTATGCGGTGGCGGAGGGTAGGGTGTTAACACGTGATTTCTTAATCAAGGCGGATTGTAAGACGGCTTTTGGTTCCATCGAGGAATCTTTGTTATGGACGCCCGAACAGCGATTAGCGTCGCTTGCGGCGACTCTTGCCTGTCGGCCCGATCTAAGCCCGGTATGGATATTCGGTTACGGCTCTTTGATGTGGAACCCGGCATTCGAGTTTGACGAGTCCGCGCCGGGTACACTGGTGGGCTGGCATCGGGCGTTTTGTCTTCGGTTAACCGCCGGGCGCGGCACTGCCAGCCAGCCGGGAAGAATGCTGGCGCTAAAAGAAGGCGGACGCACAACGGGACTGGCCTATCGCCTGCCGGAAGCGCAGCTTGAAGATGAACTGACGCTGCTGTGGAAGCGCGAGATGATAACCGGCTGCTATCTGCCCACCTGGTGCAGGCTGGCGCTGGATGACGGCCGCACTGTTAACGCGTTGGTCTTTATCATGGATCCGCGTCACCCGTTGTATGAAGCCGACACCCGCGCACAAACCATCGCTCCGCTGATCGCTGCGGCCAGCGGCCCGCTGGGAACCAACGCGCAGTACCTGTTTTCTCTGGAAACCGAGCTGAAAAAGCACGGCATGCATGACGACTGTCTTGACGAGCTGGTAAACCAGGTGCGAGCCTGGCTGCAAAAACCGCAGGAGGACGGCGGAAGCTTTGAGCCAGGCTTTGCCTGATTCCTTTTATCGCCGTTAAACGGGCAGCCCTCCAATCTGAGAGGGCTGCCCTTTCGCTCACCGTTCGTTTACTAAATGCGGAAATGTCCCGCGGTTTCCGCCAGCTCACCCGCCTGGCTCTGTAGCGCGCCTGCGGCGGCAGCGGACTGCACCACCAGCTCGGCGTTTTGCTGCACCATATTATCCAGGTGCGTCACCGCATGGTTAATCTCCTGAATCCCTTTCATCTGTTCGCTGGTAGAGATAGTGATTTCGCGCATGATGCCGGAAACGCTGCCGACGCTTGTCACAATCTCATCCATCGCTTCACCGGCCTGGCGCACGTACTTCGAGCCGTTCGACACGCTTTGCGTGGTGGAATCGATCAGCGTTTTGATCTCTTTCGCCGCCTGGGCGCTGCGCTGGGCGAGATTGCGCACTTCCCCTGCCACCACCGCAAATCCCCGGCCTTGTTCACCGGCACGAGCGGCCTCTACCGAAGCGTTCAGCGCCAGGATATTGGTTTGGAAGGCAATGCCGTCGATAACGCCCGTAATATCGCCAATTTTCCCCGATGCGGTTTCGATGGCCTGCATGGTGGAGATCACCTGCGAGACGACACGCCCGCCGCGTTCTGCGGCCTCGGTGGCACTGCTGGTCTGCAGATTGGCCTGCGCCGCGGCTTCGGTAGAGTTGGCAACCGAGGCGGTAATCTGCTCCACGGCGCTGGCCGTTTCACGCAGGCTCGAAGCGGCTTGCTCGGTACGTCCTGAAAGGTCCTGGTTCCCCGCAGCGATCTCATTGGCGGCGACTTTTACCGACGCGCTGGCGTCACGTAGCTGCACCATCACCACCGACAATTTATCGCTGAAGGCGTTAAAGGCATGGGCGATTTGCGCCACCTCATCGTTTCCCACCTCGGGAAGGCGCTGCGAAAGATCGTTGGTGCCGGAGCTGATGGCACGCATCGCATCACGAATGGTATTCAAACGCCTGAGCACCGTCGCCACCAGGAAATGCACCACGGCGCCGGAGATAAGCACCAGGGCGACCAGCGCAATGGCCGAGGCTTTCAGCAAAGCTTTCATACCCGAAGTGGCGTCGCCATTATCAAGCGCGACAATCAGGAACCAGTGCGTACCGGGAACCGGCGTGGCAAGCAGCCGTTTGGATTTATCGCCGATGCTGCCCGTTGCACGATGGTCGTCCGCCAGCAGCCGATCGAAGCTGGTGCCTTTTACCGCATCGCTGAAAGGCTTGAGGGTTAAAGCAGGGTCCGATGCCGCGATAACCGAGCCGTCGCCGTCAACCAGCATCCCGCTGCTGTTGGGCGTCGGGTGAATGCTGCGCACGTTCGCGACGACGCTGTCCATCGTCACGTCACCCGCGACAACCGCTTTCAGCTCGCCATTTTCGGAAACCGGCACTGCAAAAGTAACCACAAGTTTCCCGGTACCCGCGTCCACGTACGGTGCGGTGACAATCGGGGCATTTTCTTTTACAACCTGCTGATACCACGGACGGCCCGTTGGATCATAATCGGCGGGAACGCCGGTAGGATCGGAAAACTTTGCCGTCTTGCTGGCATAGCCGACATAAACGTTGCTGAAGCCGCCCGCCGCGGCCAGCTGGCGAAAAATGGGCACCGGATCCTCGGACAGCGCCACGCCATCAAGAGAATGGATAATTGCCATCTTGCTGTTTACCCACTCGGTGATGGCCACCGCATGGCTTTCACTGGTGCTTTTTAGCGTTTCATCAACGGATTGCTGATTGTCCGCGCGCGTTACCTGGTAGTTAATAATGGTGTTAAGAAGAAGCGCGACAATCAAACAGCCTGCCGTCACACAAATAATCCGAGCGCGTATCGACCTGAACATGATGTTTTCCTGCTGTGTTGTTTCCAGAAATATCGGCAAACACAGCAGGAAACTTGATGGTGTGGGGCGGGGTATAAGTAAATAATATTACTGGTTGGTAATTATTAGAATGTTAATACTTTATCTGCGTTCAGCGTCCACTCAGCCAGCTCCACCAGCGTGCCTATCGCCACGCCTTCGGCCAGGGGAAGCTGCGTGATACCGCGGCCGTCGGTGCAGGTTTTACATAATTTCACCGGCACAGCCTGCGCGGTAAGAATTTCCAGCATCTGCTGGATGTTATATCCCTCAGCCGGCTTCTGGCCGCGTAATCCTGCGGTAACCGCGTCGGACATTAAAAAGAGCTTCAGCTCCGGCGGCTGCGGCTGTTCAAGCAGAGCGATAGCGAGGCGCAGGCTGTTAAACAGCGATTCGCTGCCGTAGGCAGCCCCGTTGGCAATAATGACGATCTTTTGCATGATGTAGTGCTCCTTGTCGTTGAGACGACATGTTAAATCCATATTGGCCGCAGGGGAAACGTCTTACTGCCCGAATCGACCAATTAAACCGGCGGCCGCCAGCGTGTGATCCTTAATTTTTTCAAACAGCTGGACGCGCGTCAGGCCTGCAGGAAGAGCGTCCGCTCGTAAGTCGGTGGCGATTAACGTCCAGGTATAATGATGCGCGCCGCTGCCGGGCGGAGGGCAGGGACCGTACCAGGCGCTCGTACCGGGAGTATTTTTACCGCCGGTGAAGCCCTTGCCGTCGCGCAGTTCATTGGCGGCAAAGCCGGTCACGCTTGCGGGAATGTTATAGGCAACCAGATGGGTCACGCCAAGGCCTTTTGCGCCTTCGGGATCGTGGACTATTAGCGCGTAGCTTTGCGTGGCGGCAGGGGCGTTGCTCCACACCACCGCAGGGGAAAGGTTTTCACCGGTACAGTTAGGGTTTTCCTTCGCGTTGCCGGCGTATTTTTTATTCAGCATGGCGTTATCGGTAAAGTCGGGTGACTGAAGCATAAATAAGCCTTCAGCCTGTGCCGCAAAACAGCCGAACAGGAGAACGGCGGATAAACAGCGTAGTGAGGTTTTCATAGTTGAATGCTCGAAAGGCAGGAGCTTTAAGCGTAGCGCTGAAATGCAAAAACGCGATATGTTATAATTTCCCAATGTTAAGAAAAGCTGTTCCGCTGTTTACCCTCTCTTATATGCTGCTCTCCGCCGGAGGAGCAGCCGGCGCCCGCCAGACTTTTATTGAACGCTCCGAAAACACTTTTGCCGCCGCGCCGAACGACCTTCCTGATATGGGGCTCGCCCCTGAAACGGACGCTGCGGCAAAACGTATTGCCGAGATGGCAAAGCAATTTGGTGAGGCCAGCATGACCGATAACGGTCTCGATACCGGCGAGCAGGCTCGCCTGTTCGCCTTTACCAGCCTGCGCGACGTGCTGACCGATAAAGTGACCAACGAGGCGGAAACGCTGCTTTCGCCCTGGGGCAAAGCCAGTTTTAACCTGAACGTGGATGAGCGCGGCAACTGGAACGGCAGCAGCGGCTCGATGTTTACGCCCTGGGCCGATAACGATCGCTATCTTACCTGGAGCCAGCTGGGTTTTACCCAGCAGGATAACGCCCTGGTGGGTAACGCCGGTGCCGGGCAGCGCTGGGTGGCGGGAAAATGGCTGCTTGGTTACAGCACCTTTTACGATAATCAGCTCGCCAGCAATCTTCAGCGCGCCGGGTTCGGCGCCGAGGCGTGGGGCGAGTACCTGCGGCTGTCGGCAAACTACTATCAGCCGCTTAACGGCTGGCAGGGCGAAACGGAAACGCTGGAACAGCGGCTGGCGCGGGGTTATGACGTTACCGCCCAGGCCTGGCTACCTTTCTATCGCCATATTAATACCAGCGTCAGCCTGGAGCAGTACTTCGGCGACCGCGTCGACCTGTTCGACAGCGGAACGGGCTACCGTAACCCCGTTGCTGTGACCATGGGGCTGAACTACACGCCGGTTCCGCTTGTGACGTTAACCGCTCAGCATAAACAGGGCGAAAACGGCGTGGCGCAGGAAAACCTTGGCCTGAAACTCAATTACCGCTTCGGCGTGCCGCTGGGGAAACAGCTTTCCGCAGGCGAGGTGGCGACTACCAGTTCGCTACGCGGTAGCCGTTACGATAACGTCGATCGCGACAATCTGCCTGTTATGGAGTATCGCCAGCGTAAAACCCTGTCGGTGTTCCTCGCTACGCCGCCGTGGGAGCTGCACCCGGGAGAAACGGTGGAGCTGAAGCTGCAGGTGCGCGCAAGCCATGAAATCCGCCATATCGTCTGGCAAGGAGATACGCAAGCTTTGAGCCTGACGCCGCCGGCTAACGGCAGGCGTGCGGAAGGCTGGAGTGTAATCATGCCGGCATGGGAAGAGGGCGGACCGAACGAATATCGTCTTTCGGTCACTATCGAGGATGATAAAGGGCAGAAAGTGACCTCGAACTGGATCACGCTTAAACAGGCGGAGCCGCTGTTGCCCGACCCGGCAAAAGATCCGCGTTACGATCTGCTGCCGGGGGCATTACCTTAAAAAATACGTTCCTGATGGACCCACACCGCCGCCTCAACGCGGGACTTGAGCTTCATTTTTTTCAGCAGGTGCTTCACGTGGACTTTCACGGTGCTTTCGGTGATATCCAGACGGCGGGCGATCATTTTATTCGGCAGGCCCTGGGCGATAAGCTTCAGAATATCGCGCTCGCGCGGCGTGAGTTGATTAACGTCACGATCGGACGTGGTGCGGTTGGCGCGCAGGCTCGCCGCCAGCACCGGCGTTAGCGCTTCGCTTAGCACCATTTCACCGGCTGCGGCCTGTTGCAGGGCCTTGAGCAGATCTTCCGGCTCCATGTCTTTTAGCAGATAGCCGTCCGCCCCACGCTTTAAGGCGGTAACCACATCTTCTTCGTGATTCGATACGCTAAATACTACGATACGGCCGGAAAGCGCTTTTTCACGCAGGCAGTCGAGCGTTTCCAGGCCGTTCATTCCGGGCATATTTAAATCGAGCAGGATCAGGTCCGGATCGAGGGTTTCCGCAAGCTGAACACCCTGAGCGCCGTCTCCGGCTTCACCGACGACCGCAAGTTCGGGCGCCATACTGATTAGCTGCTTGACGCCGCTGCGAAGCATGGGGTGATCGTCAATCAGCAATATAGTTGCTGCTTCCGGGTTCGGGCTACTCATTGTTTACTCCTGTGGCAGAAGGCAAATGCGCTTCGGGCATAAAATTGACGACCACTTCAGTGCCGCCACCTGCACGAGCCCGTATCTGGCAATCGCCTTTCAGGCTTTGCGCGCGGTCTCGCATAATGATCAGTCCGTAATGGTTTCGGCGCTCTCCGCTATCCGGAATGCCGCAGCCGTTGTCCCATACGGTGAGTGTAACCTGCTTATTTTGATACACGGCATTTACGCCGCACGCTGAAGCCTGGGCATGTTTAAGGCTGTTGTTCAGCGCTTCGCGAGCAATTTGCACCAGGTGTATAGCCTGATAGGACGGTACCAGACGTGGCGGCAGCTGGTAATTCAGCTCCACCGTAAAGCCGAGCTTTTCGCTGAATTCCAGGCAGCTTGATTCAAGGGCGGGGCGTAACCCTGGCTCAATTAATTGCAGACGGAAAGTGGTCAGCAGTTCACGCAGCTGTCGCCACGAAGTGTTTAACTCATTGCGCATCTGGCTCAGCAAATCACGGCTTTGTTGGGGCAGACTTTCACCCTGCATTTGCAGGCAGCTGACCTGCATTTTCAGGCAGGAGAGCGACTGGGCGATGGAGTCGTGTAGTTCGCGAGCAATAGCCGCGCGTTCTTCCATCACCACTAATTGCTGCTGGTGCTCATACTGCCTTTCCAGCGCGAGGGTAGCGGTGAACTGCTCGATTAGCGTTAAGACCAGCTGCTGCTGGTCGACGGTCAGGCTGCTGCCCAGCGGCAGCTGCGCCAGTACCAAACCATACTGGATATGATTATCGGTTAATCGCCATTTCAGCGCGGTGGACTCAACCGATGCGGGCGCCGGTTCACGCGGACATAAATGGCAGCCTTTTTCTTCACAGCTGCTGTCCGGCTGATAGGTATATTCGTCGTAATTTTCTTCGTCTTCGTATTCATAGACGCGCAGCTCAATATCACGCAGCGGCGTGAGCTTTTGTAGCTCGCTTAACACGGGTGAAAGGCGCTGGCATAACGGCGCCTGCGAATGCAGCCGACGATTGGCCTGGTAAAGGAAAGAGAGGAGCTGATTCTTTTGCTCAAGCCCGGCCGTTTTTTCACGAACGCGCTGTTCAAGCACGGCATAGCTTTCGGCCAGCTCTGCTGACATGCTGTTAAGCGCGATGCCGAGCGTCGCCATTTCGTTACGGCCGGTAATAGCTACCCGATGGGTGAAATCTTTTTGCCCGATGGCGGAGGCCATCACCAACAGCTGTCGCCAGGGGCGAAGCAGGCGTTTACGCAGCCAGACTACGGTAAACACCAGCAGCAGGCCCATAAATAATGCCATGCCCTGCTGCAGCAGAATAACGCGATGCAGGCGAAGCTCGGTAGTTTTGTCAAATGAGCTGACTAACTGGTCGATGCGACCTACGAACTGGACAATGTGCGGCGTAACCTGCTGCGTATTTTTGGCGTTTTTTATCGCGGGTTCGAGCGTGTTGCGCCAGTACTGCTGTATTTCATTAAGCTGTGCCTGTTGCCCGTCACGGCGCGCCGCCTGCTGTAAATCTTCGCTCCAGGCAGTTTGTTCCATTTCGCTGAACAGGGTAGTGTCTTTTGCGGTAAGCGGAATAGCCGCCAGCAGACGGTAGCTCTGCATACGCAGCGAGCCGGCCTTGTTGATAGCGTGAGCGTTACCCTGAATTCCCTGTGCAAGCCAGCTGGCAAGACTCATTCCCGCGATGCCTAACGTCGCCAGCAATAGCACGATAAGCGCCAGCTGGTTAACGAGCGTTAGCGGGGAAAACAGGCGTTTCAACATAAAAGAGCGCGCTCCGGTTAAGGACCTATCGTAAAAAACAGAGGGACATTCTCAGCTATCCACCGGAGTATACCCATACCCCCTAATGATTACCCCTTAATTGCTGTAGGTGGCATAACCCTTATCGATTGTAAGCATAATCCATAGCAGCCTTGTGAAAAACCACAGTTTTTTTACGCGTAAGCATTACTCATAAAGAATCATGCTTAATTTCTGAGCGTTATTCTGTTCGGTTATCCCTTGATTTATATCAAATTAGAATCACCAATACTGCCTAATGTGGCCGCCATTACTCCTGTTAAATTTGAGGTGTTTATGTCGCAGTCATCTGCCAACGGGCAGAAAGCGGGTCCGCTTATTACGGAATGGCGTCCGGAGGAGCCAGCTTTCTGGCAAAACACAGGTCATCGTATTGCCAGCCGTAATCTATGGATTTCCGTACCCAGCCTTCTATTGGCGTTTTGTGTCTGGATGTTGTTCAGTGCGGTTGCGGTCAATCTGAATAAAGTCGGCTTCAATTTCACGACCGAGCAGCTGTTTATGCTGACGGCTTTGCCTTCCGTTTCCGGCGCGCTGCTGCGCGTGCCTTACTCCTTCATGGTGCCTATTTTCGGCGGCCGTCGCTGGACGGCGTTTAGCACCGGCATTTTGATTATCCCCTGCGTCTGGCTGGGTTTTGCGGTACAGAATACCAGCACGCCGTTTAGCTCTTTCATCATTATCTCCTTGTTGTGTGGCTTCGCCGGAGCAAACTTTGCCTCCAGCATGGCGAATATCAGCTTCTTCTTCCCTAAAGCAAAACAGGGCGGGGCGCTGGGCATCAACGGCGGTTTGGGTAACCTGGGCGTGAGCGTGATGCAGCTTGTTGCTCCGCTGGCTATTTCGCTGTCAATGTTCGCCGTATTTGGCGGAACCGGCGTAGCTCAGGCAGACGGCACGATGCTGTTTCTGGAAAACGCCGCATGGATTTGGGTGCCATTCCTGGTGATCTTCACGCTTGCCGCCTGGTTTGGCATGAACGATCTGTCTGCTTCGAAAGCCTCCCTGCGCGAGCAGCTGCCGGTACTCAAGCGCGCCCACCTGTGGATTATGGGGCTTTTGTATCTGGCAACCTTTGGATCCTTTATCGGTTTCTCCGCCGGCTTCGCGATGCTGTCGAAAACCCAGTTCCCGGACGTGGACATTCTGCACTTTGCCTTCTTTGGTCCGCTCTTTGGCGCGCTGGCACGCTCTGCGGGCGGCGCTATTTCCGACCGTTGGGGCGGCACCAGGGTCTCGCTGATTAATTTTGTCTTTATGGCTGTATTCAGCGCCCTGCTGTTTACCACGCTGCCGCATGACGGCGTGGGCGGAAACTTCATCGCCTTCTTCGGCGTGTTCCTGATGTTGTTCCTGACGGCCGGCCTGGGCAGCGGATCCACCTTCCAGATGATCTCCGTTATTTTCCGTAAGCTAACTATGGACAGCGTGAAGGCTAAAGGCGGCACGGAAGAGCAGGCGATGCGCGAAGCGGCGACGGACACCGCGGCAGCGCTGGGCTTTATCTCGGCAATTGGCGCGATAGGCGGGTTCTTTATTCCTAAGGCATTCGGTACGTCTCTGGCACTGACCGGCTCTCCGGCAGGCGCGATGAAAGTCTTCCTGGTGTTTTACATTCTTTGCGTGGTGATTACCTGGGCCGTCTATGGCCGTAAATCATCCCGGTAACCTTTTGACCTTTTGGTTATCCCTTGCGCGGCTTCGGCTGCGCTTTTTTTTATCTCTATTTAGTTACAACATGCTAGAGCGACGTCCGGATCTCTACCTCGGCTCAGGAGTATAGGGCGATGCATTACCTACCCCTTAATACCTCCGGAGCGGATTTTTATACTCACTACAAATTGAAAACGGAAATAAAACATTAAAAATCAATAAATTGTGAAATTTTCAAAGATTATACTTTGGTGGTATATGGAGCGTTTTGTCCGACAAACAACTTTTAGTCTGTTGATCGTTATCAATTATCCCCGCATATGAGCACGCTACCGTGCAAGCCAAATCAGCAATGTCGATTTCATAAGATAGAGCCTCAAGGCTCCACATCAGGAGAACCCCGATGAGCAAGTTTCTTGACCGGTTTCGTTACTTCAAGCAGAAGGGTGAAACCTTTGCCGATGGGCATGGCCAACTGCTCGATACCAATCGCGATTGGGAAGAAGGCTACCGCCAGCGCTGGCAGCACGATAAAGTTGTGCGTTCCACCCACGGTGTAAACTGCACCGGTTCCTGTAGCTGGAAGATTTATGTCAAAAGCGGCCTGGTTACCTGGGAAACCCAGCAAACCGATTACCCGCGCACTCGTCCTGATATGCCAAACCATGAACCGCGCGGCTGCCCTCGTGGCGCCAGCTACTCCTGGTATCTCTACAGTGCTAACCGCCTGAAATATCCTCTGATGCGTAAGCGTCTGATTAAACTATGGCGCGAAGCGAAAACTCAGCATGCCGATCCGGTCAACGCCTGGGCTTCAATCATCAACGATCCGGAAAAAGCGAAAAGCTATAAGCAGGCCCGTGGTCGCGGTGGTTTTGTCCGTTCAAGCTGGCAGGAAGTAAACGAGCTGATTGCGGCGGCCAACGTCTTTACCGCCAAAACTTTCGGGCCTGACCGCATCGCCGGTTTTTCACCGATTCCTGCCATGTCAATGGTTTCCTACGCTTCCGGCGCACGTTACCTTTCCCTGATTGGTGGCGCCTGCCTGAGCTTCTACGACTGGTATTGCGATTTACCGCCTGCGTCGCCAATGACCTGGGGCGAGCAGACCGACGTGCCGGAATCCGCAGACTGGTATAACTCCAGCTACATTATGGCCTGGGGTTCTAACGTTCCGCAGACGCGTACGCCGGACGCGCACTTCTTCACCGAGGTTCGCTACAAAGGCACCAAAACCGTGGCGATCACCCCGGACTATGCGGAAATCGCTAAGCTTTGCGACCAGTGGCTGTCACCAAAACAAGGTACCGACTCTGCAATGGCGCTGGCAATGGGGCACGTAATGCTGCGTGAGTTCCATCTGGATAACCCAAGCCAGTACTTCACCGACTACGTTCGTCGCTACACCGATATGCCGATGCTGGTCATGTTGGAAGAACGCGACGGCTTCTATGCCGCTGGCCGTATGCTACGCGCATCCGATTTAGTGGATGGCCTGGGTCAGGAAAACAATCCGCAGTGGAAAACCGTAGCTTTAGATGACCGCAGCGGCGAACTGATGGCGCCGACAGGCTCCATCGGCTACCGCTGGGGCGAGAAGGGCAAGTGGAACCTGGAGCAGCGCGATGGGACCAGCGGTGAAGAAACCGAGCTGCGCCTGAGCCTGCTGGGCAGTCATGATGAAGTGGCTGACGTTGGCTTCCCGTACTTCGGCGGCGAAAGCAGCGAACATTTCAGCAACGTTAAGCTCGATAACGTGCTGATGCACAAACTGCCGGCAAAACGCATTCAACTGGCAGATGGTTCAAGCGCTTTAGTCACCACGGTTTACGATCTGACGCTTGCAAACTACGGTTTAGAGCGCGGCCTGAACGATGAAAACTGCGCAACCGGCTACGACGATGTAAAAGCGTATACCCCAGCGTGGGCCGAGCAAATTACCGGCGTTTCCCGTCAGAACATCATACGTATTGCACGTGAGTTCGCAGACAACGCCGATAAAACCCATGGCCGTTCGATGATTATCGTCGGTGCCGGTATGAACCACTGGTTCCACATGGACATGAACTACCGCGGCCTGATTAATATGCTGATCTTCTGCGGCTGCGTCGGGCAAAGCGGCGGCGGTTGGGCGCACTATGTGGGTCAGGAAAAACTGCGTCCGCAAACCGGTTGGACGCCGCTGGCGTTTGCCCTTGACTGGCAGCGTCCGCCGCGTCATATGAACAGCACCTCCTTCTTCTACAACCATTCCAGCCAGTGGCGTTACGAGTCGCTGACGGCTGAGGAGCTACTTTCTCCGCTGGCGGATAAATCCCGTTACAGCGGCCATCTGATTGACTTCAACGTGCGTGCTGAACGCATGGGCTGGCTGCCGTCCGCGCCACAGCTGAACGTCAACCCGCTGACCATCGCCGCCCAGGCGAAAGCGGCAGGCATGTCCGCTGCGGATTACACCGTACAGCAGTTGAAAAACGGCGATATTCGCTTTGCGGCCGAGCAGCCGGATGCGGGTAATAACCATCCCCGCAACCTGTTCGTCTGGCGTTCAAACCTGCTGGGCTCTTCCGGTAAGGGCCACGAGTACATGCTCAAGTATCTGCTCGGTACCGAAAACGGTATTCAGGGCAAGGACCTGGGTAAAGAAGGCGGCGTGATGCCGGAAGAAGTGGAGTGGGTAGATAATGGCCTTGACGGCAAGTTGGATCTGGTGGTGACGCTGGACTTCCGCCTGTCGAGCACCTGCCTGTATTCCGATATTGTCCTGCCTACCGCGACCTGGTATGAGAAAGACGATATGAATACTTCGGATATGCACCCGTTTATTCATCCGCTTTCCGCCGCTGTCGATCCAGCGTGGGAATCTAAAAGCGACTGGGAAATCTATAAAGCCATCGCGAAGAAATTCTCCGAAGTCTGCGTCGGCCATCTGGGTAAAGAAACCGACGTGGTGACGCTGCCAATCCAGCACGATTCCGCAGCAGAGCTGGCGCAGCCGTTCGGCGTCATGGACTGGAAAAAAGGCGAATGCGATCTGATCCCAGGTAAAACGGCTCCGCATCTGATGGCGGTTGAACGTGACTACCCTGCGACCTATGAGCGCTTTACCTCCGTGGGTCCGCTGTTGGATACCACGGCAACGGTGGGAAAGGTATTGCCTGGAACACCCAGTCCGAAATGGACCTGCTGCGTAAGCTGAATTACACCAAGGCAGAAGGCCCGGCAAAAGGTCAGCCGATGATCAACTCGGCGATTGACGCCGCAGAAATGATTCTGACGCTTGCCCCGGAAACCAACGGCAATGTGGCGGTGAAAGCCTGGGCCGCGCTCAGTGAGTTTACCGGTCGCGACCATACGCATCTTGCGCTGCCTAAAGAGGAAGAAAAGATTCGCTTCCGCGATATTCAGGCTCAGCCGCGCAAAATCATCTCCAGCCCAACCTGGTCCGGTCTTGAAGATGAACACGTGTCTTATAACGCCTGCTACACCAACGTGCATGAGCTGATCCCATGGCGCACGCTCTCCGGTCGCCAGCAGCTGTATCAGGATCACCAGTGGATGCGTGATTTTGGCGAAAGCCTGCTGGTTTACCGTCCGCCGATTGATACCCGCTCCGTGAAAGGCGTAATGGGTAAAAAATCCAACGGTAATCCGGAAAAAGCGTTGAACTTCCTGACGCCGCATCAGAAATGGGGCATTCACTCAACCTACAGCGATAACCTGCTGATGCTGACGCTCTCCCGCGGCGGTCCTATCGTATGGATGAGTGAAATCGACGCCAAAGATTTGGGTATTGAAGACAACGACTGGATCGAGGTGTTCAACAAAAACGGCGCGCTTACCGCACGTGCGGTAGTCAGCCAGCGTGTGCCGGAAGGCATGACGATGATGTATCACGCTCAGGAACGTATCGTGAATCTGCCGGGTTCTGAAATCACCGGCCAGCGCGGCGGTATTCATAACTCGGTCACCCGTATCAGCCCGAAACCGACGCATATGATCGGCGGCTATGCGCAACTGGCTTATGGCTTTAACTATTACGGCACGGTGGGTTCAAACCGCGATGAGTTCGTGGTGGTTCGTAAGATGAAAAATATTGACTGGTTAGACGGTGAAGGCAATGACCAGAAACAGGAGAGCGTAAAATGAAAATTCGTTCACAAGTCGGCATGGTGCTGAATCTTGATAAGTGCATCGGCTGTCACACCTGTTCTGTGACCTGTAAAAACGTCTGGACCAGCCGCGAAGGGATGGAGTACGCGTGGTTTAACAACGTGGAAACCAAACCGGGTATCGGCTATCCGAACGACTGGGAAAACCAGGAAAAATGGAAGGGCGGCTGGATCCGTAAAATCAACGGCAAGCTGCAGCCGCGCATGGGCAACCGCGCCATGCTGCTCGGGAAAATCTTCGCTAACCCGCATCTACCGGGCATCGACGATTACTACGAGCCTTTTGATTACGACTATCAACATCTGCATAACGCGCCGGAAGGTAAGCATCAGCCGATAGCGCGTCCGCGCTCGCTGATCACCGGCCAGCGCATGAATAAAATCGAAGCGGGTCCGAACTGGGAAGAGATCCTCGGCGGCGAGTTTGAAAAACGCGCCAAAGACCAGAACTTCGAAAACATGCAGAAGGCGATGTACGGCCAGTTTGAAAACACCTTCATGATGTATCTGCCGCGCCTGTGCGAACACTGCCTTAACCCGGCCTGCGTGGCGACCTGTCCGAGCGGCGCCATCTATAAGCGTGAAGAAGATGGCATCGTGCTTATTGACCAGGACAAGTGCCGCGGCTGGCGTATGTGCGTGACCGGCTGCCCGTACAAAAAAATCTACTTTAACTGGAAGACCGGTAAATCAGAGAAGTGCATTTTCTGCTATCCGCGTATCGAAGCGGGTATGCCGACGGTATGTTCCGAAACCTGCGTAGGCCGTATTCGCTACCTCGGCGTGGTGCTCTACGATGCGGACGCTATCGAAGAAGCCGCAAGTACCGAGCACGAAAAAGATCTGTACGAACGTCAGCTGGACGTCTTCCTGAACCCGAACGATCCGGCCGTTATCGAACAGGCTTTGAAAGATGGCGTGCCGCAGAGCGTTATTGATGCCGCTCAGCAGTCACCGGTTTACAAAATGGCGATCGACTGGAAGCTGGCGCTGCCGCTGCACCCGGAATACCGCACGCTGCCAATGGTCTGGTATGTGCCGCCGTTATCGCCAATTCAGTCCGCGGCGGACGCCGGCCAGCTGCCACATACCGGCATTCTTCCAGACATCGAAAGCCTGCGTATACCGGTGGAATACCTGGCGAACCTGCTGACTGCAGGCGATACCGCGCCGGTGCTGAGCGCCCTCAAACGTATTATGGCGATGCGTCATTACAAACGAGCCGAAACGGTCGATGGTGTGCACGATATCAGCGCGCTGGAAGAAGTGGGTCTGACGGAAGCGCAGGCGCAGGAAATGTATCGCTATCTGGCTATCGCTAACTACGAAGATCGTTTTGTCATCCCAAGTAGCCATCGCGAACTGGCGGCGGATGCCTTCCCCGAGCGTAACGGCTGTGGTTTCAGCTTCGGCGACGGCTGTCACGGCAGCGACAGCAAGTTCAATCTGTTCAATAGCAAACGTATCGACGCTATTGATGTGACCAGTAAAACGGAGCCGCATCCATGATTGAACTTCTGGTTATTTCACGCCTGCTTGAGTATCCGGATGCTGCCCTGTGGCAGCATCAACAGGAAGTGCGGGATGCGCTGGCCGAAGGTGACGCGCTGAGCGCTGAGCAGGCAGCGCTGCTGAATGAATTTATCACTAAGCTGTGCGGTCGCGACCTGCTGGACGCGCAGGCCAGCTACAGCGAATTGTTCGATCGCGGTCGCGCAACGTCTTTGCTGCTGTTTGAGCATGTCCACGGCGAGTCGCGCGATCGTGGCCAGGCGATGGTGAACCTGATGGGGCAGTACGAACAGGCCGGTATGGAAATCGACAGCCGCGAGCTGCCCGATCATCTGCCGCTTTATCTGGAGTATCTGTCTCAGCGTCCGGCAGCGGACGCCCGTGAAGGCTTGCAGGATGTCGCTCCGATTCTGGCCTTGCTGAGCGCTCGTCTGAAACAGCGTGAAAGCGATTATGCCGCGCTGTTTGACGTGCTGCTTGGTCTGTCGGAAAGCAACGTGGCGGTTGAGAGCGTAAGCCAGCAAATCGCTGACGAAGCCCGTGATGATACGCCACAGGCGCTGGATGCGGTGTGGGAAGAAGAACAGGTGAAATTTATTGCCGACCAGGGCTGCGGTGAATCTGAAATTACCAGCCACCAGCGTCGTTTTGCCGGGGCCGTAGCTCCGCAGTATCTGAATATTGGAGGAAAGTGATGATGCATTTTCTAAATGTGTTCTTCTATGACATCTATCCGTACCTTTGCGGCACGGTGTTTCTGCTGGGCAGCTGGCTGCGCTATGACTACGGTCAGTACACGTGGAAAGCAAGCTCCAGCCAGATGCTCGACAGAAAAGGTATGAACCTGGCGTCAAACCTGTTCCATATCGGTATCCTAGGTATTTTTGCAGGGCACTTCCTCGGCATGTTGACGCCGCACTGGATGTACGAGTCGTTTTTGCCCGTCGACGTGAAACAGAAAATGGCGATGTTTGCCGGCGGTGCATGCGGCGTGTTGACGTTAGTAGGCGGTTTGCTGCTGCTTAAACGCCGTCTGTTCAATCCGCGCATTCGCGCGACCTCTACCGTGGCCGATATTCTGATCTTAAGCCTTCTGGTGATTCAATGCGCGCTGGGTCTGTTGACTATCCCGTTCTCTGCGCAGCATATGGATGGCAGCGAGATGATGAAGCTGGTGGGCTGGGCGCAGTCGGTCGTGACCTTCCGGGGCGGTGCGTCTGAGCATCTTGACGGCGTGGCGTTTATCTTCCGCGTGCATCTGGTGCTGGGTATGACGCTGTTCTTACTCTTTCCGTTCACCCGCCTGGTGCACATCTGGAGCGCGCCGGTTGAATATCTGACGCGTAAGTACCAGGTTGTTCGCGCGCGTCGCTGATTATGGATGGCGTTTGATAAATACCTGGCTTCGGCTGGGTATTTTTTTGCCTGTTGAACAGCGCGGATGGCGCTGCGCTTACCCGCCCTATAAATCCTGAACCGATGGATTGCAAGCAGGTAAACGAAAGCTCAATGCACGGTATGCGTAGTGTGGATAAGCGAATGCACCATCCACCGAAAAGTCAGACGAGTTAGAAAGGTTAAATCATTTCCCTGCGGGAACAGGAAAATGCACGATTTGAAAGAATAAGGGGGACTAAAAGAGGGTGACGGGGGAAGGATAACCGCTGCTGTCGCCGCGTTCTCTCATCTGCGTTCGAGTCAAACCTTCGGGTCGAAGCTTCTCATCCTTCCCTTGCGGAAATCTGAAATATTTGTGATTTAGATGATTAGGACTGGGTCTGAAAGATGGTGACGGGGGAAGGATAACCGCTGCTGTCGCCGCGTTCTCTCATCTGCGTTCGAGTCAAACCTTCGGGTCGAAGCTTCTCATCCTTCCCTTCGGGTCGAAGCTTCTCATCCTTCCCTTGCGGAAATCTGAAATATTTGTGATTTAGATGATTAGGACTGGGTCTGGAAGATGGTGGCGGGGGAAGGATTCGAACCTTCGAAGTCGATGACGGCAGATTTACAGTCTGCTCCCTTTGGCCGCTCGGGAACCCCGCCAGGGGTATTTTGATTTACTGCGGTACTGAAATTTATAGATGGTGGTGGGGGAAGGATTCGAACCTTCGAAGTCGATGACGGCAGATTTACAGTCTGCTCCCTTTGGCCGCTCGGGAACCCCACCACGGGGTATGACATTTACTGGCCTGCTTCCTTAGGCTGGAAGCGGGGCGCATCATATCAAATGAAGCGCCGCTGTAAAGCTTTCGCTGTAAGAAAATGAATCGTTTGCCGTTTTTTTACGCTTAACGTTGTAAAGCTAAACGATTCATCCCGTTGCGTTACAAAATAATGGTGCGATTGCCGTAAACAAATACCCGCTGGGCCAGTACCTGATACAGGGCGCGGCTTAAAACGTTTTTCTCCACGTCGCGGCCTGCTCGCATCATATCTTCTGCGGTATAGGTGTGATCGACGTGTATAACGTCCTGCATGATGATGGGGCCTTCATCCAGATTGTCATTCACGTAGTGTGCCGTGGCGCCGATAATCTTCACGCCGCGCTCATAAGCCTGGTGATAAGGGCGTGCGCCAATAAATGCCGGCAGGAACGAGTGGTGAATGTTGATTATCTGGTTTGGGAAGCGTGAAACGAACGAAGGCGTCAGCACGCGCATATATTTCGCCAGAACAACATAGTCTGGTTCGTAGGCGCTGATAGCGTCAGCCATCTGCGTATCGTGCTCTTCGCGAGTCATGCCTTCATGACTGACAAGCTGGAAGGGAATATCGAAGCGTTCAACCAGCGTGCGCAGCGTGTCGTGGTTGCCGATAACGGCGGCGATATCTACGTCCAGGCCGCCGTAGGTGGCCTTCATCAGCAGATCGCCCAGACAGTGCGCCTCTTTGGTGACCAGAATAACGACCCGGCGGCGGCCTGCCGGCGTAAGTTCGCGCACGGAGCCTTCAGGTAACGCTCCGTCCAGATCGGCAAGCAGCGTGGCGTCGTTAAAAATCCCTTCAAGCTCGGTACGCATGAAAAAACGGCCGGTGCGGTGATCGACGAACTCGTTGTTCTGCACGATATTCAATTCGTGCTTGTAACAGATGTTGGTGATCTTGGCGATCAGACCTTTTGCGTCAGGGCAGATAGTACGAAGTACTTTTCGTTGCAGTGCTTGCATCGCTTGGTAAATCCTGTGAACTGTGTTTGCTAAACAAGAGTGTGGTGACGGAACTGAAGCTTACCGCCCACAACATTTTTTGAATTTTTTCCCGGAGCCGCAGGCGCAAGGGTCATTACGACCCAGCTGAGGGCGCGTACCCTCGACATAGTACCACTGACCGGATTCTTTTAAGAAACGGGAACGTTCAAGAATGGCGCTTTCGCGGTGCTGGTCTTTGAAACGGGCGACAAAACTGACGTATCCTTCGTTATCATCTTGCCCATCGGCTTCTTCAAAGACGGTTAAACCCAGCCATTGAGTGCCGGTAAAAGAGGCGGAGATATCCGCTTTTAGCGTTTCATAACGCCTCTGCGGATGCCAGGTTGCAACCAGATAATCTGCGTCCCGCATCACGTATGCACAGTAGCGTGAGCGCATAAGCCGTGCGGGTGTCAAAGGCAGGCTTTCACCGCGTAGGTAAGGCTGGCAACATAGGCTATACTCCAAACCGCTGCCACAAGGACAAAGTTGCGCCACAGTAACTCCTTAAAATGAATAAACGGCGAAGGCGCCAGGCAGCGTTATGTTAACTGAGCAGTGGCGACGACGCCACGGGATGCAAATCCTGTAAAGATTGACCGAGGCGGAATGAGACAGGTAAAAATCGGCCTGGCGTTAGGGTCGGGAGCAGCAAAAGGTTGGGCACATATTGGCGTTATCAACGCGTTAAAACGGGCAGGCATTCAGATTGATATCGTGGCGGGATGTTCGGTAGGGGCGCTGGTTGGCGCCGCCTATGCCTGTAATCGGTTACCCGTCATGGAACGTTGGGTAAGATCGTTTGGCTACTGGGACGTTTTACGCCTGATGGATCTTTCCTGGCGCCGGGGAGGTTTACTGCGCGGCGAAAGGGTTTTTAACAACGTTCGCAAAATTATTCCCGAAGAATCAATTGAAAGCTGCCATCTGCGCTTTGGCTCCGTGGCCTGCAACCTGAGCACCGGTCGTGAGCTTTGGTTTACCGACGGCGACCTGCATCAGGCCGTGCGCGCCTCGTGCAGTATGCCGGGCCTGCTTTCACCGGTGGGCTACAACGGCTACTGGCTGGTGGATGGCGCGGTAGTGAATCCTGTTCCCGTTTCGTTAACGCGCGCTTTGGGGGCCGATATAGTTATCGCCGTAGATTTGCAGCATGACGCCCATCTGATGCAGCAGGATTTGCTGTCCGTGAATATGGCCGGGCCGGTAACGGAAGAAGTTGGGCAATCCGCCACCTGGCGCGGCCGTCTGCGCGAGCAGCTGGGGAAAATGAAAAATCGGCGCGCCTTCACGACGCCGACGGCGATGGAAATCATGACCACCTCGATTCAGGTGCTGGAAAATCGCCTGAAACGTAACCGTATGGCGGGCGATCCGCCGGATATTTTACTC
>NZ_RCAA01000057.1:99588-119154 GCF_003628475.1 Enterobacter sp. R1(2018) | reverse complement strand
CGATTTTCATCGTGCGGCTGAAGCCATTACCGCCGGCACGCAGGCGGTTGAAAAAAAGATGGATGAGCTGCTACCACTGGTCCGTACCCATGACTGAGTATTGGGTTTTTATACATCTTCAGGTAATTCTGACAGGCGCTCCAGGCCATACCATGCCACTATTTACTTATTGCCAGTCAGAGGAGAGAGCATGACACAGCCACTCGCGGGAAAACAGATTCTCATCGTTGAGGATGAGCCCGTTTTTCGCTCCCTTTTGGATAGCTATCTCTCCTCGCTTGGGGCAATCATCACAGTCGCCTGGGACGGTATTGACGCGCTGGAAAAAATGTCGAGCGTATCTCCCGATCTGCTCATTTGCGATCTTGCCATGCCGCGCATGAACGGCTTAAAACTGGTTGAGCATATCCGTAACGAGGGCAACCAGACGCCAATCCTTGTGATTTCCGCCACGGAAAATATGTCGGATATTGCTAAAGCGCTGCGCCTGGGCGTACAGGACGTGCTGCTTAAGCCGATAAAAGATCTCAGTCGACTTCGTGAAACCGTTTTCGCCTGTCTCTACCCGACGATGTTTAACTCCCGTGTCGAAGAGGAAGAGCGTCTCTTCCAGGACTGGGATGCGCTGGTGAGCGACCCACAGGCCGCCGCAAAATTGCTGCAGGAGCTGCAGCCGCCGGTTCAGCAGGTCATGTCTCATTGCCGCGTTAACTACCGCCAGCTCGTCGCCGCCGATCAGCCGGGGCTGGTGCTTGATATCGCGCCGCTATCCGAAAACGATCTCGCCTTTTATTGTCTCGATGTCACGCGCGCCGGAGATAATGGCGTACTGGCTGCTTTATTATTGCGCGCGCTTTTTAACGGTCTGCTCCAGGAACAGCTTTCCCATCAGCGTCAGCGCTTACCGGAATTAGGTAATTTACTTAAACAAGTGAACCAGTTATTGCGCCAGGCGAATCTGACCGGACAATTTCCGCTCATCGTTGGCTATTATCACAGCGCATTAAAAAACCTCATTTTGGTTTCCGCCGGTCTTAATGCAACGTTAAATACCGGAGAGCATCAAATTCAAGTCAGTAACGGTGTGCCATTGGGCACTTTAGGCAATACTTATCTAAATCAAATCAGCCAGCGTTGTGACGCCTGGCAATGCCAGGTGTGGGGCGCGGGTGGTCGTTTACGCTTAATGTTGTCTGCGGAATGAGCACCTGAATCACTGATTACATTTAGCTTTTCTCCCCCGCCTGGGCTGGTGGTAATATTGCGCCATACCGATTCGTATTAGTCTTAAATTACCAACGCAGCGGGTAAACAGCGGCAGATTTAGATTTTAAGCTGATATACTCGAACGCGTTTTTAAATTGACGAGCAAGTTTAACACTTGAACAGTCCAGGAGGTTTTTCAATGGCTGCCATTAATTCTAAAGTTAGAAAAGCAGTAATCCCTGTTGCGGGATTGGGAACGCGTATGTTGCCTGCTACTAAGGCAATTCCGAAAGAGATGCTGCCGCTGGTAGATAAACCATTAATTCAGTACGTCGTGAATGAATGTATTGCGGCAGGCATTACTGAAATTGTTCTGGTAACGCACTCTTCGAAAAACTCCATCGAAAACCACTTCGATACCAGCTTCGAACTCGAGGCCATGCTGGAAAAACGCGTGAAGCGTCAGCTGCTGGAAGAAGTTCAGGCGATTTGCCCACCGCACGTCACTATTATGCAGGTCCGTCAGGGTCTGGCCAAAGGCCTGGGACATGCGGTGCTGTGCGCTCATCCGGTTGTAGGTGATGAGCCCGTCGCGGTTATTTTGCCGGATGTGATTCTGGACGAATTCGAATCCGATCTTTCCCAGGACAACCTGGCCGAGATGATTAAACGCTTTGATGCTACCGGCCACAGCCAGATTATGGTTGAGCCTGTAGAGGATGTTACCGCCTATGGTGTTGTTGACTGTAAAGGCGTCGAGCTAAGCGAAGGCGACAGCGTGCCGATGGTCGGCATCGTTGAGAAACCTAAAGCTAACGTCGCGCCATCGAACCTTGCCGTTGTGGGACGCTATGTCCTGAGCGCCGACATCTGGCCGCTGCTGTCCAAAACGCCTCCGGGCGCGGGCGATGAAATCCAGCTGACCGACTCCATCGCAATGCTGATGGAAAAACAGACCGTCGAAGCCTACCACATGAAAGGCGTGAGCCATGACTGCGGTAACAAACTGGGCTACATGCAGGCGTTTGTAGAATACGGCATTCGTCACAAGACGCTTGGCGAAGATTTTAAAGCCTGGCTTGAAGAGACCGTTGGCACGAAGTAATCCAATTCAAGGCAGGATAGAAAGATGAAAGTTACCGTATTTGGTATCGGCTACGTTGGGCTTGTACAGGCCGCAGTGCTGGCAGAAGTCGGCCACGAAGTCATGTGTATTGATGTCGATGCCCAGAAAGTTGAAAACCTGAAAAACGGCGTAATCCCGATTTTTGAACCGGGCCTGACGCCGCTGGTGAAGAAAAATTACGAAGAAGGGCGTCTGTTGTTCAGCACCGACGCTGAGCTGGGCGTTCAGCATGGCGAGATGCAGTTTATCGCCGTGGGCACGCCGCCAGACGAAGACGGTTCTGCGGACCTGAAATACGTTACCGCGGTTGCTCGCACCATCGCACAGCATATGACTTCCCATAAAGTGGTGCTGGATAAATCTACTGTTCCGGTGGGCACAGCAGATAAAGTCCGCAGCGTCATGGCGCAAACGCTCAAAGAGCGCGGCGTTGACATTCCGTTCGACGTCGTTTCAAACCCTGAGTTTCTTAAAGAAGGCGCCGCGGTTTCCGACTGCATGCGTCCTGAACGTATCGTTATTGGTACGGATAACGACGATGTGGTGGATTTGCTGCGCGAACTCTACGAGCCGTTCAACCGCAACCACGATCGTATGATCCTGATGGATATCCGTAGCGCCGAGCTGACCAAGTACGCCGCAAACTGCATGCTGGCGACCAAAATCAGCTTTATGAACGAGATTTCGAACCTGGCGGAACTGCTGGGTGCGGACGTTGAAAAAGTGCGTCAGGGCATTGGTTCCGATCCGCGTATCGGCTACCACTTTATCTATCCTGGCTGCGGCTACGGCGGCTCCTGCTTCCCGAAAGATGTGCAGGCGTTGATTCGCACCGCTGAGCAAATTGGCTACCAGCCGCGCCTGCTGCAGGCGGTCGAGCAGGTTAACCATGCCCAGAAGATGAAGCTGCCGGAGTTTATCCAGCGACATTTTGGTGAGGATTTGCAGGGCAAAACCTTCGCGCTGTGGGGACTTTCTTTCAAGCCCAATACCGACGATATGCGCGAAGCCTCAAGCCGCGTCCTGATGGAAGCGCTATGGGAGCGTGGCGCTCAGGTGCAGGCGTTCGATCCTGAAGCCATGGACGAAACTCAGCGTATCTATGGGCACCGTACCGATCTGAAGCTGATGGGCACCAAAGAGGCCGCGCTTCAGGGCGCTGACGCGTTGGTGATTTGCACCGAATGGCAAAACTTCCGCGTGCCGGATTTTGAAGTCATTAAAAATTCCCTGAAACAACCCGTTATCTTTGACGGCCGTAACCTGTATGATCCAGAGAGACTCAGCAAACGCGGCTTTGTTTATTATGCAATTGGCCGCGGAGCGTCCATCAATATTGCATAATAAATGAGGGTTATATGAAATTTCTGGTTACCGGCGCAGCAGGCTTTATTGGATTTCATGTTAGCGAGCGTCTGCTTGCTGCCGGTCACCAGGTTATCGGTATCGATAACCTGAATGACTATTATGATGTCAACCTCAAGCTCGCCCGCCTCGATTTACTTAAACCCCATCCTCAATTCCAGTTTGAAAAAATTGATCTTGCCGATCGCAGCGCGATGGAGCAGTTATTCGCCTCGCACCGGTTCGATCGCGTAATTCACCTGGCCGCTCAGGCTGGCGTACGTTATTCAATCGATAATCCCCATGCTTATGCCGATTCAAACCTCGTGGGGCATTTGAATGTGCTGGAAGGCTGCCGCCATAATAAAGTAGGGCATTTGCTGTATGCCTCTTCCAGCTCCGTGTATGGGTTAAATCGTAAGCTGCCTTTCTCCACCGATGATTCTGTTGACCATCCGGTTTCTTTATATGCGGCAACTAAAAAAGCCAACGAATTGATGTCTCACACCTATTCGCATTTATATGGCTTACCCACAACCGGGCTGCGCTTTTTCACGGTTTACGGACCGTGGTATCGTCCGGATATGGCATTATTTAAATTCACCCGCGCGATTGTTGAGGGTAATAGTATTGATGTATACAACCACGGACAAATGCGCCGCGATTTTACTTACATTGATGATATTACCGAATCCATCATGCGTTTGCAGGATATCATTCCGCAAGCAGACGCTTCATGGACGGTAGAACAGGGATCGCCTGCTACAAGCTCGGCGCCTTATCGCGTATATAACATCGGTAATAGCGATCCGGTAACGCTGATGGATTATATAACCGCGCTGGAGAGCGCGCTGGGTAAGGTGGCGCAGAAGAATATGATGCCGATGCAGCCGGGCGACGTACTGGAAACGAGTGCGGATACGCGCGCCTTATATGAGGTTATAGGCTTTAAGCCGCAAACCTCTGTCACAGACGGCGTGGCACGTTTTGTTGAATGGTATAAGTCCTTTTACAAAGTAAGTTAATACAGATAAAAAGGAAGCGTTGGCTTCCTTTTTTATTGTGTGCAATAAAAAAATCCCGCCGGAGCGGGATTTAATAAGCAGCACACTTAAAGCTAAGACTCAGGCAATCAGGAAATCTTCCAGTTTTTTACCCTGGTCTTCCATTGCTTTTTTGATTACCGCAGGCGTACGGCCCTGACCGGTCCAGGTCTTGGTTTCGCCGTTCTCATCAATGTACTGATATTTAGCCGGGCGAGCTGCGCGCTTAGCTTTGCCTGCGGATTTAACCGCAGCCATGCTGTTCAGTAATTCGTTAGGATCGATACCGTCTGCAATCAGCATTTCACGGTATTGCTGCAGTTTACGGGTACGCTCTTCAATTTCCGCAGCCTGTGCATTTTCTTCTTCACGGCGTTCATTAACGACAACTTCTAATTTCTCCAGCATTTCTTCCAGAGTTTCGAGAGTGCATTCTCTTGCCTGTGCACGAAGAGTACGGATGTTGTTCAGAATTTTAAGTGCTTCGCTCATTTTAGTAATCTCAAACTTATATTAGGTGGCTTGTTGGTGTAATAATAGAGCCTTAAATTAGGTTCTGCAATAGGGGGGAATGTAAGGAATCCAAAATTTCGGGTTATTTATCGCTTTTATAAAAGTTCGCTAAGTTAAATTTGGCTTGATGTGACTCACAAAAAAACAGCAGCAACTCACTTTTTCGACAACAACCCTGGGAGTAACAGGGATTGCTGAACTCAGCAAAACAGCGGCTATGGCGCATCAATGGCTAAATATCCGCCTTTGGTATTATTGCGCTGACGAGCGAATATTCCTAACAAGTTAATATTAATTATTCATGTATTAATTTAAGTATCCGCATTAAAAAGGCTGAAAACTCTGGGTGTTACAGTTCGTTTACGTTGGCGCTGACAGGCTTATATGGCGTTGAGACTATTAGAAAGGCTTTATATATCACGGTGCGCAAAGCTAATGTTCTGAGCACGCGCTACGGTACAGGCTGAGGCTACGGCTTATGGTATAATCCTTTTCGTTAACAATATTTACACTTTGACTTAGGTTATCTGCGAATGGCGCAACTCTATTTCTACTACTCGGCGATGAATGCCGGAAAATCTACGGCGTTACTTCAGTCTTCCTACAATTATCAGGAAAGAGGTATGCGCACATTGGTGTATACCGCCGAAATTGATAATCGGTATGGTTCAGGAAAGGTAAGTTCCCGTATCGGCCTGTCGTCGCCGGCAAAACTGTATAACTCCTCGACCTCGCTGTTCGATGATATTCGTAATGAGCACGAGCGTGAGCCCGTACACTGCGTTCTGGTCGATGAAAGCCAGTTCCTGACGCGCGAGCAGGTTCACGCTTTATCTGACGTGGTGGATGAATTAGATATTCCCGTGCTGTGTTACGGCCTGCGGACAGATTTTCGCGGCGAGCTGTTTGGCGGCAGCCAGTATTTACTGGCATGGTCAGATAAACTCGTCGAGCTAAAAACTATCTGTTTCTGCGGCCGCAAGGCCAGCATGGTTTTACGTCTGGATAGCGAAGGGCGCCCTTATAATCAGGGTGAACAAGTGGTAATTGGCGGCAATGAACGTTATGTCTCGGTTTGCCGTAAGCATTATAAAGAAGCGCTGCAAAAAGGCTCCCTGCAGGCCATTCAGCGCGTTTAACTCGGCTTGTAAGGGGATAGCCCTATAAATCCTCTTAAAGCAGCACAGGCCGTTTGAGCACATATTTTCTCAGCCCATAAAAAAAACCCGCCGAGGCGGGTTTTTTTATTAAGGCTTAGCAATTAAGCGGTTTTTTTCGCTTTTTTGTCAGCTTTCAGCACTGTCGGAGCAGCTTCTTTGGCAATTTCGCCTTCTACGTATTCACGACCGTAGTAGGTATCCATCAGAATCTGTTTCAGTTCAGCGATCAGCGGATAACGAGGGTTTGCACCGGTACACTGGTCATCGAACGCATCTTCAGACAGTTTATCAACGTGTGCCAGGAAGTCCGCTTCCTGAACGCCAGCTTCACGGATGGACTTAGGAATACCCAGTTCAGCCTTGATGCTATCCAGCCATGCCAGCAGTTTCTCGATCTTAGCCGCGGTACGGTCGCCCGGCGCGCTCAGACCCAGATGGTCTGCGATTTCAGCGTAACGACGACGCGCCTGTGGACGGTCGTACTGGCTGAAAGCGGTCTGCTTGGTTGGGTTGTCATTCGCGTTGTAGCGGATAACGTTGGAAATCAGCAGGGCGTTCGCCAGACCGTGAGGAATGTGGAACTGAGAACCCAGCTTGTGAGCCATTGAGTGGCATACGCCCAGGAAGGCGTTCGCAAAGGCGATACCTGCGATGGTCGCGGCATTATGAACACGTTCACGAGCAACCGGATTTTTAGAGCCTTCGTTGTAGGACGCCGGCAGGTTCTCTTTCAGCAGCTTCAGCGCCTGCAGAGCCTGACCGTCCGAGAACTCGCTCGCCAGTACGGAAACGTAAGCTTCCAGGGCGTGAGTTACCGCATCCAGACCACCGAACGCACACAGGGACTTCGGCATATCCATCACCAGGTTGGCATCAACGATGGCCATATCTGGAGTCAGCGCGTAGTCAGCCAGCGGGTATTTCTGACCGGTAGCATCGTCGGTTACAACTGCAAACGGCGTTACTTCAGAACCGGTACCGGAAGTGGTGGTGACCGCGATCATTTTCGCTTTCACGCCCATTTTCGGGAACTTGTAGATACGTTTACGGATATCCATAAAGCGCAGCGCCAGTTCTTCGAAGTGGGTTTCCGGATGTTCGTACATTACCCACATGATTTTCGCAGCATCCATCGGGGAGCCGCCGCCCAGCGCGATAATCACGTCTGGTTTAAAGGAGTTTGCCAGCTCTGCACCTTTACGTACTACGGAAAGGGTAGGGTCAGCTTCGACTTCAAAGAAGACTTCGGTTTCAACGCCGGCCGCTTTCAGCACGGAAGTGATCTGGTCCGCATAACCGTTGTTGAACAGGAAACGGTCGGTAACGATCATCGCACGCTTGTGACCATCAGTAATCACTTCGTCCAGCGCGATTGGCAGGGAGCCACGGCGGAAGTAGATAGATTTCGGAAGTTTATGCCACAACATGTTCTCAGCTCGCTTAGCAACGGTTTTCTTGTTGATCAGGTGTTTAGGACCAACGTTTTCAGAGATGGAGTTACCACCCCATGAACCACAACCCAGAGTCAGGGAAGGTGCGAGTTTGAAGTTGTACAGGTCACCGATACCACCCTGAGAAGCAGGGGTGTTAATCAGGATACGTGCAGTCTTCATTTTGTCGCCGAAGTGCTTAACGCGTTCTGGCTGGTTGTCCTGGTCGGTATACAGGCAAGAGGTATGACCGATACCGCCCATCTCGACGAGTTTCTCAGCTTTAACGACAGCGTCTTCGAAGCTGCTGGCGCGATACATAGCCAGAGTCGGCGACAGTTTCTCGTGAGCAAACGGCTCGGACTCGTCAACAATGCTAACTTCGCCAATCAGAATTTTGGTGTCTGCCGGCACGGTGAAACCTGCCAGCTCAGCGATTTTGGTCGCCGGTTGACCCACGATAGCGGCATTCAGCGCGCCGTTTTTCAGGATAATGTCCTGAACGGCTTTCAGCTCCTGACCCTGCAGCATGTAGCCGCCATGGGTAGCGAAGCGTTCGCGAACGGCGTCGTAGGCGGAATCCACAACGATAACGGACTGTTCAGAAGCACAGATTACGCCGTTGTCGAAGGTTTTGGACATCAGGATAGAAGCGACAACACGTTTGATGTCGGCGGTTTCGTCAACCACGACAGGGGTGTTACCTGCGCCTACGCCGATTGCTGGTTTACCGGAACTGTAGGCTGCTTTAACCATGCCCGGACCGCCGGTTGCCAGGATCATATTAATGTCCGGGTGGTGCATCAGGGCGTTCGACAGTTCAACAGAAGGCTGGTCGATCCAACCGATCAAATCTTTAGGCGCGCCGGCAGCGATCGCCGCCTGCAGAACGATATCCGCAGCTTTGTTAGTGGCGTCTTTTGCACGTGGGTGCGGAGAGAAAATGATCGCGTTACGCGTCTTCAGGCTGATCAGAGATTTAAAGATAGCCGTTGAAGTCGGGTTAGTGGTTGGAACGATACCGCAAATGATGCCGATTGGCTCAGCGATAGTGATAGTCCCGAAGGTTTGGTCTTCAGACAAAACACCGCAGGTTTTCTCATCTTTGTAGGCGTTATAGATATATTCAGAAGCAAAGTGGTTTTTAATCACTTTATCTTCGACGATACCCATGCCGGATTCGGCAACGGCCAGTTTCGCCAGAGGGATTCGAGCATCGGCGGCAGCCAGGGCGGCGGCGCGGAAGATTTTATCAACTTGCTCTTGAGTGAAGTTGGCATATTCACGCTGGGCTTTCTTGACACGCTCTACGAGTGCGTTAAGTTCAGCGACATTAGTTACAGCCATAATGCTCTCCTGATAATGTTAAACTCTTTTAGTAAATCAGCTGCTCGAGTCGACAGTACAGTATAGTCAGCGGCCAACAGCTTGGGTAAATGACGGGCTATGACTATGCAAAAACTTACATTAACGTCTCGCTGATTTACTAAAAGAGCCTTACCTGGCAAGTAAATTCGTGTAATGAATAACCTGCTCTTCAGGTGTAACCAAGGGTACTCACTTCTGAGTAGCGATTTCATGATCTGGATCACATAATCTCAAAGCTGACTCCTTTCAGCATGCCTTATTTATGTCTCTGAAAAGGCTTTAAAATTTTAGTCACAGCGAGGACAAATCAAACTACCATATTTTCAACATACGGATAACAATATTGGTTAATCTTGCAATAAAGCCCGTTAGTAGCGATCTATGCTGTGAAATGCCGTAGCGCTGGCAGTGCTTTTCCATTACATTACGCCTGCGTTTGCCATCTTCACTTGCGGAGTTTCGCGTGGCTCAATCTTGGTTTGATTTGCCTACCTATTTTAAGTTTTTTATTGGTCTTTTTGCTCTGGTAAACCCGGTAGGCATTATTCCCGTCTTTATCAGCATGACAAGCTACCAGACCGCCGCGGCGAGAAATAAAACCAACCTCACTGCCAACCTTTCCGTAGCCATCATTTTATGGACCTCCTTGTTTCTTGGTGACGGCATCCTGCAGGTATTCGGCATTTCTATTGATTCTTTCCGCATCGCCGGCGGCATCCTTGTGGTAACCATTGCGATGTCGATGATCAGCGGTAAGCTGGGCGAGGATAAACAGAATAAACAAGAGAAATCAGAAAGCGCGATACGTGAAAGCGTGGGCGTCGTGCCGCTTGCGCTACCGCTTATGGCAGGGCCGGGGGCCATCAGTTCTACCATCGTCTGGGGAACGAAATATCACAGCTGGGGACACCTGTTTGGCTTCTCTATAGCCATTGCGCTTTTTGCCCTCAGCTGCTGGATGGTATTCCGCATTGCGCCCTGGCTGGTGCGTTTGCTGGGCCAAACCGGTATTAACGTTATTACCCGTATAATGGGGCTGTTGCTGATGGCGTTGGGAATAGAATTTATCGTCACCGGCCTGAAGGCCATTTTCCCGGGACTGTTAAGTTAGTTGTTCTGCATCTTTCATATGAAAAAGCAGAATATCAATTCTGCTTTTTTGTTAATAAAACCCCAAAACTTCCTTTCAAATGAAATTTATGACGTTGGTCATAAGAAAATCATCCATAAGAAATTACTTTGCAAACCGCTAATTAACTGCAGGTACAAGGACCTGCTGTACAGAAAAGTTACAGTCGCGCTGTTATTTAACTCACACTACACAATGACACTTGCTGCCGCTTTATTGAGATGATATTAGTAATTCAAGCGCTCCCGTAGAGGAATGTGCTAAAAAATAATCAATTGTTAATTTTTTGTTGGTGCAGTGCGAGCGCAGAACGTTTCAGTTATTCAAACGAGCTTCTTTTAGTTATGTAGTTGATTTTGATTGCTAAAAATTAACTATGTAGCCCGCTGTCCTGCCGCAATAAATCCACGCTTCGATTGATAAAAGAGAAATGCTTAACAAATTTGCAAATTGTATTGGCGGCGCCTGGGTGCTTTTGATACTTTCCGGACAAAACAATTCGCTGTAAAACGTTTCATTTCCAGATGAGAATGATTTCCGTATGAAATTATATTCCTCTGGAAGATGATTTATCCCGGAACCCAACCTGTTACAGGGCAGGTTGGAAAGAATCGACGGAAGAGGATGCCATTCAGAGCCTCCCAAAAAATAAAGTCGTTGATAGCACGAAGTACAGGTAAAGCAGTACTCCTTACAGGCGCTTAACGCTCCGCGCTGTAAAGGAACCCCAAGGGGAAGAGGCTGGCTTTCGGGCCGGTAATTATAATGAGTGGAGTATCAACACAATGTCCATCATCACAAAAAAAAGTCTGGTAGCAGCAAGTATTTTAACCGCGCTTCTCGCGGGTAACGCAGCCTGGGCGGCAGATGTCCCGGCGGGTGTCCAGCTGGCAGAAAAGCAAACGCTGATTCGTAACAACGGCGCTGAACCGCAGTCCCTGGATCCAAACAAAATTGAAGGCGTGCCTGAGGCAAATGTCAGCCGCGATCTCTTTGAAGGTCTGCTGATTACCTCTCCGACCGACGGCCACCCGATTCCGGGCGTAGCGGAGTCCTGGGATAATAAAGATTTTAAAGTCTGGACTTTCCATCTGCGCAAAGATGCGAAATGGTCCAACGGTGACCCGGTTACCGCGCAAGATTTCGTCTATAGCTGGCAGCGTCTGGTCGATCCTAATACCGCTTCCCCCTATGCCAGCTATCCACAGTACGGCCATATCGTTAACGTTGATGAAATCATCGACGGTAAGAAAAAACCGAGCGAGCTGGGCGTGAAAGCTATCGACGACCACACGCTGGAAGTCACCCTGAGCGAGCCCGTTCCTTACTTCTACAAGCTGCTGGTTAACCCGGCGATGTCTCCGGTGAATAAAACCGCCATTGAGAAGTTTGGCGAGAAGTGGACCCAGCCTGCGAACCTTGTTTCCAACGGCGCCTATAAGCTGAAGGACTGGGTGGTTAACGAACGCATTGTGATGGAGCGTAATACCAATTACTGGGATAACGCCAAAACCGTCGTAGACCAGATTACCTATCTGCCAATTTCTTCAGAAGTGACCGACGTTAACCGCTACCGCAGCGGTGAAATCGACATGACCTATAACAACCTGCCGATCGAACTGTTCCAGAAGCTGAAAAAAGAGATCCCGGCTGAAGTGCATGTTGATCCATACCTGTGTACTTATTATTACGAAATCAACAACCAGAAAGCGCCGTTTACCGATGAACGCGTTCGTACCGCTCTGAAACTGGGCCTGGACCGCGACATCATTGTGAATAAGGTGAAAGCGCAGGGCGACCTGCCGGCCTATGGCTACACCCCTCCATATGCCGATGGCGCTAAGCTGACCAAGCCTGAATGGTTCTCCTGGACCCAGGAAAAACGTAACGAAGAAGCGAAGAAGCTGCTGGCTGAAGCGGGTTATACCAAAGACAAGCCGCTGACCTTCAACCTGCTGTACAACACCTCAGATCTGCATAAGAAGCTGGCGATCGCTGCGGCATCCATCTGGCAGAAAAACCTGGGCGTGAACGTCAAGCTGGTGAACCAGGAGTGGAAAACCTTCCTCGATACCCGTCATCAGGGTAACTACGATGTGGCGCGCGCCGGCTGGTGTGCGGACTACAACGAACCTACATCGTTCCTGAACACCATGCTCTCAACGAGCTCCATGAACACCGCGCACTATAAGAGCCCGGCGTTTGACGCCATTATGGCGGAGTCTCTGAAAGCGACGGATGATGCGCAACGCAGCGCGGCTTACGATAAGGCCGAACAGCAGCTGGGCAAAGACTCTGCGATCGTTCCGGTTTATTACTATGTGAATGCCCGTCTGGTGAAACCATGGGTTGGCGGCTATACCGGCAAAGACCCTATGGATAATATCTACACCAAAGATATGTATATCATCAAACATTAATGGCAATTCGTGGGGCAGGGCTGGAAGGCCTTGTCCCATCGTGTCTTATTTCATCGCACTCTAAAGGCACAGGCCAGAAGGTATGGGCAATGTTGAAATTTATTCTACGTCGTTGTCTGGAAGCAATTCCGACACTTTTCATTCTTATAACAATTTCCTTCTTTATGATGCGTCTTGCGCCGGGCAGTCCATTTACCAGCGAGCGCGCGCTTCCGCCGGAAGTCATGGCGAACATCGAAGCTAAATATCATTTAAACGATCCGATAACCACCCAGTATTTCAGCTATCTGAAGCAGCTGGCGCACGGCGATTTTGGACCGTCATTTAAATATAAAGATTATTCAGTGAACGATCTGGTGGCCTCAAGCTTCCCTGTATCGGCCAAATTAGGCGCGGCCGCGTTTATTTTCGCCGTGGTGCTGGGCGTCCTGGCGGGGGTTATCGCGGCGCTGAATCAAAATACCAAATGGGATTATGCGGTAATGGGCATAGCCATGACCGGGGTGGTTATCCCCAGTTTCGTGGTCGCCCCGTTGCTGGTGCTGATATTCGCCATCACCCTTAAATGGTTGCCGGGAGGAGGCTGGAACGGCGGAGCATTGCAGTACATGATCCTGCCGATGGTCGCTTTGTCATTAGCCTATATCGCTAGTATCGCGCGTATTACCCGCGGCTCCATGATTGAAGTGCTGCACTCCAACTTTATCCGTACCGCACGTGCCAAAGGCCTGCCGATGCGCCGCATTATTTTGCGTCACGCTCTGAAGCCCGCGCTGTTGCCGGTGCTGTCTTATCTTGGGCCGGCGTTTGTGGGGATCATTACGGGCTCGATGGTTATTGAAACCATTTACGGCCTGCCGGGCATCGGCCAGCTGTTCGTAAACGGCGCGCTGAACCGTGACTATTCGCTGGTGCTCAGCCTCACCATTCTGGTGGGCGCCCTGACGATTCTCTTTAACGCGATTGTTGACGTGCTGTATGCCGTTATCGATCCGAAAATCCGTTACTGATACTGGAGTTCGCCATGATGTTGAGTAAGAAAAACAGCGAGGCGCTGGAAAACTTCAGTGAAAAGCTTGAGGTTGAAGGCCGCAGCCTGTGGCAGGATGCGCGTCGTCGTTTTATGCATAACCGCGCCGCAGTGACCAGCCTGCTGGTGCTGGCGCTGATTGCGCTCTTTGTGACCTTTGCGCCGATGCTGTCGCAGTTCACCTATTTTGATACCGACTGGGGCATGATGTCGGCAGCGCCCGATATCGAATCCGGCCACTACTTTGGCACCGACTCTTCAGGCCGCGATCTGCTGGTGCGCGTGGCCATCGGCGGGCGTATCTCGCTGATGGTGGGCGTCGCCGCGGCGCTGGTTGCGGTTATCGTCGGCACCTTGTACGGCTCGCTGGCAGGTTATCTGGGTGGCAAAACCGACTCCGTGATGATGCGCCTGCTGGAAATCCTTAACTCCTTCCCGTTCATGTTCTTCGTCATCCTGCTGGTGACCTTCTTCGGGCAAAACATCCTGCTTATCTTCGTGGCCATCGGCATGGTTTCCTGGCTGGATATGGCGCGTATCGTGCGCGGCCAGACGCTGAGCCTGAAACGTAAAGAGTTTATCGAAGCGGCGCAGGTAGGTGGGGTTTCTACCGCCAGCATCGTGGTGCGTCATATCGTGCCGAACGTGCTGGGCGTGGTGGTGGTTTATGCCTCGCTGCTGGTGCCGAGCATGATACTGTTCGAATCATTCCTGAGCTTCCTCGGTCTGGGAACCCAGGAGCCGCTGAGCAGCTGGGGCGCACTGTTAAGCGACGGCGCCAACTCCATGGAGGTTTCCTCATGGCTGCTGCTGTTCCCTGCGGGCTTCCTGGTCATCACCCTGTTCTGTTTCAACTTTATCGGCGACGGCCTGCGTGATGCCCTCGACCCGAAAGATCGTTAAGGAGTGCCGCGATGAGCACAATTGAAAATCCAGCGGTGGTCACGCCACTGAGCCAGAATGCCGCGCTGCTTGACGTAAAAGATCTGCGCATCACCTTTGGCACCCCCGACGGCGATGTTACGGCGGTCAACGATCTGAACTTCAGCCTGCGGGCCGGCGAAACGCTGGGCATCGTCGGCGAATCGGGTTCGGGTAAATCCCAGACGGCGTTTGCGCTGATGGGCCTGCTGGCGGCTAACGGCCGCATCGGCGGCTCGGCGAAGTTTAACGGTAAAGAGATTCTTAACCTGCCGGAGAACCAGCTGAACCGCCTGCGCGCCGAACAGATTTCGATGATTTTCCAGGATCCGATGACCTCCCTTAACCCCTACATGCGTGTGGGAGAGCAGCTGATGGAAGTGCTGATGCTGCACAAGAAGCTGGGCAAGGCGGAAGCGTTCGAAGAATCTGTACGCATGCTCGACGCGGTGAAAATGCCGGAAGCGCGTAAGCGCATGCGTATGTTCCCGCATGAGTTCTCCGGCGGTATGCGCCAGCGCGTGATGATCGCCATGGCGCTGCTGTGCCGGCCAAAGCTGTTAATTGCCGATGAGCCGACCACCGCGCTGGACGTTACGGTTCAGGCACAGATCATGACGCTGTTAAACGAGCTCAAACGCGAGTTTAATACCGCCATTATCATGATCACGCACGACCTGGGCGTTGTTGCCGGCATCTGCGACAAGGTGCTGGTAATGTACGCCGGACGCACTATGGAATACGGCAAGGCGCGGGACGTGTTTTATAATCCCGTTCATCCTTATTCCATCGGCCTGCTAAACGCGGTGCCGCGTCTGGATGCGGAAGGCGAATCCTTATTAACCATTCCGGGCAACCCGCCGAACCTGCTGCGCCTGCCGACAGGCTGTCCGTTCCAGCCGCGCTGCCCGTACGCCATGGAAATTTGTAATACCGCGCCGCCGCTCGAGCACTTTGGCGAAGGTCGCCTGCGCGCCTGCTTTAAGCCGGTGGAGGAGCTGGTATGAACGCCATGACAGAAGAGAGAAAAGTCCTGCTGGAAATTGCCGATCTTAAGGTCCATTTCGATATTAAAGACGGCAAACAATGGTTCTGGCAGCCGTCAAAAACCCTGAAGGCGGTTGACGGCGTCACCCTGCGGTTATACGAAGGGGAAACCCTCGGCGTGGTGGGCGAGTCCGGTTGCGGTAAATCGACCTTTGCCCGCGCTATTATCGGCCTGGTTAAAGCAACCGACGGCCGCGTGGCATGGCTTGGTAAAGATCTGCTGGGCATGAAACAGGAAGAGTGGCGCGACGTGCGCAGCGATATCCAGATGATTTTCCAGGATCCGCTGGCATCCCTTAATCCGCGTATGAATATCGGCGATATCATCGCTGAGCCACTGCGTACCTATCATCCGAAGATGCCGCGCCAGGAAGTCCGCGACCGCGTAAAAGCGATGATGATGAAAGTCGGCCTGTTGCCTAACCTGATCAACCGCTATCCGCACGAATTCTCCGGCGGCCAGTGTCAGCGTATCGGGATTGCGCGTGCGTTGATTCTCGAGCCGAAGCTGATCATCTGCGACGAGCCGGTTTCGGCGCTGGATGTGTCTATCCAGGCGCAGGTGGTTAACCTGCTGCAAAAGCTGCAGCGTGAGATGGGGCTGTCGCTGATCTTTATCGCGCACGACCTGGCGGTGGTGAAGCACATTTCCGATCGCGTGCTGGTGATGTATCTCGGCCACGCCGTGGAGTTGGGCACTTATGACGAGGTGTATCACAACCCGCTGCATCCTTACACCAAAGCGCTGATGTCCGCGGTGCCGATTCCCGATCCGGATCTGGAGAAAAACAAAGTTATCCAGCTGCTGGAAGGGGAGTTGCCGTCGCCGATCAATCCGCCGTCGGGCTGCGTATTCCGCACCCGCTGTCCGATAGCCGGGCCGGAATGTGCGAAAACCCGTCCGGTACTGGAAGGCAGTTTCCGCCACGCGGTTTCCTGTTTGAAGGTGGATCCGCTCTAATCTTGCAAAGTGATTAACAAAAAGGGCAGCTCAGGCTGCCCTTTTTTATTACTCGTCATTACTCGCGCCAGAGAATATGGCAGAGCTTATGATCTTTTTCGCGACACAGCAGAACGCGCGCGAAGATATCGTTAAGTTCTCCGCCGTCGGTATCGGCGAGGCCAATCACCACCTCGGCAAAGAAGTCAGGATTCAGATCAAAATCTACGTGCTCCTGCCAGTCTTCCGCCGGATCGAACAGTTCGGCGCCGCCGCGCTCTTCAAACTGCAGGTTAAATAAAATCACGTCTGCCGGATCGAGGTTATCTACCGCCAGTTCGAGAAAAATGTCGTAGGCCTGTTCCAGCGTTTCGTCTTCTGTCAGGCGGTTATTCAGATCCATTTCCATAGTTACATCCACATATCGAGTGCCGATCGCCACGTTTTACAGCAACGGGCTAAAGAAGTAAAACAGTCGCTCAACGACGCGCTGCCACATCGGGCGTTTCGCCCACAGGCGGGCATCCACAAGCCTTGAGCGAGAGATATAATCGTCCTGCACCCCGGCCAGATCGCCTGCGAATCCGGAGTCGTCAATCACCAGCGTAATCTCGAAGTTAAGCCACAGGCTGCGCATATCAAGATTCACGGTGCCCACCAGGCTGAGCTGGCCGTCAACCAGCACGCTCTTGGTATGCAGCAGTCCGCCTTCGAACTGGTAGATTTTGACGCCGGCCGCCAGCAGCTCGCTAAAGAAAGCACGGCTTGCCCAGCCGACCAGCAGAGAATCATTATGGCGCGGTATGATAATGCTCACATCCACGCCGCGCTGGGCGGCGGTACAGATGGCGTGCAGAAGATCGTCGCTTGGCACGAAATAGGGAGTGGTCATTATCAGATATTCACGCGCGGCATAAACGGAAGTCAGCAGCGCCTGGTGAATCAGATCCTCTGGGAAACCCGGCCCGGAAGCGATGGTATGAATGGTGTGGCCGCTGGCCTCTTCAAAAGGCATGATATTGGCATCAGGCGGCGGCGGCAAAATACGCTTGCCGGTTTCGATTTCCCAGTCGCATGAATAGACGATTCCCATCGCCGTGGCAACCGGGCCCTCCATACGCGCCATTAAATCAATCCACTGTCCGACGCCTGCATCCTGCTTGAAGAAACGCGGGTCAACCAGGTTCATACTGCCGGTATAAGCGATGTAGTTGTCGATGAGTACCATCTTGCGATGCTGGCGTAAATCCATACGGCGCAGGAATACACGCATCAGATTGACCTTCAGCGCCTCGACGACCTCCACGCCTGCGTTGCGCATCATATTCGCCCACGGGCTGCGGAAAAACGCCACGCTGCCCGCGGAGTCGAGCATCAGGCGACAATGAATGCCGCGACGCGCCGCCGCCATCAGCGATTCCGCCACCTGGTCGGCCATCCCGCCCGGCTGCCAGATATAGAAGACTATCTCGATATTGTGGCGCGCAAGCTGGATATCGCGGATTAACGCCTGCATGGTTTCATCGGAAGTGGTCAGCAGCTGCAGCTGGTTGCCTTTTACGCCGCCGATGCCCTGGCGACGCTCGCAAAGCTGAAATAACGAGGTGGCAACCGCGCTATTTTCTTCGGCAAAGATATGTTTGCAGCTTTTAAGATCGGTCAGCCATTTGGCCGTTGAGGGCCACATTGCCCGCGCGCGTTCGGCGCGGCGCTTGCCCAGATGAAGCTCGCCAAAGGAGAGATAGGCAATAATCCCTACCAGCGGAAGAATATAAATGATTAATAGCCAGGCCATCGCGGAGGGAACCGCCCGGCGTTTCATTAAAATACGAAGCGTAACCCCGGCTATAAGCAACCAGTAGCCTAAAATGACCAGCCAACTAACCACCGTGTAGAAGGTTGTCATACCCTAAAAATCCTTTTGAAATCGTATGGTTTCGAGTTTACGCATAACCGCAACTTGTTCACAATAAAACTAGTCGTAAAACGACTGGTCTGCTGGCAATAAGCCTCTATAATGACTCGTCTGTTTTAAAGTTGAGTCGTAAAAATGAGGCGTAGTAGAACTGAGGTCGGACGCTGGCGAATGCAGCGTCAGGCGCAACGGCGCAAAGCGCGTTGGCTGGAAGGCCAGTCGCGTCGGAATATGCGCATTCACGTCATCAGAAAGTGCCAGGTCAATAAACAGCGTAACTCTTTGCTGTTTGCCATTCACGATCGCTGGGCGTAAAGAAAAGGGCACCGCCAGCCGGTGCCCAAAATATTTCTAACCCCGTCATTTTCGTTTCAGAAATCAGAAAACCTTTTTATAGGGTTTGACCGCTACCTGCTTGTAGACCCCCGCAGCGATATAAGGGTCGGCCTCTGCCCAGGCCTGAGCCTCTTCCAGAGAATTAAACTCTGCGATCACCGTTGAGCCGGTAAAGCCTGCGGCGCCGGGATCGTTACTGTCGACCGCAGGCATCGGACCTGCGGTCAACAGGCGGCCTTCATCACGTAATAATTGCAGGCGCGCCAGGTGGGCGGGGCGTACGGCCAGACGTTTTTCAAGCGAATCGGCGATATCTTCTGCGTAAATGACATACAGCACGGGCAGGACTCCTTTTTAAATGGGGATGTAAAATACCGTAAGTGAATGATGCTCAGACTGCAATTGAAACATAAACAGGATGTTAAATCCCTGACGCAGATGCAGGAAAAAGGAGGCTTTGCGGAGAAAAAGCAGCGCTGCAGGCAATGCGTTATTGAATATGATTGCTATTTGCATTTAAAATTACCGCCTGTTTAAGATATCGAAGCCATTATGACGTCAATGACCATTGATTTACCTCGCCGCTTCCCGTGGCCGACCGCGCTCTCCGTCGTGTTGCATGGTGCTGTAGTGGCGGG
>NZ_RCAA01000057.1:94315-99500 GCF_003628475.1 Enterobacter sp. R1(2018) | reverse complement strand
AACCGCCGCAGCCAGAGGTTGTGCAGCCGCCACCGGAACCCGTTGCGGAGCCTGAGCCGGAACCAGAACCAATCCCCGAGCCGCCAAAAGAGGCGCCGGTCGTTATTCATAAGCCTGAGCCCAAGCCAAAACCAAAACCAAAGCCGAAACCGGTGAAAAAGGTTGAGCAACCGAAGCGCGAGGCAAAACCCGTCGAACCGCGTCCGGCAGCGCCGGTTGAAAATAGCGCGCCCGTGCGTCCGGCACCGACGGCGAGACCTGCGCCGGCTACTAACGTAGCGCCAGTTGCTACGGGACCACGCGCGCTCAGTCGTAACCAGCCGCAGTATCCTTCCCGTGCTTTTGCATTACGCATGGAAGGCAACGTACGCGTGAAGTTTGACGTCAATGCCGACGGCAGCGTCAGCAACGTGACTATTCTTTCTGCGAAACCTGCCAATATGTTTGAGCGAGAAGTGAAGCAGGCGATGAAGAAGTGGCGCTACGAAAGCGGCAAGCCCGGCCAGGGGCTGGTTGTGAATATTGTTTTCCGCATTAATGGCGGCGCGTCGATGGAATAAAAAAACCTCCCTTTCGGGAGGTTTTTTTTCAGCCCTGCTACGGCACCTGACGGGGCTTTCCGTCGTTATCAACAGCGACGTAAATAAAAATAGCTTCCGTCGCCTTATAGCGCTGTCCAATGGGTTCTGAGGAGACTTTCTTTACCCAGACCTCCACGTTAATGGTCACCGAGGTGTTGCCGCGTTTTACGCAGCTGGCGTAGCAACACACCACGTCGCCTACCGCTACGGGTTTTAAGAACGTCATGCCGTCAACGCGGACCGTGACCACACGGCCATGGGCGATCTCTTTTGCCAGAATGGCACCGCCCATGTCCATTTGCGACATCAGCCAGCCGCCGAAAATATCACCGTTTGCGTTGGTATCGGCAGGCATTGCAAGGGTTCGTAATACCAGTTCACCACCAGGCGTACTCTGATTCATCTCTCTTCCTGAAAAATAGTGCTGGATTTCATCATAAGTGAACGGGTTTTATTTTGCTTGCCAAAACATGGCCAGGAGCGAACCCATGGCAAAGTAACGAGGATATACTAACGAAAAGGAGTGAATCCGCCGCATATGGGTTTGTACATCCCGGACGACGGACATATTTTGAAAAACCATTATTCTTTACAGGGGTAAGGTCATTTCTTATTCTTTGCGCCCGGTAAATTCCCTGATTTATCGTCCCACAAACCGCCACTAGCTCATCGGGAAGAGCGGCAACCTTAGCGTTGTAGTACGGGGTTCGAGGCTCCGGTGGCGGACCAAAGCCGACTTAGCTCATAAGACTGAGCAGCTGCCTTACAATCAACTGGTCACCAGTTCGATTCCGCTAACCGCACCAGATTTTTCCTCCATCTTTTCCGCCGGCGCTGGGCTTATTATCCACGGTCGATAGCTCTTCTAAGGCCCGGCCAGGAATTAACCAGGGCTATCGTCTAGACTTAGCATTCCGGAAGCCAAAAGGAGAAGCTAATGTCACAACGTGACTCAAACGAACAGCGAAGAAAAGAGGGTGAGGTGAATAAAGGCCTGCCAGAAACGGCCCCTGATTCCGCTAACGCTTACGAAGAAGACGAGCACAAAGTTAAAGATGAGCCGCGAAAACACGGCGAAGTTCCCCGCACGCGCGACGACAGCGATCACGATAAAAAAGATCCCTATAATGAGAAGTAAGCCCGACCAGATGCTTACGGCTCCTTATAAAAATGAAAATCCCCGCTCAGGCGGGGATTTTATTTATGATACGGGCTGGTTTAATTATCCGCCGCGGCGGCTATTTCTCTTCCTGCGGCATATGGCGATAAATATACACACCGCTTAACAGAGTAAATACCAGCGTGGCGGCGGTCAGGCCGAACACTTTAAAATTAACCCAGACGTTTTGCGGCAGCCAGAAGGCGATATAAATGTTCGCAACGCCACAGATGATAAAGAACAGCGCCCACGCCACGTTAAGTTTCGCCCATACGTGCTCCGGCAACGTAATCTCTTTTCCCAGCATGCGCTGGATAAGCGGCTTTTTCATGACCAGCTGGCTGACCAGCAGGGCGATTGCAAACAGCGCATAAATCACCGTGACTTTCCATTTGATAAATTCATCGTTATGGAAGAACAGGGTAAGCCCACCGAACACCGCAACCATCACGAAAGTGATAAGGGTCATTTTTTCCAGCTTGCGGTATCTGTACCAGCTGTAAACCAGCGCAAGGGCGGTTGCGACAATCAGCGCGCCGCTGGCGGCATAGATGTCGTACATCTTATAAAACGCAAAGAAGACAATCAGGGGCAGGAAGTCGAGAAACTGCTTCATAAACTTTTTCCGTAAGATGAGAGAACTCCTGACTGACTATAACCCGCAGTCAGGAGCGGATGAAGGTTACTGGCGAATAAGCATATATAAGCGGAATAAATAAATGAGCAACACGCCGGAAATAAGGTTGCTTATCGTATTGGCGATTACCGCGCCAACTGCCGGAGACAGCGCGGCAAAGTAAGACGCGAGCAGCAGCAGAGCGGTTTTCGCCGCAAGCCAGGAGATCACCGCCGGAGCGACCAGGCGCATATTGCTCCACGCCAGACGGATGCTGTTACGCATGACCTGAAAAATACCGGCTTTATCCTGCACCAGCATAACCGGCGCGAAGGCCAGCACAATGGCTAACAAAACCCCCGGCACCACAACCAGCATAATGCCGATCTGCACCATAAAGGTGGTCAGAAACATCAGGATAAACATTTTTGGCAATACGGGCGCCGCAGAGCCAACCGCGCGTAGCGCGCTTACGCGATGACCGGCTGAAACCATCTGCATCAACACCAGCATGCTGGCGGCCAGAATCGCATTGCCGATAAGCCCGGAGAATGTCGATGCTGCAGAAGCTTTGAGTAACACCTGCTGTTGCTCAGGCGTCATGTTTTGCACAAGGTCAAACAGGCCAACGCTTCCTGCCAGGTTGTCGCCTTCGCTCAGAATGGCCATTTGTTCATCGCTGGGCGAAAACGCGTGGCCGATAATCACCGAAATAAAGGCGCAAAGTAATGCGATCAGCAAAATAGTCACGAACTGATTGCGTAGAAAATTCCCCGTGTCACGGTACACAGAACCCGCCGTGATAGACATGCACTCTCCTTTGATATTGCCCGTTTAAAACTCAACGCGCGATTGTACCCTGGAAGGAGGAGCTGTGGCACCACTAAGGCTTTCTATAAAAGGAGGCGATGAAACGTGGAGAGGGGGTAAACCGTACTTCGCACGTGCCCGATTGCATGCATCATTGGTAATGCCGCCTTCTCCCGACATCATAAATTCCCGACAGGGCGAAGGCCGGTTTTCATAGATTCCGCACCTGACCCGCTCTCCGGGCTCGCCTTCCAGAGCAACGCAACGGCTGTGGCGTTGATTGGTGCCGCACATGCAGCGCAGGAAAGGAGATACAGGCTCGGTAAGGTGTGAAGGGACCAGGCCGCCGGCGTCATCCGCCTCGGCCCAGTAAAAAGAGACACGAAAATAAGCACAACAGGCACCGCATGTCATGCACGGATTGAGATCGCTCATCTTGCACCTGTAAACAAGGTTAAACGTATCCAGAACAGCAGGGAAATTAACTTAGCCAGCGCTGCTTTTTTCCGCAAGACCAGAACGTAAAGATTTTAAAAGTTGTGATTTATTTAAAAAAACGCCTTTGGATCAATAAAGCTATTTTGCTGTTGTCGGCAAAAATTAATCCAGATCATTGAATGTTAAATTAGCTAATGAACTGTGATCGATGCCAGATCACTTTGTACCTAAAAGTGAGTATATTCAGCCCCGTTTAAAAACCATAACAAGGGAAGGGCTATGAAAAAATTATCTGTGGCAATACTCGCGCTCGGCTGTTTATCAGGTGAAGCTTTGGCGCATGAGGCGGGCGAATTCTTTATGCGTGCCGGTACGGCAACGGTTCGTCCTACAGAAGGTTCAGACAATGTGCTCGGGATGGGCGGTTTTAACGTCAGTAACAATACCCAGCTGGGGCTGACCTTTGATTATATGGTGACGGATAATCTCGGTATTGAACTGCTTGCCGCTACCCCGTTCCGCCATAAGGTTGGCCTGGGCGCCACGGGCGATTTGGCAACGGTTAAGCAGCTTCCGCCTACGCTGATGGCGCAGTGGTATTTTGGCGATGCGAAAAGCAAAGCGCGCCCCTATATTGGCGCCGGCATCAACTACACCACCTTCTTTGATACTGATTTCAACCAGACGGGGAAAGACGCGGGCCTTACCGATCTTAGCGTGAAGGATTCATGGGGCGCGGCGGGTCAGGTGGGGCTTGATTATATGGTCAACCAGGACTGGCTGCTTAATATGTCGGTGTGGTATATGGATATCGACACCAACGTGAAATTTAAAGCGGGCGGCGAGCAGCAGAATATTAAAACCCGCATCGATCCTTGGGTGTTTATGTTTTCTGCGGGTTACCGCTTCTGATAAAAAAGGCCGGAAATATCCCGGCCTTTTTTATTACGCCGCGCGCGTCGCCGCCTTCATCGCCTGCACAAAAGCTTTCAGTTCGCTAAGCATGGCAGCTTCATCGTTAAGGTTCTTCTCAATAATCTTTACGATGGCCGAGCCGGAAATGGCGCCGGCGGCGCCGGCTTCAATAGCATCACGCACCTGGGAAGGTTCGGATATACCAAAGCCCTGCAGCGAAGGCGCGGCATGATATTCAGTTAATTTCTCTACCAGATGGTAAAGAGGCAGCTGCGCGCGCGTTTCGGCGCCGGTTACGCCAGCACGAGAAAGCAGGTAGGTGTAGCCGCGACCGTGAGAGGCAATCTCGCGCAGCAGGTCATCATTCGCATTCGGCGGGCAGATGAAAATCGGCGCGACGTTATGGCGCATCGCCGCCTGGCGGAACGGCGCGGATTCTTCGATCGGCACATCGGCAATCAGCACCGAATCCACGCCTACTTTGGCGCACAGCGCATAAAACTCATCGATGCCGCGGTTGTAGACCAGATTGGCGTACATCAGCAGGCCAATGGGAATGGTTGGATGCTTCTGGCGAATCGCGGCCAGCATTTCAAAACACTGGGTCGGCGTGACGCCCGCGGCGAAAGCGCGTAACGCCGCATTCTGAATGGTTGGGCCATCCGC
>NZ_RCAA01000057.1:93692-94284 GCF_003628475.1 Enterobacter sp. R1(2018) | reverse complement strand
CCGCCGCAATCAGCGTATCAATAATTTTCAGCGATTGTTCAGGCGACGGATCGCCAAGGGTGACAAAGGGAACAAACGCGCCTTCGCGGCGTGCCTGCAGCTGCTCAAATGCGTGCTGATAACGTTCCATTACATTTCCCCTCGTGCTTTTAAAATGTCGTGCACGGTAAAGATATCTTTATCGCCGCGGCCGGACAGGTTAACCACTAACAGTTGTTCTTTTTCAGGATCTTCACGCATCATTTTCAGCGCGTGGGCCAGCGCGTGAGAAGACTCTAACGCCGGGATAATCCCCTCTTTGCGACACAGCAGCTTAAAGGCGTCCAGCGCTTCGTCATCGGTGATGGACACGTAGTCCGCGCGGCCGATGCTGTTCAGATGCGCATGCTGCGGCCCAACGGACGGGAAGTCCAGGCCTGCGGAAATAGAGTAGGACTCTTCAATCTGGCCCTCATCGGTCTGCATCATCGGGGACTTCATACCGAAGTAAATTCCCACGCGGCCATGTTTTAACGGCGCGCCGTGCTCGCCGGTTTCGATGCCGTGGCCTGCGGGCTCAACGCCAATCAGGCCGACGTTAGTTTCGTTAATA
>NZ_RCAA01000057.1:92448-93631 GCF_003628475.1 Enterobacter sp. R1(2018) | reverse complement strand
GGCGTTTGAGCCGCCGCCGACGCAGGCGATAACCGCATCCGGCAGGCGACCTTCTTTTTCGAGGATTTGCGCTTTCGTCTCTTCACCGATCATGCGCTGGAATTCACGCACGATGGTCGGGAACGGATGCGGGCCTGCCGCCGTACCAAGCATGTAGTGCGCGGTATCGTAGCTGCCGGACCAGTCGCGCAGCGCTTCGTTACAGGCGTCTTTCAGGGTGGCGGAACCGCTGTGGACAGGAATAACTTCTGCGCCCATCAGACGCATCCGGAATACGTTTGGCGACTGGCGCTCAACGTCCTTCGCACCCATATAAATGCGGCATTTCAGGCCGAGAAGCGCGCTCGCCAGCGCGGAAGCTACGCCGTGCTGGCCGGCGCCGGTTTCCGCAATGATTTCGGTTTTGCCCATTTTTTTAGCGAGCAGCGCCTGGCCGAGCACCTGGTTAGTTTTATGCGCGCCGCCGTGCAGCAGATCTTCACGCTTAAGGTACAGCGTGGTTCTGGTGCCTTTGGTAATGTTTTTGCATTTCGTCAGGGCGGTAGGGCGACCCGCATAGTTTTTCAGCAGATCGTTAAATTCCGCCTGGAACTCCGCATCGCTTTGCGCCGCCACAAAGGCTTCTTCCAGCTGGCGCAGGGCCGGCATCAGAATTTGTGGCACATACATGCCACCAAACTCGCCAAAATAGGGATTAAGTAACGTCATGATTATTTTTCCTTAGTAAGCCCGCAGCGTCTGAAACACGGCCGCCAGCTTGTTAGCATCTTTAATGCCCGGCGCGCTTTCCACGCCAGAGTTGAAGTCCAGGCCTGCGCAGCCGGTATTAGCCGCTTCCACGCAGTTGTCGGCGCCCAGGCCGCCGGCGAGAAGCACGTTATCGAGCTTCTCGCCCGCCAGCAGCGACCAGTCGAAGCTCTGGCCCGTCCCGCCCTGGCCGTTGTCGAAGACGTATTTATCGACGTGGTTTAAATTGCGCGCGGGCAGCGATTCCTGCACGCTTAACGCCTTCCAGATTTGTACGTTATCTGCTAATTCGGCGCGTAGCGCGTCAATGTACGACTGATCTTCACCGCCGTGAAGCTGCACCGCGCAAAGCGTAAACCGCGCTGCCTTCTGCGCTACTTCGCTAACCGGCGTATTGCGGAAGACGCCCACATAGCGCAGCGGAGCGGCAGCCATC
>NZ_RCAA01000057.1:81081-92385 GCF_003628475.1 Enterobacter sp. R1(2018) | reverse complement strand
GCCCGCCGTAAATCGCTCCGGCTTCATGTGCCGCACGGGCGTCTTCGGGACGCGTCAGGCCGCAAATTTTGTTTTCGCCGAGCGTGACGCGGCGCACCGCAGCGTTCAGATCGTCTTCGCCCATCAACGCCGAACCAATCAGGAAGCCGTTGGCAAAATGGCTCAGCTCGCGGATCTGGCCGTAGGTGCTGATGCCGGATTCGCTAATCACCGTCACGCCATGCGTAAGACGCGGCGCCAGCTGACGCGTACGATTCAGGTCGATGGACAGATCGCGCAGGTCACGGTTGTTAATGCCGACGACTTTGGCTTCCAGGGCGATGGCCCGCTCAAGCTCTTCTTCGTTACTGACCTCCGTCAGCACGCCCATATTCAGGCTATGCGCCACGGCGGCAAGCTGGCGATACTGGTCGTCATCCAGCACGGAAAGCATCAGCAGGCAGGCATCGGCCTGATAAAAGCGCGCCAGGTAAATCTGGTAGGCGTCGATAATAAAATCTTTACACAGTACCGGCTGGGTCACGATGCCGCTGACGACGGGCAGAAAATCAAAGCTGCCCTGAAAATATTTCTCGTCGGTCAAAACGGAAACCGCAGAAGCGTAATGCTTGTAAACACCGGCAATACGCGCAGGGTCAAAATCATCGCGAATTACGCCCTTAGATGGAGATGCCTTTTTGCATTCAAGGATAAACGCGGTACGGGCGCCCTGCAGCGCATCATAAAAGCTGCGTGTGGCAGGGGTGATTTCATTCTGAAAACTTGCCAGGGGCTGCTGCTTTTTACGCGCTTCAACCCAAATCGCCTTATCCGCGACGATTTTCGTTAATACGGTGTCCTGCATTTCTTATCCTCTTGCTGCAAGTAGCGTAACGCGGTCATAAGCCGCACCGCTGCGCAATACGTTCAGCACCTGTTGTGCGTTTGCTTTGAGATCTTCCTTACCGTGCAGACGCATCAGCATAGCTACGTTCGCCGCCACGGCTGACTCATGGGCAATCTCCCCTTTACCTTGTAGCAGGCGGGTAAGAATGTCACGGTTTTCTTCCGGCGTGCCGCCAGCAAGCTGATCCTGATGATAGGCCGGGAGGCCGAAGTCTTCGGCGGTCAGCTGATAGCTCTTAATATCGCCATCGATAAGTTCCGCCACCTGGGTCGGCGCATGTAATGAAACCTCATCCATGCCGCCGCTGTGCACCACGGCCGCACGTTTGTAACCCAGAACGCGCAGCGTTTCGGCAATCGGCAGCACCAGTTCCGCGCTGTAAACGCCAATCAGCGCCAGCGGCGGATGAGCCGGGTTAATGAGTGGTCCTAACACATTAAACAGGGTGCGGGTTTTTAACTGCTGGCGTACCGGCATGGCATGGCGAAAACCGGTGTGGTATTTCGGGGCGAACAGGAAGCACACGCCCAAATCATCCAGCGCCTGGCGGGAAGTTTCCGCGCTCATGTCCAGATTAATACCGAAGGCCGCCAGCAAATCCGAAGAGCCCGAACGGCTGGAAACGCTGCGGTTGCCGTGTTTCGCCACCTTCATTCCCAACGCCGCTGCGACAAACGCGCTGGCGGTAGAGATATTGATGCTGTTGCTGCCGTCGCCGCCGGTGCCGACGATATCCGCAAACGGATAGTCCGGGCTTGGGAACGGCGCCGCGGCTTCCAGCAGGGCGGATGCGGCGCCAGCGATTTCATTCGGATGTTCGCCACGCACCTTCATGCTTACCAGCGCGGCGGCCAGTTGTTCTGGCTTCAGTTCGCCGCGTACGATAGCCGAGAAAAGCTGATGACTCTCTTCGCGACTCAGCGTTTGCGCCTGGTATAGCTTGTCCAGAATCGGCTGCAGCGTATTGGTTTGTTTTAACTTCAGCAGCGCCCAGTCGAGCGTTTGCTCCAGCAGGCGCGCGCCCTGGGTCGTCAGGATAGATTCCGGGTGAAACTGGAAGCCGCATACGCGATCGGCGTCGTGACGCACGGCCATCACCATGCCGTCAAAATGCGCGTTGATGGTTAAGCCCGCAGGAATATTGCTGCCGACCAGCGAATGGTAGCGGGCGACCGGCAGCGGATTTGGCAGGCCGGCAAACATAGCTTCGCCGTCATGAGAAATAGTAGAGGCTTTACCGTGCAGGATCTCTCCTGCCTGACCGACATAGCCGCCGTAGGCTTCAACGATCGCCTGATGGCCAAGACAGATGCCGATGATCGGCAGTTTGCCGCGCAGGCGGGTCAGCAGCTCCGGCATGCAGCCGGCTTCGCTCGGCGCGCCCGGACCTGGGGAGAGCATCAGCACCGGGTTATCCATGGTTTCGAGGCGCTCAATTAAGGTCTGCGCCGGAACGTGGTTGCGATAGATAACCACGTTGTGCCCGTTGGCGCGCAGCTGATCTGCCAGGTTATAGGTAAATGAGTCGATGTTATCGAGCAGCAGAATATCAGCCATCAGAAAATCTCCTTTGCATGGTGCGCGGTGGCAATAGCGCGCAGTACTGCGCGGGCTTTATTACGGGTTTCGTCTGCTTCGGACTGCGGTACGGAATCCAGCACCACGCCAGCGCCGGCCTGCACGGTGGCAATACCGTCTTCTACATAGGCGGAGCGAATCACGATGCAGGTATCCAGATCGCCATGGGCGGTGAAGTAACCCACCGCGCCGCCGTAGCTGCCGCGCCGCACGCCTTCTGCTTTGGCAATCAGCTGCATGGCGCGAACTTTTGGCGCGCCGCTAAGCGTGCCCATGTTCATGCAGGCGCGGTAAGCGTGCAGCACATCCAGATCGTTACGCAGCTCGCCCACCACGCGTGAAACCAGATGCATGACGAATGAATAACGATCGACTTTAGTAAGGTCCGCAACGTAGCGGCTGCCCGGCGTGCAGATGCGCGCCAGGTCGTTACGCGCAAGATCTACCAGCATCAGATGCTCGGACATCTCTTTATGGTCGGTACGCATTTCGAGCTCGAAACGGCTGTCGAGATCGCGGTCAAGCGAGCCATCCGCGCGGCGGCCGCGCGGGCGGGTGCCGGCGATTGGGTAGATTTCGATCTGGCGCGAGGTAGCGTCGTACTTCAGCGAACTCTCAGGCGAGGCGCCGAACAGCGTGAAATCGTTGTCCTGCATAAAGAACATATAAGGACTTGGATTGCTTTTCTTCAGCGTCTGATAGGCCGCCAGCGGAGAAGGGCAAGGCAGCGAGAAGCGGCGAGAAGGCACCACCTGGAAGATTTCTCCGGCGCGAATCGCTTTTTGCATATGACGGACTACGGCGCCGTACTCTTCGTCGCTCTGATTGCACTCGCAGCTCATATGCTCGACTTTCTGCACCGGCAGCGCGGCAGGCGCTTCCTGCAGCTGACGGCACAGCTGCTCGGTACGTTGCAGCAGGCGCGTTTTCTCTGAGGCGGACGGGGTAAACAGGCTTGCCTGAATGCGGGTCTGCTTTTTCTGATGATCGATAACCAACAGCGTTTCAGCCAGGTAGAAGCAGTAATCCGGGCAGCGGTTGTCCTGCCTGAGGGCGGGTAAATCTTCAAAGCCCGCGACCAGGTCATAGGCGAACAGGCCGCCAAAGAACATCGCCTCGCGCTCGTTTTCCGGCACGCTGACGAGCGTCTGCATCAGGCGGAAAGCGTCGAACACGGAAAGCGAACACAGGCGGGCATCTTCATCCAGCAGCTGGCTGACGGCCGGGAAATGAAGCATGCGGCCATGCGGCAGACGTTCGTTCTGTACGCCAGCCGGAAGCGCGGCGTCCAGCAGATCCAGCAAGGCGGAACCGTTATCCGAGAGCGCCTGAATGGTGACAGTGTCACCCAAAGCGGTAATGCGCAGCGCGCTGTCTACCAGCAGCAGGCTTTTTAAATCATCTTTGCTGTCGATGTCGGCAGACTCAAGCAGCAGCGTCGCCGGGCGAGCGCCGCACAGCTGGTGGAATACGGCGGTAGGGTTATCCCGGTACGGCGCGTCTTTGGTCAGTAATTCGAGCGCTGGTTTTTGTGTTTGCATCGTTTGCTCTCAGTTATTTTGTTCAAAAAAAAGCCCGCTGCGATGGCGGGCCAGGTATCCGGGCTGTTAAACAGCCATAGCGATGACACTGCCCGTTTCAGGAAGTGCGCCACCAGCTTTTATGCAGGTTGAGAATCGCTTTCATTTTCAGATACCTTTCTTGCGTGAACTTGCGTACTAGTTAACTAGTTCATCCATATAAAGTCAATAGCGATTTTTAGTTAGCGGCGAATATCGCTATCATGAGCGGTGTTTTTCATTTTTTTAACCGTTCCGGAGCCAATTTGAGCGAACCTACTCTTGCGGTGATTTACGACTTGCATAGCCATACCACCGCCTCAGATGGCCTTTTAACACCCCAGGCGCTGGTGCAGCGTGCAGTGGATAATCGCGTCGGTATCCTTGCCATTACCGATCACGACACCGTTGCGGGCCTGTCGGCCGCGCGGGCTGAAATCGCTGAAAAACAGCTTCCCTTACGGTTGATCAGCGGCGTGGAAATATCAACCCTGTGGGAGAATCACGAGATACATATTGTCGGCCTGGGCATCGATGAACATCATCCGGAAATGGTGGCGTTGCTCGCGGAACAAAACGTGCGCCGTCAACAGCGTGCTGAAATGATTGCCGACAGGCTCGATAAAGCTCGTATTCCCGGCGCGCTTGCGGGTGCGCTGCGTCATGCGAACGGCGGGGCGGTAACACGCGGCCATTTCGCACGTTTTCTGGTCGAGTGCGGTAAAGCCAATACGATGGCGGATGTCTTTAAGAAATACCTTGCGAAAGGGAAAACCGGCTATGTTCCGCCACAGTGGTGTACAATAGAACAAGCTATTGATGTCATTCATCATTCCGGCGGGCAAGCGGTACTGGCGCATCCAGGCCGCTATGATTTGACCGCAAAATGGCTGAAAAGATTGCTGGCGCAGTTTGCGCAAAGTGGTGGCGATGCCATGGAAGTTGCGCAGTGTCAGCAAGCCCCTAACGAAAGAACCGTACTTGCGGGCTATGCCCGGCAGTTCAACCTGCTGGCCTCGCAGGGCTCTGATTTCCATCAACCCTGTTCGTGGATAGAGCTGGGACGCAAGCTATGGTTGCCTGCGGGCGTTGAGCCAGTATGGCGAGAGTGGGGAAACAGCCTCATCGCAAAAGAGAGGGCAGTATGAGTCAGTTTTTCTATATTCATCCGGATAACCCACAGCAGCGCCTGATTAACCAGGCCGTGGAAATCGTTCGCAAGGGCGGCGTCATTGTCTATCCAACCGATTCCGGCTACGCGCTGGGCTGCAAGCTGGAAGATAAATCGGCGATGGAACGCATTTGCCGCATTCGTCATTTGCCGGACGGGCACAACTTCACGCTGATGTGCCGGGATTTATCCGAGCTTTCGACCTATGCGTTTGTCGATAACTCGGCGTTTCGCTTAATTAAAAACAACACGCCGGGCAACTACACGTTTATTCTCAAGGGCACTAAAGAGGTTCCGCGACGTCTGCTGCAGGAAAAACGCAAAACTATCGGCCTGCGGGTTCCGTCTAACCCGATAGCGTTGATGCTGCTTGAGGTGCTCGGCGAACCGATGCTGTCAACTTCCTTGATGCTGCCGGGCAGCGAGTTCACCGAATCCGATCCGGAAGAGATTAAAGATCGCCTCGAAAAGGTGGTTGATCTGGTGATCCACGGCGGCTATCTCGGCCAGCAGCCAACGACGGTCATCGATTTAACAGATGATTCTCCGGTCGTGTTGCGTGAAGGCGTGGGCGACGTTAAACCTTTCTTATAAAGCCAGCTGCGGCTATACTGTGCGGCCTAAAATGGGGCGCAAACCCCGTTACTCCAATTCGACGCCTGTGAAGGCGACACCCGAGGAAGCTCAATGAGCGATAAGAGCGAAAAGTTACAAAAAGTGCTGGCTCGCGCCGGCCACGGTTCACGCCGTGAAATCGAAACCATTATTTCTGCAGGCCGCGTCAGCGTCGATGGCAAAATTGCCACGCTGGGCGACCGTGTTGAAGTGACTCAGGCCCTGAAAATTCGTATCGATGGCCACCTGATTTCTATTAAAGAATCCGCAGAGCAGATTTGCCGCGTGCTGGCTTATTACAAGCCGGAAGGCGAGCTGTGTACCCGTAATGATCCGGAAGGCCGTCCAACGGTGTTTGACCGTCTGCCGAAACTGCGCGGCGCGCGCTGGATTGCCGTGGGCCGTCTGGATGTTAATACCTGCGGTCTGCTGCTGTTCACCACCGACGGCGAGCTGGCTAACCGTCTGATGCATCCAAGTCGTGAAGTTGAACGCGAATACGCCGTGCGCGTGTTTGGTCAGGTAGATGACGACAAAGTGAAGCAGCTGGCGCGTGGCGTCCAGCTTGAAGATGGTCCGGCGGCATTTAAAACCATCAAATTCACCGGCGGCGAAGGTATTAACCAGTGGTACAACGTGACGCTGACCGAAGGCCGTAACCGTGAGGTTCGTCGTCTCTGGGAAGCGGTTGGCGTGCAGGTCAGCCGTCTGATTCGCGTACGCTACGGCGATATTCAGCTGCCAAAAGGTTTGCCGCGCGGTGGTTACACTGAATTAGATCTGGCGCAGACCAACTACTTGCGTACTCTGGTAGAGCTGCCGGCCGAAACGGCAAGTAAAGTGGCGGTAGAGAAAGATCGTCGCCGCATGAAGGCGAACCAGATTCGTCGGGCCGTTAAGCGTCACACGCAGGTTACCGGCGGCGGCCGTCGCTCCGGCGGTCGTAACAGCTAGTTTCTGCAAAATAAATATCAGGCCCCTCGTTGAGGGGTTTTTTTTGCCTTGAGCAAAGCGGCTTGTGAAAAACAGGCGAAAAAAAAAGCCCATCGTTGAGATGGGCAAAGACTACACACAGCAATTCGTTGTTTCACTCAGGGGATTTCCATGCTTATAAATCAATGTGTTGATTCATAACCGTGTGATAATAGTAGGCATCCGCGTCGGAGGAGTCTCTCAGATTCGTCTCAATAGTTAACGACAGGTTAACGATTCGCATCACATTCATGCGCATTAACCAAAGCGAAGGGGCGAAGCAGGGATAAAAAGTGGCAGACTGATTAGATGCGTTAAACAATAGTATTAAGTGCTCCCCCATGGAGTGAGGGAGCGGTGGATTACTTCACGCCGTTTTCTTCTTGTTCTTCAAGCAGCTCAACGATTTCGTCGGTATTATCCTGCGGCAGCGGGGCTTCATGCATCCAGACCGAAATCAGACGATAGGAAACCGCCAGCAGCACCGGGCCGATAAACAGGCCAATCATGCCAAAGGCGATGAGGCCTCCGATAACGCCGGAGAGGATAAGAATCATCGGCAAATCGGCGCCCATCCGGATTAGCACAGGGCGGATAACGTTATCCATGGTGCCCACCACGCAGCTCCAGATTAACAGCACGGTGCCCCAGGTCGTATCACCGGTCCAGTAAAGCCAGACGATGGACGGGATAAGCACCAGCAGCGGGCCAATCTGTACCAGACAGCACAGCATCATAACGACGGTAAGCAATGTCGCATTCGGAATACCGGCAATCGCCAGGCCAAAACCGCCGAGCACCGACTGCACCAGCGCGGTTACCACCACGCCTAAAGCAACAGCGCGAATGGCCTGGCCCGCCAGCAGAATAGCCGCATCGCCGCGTTTCCCCGCCAGCCGGAATGCGAAATGACGGATCCCGTTGCCGAGGGTTTCACCTTTCGCATACAGCAGCACGCTAAACAGCAGCATCAGTCCGCAGTGCATCAAAAAGCTACCGATATGCACCGCCTGGCCCAGGAACCAGGTAGTCGTGGTGCCGATATAAGGGCGGATTTTCGCCATAATCGCGCTGCCGCCGCTTTCAACCAGCGTATTCCAGCCGACATAAAGCTTATCGCCCACCACCGGAATGGCATGCAGCCACTCAAAAGTCGGCAGGGCCATGTTGCCTTTTGTCGCCCAGCGGATAATTGGTCCGCTGTTATCGACCAGGCTGTTCACCAGCAGGGCGACGGGGATCACAAAGAGCATCAGCAGTAAAAAGGTCATGACCATCACGGCCAGGGAGCGTTTTCCCCACAGTAAACGCTGGAGCCTGAGCATCACAGGCCAGGTGGAAAGTACGACAGTACCTGCCCAGGCAAAGCCAAGAATAAAGGGCCGTACGATCCAAAAACAGGCAATAATCATTACCGAGATAAACAGCACTGAAAGCAAGATCTGCAGCAGATCCTTTGGCGGACTTACTTTGACCATAGAAATAATCACCTTAAAAAAAGATAACGGGCAAATTGCCTGCGTTAAAACCGCGAAGCGGATAACATAATGATGATGTATTTCCTTGCTTTTTGACAGCCGCAAAACAGACGCGCTTGTCTGAAAAAAATGTGTTAAAAACGAAAGGCAGTATACGCAAACGATAACTCACAACTTAAATAACGTCAGGCAGGGTCGACAGTCAATGATCCCACAAATTTCTCAGGCGCCGGGGCTTGTTCAACTGGTGCTCAATTTTTTGCAGGCACTGGAGCAACAGGGTTTTACCGGCGATACCGCCACCAGCTACGCTGACCGGTTAACCATGGCGACGGATAACAGCATTTATCAGCTGCTGCCGGACGCGGTACTTTTCCCTCGTTCAACGGCCGATGTGGCGCTGCTTGCCCGTCTGGCTTCCGAAGAACGTTTCAAATCTCTGGTCTTTACCCCCAGAGGTGGCGGCACCGGCACCAACGGCCAGGCGCTGAACACCGGCATTGTGGTCGATATGTCCCGCTATATGAACCGCATCATTGAAATTAACCCTGAGCAGGGTTGGGTGCGCGTGGAAGCGGGGGTAATTAAAGACCAGCTCAACCAGTATTTAAAACCTTACGGCTATTTCTTTGCGCCGGAGTTGTCTACCAGCAACCGCGCAACGCTTGGCGGGATGATAAACACCGATGCTTCCGGGCAGGGCTCGCTGGTCTATGGCAAAACCTCTGACCACGTAATGGGCGTGCGCGCCGTGCTGCTGGGCGGCGATATTCTGGATACCCACCAGATGTCCACGGCGCTGGCGGAAGATCTGGGGCGCGACGAAAGCCCTACCGGGAGAATTTATCGTACCGTGCTCGAACGCTGCCGCGAGCAGCGCCAGTTAATTATCGACAAATTTCCGAAGCTCAACCGTTTTCTTACCGGCTACGATCTGCGCCACGTCTTTAACGACGATCTTTCGCAGTTCGATCTCACGCGTATTCTGACAGGTTCCGAAGGCACGCTGGCGTTTATCACCGAGGCGAAGCTGGACATTACGCGCCTGCCGAAAGTGCGTCGTCTGGTGAACGTAAAGTATGACTCTTTCGATTCCGCTTTGCGCAATGCGCCTTTTATGGTCGAAGCCCGTGCGCTTTCCGTGGAAACCGTGGATTCGAAAGTGCTGAACCTGGCGCGGGAAGATATCGTCTGGCATTCGGTGAGCGAACTGATTACCGACGTGCCGGATAAAGAGATGCTCGGCCTGAACATCGTTGAATTTGCCGGAGACGACCTTGAGCTCATCGAAAGCCAGGTCGCCGCGCTGTGTACGCGGCTTGATTCGCTGATAGCCCAAGGCGAGGGCGGCGTCATCGGCTGGCAGATTTGTAGCGAACTGGCGGGTATCGAACGTATTTATGGCATGCGTAAGAAAGCCGTCGGCCTGTTGGGCAATGCAAAGGGGCAGGCAAAGCCTATTCCCTTTGCCGAAGACACCTGCGTGCCGCCGCATCACCTGGCGGATTACATTGCGGAATTCCGCGCGCTGCTGGATGGCCATAACCTGAGCTATGGTATGTTCGGCCATGTGGATGCGGGCGTGCTGCACGTTCGACCGGCGCTGGACATGTGCGATCCGCATCAGGAAGTATTGATGAAGCGCATCTCCGACGAGGTAGTGGCGCTGACGGCCAAATATGGCGGTCTACTCTGGGGCGAGCACGGCAAAGGCTTCCGCGCGCAATACAGCCCGGCCTTCTTTGGCGAAACGCTCTATGAGGAGCTGCGCCGCATCAAAGCCGCGTTCGATCCGGATAACCGCCTGAACCCCGGTAAAATTTGCCCGCCGCTGGGCGTGGACGACCCGATGATGCAGGTGGACGCGGTGAAGCGCGGCACCTTCGACCGGCAAATCCCTATCGCGGTTCGCACTTCATGGCGCGGCGCGATGGAGTGCAACGGCAACGGCCTGTGCTTTAACTTCGACGTAAAAAGTCCGATGTGTCCGTCGATGAAAATAACCAGCAACCGTATTCATTCCCCGAAAGGCCGCGCTACGTTAACCCGTGAGTGGCTGCGCCTGCTGGCCGATCGCGGCGTGGATCCTGAAGCGCTGGAAAAACAGCTGCCGCAGCAGCGCGCCACCCTGCGGGGCCTTATCGAGCGAAGCCGCAACTCCTGGCACGCGCGCAAAGGCGAATACGATTTCTCGCATGAGGTCAAAGAGGCGATGTCCGGCTGTCTGGCGTGTAAAGCGTGCTCCACGCAGTGCCCGATTAAAATCGACGTGCCGGAGTTCCGTTCGCGCTTCCTGCAGCTGTATCACACCCGTTATCTGCGCCCGATGCGCGATCATCTGGTGGCCACGGTCGAAAGCTATGCGCCGCTGATGGCGCGCGCGCCGAAGACGTTTAACTTCTTTATGAGCCAGCCGTGGGTGCGCAATCTGTCGCAGAAACACATCGGCATGGTCGATTTGCCGATGCTCTCAACGCCCACGCTTCAGCAGCAGCTGGTGGGACATCGTTCGGCAAACACCACGCTTGAGCAGCTTGAAGGCTACAGCGTGGAACAGCGGGCTAAAACCGTACTCGTGGTGCAGGATCCTTTTACCAGCTACTACGATGCGCAGGTGGTGGCAGATTTTGTCCGCCTGGCGGAAAAGCTTGGTTTCGAGCCCGTTGTGCTGCCGTTTTCCCCGAATGGCAAGGCCCAGCATATCAAAGGCTTCCTGCAAAAATTTGCCCGTACGGCGCGTAAAACCTCCGAGTTTCTGAACCGCGTCGCGGCGCTCGGTATGCCAATGGTGGGCGTCGACCCGGCGCTGGTGCTCTGCTATCGCGACGAGTACAAGTTAGCGCTCGGTGAAGAGCGCGGAGATTTCCACGTTCAGCTAGTCCATGAATGGCTGCCGGGGGTGCTGGCCGATCGCGAAACTACGGCCGTCGGCGGCGAATCCTGGTATTTATTCGGCCACTGTACCGAGGTGACCGCATTGCCAACCGCGCCGAACCAGTGGGCAGCCATTTTTGCGCGCTTCGGGGCGAAGCTTGAGAACGTAAG
>NZ_RCAA01000057.1:69181-80999 GCF_003628475.1 Enterobacter sp. R1(2018) | reverse complement strand
CATGGCATCAGGCGATGCAGCGCCTGCCGCGCGGCCGCTGCCTGGCAACCGGTCATTCCTGCCGCAGCCAGGTTAAACGCGTGGAAGGCAACGGCGTGCGCCATCCGTTACAGGCGCTACTGGAGATTATGGGATGATCTGGCGACGTGAAACCACGCTTGCAGCGCTTAACGCCATGAGCGCCGGGAATATGGTCGAGCATGTTGGCATCGAATTTACCCGCATTGGCGATAACGAACTGGAAGCCACCATGCCGGTGGATAACCGCACCCGCCAGCCGTATGGTCTGCTGCACGGCGGCGCGTCCGTCGTGCTGGCCGAAACGCTTGGTTCGGTGGCGGGCTACCTGTGTACTGAAGGCGAACAAAAGGTGGTCGGTCTGGAAGTGAATGCCAACCACGTTCGCTCTGCGCGAGAAGGCACCGTACGCGGGGTTTGTAGGGCGGTGCACGTCGGCCGCCGTCACCAGGTGTGGCTGATTGAAATCAGCGATGAACAGGGGCGGCTTTGCTGCACATCACGCTTAACGACGGCGGTGGTTTAAAGCCAGCCCGCACTTAAGCTGCGCTAAAATGAACGGTGGATGAACGACGTGTCGTCCACCGTTTACTTTTTAAGGGTGGACAGGCGCAGCGGTTGAGAAAAATAATTCGCAAGTTCATATTTACTGATTTTATTTTCAGGCGCAGGTTGCGCAGATTTGTACCTTCCAGCAAGTCGTTTTTCGTCGCTTATTTATTCTGACTGTCGCCTGTCTTTATATTTTCTTCTGTTATGGGTGGTTATAGAGGATGAATAATATCGCTTATAGAGAGAATTTTTCACGGCTTTAAAGGGACGATAGCCAGTTTTAGGAGCGCGTGCACAAAAAATAACGCTCAGCAAGAAAGGGCGGCTTTAGTTTGAAGTGAGATGACGCTTAAAAATTATCTACCCGAAAAAAACTATTTTTAGGGGAAGCATGAACGAGGCGTCAGCGCACCTACTATGTGCTCCTCGGTTTAACCTATACCTTTCACTTAAATAGATATTCTCTATACATCTTTTGTTTTTTATCGTTCAGCATCCTCCTGGGTTGTTAAAACCTCTCTATTTCAGCGGGTTAAATAGCTCTTTTCGCCATCTGCAAGAGTTTCAGCAGGGTCTATCCTTAGTAAAGACGTCCAAAAAAGCAGCATTTCGTGAATACCCCTGTTATCAGGATGTTGTATTGATAATTGTTATCATTAACATAGGGGCATTGGCCTTTGGGCGGCAAAACATAAGAGGTGAACTATGGATGTGCAAACTGGTAGCTTCGATCCCAATGAATTCGCCTGGCGGGGGCTGACGCTAACCCCCGACGCGGCCGCGCATATTTGTAAGCTGACAAGCCAGCAGCCGGGACTGCTCGGCGTGCGCCTTGGCATTAAGCAGACCGGATGCGCGGGCTTTGGCTACGTGCTCGATACCGTGAAAGAACCTCATAAAGACGATCTTCTGTTCGAAACGAACGGCGCAAAGCTTTGGGTTCCGCTATCGGCCATGCCGTTTATCGACGGCACCGAGGTCGACTATGTGCGTGAAGGCTTAAACGAGATATTCAAATTCAACAACCCGAAAGCGCAGCACGAATGTGGCTGCGGTGAAAGCTTTGGGGTGTAGGCGGGATTATGTCACGTAATACTGAAACGTCCGACGAAGTACAAACCTGGGCCGGCAGCCATCATTATAAAGAAGGCTTCTTTACCCAGCTTAAAACCGACGAAATGGCGTACGGCATCAATGAAGATGTGGTGCGGGCAATTTCCGCGCGGCGTAACGAGCCGGAATGGATGCTGGAGTTTCGCCTGAGCGCCTACCGCGCCTGGCTTGAGATGGAAGAGCCGCACTGGCTGAAGGCACATTACGAAAAGCTGAACTATCAGGATTACAGCTACTACTCCGCGCCTTCCTGCGGCAGCTGCGACGATAACTGCGAATCCCAGCCGGGCGCCGTACAACAGCCGGGCAGCAACGCTTATCTGACGGGCGAGGTGGAAGAGGCCTTTAAACAGCTCGGCGTTCCGGTGCGCGAAGGCTCGGAAGTGGCCGTGGATGCGATTTTTGACTCGGTATCCGTGGCGACCACCTACCGCGAAAAGCTGTCGGAACAGGGGATTATCTTCTGCTCCTTCGGCGAGGCGATTCACGAATACCCCGAGCTGGTGAAAAAATATCTCGGCACCGTGGTACCGAGCAACGATAACTTTTTTGCCGCGCTGAATGCCGCCGTGGCTTCCGACGGCACCTTTATCTACGTGCCGAAAGGCGTGCGCTGTCCGATGGAGCTTTCCACCTATTTCCGCATCAACGCCGAGAAGACCGGTCAGTTTGAACGCACCATTCTGGTGGCGGATGAAGGCAGCTACGTCAGCTATATTGAAGGCTGTTCGGCTCCGGTTCGTGACAGCTATCAGCTTCACGCGGCGGTGGTGGAAGTGATCATCCACAAAGACGCGGAGGTGAAATACTCCACGGTGCAGAACTGGTTCCCGGGCGACGGCAACACCGGCGGGATCCTCAACTTTGTGACCAAGCGCGCCCTGTGCGAAGGGGCAAACAGCAAGATGTCCTGGACCCAGTCGGAAACGGGCTCTGCCATCACCTGGAAATACCCAAGCGTTATCCTGCGCGGCGATAACTCCATCGGCGAATTTTTCTCCGTGGCGCTCACCGCCGGGCATCAGCAGGCCGACACCGGCACCAAGATGATCCACATTGGTAAAAATACCAAATCGACGATTATCTCGAAGGGGATCTCCGCCGGACACAGCCAGAACAGCTACCGCGGGCTGGTCAAAATTATGCCTACCGCAACCAACGCGCGTAATTTCACCCAGTGCGACTCGATGCTTATCGGGCCGGACAGCGGCGCGCATACCTTCCCGTATGTGGAATGCCGCAACAATACGGCTCAGCTTGAGCACGAGGCGACAACTTCACGCATCGGTGAAGACCAGCTGTTCTACTGTTTGCAGCGTGGGATCGCCCAGGACGATGCGATATCCATGATCGTCAACGGGTTCTGTAAAGACGTGTTCTCTGAACTGCCGCTCGAATTCGCGGTGGAAGCACAAAAACTATTAGCGATAAGCCTCGAACACAGCGTCGGTTAAGCATTAAGGGAAAACTATGTTAAGCATTAAAGATTTACAGGTAAGCGTTGAGGATAAAGAAATCCTGCGTGGCTTGAGTCTGGAAGTAAAACCCGGAGAAGTGCACGCCATTATGGGCCCGAACGGCTCGGGTAAAAGTACGCTTTCCGCCACCCTGGCCGGGCGCGACGATTATGAAGTCAGCGGCGGCGAGGTCCATTTTAAAGGCAAAGATCTGCTGGAACTGTCGCCGGAAGATCGCGCGGGCGAAGGCATCTTTATGGCTTTCCAGTATCCGGTGGAAATTCCCGGCGTCAGCAACCAGTTCTTCCTGCAAACCGCCCTAAACGCGGTGCGGGAATATCGCGGGCTGGAGGAGCTCGACCGCTTTGATTTCCAGGATCTGATGGAAGAGAAAATCAAACTGCTGAAAATGCCGGAAGATTTGCTGACCCGTTCGGTCAACGTCGGCTTTTCAGGCGGCGAGAAAAAGCGTAACGATATTCTGCAAATGGCGGTGCTGGAGCCGGAGCTGTGTATCCTGGATGAAACGGATTCCGGGCTGGATATCGATGCGCTGAAAATCGTCGCTGAAGGGGTAAACTCCCTGCGTGACGGCAACCGCTCGTTTATTATCGTCACGCACTACCAGCGCATCCTCGACTATATCAAACCTGATTTTGTACACGTGCTGTATCAGGGCAGGATCGTTAAATCCGGCGATTTCAGCCTGGTGAAACAACTGGAGGAGCAGGGTTATGGCTGGCTTACCGAACAGCAGTAACGGCAACGCCCTGCAGCAATGGCATCACCTGTTTGAAGCGCAGGGCAGAAAGCGTACCAAAGAGGCTCAGGAACATATGCAGCAAATGCTGCGTCTGGGTCTGCCGACCCGTAAACATGAAAACTGGAAATATACGCCTCTTGAAGGGCTGCTAAACCATCAGTTCGTAGCGCCGGCGCCGGAAGCCCTGACCGAAATTCAGCGTGATGCGCAGGCTTTGCCCATTGATGCCTGGCGTTTAGTGTTCGTCGACGGACGCTTTAGCGCTGAACTGAGCGACGATCTCACCAATAGCGGTTTCGAAATCACGGTGGATGAACAGCGCCATGCGCTGCCCGCTGCGGTGCAGGGCGAAGTTTTCCTGCATCTGACGGAAAGTCTGGCCGAAACCGTCACGCATATTCGCGTGGCGCGCAACCACAGCCCGGCGAAAACGCTGCTGCTGATGCACGTTAGCCGCGGCAGCGCGCAGGATGAAATGAACACCGCGCATTATCGCCACCACCTGACGCTTGGCGAAGGCGCCCGGGCAACGGTGGTTGAGCATTACGTTAGCTTCGACGAACATGCGCATTTTACCGGCGCGCGTTTTACAGCCGAGGTAGCGGCGAACAGCCAGCTGCACCATTTCAAGCTGGCGTTTGAAAATGCGCGCAGCTACCACTTCGCGCATAACGATTTAATTATCGGCCAGGACGCAACGGTTGAAAGCAACAGTTTCCTCCTTGGCGCAGCGGTGCTGCGGCATAATACCAGTACGCAGCTTAACGGCGAAAATACCACTTTGCGTATGAACAGCCTTGCGCTGCCGGTCAACAATGAAGTGTGCGATACCCGCACCTGGCTTGAACATAATAAGGGCTACTGTAATAGCCGCCAGCTGCATAAAACCATCGTGCGTGATAAGGGCCGCGCGGTGTTCAACGGCATGATTAAAGTAGCGCAGCACGCGATTAAAACCGACGGGCAGATGACCAACAACAATCTGCTGCTGGGACGCCTGGCGGAAGTGGACACCAAACCGCAGCTCGAAATCTATGCCGACGACGTGAAGTGCAGCCACGGCGCGACCATTGGCCGTATCGACGATGAGCAAATGTTCTATCTGCGTTCGCGCGGTATCGAAGAGCAGGCAGCGCAACAGATGATTATCTATGCCTTTGCCGCTGAGCTTACGGAAAGCATTCGTGACGAGGCATTAAAACAGCAGGTGCTGGCCAGGATTGGTCAGCGCTTTGCAGGGGGCGAGGCATGAGTTTTTCCATAGAGCAGGTACGGGCTGATTTTCCGATTTTAAGCCGGGAAGTGAACGGGCAGCCGCTGGTGTATCTCGACAGCGCCGCCAGCGCGCAAAAACCGCAGGCGGTGATCGACGCCGAGCTGGACTTTTACCGCCATGGCTATGCTGCGGTGCACCGCGGTATTCATACCCTTAGCGCCGAAGCTACGCAGCTTATGGAAAACGTGCGCAATCAGGTTTCGCGTTTTATCAATGCGCGTACGCCGGAAGAAATTGTATTTGTTCGCGGTACGACCGAAGGCATCAACCTGGTCGCCAACAGCTGGGGGCGCGCCAGCCTTCAGGCCGGGGATAATATTATTATCTCTGCAATGGAGCACCACGCGAACATCGTACCCTGGCAGATCCTTTGCGAACAAACCGGCGCTACGCTGCGGGTTATTCCTCTCCATGAAGACGGGACGCTGCAGCTTGACGTTTTCCCGACGCTTATCGACGAGCGTACAAAGCTGCTGGCCATTACCCAGGTGTCAAACGTGCTCGGCACGGAGAATCCGGTGCAGGAGATGATAGCCACCGCGCACCAGGCCGGCGTAAAAGTGCTGGTCGATGGCGCTCAGGCGATCATGCACCATGCAATCGACGTGCAGGCGCTGGACTGCGATTTTTATCTCTTCTCAGGGCATAAGATTTACGGCCCGACGGGGATCGGCGTGCTTTACGCTCGGGAAGATATTTTGCAGCGCATGCCGCCCTGGGAAGGGGGCGGATCGATGATCGCCACCGTGAGCCTGACGCAAGGAACGACCTACGCGGCGGCGCCCTGGCGGTTCGAAGCCGGTACGCCTAATACCGCCGGCATTATTGGCCTGGGGGCTGCTCTTAGCTATATCGACAGCCTTAACCTCAAGGAAGTAGGCGAGTATGAGCATTCGCTTATGCGCTACGCACAGCAGGCTTTACAGGCCGTTCCTGATCTGACGATATACGGTCCGGAACATCGTCTGGGCGTAATCGCCTTTAACCTTGGCAAACATCACGCTTACGACGTGGGTAGTTTTCTCGATAATTACGGTATCGCCGTACGTACGGGACACCACTGCGCTATGCCGCTGATGGAGTTCTACAAGGTTCCGGCGATGTGTCGCGCCTCGTTTGCCATGTACAATACCGAAGAAGAGGTGGATCGCCTGGTAGCAGGTTTGCAGCGCATCCACCGTCTGTTGGGCTAACAGGGAGAAGGTTATGGCCACGTTGCCAGATAAAGAAAAGCTGCTGAAAAACTTCAGCCGTTGCGCCAGCTGGGAAGAGAAGTATCTCTATATCATCGAGCTGGGCGGACGTCTGCCCGCGTTGCCCGACGCGGAGCACAAGGCGGAAAATGTCATTCAGGGCTGTCAGAGTCAGGTATGGATTGTGATGCACCAGCAGCCGGACGGCGTGATTACGCTTGAGGGCGACAGCGATGCCGCGATCGTCAAAGGGCTTATCGCCGTGGTCTTTATTCTTTATCAGCAGATGACCGCGCAGGACATCGTCGCTTTTGACGTGCGTCCCTGGTTTGAGAAGCTGGCGCTGGCCCAGCACCTTACGCCTTCCCGCTCGCAGGGGCTGGAAGCAATGATCCGTTCTATCCGCGCCAAAGCCGCCAATCTTAGCTAAACTAAAAGAACAGCTTTCATCCTGTTAACGCGAGGTAAGTTCATTGCCTCGCCGGGCTTTCAGCATTCCGACGTTCTGTCGGTGAATACAGGAATACAATATGAAATGCGCGTTCACGAAAATAACTTTTCTTTTAATCAGCACCCTGACGGCCAGCCAGTCGGCGTGGGCCGTTGACTATTTATTACCGCCGCCCGGCAGCCGGATAATTGGCGAAAATAAAACGTATATTGTCCCTAATGACGGTAAAAACCTTGAAGCGGTAGCCGCTAAATACAGCACCGGCGTACTTTTACTGCTGGAAGCGAACAATACCGTCGATCCCTTTTTACCAAAACCGGGCAGTGAACTCATTATTCCTTCGCAAATGATCCTGCCGGATACGCCGCGCGAGGGCATCGTTATTAATCTGGCCGAGCTGCGGCTTTATTACTATCCGCCGGGACAAAATCGGGTGGAGGTCTATCCGTTAGGCATTGGCCAGCTGGGTCGTGAAACGCCCGTAATGGTGACGCGCATCAGCCAGAAAATTCCCAACCCAACCTGGACGCCAACCGCGAATATTCGCGCGCGTTCCGCAGCCCAGGGCATTAATTTACCCGCCGTTGTTCCCGCCGGGCCAAATAACCCGCTGGGACGCTATGCGCTGCGTCTGGAAAAAGGAGGCGGCGAGTATCTCATTCACGGCACCAATGCGCGTAACAGTATCGGACTGCGCGTCAGCTCCGGCTGCATGAGGATGCGCGCGCCAGATATCAAAGCGTTATTCAGCCAGGTTGCCTGGGGAACCCGCGTGGAGATTATTAACGAGCCGGTGAAGTACACCACGGAACCGGACGGAAAACGCTATGTGGAAGTGCATCAGCCGCTGTCGCGTAATGACTGGGAGAACCCGCAGACGGTGCCTATTGCGATTTCGGCTTCATTTGGTTCCTTTATCGATAATCCGCTGAGCGATAAAGCGCAGGTAGATAGCGCCCTGGCTCGTCGCGCGGGCTATCCGGTATTAATTAACGCGCCGCAGGGTGTACCTTCGCAGCCGGTGAACATCACCCCTGTACAGAGCGTCAGAGCAGCCACAGGAGCCGCGCCGGTCACTCAGGCGACGGGCACATCGGTTAGCGAGCAAAATAGCGTAGTGATGCGTTAGGGAAGGAATAAAAAGCGGCAGGCAAAGCTCAGAAGACAGGCAAAAAAAATGGCGCACAATGTGCGCCATTTTATTCCAGTAACTCTTACTTACGGTAAGAGTGAGCCTGGTTGTCCAGACGCTGGTTAGCGCGAGCTGCGTCATCTTTAGCAGCCTGAACGTCAGAACGCATTGCGTTCACGTCGTTGCTCAGCTGATCAACTTTAGCGTTCAGAGTCTGAACGTCAGAAGACAGTTGATCGATTTTAGCATTAGAAGAACAACCTGCCAGCATAGTAGAAGCCAGGATTACCGCGCCCAGTACCAGTTTAGTACGATTCATTATTAATACCCTCTAGATTGAGTTAATCTCCATGTAGCGCTACAAGTATTACACAAAGTTTTTTGAGTTGAGAATAAATTTTTGATGGGAATGCACTTAAATTTGATCGTTCGCTCAAAGAAACACCGAACCGGGGCGATAAGTTAAAAAAAACTGAGAAAACAGGGCGCTTTCATCGGATTCATCTTAATAAAATTTAGCTTAAATAGTTTTAGCCGATTTGCTTTTTTATTAATACTGTCTATTAAAGCAATAAAAAAAGCGCCCGCAGGCGCTTTTTAACAAAATATTCGTTCGCAACGTATAAATTACAGAACGTGAACGGATGCGGTATTGGTTGTGCCACTTGGAACCAGCGCGCCGGAAACCATCACCACGATGTCGCCTTTACGAGCCAGACCGCTTTCTAAAGCCACTTCTTTGCCCAGACGGTAGAAATCATCGGTAGAAGCGATTTCTTTCACCAGCTGCGGAACCACGCCTTTGCTCAGCACTAACTGACGAGCGGTGACTTCGTTAGTGGTCAGCGCCAGAATAGTCGCGTTCGGGAAGTATTTACGTACGGCTTTAGCAGATTTGCCGCCCTGGGTTGCCACAACGATCAGCGGCGCTTCCAGTTTCTCAGCGGTTTCTACCGCGCCGCGGCACACGGCTTCGGTGATGCGCAGCTTACGGCTGTCGTGGTTGTTATCCAGACGGCTGGTCATTACGCGGTCGGTACGTTCGCAGATGGTCGCCATGATGGTCACGGCTTCCAGCGGGTATTTACCTTTCGCGGATTCGCCGGACAGCATTACCGCATCGGTGCCGTCGATGATGGCGTTAGCCACGTCGCCTGCTTCAGCGCGGGTAGGGCGCGGGTTTTTGATCATGGAGTCGAGCATCTGGGTCGCGGTGATAACTACTTTACGTGCGCGAACACACTTCTCGATCATCATTTTCTGAGCGAAGATAACTTCTTCAACCGGGATTTCCACGCCCAGGTCGCCGCGGGCAACCATGATACCGTCGGAAGCTTCGAGAATTTCATCGAAGTTGTTCAGACCTTCCTGGTTTTCGATTTTGGAGATGATCTGGATATTTTCGCCGCCGTGCGCTTTTAAGTGCTCACGAATTTCAACCACGTCGGAACGCTTACGGATGAAGGACGCAGCAACGAAGTCAACGCCTTGCTCGCAGCCGAAGATCAGGTCCTGCTTGTCTTTCTCAGCCAGCGCCGGCAGCGCGATGGACACGCCCGGCAGGTTAACGCCTTTGTTCTCGCCCAGGTCGCCGTTATTCAGCACTTTACAAACAACGTTCTTGCCTTCGATAGCGGTGACTTCCATACCGATCAGGCCATCATCAACCAGCACGGTGTTACCCACGCTCAGGTCGTTGGTGAAGCCTTCATAGGTTACGGCGACGATGTCGCTATTGCCGACGACGCTTTTGTCGGTGGTGAAGGTGAAGGTCTGGCCTGCTTTCAAAGAGACGTCGTTGCCGCCTTCCAGTTTGATGGTACGGATTTCAGGGCCTTTGGTGTCCAGCAGGATGGCCGCTTTTTTGCCGGTTTTGCTGACAACGTTGCGCAGGTTTTTGATGCGCTGGCCGTGCTCTTCGTAGTCACCGTGAGAAAAGTTTAGACGCATAACGTTCATGCCCGCGTCGAGCATTTTGGTCAGCATCTCTTCGGATTCGGTTTTCGGACCGATGGTGCAAACAATTTTAGTCTTTTTCATGACAGTCTTATCTGTAAGTTGAGAAGGATTGTTAAAACTTGGTTCCGGTGGACACAGTCGCCGGAGCGGAAATTGAAGCTGGTATTGTAAAATCGACACCTGGTAAGGATAGGTGACAGAAATAAAGCGTGCAGAGGAAAGTATGCTTGCGGTTCAGCCAGCCGGGGGAAAGTGCATAATTGTCTATTATAAAGGCAGTCCAATGCGCTGAAACCATTCAAGTTAGGAACCCGCGTATTATAGAGGCAAGTTGCCGGGAAAGGAATTAAAAGCGCTTTTTTGGCTAACGAAGTGTACAGATTTACAGCGACTGTTATCGCCGGGTTAGGGGAATATTAAAAAGTATAATAAGAAGAAAAAAGTATAAGGATGGTGCGTTCAATTGGACTCGAACCAACGACCCCCACCATGTCAAGGTGGTGCTCTAACCAACTGAGCTATGAACGCATCGGCAAGCTTTAAGTCATTAACTGCTTGATTACTAAGCGGTTTATTTGGGTGATACCGGAATAATCTACAGCTTGAGGTTGTCGGTGTCAATAACCGAGGAGTAAAACGTTCAGACCCGCAATAATGCGGGTCGAGATATTAATGCGTCATAAAAAACGCTTTAGGGGAACAAACTTACGGCTGATTATTTACGGCCGAGAAGATAGCCGATAACCACGCCGATGGCCCCGGCTATTGCCAGTCCGCCGATAGGATTAGCTGAAACCTGATCTCTGAGCGAGTCGGTAGCATCGCGGGTAGCACTGCTGGCCTGTGAAGCATATTTTTGCGCCATGCCCTTTACCGTATCTTCAGGACTGTTAGTGGTGCGACCAAATACTTCCTGAGCTTTGCCCGCCGCTTCATTGACCTTATCTTCTGCTTTTTCAAACATTTCACTCTCCTTTAATGCGAATGTATCGATAAGTATAGTCAAGATATACGGTCTCGTTAGAAACCTGCCCTGGTCCGCCCTTTATTGGCGTTATTTAAGACTTTTTACTACAAATTTGGCGTCGGCGGCTCGCGCAGTGCTTCTACGTCAATCTCCGTATCCGCTTTCGCCAGCAGTCGCGTTAGGGAAAGCAGATCGTTGAACTGACTTAGCAAAAGCTCCGTATCGCTTCTTAACTGATTATCGGAGGCTTCAAGCGCCGTGTTGATAGCTTTTTTAACGCTTTCAACAATGTGCTCCAGGCCGCCTTCCTTTCCCACCGCAAGCAGCATGGCGCTCAGCAACAGCGACTGAGCTTCCACCTGAGCAGTCAGTATTTTTGCTTCCGCATCCATCTTTGAAATCTTGGCAATCATGCTGATGATGATATTTTTCATAACCGACCCCTCGCTTGACATTCAGCCGTCACTGTAACTAAAACATTCCCGTATATAATCAGGCGAAGTCGCACATTTAACTAATAATTTCTTCTCTTATGGCCGGTTTTTTTTATGGTCTTTGCCGTCGCGTTGCTGGCTAGCGCTGGGGCAGGGCATACGCGACCAGCGCGTCCCCGGAGCGGGTTCCCAGGCCGCCGTGACCGCCTGCGGCTATGACCACAAACTGCCTGCCGTCGGTGCCCATATAGGTCATCGGCGTTGCCTGGCCGCCGGCCGGCAGGCGCGCGCGCCAGAGCTCTTTGCCGTTGGTTTCATCAAAGGCGCGCAGATAGTTATCAGCCGTAGCGCCCATAAAGATCAGACCGCTGCGCGTTACGATATTTCCCCCGATCATAAAAATGCCGGTGGGCAAAGGCGCGTTGGCGTGCGTCCCGAAGATATTCATATCCCGTGTGGTCCCTGCCGGCCGTTCCCAGGCGATTTTGCGCGTGGTGAGATCG
>NZ_RCAA01000057.1:58801-69145 GCF_003628475.1 Enterobacter sp. R1(2018) | reverse complement strand
CGTCAGCCAGGGTTTTACTACCGCCGCCCATGGCGTGCCGTACTGCGGTCCAACGGCAAACTCCTTAGGTTTTGGATAGGCCTCTTTGCTGCCCCAGCCCGCCCAGCTTTTCATCAGCCCCTGCTTAATCGCCTCACCGGATTTCAGCAGCTGCATGGTGAAGGGTATGTAGCTGGTGTTGGCGATAAGCACGTGCCGCAGAGGATCGACCGAGGCGCCGTACCAGTCCATTACGCCGTCAAAAGCCGGGTAGGCGATCGACGTGCCTTCAGCCGGTGGCGTAAAGCGGCCCTGATAGCGGTAGCGGTGGAACTGAATGCGGCACCAGAGCTGATCGATTGGGGTGGCGCCCCACATATCCGTCTCTTTCAGATCCGGCGGAGCCAGGTTTGGCATACCGGTTGAATCCGGCTGCGTTGGAGAAAGATGCTCCCCGGGCAGGGCGGGAGAGACAGGGACGGGCTTCTCCTCTATTTGCGCAAGCGCTTTGCCCGTGCGGCGGTCCAGCATAAAAAGCTGCCCCATTTTGGTTGTCTGAATCAGAGCCGGAAGGGTGCCGCCCTGCTCGCCAGGCAAATCCACAAGCGTTGGGCCGATGGGAAGATCGTAGTCCCAGACATCGTGATGGACGGTTTGAAAATGCCAGCGTTCCTGGCCGGTATGGATATCCAGCGCAACCAGCGCGCTGGAGTATTTTTCATCAAAGGGTCGCCTTTTCGCGCCGTAATAATCCGGAGTAGCGTTGCCCAATGGGATATAGACCAGGCCCAGCTCAGGATCGGCAGTATAGGTTCCCCAGCCGTTAGGCGTTCCGCGCGTGTACTCTTCGTCTGGTTTTAACTGCGCATTTTGCGGGTTCTTGCCCATATCCCAGCTCCACGCAAGCTTGCCGGAGGTGGCGTCATAGGCCCGCACCACGCCGGAGGGCTCGCCGGTGGCCTGATTATCGTATATCCAGCCGCCCAGCACGATTCGATTGTCCATGACCAGAGGCTGCGAGGTGATGAAATGAAAACCAGGCGGGACTTCGCCCATATGATCGGTAAGGCTGACAAAGCCCTGCTCGCCAAACGACGGGCAGGGTTTACCCGTTTGCGCATTCAGGGCCACCATCTGCGCGTTGCTGGTGGTGGTAATGATTTTTTCCGGGCAGCTTTTATCCTCAATCGCTTTGCTGTACGCCACTCCGCGACAGGCGAGATATTCGTTTGCTGATGTGTCCGGGTGAGGATCAAAGCGCCAGCGCTGCCTGCCGCTGGTGGCATCCAGGGCAATCACCTGGCGGTGCGGCGTGCATATATAGAGCACGTTTCCAACCTTGATGGGCGTCACTTCGAAGTTGAACTCGCGCCCGGCTTTATCCTCTCCCTCACGCATGGTGTCGCCGGTATGGTATTCCCAGGCGGGCTGCAGTTTGCTGACGTTTGCGGGAGTCAACTGTTCCAGCGGCGAATAACGCTGGCCGGCGGGAGTGCGGCCATAAAAATGCCAGTCGTTAGCGTCGGCTTCCTGCGCAGGCGCAGCATCCGTTTGCGCGGCGGGAAGCGGCTGGTGTTGAACAAAACGTGAGTCGCTGATATGCCAGCCGGCATAGAAGATGCCTGCAATAGCCGCAAGATAGAAGCAGCCGGCAAATAAACCTGTGTAATAAGGCTTTTTACGTCCTTCGAGGCGACGGGTAATCCATGGCATGCTTATCCAGATACCGAGGAGGGCAAGTCCAAACAAACGTGGCATCAGCTGCCAGCCGTCGAGCCCCACTTCGCCAAGCGACCACAGGGCGCAGGCGATAAAGGTAAGCAGGTAAAGTCCGATTCCTGCGCGGCGATAACGAATGAGATAAATGCCGCTGATTAAAAATCCGATGCCGAAAAGCAGATACCATGGCGTACCGCCGAGCGCTGCCAGCCAGCCTCCTAAGGCGAGATAGGTTATGCCAAGCAGAACAACCACTAATCCCGTTATCGAAACTAATGAAAATAAGCTTTTTTTCATTCTGAGGCTTCACTGATTAAAGAAGGATGACTAAAGCATATGAAGGAAATCCGGGAAAAGGAGAGCGAAACGCAAGCGAAGCGAATTAAGTTATAAAAGGCTTTGTAAATCAATGGTAAAGATAATGTAAATTATTGTCTCTAAATTTTACAGCGTTATTTCAGATTGATTTTACGCAATTTATTTTTAAAGCGGTGGGTTTCATTAATACAGGGAAGAAAATAAGGGTGAGAGAAGAGTAAATTTAATGAAAAAAATAGCCCGGCATTTTAAACCGGGCGTGGTTTTTAACCTTTTTGCTTCGCGTTTTGATTAATTCCTGATTCGGCGAGGGTGGTTAATTTATTGTCCGCTGATTTTTCTTCTTCAAGGGTTTGCCCAAGAAGCGTTTTGGCTTCTTTATATCCGAGCATGTCTGCAAGCGTAGATAAAGTACCGTAAGACGCTATTTCATAGTGTTCCACTTTTTGCGCCGCGGCAATTAAACCTGCATCACGCACGGGGCCTTTATCAACGCTATCAATCACTTCCTGACCTTCTTCAATCAGCCCTTCCATCGCCACACATTTCATACGTTTTAAACGGAATTCAGGAATACTCTCTACTACCTGATCGATGCGTTCCACCTGGCCGCGCGTTTCCTCCAGATGACTGGTGAAAGCCTCGCTGAGTTTAGGATTTTCAGCGGCGCGAGCAAGCTTCGGCAGGGCACGGGTTAATTGCTTTTCAGCACTGTATGTATCGGAAAGAAGGTGAACAAAAAGGTCTTCAATAGTTTTAATTTGCATGATCGCTCCAGGGGTGCGCTCTTTCTTTTATATCAGGCAACATGGGTAAATTCGCTGAAGCAAATTTACCCATGCCGATGAGGTTTCGGTCCTGTCCGGTCAGGTTAGCTACTCGGATTTACGTCCGCCTCCGTGGCTGTTTTCGCCGCCTTTACGACCCGCTTCTGAAGCACGTTGGGGATCGTTTTTAAAATTCCCGCCGCTGTGTTGTCCACCTTTGCGGCCTGCTTCTGATGCTTTTTCACGATCTGCTGCAAAATTACCTGAACCGCCTCGATGCTGAGTCATAATTTACTCCTCACTTTTGGATGTTTAGGGTAATGTTTTACGCGACATTATTTGCCGCATGACTAAAAATTGTAGTAGAGGGGCTGTCTATTGCAAGTAAAAACAGGAAACGTTGCTATATAAAATGTAGCACTAAGAATAATCTTAAAGCAGTGAATTTATTTGTTTTAATCTGTTAGCTCATTATATTTACTTTGTGCTGTACCTTAAAAGTCGGGAGATAATTATGGTGTGGTATAAACATTCGCAGGGGAATGTTAAAGGTGAATTTACGTTATTTTTGTTCAAAAATACCCTGTGTTTATTGCTTAAAAATGGCGGTGCGCTTTATCGTCCACGCGACTGGCTAAAACTTGAATATAAGTATTTAAAAGTCGTAGAGAAAAAATAGCAGCTATAACCGGGCCAGTAACGACATCCTCTTTACTATGTTATTGATTTGCTGGCCTTGCGCATCGGACTAAAAAATGACTTAGCAGCCATTTTATCAGCCGATCTGAACGATACACTGGAGGCGATTATGTTATTTGTTGAAAAAGACGACCCGACAGAAGCACCGGAATCCGGGGATAAGAAACCACAACCCGATAAAAAATAACCGTTTAAAGGCCGCATAAGCGGCCTTTTTGCTGTCAATTTTAGGCTACCTCCCGGGCGGCGAAGATTGATTTTTTAGCTTTATTTTCTGAAGGATAGCTTTATCACCTGCCCGGAACAGGCCCCTTTTTTACGCCCGACCTGGCGTTTTTCTTGACTAAGGCTATAAAAATGAAATTGCCCGCCGGGCTGACGATCTGAGCGGGCCAGAGGATACAGCTTGCTATGCATACAGGAGAAAAGATATGGCTGTCGTTGTGATTACAGGAGGAACTGCAGGGATCGGCAGAGCCACCGCGCTGCGTTTTGCGCAACAAGGGTATGACGTCGCGGTCATCGCCCGCGGCGAGCAGGGCCTGCGGGAAACGGTGGCTGAGCTGCGTGAAACAGGCGTCCGCGCGGCCGCCTTCGGCGCCGACGTGGCGGACGCGACGCAAATGGCGCAAGCGGCGGACAGCATAGAGCAGCAGCTCGGCCCGGTCGAAATCTGGATCAACTCGGCCATGTGTACCATTATGTCGCCCTTCGAGGATATCGACCCTGACGAATTTAAACGCGTCACGGACGTGACCTACCACGGGGTAGTAAACGGCACCAGAGAAGCGCTTCGTCTGATGGCGCCGCGCCGGGAGGGAACTATAGTGCAGATAGGCTCTGCGCTGGCTTATCGCTCTATTCCTTTACAGTCCGCCTACTGCGGCGCGAAAGCAGCTGTTCGCGGCTTCACGGACGCTTTGCGCTGCGAGCTTATTCATCAACGCAGCGCGATACGCCTGACAATGGTTCATCTGCCGGGCACCAATACCCCACAGTTTGGCTGGGCCCGTAACAAGCTGGGACGGCCCGCACGCCCGGTAGCGCCTGTTTATCAGCCGGAAGCGGTAGCAAAAGCCATTTTTAACGCCGCGCACAGCACGCCGCGGGAGATGTGGGTCGGGAAAGCCACCGTGCAGTCCATTCTGGGAAATTATGTTTTTCCGCACTGGCTGGACAAGATGCTGGCTAAAAAAGCCTGGTCCGGACAAATGGAAGGCTATGAATACCTCACACGCCGTCCGGATAACCTCTTTAACGCCGTTGAGGGGCAGCATGAGAGCAGGGGAAATTTCTCTCATGAAGCAAAAGACAGCGTAATCAGTGTTAACGCGGCCACGCCGGTGAGGGTGATTTTCGCCGCGGCGAGCCTGGGCGCTTTAATCTTCCTTAAAAAGCGCCAGCTTCGACATAAAAAAAACTAGCAGCAGGCAAATTAATTGCCATCAGAATGGCTGCGGCGGGCCGGTTTATCCGTGGGTTTTAATAATGGAAAACCAGCGATAGCCATAGCCATTCATAGTAAGAGAAAAGGGCGGCGTCAGGGATCCTGATTCCTGATATTCCTTATCGGCGAGGCACTCCGTTAGCCCGGCAATATCGGACTCGTTGATGTCCGCCGTCACTTTTCTGCTGCAAAAATTGGCCAGCAGCACCAGGCCTTTATTGCCATAGTCGTATCTCACGGCAAAGATTGCCGGATTGCTGGTTTTAATAACCTGATAAGTACCTGAACCAATTGCGTTAAGGCCCAGCCGCGCCCTGGCCATCTTGCTCACGCGATGCAATAAAGAGTCGTCTTTTATCAGCGAGGCGTTAACGTTAACTTTTTGATAGCCGTATGGCCCGGTATCAATGACCGGCGCAATAAATTTTTCTGCATCGGCTTCGGAAAAGCCCGCGCCCGCTAAGTCTGACCACTGCATTGGCGTCCTGACGGCGTTACGTTCTTCAAGCTGCAGATCGTCGCCCATCCCTATTTCATCGCCATAGCGCAGCACCGGCGTGCCGGGTAAAGAGAAGAGAACCGCGTGGGCCATCGCCAGGCGTTTTATATTGCCCTTTAGCATTGGCGCGAGCCTGCGCCGCAGCCCTCTTTGATAAACATGCATATTTTTATCCGGGCCGAAGCTCTTCATCACGTCTCGTTTTTCCGCTTTCGACAGGCCGTCCAGGTCAAGTTCATCATGGTTGCGCAGCCAGTTAGCAAAGCAGGCTCTGAAAGGCGGGGCGGGCAGTTCTTCGATGGCCTGCAACAGAGCGGTGGCATCCTTGCGGGCGAGGGAAACATAAAATTTTTTATTCAGGTTAAAGCTGAGCAGCATCGACAGGCGATTATTATCGCCGAAATAGTGGCGATACTGGCTGGCATCCACGTCCACTTCGCCTAATAGCAAGGTTTCAGGGCGGCGGCGGGAAATAAAATCTCTCAGGTGGGTCAGCAGATTAAACCCGTGCTCTTCTTTGCCTTCTCCCGCCTGCTTGACCATATGCGACGCCGCATCAAAACGAAAGCCTGAAACGCCCATTCTTAACCAGAAAACGATCACGCGCTCTATTTCTTTAACGACCTGCGGGCAGGAGAGGTTTAAATCCGGCTCGTGGCGATAAAACATATGGCGATAATACTGCTGCGCTTCTTCATCCCAACTCCAGACGCTTTTTTCCACGCCCGGAAACATAGGCGCATCGTCTTTTTTCGGCGGCTTGTCGGCCCAGATATAATAGTCGCGGTAAGGGGAGTTTCGGTCGCTTCGCGCCTGCTGGAACCAAAAATGCTCGCTTGAGGTGTGCTGAAGAACCAGTTCAATAATAACGTGAAGGCCCAGCTCCTCGGCCCTTTCGACCAGCATAACCATATCGGCAATGTCGCCGAAGCGAGGATCGACGCGCAGATGATCGCTGACATCATATCCGCCGTCGCGAAAAGGGGTGAGATAGAAAGGGCTGAGCCACACGGAGGTGGCGCCGATGCCGCGAATATAATCGAGACGTTGAGTGACGCCCTGCAGGTCGCCGCAGCCATCGCCGTTGGCATCAAAAAAAAGTGCCGTATCGATTTGATAAATTATCGCATTTTTATACCAGTCGCTTTTCATCTTCGCCCCTTAATTAAATTCTTGTTTCCCGATTTTCTGAAGATCAAACTTTTGTAGCATTGCCAGCTGCCCGCGGTGCGCTGATGATTTATAACCCTAATATGGTAGTCGTAACTTGTTCTTTCTGCTCGCTTAACCCTGTATTTCGGCTACTGTTAATGACAAGTGACGGGGAAAAAGCAGTGCTGTTTAGCCTTAACGTCCTGTGCTATCCGTCAGCAATTTTCTCGCGACGGTTAATCAACATAGCCGGGCGTTGGATACTGAAGAATAAAAGATTATTAGCGGTGGGGATGGGTAATGACCGATGCCGAATGGGTTCTGCTTCTCTCGCGCGGACAGTTTGCGCTCACTATGGGAATGCATATCACGCTTGCGGCCCTGACGCTTGGTCTGGCTCCGTTTCTGGTATGGTTCGAGGCGCGCTGGCTGTGGGGAGGACGGGATGCCGCGCGGCAGGCGCTGCACTTCTGGATAAAAATCTTTGCGCTGACGGTGGCGATTGGCGCCGTGTCGGGCGTGGTAATGGAGTTTCAGTTTGGCACTAACTGGGCGCCGTTTTCGAAAAAAGCTGGCGGTTTTATCGGCCCGCTGCTCTTTTTTGAAGTGCTGGTGGCCTTTTTCATGGAGTCGGCGCTAACCGGGGTCATGCTCTTTGGCATGGGTAAAATACGCCCGCGCGTACATTTTGTCGTTACCTGCCTGGTGGCGTTCGGGGCGCTGATCAGCGCTTTTTGGATTCTGGCGGCCAATTCATGGATGCAAACGCCGGTGAATTATCTCCGCAATGGCAGCGGCGCTTTCATGCCCGCCGACTGGCTGGCGTTTATTTCGGCGCCCTCGTTTCCCCTGCGTTTTGGACATATGGTGCTGGCTTCGTATATCGCGGTAGCCGTGATGATCGCGGGTATCGCCGCCTGGCGCCTTCTGCATCGCCCTGATGAATCCGCGGCACGCTGCATGCTGGTTTGTGCGATGTGGTTTGCCGCCGTAGCGCTGCCCGTACAGTTTATCCTGGGCGACCAGCATGGCGAAAACACGCTGCGCTACCAGCCCGTCAAGCTTGCGGCAATGGAGGCGGCATGGCACCCGCCATCGCCCGAAGAGGGCGAGCCGCTACGTATCTTTGCCGTTCCCGACCAGCGCGCGCAGCTTAACCATTTTGAGCTGGCTATTCCCGATATCGGTTCGCTCTATTTACGCCACAATTTAACCGGCCATATCAAAAGCCTGAGCGAGTTTCCTGCCGCCGAGCTTCCGCCTGTCCTGCCGGTCTTTTTCGCTTTTCGTATTATGGTCGGGCTGGGGCTGCTGATGTTTATCACGCAGATAGTCGCCGTGGTTCAGCATTTTCGCGGCAGGCTTTTCACCTGTCGCCCTGTGCTCTGGACGATGGCGATTCTGACGCCGGCTGGCTTTATCGCCCTGCTTGCCGGTTGGGTGGTCACCGAAGTGGGAAGGCAGCCATGGCTTGTGCAAGGGCTGGTCAGTACCACCGAGGGCGTTTCAGCGCTGCCGCTGGGCTGGCTCGTCATTTCGTGCTGTAGCGTGGCGGCGGTGTATGCGGCCGTCTTCAGCTACGGCATGCGTCACTTCCTGCGCTACGTCGCCGCACCGCTACCTGGCGGCGAGGTCGTAAGCACGAAAATATCCACGGTAACGGGGGGAAGATCGTCATGGAAGGATTAGCGAATTTATCGGCTGCGACCATGCTCTTTTCCCTGCTGATGTATCTGATGCTTGACGGTACGGATCTCGGCGTTGGCATGCTCTTCTTTTTGATAAAAGGAGAGGAGCCAAGGCGAAGAATGGCGCACTCTGTGCTGCCCATCTGGGATGCCAATGAAACCTGGCTGGTGCTGCTGGCCGGGGGAATGCTGGCGTTGTTTCCCGATATGTACGCCCGAGCGTTAAGCCTGCTCTATCTCCCCATTTTTCTGATGGTGCTCAGTCTGATTTTGCGCGCCATGGCGCTTGAATACCGAAGCTCCGCCAGCAAACACGCGCGCGCTGTGCTCGACCTTGTCCTGCCGCTGGCATCTTGCCTGGCGGCATTTAGCCAGGGGGCCTGCGCCGGCACGCTGGCAAGCCATTTTCTCTTACATGACGCCGTGAGGTGGTTTGATATTTTCCCCGTCCTGTGCGGCCTGGGCTTAATGTCGATCTATATGTTGCTCGGCTGCGGCTGGATAGACTGGCGAATCGGTGAGGGCGTCGGCAAACAGGCGCGGCGCCTTAGCGGCTATTTTTTCATCCTGTGCTGCGTGCTGTGTATCGCCGTCATGCTTCTGGAGCCGCTTCCCTGGCGCCAGGCATGGCTTTATCCGGCGGGCAAGGTGATATCGCTGGTGATTTTATTGCTTCTGCCGGTCATGGTAATCGCGCTAAATCGCGGGCCGGGCCTGCTACAGCTGATTGTCACCCTGGCCTTAATGGCGGCAGTAGTGCTTTTCATGGCGACAGGATTTTACGTTATGTCGGCAAATAGCGTAACGAGCCTGGCCGCCAACGCCGCCTCAAAAACGACGCAGCTAGTGGTCCTGAGCGGCAGCGCGGTAATCATTCCCCTCACGCTTGCCTACCATACGTGGGTCTTCTGGGTTTTTCGTGGAAAAGTAATGTGATAACGCACGCAAAAATATTCCGCGAAGGGCAGCGGACGGCTCCCCCTTTTCGTCGCGCAGAGCAACGTGAGGGGAAGCGATCGCCCTTAGATTTTTTCCCGTAAGGAAATGCGTTTTTCACTTAGCAGAAATACAGAGTTCACGACTATGGCCGTCAGAGTGCCTGCCGCCATCCCGTTGCCAAAGATCATCTGTACTATCGCGGGGAAATTCTGATACAGCCCCGGAACGAGGATTGGCAGCATTCCCATCACCAGCCCTGCGGCCAAAGCATAGGTTTTCCCCGGCGCGTGCAGGGGTTCACGGGCAATCATATCAATGCCGATAACCCCGATTATGCTAAAGACGATGACCGCCGTACCGCAAACAACCGGGCCGGGCAGGCCGGCCGCAAGGCGAACCAGGGGAGAAAACAGCGCGATCAGAATTAACAGCAGTCCCGCTATTGCCGTGACGTGGCGCGATTTCACGTTGGTCGTGCGCACCACGCCGATGTTCTCGCCGGAGGTGATGATCAGGGAGGTTCCGAACATTCCGCCAAGCAATGACATGATGGCGTCACCCAGGATAGTGCGGGGGATGGTCTTATGAACGTCCTGCGTTGAGCCGACGATCTCCGCGGTCGCGATCGTTTGCCCGGCCGCTTCGGCCATAGAGATAACCGCGTATACGAGCAGCGGCAGCGAAGCAGAAAGGTTGAAGATCGGCCAGCCGAACGGGAACAGCTGCGGGATGCTGAACCAGGGGCCGTGGCTGACGGCGCTGAAATCAGCGCTGCCTGACGCTATCGCCAGAAAGGTGCCTCCGAGCAGGCCAAACAGCACTGACAGCTGGCGCAGGATGCCGGTAAACGCAAGCGCGAAGATAAGGGTTATCAGAATGGTTCCCAGCGCCAGCGCAATGCTATCCGGCGGCGCGAAGTGCGCGCTTCCAGGCTGGCCGGTAATTAAACCGCCATACAGACGAATCAGGTTAACGGAAACCAACAGCAGCATGATGCCGATAATAAAAGGTGGAAAATGATGCAGGCAGCGGCGGAAAACCGGCAGGGCGATAAAGTAGAACAGCGACGTTAACATCACCGCGCCCACCGCCGTCTGGATATTGGTCTGCAAAGCGATGGCGACGAAAATCGCGATC
>NZ_RCAA01000057.1:49081-58741 GCF_003628475.1 Enterobacter sp. R1(2018) | reverse complement strand
GGCGCGCCCCGATGCGACCGATGCCGAGGCTTTGCACGATTGCCCCCAGCCCGCACATCAGAAAAGTTGCGCTTAATACTGATGTGGTGACCGCTTCGGAAAAGTGAAGTGCTTTGGCGATGAGAAATACCGCCGTGATCGGCGTCGCGGCGACGACCAGTACGTGCTGAATAGCCAGCAACAGCCTGGTATGCCAGGACAGGGCTTCTTTATCGGACACTGCGGAGCCAGCTTGCGACATGATACGCCTCCCGGGACGTCAGAAAATAGCCGCCAGCGGCGCTGGCGGAGAAAGATTATTTCAGCCACGGAACCGCGCTGGCAGGATAACGGTGCGCGCGGAAAGCGCTGTTATGCTTACCGGGGATCAGGGTTTGGCTTAAATTTTCCGGGTATTCATTGAAATGTGGAATGATATATTCCCAGACGGTCTCGCCCTGCGGGGTCACTTCAAACAGGCGGCCGAACGCCGATTCGCAGATAAAAGTATTGCCGTTAGCCAGGCGCTGCGCGCTGCCCATATAGGGCGAGAAAAAGGCCGGCGGGAAAATATCGCGGTATTGCCATGTGACGGCCTTAGTCTGCGGATCGAACTCCAGCACCGTTGAGTGCGGCGAAGTCACGCCGGGGCGCAGGTTGCCGTTATCGAATACCAGAATCGCGCCGTTTTCCATCTCAACCGGCGTATGCTGCTGGGCAACCACTTCCGGACCCGCATGCCAGACAACCTTGCCGCTTTCTTTGTTAACGGCAATCACGCCCGAGGTGGTGCGCAGGCTCATCAGCACCAGCCCGTCACGCGTAACGGACAGGCCGTTAATCATTGGCCAGTGGCGACGGTCGAAGATCTCATGGACGGGAAAATCCTCCGGCGACAGATGTTCCCAGGCTCGCCACTCCCAGAGCACCTCGCCGTCGCGGTTAACCTCTTTGACGACATCGCTCTGAATGATACCGTCCGGCGCATCCCGGCGGGGATCGCCGCCGATCACGCGTGCGGCAATTTCTGCAGGTAAGGGCGCGGCGGCGGTATACAGCAGATTGCCGTTGGCGAGCCACTGGGCGTCATGATGATGGAAAATATCTTCGTAATGCCAGACGATTTCATTATCCGGGGTGACCTCATAGAAGTCTCCGCCGTGCCAGAGATCCCACGCCGGATAGAGGTTCGCCGAGGTAGGGTGGCTGCCGTTATACCCCAGATTGCCGTTGGGCAGCAGAACCGCATCCCGACCGGCGCGAACCGGTAACCGCCACTGATGCGCCACTTCTCCCCGTTCATCGACCAGATAGACCCGCCCTTCGGCAGTTTGCGGTGCGAAGAGCGTATAGCCGCCGTAGCTTTTTTCCGCTATCGCCAGCGTCAGTCCGCTGGGACGACGCCCGAGGGTAAACCCCGCACTCTGTGTTGAGTCTGACACATTGCCTCCTGAAGTAAAATTGCCATTAAAACGTTTTAATGAAGGCGAATGTAATATGCCTGACCCCCGCCGGGCTACTGTAAACAGCCGCTTTTTAATATGATTTTGTTATGCCTTAGAGACAAAATTAATATATTGAACAATATGCTACCCTAAGCGGAAAGATTCAGGAGGCCGCTAAGCCCATGCCAGCTCAAGATAAAAAACGCGCCAGGTTAGTTGATGTCGCCCGCCACGCCGGCGTGTCGCCCGGCACGGTATCGAACGCTTTGCACAACACTCGTTTTGTTGAGCCCGGGACGCGGCGGCGCATTGAAGAGGCGATTCAGGCGCTAAACTACACGCCGAATATTCGCGCCCGCCAGCTGCGTACCGGAAAAACCAATACCATCGCCTTGCTCTCTTCCGTCCCCTTGACCATTGCTTCAGGCGCCTCGAAGCTCGGCTTTATGATGGAGGTGGCTTTAACTGCGGCGATTATGGCCCTGGAAAAGCAGCACGCGCTGATTCTTGTCCCGCCGGGCGAAAGCCCGCTGGAGATGGTCAGCTTCGATGCCGCGATTTTGATTGAGCCCGCCGAAAACGATCCGCAGCTGCAGGCGCTTGAGCTGGCAGGCATTCCCTGCGTCACCCTTGGCCGCACGCCGGGAACGGCGACGCCGGTTCCCTGGGTCGATCTGCATTCGGGCGCAACGGCTGAGCTGCTGCTGGCCCATCTGCAGGCTGCGGGAGCCAGCAAATGCGCGCTCTTTATCGGAAATACCCGCCGGACCTCTACCCTTGAAACGGAAGCGGCGTACCGGCGCTGGTGCGAAGGACGGCAGGAGGCGGTAATTTATTATCTTAATGAAAGTGAAGGCGAAACGGCAGGCTATCAGGCCGCACGTCGATTATTACAGGACGATCCGGCGGTGGATGGCGTGCTGGTTTTAGTCGACACCTTTGCCAGCGGGGCCGTGCGCGCGTTTCTGGAAACCGGGACCGCGATACCGGAAAGGATGCGGCTGGTTACGCGCTACGATGGCATCCGGGCGCGGGAATCCCGGCCGCAGCTCACGGCGGTGAATATGCACCTGGACGAGGTCGCCCGTCAGGCGGTCACCCTTCTGTTCGAGGTGCTGGCCGGGCGTAAGGTGAAAGGAAGCAGCGGGGTGATGCCTGAACTGACGATCAGAAAATCTACGCGCTCGTGATATATCAGGCCCGGCATTCAGTCAGTAAACAGACGTCGCGTTGTGACATTAAGCCTTCGATTTAGCAGCTGCTTTCGCAAAGCTTACTGCTGCAACACTTCAGCAAATTTCGCCAGCCACTGCGGGTGCGCGGGCCATGCCGGGGCGGTGACCAGATTGCCGTCAACGTGCGCCTGATCGATGCCGATATCGGCGTAGTGTCCGCCCCCGAGCCGCACTTCCGGCGCGCAGGCCGGGTAGGCGCTACAGGTCCGGCCTTTCAGCACTCCGGCGGCGGCCAGCAGCTGCGGGCCGTGGCAAACGGCGGCAATAGGTTTGCGCGCGGCGTCAAACGCCTGCACCAGTTTGATCACTTCGTCATTTAACCGCAGATATTCAGGCGCTCTTCCGCCGGGAATCAACAGGGCGTCATAATCCTGTTCCTTCGCCGCGGCGAAGTCGGCGTTGAGAGTAAAGCGGTGACCGGGTTTTTCGCTATAGGTCTGGGCGCCGTCGAAATCATGGATCGCCGTCATGATGTAGTCGCCCTTCGCCTTGTCCGGGCAGACCGCGTCAACCTGATGGCCAATCATCTGCAGCGCCTGAAACGGCACCATGGTTTCGTAATCTTCGGCGTAGTCGCCGACCAGCATCAGAATCTTCTTGCCCATCATGACCCTTCCTCTGTGAATGACTATGCCTAAGGTATAGCCCAACGCCTGGGGGAATGCGAACGGCTTAGCCGTATCCGGAAGGTAGCAACAAAAGGAAAGGGGTATTCACTGCGCGAGGTTTGGAGAAGGCAATCAGCACGACAGATAAAGGCGAAACGGTGCGGGAGTGGACGCAATAATAAAGTTTGGGGTTTTAACGATTTTCAAGGGCCTACAGGCATTAGCAAATGTCTGCGGTATAAGAAATGGTGCGTCCGAGTGGACTCGAACCACCGACCCCCACCATGTCAAGGTGGTGCTCTAACCAACTGAGCTATGAACGCATCGGGCTGTCTGGCGACAACGGGGACGAATATTAGCGGCAGCCTTGAAGCCTTGCAAGGGGAAAACCGCAATTTTCTCTAAGATTTCACGCAATTGCTGAGCAACTGCGCAGTACGCTGAAAAAGTAGCCGCCATAACGACGGCCGTTGGCGTTTTATCGTGCGGCGCGCTGCAAAATAGTCGCCGAAGGCTGACGTTGCAGCCAGCGCATGCGCAGCATCATCATAACGGCGGCGGAGGTCAGGCCGATGATAAAGCCCATCCAGAATCCCGCAGGCCCCATGCGGTCAACCACCAGATCCGTAAGCGCCAGCACGTAACCGCTCGGTAACCCCAGCACCCAGTAGGCGATAAAGGTGATAAAGAAAATCGAGCGTGTGTCCTTATAGCCGCGCAGCACGCCGCTGCCGATCACCTGCACCGAATCGGAAATCTGGTAGACCGCAGCCAGCAGCATCAGATGCGCGGCCAGCGCGACCACCGCCGGGTTATCGTTATACAGCAGGGCGATATATTCCCGGAAGGTCACGGTGAAAAGCGCGGTAATAGTCGCCATGCCAATGCCCACGCAGATACCGGTGCGGGCGGCGATTTGCGCATCAAGCGTGGAGCCTTGTCCGAGACGGAAGCCGACGCGGATCGTGACCGCCGCGGCTACGGACAGGGGGATAACGAACATCAGCGAGCTGAAGTTGAGCGCAATCTGGTGGCCGGCCACATCCACGATACCCAGCGGCGAGACGAGCAGGGCGACAACCGCAAACAGCGTCACTTCAAAGAACAGCGCCAGCGCAATGGGAAGACCGAGCTGAACCAGACGCTTCACCACGTTCCAGTCCGGCGCGCTGAATCCCGCGGGGCTGCGAATATCGCGCATGGAACGCGCTTTGCGCACGTAGGAAATCATGCTGAAGAACATCACCCAGTAAACCGCTGCGGTCGCCACGCCGCAGCCGACGCCGCCCAGCTCCGGCATGCCGAAATGGCCGTAGATAAAGATATAGTTCACCGGAATATTCACCAGCAGGCCGATAAAACCCATCACCATGCCGGGTTTGGTTTTTGCCAGCCCTTCACACTGGTTACGCGCAACCTGGAAGAACAGATAGCCCGGAGCGCCCCACAGCAGCGCGTGCAGATAACCCACGGCCTTTTCGGCAAGGCGCGGGTCGATGTTGTGCATTGAACCTATGATATAGCCCGCATTCCACAGCACCACCATGATCAGCAGCGACACCATTCCCGCAAGCCAGAACCCCTGGCGGATTTGATGGGCGATACGCTCGCGACGCCCGGAGCCGTTAAGCTGCGCCACGACCGGTGTCAGCGCCAGCAGCAGGCCGTGACCAAAGAGAATGGCGGGCAGCCAGATGGAAGTGCCGATGGCCACCGCGGCCATATCCGTGGCGCTGTAGCCGCCCGCCATTACGGTATCGACAAAGCCCATGGCGGTTTGCGCGACCTGCGCCAGAATCACGGGTATCGCCAGAGCTAACAACTGGCGGGCCTCAATAAAGTACTTCTGCATACTGACACCTGATTATTATTAGTTATAAGAAACACAAAGACGCCGCCGTCTGTGGCAGCAAGAAGAAATTGCAGGGGAATAAGCCAGACTATTGTAGCGAGAGTTAATTAAATCGCCAGCCAAATAATAGCGGGGCCGCGATGATGACTGGCAAGCTTTTTTTCCAACTGTTAAAGTGCCGCACACAGATACAGGCATGCCCCGTCGGGGATGCCGGTGGCACATATTAAATCGTCAGGAGCTTTAGGATGTTTACAGGTATTGTGCAGGGCACCGCGACCCTGGTCTCCATTGATGAAAAACCTAACTTCCGCACCCACGTTATCGAGATGCCGGAGGCCATGCTGCCCGGTCTTGAAACCGGCGCGTCCGTAGCGCACAACGGCTGCTGCCTGACGGTCACGGAAATCGATGGCAATCGCGTCAGCTTCGATCTGATGAAAGAGACGCTGCGTATCACCAACCTTGGGGAATTAGCCGTAGGCGATAGCGTAAATGTAGAGCGCGCGGCGAAATTTAACGACGAAATCGGCGGCCATTTAATGTCGGGGCATATTATGACCACGGCAGAAGTCGCAAAAATCCTCACCTCGGAAAATAACCGGCAGATCTGGTTTAAAATTCACGACAAAAGCCTGATGAAATATATCCTGCACAAAGGTTATATCGGCATTGACGGTATTAGTCTGACGGTAGGCGAAGTGACGGCGAGCCGTTTTTGTGTGCACTTAATTCCCGAAACGCTGCAGCGCACCACGCTTGGCAGCAAAAAGCTGGGCAACCGCATTAATATCGAAATCGATCCGCAAACCCAGGCTATCGTCGATACCGTGGAGCGCGTGCTGGCAAGCCGCGAAGCGACCCTTGCCGCGGCGTTGGCTAAGGAATAACCCCGGCGGCGGGTGAGAGAAGCTCACCCGTCGTTTATTCAGGCGATCAGCAAACTCCCACGCACTAAATCGCCGTTATGGCGTTCCCCCAGCAGGAGCTCCATCGCGCGGCGGGCAATGTTTTCCAGCGGATATTCAATGGCCGGGATGGTACTGACGCCGGGCAGGCGAGTCGAACCATCAAGGCTGAACACCATCACTTTTTCCGGCACCGATAGCTGATACTGATTGAGCATCATTACTGCTTCCTGCGCCTGGCTGTCGTCGGTAACCAGCAGGGCGGTAAACTTCACGCCGCTGTTAATCAGCTTCTGCAGCGCGATGCGCAGCGACGGCTCGTTCTCGATGACCAACTGGCGGTTGAACGGCACCACGTAGTTGTGCAGCGCCTGACGGTAGCCGTCCATGGTCAGCGTTGCCGCCTCGCCGCCCGGAAAGTTAACCAGCGCGATATGTCGGCGATGCTGCGAGCACAGATAGTGCACGGCGGTTTCGGCGGCAAAGACCCGGTCGCACTGTACGCTGTTAACGCCTGCCGGATTCAGGCAGTCAATCAGTACAATCTCGTCTGAAAGCGCCGGCAGCGCGAAACGCGCGCCGATAACGACCAGCGCGTCACACATGCCGTTGGAAAGCTCCTGAACCGCGTGGGCGACGCTTTTAGCGTCGTTGGCGAAGCGCAGCAGCAGATGTTTGCGGTGCTGGCTAAGCTGTTTCTCCAGCGCCTGCAGGTAACCGGTGGATTGCTGAATATGCTCGGTGGCGCAAATGACCCCGACGCAGTTTGTCGTCTGGCTGCTCAGGGACTGGGCGATGGCGTTGGGCTTGTAGTTCAGGATTTCAGCGGCGCGCAGCACGGCGAGGCGGCTTTCCTCCTTGACGCTGCGGCTGCCGCTTAGCACCCTGGAAACGGTGGCTTTAGAGACCTGCGCGAGGCGCGCAACATCATTAATATTTGACATGGTAATTTCCTGCACTGCCAGGCGGGCCGAAAGGGCCCGCTTAATTGCCTTAACGCCGGTCGTCAAATCCGTTTTTTGCCGCCGTCTCGCGGAACCATTCGCCGCTTTTCTTGATGGTGCGCTTTTGCGTGGCCAGATCCAGCGACACGAAACCATAGCGGTTTTTATAGGCGTTACACCACGACCAGTTATCGATAAAGGTCCACATGTGATAACCAAGGCAGTTACTGCCTTCGCTAATGCCTTTGTGCAGCCATTTCAGATGGTCGCTGACAAAATCGATGCGGTAATCGTCCTGGATTTGCCCATTCTCATCGAAACGCTGCTCGTTTTCCACGCCCATGCCGTTCTCGGAGATATAACAGCGCGGGTTGTTATAGTTTTCGCGCAGGTTGGTCAGGATATCGTAGATGCCCTGCTCGTAGATTTCCCAGCCGCGGTACGGATTCATTTTGCGGCCCGGCATTTCGTAGGCCTCAAAAAACCATTCCGGCATGAACGGACTGTCCGGGTTCACCTGCGAGTCGCGGCATTTAATACGGCGCGGCTGGTAGTAGTTGATGCCGAGCAAATCCACCACGCCTGCCGCAAGCAGGGCCTTATCTTCCGGCTGGCACGCCGGCAACTGGCCATGCTCTTTAAGCAACGCGACCAGCTGCGGGGGATATTCGCCGCGCAGCGCCGGGTCGAGGAAGCTGCGGTTGAACATCAGGTCCGCAATATTCGCGGCTTTCACATCCGCCGGGTTTTGCGAGCGGGGGTAGGAGGGCGTGAGGTTGAGGATAATCCCGATTTCGCCGCCGTCGTTACGTTCATGATAAGCCTTCACCGCCAGCGAGTGGGCAAGCATGGTGTGGTAAGCAACGGTTGCCGCACGTTTAAAGTCCACCACGTTGGGATAGTGGAAGTCGTACAGATAGCCGCCCTCTACCGGCACTACCGGTTCGTTAAAGGTAAACCAGTGCTTAACACGATCGCCGAACAGCTCGAAACAGGTTCTGGCATAGTCGGCATAAGCAGTGACAACGTCACGACTTTCCCAGCCGCCCAGCGCCTGCATCGCCATCGGCATATCGAAGTGGAAGAGGTTAATAAACGGCGTGATGCCCTGGGCATGCAGTTCGTCAAACACCTGGCTGTAGAACTTCACCGCCTCCTGATTGACTTCTCCACGCCCCTGCGGGATTAAGCGCGCCCAGGAAATGGAGGTGCGAAAAGTATTGTGGTTAAGCGCCTTGAGCAGCGCGATGTCCTGCTTCCAGTGCTGATAAAAGGTGGAGGTATCCGCCGGGCCGACGCCGTTGTGGAAACGCGTGGGCTGCTGTGCGAACCATTGATCCCAGATGGTGGCGGACTTGCCGAAGGCCAGCGTCTCGCCCTCGGTTTGCGGCGCGGAACTGGCGCTGCCCCACCAGAAATTATCAGGAAATGCGTATTTCATTCTTTTTCCTCGTTTGACGTACCTGCCATCAGGCGGGCAATAAATATTTAATTCGCGGTAACCGGGCTTTCGTTTTCCTGTGCGCTGCGCTCTTCATCCTGTTTGAGCAGGGTTCGTTCGTAAGCCTTCAGGAAGGGGTAATACATCACAGCTGACATCGCCATACAAATCAGGCACATGATTACGGGACTTACCGCCCAGTTTGCGGCCCAGGAAGCGCCGATTGGCGCAGGCGTGGTCCAGGGCGTCAGCGACACGACCTGCGCGACCCAGCCGAGCCTGGTGGCGATATAAGCCAGCGTGGCGTTAATCATTGGCACCAGCGTAAAGGGCAGGAAAAACACCGGGTTCATAATGATCGGCGTACCGAAAAGTATGGGCTCGTTGATATTGAAGAAGCTGGGCACCACGCCCATTTTGCCGATGGTACGTAAATGCACCGCCCGGCTGCGCAACAGCAGGAAGGCCAGCGGCAGAGTAGAGCCCACGCCGCCAATCAGCAGGTAATGATCCCAGAAGCCCTGCAGGTAAATATGCGGCAGCTCGGCGCCTGCGGCCAGGGCGGTCTGGTTGGCGGAAAGGTTCGCCATCCAGAACGGATTCATAATACCGGTCACGATAAGCGCGCCATGAATGCCTGCGAACCACAGGATCTGGCAGATAAAGACGGAGATAAGAATGGCAGGCAGCGAATCGGAGGCGGAAACCAGCGGTGCAAGCAGATGCATAATCGCCTCAGGCAGAATCATGCCGGTTGCGGATTCAATCAGAAGGTTGAGCGGGTGAAGCGTGAAAACAATCACCACCACCGGAATCAGGATCTCAAAAGAGCGGGCCACGCCGGTTGGCACTTCTTTTGGCAGGCGGATGGTGATGTTGCGCCGTTTCAGCAACGCGTACATTTCGCTGGCGTAAATCGCCGTAATCAGCGCGGTGAAGATGCCTTGGCCGGAGAAATATTGCGTTGAGATCTGTCCGTCTTTATAGGGGGCAGCCACCAGCAGGAAGGCCATAAAGGCCAGCAGACCGGTCATCACCGGGTCGAGCCTGTAGTGCTTGCCAAGGCTTGCGCCAATGCCGACGGAGATAAAAAACGTCATTACGCCCATGCTGAGGTTAAACGGCAGCATTAACTGTTCACGGTAAATCTGCGAAAAGTTTAGCCACGCGCGGGCGAACCCCCAGCCGCTGTCCGGCGAGAAAGGCGGGAAAATAAAAACTAACAGGAAAGAACCGATAATCATAAAC
>NZ_RCAA01000057.1:38651-49022 GCF_003628475.1 Enterobacter sp. R1(2018) | reverse complement strand
CACCCCCGCCATTGGCGTTACTTTTTGCTCAATCACATTAACCATCTTTTGGTACATGCTCATGGCGATATCCTTGCTATTGTCCCGATAAGTAGCCCGATTGTGAAACAAAATGGAAACCGGTTTCCAATAGCGTAATGGATATCTGCTAGCGAGATCAAAATCGTGACAGGAAGTCATTTTGAAACGTGAAGATAATCACGTTTTGTTAAGCCTGGGCTACAACAGAAGGAAAGCTGTTCCCCCGGCAAAGCGGGGGTACAGTATTAGCGGGGTACGCGCAGACCGTTTTCAACGCCGCGGCTAAAGACCACCTGCCAGAGCTGAATATCGCGAGCGCGAAACGCCCCGGCGCAGGCGTTCAGATAATAGCTGAACATGCGTTTGAAACGCTCAGAGTAGTTATCGGCAATTTCCGGCCAGCCAGCGAGGAAACGCTCGTGCCAGGCCATCAGTGTTTTATCGTAATCCGCGCCAAAATTGTGCCAGTCTTCCATCACAAAATGACTTTCGCTGGCGTCGGCAATTTGGCGGATGGAGGGCAGGCAGCCGTTGGGGAAGATATACTTATCTATCCACGGATCCACATTGTTGTCGGTTTTATTCGAGCCGATGGTGTGCAGCAGGAAAATGCCGTCGGGCTTCAGATTGCGGTCAGCCACTTCAAAATAGGTAGCGTAGTTTTTCGGGCCGACGTGTTCGAACATGCCTACCGACACAATGCGGTCGAACTGCATGTCCAGATCGCGGTAGTCCTGCAGCAAAATGGTAACGTCCAGCCCTGCGCAACGCTGCTGGGCCATTTTCTGCTGTTCGGCAGAAATGGTAACGCCGTGCACCGTCACGCCATAGTTACGCGCGGCGTATGCCGCAAGCCCGCCCCAGCCGCAGCCGATATCGAGCAGAGTCATGCCCGGCTCCATATGCAGCTTATCGCAGATCATCTTAAGCTTGGCATTCTGCGCTTCGCTGAGCGTGGTGGCGTCTTTCCAGTAGCCGCAGGAGTACTGCATATGCTCGTCAAGCATGCGGCTGAACAGGTCGTTGCCCAGATCGTAGTGCTCTTTGCCTACAATCCAGGCGCGTTTTTTACTTTGCAGATTAACGAGCCGGGCGGCCGCGATACGAAGGGTGTCTTTTAAATGATGCGGGAGCTGTTTTTCCAGCCCGGCGCGAATAACTTTGCTGAAAAAGATATCCAGACGTTCACAATCCCACCAGCCGTCCATATAGCTTTCACCTAAACCCAGTGAGCCTTCCTGCAGGACGCGTTTAAAAAAATCGGGATGTTTAATCTGAACATCAAAAGGGTGGGGGCCGTTAATGGTAATCCCCGCCCGGGTGAGCATTTCGTTCGCGATACGATACCATTCATTATCTCGTATGCTGACTTCTTCTATACACGATGAACTCATAGCTTCTCCATCACAGCGTGACCAGAACCTTAAAACAGCGTAGACGCTATTTCGGGTATGTGAGAAATCGCACGGAAAAAACCGTGTGCCTGATATCCGACGTAGAACAGAGAAAAGGGCTGGCGCCCGTAATAATGACTATCCAAAGTCAAACGGGAGCACGCAGGCTCCCGTTAATACATTCATTATAGTGATAATAATCGAGCCGCTGTTGAGTATATGCCTGTGAATCTGATGATTCAATGCTTTATCGTTAGCAAGCTAATTACGTTTTTTTTACATTATTGCCGAGGTTACCGCATGCGCGAGGACGCGGCCTCCGCCGTCTGCCAGTTCTGCGCGCTGCTACGACGCTGGAGCAGATAGCCCAGAATCGCCATGGCGACGGTGGCAAGCATTACGCTGGTAGTGGTCAGCAACGGCGTGGCGACCAGCCAGGAAACCACAAGGCTTGCGAAAAAACATAAGCCAAGCTGGAGCGTGTTTTGCAGCGCCGCGGCCTTGCCGGTCGCCTGCGGGAAGGGCAGCAGGGCTGCGGCGACCACGATGGGATAAATAGCGCCGTTCGCCATCGCCATGACGCAAAACGGGATAAGCAGCAGCGTCAGGTTTGCATAACCGCTGACCGCGACGGCCCAGGTGCCGAATACGCTCAGGGTATAGAGCGCCAGCAGCCAGGGCAGCATCTGTTTCCCCTGCCACTTTTGCAGCGCGCTGCGGCAGCCGTAGCCGCCGATCAGGAAGGCGATGGTTTGCGGCATATAGCTCAGGCCGATAGCAGCCGGGCTGTAGCCCATGTCATTAAGGATAAACGGCGAGCCGGTAAGCCAGGCGAAGAAGCTTGCCGAACAGGCGGCGTAAACCAGCACGTTGCCGCCGTAGACGCGGGAGCGCAGCAGCGACAGGAAGCTTACACGGTTGTCGTCGGTTTGCGGGTGATACCGTGTATGAGGTCGCAAACGCAGGGTCGGCACCATCAGGACTAGCGTGATGACAAACAGCGTGGCGAAAATGGCCTGCCAGTCGAAATGGTTGAGGATCCAGCTTCCCAGTAAAGGGGCCAGCGCCGGAGAAAGCCCCACCAGCGGCATAATAGTGGCAAAGATCCGGTTGGCGCGACTCGCCGGATAATAATCCGTCACCAGCGCCTGCCAGCTTACGGCCGCGGAACATACGCCCACCGCCTGAATAAAGCGCAGCGCGAGCAGCGCCGTCGCGCTTTCAACCCACAGCATACCAAGGCAGCTTATCGCAAAGATGCTTAACCCGGCTAACAGGATCGGTTTGCGTCCGAAGCGATCGGACATCGGTCCCCACATCAGCTGTGCAAAGGCAAAGCCCGCAAGGAACAGGCTCAGGCTGGCGCTGACGGCGGAGGCCTCGGTGTTTAAATCCTGTTGGATAGCAGCGAAGGCCGGCAGATACATGTCGGTGGCAAGGAAGCCCAGCACGCTCAGACCAGCCAGCCAGATAAGAAATCCTTTTGATGGTTGCATAGTTTTCTCTTGAATTATTTGCAGGTTTTCAGCGGCGAGAGTCTACGGAGTGCAAAGTGGCTTGTGAAACGCTAATATTTGTAGATTGCATTCAAATTTTTTGCAGGCACAAATATGTGGTCTGAATATTCGCTGGAAGTCATAGACGCGGTGGCGCGCAACGGGAGTTTTAGCGGCGCGGCGCAGGAGCTGCATCGGGTGCCTTCTGCCATCAGCTATACGGTGCGGCAGCTGGAGGACTGGCTGGCGGTTCCGCTGTTTGAACGCCGCCACAGGGACGTTGAGCTAACGCCCGCGGGCGTCTTCTTTTTGAAAGAGGGCCGTTCTGTTATCAAAAAAATGATGACGACACGGCAACAGTGTCAGCAGATCGCAAATGGATGGCGCGGGCATTTGGCCATCGCCGTGGATAATATCGTTAAGCCCGAGCGAACCCGGCAGCTGGTGCTGGATTTCTATCGCCATTTTCCGGATATCGAGCTGCGCGTTTTTCAGGAGGTTTTCAACGGCGTGTGGGACGCGCTGGCGGACGGACGGGTGGAGGTGGCGATTGGCGCCACGCAGGCGATTCCCGTCGGAGGGCGCTACGCGTTTCGCGATATGGGCGTGCTGAACTGGCGCTGCGTGGTGGCCGCAGCGCACCCGCTTGCGCAACGTGACGAGGCTCTTAGCGACGAAGAGCTGCGCGCCTGGCCTTCGCTGGTGCTGGAAGATACCTCCCGCTCGCTGCCCAAACGCATTACCTGGCTGCTGGATAACCAGCATCGTGTGGTGGTGCCGGACTGGCAGTCTGGCTCGGACTGCCTGAGCGCGGGCCTGTGCATAGGAATGGTGCCGTCGCACATCGCCAGGCCCTGGCTTGCGGCAGGGGTATGGCGCGAGCTGACGCTTGAGAACCCTTTCCCGGACGCGGCCTGCTGCCTGACGTGGCGGCAAAACGATGCTTCGCCGGCGTTAAGCTGGCTGCTGGAGTATCTGGGGGACAGCGAGACGATGAATCAGGAATGGCTAAAGGAGCCTGAAGAAGATCCTCAGGCTCAGGGGACAACTTAACGGCGGTAGTCGCGGAACGGGCCGTCGGCGACCGAACGGCGTTCAATCAGACGCGGATGCACCTCAATGGTCTGCGACTCTTCACGTTTATTGACGATGCGGTCGAGCAGCATGCTGAACGCGGTTTCGCCCAGCGAGTCTTTCGGCTGATGAATGGTGGTCAGCGCAGGGGTGAAATAGCGGGCGTTGCGCACGTTGTCGTAGCCGATGATGGAAATATCCTGCGGCACGCGCAGGCCCATCTCATCCGCCGCGCAAATCGCCCCCATCGCCATAATATCCCCACCGCAGAAAACGGCGGTTGGACGATGCGGCTGGTTTAAAATCTGCTGCATGGCGCGGTAACCGGATTCCGGTTCGAAATCCCCCTGCACGATCCAGTTTTCAGGAACGGTAATATTCGCTTCTTCCAGCGCTTTCATAAAGCCGGCGTGACGGCCGCCGCCGGTGTTGCGTTCCATTTGTCCCGGAATAGCGCCAATCTCGCGATGCCCGCGCTCAAGCAGATAGCGGCCGGCGAGGTAGCCGCCGCGAAAGGCGTTGTCTATCACCGAGTCGGTAAAGTCGGCTCGTGCTTCGCCCCAGTCCATTACCACCATCGGAATATGGCGGTACTCTTCAAGCATGGTCAGCAGCGTATCCGGGTATTCAGAGCACATAACCAGCAGGCCATCGACGCGCTTTTGCGCCATCATCGACAGATAGGCGCGCTGCTTCTCAAAGTTGTTGTGCGCGTTGCCAAGAATCAGGGTATAGCCTTTTTCAAAGCAGCTGTTTTCTACCGCTTCGATAATTTCGGCGAAATAGGGCGCTTCGCTGGAGGTGGCGAGCAGGCCAATCGTTTTGGTGTGATTAACTTTCAGGCTGCGCGCAACGGCGCTTGGCGAATAATGTAATTCTTTGATTGCCGCCCAAACCGCGTTGCGGGTTTCTTCCGCCACAAAGCGAGTTTTGTTAATAACATGTGACACGGTTGTGGTGGAAACGTTTGCGCGCTTCGCCACGTCCTTAATTGTTGCCATTAGATGTCACTCCAGGCCATATCGTAAACTCCTGATAATTCGGCTGTTAAACGTTTGCGTTCCCTAACTCCTTGGGCAACTTTTGGGCTGCTGCATGTCGGGAATGCGACATAAAACGGGAGGAGGGCGTTGAATTGATAGCACGCAGTAAATTAGCGAGGGATTTTGGCTTATCTTTTATCAAAGTGGAAGAGGGAAAACCAATATCATCATAAATCCAGGAGGATTTTTGCGCCCGATTGTGGGAAAATCATTCGCACATACTCTTTGTAGGGTAATATTCTTAGCGTAATAAAAAGGAAGCTGCTGATGAATACCGATCTGAAATTTTCCGTTATCACCACGATAGTTGTATTAAGCCTGATTGTCGCAGGTGCTTTAACAGCAGTAATGCACTAATTAAAAGGGGCCGCATGCGGCCCCTTTATCTTTTATCCCATGCGCGATTAACGAATGGTTTTTGGCGTCATCACGCGTTTGGCGCCAACGTAGTGGCGCTGCCAGTAATCTTCGCTCAGCGAGGTAATCTGGATATCACGACCGCTACGAGGAGACTGGATAAACTTGCCGTTGCCTACGTAAACGCCAACGTGATCGGCCGCGCCGCGCCCGCGGGTGCGGAAGAACACCAGATCGCCGCTTTCCAGCTCGCCACGATCGACCGAAGCCGCATCACGCAGGTGATACATTTCATTTGCCGTGCGCGGAATGCGGAACTTAACTAAATCTTTATAGGCAAAATAAACCAGGCCGCTGCAGTCAAAACCGGTGCGCGGCGAGGTGCCTCCCCAGCGATACGGCTTGCCAATCTGACCCATCAGCTTATTCATCGCCGTCTTCTGCGCTTTTTGCACCCGTATTTTGTGCGCCTGGGCAATAGTCAGGTTTTTGTCGCCTTTTACCGCCACGCACTTTGCTTTATGCCCTTTACGGGCTTTCGTGCACTGCTGAGAGGAAACGGGACTTTGAATTTTGGCGGCCTGAATGTCTTTCAGAGAAGATTTTTTGCTGGTGTTTTTCGCGAGGGTTTTACTTTTAGCGGCCGCTGCTTTCTTCTTTACCGGAGCCGCCGTTTTCTTGCTGGACTTGCTGGTGGAGATGGAACTGGTCTTTTCTTTACTCTTGCTGGTTTTCGCCGCGCTTTTTGTTGGGCTTTTCGCTGCCGGGGCCTTAAGCGTGGCAACAGGTCGCGCGTGCCCGGAGGCCTGCGTCAAAGGTGTATAAGGCAAGGTAAAGAGCAGAGCACAGAGCGTGATAGAGATTTTTGTTATCCGCGCCACTCGACAATCCCCTGATAGAATGAAGGCAGGGTGAATGCCACCATGCCTGCGTATGATTTTTGAAACCAGCCGATTCTAATCTATAAGAAGCTATAAAGTTAATAGCCTTTTACTCTGCAACATAAGGTTTCGTTATCAGGCGCAAAAAAATTGACCAATTATTTACTTATAAGACGATTTATTGATCGAAGATGGGGCATTTTGAAGATTTGCCTGCTGATGAAAAGTGTTATTCTTAAAACATGTTTAGCATTCCCCGCAGGTCAGGGAATAACCATGCGAAATTTGGTGTTTTCTGCCGGGGGCGCAACTCGCTACAATGGCAGGCTACTGCCGTAAAAAGGTTTGAGGAAGCAAGACAATGAGCACAATCGAAAAAATCCAGCGCCAGATCTCAGAGAACCCGATCCTTCTCTATATGAAAGGCTCGCCGAAACTGCCAAGCTGCGGTTTCTCAGCCCAGGCGGTACAGGCGCTCTCCGCCTGCGGCGAGCGTTTTGCCTATGTGGACATCCTGCAGAACCCGGATATCCGCGCAGAACTGCCAAAATACGCCAACTGGCCGACCTTCCCGCAGCTGTGGGTTGATGGCGAACTGGTCGGCGGCTGTGACATCATTATCGAGATGTACCAGCGCGGTGAACTGCAGACGCTGATTAAAGAAACCGCCGAGAAATATAAGTCAGAAACGCCTGACGCTGAATAAATCTCGCAAGCTGATTAAAAACCAGCCCCTTAACGGGCTGGTTTTTTTTATGCCTTTTCCCTTCCTTGCTACTGCCCTCTTCAAATGTTAAAAGGTGCCCCCTCGATAGAAAGACACAGGAGAAAGACGTGAATAACACGTCAGTTGCGGCCGAGCCACAAAGCCCGCACGGGGCGCCGGAAAATGAACGGGCGCTAAAACGAGGTTTGCAGAACCGACATATTCAACTGATTGCTCTGGGCGGCGCTATTGGCACCGGATTGTTTCTGGGCGTTGGCCCCGCCATTCAGATGGCAGGGCCCGCGGTGCTGCTGGGTTATGGTGTCGCCGGAGTTATCGCCTTTCTGATTATGCGACAGCTCGGCGAGATGGTGGTGGAGGAGCCGGTTTCCGGTTCCTTTGCCCACTTTGCCTTTAAATACTGGGGGCCGTTTGCCGGCTTTCTTTCCGGCTGGAATTACTGGGTGATGTTCGTGCTGGTGGGCATGGCGGAGCTGACCGCTGCCGGCATTTATATGCAGTACTGGTTTCCGGAAATACCGACCTGGACGTGGGTGGCGCTGTTCTTTGTCCTTATCAACGCGGCGAACCTTGTCAACGTGCGCCTGTACGGAGAAATGGAGTTCTGGTTTGCGCTGATTAAGGTGCTGGCGATCGTGGGAATGATTAGCTTTGGCGTATGGCTGCTGGTTAACGGTCGCGGCGGCGAGCGTTCAGATGTTGCTAACCTCTGGCTGCACGGCGGCTTTCTCGCTACCGGCTGGCACGGGCTGATATTATCGCTTGCGGTAATTATGTTTTCCTTCGGCGGCCTTGAGCTTATTGGGGTAACCGCGGCCGAGGCCAGTTCGCCGCAGACAACGATCCCCCGGGCCATTAACCAGGTGGTGTACCGCATTTTGCTGTTCTATATCGGTTCGCTGGTGGTGCTGCTGTCGCTTTATCCCTGGATGGAAATCAGCGCCGGCAGCAGCCCGTTTGTGATGATCTTCCACGAGCTGGATAGCACCTTTGTCGCCTCCGCGCTTAACTTCGTCATTCTGGTCGCCTCTTTGTCGGTCTACAACAGCGGCGTTTACTCCAACAGCCGCATGCTGTTTGGCCTTTCTCAACAGGGCAACGCGCCGGCATTTCTCGCCAGGGTTAACCGCGGCGGGGTGCCGGTCAATTCTCTTATCCTTTCAGGGGCGATGACCTCGCTGGTCGTGCTGCTTAACTATTTATTGCCGCACGAAGCCTTCGGCCTGCTGATGGCGCTGGTGGTGGCGACACTGCTGCTGAACTGGATCATGATTTCGCTGGCGCATCTGAAATTCCGCAGGGCCATGCGCCGCGCCGGGCGTGAAACCAGGTTCAAGGCGCTGCTTTATCCGTCAGGTAACTATCTGTGCATCGCCTTTATGCTGATGATTCTGGCGCTGATGTGCGGCATGGAGGATATGCGCCTTTCGGCAACGTTATTACCCCTGTGGATCCTTATCCTGTTTGGCGTCTTCAAACTGCAGCGTCGTAAACAGGATAGTATTTGACAGCCTCTCTTCCTGCGCTTATTTAGTGCAGGAAGCGTCATAAAACTGAAATAAAAAATATGACTCAATTTGCTTTAAGGGAATATATTATCTTTGCAGCTTAATTTTACATCACAGATATTTTACAAATAATCCTTAAGCTAATTACAACTCCATTTTTACCCCCTGCGCCAATAAATAAATCTTCCCAACTTGATGAAATTATATAAGTATAGCGCCATTTGCGGCCCCCTTTGCGCATAAATAAAAGACCATCACCTGATTGCCAACGTCGTGGGTTTGCGTTCTTCTTTCAGCACGGGATTCGTATGCGAATAAATAACCCGGTTTCCGGGCAGGAGCTACTCCTTAAAACGGGAGAGGCTTTAATGTCGACCACTGATATACATAGCCATATTACTTATGCTAACTCGGCCTTTATTAAGACGTGCGGATTCACGGAAGAAGAGTTAATTGGCAAGCCGCACAATCTTATCCGTCATCCAGATATGCCCGCGGAAGCCTTTGCCGACATGTGGGCGACTTTACAGCAGGGCGACAGCTGGACGGGGATGGTGAAAAACCGTTGCAAAAACGGCGATCATTACTGGGTAAGAGCGAACGTCACGCCCGTTTATCATCAGGGTCTGCTGACAGGATATATCTCAGTACGGACCGTGCCGGACAGAAACGAGGTGCAGGCAGGCGAGGAGTTATACCGGGCCGTAAGGGAAAAACGTGCCCGACATCTGCGCTTTTATAAAGGACTGGTGATTCGCCGCGGCTGGAAGAGCGTGCTGTCGACCTTTCAGCGGATTTCGCTTTCAAAACGCCTGTCCGGGGCGGTACTGATCCCCACGCTCGCTACAATCGTGCTGCCTTTCTCCGGGCTGAACGCCGGCGTGCAGATAGCCGTCGCGGTTGGGTTGTTTATCTGCCTGAACGGGCTGCTGCAGCGTCAGGTTGCCAGGCCGGTAAGAACTATCGTGCAGCAGATGCAGAAGATCGTTTCCGGTCAGAAGGCAGAACTGCTGCAGCTTAATCGGGTGGATGATATCGGCCTGATGATGCGCCTGGTAAATCAGTCCGGCCTGAATCTGCGGTCGCTTGTGGATGATGTCGGTACGCAAGTCAGCGGCATCAGCGATATTACCCAGCAGCTGGCGGCTAACAGCAAGGCTATGAACGATCGCACCGACGAAACCTATGCGCATCTGCAACAAACGGCGGCAGCTATCGAAGAGATCTCCGGAGCGGTTGAGCAAACGGCCGACACCTCAGCCCAGACCACGCGCATGGCCGTACAGGCAAGCGCCATGGCGGTCGAAGGCGAAGAAATGATGAAAAAAACCCTGAGCATGATGGAATCTATGGCGCAGGCGAGCCAGCATATCGTTGAGATAATCAGCGTTATTGACCAGATTGCCTTTCAGACCAATATCCTGGCGCTTAACGCAGCGGTTGAGGCGGCGAGGGCGGGCGTTTCCGGGCGAGGATTTGCGGTAGTGGCCGCGGAGGTTCGTCATCTGGCTCAGCATTCGGCAACGGCTGCGAAAGAGATAAAAAACCTTATCGACGATAACGTGGCGAGCGTCAGCTCAGGCGTTCACATGGTGAAAAACGCCGAGAAGCATATCAGCGAGATGGCGCAGGAAATCTTACGTATGACCGCGCTTATCAGGGAGATCGGCGATGCCACCCGCGAGCAAACCAGCGCGCTGGCGCTGATCAACGGTTCCGTTGAGCGTATCGGTACTATGACGCAAAACAATGCTGATATGGTGGTTCACGCCGGTGCCGTGGTAGAGAACCTTAATTTGCGCTCGGTACGGCTAAGCGGCGCGATTAACGTTTACGGCAGTTAAGCCGCTACTTTTCTCCACCCGCAGGC
>NZ_RCAA01000057.1:31426-38638 GCF_003628475.1 Enterobacter sp. R1(2018) | reverse complement strand
GCGGGCAAAAAAATGGCCACTTAAAGTGGCCTTTTTTGCAGCTTTTTTCAGGCTTCAGGCGCCGACGCTTCCGGCATCGGCAGCGGCCAGCCGCCAAGCCGCTTCCAGCGGTTAACGATTTCGCAAAACAGCAGGGCGGTTTGTTCCGTATCATACAGCGCGGAGTGCGCCTGGCTACTGTCGAACTGTATGCCCGCGGTAATGCAGGCTTTCGCCAGCACGGTCTGGCCCAGCGCCAGGCCGCTAAGGGCCGCAGTGTCGAAGGTCACAAACGGGTGGAACGGATTGCGCTTCAGGGAGGCACGATCCGCTGCGGCCATCATAAAACTGTGGTCGAAGGTGGCATTGTGCGCCACCATAATCGCCCGGTTACAGCCGCTATCCTTAATGCCTTTGCGCACCATTTTAAAAATGCTGTGCAGGGCTTCGTACTCACTGACGGCACCACGCAACGGGTTATGAGGATCGATGCCGTTAAAGGCCAGCGCTTCCGGCTCGAGGATGGCACCCTCGAAAGGTTCGACATGGAAATGCAGCGTTTCATCAGGCGTCAACCAACCGTCCGCATCCATCTTCAGCGTAATGGCGGCCACTTCCAGCAACGCGTCGGTTTTGGCGTTAAAACCTGCGGTTTCAACGTCAATGACTACCGGATAAAAACCACGAAAACGGTCGCACAGGCCAGGCAATTGCGTGTTGTCAGACATCAGGATCTCTTAATACGGGGAAAATGCAGCGCGCATTATGGCAAATTTCGGGAAGGGAAGCTAACGGGCGCAAAACGCGCCCGCCAGAGAATTAGTTGCCCAGACCTTTACCCGCGTCTTTGCTTTCAATCAGTTCAATTTTGTAGCCGTCCGGATCTTCAACAAAAGCGATAACGGTGCTGCCGCCTTTTACCGGGCCCGCTTCGCGGGTGACGTTGCCGCCGTTGTTGCGAATGCGTTCGCAGGCTTCGGCTGCGTTGTCCACGCTCAGGGCGATATGGCCATAGGCGTTGCCCAGATCGTAGCTCTCCACGCCCCAGTTATAGGTCAGTTCGATCACCGCCTCTTCGCTCTCCGGGCCGTAGCCGACGAACGCCAGGGAGTATTTGTATTCAGGGTTTTCACTGGTACGCAGCAGGGTCATGCCCAGCACTTTGGTGTAGAACTCGATGGAGCGTTGCAGATCGCCAACACGCAGCATGGTGTGAAGTAAGCGCATAAAATCCTCTTAGAATTAAACGTTTAAAAACGCAAAACGTTTTTTAAATGTCGGATAAGTATAGCGGCGTTTGCGCGCCGCTATCAATGAAAGGGATTATAAAGTTGGGTAATCGGTATAGCCTTCCGCGCCGCCGCCGTAGAAGGATTCCGGACGCTGCGGGTTAAGCTCGGCTTTACGGTGCAGACGCTCAACCAGGTCAGGGTTTGCAATATAGTCGCGACCAAAGGCCACCGCGTCGATTAATCCTTTAGTGATGAGATCTTCAGCTTTTTCAGGCGTATACGCACCCGCGCCGATAATCACGCCGCTGAAGCGCTCGCGCACTTTCCGGCGGAACTCTTCGCTATAAGGCTTGCCGCCAGCCCAGTCCGGCTCGGACATGTGCAGATAGGCGATGCCGCGCTTGCTTAACTCTTCAATCAGATAAAGCGCATCGGCTTCTTCGTCCGGGCCGTTGTCGACGTTCTGGAAAGTGCCTACCGGCGAAACGCGAATGCCGATACGATCGGCGCTCCACTCTTTGCTCACGGCATCAACCACTTCCAGTACCAGGCGGGCGCGGTTTTCACGGCTGCCACCGTACTGGTCGGTACGGTGGTTAGAGGAAGGAGAAAGGAATTGATGCAGCAGGTATCCGTGCGCCGAGTGCAGCTCAACGAGGTCAAAACCGGCGTCGCGGGCGTTGCCCACCGCCTGGCGGAAATCATTAACGATGCCCGGGATTTCTTCGATTTCCAGCGCCCGCGGCATGGAGGTGTCAACGCGGATCGCATGGCCATTTTCGTCACGCAGCGAGGTGCGGGTACCGGCAGAAATAGCGGATGGCGCCACAGGAGCCTGGCCATCTGGCTGGAGGCTGGAGTGGGAGATACGCCCGGTGTGCCAGAGCTGTACGGCGATGCGGCCATTTTCAGCGTGCACGCCAGCGGTGATTTTTTTCCACGCTTCGATCTGTTCGGCGCTGTGCAGGCCAGGCGCGCCTTCGTAGCCTTTAGCCTGCGCGGAAATCTGCGTCGCCTCGCTGATGATAAGCCCGGCGCTGGCGCGCTGGCGGTAGTACTCGCCCATTAGCGGGGTCGGAATGTCGCCGGGCACGATGCTGCGCAGACGCGTCAGCGGAGCCATAAAAACGCGGTTTGGCGTGGTAATCGCGCCCACTTTTAGCGGGGTAAATAATTTATCTGCTGACATGTAATATCCTTGAGTAGACCGGTCGTCTAGTAATGGGTGAAATAAAAAAAGCCCGTCAGGAGACAGGCTCCGCTATTAAACGATTCACATAGATAAGCGCGCTTTCCAGCGGTACCGCACTACGGGAAATCTTCGCCTGCAGGCTGGCACCCAGCCACAGGGCGTAAATAGTCTGGGCAAGGCTCAGCGTATCGCCCTCGATCGTCAGGCTTTTTTCCGCCTGGCCTTTTTCCAGCGCGTTTGCCAGCTGGCTGATTATCTGCGCGGCACCTTTGTCCAGCGCGGCGCGCATATCTTCGGAAAGGTCGCAGACCTCGGCCGACAGTTTTACCGTCAGGCAGCTGATTAAACGGCTGTGCTGGCGGAACCAGGTCAACGCCTCCTGATACCAGCCCAGCAGTTTGTCGCGGTAGCTGCCGCTGCCCTGGCAGAAATGCTCATGCAGCCGCTGGTTATAGCCTTCGTAATAGCGCTCCAGCATCACCACGCCAAACGCTTCTTTCGAGCGGAAGTAGTGATAGAAGGAGCCTTTCGGCACCTCCGCGGTGCGTAACAGTTCGCTTAAACCCATGCCCGTAAAACCGCGCTGCAGGCAAAGCTGCTCGCCGATGGCAAGGAGATGTTCACGAGTGTCATGTGCAGGATTTCTGTTCATGGCGATCACTGTAATAGACCGATCGGTCTGGCGCAAGATGCGGGCGAACGATTTTAGCGTCCGCCCGGCGGTTATGCCTTGCGGCAGCTGGCCAGAACATCCATATCCGGTTGATATACTGAACTTTTAATATCCATCATCCCCAGCAGGGTAGAAAAAATATTATCCTGTGAAACCTTGCTGCCCGCCGTTTTGTTTACCAGGCAGTCCTTGCTGACCGAGAAGTTTTGCTGGTAATCCTTCGACAGCCAGAACAGGAACGGGATATGCGTCTGCTGTGAAGGGGCGAGCATATAAGGCGTACCGTGCAGATAAATGCCGCTTTCGCCGAGAGATTCACCGTGGTCGGAGAGATAAACCAGCGCGGTATTGAATTTATCCGCACGCGCTTTGAGCATATCAATGGTGCGGCTGACGACATCGTCGGTATACAAAATCGTGTTGTCGTAGGTGTTGATTAGCGCCTGGCGGTCGCAGTCCTGGATCTGGTTGCTGTCACAGGTTGGCGTGAAACGGCGGAACCTCTCCGGATAGCGCTGATAGTAGGCCGGGCCATGGCTGCCCATCAGGTGCAGGACAATCACCGAATCCTGCCGCACGCCGTCCAGCACGTTATCCAGCCGGTAGAGCAGGGCGTCATCAATGCAGGATTTGTTCTTACACAGCCCGGCCAGCTGCCACTGCGTCATATCGGTGTGCGCAATGCGGTTACAGGTTCCTTTGCAGCCGCCGTCGTTCTCGCGCCACAGAAGATTTATCCCGGCGTGGGCCATCACGTCCAACAGGCCTTCCTGATGACGGGCGAGATCGGCATCGTACGCTTTCCTTGGCATGCCCGAGAACATACAGGGCACGGAAACGGCAGTTTCGGTGCCGCAGGAAGAAGCATCCGGGAAGTAGATCACCCCCTGTTTTTTCAGCTGCGGATTCGTTTCCCGGGCGTAGCCGCCGAGCGAATAATTTTCCGCGCGGGAGGCCTCCCCAACCACCAGCACCACCACCGTTTTCTTTTTCTGCCCGCTAATGAGCGGCCCCTTACGGGCGTCTTCGCCAAGGCGCAGCAGCGTCGCGTCTCCTGCAAACCAGCGCTCTTTGCTGTAGCGGCTAATGGCGCTGATATAATTGGCCGGCGTCACCATCTTCACCACGCCTTTGTTATTGCGAAACAGCGAGGCGTAATCCTTATAAAAGACGGAGGCGACCAGAATAATTACCAGCAGCGCGGCTAAAATACCCACCAGACGGGTCAGGAAAATATGCCACCAGCGCGCGGGCTTAATTTTAATCGCCGCGAGAATAATCGCGGGTATTAAACCGGCCAGCGATAGCCAAAGTATCAGCTGCGGGGTGATGAGGGCGACGGCTTCCTGCGAGTCGGTTTCAAATACGTTCACCATCATGCTTTTGTCGATGACGGCGCCGTAGGTATACATAAAGTAGTTGCTCGCCGCGCAGCCCAGCACAAGAAGCACCAGCATGGGCTTACGCAGCCATGGGATATTGATCGCGCTGAAAACAGTCAGCCAGGCGCAGAACAGCACCACGGGGACAGAGGCCGCAAACAGCCAGTTGTGCAGAGAGTGGGGAGCGATGATTTGCCAGCTGCGTTGAATAAAGAGCGCGTTGATTAAGGTGAAGAAAAGTGCGCAGCAAAGATTAAACTTTGTATCGTTACAGTGTAACTTTTTGCTAAAGGCCATAATCGTTTTTGCTAATTTTGAACATGCGCATAGCCTAATGGGTGAAGATTAGGGGAACCTTAATTTATCGGCGGCCGTGAATATTTGTCCGCGTGATAAAGCGGACGGCAATAATCAGCGCTGCTCGCTTGCAACACTGCGATTGTCGGGCTTCAATTGTAGGAAGGTTAATAACGGGGAACGTGAGTGCCAGAACAGCTTGAGTTTTTTCCAATCCAAAGTCCGTGCCGTGGCATCTGCCAGTCGGACGAACGCGGCTTTTGCCGCGGCTGCATGCGCAGCCGGGACGAAAGATTTAACTGGCAGCAAATGAGCGATGCGCAGAAACAAGAGGTGCTGCGCCTTTGCCGCCAGCGTTTTTTGCGCAAGGTACGAGCAAACAATACCTCTGCATCCGAAGAACCGCAGCAACCCTCACTTTTTTAATCGCTTAACCCCGTTATACTCCGTCGCAGAATTTATCCATTATTGAGGTCATGCTTTATGGTACAGCGCATTACGATTTCCCCGCAGGGGCCGGAATTTTCACGTCTGGTAATGGGGTACTGGCGTTTGATGGAGTGGAATATGTCGCCACGCCAGCTTGCGAGTTTTATTGAAGAGCATGTCGAATTAGGCATAACCACGGCCGATCACGCTGATATTTATGGCGGCTATCTTTGCGAGGCGGCGTTCGGCGAAGCGATGCGCCTGGTGCCGCATCTGCGCCAGAAAATGGAAATCGTGACGAAGTGCGGGATTGCCACCACCGCTAATCCGCATCACGCTTTGGGTCATTACATCACCGATCGCAGCCACATCATCAGCAGCGCCGAAGCCTCGCTGCAAAAACTGGCCACCGACTACCTGGATTTATTACTGATTCATCGCCCGGATCCGTTAATGGACGCTGACGAAGTGGCCGAAGCTTTCACCGCGCTGCATCAGAGCGGAAAAGTGCGTCATTTCGGCGTCTCTAACTTTACGCCTGCCCAGTTTACGCTGCTGCAGTCGCGCCTGCCGTTTACCCTTGCCACCAACCAGGTTGAGATTTCGCCGGTTCATCAGCCGGCGATTCTCGACGGCACGCTGGATCAGTGCCAGCAGCTGCGCATTCGCCCCATGGCCTGGTCCTGCCTCGGCGGCGGTCGCCTGTTTAACGACGAATCATTCCAGCCGCTGCGTGACGAACTGCAGGCCGTGGCGGATGAAACCGGCGCGCAAACTATCGAGCAGGTTGTTTATGCCTGGGTAATGCGTCTACCGTCACAGCCGCTGCCGATTATCGGCTCCGGCAAAATCGAGCGCGTGCGTTCGGCTATCCACTCTCTGTCTGTGGAAATGAACCGTCAGCAGTGGTTCCGGATCCGTAAAGCGGCGCTGGGTTACGACGTGCCTTAATCCTGAAAAACGTTCGCCTCCCGGTGAAAACTGCGCTTGTGGCCTATGCTTAACAGGCGAAAAGATAACCCGGGAGGTAGCATGAAGCGTTTTAATCTGGCTTTATTAGCGCTTTTCACCTGCGCTGCGGCGCAGGCGGCAAGCGAAAAAGTAGAAATGAATCTCGTCACCCCGCAGGGTATTGGCGATTCCGTCGGCGTGGTCACCCTCAATGAAACCGATAAGGGTCTGGAGTTGGTGCCCGACCTGCGCACGCTGCCCCCAGGCGAGCACGGCTTCCATATTCACGCCAACGGCACCTGTGCACCCGCTTTAAAAGATGGTAAACCCTCAGCCGCAGAAGCTGCGGGTGGGCACCTCGATCCTCAGCACACCGGTAAACATTTAGGACCGGAAGGCACAGGTCATCTGGGAGATTTGCCCGTTCTGGTTGTGAATAACGATGGTAAAGCCACCGAGCCCGTCACGGCACCGCGGTTGAAAAAGCTTGATGAGGTGAAGGGCAAAGCGCTGATGATCCACGTTGGCGGCGATAACATGTCCGATGAGCCAAAACCGCTTGGCGGCGGAGGCGAGCGCTACGCCTGTGGCGTGATTAAATAAATCAGTTGCCGCCTGTCAGCGTACCGGCAGGCGGCGCCTGCTCCAGCTGCGATAGCGAACAGTAAAGCCGCCAGATGATCCCCGCCAGGTCCCGCGCCTGAGGATTATGGTGATGGGACAGGCTATCGCATATTCTTTGCAGCTCCCGCAGCGCTTCCCCCAGCGGCCGTTGCTGTACGCCGCGTTCGCTCATTACGTCGCGCAGCGTATGCAGGCAAATATCCCGCACGTTCGACAGCGGATCCGACCGGGATCCCCAGCCGCGCAGCTGCCACACTACGTGCGAACAGTTCAGCAGCACCACGCCCCAGCGCAGCAGCCAGCGTCGCGCCGTCACATCCTTGCTGTTGCTCAGCTGGCTGATGTGGTGATAAACCAGCGACTCAAACTGATTCTCGTTGCGCTGCGGCCTGCTGCTGAGCTGGTCGACAAAGCCGCGCCGAAGCGAGCGGATATGGCGGCGGCTTTTGCGCG